>JBDIBI010000024.1:0-105808 GCA_039812885.1 Blastocatellia bacterium
CATATTGCTGTAGCATACTGCCACCATTTTGCTCTGTTGGGGTTAACTCATTTTGGCAAGGATAGGTTAAGGCTGATGACTTATTTAGGTTTAAATGTTCTATAAATTGCTGTTGTGCCTTTTGATAGATCTCTCCTATTATGTAATTCTTTATTGGGCTTGCTGTGGCTATGGCTATGTTTTCAGATTGATCTAAGGCTACTTCAAGCTGTGTATCTTTAAGCTGTGTGTTGTTTTGAATAGCAATTGGAGAGGTTAAGGCTAACCCTACAGCAAAGTACATTAAAACTAATACTAGTAGTGTGTAACCACGTCGTCTTGAAGTGTTGGCTATGGTTTTCTTTAGCATTTTTAGCTTTTTGGGCAGTTGCTTTGTTATTAAATCAAAAGGTGCTATTTCTTCTTTGTTTGTTAAGTTATTGTTTGTGTTTTCCATAACAGTCTCCTCTAAGGATGCTATTCAATATTTCTAATTGTTATTGGGAAGCTTAATTTAAGGTTGCGGTTAAAGCTTTCACTTCCTTGAACTGGTGGTGCACCTTTACTTAACATAATATCAACGGATGTGATTTGATCTAACCAAGGAACTAATGGGTTGTTAGGAGTTGGTTGAGTTGTTCCATCTTCTAGAAGGTAATTTACACTAATACTATCTACTTCACCAATATTAGTTTCTTTTCCACCTCGAACTTGGAATGAGCCATTACCATCAGGCATTATTAGCCCACCATCATTTCTGACTAAAAAGTTACCTGCTTGATTTTGTTTAACATAAAAGCTTGCAACTTTAATTGGAGCTATGATTGCACCTACATCAAGAATCTTAGGAGATTTCCCTAAATTGGTAAGGGGTAAAGATGGATCACATTCTCCTACTAGGCAAAGATCGTAAGTAAGTTGTATAGCTTGTTGGTTAAAAGGAGCAACTGTTACTCCTTGAGGGCCTGTTACAGAGATAATTTTTACTATGCGGGAAGGTGTTATAAAGGTTTGTTGATTATTTACAATGCCTGTTCCAAAAGGAGATGAAATTAATAGTACTAAATTACCTGGTTGAAACATTGATTTATCTGCATAGTAAGGGATACCTGTCACAGTTCCAGTATTTCCAATAGTGGGAGGCGGTACAGGTATATGTGGAGTAGGAGTAGAACTAGGACTAGGAGTTGGTGTTGGAGTAGTTTTTGAAATGACATTGTAACTATCATTGGGGTTGCTTTGGTTTGAAATAGGCTGAATTGGAGGGTTTTGGCCGCTATGAGGAAGTCCTATAGTGCGACTATTAAAAGGAGTCATTACTTTGGCAGAACCAATGTTGCCATTTGCAGTAGTAAGTTCCCCTATTTCTAAACGAGGAATTTTGGCATCAGTGTAGGCTATAGTAAAAGCATCAAACCCATTAATTTTATAAGGTGTAATAATGCCTAAGCGAATGGGTTGAACTCCTTTATCAGTAGACAAAGTACCAGCAGCAGGAAGAGTTGCAGTAGCAAAGGCATCACCAAAAGATCCTAATCCTCTACCAGGCAATGTTGTAAGAGATTGTTTTAGAGAAAGTTGTGTGTTGAGCAAGGAACGCTCAAGAAAATTTATTCGTTGCAAACGACGATTAGTTTTAGCAACTTGGCTATAGAGGCTAGCTGTAGTAGCTAAAAGAATTGTGCTAAGAATTAAAACTACTGCTATTTCAAATAATGTAAAACCTTTTTGATTAGTTATAAGTTTTTTCATAAAAACTCCTAAAATAAATAGGCTATAAAAAGAGTTATAAAAGTACGCTAAAACAATTATTTGGAACTGCCACCATCAACTTTTATTAAAGAATAGGAACGAGCTATTAAATTAGTGTCTTGATAAACCACCACCACATAAACAGTAACGTCGCCAACAGTTGGCTTATTTTTAGCAATTAGCCATTGGCGACGGTATCTAGGGACGGTTGAATCACTTGGATTAACAAGATTTGATATAGAACAATCTACGGTAGTATGACCCCCCCCTAAATCTTGCGTAGGAGTTGAGCCTTTGCCTATAACTACAACAGAGGAGTTAATTAAGCAACCAGAATCATTAAGCAGGTCAAAGTAGCCATTAACAGGGTTGTTAGGGTCAAGTGATCCGGCTTGAGTTTGACCAACAGGGAAGTTTTTAACTTGATTAGGAATATCATTAAAAAGTTGAGTTGCTTTTTGTGAAGCTAGAGTTCTGACATCAGCCAATCTTTGAACAAACCTGCCATTTTTTACTCCGGTTACTGTTATGCTAAATAAGATTGTTATTACTAACCCTACTAGGATAATTGCTATAATAAATTCTAGGAGTGAAAAGCCATTTTTATTTCTGTATTTAGACATAATGTCTCCACATGTTTATTATGTTTATTGTTTTATTTAATTTGTTTTCAGCAAATTGAATGCCATAGTTTAATAATAAGAAAAATGTTTATATCTATTCTATTAGTTTTTAGATGTATATAATTTCTGCAAATCTGTGCGAGAACGCCATTGACCATTAATTTGCTCTGCAATTGTATAATCGCCTGTTTCACTTATTAATAGCGCTAATCGCCGAGTTGTACTAAATATAAATACTACGTGAGATTCTGTAAGTTTACCAGAAAACATATCAAAGGTAAAAGAACTAGAAGGTGTATAACAAAATGACTGTCCAGAAACGCACAAGGTTTGTTGGTTAAGGCAAGATCTTGTATCGCTGCAAGTAATTTGATTTTTAGTAAGTGGATCAGTGGAAATAGAAATACCTTTAGGAGAAATAGCTATAGCATTTTCAAGATTAAAGGTTCGTTTAGTTTGATCAACTGTACCGCTTAAAGCTGCTCGTTTGGCTTGAGAGAGTGTCAGCGCCACTTGTACAGCAACTTGATCTGGTTTTACAGAAGCCAGAGAACCAGAGAAATTTATTCCGACTACAGCCAAAGATGTAACTATAAGTATTGCAACTATTAGCATCTCTATTAAAGTGTAACCTTTCATACTATTATACCCTTATGTAATAATAACCAAATATTATCAATCACTCTATAAAATGAAGTTATGATTATCGAGCAAGACCACCAATTCCTCCGCTAATACCGCCATAAATACCAACTAGCATTAATCCTATAAGTATTCCAACTATACATAAAACAAAAGGTTCAATCATTTTTACAAAGCGTTCAACCCCTTGGTCAACTTTTTCAAATAGTTGTGCTGCATAGTTTTGTAATGTTGTTCCAAGTCGTCCGCTTTTTTGAGCGCTAGATAAAACCATGTAAGTTTGACCATCAAAAACCCAATGAGCCTTTTTAAGTGCATCAGAAAATGGAATACCTTGGTATAGATACTCTTTAGCTAGTTCTAACGCTTTGGATAATTCATAGTTTCTAGCTGAACTAGAAAGGATATCTAAGGATTCTTGAGGTGTCATACCAGCAGAAAATAAAGTTCCCATTAGCCACATTATTTCACCTACATTCATATTTACAAATAGAGGGCCAATACCTCTAGCTCTTAGCTGGTAGTGCATCCAAATCTTTTTTCCTGCTCCAGATTTCCAGTAAGTGACTAAAAAAGTAGTAAGCCCAACTGTTGCAACAATTATGATCCACCAGTAGTTTCTTATAAAATCTCCTGTTCCAAATAATATTTTGGTCATAGGAGCTTCAAGCATTTTAGAGTCAAGTGAGCCAAATAAATCTTTCAGTGTGGGTAAAATAAAGAAAGCAAATAGTGTTATAGCTATAAGTAGTACTCCTGCAATAAATCCAGGATACATTAAACCGGCTTTAACCCGGTCACGAGCACTTTTGCGGCGTTTAAGATAGTTGATAAGCATATCTAAAATGCCTTCGCGCATTTCTCCAAATTTGTCTCGGCGACGAGTCCATTTACCGGATTGCTCTGCTGCTCTTATCAAAGAACGGTAATCATCTCCAAACACATTTGGATATCGTCCCATTGCTTCACTAAGAAGTTTTCCATTTTCTATGTCATCTAGCATTAAACTAAGCCCCAAAGCAAACCTTTTGTTAGTAGTCGCTTGTTGAAGTTGTCTTAGTAATTCATTAACTGGAACACCTGCTTCATAAAGATCACGACAACTTTCAGTAAATGTTACTAATTCTTCATCTTTGATTTTAAGATTGGTATCTACGTTAGCTCTTTTAGCTTCACTAACTTTCATTTTTTGAAATGTGTTACTGACGGCCATAGATTTTTCCTCTTCTTAAGTTATTAAAATTAATGTAAGTTTTTTTGTTTATATTTCTTCTTCAGGAAGACCTTCTAAAAATGGATCAGGTTTACCAATGTGATAAAGAATTTGGCTTAGTGTGGTATCGCCTAATAATGCTCTCTCTAACCCAATAGACCAAAGTGAGCGAAAGCCTTGTTTAAGAGCTTGTTCACGAATTTGATCAGGGGTAGCAGATTGATTGATCAAGGAACGGAGTTGACGGGTTATTTGAAGAATTTCGTAAACACCTACTCGACCGTGAAAGCCTGTGCCTCTACAAGTTAGACATTCTTGATTTCTTATGTTACGACCACTGCCTTTGACAAATTGAATTGGATGATGCCAACCTATTTTTTGAATATACTCAATTAATCTAGGTACTTTGGGAATGTTATCGTCCACTACCTTAATACAATCAGGACAAATTCTTTTAACTAATCGTTGTGCAACAACAAATTTTAATGAGCCAGCAATTTTATAATTGTCTATAGCAAAATTACGTAAGCGATCTATGGATTCAATTGTATTAGATGTGTGCATAGTAGTTAGTACTAAATGACCTATACCAGCAGTTTCTATAGCCATTTGGGCAGGCTCAGGTTCTCGCACTTCACCTATAACTATAATGTCAGGGTTATGTCTTAAAATATGGGTTAAATAGTAATGAAACCCTCGTTTTTCACCATTTCCTGCATTTTCATCTATGCGTTTGCGACTAACACCAATTTGAGTAACATAAGGTAAGTTAAATTCTGGAGGATCTTCTACTGTTACAATTTTTTTAGTAGCAAATTTTTGTTGGAATTCTTTAATTAAACAGACCATAGTAGTGTTTTTGCCTTTATTAACTGGGCCAGCAAAAACAATCATTCCATCAGTAAGTGGCATCATTTCTTCACGAAAGATTTGTTCTTGAAATGGTAGCAACCCAATTTTGTCTAGAGTAAAAACAAAGTTATCTTTTTCTTGTAACCTTATAGACATTGATTCGCCACGATCATCTCCAGAAGGAATAAAGTTAACCCGAAATTCAACAGGAGATTCACGTGTAGCATAAGTTAATGTTGGTCTGATAACGCCAGATTGACCATCCCAAGTATTATTTGGATCTAAGCCAGCATAAATTTTTAATATTTGAGGGATACGTTCATACTTTTCTAATTCCATTGCTTCTTCATGGATAGTTTGATATTCACCATCTACACGAATGCGACAAACCATTAATTCACGACTTTTTTCATAACCACCAGATTTAGGATCTAAGCGGAAGAGATCAATATCAATATCTGTTGCTCTTGCCCAATGACCATCACAGAGTAAATTTTCTATAAGCTCACGAAGTGCGCTATCGTTGTGAGTAAATTGACGAGAACCTGTTGAAAAAACTAGATGTTTACGTTGGCGGCGCTCAGTTGCAACCTGTTTAATTTGGGAAGATAGTTGTTTATAGCGCTCAGTACGTTGTTCCTCATTAATACGTAAGTCACGGCGAAGGTAATGACAATCTATAGCAGACTGAATTATTTCTTCTGTAGAAAAGATAAATTTGAATTGTAAATTTTTATGTTGTCCATAAAGAACATGTTCTGCAATACGTTGGCTTTGCTTGCTAGCACAGATTATTGTTACTAGATTGCCTATACGTTCAACGGGCAAGAGTACTTGTTCTTTTGCAAATTTAGGATCAATTAGTGCTAAGACTTCATCTTCGATGTTATAGAGTTTAGAGCGATCAAAAACCATCTCTTCACCGTCTATTAACAATCGTTCACCTTGATACATTGAAGCTTCAGGAGAGAGGCTAGGTATAGAAAGCTCATCATCATAGGCATTAGGGTCAAACTTAGGCAAAAGAGGTGATGGAGGAGGAACCGTTGAATCTTCAACTTGAGTGCTATCTCGTCTAAGAGCCGAAGTTAGTTTATTAAAAGACACCGCAGGTGTTTGAGGTTTATCATTTTTTACAGGTGGTTGGGGCGCACGTCTGAATTTATCAAATAAAGCCATAGGAATCTCCTAAATTTATTTAACGTCTTTAGAGTTTGAGGGTTTATCTACTACATAGGCAAAAAAATTAATTGTTGCGCGTACAGTTGCTACTTGAGAGTTTTGCTCTGTTGGTTGAACTGCTTGATTTGGAGTAGTAGTAGAGGGAGTTGGTTGTGGAGGTGGAGTATTGGTTTTAGGTTCTAACTTCATTGTTACAGAAGTAACTCGCAATAAACGCTCAAACCTAGCAAAATCCTCAATATAACGACCAACATTATCATAATAGCCAACTACATCTACTTGTAGGGGAACTTCATTAATTGAGCCTATTTTGTTGGATTTGGCACCTTGTGAGAAAAATTCAAACTTTAAAGCACGGTCATGAGCTTTATTCGCCATTGCCTGTTGAATTGTAGCCAATTCTGCTTCTGTTGGAATTAAAGATTTAAGAGAACTAAATTGTTGTTCTGCCGCAGCTAAAGATAACTCTAGTTGATTTGCATTAGCTTTAATTTTTTCACTTTCATCATTACTGGCTTTTAATTCATCTAACTTAGCATGTTTTTTTAATAATTCTTCAGATTCAGGTTGAAAATAGTACGTGTCTGATAAAAAATAAGAAAGGTAAATAATAGATAAAGCTACAATAATTCCAGCAATAACACCACTTTTGTTGTTTTCTTTTTGCTTAGCCATAACATTGTCTCCCATCAATGAAAATTAATTTTTACTTATTATATTGTTGGTTGCAGGCGGGGTATTTACAGGTACTGATCCAACATACTTACAGCTTATTTCGTAGTTGCCTATATTAGTTTTATCATCATAAGTAGGTACAACATCGGCAAATACATTTATACTAGTTCCTAGTTGTTTTGCAAATTCAAATACTGCTGGACGTTCTGGGGCATAACCTTTAATTTTTACATTAATGTCATTAATAGTAAGTTCACTAAATACAATTCCTTTAGGGATACGTGCGTCAATTTCTTTTAATACAGTTCTAACAATGAGTTGTTCTTTACGAATTTCATTAATAGTTGAAGTTCTTTCTTTAATAGCTTTGATTTTGCGGTTGTACTCATCATTTTTGGTACGAATATCAACTAGTTGTGCTGCACGTCCTTGTTCTTTGTAGATATCTTGAGTAAGTTTTGAATTTTCTTGATAAATTGTATAAAAGCGGTAACTAAATAAACTTATCGCTATAATTATTCCAACAACTAGAATTCTGCTTTGTTCTAAAAGTAAAGGAATAGTTTTTTTGGTAAAGGATTTTAGAGAGTCAGAAATTATGTTAGTTATTGTAGGTTCAACTTCTATTAGACGGTCTATTGGGAGTTCATGCTGTAACTCTATATCAGTGTTTGCTAAATTTAAGCCAATATTTTCTAGTAGCATTCCTGCGCTACCAATAGCAACAGCAAGTTGATGTCCTTCTAATTGAGCTTCTTTACGACGTGCTCCAAGGCTGCGACCAAACTCAAACGCAGAATTCCGGTAAGGAGAAATTAATTCTACATGACTAGCAAAATTATGTAGCTTTTTTACATCATCATTATCGCATTCCCCAGCTAATAGTAATAAATCATAATTAGATATGGCTAGTTTTTCATTTGCGGTCTGCAAAAGTGCAGAAATTTCTAAATAAGCTTCTTCTCTGTTGTCTGATTTTACTTCTGCAGAACCTTCCCAAATAGGTATTTCTGTTTGAGCAACTAATACAGAAATAAAAGATCCTGCCCAATGTACTATGGCTGTACGGGTTTCAGGTTGTGGTTGATAACTACGTAGGTATACATACATCAGTGCTATCATGGATTGAGTAATAGATATTTGAGGAATAGCTGGAAATGTATCACGAACACTCTTAATGACTTCTTCCGCCATATCTCTATGAATAGCAGCAAGAATAGAACTTTGAGAGACTTTTATAAAATCTGAATATTGAGTTTCTACAGAAAGTCCTCTTTTACGTTTCTCCATTTCTAAGTTTATAGCTGTTAGATCGGGAATAGCAAAACACAAAGTGTGAGCATCGCTAAGAGATACTGTAATTGCTTCAGGTTTATAATTTTGCAAAAAATTTGTATCTCCACTCTCATGTTCTGAGTAATAGTCCCATCCTTCTAAAGAAAAACGCTCACCATCAGTAGCTATTAAAACAGCTTTGGTTAGTAGATCATTACTTAAATCAATAGCTACAACAGATCTGGATTTGTTAAATAAGTTAACCATATATAACCTCAATATTACGGATTTTATTTAAGGGAGTATTTGTTGTTTTTATAAGTCTAAGAAATAGCTGTACCATAATTTATAAAGTTACCTTACTAAAAGTAAATAATAGTTATAACTTATAGATAAATAAGAAAGTTAATACCATTTCATGTTTTATCTACAATTTATTTTTGACTACATAACTGCCAAAAGTGACAGCTAAAGTATTGTCAAAAATGGCGTAACTGCCAAAAATGGCGAAACTAGTATTTTACATAATGGTGCTACATTGTAAAGAAACATACTACAATCATTGTAGATAAATAAGATACTTTTCAAGAAACTACGTATCTTAAATTTCTAAAAAATGTTTTAACTATTTAAAGACACTTTTTTTAGCGTTTTTAATACAACTTTAGTAAATATTTTTGGAGATTTTTTGATTTTGCCTTTAGATATTTGCTAAAGTTAGTAAACAAATAAACTAAATAAGTAGTTTCTATAGAATTTTTAGCTTAAACATTTCAGGAGAAATGCTTGAAAATTAATAACATAGTGGTTTTATGGCTTTTATTAATTTTGTTGATAAGTTGCAAAACTGTAAGTAAGCCAGAAAAAATTTCTAGATTATCAATGTTAAACACTAAGCAAGATGCAGCTAACATAGAGTTTACAGCTTGGGTTAAATCTACTGCTGGCAACGAGCAGTTAGGCATAGAATTAACCACAAGTGAAGATCCTAATACATATCCTGTAGCTATTATTCAGCTTAAAGATGGGCAAAAAGATCCAGGTAAAGAAAAGCAAGTATGTATTAGAGGGGTACTAGTTAAACGAGATGAAGTGGCAGGGGGAATTATCTATCGTATCAAAGATGCTGAGATAATAGATTGTTATTAGTAGCATGGTTTAAACTTTGTGTTAAAATCAAACTTCTCTTTAAACCTTCAATAGCCTTATTTTTAAGGAGCAATAGATGAAACGTTTGTCAGCTTTACTTGTTTTAGTAGGTTTACTTATTCCAATATTAACAACTAATTATTCTGTAACAGCTTTTTCTCCACAACTTGCTTCTGATGCAACTAGAGATAGATTTAGAAGCAATTTAATTGAACCAGATGGCTTTTTAAGTATCAAACTAGGAAATAGTTTTCGTTATGCAGAAGATCTTTTTGGTGAACCACAAGTTGTTCGTACTGGAAGTATAGAGTGGAGATTTACAAGTGCAGATTTTGATCCTTACGAAGGTTTAACTGTATTGGGAGATAAAAAAAAGATTAATGGTTTTGTAGCTTATTTGCGCCCTGGACGGATTCAGTTTAAAGATATGAATTTAATACCAAAAGAAGATAAATTTGGTGCATTTAGCGCTACTAGGAGTTATGTAACAGGTAAGTTTAGAGTTACATTGTTAGTTCAAGGGCAAGATTCTAATTATGTTCGCAGAGTAATTCTGCAAGCAAAAGAAGAATAAGCATTTAATGGTTTCCTTTGACTTTTATTAACAAAAGTGTTACAAGAGGCAGAATAATAAATCTAGGTTATAAATAAAAATGGTAGCAGAAGACTTTAATCATATTTGTCGACAACTAAAAACAGGTACAGAGTTAGTTCTAAAGTTAAATCATTATGAACATGGAGAAAAACTTAATGGGTTATTTCTCAACTTTACTGAAGCTGGAAAATACCCTGGAATGATGTCTTTAATCACCCAAACTGGTTCAGTTGCTATTCTCTCAGACTGGATCAAAGAACTTTATATTATTCCTAAAGGTATGAGACCAGAAGATGTTGTAGGCGAGTAAGGCTTGTAACATATTTTTTACTAATACCTACTAAACTCTTCTTTATATCTTGCTTAAAAATAAGCTCTTATCTATCTTTTGGTGTGAAATACTTGTCCCGCTGGTCAAAAAATTGGTATCATCCAAAGCAGTAATTATTAGTATTTTGCTAGAGGAAGGGGTTTTTATTTTATGGGTAATGAAAGGGAAACTTTAGACCTAGATGTCTTATTTGTTGGCGCTGGACCTGCCAATTTAGCTGGAGCTTATCACCTCAATAAACTAATCAAAGCTCATGATGAAGCAATTGCTAAAGGGCAAAAAAAAGGTCGTAAACTAGGTGAAGTAGCTATTGGTATTCTAGAAAAAGGCCGTGAAATAGGTGCACATATTTTATCTGGTGCTGTAATGGATCCACGAGCAATAAAAGAATTAATGCCAGATTTCTTAGAACAAGGCATGCCTTTTGAATCCGAAGTTACATATGACAAACTTTTATATTTAACTAAATCTGGTAAATATGTCTTTCCTATTACTCCTCCTCCACTAGTTAACCATGGTAATTATATAGTTTCTTTAGGAAAAATTGCTCGCTGGTTAGGCAAAAAAATAGAACAAACAGATATCAACATTTTTACTGAAACTCCCGCAGCAGAAATGCTCCTAGATGGAGATAAGGTTATAGGTGTTCGTACTGGTGATAAAGGTATTAGCAAAGAAGGAAAGAAAAAAGGTAACTATGAACCAGGTGTAGATATTGTTGCTAAAGTAACAGTCTTGGGTGAAGGTTCACATGGTTCTTTAACCAAAAAATTGAAACCTCGCCTAAAACTAGATCAAGATTCTAACCCTCAAGTCTATGCCATTGGTGTAAAAGAAATTTGGGAATTGCCTAAAGGTCGAGTTCAACCAGGCCATGTCTTTCATACTATGGGATTTCCTTTAGATAGCCATACTTATGGTGGTGGGTGGATCTACCATATGAAGGATGATTTGTTAGATATTGGATTAGTTGTAGGGTTGGATTATAAAAACCCATTGCTTGATCCACAAGCTCAACTACAAAAGATGAAAACCAATCCATACCTTAAATCTATGCTAGAAGGTGGAAAATTAATTGCTTATGGCGCAAAAACCATTCCTGAAGGTGGTCTTTTCTCTATGCCTAAGCTTTATGCTGATGGAGTTCTAATTGTTGGAGATTCTGCTGGCTTCCTCAACTCTGCTCGCTTAAAAGGTATTCACCTTGCAATGAAATCAGGTATGTTAGCGGCAGAAACTATATTTGAGTCTTTGTTAGTAGAGAATTACTCTAAAGAACAATTAAGTAATTATGATAAGAAGTTCAAGCATAGTTGGGCATATGAAGAACTTCATCACTCTCGCAACTTCCATCAAGCTTTTGAACATGGAAATTGGGTAGCTATGCTTCATGCTGGTTTGCAAATGGCTTTTGAAGGAAATTATTGGGGAATTTTTGATCGTGCTCATACTGAACCAGGGCATACCAAGATGTTAAAACTTTTTAACTTCTCAAATCCACAACCAGAAAAGCATAATTTTGATGGTAAGATTACTTTTGATAAGTTAACAGATGTTTATTATTCCTCAACAAAACACGACGAAGATCAACCTTGTCATTTGAAGGTCTTAGAACCAAATATATGTGTAGATCGTTGTGTAAAAGAATATGGCAATCCTTGTCAATATTTCTGCCCAGCTAAGGTTTATGAAATGACCGAAGAAGCTGGGAAAAAGAAGCTACACATTAACTTTGCTAACTGTGTTCATTGCAAGACTTGTGACATTATGGATCCTTATCAAATAATAGACTGGGTTACTCCTGAAGGTGGCGGTGGGCCAAGCTATACTATAATGTAAAGTTATACTAGCTAGAAGTTATAAAGCTAAAAGCCTGAGGTAATTTACCTCAGGCTTTTAGCTTTATACATAAGGTTTTTATTATGAATCATGTATTGTTAGAAGCTTTAATATTTCGAAATGACGAACTCCTTGAGGTGTACGAACCTCAACTTCATCGCCTTTTCTTTTACCCATTAGGCTTTTTCCTATTGGGGATGTTGTAGAAATAAGCCCTTTAGTTATGTCCGCTTCTTCAGCCGTAACTAGTTTGTAAGTTGTTTCTTCATCTTTATCTTGATCAAGTACAGTTATTGTAGAACCATAAGCTGCTCTATCTTTAGGCAAAGTATCAAGATTAATTAGTGCTAAGTCTGATAAACGTTTGCGTAATGCTCCTACACGAGCTTGTAAGTATTCTTGGCGATCTCTTGCTGCTTTATATTCAGCATTTTCACGCAAATCCCCTAAAGCTGCAGCTTTCTGTAGTTCCCTAGGGATATCTATTTTTAATTCTGTTTCTAAGAGTTTTAGTTCTTCTTCTAATTTCTTTTTTATATCTTCTGGCACTTTAACCCTCCAATTACTATAAGCCTACAAATCGGTTAGTCGCTAACATAATTTAGCGTATTTTTAAGAAAGAGAAACCCAAAAGCTTATTGTCGTTAAAATAACCTCAAAGCATTCTTTAGGCTTTCTGCTTTAGTTGATTTTGCTTAATTAGTGAACAGACAAATTATTAGGCAGGCTTATGAAAGTAGAACTACTACTAATTAAGCAGTTGATAAAATTATAGACGTAGTGTGGAGGGGATTAACTCCCCTCACAGATAACAAAACTATTTTTTATATTCGTCAGGAATTGAGTCTGGATCTTTATACCAATCTGCATTGATTTTTAAGAATTTTTCTTCTTTAGCAGGTAAATCATCTTCACGGAAGATGGCTTGTGGTGGACAAGCAGGCTCACATGCCCCACAATCAATACATTCGTCAGGATTAATAAAAAGCATCCTATATTTTTCAAATTCAGGCTCATCCTTGCGAGGATGAATACAATCTACTGGACAAGCTTCTACACAAGCGGTGTCTTTAACATCAATGCAAGGTGAAGCGATAACAAAAACTCCCATGATCAGCTCTCCTTAAATTTTTAGCACATAGTGCTTAGTTTTTGTTTTAATTTTATAAGTGAAAAGAAAATTACACTCCTGCAAATCAGGAGTATATTATTTACCGGCATTCTAGCACAAGTAGAAAAAAAGACTAGAAATGCGCGCATGTAAAAAGCTGAAACAACACTTTTAATTAATTTATAGTTGACTAAGTAGTATTTCATTAATTAAAAGCTCTTTAATTAGAAGCACATAGCCTAATATGCTTAAGCCTATTGTCCTTGAGCAACATTGCTGTTGCTATTAGATGTTGATGTTTTTTCTGTTTGATCTAACTTTCTTAGTTCGCCTAAAACAATGTCAGGTGTAATTACTTCAGGCAAAATAATAGGGTCTTTTAGCTTTGGATTATAAAGAACATATAGTGGTACTCCACTACGACCAAAACTTTCTAAAGTCTTAGTAATGGTTTCATCTCTAGAAGTCCAATCAGCTTTTACAGGAACAATTCCTAGTTTAACTATTGTGTCTTTTATTTCTTGATTGGTAAAAGTAACTTTCTCATTAACCTTACAGCTTAAACACCAAGCTGCTGTAAAGTCCACAAAAATAGGCTTACCAGCAGCACGTAGTTCATCTATAAGCTTAGGTGAAAATGGTTGCCAAGCTATTTCACCACTATAAACCTTCTTACCTTCCTTATTGACTTCTCCTGCTTGGGAAGCCGCTTCACTACGGGCGCTAGAAATAGCAAAAGTTAAACTGCTAGCAACTAGAGCTATCATAGTAACTTGAGCAATACGTCTAGTTCTATTGCTTTGCATTAAACTACCCCAACGACCTAATATCCAAGCTCCTATAGCCATTACTATCAAAGATAATAAAAGCTTAGCTACGGCATCCATACCTATTTGAAGCCCTAAGACCCATACTAACCAAACTACTGTAGCCATTAGTAAGAATCCCATAAATTGCTTAAATGTTTCCATCCAAACACCTGGTTTAGGTACAAATTTTAGTAGTGCTGGGAAAAAGGCTAGTAAAATATATGGGGTTGACATCCCTAGCCCAAGAGAGGAAAAGATTAGTAGTGATGCCCAAAGAGGCTGTGTTAGTGCAAAACCTAAAGCTGAGCCCATAAAAGGTGCTGTACAAGGTGTTGCTACTAAAGTGGCTAAAGCACCAGTAGCAAAAGAGCCTAAAAGCCCAGATTTTCCCATTGCATCTTGGCCTACATTCATTAAAGATGTGCCAACTTCAAAAACACCAAATAAATTAAGCCCAAATAAGAAAAATAGTGCAGATAAGCAAACTAAAAAAGTAGGAGATTGGAGTTGAAAACCCCAGCCCAATTTTTCACCACCAGCACGAAGTAGCATTAAAGAACCGCCTAAAGTCCAAAATGATACTAAAACGCCTAATGTAAAAATTGCTCCATGTTGCCAAGTCTTGCTGCTATCTTCTTTAGCTTGTTTAACAAAACCTAAAACCTTGATAGACAAAACAGGTAGCACACAAGGCATCAAATTCAAAATTAAACCACCAAAAAAAGAAAACACTAATGCTAACCAGAGACTTGTTATAGAGTTTAGATTCTTACTAGGAGTAGAAGGAGTTTGATTAATAGAACCAGCTCCAGGGCTAATTGCTATATCGCCAGCTACAGCTACAGACACTGTTAAAGCTTTTTCTGTGCCACCGTTGCGCCAAGCTTGTGAAGAAACCATTACGCCTTTAAGCTCTTTTGAACTCTCTGTTGCATCTTCTGCACGTTTTAAAGTTAAAGTGTAATCACTTCCTGTTTTTTCAAATTTCTGAGGGTCAGCATGTTGAATAATTCCACCTTCAAAAGGGTAGAAGGTTATTTTGCTAACGTCACCAGTGAAATTTTTAGGTGGAACTGCTTTAATTATGTAAGTGTCTTTATTAGTAGCTGCACTAAATTGCCAATCAGAACTAGTTAGTGGATGTTTAGTTCTTGTATCAGCAAAAGCCTGAGCCCATTTACTTTGCTTAGGAGTTTCATTTTTTACGGGTAGTTCTAATTCAACTTTAGCTCCACCTGGTAAACATAATTCTTTACAAACTAACCATTTAGCTGTACCAACTAACTTAACAGAACTAGCAGATATTGTTGTTGCTGGAGTGATTTGGATGAGTAGAAGCACTTCACCATCATAACCAAAACTAGTTAGTGGAGGAGCGTCAATCCTTTCTGGATAAGGCCATTGGATTTTACCAGCAGAAAAGCCTTCAGGAAGTTCCCATTTTATTGAGGTTGCAAGCCCTGAATCTCCTGGGTTTTGCCAGTATGTATGCCAATCTTGTTCTGCTTTAAGGCGTAATGCTACCCAAAAAGGTTGTCCTGCTTGGATAGATTCTACTTCTGAAACAAGCTCTGCTTCAGAGTGTTGAGATTTTTGTACTTGTGCAGAGACAGGCAAAACTAAACTAACAAAAACCAAAAGACCAATAAACAAAGTTTGAAAAAATAAATGGCTAAGAGAATTAGTTAAGGTATTTTTCATAGTCAAAATCCTGGTCAATAAAACTTATTCTAAGCATAAAAACTAATTATAGTTTTATATTTGTTTTGGATCTACGGCCAAAAGCTTATTTTAGCTGATTTTTAATAAACTAATATAGTTAGTATTTTTTGCCAATTAAAAAACTTCTTGTGATTCTAATAAAATTGCTTGCCATAATAAAATTGATTAAACTAGTTGCAAAGCTATCTTGTTAATTTTAATGGAATGAATTTTAATTTCTCTTAGCCTCAAATAGCTTTATCTATATGTTAAATATGTCTTGGCAAATTCTCTAAACAGTAGGAAATCAAAAAATTATGGCAAAAGAAAAAATGTCTGAATCCCAATCTATAGAAATGCCGGAAATACTTTCTAAAAGCTTAGAACTAAAAGCTTTGTTAGAAACTCATAGAGGAGAAAAACACATCATTGCAATTCAAAATTTCCCTGATCCAGATGCAATTTCTTCTGCTGTTGCTCATCAAATGATTTCTGCAGAGTTTGGAATCACAGTAGATATTGTTTATGATGGATTAATTTCTCACCAAGAAAACTTAGCTTTAGTGCGACTCCTAGACATAGATTTAATGCGCTACCATGAACATATGGATTTAAGTGTTTATAAACACTCTGTTTTTATTGATAACCAAGGTACTACTACAACATTAACTACTAAGCTAAAAGATGTAGGTGTCAAACCTTTAGTTATTGTTGACCATCATGAAAAACAGGGAATTATAGAAGCTGTTTTTACAGATATCCGCAAAATTAACGCTACTGCAACTATTTACGCAGAATATATAAAAGAAGGACTACTAGTTTTAGACAAGTCTAATGCTCAACATGTCAGACTTGCTACAGCACTTATGCATGGTCTTCGTAGTGAAAC
This sequence comes from Blastocatellia bacterium, assembly GCA_039812885.1. GTDB lineage: Bacteria > Acidobacteriota > Blastocatellia > Chloracidobacteriales > JADJPF01 > JADJPF01. The sequence goes on from JBDIBI010000024.1 coordinate 16,618, forward strand.
TGCTGGCCTTATTAGAGCAAGAGAAAAAGATTATTTAGCCGCAGCTTTTTTAACTCCTTATGTAGATCAATCATTACTTTCAGAAATTCTTAGTGTAAAACGCTCCCGTAGAGTTATTGACGTAATTAGATTAGCGTTAGAAAATCGTATTGTTCGGCATAATTTTTCAATAGCTGGTATAGGGTTTTTGCGCTATGAGGATAGAGATGCAATTCCTCAAACAGCAGATTTTCTACTTAGTGAAGAAAATATTCATACCGCAGTAGTTTATGGGATTGTTGGTAAGGAAGGGGAAAGAGAAGTAATAATTGGCAGTTTGCGTACTTCTAAAGTAACACTAAATCCCGACACTTTCCTAAAAAATGCTTTTGGCAAAGATTGGCAAGGTAACTTTTATGGTGGAGGAAAATACGAAGCAGGTGGGTTTGAAATACCTATAGGTTTTCTTTCAGGTAGTTTTGATGAGGAATTTATGAAAATGAAATGGAAAGTTTATGATTCTCAGGTCAAACGCCGAATTTTTGAAGAAATTGGGGTTGAAAAGATAGATCAAACAACTTTAGATGAATAAGATAAATAAACATCTATCTAAACTTAAGCGTTAGGTGTATTATAAGTCAGCTTTTTGGAAAGCGAAAACTAGTAGAAAGTACGTAATATTCTAGTTGGAGGTAGTTATGGCATTGAAGTGTAAGCAATGTGGTGTTATGGGGAGTGTGGTAGATACAATTTGTCGTAATTGTGGTGTAGCGCTAACAAACTCAATGCCTGCTATTAATAATTTTTCTTACAACAATAATCCTAACAATGTACCTTCGCAATGGAACGGTTCTAATTATCAACAATCTTGGCAACCTCAGAATCAAAATAATTTACCTCCTTGGCAAGGTCAATACACACAACCACCTCAACCCTGGGTTAATCAAGCTCAACCTTACCCACCACAAATTCAACAACAATACCCATATCCTTTGCAAATACCTCAGCAAGTGTCTCAACCATATCCTTTGCAAATACCTCAGCAAGTACATTCATCTCAATCAATGCATCCACAGATGTCTTTACAAAGATGGTCTCCTCCTCCTAATGCTTGGGGGCAGCCTCAACCACAACAAGTGTTTATCATAAACAACGTTCATCCAGCACCAGTTTATCAAGAAAGAAAAAGCCCTGCTGGAGCAGCTTTGCTAAGTGTTTTACTTACTGGTTGTGGACAGCTTTACAATGGGCAAGTAGGCAAGGGATTGTTGATGTTAGGAGCTTGTATTTTTCTTTGGAGTTTTATGTTGGGTTGGGTGATTTCTATATGGTCAATTGTTGATGCCTACTCAACAGCTAAAAAAATGAATTCTGGCCAACAAGTCTAACTTCTAAACACATTACCCTACGTTTTGAGATCCCATATAGCGCTCGTTAATAAACCCCAGGTTACGCTCGTTACACTCGCTAAAACCTGGGGCTAATATGGGTTGAACTAATATGAATTTGAGCTAATTCAAATAATTTGTAAACCCCAGGTAGCGCTCGTTACACTCGCTAAAACCTGGGGCTAATATGGGTTGAACTAATAAAAGTAGATCCATTTTAATAAATAAGTTCGTTTCCAACAGAGCCATATATTAGCCCGGGGTTTTAGCGAAGCGCAACCCCGGGAATGAAGTGTAATCCAAATAGGATTTTTGAAATGGCTCAAATTAATATTAGCCTAACTCATATTAGCCCGGGGTTTTAGCGAAGCGCACCCCCGGGTTCAAGGGGTTTTAGCGAAGCGCAACCCCAGGTTAAAAATTAAATTTCAATTTTCCAGAGTAAGTTCTTGGAGGAATAACATGTGTTCCACCAAAAGGTGAAAGGAAGTTATAAAGTCCTTTCTTATCTGCTAAATTAAGCAAATCAAATTGAAACCCTATTGAATGAGTAGTTTCTTTTAGAAAATCTATTCCAAAAGAATAATTAAATATTGCACGTGGCCTAATTCTAAAAGGTGCTAGAGTATCATTTGTTCCACGTATATATTTTGCTCCAAAAGCTAAATCAGGATTGTTTAACACAGCAGGATCAAAATCTGTAACTAAACCACTATCATAACGCCCACTAATTCCAGTCCACCAGTTATGCTTTTTATTGTAGTAAGTTATATCACTTTGTATAGACACTTTTTGATCATGATCTATTCTAAAAATAGTTGTAGGTACATCACTTAGTAATCCACCTGTAGCTGGAGGAGAAAATATTGCACTATTTGTTCCAAAACTTATATAAGCACTTACTCCACGATGTTCTGAAACGTCTACACGAAGATCAAACCCTTTTAATTTAGCTGTTCCAAATGAGAGAGGAAATAATAATCCTGTATTAAGAAATTGATCGTTATCCTGTGGCCTACGTACATCCTTAGTATAGTAGGCTGCATCGATGCGAAAGAGATTCTTAACTTTTTGTTGAATGCCTATTTCGTAGCTATTTTGAATTTCTGGCCTAATTAAAATATTGTTACCACCAATAGCAGAAATTACTTGAGGTGAGCTACTAATCAATAATCCTTCATTTTCAGGTGGAATAAAGAGTCTGTCATATGAAGCACGTAGCACTGTAGCTGTTTTGCTAATGTAATAAGATAGACCAATTCTAGGCTGAACTCCAGTTTGATCTATAAACATTCTATAGTTAGTAATTCTCAAACCGCCATTGAGAGTTAAATTTTTCCATTTATAACTATCTTGTATATAACCAGCTACTTCTTTACCTGTTTTTTTGCCTTCAAAGAAAAATGCTGAGCCTAGAAGTCCAGTTGCTGGATTTATACGAGTGGCATCAAATGCCGCTAGTGCAGGATTATAATCTGGATTAGGGTTATTAGCATTAGCAGGACTATCATTTGGATCAGGATCACCATTTGGAGTAAGGAATGGAGCATTATAAGTTGGATCAGTTATCTTAAAAGAAAGATATTCCCTAAGTGGAAAACCAAATACCTCAAATCCTGTCTTAAAACGGTTTGCACCATTATCATAGCTAAAATTAACATTTACACCATATTTAGTTAATCTACGGCCAAAAGCGCTTTGTAAAGGGGTATCATTTGGACTAGCAAAAAGTTGTTGTTGACTTATTCTTAAGTAAGATACCACATCCAAGAATGCATGAGTGTTAAAAATATGTCCATACCTTAGACTTATAGAACCATCTCTGTTTAGAACAGATTGATCTTGGCCTGCTAGCTGTTGTGAAAGCAGGTTAGGAACTTCATGATCAGTACGGCCAGATTGAATGTTAAGAGTTAGTTTATCATTTGGATTAAACTGGAAATCAAAACGACCAAATAAACGTTGAGTGTTTCCACGGTTATGCAAGTTTTCGAAATTAATTGCATCTAAAAATCTGTTAGAACTTGAGCCACCAATACTAACAAAGTAGCCAATTTTTTTGTTATCCGCCGATCCTCCAAACTGAATACCTGCTTCATTTGTAGCAAAGCGGGAATAACCATAAGAAAGTGTTCCAAAAAAATTACGCTGGCTTTCTAACCCAGATTTTGTTGTAACATTAACAACTGCTACACGATCTCCAAATTCTGCTGGTACTCCACCTGTAGTAATTTCAAGTGCAGATATTGCACTGGGGTCAATATTGTTAGAAAAAGTAATCTGTACTTGATCAGTTATTGGAACTCCATCAACCCTGTATTCTGTTTGACCATGAGAACCTCGAAAGTGTGTACGCCCATTTTCATCAGCAATAAAGCCAGGGGTTGAGAGCAAAAGTTGTTCTGTACCTCTTGAAGCTACTACTCCGGGAGCGCGTTGTATTAAGGATTTATCTATATCTAAATGAGAACTGCTATTATCTGTTTCTAATATGCTTGTAGTGTTATCAGTAACTGTAACAATGTCACTAGCTCCAGCGACAGAAAGCGATAAGTCTCCTAAATCCACAGTTCCATCACTATGTACATCTATTGTATTGGTAGACGGTTGAAAGCTATCTGAAATAATTGTGATTGTATAAGAATTATGAGGAACATTATAAAAAGTAAAAACACCATTGGCATCAGTAATAGCTTCATCAATACGGCCAGAGTTAGGGTTGACTATTTTAACTTTAGCTCCAGCAATAACTGCACCTGATGGATCTACGACTCTGCCTTTTAATGTTGCAGCAGCACTAGCACAAACTATAAATGTAAAACAAAGTATAAAAGTAGTTAATAGGGCAAAATAGCGAAGTCTATGAAAAAGCTTAACAGCACCTTGCATTTTTTATTCTCCAAAAAATTACTGGTTTAAATTAATTTGGTAAAGAGACAAAAATTCAGTTTAGAAGTTAGCATGCTATTTTTTTAGCAAAACTACTTTCTAACAAATGGAAAAAAACAACTAACTAATGGCTAGTTTTTAACAATGAGTTGGTAGGTTTAATTCCTTTAAAGCAGAGCTATATTGCAACAAACATATGCTGTGATAAAATGCTCGGCTTTATGAAACAAGTCGTCCAAAACTTCAAAACCGGAGAACTCAAAGTAGAAGAACTCCCTCCTCCAGTCTTAAGACCTGGTGGGGTCTTAGTTCGTACTGCTTATTCATTAATCAGTGCTGGTACAGAGCGCACAACTGTTGCTACCGCACAAAGCTCGCTTATTGGTAAAGCCCGACAACGCCCAGACTTAGTCAAACAGGTTCTAGATAGTGTTCGCCGTGAAGGCTTAGTAAACACCTATGAAAAAGTAATGGCTCGTCTAGAAACTGTTAAAGCTCTAGGCTATAGCTGTGCTGGAACAGTTATAGAAGTTGGAGAAGGTGTTACAGGTTTCCATGTAGGTGACCAAGTAGCTTGTGCAGGTGTGGGTTATGCTTCACATGCAGAAATTAACTTTGTACCTGTAAATTTGTGTACTTTATTGCCTGCTGGTCTCTCACTAGATTGGGCTGCTTATACAACTTTGGGTGCAATTGCTATGCAGGGCATTCGCCAAGCTCGTGTTCAACTAGGTGAAAATGTTGTTGTAGTAGGCTTGGGCTTAATTGGTCAACTTACTGTACAAATGCTTAGAGCTGCAGGTTGTAGAATTTTAGGGATCGATCTAGATCAAGCAACAGTAGATTTAGCCTTAAAAAGCGGTGCTCATCAAGCAATTAACCGATCAGAAGATGTTCATAAAATTGTAGATGCTTTTACCCAAGGCCGTGGAGCTGATAGCATAATTCTTACAGCTAGTACTAATAGCAATGATCCAGTAAAACTTGCAGGCGAAATAGCTCGTGATCGCGCTAGAGTTGTTGTTGTAGGCGCTGTTAAAATGGATATCCCACGCGAACACTATTACATGAAAGAGCTAGAGCTTTGTTTGTCTCGCTCTTATGGCCCAGGCCGCTATGATCCTGATTATGAAGAGTATGGACAGGATTACCCAATTGGCTATGTACGCTGGACAGAAAAGCGTAATATGGAAGAGTTCTTAAGGTTAGTTGCTGAAAAACATGTTAACTTAGAACTACTAACCACCCACCGTTTTCCAGTGGAAAAAGCCGCTGAAGCTTATGATGTGATTTTAGGCAAAACTAATGAACGATGTTGTGGAGTGCTTTTACAATACCCAACAGATGGTAAGGTTATAGGTAAAATACCTACTCGTCATGCTTCAAGTTCTGCAAAAGGCGAAATAGGCATAGGATTTATTGGAGCAGGAAATTTTGCTACAGCTAGCTTATTGCCTCATTTGCGCAATGCTAAAGGAATTAAGCTTACAGGAGTTGCTAATTCTACAGGAGTTTCAGCTAAAAATACTGCTGAACGTTTTAGATTTTCTTTCTCTAGTACTGATGCAAAAGAAGTTATAAAAGATACTTCCACCAACTGTGTATTTATAGCTACACGTCATAATACTCATGGAGAATTGGTTTGTTCTGCCTTGAAAGCAGGGCTTTCAGTGTTTGTAGAAAAGCCGCTTTGTCTAAATAAAACAGAATTAAAAGAAATTATTCAAGCACAACAGCAATCAGGCAAAGCCTTATTGGTAGGCTTTAATCGCCGTTTTTCTCCTTTAGCTACTCAGCTAAAACAGTCATTTGGGCGTAAAACCTCACCATACTCTATGATTTATCGGGTTAATGCAGGCTTTATTCCTAAAGACAATTGGATACAAGATCCTCTACAAGGTGGAGGAAGAATAATTGGTGAGGTTTGCCATTTTATTGATCTAATGCAATTTTTTGCTGATGCTGATCCAGTAGAAGTATTTGCTAAATCAGTTAAATCTGGCTCAGAAAAAGAAGTTGATGAAGATTCTGTAATGATTAACATTTCTTTTTCTGATGGCTCAATTGGCACAGTGCATTATTTAGCTATTGGAGATAAATCATTTCCTAAAGAGCGCTTAGAAGTATTTGGTGCAGGTGCTGTAGCCGTTTTAGATGATTTTAAAACAGCAAGCTTTACTCGTAATGGAAATACCAGTAAGTTTTCTTCTTCGGGTCAAGATAAAGGGCATCGCAATGAAGTAGAAACTTTTATTAAAGCTTTGTTGCAAGCAAATACTTGCCCTATTCCATTAAATTCTATGTTTCTTACCACGTTGACAACTTTCTATGCTTTAGAAAGTTTACGTACTGGAATACCAGTAAAAGTATCTTTAGAGTTTTAACTATATCTTGCCTAAGATATAGTACTAGTCTATTTTCTTTATTGTCATTATCATTGACCAAAAGGTCAGTTTAAGAGTAAATTTCTATATATTAGTTTAGAACAACATAACTAGGATTTAAGAAATATATTAGCCTGGGATTTTAGCTAAACTCAAATTTAGGAAAAATATACTTAGCCTAGAATTTTAGTTAAACTCAAATTTAGGAAAAATGTATTAGCCTAGGATTTTAGCTAAACTCAAATTTAGGAAAAATATATTAGCCTGGGGTTTTAGCGAGTGAAACGAGCGTAACCCCAGGAAACGAGTGTAACCCAGGAAAAAATGAGAGTTTATGAAGAGATTAATTGTTGCAATTGATGGGCCTTCAGGCGCAGGTAAAAGTACTGCTGGAAAAGCTTTAGCAGATAAACTAGGTTATTTATATATTGATACAGGTGCAATGTATCGTACTGTTGCATTAGCTGTGATTAGGCAGGGAATTGCTTTTGAAGATGAGGCAAAAATTGTAGAAATAGCCAAAAATTCAGAAATTTCTCTAAAAGGTGGCCCTTATCAATTGCATGTTTTTCTTAATAACCAAGAAGTAACACAAGAAATCCGTACTCCAGAAGTAAGTCAAGCAGCGTCAATAGTTTCAGCTATTGGAGGAGTTCGCCAAGCGTTAGTTGAATGTCAGAGAGAAATGGGTAAACAAGGTGGTGTAGTTTTAGACGGGCGAGATATAGGTACGCATGTTTTTCCTAATGCAGATGTCAAGTTTTTTTTGATTGCTGATGTTTATGAACGAGCTAGACGTAGAAATATAGAAGAACATAATCGTGGTGAAAATCTGAGTTTTGAACAAACTCTTAAAGAAATTGAAGAACGGGATCAGCGTGATAGCCAAAGGGCTTATTCTCCATTACGTCCAGCAATAGATTCTATTGAACTCAATACTTCCAAACTAACTCCTAATGGAGTAGTTGAAAAAATGGCAGAATATATTGAGCAAAAACTAAGTCTAGTCGCAAAACCTTGAGAAATAATATGTTTACTGGCATTATTGAAGAAATTGGAGTAGTTAATTCCACGCAAGTAAATAGCCAAAGTGGGCGACTAAGTATAAATGCTAGATACATCACTAGTGATGTTAAATTAGGTGATAGCATTGCTGTAAATGGCGTTTGTTTAACAGTTGTTGAGTTTGATAGCAAAACTTTAGCATTTGATGTTTCAAGGGAAACTTTAAATAGAACTACACTTGGCAGTCTTAGAATAGGTACAAAAGTCAATCTAGAACGGGCTTTAAGACCTAGTGACCGAATGGGAGGCCATATTGTCCAAGGACACGTAGATAGCACAGGACAATTTTTAACTCGCCAAATGGTTGGAGAAGGTTTTATAATGCGTTTTTCTTATCCAAAAGAAATCGCTCATTATATTTGTCAAAAAGGTTCTATTGCAATTGAAGGTATCAGTCTAACAGTTGCTAATTTAGCTTCAAACTTTTTTGAAATTGCTGTCGTTCCTCATACATTACAAATGACAACATTAAGCTTTTTGTCCTCAGGAGATAAGGTTAATTTAGAAGTAGACATTATTGCAAAATATGTTGAACGTATGTTAACAACAGCACCAAAAATGGAAAAATCTACTTTAACAATGGATAAGTTAAGAGATTTAGGGTATTAAGTAAATTTAGCAGACAGATTTATCTGTCAAAAAAATATTTTTTGGAGGTAATTAGGTAGTTATGGCAAGTATTCCAGAAGTTTTTGAAGCAATGAAAAAGACTTATAAAAAAGGTGCTATCGCTGAAGATCGTACTTATTATTTTTCACTTGATGATTATAAATATACCGTAACATTTGCTAAGGATAAAATTAAGGTAGAAGAAGGAAAAACAGTAGATGAAGCAGATTGTGTATTAAAAACTTCTGCTGATATGTTTGCAAAAATGTGGGATGGTTATAAACCAGGTATGATGGATTTTATGAGTGGCAAAATTAAAACTAATAACCCAACTTTCTTACAAGATTTTGCTGGCGCTTTTGAAAAATAATTAACCCACATAAAAGTTTTTCTGCAAATGACTATAAAACACTCTTAGCGCAAATAGCTAGGAGTGTTTTGTGGTGCTTATTAAGCTTACTTCCTTGTAATCCATTCTATTTTCTGTAAATTATGTTCAATAAGTATTTTCTTTTTGTTAGGGTGAGACTTTAATATTCTCCCAAACTCCTCTATTTTGATTTAATTAAAACAAAGTAAACTTATACACAGTCAACTTTTATTAAAAAGGGAGAAAGTGTTTATGCTTGAAAAGATTTTCCTAGATATGTTTAGTATGGGATTACCAATATTAGAAAAAATCTTAAGAACAATTCTTATCTATATATTTCTAATAATAGGCTTAAGGATTGCTGGTAAAAGGGAACTGGCACAACTTAACCCTTTTGATCTAGTAGTATTACTTCTTTTATCTAACACTGTGCAAAATGCAGTTATTGGTGAAGATAATAGTGTAACAGGAGGAATTATAGGAGCAACAACACTCTTTATTATCAATTATATAATGGTAAGAGTTCTTTATGGGCACCAAAAACTAGATCAATTAATAGAAGGTGAACCAGATGTTCTTATTGAAAAGGGTGAAATTAAACATGAACGTCTTAAAGAAGAACTAATTACTATTACAGAGCTTGAAGTAGCAGCTCATAAACAAGGACTTGTGTCATTAGATGAAGTTGAACGTGCAATTCTTGAACCTGATGGAGCAATTTCTTTTATTGCTAAAAAACCCACTCCTGAAATTACTCGTCATCAAGAGATCCTAGCTAGACTTGAGCAGCTTTCACAAGAAATAGCCCAATTAAAAGCAGAGCAAAAGCTAAAGCCTCCAACTAGTTAACTTTAAATTTTCAGCTAAAAAATAAGATTTTCCTGTGAGCTTACCTTAATCTTGAGTATTAGGTATTATATTTGCGTATAACAAAATAATCAAAATTGATGGGGACTTTTTCGCTGTTAAAGTTAATTGTTAGGCAAACAAGAAAGGAAGGGTTAATTATATGCCACACCAAGACATGTTGCCTAAAAAGTCAGAGTCATTGATTTCTAAGGTAGTAGTATCAATTTTTAGTACCATTTTTGTTATATCACTTGTTCTAATATTACTTATGGTTGCTGATGTAACTCAAATTGCTTTATTTGTTGTCATTATAGGAGTTTTTTTAATGGCTTTACTAACTAGTTTAGATACACAAAAATAAGTTTTGAGCTTTATTTTATTTGCTAAAATATAGTATGACATAAAGTTGAAAAGAGATAATTCTTAGTATATTTTCTGTTATGTGCCCTCCTTGTACTTTTTAAAGAATCTTTATCCTTCAAAATTGCGTAATAATCAGAACTTAAAAATAATATTATGTGATAGTAAATGCTATTACTTAATAACTTAAAATATAAAAAAATATGTTAAAGTTGACTTTTTGCCACTAAAATGTTTAATCTTCAATGAGACATTCTATAAAAATTTAGAGAAAATATATGAAAATATGTCCCCGTTGCCACTTAAAGTATGATAACCAAGATGTTACCTGTGCCCAAGATGGTGTAAGACTAGAGCCTTTGCCAGAAGTTAAGAACCAAGTTTTAGATTCATTGATTGGGACAGTGCTAGAAGGGCGTTACAAAATCATTTCTAAAATTGGTCAAGGAGGAATGGGGGCTGTATATAAAGCAGAACAAATTAGGATGAACCGTATTTGTGCCATCAAAGTTATTCCTGAAGATATGGCTCAAAATGGAGATGCAATTGAGCGCTTTAACCGTGAAGCTCAAATGTCAGCACTAATAAATGATCCTCATGCAGTAACGGTTTATGATTTTGGAGAAACTGCTACAGGAATGTATTTTCTTGCAATGGAATACGTAGAGGGAGAAACTTTATCTAGTTTACTTAAAAGAGAAAGAGTTTTGCCTTTACAAAGAACTTTTGAAATCCTTCGCCAAGCAGGTCAAGCTTTAACTGCTGCGCATAACCAACATATAGTTCACCGAGATTTAAAACCAGACAATATAATGATTGCTAGAAAAGATGGAAAAGATTGGGTAAAAGTCTTGGATTTTGGTATTGCTAAACTTTCAGTAGGTGAAAAAGGAAATGATCTAACTCAAACAGGAATGGTTATCGGGACACCTCTTTATATGTCTCCTGAACAATTAGCAGGTGAGAAACTAGATCCTAGATCAGACATATATAGTTTTTCCATTATTGCTTATCAATTACTCACAGGAAAATTACCTTTTTCTGGTGAAAGTGCCCAATCAATAATGGTGAAGCGCCTGACGGAAAATCCTCTTCCTCCTAACATTGCAAATCCACAAGCTGGTATTCCTGCTAGTGTGGAAATGGCTATTATGAGTGCCTTAGCACGTGATCGTAATTCTCGAACTCCAACAATTCAGAAATTTATAGAACAATTTGAGCAAGGAGTAAGAGAAATCTCTGATTTTCGTGGAAAAACTGGTCCTACTATCTCACCTCAAACTAATCCACAAGGACCATATCCAACCTTACCTAATCAAAATTTACCTGTTAATACTCCTGGAGGTGGATTTATTCCCAATACAAACCCAACTCCAGCTATGGGGTTTCCTGCTAATCCTGGTACAGTAGGCTATCCGCCACCTTTAGGTGGGCCAACAAATCCAAATGCATTTCCTAACACTATGCCAGGGATGCAGCAAGGCCAACAGCCTTTTCCTAACACTCCAGGAATGCCAGCTAAACCAACTTTTCCAAATTCTCCTGTACCAGGAAATCCACCAATGGGAGTCCCTTCTGGTCAACAACCAACATATCCACAACCTCCTATTGTAACAGGACCATCTGGTTCACCAACATATCCACAACCACCGATGGGAGGGCCATCTGGGCCACAACCTCCTTATCCAATGCAAGGTAATATGCCTAATCGTATCCCTGGTGGCTTTAACCCAACAATTCCACAACAGGGAGTTAATCCATCTAATCCTTATGCTCCTCCAATGTCTTTAAATCCTGGGCAAAGCCCTTATCCAACAGGGCCTTCACCTCAAAATTTACCTTTGCCTCCTAAAAAGTCAAATAAAAGTTTTTGGTTTTTTGCTGCAATCTTTATTGTTGTATTATTAGCAGGTAGTTGCAGTATGTGTGTAATCTTATTTAATAATAGTAGTTCTTCTAGCAATTCTTCTAGTAACTCTTCTGCTAGTACTTCTTCTAGAACAAGCAGTGACACTAGTACAACAAGTGATTCTCAACAAGATTCTACAGCAGCAAATGAAGCAGAGGCTCATTTTGACAAAGCAGCGGATTATGTAGATGAAGGAAATCTCCCTTCAGCTATAGCAGAATTTCAACAAGCTATAGCACTTAATCCAAACTATTTTGAAGCACAACAGGAATTAGCTGTAAGCCTTTATAACAATAAGCAATATAGTGATGCAGCCCCAGTATTTCTTAAAGCTTATGAACTAGCTCAAACTAATCCACAAATGCTAGCTTTTGCTGGATATGCATATCAACTAGCAGGGCAAACACAGCAGGCTACAGAAACATATGATCAGTTCTTACAAAAACATTCTAATAGTAGTCTTGCTAGTAAAATACAGGAAATCAAGGATGGAAAAATTAGTCCACCAACAGAGATTTCTCTAGAAGAATAATTAAAAGAAATAAAGCTTTAATCACCTAAAATTACCTAGTTTATCCTTTTGGGTTGAGCATGGTTTGATCACTTGAACTCAAGATGCAGAGATGCTATTGTTGCCATTTGTATCAAATCTCGCTTTAGCGTTGTAAATACAACAAAAAAAGGATCTTTTTTGGAGGATAAATGAGCGCAGAAGCCGCTGTTTTAAAATACGCTGGGTTGGACAGACAAACCCTAATTGCTGTTTATCGCAATATATATCTTTCCCGTCGCATTGACGACAAAGAAATACAATTAAAAAGCCAAAATAAAATATTTTTTCAAATTAGTGGTGCAGGTCATGAAGCAGTTTTAGTAGCTGCTGGACTAGTCTTAAAACCTGGCTATGATTGGTTTTATGCTTACTATAGGGATCGCGCTCTTGCTTTACAACTTGGAATGACTCCTGAAGAAATGTTGCAATCTGCTGTAGGAGCAGCAGTAGATCCTAATTCAGGAGGCCGACAAATGCCTTCTCACTGGGGTCATAAAGCTTTAAATATGGTTTCTAAATCTAGTCCTACAGGTACACAATTCCTTCAAGCTGTAGGTTGTGCAGAAGCTGGACGTTATTTTAATTTAACTGAAAGTATTACTGATAGAGCAAACCGCTTTAAGCAAGATGAAGTAGTATATGTGTCTACAGGAGATGGTACTACTAGCGAAGGTGAATTTTTTGAATCCTTGAATACAGCTTGTAACTTAAAATTACCAGTGCTTTATTTAGTAGAAGATAATGGTTACGCAATTTCAGTTCCTACAAGAGTGCAAACTGCTGGTGGAAATATTTCAAAACTTTTAACTGGGTACCCAAATCTTTTTATTAAAGAAGTAGATGGAACAGATCCTATAGCTAGTTATCAAGTTTTGCGTGAAGCCGTCACCTATTGCCGTATGCGTCGCGGCCCTGCATTAGTACATGCCCAAGTAATTAGACCTTATTCTCACTCTTTATCTGATGAAGAAAAGCTTTATAAACCACAATCTGAGCGTCTTGAAGAAGAAAAACAAGATCCTGTAAAAACTTTTGCTCAATTCTTGTTAAATGAAAAACTAATTACAGAACAAGAATTAACAGATTTAAAACAAAGTGTTGATGATCAAGTAAATAGAGCAGCAGAAGTTGCATTAAATAGCCCTCAACCAGCTAAAGATACTGCTGATCACTATGTTTATTCTCCAGATGTTGATCCAACTTCTAGTGAGTTTTCTACTGAACCAGAATTTGCTGGAGGAACACCAGGTACAGTAGTTGACCTAATTAACTATTGTTTACGTGATGAAATGGCTAGAGATCCTAGAATTGTTGTATTTGGGGAAGATGTAGCGGATTGTTCAAAAGAAGAATATTTAGAAGAAGTAAAAGGTAAAGGTGGTGTATTCAAAGTAACAGCAGGCTTGCAACGCAAGTATGGCAGTACAAGAGTTTTCAATTCACCTTTAGCCGAAGCTAACATTGTTGGACGTGCTATAGGAATGGCAACTCGTGGACTTAAGCCTGTCGCAGAAATTCAATTCTTTGACTATATTTGGCCTGCAATGATGCAGATTCGTAATGAAATGGCAGTGCTTCGTTGGCGTTCTAATAACGCTTTTGCTTGTCCTGGGGTGCTTCGTGTTCCAATAGGTGGTTATCTAAAAGGCGGTGCTGTTTATCATAGCCAATGTGGCGAATCCATTTTTACCCATATTCCTGGTTTAAGAGTAGTTTTTCCATCTAATGCACTAGATGCTAATGGATTGTTACGTACAGCTATCAGATGTGAGGATCCTGTCTTATTTCTAGAACATAAACACCTTTACCGTCAAACTTATAATAAATCAGAGTATCCTGGCCCTAACTATATGATTCCTTTTGGTAAGGCTAGAGTAGTTCGTGAAGGTAAAGACTTAACAATTATTACTTATGGTGCAAATGTTCAGCACTCAGTTGTTGCAGCTCGTGAAGCGGCTGAACGAGGGATTGAGGTAGAGATTTTGGATTTGCGAACACTTAATCCTTATGATTGGGAAGCTATAGAAAAATCAGTCAAGAAGACAAGCAAGGTTTTGATAGTGCATGAAGATTGTTTGTCTTGGGGCTATGGAGCTGAAATAGCTGCTAGAATTGGTTCAGAGCTTTTTGAATACTTAGATGGGCCAGTAATGCGTGTAGCAGCAATGGACACTTTTGTTGCTTATGCTCCAGAGCTAGAAGAGCGAATTTTGCCTCAAATTAGTGATGTTACAAAAGCAATAAATGAACTTTATAGATATTAATTTAAAAGCAACGTTACAATTAGCCTTAAACAACTAACTCATAAGCCTTGCCTTTTGACATAAATGCAAGGTTTATGGTAAAGTAAGACGATACAAAATTAAGCAATAAAGTTTCGGCCTTAAGGAGGTTTATAATGCCGATTTACGAATATCAATGTGAGAAGTGTGGGACTGTTATTGAAAAAATCCAGAAGTTTTCTGATCCGCCACTCACTCAATGTGAAAAATGCGATGGAAAAGTAAACAAGCTACTTTCACAATCTAGTTTTACACTAAAAGGTTCTGGCTGGTATTTGACAGATTATTCTAAGAAATCTAGTAGTAGCAGTAGTGACCATAGAAGTGAAACTAAGAGCGAAACCAAGAGTGAAACCAAGAGCGAAACCAAGAGCGAAAGCTCTTCTCCTTGTGCAGCAACAGGAGGGGGATGTGGTTCAGGAGCTTGTGGTGCAAACAACTAAATGAAGTTACTGTAGAAACAAACAGGGCGAGCGAAATTTTAAGAATTTTGCTCGCCTTTAAATTTTAACCTCAGCTTTTATATTTTCAATTAATCCAAAAAACTTATGTGGTATCCACCTGAAGGTATTCGTTACAAACTAACTGAAACCCATTGGCCATCAATGGAAGAAGCTAGCAAGGCTTTATTATTTCAACCAATTAAAATTAAAAATATTACTTTAGAGACTCGTACTTGGGTTCCTGCTATGGTTCCTTGGAGAGCTACTGAAGATGGTTTTGTTACAGAAGATAATTTGGACTGGTATGGGCGGTTTGCTGCTGGTCGCCCTGGTGCAATTGTGGTTGAAGCAACAGGAATTCGAGATGTTCCAAGTGGCCCACTCTTAAGAATTGGACATGATCGCTTTATCCCTGGCTTACGAAAGATGGTTGAGCGAGTTAAAGAGGAAAGCCAAGGACAAACACGCTTTTTTATTCAAATTATAGATTTTCTATCCGTTAAACGACGTCCTGAACCTGAAAAATATTTTTCTCGCTTTCTTACTATTACCAATAATCACCGAGAAAAATTAGCTCAACTTCTAAACTCAGATCATTGGCTTACAACTGATGAAAAGGAAATTAGACAGTTTCTTAATAACTCTCCAGATTCTTTACATGATCAAGTATTAACTGAGCGTGAGCTAGAGTCTCTAAGATATGGTTATAGAGAACGTGTTACTGATGAAGAGCTACCACATATTAAAAACTTGCCTGAAGTCCTACCAGATATGTTTGCTGCCGCAGCCCTACGCGCTCGTGAAGCTGGTTTTGATGGGGTAGAATTACATTATGCACATGCTTATACTATGGCATCTTTCCTTAGTGCACGTAACACTAGAAAAGATGGTTATGGAGGAGTGCGAGAAAATCGTGTCAAGCTACCATTAGAAGTTTATAGAGCCGTAAGAAAGAGTGTTGGAGATGATTATGTTGTTGGGCTTAGATTTTTAGGAGATGAAGTAATTGAAGGTGGAAATCGAATAGAAGATGCAATTTATTTTGGTGTGGAATTTGCGAAAGCTGGATTTGATTTTCTTTCAATTTCTAAAGGTGGAAAGTTTGAAGATGCTAAGCAGCCTAAAGTAGGAGCAGCCGTTTATCCTTATACTGGGCCAAGCGGCTATGAATGTATGCCAACAATGAATTCTGATGCTTTGGGGCCTTTTGGCCGCAATGTTGAGTTAGCATATAAAATTAAGCAAGCTGTTAATAATGCAGGCTTTTTTCCTCCAGTAATTACAGCAGGAGGTATTTCTACCTTTGAGCTAGCAGAAAAAGTTTTACAAGAACAAAAAGCAGATATTATTGCTTCTGCACGTCAATCCTTAGCTGATCCAGATTGGTTTTTAAAGGTTAAGCTAGGCAAAGGTCAAGAAATTCGCCGTTGTAACTACACAAATTATTGTGAAGCTCTAGACCAATTGCACAAAGAGGTAACTTGTAAACTTTGGGATCAAAAGAAAGAACCTAACATAAAACTAACTAGTGATGGACGACGTAGAATGTTACCTCCCAAATGGGAATAACTTTTCACTCTAATAATAGCCTAAGAATTGATGCTTAGTATAAATTCTTGGGCTATTATTTTTTATTTGCTTCATGAGGTTCAAAACCAAAGTATCTTAGCCATTCATTGAGTTCGCCTTTAACAAGAGGCTTTGTGTTTTGTTGTTCAGAAATTTGTTTTTCTTTGGCTTCAGAAAGCAGTGTTAAAAATTCTGCTGCTTTAAGGTGTTGAGCTTGACAAGTTCTAGCATAACTAGCTAAGTCGTTGTCAGAAGTTACAATTACCAGGTTTTTAGGATTAGCTGAAGTTTCAAGTATTTTTCTAATTTTGGTATCAGCATCCTTTCCTCTAGCACTATAAGAAATTTTCACTCCTTGATAGTAAGAGTTTTCAGGGTAGTGTTTATCTGGAGCTCCATCAAAAACTACTTGTAAGCGGGCTTTTTTTAATTCAACAAACTCTGCTAAAAGGTTTAAAAGCTCTTGTCTAGAACGTTTGCGCCCCATTAAATTGTTGCCATCAACAATATAAAACATAGAGTTAAATTTTTACTTGATAGTTAAAAAAATATTTTCCAAAGTCATTTGACGATTTATGTTACGAACTAATTCTCTTTCTAACTCTAGTAAACGACAAGCTAATTTAGCAAAAATGTTGGAGGGGCTTTTAGTAGCTAACTCTAACAAATTGTTATAAATATCTGTATTAATCGTTTCTATTGTAGGGGAAATTTGTAGATGTGTTAAATCTTGCAACAAGATAAATATAGTTTCTAGATATTTATCAAAATCAACTCTTTCTTTTTTTCCCAAAGTTTCTGCTGTTTTTAACAAAATTGTAGGCTGATTTTTAGTTGCTACTGCACTTAGCATTTCTAAGCACTCTTGCCTACGTTGTTTATATTCTGAAATATCTATGCTTAAGGCTCGTCCAATGCTACCTTGAGATAATTTTATTAATAATTTTTGTTCTGTTTCTGGTCTAGGATAATTGTTTGTTAAATAAATCCTTAATGCCTCATCTGATAATGGGGTGAAATGTAGTTTAATAGTACGAGAAAGGATTGTTGGAAGTAAGGAATCAGGGCTACTAGTAATTAAAATAAGTATAGATGTGCTAGGTGGTTCTTCTAGGGTTTTAAGTAGAGCATTAGCTGCTTGTTCTCTAAATTTTTCTGCTGATTCAAATATATAGACACGAAAATTACCTTCAAAAGGTCTAAAATAGATTTCGTCAATTACTGTTCTAACTTGGTCTACCTTAATAAATTGTCCATCAGGTACAATAACCTTAGTATCAATAAACTCACCTAATGAAATTCTATGACAAGTAGAACAATTATCACAACTATTAAAATCACTATCTAAATTAGGGCAATTTAAGGCTTTAGCTAGTTCTATTGCAAATTGTTGTTTACCTACGCCTGAAGGGCCAGAAAAAATTAATGCTCCAGGTAATCGTTTTGCTCTAAGTGCGTTTTTTAACCATTGTTTAATAGAATCATTACCAACAAGTTTAGCTAGAGACATAATTATTTAGAGAAGTTAGGGTAAATAGTTTGGATTTTGGGAATTACAAAACGACAAACTTTTTGAAAGACATTTTCTTGACTCTCAGCCGTTGAAATGATGATAAATCTTTGAGGAAATTCTTTTGCCAAATTCAAATAAGCTTGTCTAACTCTTTGGTGAAAGTCTCTTTGTTCATTTTCTAAACGATCTTTATTGCGTTCAGAATTATTGGAGGACATTCTGTGTTCTGCTTGTTCTACTTCTAAGTCAAATAACAAAGTCAAATCAGGAGTTAATCCATTAGTAGCGATGTTGTTAAGTTGGTCGATTAGATTTTTAGGTAAATTACGTCCATAACTTTGATAAGCAACAGTAGAATCCGTATAGCGATCGCATAAAACTATTTTATTATCAGCCAAAGCAGGCAGCAGTTCTTCGCAAACATGTTGGGCTCGATCAGCTGCATAAAGTAAAAGCTCTGTAGTTGAGGCTAGGTTTTGATTGCTGTTATCCAAGACTATTTGGCGGATTTTATTGCCTATTTTAGTTCCACCTGGTTCGCGGGTAACTATATGGGGAATGGAATGGGCTGCTAAAAGAGCAGCCAACATTCCTAATTGAGTGGTTTTTCCACAACCATCTATACCTTCAAACGTAATAAATATTCCAGACATTATTCAGTAAAAATTTTATTTAGAAGCGTTACTAGGTGCGGCAGTTGAGCTTGCAGCTTGTGCCTCTTCTTTTTGTAGATCATCATCTAGAGGCAGTTTTAATGTTACCCCTTTAGGCAATGCTACTGTTGAAATAGCATGCTTAAAAATTAATTGTTCTTGGCTTCCTCCGTCCATAATTACAGAATATTTATCAAATCCTCTTATTCTGCCAGTTAGTTTAATACCACTCAATAAATAAATAGTTACTTGAAGTCGTTCTTTGCGTGCTTGATTAAGAAAAGCATCTTGTAAATTTTGTAATGCCGTTTTTTCCATTTTTCTTTTCCCCTTAGGTTTATTTTTAATATTTTGTTAGGATTGGGAATTTTTTAGTTGTTAGAAACTCCAAAAAAATATTGGTTAAAATGTTTCCAAACATATGCGAAAGCTATCATAATGTTTAGTTAATAGGCAACCAATATAAACAGGATAAATTATAGATAACTTATAGTATAGGGTAGATACTATAGACTAGCATGATTACGTATGTATGAATGATTGATATTTATTTATAGGAAAATGTATTGAGTTTTTTGATGAAATCTGGTTAATATAAATTTGTTTTCATGCTACAATTGGCAAGTCTACACTCTTGCGTTTATTTCAATAAAAGCTATTTCTAGTGAGGCAGTTATGAAACGCTTTTTGTTAGTTTTCTCTATTGTTGTTCTATTACCACTAATAACACCTGCCTATACATTAATCTTGAAAGATGGGCGACGTGTTGAGGTAAAAGATAAATATCGCATTGTTGGAGAAGTTGCAGTATTTACCTTACCAGAAGGTAATAGATTTTCTCTTTCATTAGATAAAATTAATATTTCTGCAACAGAATTAGCTAACTCAGGTGAAGCGGGTTCATTTGTAAAAAATGCTGCAGATCCTCCAAAAGCTACAGATAAACAAGCTACAACTGATAAACCAAACGTGGATGAGGATGTCATTGCTAGTTCTCGGCCAACTGCTCGTAAGATAACCAATAGCGACTTTGAACGTTATAAAGTTCGTCGTGAAGAAATGATGAAAGATGTTGCTAATCGTGCTAGTGAAAAGGCTTTAACACAACCTCCTGTTACTCCTGATCCTAATGCAGAACATGAAGCAGCATTTATGGCCGAACGTCGTGAAAGAGAAAAAAACAAGGAACAATACTGGCGTTCTAGAGCAAAAGCTTTACTAACAGAATTAAGAGTAGAAGAAGAACAAATAGTTTCACTGCAAATGCAAATGGAACAAGGTGTGCGCCTTCAATCCCCATCTACTGTTTCAGTTTATAATCCTCCTACACCTGTTTATCCTTATCCAGGTGTTAGTATTGGAGGTATACCTATTGGAATTGGTACTGCTCCACAAAATCGTGGCAGTGTGGTTGTTATTAACCAAAATCCAAATTATGAAGGTAGAAGCTTGCAAGAACGTTTGGTAGAACTTAGATTAAAGCATCAAGGAACAATAATCCGTTACCAAGAAATGTGTGATGAAGCCCGCCGAGATGGAGCTTTACCAGGTTGGTTACGTTAATAAAAACATAATTGCTTCAGTGTTAGTGTCGAAGTTGTTTTACTAAAAAGGTTGTAGCCGCGAACTTTACAAAGTTCGCGGCTATTGCTTCAATTTAAGGAGAAAAAAATGCGTTATCGGCTACTAATTTTAGGGATGTTATTGATACTAGGGTTGTCTACTAATAGTTTTGCTCAGAAATCTAAGCAACTCACCAATGATGATTTTGTTGCTCCACCACCACCTTCACCTGCTGCTGCTACTAAAGCTGCAGAAGAAGATAAATTAAAAAATTTAGTTATTTCTTTAGATCGCTTAGGTTGCTATGGACCTTGTCCTATTTATAAATTGACAATTTATGGCAATGGTAAAGTGGTTTATAAAGGTGAGAAAAATGTTAAAGTTGTAGGAGAACGTGTTACTACATTAGAAAAAGAAAAAGTAGCAGCACTTTTAGCAGAATTTGAAAAAATAAATTACTTTGAGCTTAGTGATAACTATCAAGGTGGCCCAACCGATGGAACTTCAGCCGTTACTTCTATTGCTTTGGGAAATAAAAAGAAAACTATTAAAAATTACCATCCTGCTCCTGACTCTCCAAGAGCTCTTAAGGAGTTGGAAAATCAAATTGACTCAATAACTAATTCTACTCAGTGGATCCAGTAAGTTAGGGATATTTTTAGTAATATCTTGTAGTTAGTCTCAATATAATGGATAGAAGCATAGTAAATTTTCATCAAGATCTAGAAAATCATTGGGTAGCAGATCTAGATTGTGGTCATACCCAACATGTTAGACACAATCCACCATTAACTTCTCGTCCTTGGGTTACAACATTGCAAGGACGAGAAGAAAAAATAGGAAAAACATTAAATTGTTTGAAATGTGAAAAGCTAGACTTTCCTGAAAACTTTTCTGCATATAAAAAATCACCTGTCTTTACTGAAAGTACTATTCCTAAAGCCTTGCTTTCTAACCACTCAACTAAACAAGGAATCTGGGCAAAAATAAATGTATTAGAAGGCCAATTAAAATATTTTATTTTATCTCCTATAGATAAAGAATTTACCTTAGATAGTACACAGTTAGGTATTGTGCTACCAGAAGTTATTCATAAAGTTGAACCAATTGAAAAAGTAACTTTTTATGTTGAGTTCTATTGTCAAAAAAGTGAATAAAAACAATATAAAAATAAAATGTTCTTAAATTTTTAAGTGTTTTAATAGAACCTAGGAGAAATTTAATGTTAGATAAACAAGTTATGGGTTATGGCTCTTGGCAATCTCCAATCACAGCAGATTTAGTTGTTAAAGGTAATGTAAGATTAAAAACCCCTTTTTATAGAAATAAAAAAGATCTTTATTGGGTAGAGATGCGGCCAAATGAAGGTGGGCGCAGTGTAATTGTTAAATTTACAGATGGTCAAACTTTAGATATAACCCCAGCCCCTTTTAATGCTCGTACTAGAGTTCATGAATATGGTGGAGGAGAAACTTTAATAGTTAACCACCAAGTTTATTTTTCTAATTTCTCTGATCAAAGAATTTATAAAGTAGATACAAATACTTCAGATTTTGTGCCAGAAGTTGTCACTTCAGAAGGCTCTTTTTATTATGCAGATGCAGTTTTTGATAAATGTCGCAATAGATTGATTTGTGTTCGAGAAGATCATACAAATAGCAATCAAGAAGCGGTTAACTCCTTAGTTGCTATTGATCTATCTAAAGAAAATAATGGCAATGTTTTGGTATCAGGTAATGATTTTTACTCTTCTCCTAAACTTAGCCCTGATGGGGAAAAATTAGCTTGGTTAACTTGGAATCATCCAAATATGCCTTGGGATGGGACTGAACTTTGGGTTGGTAAATTAGATGAAAGTGGAAATATTAAAGAAGCAGAAAAAATTGCTGGAGGCATTGCAGAATCAATCTTTCAGCCAGAATGGTCTGCAAATGGAGAACTTTATTTTGTGTCAGATTCTTCTGGGTGGTGGAATCTTTACCGCTTTAGAAATGGTCAAGTAGAAGCAATTTGTAAAAAAGAAGCAGAATTTGGACTTCCTCAATGGGTTTTTGGAATGAAAACTTATGCTTTTCTATCAAATGATGAAATTGCTTGTACTTATACAGAAAAAGGTATTTGGTATTTAGCTATTTTGGATACTAAAACTTTGGCTCTAAAAGATATTAAGCTACCTTATACAGAAATTTCTGACTTAGAAGTAGGTGACAATGAACTATTTTTTGTTGGAGGTTCTCCTACTTCTTTAAGAGAAATTGTTAAACTAAACTTATCTGATAATAAAATAACTGTCTTAAAAGAATCTACTGCGGTAAAAGTAAATTCTGAGTATTTATCAGTTCCTGAAGCAATAGAATTTCCTACAGAAAACAGCTTAAAAGCACATGCATTTTATTACTCTCCCAAAAATCCTAATTATCAAGCTCCAAAGGGTGAAAAACCTCCTTTGCTAGTAAAAAGTCATGGAGGGCCTACAGCAGCAACTTCTTCTGTATTAAGCCTAAGTATTCAATATTGGACAAGTCGAGGATTTGCTGTATTAGATGTAAATTATGGTGGTAGCACAGGTTATGGTCGAGAATATCAACAAAGGCTTAGAGATAATTGGGGAATTGTGGATATAGATGATTGTGTGAATGCTGCAAAATACTTGATTGAAAATAACTTAGCTGATCCTAAGCGCTTAGCCATAGATGGAGGTAGTGCAGGAGGTTACACTACACTTAGTGTGCTGACATTTAGAGATATTTTTCAAGCAGGAGCTAGTTACTATGGTGTAAGTGACTTAAAAGCACTTGCTGAAGATACACACAAATTTGAATCTCGTTACCTAGATAATTTAGTAGGTAAATATCCTGAGCGTAAAGACTTATACTATGAACGTTCTCCAATTAATTTTGTTGAACAGCTTTCTTGTCCAGTAATTTTGCTTCAAGGGCTAGAAGACAAGGTTGTTCCTCCAAACCAAGCAGAAAAAATGTTAGAAGCTTTAAGAGAAAAGAAAATCCCTGTTGCCTATGTAGCTTTTGAAGGTGAACAACATGGTTTTCGCCGTGCAGAAAACATCAAACGTGCACTAGAAGCAGAATATTATTTTTACTCCCAAATTTTCAAATTTGCACTTTCTGAGCCTATTGATCCAATAGAGATTGAGAATTTAGAGAATATTTAATTTTTTAATAAGGTTGTTATGCCAGATATAGCTCCAGAATTTAAAGAAAAACTAAAGAATGCTTTTGAGCAAATACAAATAGGGCAACAATTTACCTTTAGACGCACTTTTACTGATGGAGATGTAGCCCTTTTTTGTGGAGTTACAGGAGACTATAACCCTTATCATATTGATGAGAGTTTTGCTCAAGAAACTTGGTTTGGTCGCAGAATTGTCCCAGGATTACTTACTGGTAGTTTATTGACTCATATAGGAGGATTGTTAGGGTTTTTAGCTACGGAAATGCATTTTTATTACTTATCTCCAGTTTATGTAGGGGATACTATTACCTGTATCGTTACAATAGCAGAAAAAGATCCTATTGCCAGGCGAATTCATGCTAGCGCAACACTATTTAATCAAAATAACCAAGAAGTGCTAAAAGCAAATTTTAGTGGGTTTCCATCAAATATTAGACTTGCAAACTAAAATCAGCAGTTTTCTATATACAAGAAAAGAAAAGTTTTAGTTGATATAATCTTTTTTGTTGTCTTTATTAATGCGTTCTTCTAAATCATCCCACATTTTTTTTACATCTTTATCAACTACTTTGAAATTTTTGTATTTTCTACGTATTTTCCAAAGTCTAATTTGTTCTTTAATCCAGAGATTTAAATTTTTTATTCTATGCCATTCAGCTTTTGCATAAGCAATACCTAAGAACACTCCAGCTATATGTACTGCATGTGCAATTCCTGGACTTCCTTCTGCTCCAATTGTGCCCAGAAAAGCAGGAATTATCAGGATTACCAGAACAAAAAATTTCATTGGCATTGGGAAGAGAATGTAAATAATTTGCCGATTTGGAAAATAAGCAGCAAAAGCTCCAACTACTCCATAAATAGCCCCAGAAGCACCTATTGTTGGAATTAAATTATGTATATTTAATAAATACATAAATAGATTTGCTAGGATTCCAACACCTAAGTAAAAATATAAAAAACGCTTTTTACCCCAAATCATTTCAAGTTCTGGGCCAAAGAAAACTAGAAACAACATGTTAAATAGCAAATGAAAAAATGACCCATGTAAAAACATCGCAGTGATAAACTGCCATAAAAAAAACTTTGAGGTAATAAGAATAGGAGTTAAGCCAAAAGTCTCTATAAACC
This sequence comes from Blastocatellia bacterium, assembly GCA_039812885.1. Taxonomy (GTDB): domain Bacteria; phylum Acidobacteriota; class Blastocatellia; order Chloracidobacteriales; family JADJPF01; genus JADJPF01. The sequence continues at coordinate 41,319 of JBDIBI010000024.1, forward strand.
AGAAGTTTTTATTAACAAGCCCTAATATTATCTGAAGAATAAATACTGCAGTGTTAGCAATTACAAGTGATTTTACAACTGTAGTTCTAAGAAAAGGGGAAAATGGGTTGTTAGATTGATATTCATAGCGATTATATCGCCAATCACTCATAAAGCCTCCTAAAGCGCTAGCCATTGTAAATCTAAGCTACTTAAGTTACTAAGCCACTGTAATCATTGCTTGCTTGATTATGTTACAGCATCCGCGCTTTTGCAATGCAAGGTTAACGCAAAGTTATTACACTTAACTGGAATTTTAACAACAATCTAAATTTTAGTAGGAGACAAAAATGTTAAAAAAAACTTGCTTGCTTTTAGTGATTATGAGTTTTTCTTTTGTAATATTAGTATTAGGACAAAATACTAAGCCAGATTCTAGTATATATTTTCCTCAAAATGTTGGTGATGAGCATATTTATCGTAAAATAGGCAAGCTAGCTAAACCAAATGATAGTTGGACAGATAAAATCACAGAAAAATCAGGAAGATTCTTTTCTCATTCTAATTTTTGGGGAGATGGAGTTAGCAGATCTTTAAAAATGAACAATAAATCTTCATTAATTGAAAAAGCAAAAGACAAAAAATTTATATGGTATAAATTTTCAGAAGAAGCTCAATGGACGATGAATCTTAGCCAAGAGGGTGTTGCTTGTTCAGAAGGTGCAAGAGTGAAAATTACTAGCCGGACTGACACTGTTGAAGTTCCTGCTGGAACTTTCCAAAATTGCTTAAAATTACAATTTTCTACTAACTGTAATGATGCTGGTATTGTAGAGCAATGGTTTGCTCCTAATGTAGGTCTAATTAAACAAACCGAGGAAACTATAGCTGGATTGTTAACCACTGAACTAGTCAAAGCAAAAATTGCAGATAAAAATTATCCAGCAAAATAAACTATAAAACTATAAGAACATAATTTATGCCTTTTCCCGTGTCGCATACAATAACAGGTTTGATCTTTGCTAATGTTTTACCTAATAGTAAAAGACCTTATTGGTATTCAGACCTGTGGTTAGTGGCTTTGCTTGCTAATTTTCCTGATTTTGATTTTGGGTTAGTTTGGCTAACAGGTGATTTATCTTGGCATAGAGCTTTTAGCCATTCACTACCTATGGCTTTAATTCTAGGAACTATTGCTTGCTTAATATGTTATAAAACAATTGATTGGAAACTGTCTTTAAGCTTAGCTTTAGTAACCTTTTCTCATGGAGTTTTAGACATTTTCACTTCTAGCTCACCTCCAAACAATGGAGTGATGGTATTTTGGCCATTTTGGAGCAAAAGATTTAGTGCTAATTTTATGCTTTATCCTTTTCACAATTGGAGAGTTTATAAAGGTTTTGAATTAGCACTAAAAATGTTATTAGTTGCAGGTTTGGAAATGCTTATTTATTTGCCAATACTTGTTTTGTTTTTATGCTTAAGGCAATTTATAACTAATAGGTTCAACAAAATCGCCTAGTCCTTATTATTTGTGCTTAAACTAATATTTGCTCTTGGGGGTATTCCTGATAATAAGGTTTGAATTTTGCCTGTTTCAATATCAGCTATTTTTAGTATTACTGGGGCTCTTTCATCTATTTTAGCTCCCTGGTTTATTTGCGTTGATGAACACAAATATAAAATAAGATTTTTTCTGATAAAACCTATTGGACGAATTAATCCAGGTAAAGTAACTTCTTTTGATGTATTGGCAGAGAGGTTTGTTAACCAACACTGATTTTTGTAATCCATCACAAGTATAGAATTGTTATCTAGTGAAATAACAGGGTTACGACCAAGGGTTAAAGCTTCTTTATTACCTGTTTCTATATCTAGAGAATATACCACAGGTATATAACCATCATTATGATTTTCTGGTAAGACAGAAAAATTTTTGTTTTCTTTAAGTTCTTTTTGTAATTTATCAGAAAGAGAGCTTTTTGGTACAAAATCAACATAAGCAAGATGTTTTCCATCAGCAAACCAATTGATATAGTTGATGGATATAAGTGTATTAGCTAGATCAAAGACCTGGTTGGATTTTTTATTTATATCTAACACTTCTATATACCCATTTTTTGTTACAGGTTCTCCTGCATAAAAAGAAAAAAGCTGATTTTTAATGCAAAGACTTGCTAACATAGAGTTTTTGGAAAGAACTATATTTGTAATGTAGATATTATCAGGTAAATCTTTTGATGATTTTATTATTTCTAGATGTTTTCCATCTGTTGAACTTTTAACTATACCAGATCTTCTTCTATAGTTTTCTACAAACACAACAGAACCTTGAAGATCTGGGCCACTCACCAAATAGTTATCATAGCTTAGTTTTTCTCCAGGAAGCCAAGTTTTCTTTAATGATGGAAGTTCAAATATATTTACTTCAGCGGTTGTTGAGTTTTCACTAGAATCTATCTGTGCAGGATCACCAATAACAACATAACCTGAAACATTTTTAATTAGATCAGATGTTTCTGAAATCTGTACTTTTTTATTTTCAGAAGATGTATGTTTAAAGGGACTCTTAATAGCTTTTATTAGCCATGGAACAGTAAGAAAAGGAAGAGTAAATACATCATGAAAGACAAATTCAGTTGCTTTCTCATAGTTATCTGTATTTGTTCGACCTGTGTTTTTTATGCTCTTAATATCTGAGTACTTATAAGTTTTCCTACCATCATAAGTCAAAATTTCAAATGTATCAGATTGTTTGTTTATGAGACGACCATACTGACTGTTTTCATTTAGAGATGAAAATCGTAGCCCTACACCTATTTCTTGTTTCATTATAAAAGAACGTAATGAGTCTGTTTGCTTTTGTGATTGAGCTAAAGTGCAAAAAGGGAAAAATAAAATTAAAAGTAAAACCAAAGCTATATATCGCATAGTTACTCCTAAATAGTTGTAAATAAACATATTGATCTAGAGTGACTATTAATATATTAGTTCAAGAGGTTTGATGCTATTTTGATTGTTTCACTTTAAATAGCTAAACATATAGTAATGAAAATAGATAGTAGATGTTTGTTACCTAACTCTAAAATGAGTAAAAAATTATAGATAAAGAAAATACCTAATATAGCATCATTTCCAAGGGAAAGATGCTTTATAGACTAAATCTCACTTCAGATTTTGGTATTTGTAAAAGTTAAACAGTTCTAAGGCTATGATATAATAACTTTTTTCTTTTAGTAATTATTGGTATTATCAAGGGTTAAAAGTTTTTAGATTATCCCAGCAAAAATCTACCAAAGTAATAATACATAGAAATGGCTCAAAAGGTGCAGAAAACATTAAATTTTCTTTTTAGCCTTAATATTCTGATTTAATGAGGAAAAATCTGTGAGTGACCAAATTCTTATTCAAGGCAAAAGAAGTGCTGATAAGTTAACTCAAATTAAAGTTACCCCCACTTTAATTATTGGTGTTGGTGGAACTGGTGGGGATGTGTTGCTTAGAATTCGTAAGCGATTTTTTGAGAAGTATGGCATATTAGAGAATTTTCCTATAGTAAATTATCTTTGGATAGATACAGATTTAACTGAAAAAGATGTTGGAGCAAGACTTTTTGCTGACCAAGTAAAGTTTAGCCAAGGCGAAAAAGTAATGGCAATTATTGCTGATACTGCTCGCATTACAAACGACTTAAACCAGTATCCTCATATCAAAAGTTGGTTTTACGAAGGCTTAAATAAGTTAGGTACAATGACTGAAGGTGCAGGTCAAATACGAGCTTATAGCCGATTGGGCTTTTTTGAACACTACCACACTATTCGTCAGGCCATTCAAAAAGCAGGTGAACGCATTCGTAATGTTGAAAACATGAAGCTAATGCTAGACCGTCATGGAATGGAGGTAGAAGGCTCAAACCGCTTTAATGTCTACATTGTCTCTTCTGTAGCTGGTGGGACAGGTAGTGGAATGTTTCTAGATGTAGCCTTTTTGGTAAAAGATATTTTTGCTGGTCAACCTGTTACTAGTGTCGGGTTTCTAGTTCTACCAAGGCTTTTTGGAACAGAAGTTCCAAGAATTTTTGCTAATAGTTATGCCGCCTTAAAAGAATTAGAGTATTACAGCTATGAAAATAGCTTTAATGTTGAATGGCCTGATAGAATGCCTCGCAATATTGCTCCTCCGGCTTTTAATTATTGTTACTTAATTGATAATATGAATTCTGCTGGAAAAACAGTAGATAATAACTCTAAAACACTAATTTTTAATATGTTGGCAGACAATATTTTTAAGGATTTTTCTCAAGGTGAATTTGCTGGCTATAAACGAGGTGTTAGGGTCAATTTAGATCAATTTTTAGTAGACGAATTTGCTTTCAAACATTTAGATGAACATGGTCGCACAGTTATTGATCAAAAATTTATTTGTCGGTACTCTTCCGTAGGGCTTGCAACTGCTACAGTTCCACTAGATAGAATTAAACTTGCTTGTGCCTATAAACTTGCAGCAGAGGTTGTTGATCAATGGGGAAATATTTCTGGTGGAGGCTATAATGCTGGTACAATTACTCAATATGTAATAGATAAGTTTTTACCTGCTGCAAATCTTTACGAAGGAACAGCCGTTAGGCAGGGTTCTTCTGAACAACGACATGATTTCTTAAAACCGCTTATAGATGATGGTTCAGGACAAAATCGTTCTTTAGACTCAATTATTTCTCGATGGGCAAGTGAAATAGCTCGTCAGGCAGAAGATGGTGTACCTGAACAAAAACGACAAAGCTTAAAACAATTTTTTAGCGCTGCTCTAGAAACAGAACTTGTTAAATTAGAGGCTGAAAATAAAAGCCCAGACCCGCAACAATGGGGAGATTATGCTCGTACTGTTCACTTTAATAAATCTCAACTTATTGAACAAGGACGACAAGCTATTGAGCGTGAAATTGCTCGTGTAATAAATCAACAACACCAAAGTGTTGGTTATGCAATAGATGTACTTAACCAAGTTTGTTTTGTTTTTACTGATAAAGCTCATAATTACAAAGCACAATTTGTGGCTGATGCAGAGGAATTAGCTCGCCGCATCGAACGTTCTACTAGAGCAATTAACGGCCTTTTAGCTGAAATTGCAAATCATGAACGTCGTAGCAATTGGGATGGCCGTAAAGGTATTATAATTCGCTATGATATCACTCGTTTTGAACGCATTGCTCAAGAACACTTAAAAAATATTCTACATCGTCGTATTCGATTGGCTGCTACAAATGTTGTAGATGAACTTGTTAAACATATTGGCGCAATAAATCGATTAGATGGTGGTCAAGTTAATGCTGAAGGTTTAATAGGTAGACTTTATACTTTAGGCAGTGACTTACTAAATTTAAAGAAAGGCTTACTAGCTAAGTATGATTACTTTGCTGATGCACCAAGCCAAGAACTTTCTTTGTTGCTTTACAATAGGGAAGATATAGAACAAAAATTCTATCCAAAATATTTAGGTTCGTCTGATAACGCTAGTAAAAAAATTATTGATATAGGAGATCAGGTACTACAAAAGCTAGGTGTAACTGTTATGGAACTGCCTCGCAAGGTATCTGCTGAAGGATTAGCAGGTGTTGAAGAGCAAATAGTAAATCTTACTGGAAGTGTTTTTACAGATTTAGGAAAAGATTTTAATGTAGTAGAAGCTCTATGGGATAAGTTTAAACGTGCTGAAGACCGTGAAGCACAACTACGACTTATTTATGATAATGCTAAATTCTGGTTGCATGGAGGTGGGCAACAAAGAGGATTTCGCCTCACTAATGAGCGCAACCGCTTACTTATAGGGTTGCCAGAGCGGGCAGATGCAATGAATTTACAGGAACTAAAGCGAATTTTAATTAATAAAATACCATTGCCTGGTGATCCTACACCTTCTGTTTTCTCTTTGCCAGATACCTCAGAAATTGTTTTTTATAATGAAACAGGTGGTATTCCTATAAATTTTGCAGATGAAATTATCAATATGAAGTTGCACTATCAGAATTTATGCCTAGTAGAAGAACTACATATAAATCGTTATGAAACTAAGTTCAAAGATGTAGTTGTTTTAGATGATCAAGGTCGTAAAGTTCTAGAGGAAGCTCATGAATGTTTTTTAGTAGGAGTAATGTTGGATTGTATTCAAGCTGCTAGTGATGGCAAAAGAATTGTTTATCAATATATGGAGATGATAGGGCTAAATGAGCAAAGGCGAATGTTAGGCGTAGAGACAAAAGCACTTCTAGAACTACAGCGAGATCAACGAGTACGTGAACAGCTACTTTATCAAGCACGCGGACGACGCGAATGGGTTAAACAAAGTCCTCCTCATCTTCTACAGTATTATGCCTTACTTTCCTGGTATTATCGCCATATTTATCCAGAACAAGAAATCATTGGGCCAGATGGCGCTTCTTACTGTGAACAATCAACAATGTGTCGTACAATTGTCAAAGAACTTTCCTTAGTTGAACACTATATTAGTCAAAGTACAAACTTAAAAGCTTTTCAACAACAAGCACGTCAACAACTAGAACAATTAGAGTATTTTACTAGGAAACTTCCTGATGGTAAACGTGCTATGGTGTTTGACTATGTTAGCGCTTAGAAGATGCTTATTAATAATAGGTGTATTATCCTTAGGTTAAATCCCTTCTTACACTTTAAGGATATGAAAAAAGGAATGAGGGTTTTATGAGTGTTATAGAAAAAGATTTTACTGGTACTGAGCGTTTTGAAATAAAAGAACGTTTAGGGGCAGGAGGATTTGGGGTTGTTTATGAAGCGTTTGACAAAGAACGCAATGCCCAAGTTGCTTTAAAAACTCTCCATAATAATGATTCAGAGGCTATTTATAGATTTAAACAAGAATTTCGTGCTCTAGCAGATATTACTCATAAAAATTTAGCTTCTCTCTATGAACTTATTTGCGATGGGAATCAGTGGTTTTTCACTATGGAATTAGTTAGAGGGAAGAATTTTCTGAAATACACTCGTGGAGATGCTGCTGTAAGACCAACTGTAGAGAAAAAAGGAACTAGTCCAAAAATTGTAGAAACTAACACTCTAACTCTTTCTGATTCTACCTTTAATATTAGTCCTGAAGGTTTGCTTAAGAGTGTAAAATCTCCGACAAGAGCTTTGACAACTAAATTAGTAAAAGAATTACCACCACCTTGCATAATAGATTTAGATCAATTACGAGAAGCCTTAAGGCAACTTGCAATGGGAATTATGGCTTTACACTCAGCAGGGAAATTACACAGAGACTTAAAGCCTTCTAATGTTTTAGTAACTCCAGAAAAACGGGTTGTTATTTTAGATTTTGGTCTAGCTATAGAGCTTGCACGTAAAGAGCCTGGAGAACAAGTTGCTCGTGTTGTTGGTACACCACAGTTTATGTCTCCAGAGCAGGCTTGTGGCCTACCTGGAACAGAAGCAAGTGATTGGTATAGTTTTGGAGTAATGCTTTATCAAGCTTTAACGGGACAACTGCCCTTTACTGGAACTGGCGCTGAAATAATGTTGAAAAAACAACGCCGAGAACCTCTTGCTCCAAGTGAATTGGTTTCTGGTGTACCTTCAGATTTAGATGAACTTTGTATAGACTTACTAAAACGTTTGCCAGAAGATCGCCCTACTGGTAAAGATATTCTAAAGCGAATTTTCACTGGACATACTTCAGATTTAAGAAAAAGCCTAAACCAATTAACAAGACTTTCTCCTATTGAAAGTTTGCCTTTTGTTGGACGTGAAGAGCTATTAAATACACTAGATGAAGCCTTTACAACTATGAAACAAGGCAAAGGTGTAACAGTATTAGTGCATGGTAGTTCTGGTTTAGGTAAAAGTGCTTTAGCTCGTCATTATATAGAAGCTATACAATTTGTTGAAGCAAAAGCTTTAGTTTTATCTGGAAGATGTTTTGAGCGTGAATCAGTTCCATATAAGGCTTTAGATAGTATTGTTGATGCTTTAAGCCGTTACCTAAAAGGACTTTCTCCAAATGAATTAGAAGCAATTTTACCCCATGATGTAATGGCTTTAGTTAGGCTCTTTCCAGTACTAAGACAGCTTGAAGTAGTGGCTACAGCCCGAAGACGTGTTTTGCAAAGTCCAGAAACTAGAGAACTTCGCCGACGTGCTTTTACTGCTTTACGAGAATTGCTACAAAGGCTTGCAGATAGAGAAATGTTAGTAATGTTTATTGATGATCTGCAATGGGGTGATATAGATAGCGCTACTTTGTTAGCTGAAATACTTCGTCAACCTGAGCCACCAGCAATGTTTTTAATTGCTACTTATCGTAGTGAAGAAGCTGAAACTAGCCCAATGCTAAAAGAGTTTCTATCATTTTGCTTAGATAAAACTCATAAGTTGGAAGTTAGAGAACTTCAGGTTGGAGAGTTAAATCAAGAAGAATCTAAACAACTAATCCAAGCTTTATTAGAAGAAAAACTTATTGTATCACCACAAAAACTTGAATTAATGGCTTTGGAATCTAAAGGCAATCCTTTCTTTATAGAGGAAATAGTTAGATATGAAATAGGTGAGAAAGAAAGAAAAACTAACAAAACAGCAAATCTTGCTAGTTATCTTAATAAAGAGATTAAAGAGATCAAACAAACTTCTACTTTAGATGCATCCGTAGTTAGCTTAGATAATATTGTAAAAGCACGTTTAGAGAGCTTAACTAAACCAGCAGGGCATTTTTTAGAGCTAGTAGTAGTTAATGGTCAACCAATAGAGCTAGATGTTATTCGTAAGGCAATTAAATTAGGTATGGAAGAGCCTATGATAATTTCTATGCTGCGCTCAAACCGTTTAATTCGGGTTCGCCGAACTCCACAAGGGGAAACCATAGAGCCTTATCACAACCATATTAGAGACATTATTTTATCTCGCTTAAATCCAGAACAGAAAAAAGCCTATCATCGGGATTTAGGTTTAGCACTAGAGGCTACAAATTGTAAAGATGCAGAAGTTCTGATGTCTCACTTTAGAGATGCTGGAGATTTAGAAAAGACCATTCGTTACAGTGAGTTAGCAGCAGAACAAGCTATTCAAGCCTTGGCCTTTGATCGAGCTATTCAGCTCTATCGCTTAATTATTGATTTACTCTCTAATTATGAAGATAAAAAACAACCTATTTGGATAAGGTTGGGAGATGCTTTAGCCAATGCTGGGCGTGGACTAGAAGCTGCTCAAGCTTATCTAGTTGCAGCAGAAAAAACTAATGCTGAGCAGAAAATTAACCTACAGCGACTTGCTAGTGAACAATTCCTAGTAAATGGCTATGTAGATCAAGGCATAACTATTTTACAAGATCTGCTTAAAACTCTAGACATAGGGTTTGCTAAAACTCCTCAAAGAGCTTTTCTATCAGCCTTTCTACGGCGAACTTACTTAAAGGTAAGAGGGCTTAACTTTGAAGAACGTGAAGCAGATAAATTATCACCTGAAGAATTAGCAAAAGTAGATACACTTTGGTCAGTGACTATTGGGTTAACATTTGTAGATCCAGTAAGAGCCGCAGATTTTCAAGTTCGACATGTCCTTTATGCTCTTAATGTTGGAGAACCTTATCGAGTGGCTAGAGCTTTGGCTTTAGATGTTTTACATGCTGCTAGTTCAGGTGGACACAATAGAGATGAGGCAGAAAAACTTACTCAAACAGCTTTAGCCTTGGCTGAAAGAATACACCATCCTCATGCTCTAGGTGTTGCTACACTTACAGCAGGAACAGCAGCCTATTTTATAGGTAACTGGTATAAAGCTAGGGAATTAATGGAACGTGCTGAAAATATTTTAAGGGAAAACTACAGCAGAATATTTTGGGAATTAGATGTAATACAAATTTACTTACTAAGATGTTTGTATTTCCTTGGAGAAATTAAAGAATTAGCACGTCGCCTGCCTGTTTTATTGGGAGATGCTAAAGAGCGAGGAGATTTATCAGCTATTACTTTGCTTCATACTAGATTTTATATATTAAATTTAGTTGCTGATGAAGTAGATGAAGCTAAAAAACAGTTAACATTAGCCTTAAAAGAATGGTCACAAAGAGGATTTCAACTACAACGCTACTGGGAATTGTTTGGCGAAGTAGAAGTTCTTATTTATAGTGAAGACTATGAAAATGCTTGGCAAAAGTTAGAAGATTCTTGGGCTGATTTAAACAAATCATTACTTTTTAGAATACAAGTTTTCTTAATAGAAACTTTCCATTTACATGCTCGCACAGCGCTAGCTTTAGCTTGTGCCAATCCAGAAAAAGCAGATTTACTTCGTATTGCTCAACAAGACCTAAAACGCATTGAGCAAGAGAGAATGCCTTGGGGAAATGCTTTTGCTGGGTTAATTACAGCTGGAGTAGCATCTTTTCGAGGAGATACTAAGAGAGCAATAGAAAAATTAGCTGCGGCAGAAGTGTCTTTTGAAGTAGCTGAAATGGCTCTTTATTCAGCAGCAGCGCGTTATTGTCGTGGTAAGTTGATGAATAACGAACAAGGTCAAGAACTACTTGAAGATGCTAGAAATTGGATGATTGCTCAAGGTATTAAAAAACCTGAAAAAATAGTTGCACTCCTTGCTCCAGGTAAATGGTAGTAATGCTAAAAGACCTTGTTGTAGAAAGAATAAAGCAATCTGGTGCCATTACATTTTGTGACTTTATGGAAATGGCACTTTATCACCCAACTCTAGGCTACTATTGCAATGAAAAGGAAAAAATAGGTCGTAAAGGCGATTTCTACACATCTGCAAATATAGACTCAAGCTTTGGTCTGTTGCTAGCTAAACAATGCCTAGAAATGTATTGCGAGCTAAATAACATAAGCTTAACAGAAGTAAATAGACAAAATAGTAAACTTACCATCATTGAGTTAGGTGCAGGAACAGGCCAACTAGCCCTAGATATAATTTTTGCACTACACACAGAATATCAATTTCCATTAGATAGGCTACAATACGTAATCTGTGAAATTAGTTCTGTCTTAAAAGCTAAGCAAGAAAAAATGCTAGCGCCATTTCTTCAACAAGTTACATGGATTAATTATGATCAGTTAAGCAATTATCCGCGATCAATAATTCTTGCTAATGAAGTAATAGATGCTTTTCCAGTACATCAAATTCGATGGCATAATGGAGAACTAGAAGAATTATATATAGGCTTGGATTCTAAAAATGTTGAGTTAAAGAAGCTTTGGCAAAAGGCTTCTAACGATAAGCTAACTGATTATTTAAAAACCCTAAAAATAGAGCTTGTAGAAAAGCAAATTATAGAAGTCAATCTAGAAGCTATAAGATGGTTAGAACAGCTTAGCAATGCTTTAGAAAAAGGTTTTATCATTATAATTGACTATGGAGATTTTTCAGATCATCTCTATAGTCCAGAACATTTAGAAGGCTCGCTTCGCTGTTTTTTTCAACACACACTTAAAACAGATTTTTTAGAAAACATTGGTCAACAAGATATTACTGCGGATGTAAATTTCTCTGCTCTAATTTATTATGGGCAAAAATTTGGCCTGAAACTAGTTAGCTTTATTAGACAAGCAGATTATTTAATTAAGCTTGGGTTATTAGAGCGTTTGCAAAAGATCATAGAAGAAGATCCAAATAGTTTTCAGTCTTTAAAAACACGGCTTGCACTAAAAAATTTCTTTATTCCAGGTGGAATTAGTGACCACTTTAGGGTTTTAATTCAAAAAAAGGCTTAGAGTTGGTAGGTTTTTGATGATTCAAGAGTTAATTTAGGAAAATTTTTCAAAAAAATAAAAATTTTTGCTGATTTTTAGCAACATAAACATTATAATCTCGATAAATTGAATGACAGTTCATTCACACACAAAAATAAAACAAAAATATTAAATTAGAACATTAATTATGTAAAAGTAAGGAGCAAGTATCATGGCAATCCGTATAGGTGGCGATAGTTCAGCAAATCAAATCCAACAACAACAAAATAGTTCCTCTACAAGTCGTGCAACACAACAACCAAGTGTTCGTGAAAATAGTGCTTTCCAAGGCGATCAACTTCGCACAGGAACTTCCAGCACCGCTAGAATGCGCAGTGCTGAAAGCAGCTTTGGTGCTAGCAGATTAATGAGCCAAGTTGCTCCTTCATCCAAACAAGTTATTGATAGTGCAGCTGCTCGCCCAGCTACAACAACAACTAATGCAGCAGCTACAAATAATGTTACCAAAACAGCTACTCCTAATTTAGCTATCTTAGATAACAAAACCGTTTCTTCTACAATCAATATTCCAGTTGATGGCAATGTAGATTCTATCAGCGTAAATGTAGATATCGCTCACACCTATCGTGGAGATTTAGTTGTTAAATTAGTTTCTCCTTCAGGCAAGGAAGCTGTTTTAACAAATAGAGCTGGCGGTTCTGCTGATAACTTCCAACTTTCAGCTAAAGACCTTAGCACTCAATTTCCTGGCGAATCAATTAAAGGTGATTGGAAATTGGTAGTACAAGATGCTGCTGCTCAAGATACAGGTACATTAAAATCTTGGGGCTTAAGCATCAACAAGAAGCCTGTTCCTGGTGGCGGTGGTGGTGGTGGTCAAACTGGCCCAACCAACTTACAAGTAACTGGTGATGCAGCTTTTACAGCACGCGCTGCTGCTGACTTAGCTAAATTTGCTCCTGGAACAACAGTTGATAGCCAAGGTTATGTTCACGCTGCTACAACTAGAGTTGCTGGTCATGATCAAGGTTACAAACTAGTTGACACCCTTTTAGCTGGTGGCAATGGTGGAAACAAGAAAGTTACAATAGGCTTTGTTTCCAATAATGCTTTTACTTCTTCTGGAACAGGCGCTCAAGGCAAACCAGGTGTTCCAAGTGCAGGTTCTGATGCAGCAGTATCTTATGATCCAGCTCTAAACATCACATTACCAACCTTACAGCCAAATGGAACAATTAAAGATGAAGGAATTTCCTCTGAAGTAGTATTAGCACACGAATTAACTCACGCTATTCACGCTCAAGCAGGAACAATTGATAGAACATTAGTTGACCATACATTTACTGATGGTGGTACAACTTACAAAGAAAACTGGAGATTTGAAGAACTCCGCACAACTGGTTTTACTGGTTTCCGTCAAGGTAGTGAACCAAGTGAAAATTCAATTCGTGGCGAATTAGGCTACAATGCTCGCGCTTCTTACTTAGATCGTTCAAGCTGGACTCGTGTTAATGGTGTTGCAGCTAATGGTGTTGCAGCTAGTGGCAGTCGCGCTGCTGGTGGCGAACAATTAGTTGGTGATGCTTGGAGATCTGATGGTATGGTATTACCAAATGGTCAAATGAGAATTTGTAACTGCTTTGCTTGCACTGGTGGAGCAGTAGCTGAAATTAATAGAAACAATGCAAACACAAGTTCAGCTATGTAATTTTTCTTAAGTTTTAATCTCTTTTAACTTTAGCGGCGCGCTGTCAAAAGCGCGCCTTTATTATTTGTAAATAGCAAATTTTTGCTAAAGTTTCATTATTGATCAGCACGATTTATCATTGCTGGAAGCTCAATTATAAACTTAGTTCCAGAAGGCTTGTTATCTTCTACACGAATTTTACCCATATGGTCAGTAACAATGTGGCTAACAATTGCTAGACCTAGACCTGTTCCTCGCTTTTTAGTAGAAAAATAAGGATGAAAAAGCTTTTCTCTATCTTCTGGATTGATTCCATGCCCTGTATCACTAACAGTTAATTGCACTAACTCTTTATCGTTTAAGTAGGTTGTATTAATAGTTAATGTATGTTGAGTAGTATCTAACATTGCTTCGGCTGCATTATCTATAAGATTGACTAACACTCGTTTGATTTGCTCTTTATCTAGGTTTATTGGTGGCAGATCCTCAGAAAGTTCAATATTAACTTGTATATCGCCTAATCTGTCTTTATATAACTTAAGTGTTTCTCCTACAACATCATTTAATGATCCTGGGTTAAGGTTGGCTTCAGGAAGACGTGCAAAACGGGAAAACTCGTCTACCATTCTTTGTAATGTTCCAACTTCTTGTTTAATTGTAGTAGTGCATTCTTCGACTACAGAAACAAATTTAGGATACATTGAGCTAGAGATTTTTTGTGAGTTTTTAGCAATTCTTTCTGCACAAAGTTGTATTGGGGTGAGAGGATTCTTTATTTCATGCGCCATCCGTCGGGCTACTTCGCTCCAAACAGCACTACGTTGTGCTGTAATCAAATCAGAAATATCTTCGATCATCAAGACAGAACCCTGATAAATACCATTACTATCTTGTAATGGGCTAACCGTAACAGAAGTAGGTATTAAGGTATTTTGATTATGTATTTCCATTTCTCTATTAACTTGTCCAGCACGTCGAGCTTTACGGACTAGACGAAGGATTTGAGCTTGATTTTCAATGCTAAAAAGCTTATCTACGGAAGTTCCAGGAAGTGGGGCATTCTCACAAGCTAAAATATCTTGGGCTGCTTGATTAATGGTAATTAAACGATGTTCATTATCTAGAGAGATAATACCTGTAGATAAACTTTGCAAAATGGTTTCAATATAGCGGCGACGTTCTTCCAAGGCTTTGTTGGTTTCGCGTTGTTCTTTGGCTGCTAACTCTAGGCTATAGCGATTTTCGCTTAATTGTGCAGCCATTTGATTAAATGATTGTACTAATGTTGCAAGCTCATCCTCAGCAGAACAATTTACTCTAATATCAAAGTTTCCTCTTGCTAGAGCTTGTGTAGCTTCAGCTAAAGCTTGAATGGGAACAGCAATTCCATTAGCAACATAAAGAGCAATCCAAGTAGCAGCAAAAATTAATAATAATGTTAATGCACCTAGTAAGTATAAGTTAGTAATTTTTAAGTGTTTTAGATTACGAGATAACTTATCTCTATCTTCACTTTGTTTTACAACTGCAACAAAGCTATCGGTAAGATTCTGAGGCAGTTGTTTGACTAAAAGTAATCCTCCTATGGTTTTGCTAGCTTGATTAACGGGTTGACCAACTATTAAATAAATGGTACGCATATCCTGACCATTTATTGAACGAGTGTAGATATGACCAAGCTTAACCTCTTCGCGAGCTTCTTGTAGCTCTTTTAGGTCAGGTGTATCTTCTCCTACTTGGAAGAAAGTTGTTTTATCTAATAGGTTTACCTCTAGAAAATGTAATTGTTGATTATTGTATTCTTTTCTTAATAATTTTTTTTCATCTTCATCTAAAGTAAAGTCTTTTTGATGACCACGTAGACCAGTGGCACGAAGTAGAGTGCGGCTAAGTTGATTAAGATCCTCTAGTTCACGTTGTAGAAATGCTTGTTGCAAATTAGTAGTGCTAGCATACAGCTTACTAGTTGGGGAGCTAAACCAAATATCTAAACTACTATTAAGAAGACCATAAGCAAAGAAAAATTGTAAGATTGCTGGTAGTAAAGAGATTCCTATAGAAAAGACTACCATTTTAGTTTTAAATTTAGAACCTAAGCGTTGTTCTACACGTTCACGGCGCAATTTAAGTAGATTACGGGTTAATATTGCTAGCAATACTAAAGAAGCCACAAAATTAACTGAGGAGATGGCATAAAGAATTAATGTATCACTAGATTTTTCAGGTACAGGAATTAAAGGTTTGACTGTTCCTAGAGCAATTAGTAAAGCAACTAATACAAATGTAATTATTGTTAAAAAAATTACTCTATAACGACGACTGCGCGAAGTGGAATTAGGCAGTGTCTCTAAACTCATAATGTTCCTCAAACTGCAATAATTTAATATTAAAGGAGTTTTTCATTTTAGCAAAAAAAGGGTGCTTGCCATAGCACCCTTAAATTAATCTATATGGTTTGAGGAGGGAAGAGCTTTTCAAGCTGCATTGGAAAGAATAGTTTCTGTTTTTAGGGCTAAACGAATTTTATCTTTAACCCGTCTGATAATAGATTCTATACTACTAGGTTTTAGCTCAAACTCTTTAGTTTCAGCAATTTCTTTAGAAGACATTCCTTCAATTGTACATAATTTAAATACTAAAAGATCTCGTTGTGAATTTTGTCCTACTAATATTTCTTCTACTACTTTAGAGATTTCTTGAGTAGCTAAAGTATTTAGAAGTTTAGTTTCTCCATTAATACTTAAATATGTATGTGTAATTGCTTTACTTCCAGTTTGTTGGCACTCTTGTTCATCTATTAAAAATTGTATTGATATTTCATTACCACGACGTTTTTCAGCTAATTGTTTTCGGAAATATTCGGCTACAATGTTGTTGGCTATTTTTGAAAGGTAAGCAAGAAAAGAATTATCACTTTCTCCTTGAAAATTACGAAGAGCTTGACGATCAAAATCTAACAACTTTACGTAAACATCTTGAGCTAAATCTGATAGTATTTCTTGTGTAGTAAAAGAGTCTAAATACCTAGAAGATACACGTGTTTTCCACGCTTTTTTAATATATAACTGAATATAATAATTAAATCTTTTATAAAATTCTTCCCAAAGTAGTTTACCAGAAGATTCTCCACATAATTTTATTAATTCTAAGTCAGATAGATTATTGTAAATTTCGCTATGATTGGTAGTTATAGTGTTTATATTAGAGATATTTTGATTAGTTTTTAATCTATATTTTTTAATATTAGTTTTAATCATATATTTATCCTTATTGTTAATTTAAGATAATTTCACTTCTTCTTGGTTCAATAAATATGCCAATAAAAAAGTATATTTGGTTAAAATAACAAATGGATTAAGTCTGAATAGATGCTAATTTATTGTATTAAAAGAGTGTTCTAGGAAAATTTGATGTTTCTAAAAACACTTTTGACTACTACCAAAAGTAAGGTGTAGACTGGAAAAAATGCCATTTCTGGCATGTTGTGAATTGTCAATTTTGACAGTTTTGCCACTTTTGGCAGACTTCAACCAGCTATAAGTTAATTTATAGTCGGTAAATCTACTTTCAGAACTTAGATAGATTGTGCTATATGATATAAAGCATTTCTAACATTAAGATAAGATTGATCTTACGGTAATGCTATAAATTTGCAAACTAAATATAATAGGAGATAAACACAGGCTAAAGTATAAAAGCTTAGCGCTGTTAGGAAGTTTTTATGGATGTAAAAAAAATTCGCGAACAGTTACAAACCGACCCTACTTTGCGAAACCGCGTAGCTAGACGAGCTTTTGAGCTTTTTATTAAGCGTGGTAGACAAATGGGACGAGAAGCAGAAGACTGGTTCCGAGCAGAAGAAGAAATTTTGCAAGAACTTATTCGAGCAGAACAACATCGTTTAGCTCTTGAAGCAGAAAAGCAACGTCAAGAACAAGCAGAAGTTGCAGCTAACACAACTCTAGAAGTTTCTTTACCAATAGCTGAAGAGAGCAAACCCGAAGAAGTTACTCCTAAAAAGAGAACATATTCTCGTAGAAAAAAGACAGATGAACCTGCTTCCGAAGTTAAAACAGAAAATGTTAGTCAAACAGCCACTCCAGAACCCACAAAACCTCGTGCAAGAAGAACAAAAAAAGGCACTACAGCAGCAGATCTAGCTTAGTTCTAGGTAAATATTATGTTACACCCAGCTAAAGTTAACTGGGTGTAGCTGGCTAATTAAGTAAATTACTCTTACAACAATTTATTCCCCATATATACTGTAACTGAAGAACCTTCTGCCAAAAAAGCAGAACTAGGTTTTGGCGCTAAAAAATCAACAAATTCTGCTCCATAGAGTGAAGAAACATCACACTGAAACTCTGAGCGTTCCACTGACCATACTCGCCAAGGTGGATGCTCAACCTTATATTCTGTTGTATTGCCATCACTATGGCGTGTGTAACCCCAATAATGTTCTGCAATAAATTCTTCTTCTGATTCAGGGCTTAAAGGATAACTATTCCCTTTAGGGTATACTGTTAAATGATTCCAATTGTCGTTGTATTCCCACTCATAATTTACTAATGTTGGGTTTTCTGGAGTATTTTGACTAAATTCTATTTTATGACGTGTTGGGATTGCAATATAGTGTTCTTCATAGATAGCACGTGCTACAAAGGCTATGGCAAATTTAGGCACAATTTCTTTAACAAAAACTACTCCACGTTTCCATTCATTATCCGCTTTGTAGCGTACATAAAATCTTAAATTAATTTCTTCAAAATTTTGATGGAAAGGAACAGGCACTCCTAATAACTTGGTATCATGAAATAAAAAACCTACCATACTAACAAAAGTTTTTCCCTTAAAGGTATCAAGTTCTGTTTTAGCTGGAAGGCGTGAAAGAAGAATCTTAGGGTCAACTTCGTAGTTAAGCATTGCTAAGTATTTCCAGTGAGCTGTTAAGAAAGCTGTTTGAGAATTTGGCATAATTTTATTGGTCACTTTAAATTTGGATTTTAGGCTAAAATTATATCAAGTTAATTATTGTTTGGTTTAAAAATAAATGATTCAAAAATTTTTAGTCAGTACAAAAATCTGTAAAAAAATACAAAAATTTGTATTTCTAGCATTGCTTTAATGTTGGCAGCATTACTTGTGGAAATAATAACCCTATTATAAAGTATTACTTATCTAGTTTCCCTAGTATCGGAGCATCTTGGCCTACAATTTGCGTTAGAAATAGGAAAACCCTGGTCGTTATATCTGCTAATAACTATTTTCTTTACAACCTAATGAGGATAGTTATTAGCAAAAATTTGGGAATTTTTCTTATAAAATTGCCGATACTTTACTAACTATAAAAATTACTCCCGAGGAGGTAAATATGCACAGATTGTCTGCAAAAGTGCTGTCAATGCTAGGCTTTTTATTTGTATTGGCAAGCATTGCCGTTGCTCAGGTGACAACCGGAGTCATCAATGGCACAGTTACTGATACAACAGGTGCAGTTATCGCAGGTGCTTCAGTAACTGCGGTCAACAAAGCTACAAATGCATCTAAGACAGTAACTACCAATGAGCGTGGCGAATATGAAATCGGCCCGCTACAACCAGCGGAATACGAAATTACTGTAGAAGCTAATGGTTTTACCAAAATAGTGGAAGCAGGCGTTGTTGTTAACGTTAGTTCCCGTGTTGGTGTTACTTTTAATATGAAGCCAGTAGGAACTGAAGAAATCATCAATGTTTCTGGTGAAGCTGGTGCAACAATTGAAACTACAAACACTGTGGTTCAAGGTGTAATTGATAACCGTCAAGTAAAAGAATTACCCTTAACTGGTCGTACTTTCTCTAACTTAGCAGTATTAGTTCCTGGTGCAAAACCAGTTGCTGCTTTTGACCCTACCAAAGCTCGTACAGGTACAGTTTCCATAGCTGGTAGTACTGGCCGTGACGCTAACGTTTCTGTAGACGGTGGCGACAACAAAGATAACGTTGTAGGTGGTGCAGTTCAAAATTTCACTACTGAAGGTATTCAAGAATTCGTAGTTCAAACTCAAAACTTCTTACCAGATACAGGTCGTTCTGCTGGTGGTGCAATCACTGTTGTTACCAAGAGCGGTACAAATGACTTACGTGGTAGCTTTGTAATTTTTGAGCGTAATGACCGTTTCAATGCTCGTGACAGATTCAACCCTGAATTTGACCGTGTTACTGGTGACGGCCCATTCCAAAAACAACCTTTTGACCGTCAAAATATTGCTGGCAGCCTTGGTTTCCCAATTATCAAAGATAAATTCTTCTTCTTTGGTGCTGCTGAATACACAAGAGAAAATGTTAATGCTGTAATTTCTCCAAACGCAGTAAGAGAGCTTAAGGCTTTAGATGTGTTTGCTCGTATGGGTGCAATCCCTGGAGTTTCTTCTGTAGCAGCTTTATCTACAGTTCCTACTCCATTCCGTGATACTCAATTCCAAATTAGACTTGACTATAAGATTAGCGACAAACAACAATTTTATGCTCGCTATGGTCATCAAACTAACAAGTTACAAAATGACCAAATTCCACAAAATGCTGATATCACTGGTGCCGCAGTTACAACCAATGAATTACGTTCAGTTTTGTTAAGTGATACTTATACAATTAACTCTAGTACAGTTAACGTTGCAACTTTCCAATTTAGCAAATTTGATAATCGTATCGGTGCTTTAAGTAATGCTCCTCTGTTAGTATTCCCAACAGCACAATTTGGACGTAATGGAAACGTACCACAAACCACTTTCCAAAATAAATTCCAATTTAAAGATGCTATTTCAGTTGCTAAAGGCCGTCATAGCTTGAAGTTTGGTGTTGACTTTGTTTATGTACCAATACTAGCTGGTACATTTGATTTTACTTCTACTCCAGAAGTTGATTTTAACACTGATCCAAGCGTTATTTTGGCTATGGGTGATAGACTTAGCAATCCTGCATTTGTTGATGCAGTTTCTTTAGCAGATGGCAATAGCCGTGTTGACCAAGTAACAAAACAATTATCTCTTTATGCTCAAGATAGTTTCCGTGTTAACAACAAGTTAACCCTTAACTATGGTGCTCGTTATGACGTTGACTATGGTTTCTATCAACCAAAATCTGGTACCATTGAAAATAATCGTGGTATCCAAGCACTTCGCAGAATTGGTTTAATACCTGCTGGTGCTGGCGTTCCAAAAGATGACACAAATAATATTAGCCCACGTTTTGGTTTTGCTTATGACCCAACAGGTAAAGGTAAAGGCGTTTTACGTGGTAGTTATGGTCTTTTCTATGACCAAATTTTTACCAACGTTCAATTCTTTGCTCTTCAACAAGCTGGTCCAAACATCTATGCTATAACCACTAGTTTTGATCCATTCCGCTTAGGGATTGATCCATTACCAGTGGCAACAGGTAACTTAAAGAATGTTGGTGCAGGTGGTCAATTACGTTTAATTGATCCACAAATCGTTACCCCATATTCTCAACAAGCTTCTTTGAATTTCCAATATGAAATCGCTCGTAACTTTGTTTTAGAAACTCAATATATCCATATTCTTGGACTACATGAGTTTGCAAACATTGAACTCAATTCTCGCGTTGGTGCTGCAAATCCAAACTATGCTTTTGGAACTCCTAACAGCAGAAATCCACGTGAATTAACTGCTGCATTTGCTAAAGCTGGATTACCAACCTTTGGCCGCGTACGTATGGCTAGCTCTGTTGGTCGTTCACGTTATGATGGTTTTACCGTTGGTGTTACCAAACGTTATAGTGGTGATGGCAAGTTCAAATATCAATATGGTGTAAACTACACCTTATCCCGTACCTTAGCTTATGGTAGCCCTGCTGGTGGTGCTTCTCGTAATGACTTTGGTAATGTTTTTGAAAATCCATTCCAACTCTTCCGCCCAATCGACTTAGGTCGTACAGGTGAAGATGCTCGTCATCGTGTAGTTATCAATGGTATTGTTGATATACCATACGGTTTCCAAATCTCTTCTATTATCCAAGCTGAATCTGCTCGTCCATTCCCAGTATTTATTTCTTCTGACTTAAATGGTGATGGTCGTTTTGCTGATACTGCTTATGTAGATGGCAGTGGAAACTTTGTTAATATTAATCCTGGTGACATAGCTAGCACCAAAGGTAAATCTTTAGGTGTAAATGCTGGTCGTGGCGTTCCATATTTCCAAATGGATTTACGCGTTACCAAATCCTTAAAGCTTGGTGAAAAACTCAAAGCTGAAGGTTACATTGAATTCTTCAACTTATTAAATCGCGCTAATATTGGCAACAACTTTAACGGTGATTTAAATTCAGCTATTGCTACTGGTAAAAATACTCTTCCACGTTCTCCAGTAAACGTAAGAGACTTACAACCTGCTGGTCTTTTAGGTAGTGGTTTCGGTGCTGGTACAACAGTTGGTATTCCTTTCCAAATGCAACTTGGCTTCCGTCTTAGCTACTAAGCTATAACAAGTTAAGTTTTTAAGTAAAACCGAGAGAGTGAAAACTTTCTCGGTTTTTCTTTTTAGTCTATTAATGGTTTAACTTGTTGAAACAATTTGTGTTTTCTTTTATATTCAAAAAGTCAATCCCTTAAACACCAATATTAAAAAGGATAAATTCATGAATCGTAAGGTACTGTTTTTAGTAGTATTTTTGGTAGTCTCGTTAATACTTCCTATTGTCCAGTTTGCTGATGAGGGAATGTGGTTATTACAAGACATTAATAAATTGCCTATTGCTCAAATGAAGGCAAAGGGGTTAAAGCTTTCCCCAGAAGAAATTTATAGCACTAATGGTCTAAGCCTAAAAGATGCGGTCTTTAAAGTTAGAATTGGAAGCGGTGGTTATGGAACAGGATCATTTATTTCAAACCAAGGATTAATAATCACAAATCACCACGTTGCTTTTGATGGAATTGCTTCTGCTAGTACACCAGAAAAGAACTATTTAGAGAAAGGCTTTGTTGCTAACTCTCTTCCTGATGAAATCCCAATGAAAAACTATAGCATCACTATTGTTAGAGAAGTAAAAGATGTTACTCAAGAAGTTCTCTCTGCTGTAAAACCAGATATGTCTCCTGAAGATATACAAAAGGCTATTGACGGAAAACGACGAGAATTAGCAGAAAATGCTCATAAACAAAATGAATCCTTAGAATATGAAGTTTCAGAAATGGTAGTTGGACTTAAGTATCTTATTCATGGTTATGAAGTATTAAAAGATATACGTTTAGTTTATGCTCCTCCAAAATCAATAGGCTTTTTTGGTGGGGATGATGACAACTTTATCTGGCCTCGCCATACAGGAGATTTTACTTTCTTGCGTGCTTATGTTGGGCCAGATGGAAAACCTGCTAACTATTCTGATAAAAATGTTGCTTATAAACCTTCTAAGTTCTTTCCTATCTCTCTTGATGGTTATAAAGAAGGTGACTTTACTATGATTTTAGGATTTCCTGGAAGAACTTCTCGTTTAGGGGAATCTTACTTGATGGACTTCCAACAAAATGTTTTCTTACCTTTCTTGATTGATTTATTAGAAGCTCGTATCAACCTATTAGATGAAGCTGGTAAACAAGATCCAGCTAAAAAATTAGCTGTTGCTTCTGAGAGATTTTCTTTAAGTAATTCCCTTAAGAATTTTCAGGGATCTCTTGAAGGAATAAAAAGAACTCATTTAATAGAGAAGAAACAAGCTGAAGAAGCAGAATTTAAAAAGCAAATAGCTCAAAGACCAGATTTGCAAGCTAAATATGGAGATCTATTTAATAAGTTTGAAAAACTCTATGCAGAACGTAAGGTTAATTATGTACGTAACCTTATTCTTGGAGGACTTTTAACTAATGTTGCTTCAGTAAGAGTAGCTGCTTTAGCTGTTGGAAAAGCTTATGATAAAGAAAAACCAGAAACCGAACGTTCCCCACTTTATGCAGATGCTCGTATAGAAGGTTTCAAAAAAGCTATACCTGATATGTTAAAAGATGCAGATGTGAAATTAGATGTAAAACTAACTTCTCTCTACTTAAATAAAGCTTTGGACTTGCCAGAAGGACAAAAGCTAGCTTTTATTGAAGAACGTTTAGGTGGAAAACAAGGGGATGCTCGTCAAGCAGCAGTTGCAGATTTAGCTCGTCAGTTAGTAGAAGAATTTAACAATGTTGATAGCCTAAATAAACTCTTTACCCAATCTACTACTGATATGCGTAATAGTGGTAGTGTTACATTAAAATTATTACTAGATGCAAGTAAAGAATTAGAAAAGACTCGTAAAGGTGAACAAGAGTTTGCTATTAAAATTCCACGTCTTCGTTCAGCTTATATTGAGGGAATATCTAGCCTAAAAAATACACCATTTTATCCTGATGCTAATGCTACTTTACGTTTTACTTATGGTGAAGTAAAAGGTTATAAGCCTCGTGATGGTGTACATTACAAATATTACACTACCTTAGAAGGTGTAGTAGAAAAAGACACAGGAAAAGAACCATTTGATGTTCCAGCAGGAGTTAAGCAAGTCTTTTCAGCAGGAAACTTTGGCATTTATCAAGATTCAACAACTAAGGAAATGCCTGTAGCATTTCTTACTACAAATGATATAACCGGTGGTAATTCTGGAAGTGCAATAATTAATGGTCGCGGAGAATTAATAGGTGCTGCTTTTGATGGCAACTATGAAGGTTTAGGTAGTGACTATGGTTATAATGAAGCACAATCTCGTACTATTTGTGTAGATATCCGCTATGTCTTGCTTTTAGCTGAAAGAATGGCAGGCGCTCAAAATCTTATTAAAGAATTAGAAATTCATAGTAAGGGTGCTAGTGCTGGTAAGCACTAATCATACTGCTTCTATATTAATCCCAGGTGAGCTAATCACCTGGGATTAAAGCATTTACCTAATTATCTAAAACCAACTCCAACAGGCTTTTCTGCACTTTTTCTTAAATCCATTAAAACTTGTTTAGAGACTTCTTTAAGAGTGTCGTAAACGCCTAAACCCTTATAGGCAACGGCTTCAAACACTGGTTCACCTTTACGAACTAATTCTTTTTTTAATTCTGTTACAGATAAAATATCTGGTAAATCACGTTTATTTAGTTGTAATGCGTACGGTATTTTAAGTAAATCATATCCTTGTTCACTTAGATTTTTTTCTAGGTTCCAAATAGCTTCAATATTGGCATCTAAGCGTTCAGTTTGGCTATCTGCAACAAAAACAACACCATCCACACCTCTAAGAATTAATTTACGAGAAGCATCATAAAAAATTTGACCTGGAACTGTATAAAGGTGTAATCGTGTCTTAAACCCACGTACAGAACCTAGTTCAAGAGGTAAAAAGTCAAAAAAAAGAGTCCTTTCAGTTTCAGTTGCTAATTTAATCATTTTACTTCTGTTGTGAGGGGGAGCAGTATCATAAATATAGTCTAAGTTAGTAGTTTTACCGCCTAATCCTGGGCCATAGTAAACAATTTTGCAAGTAATTTCTCGTGAAGCATAATTTATAAATGGCATAGTTATTCCCCCTATTTATAGTAAGTTATGGTTAGTTTGTAAGTATGTGTTTATGTCATTATTTCTACCACACTTGTTAAAAAAGCCTTCTTACACGATCTTACAAACTTAATAGCTGGGAATTTATTTCTTTAATAAATATAATTAGCTTTACTAAAGTGATTAAAAGTATTTATAGAGGAAATATCTAGAAATGGCATATTCCAACACTAAATCAAATGCTGAACACATACAAAAACGCTGCTTTGATTTACTTGTTTGGACACTTCAACATTTTACTCCAAAGCTTCAGCATTTCTTTTTAACTCAAAATAGGAGTTTTAACCCTTTTTCTGATGAAGTCAGATTTTGGGATACAGGCTATAAGTTAAATGCGGATACCAAAGAATGTGCAGAAAAAATTAAGAAATATATCTATGAATATTGGCAAGAAAACTATCAAAATTGCTCAAATCATCATCAAACATTTACAGAACTTGCTACACAACTGCTTGATCCTACTAGCCCTTTGTCTAAAGCTCTTAAAATAGGAAATTCTCAAGGAACTGATGAAGCTTTTGGATTTCATATAGAACTAGTTGGTAGGGCAGTTGGACATATTATTTCCTCAGAGGCTCTTTCAAATAATAATGGACGGGAGAATAAGTTTAAGTTCCAAGATATTCTAGAATTGGCAATTAATGATAATAATCCTGATCCTACACTCTATAAAAAACTTAGTGGATCTAACTTAATTGCAGTTCTAAATTATGCAGTTCAAAATCAAGAAATTACTAAAGAAAATATATATATTTATTTAGCAGAATATACGTATGCAAGACTTTCATCTTTTACCAAAAATCTACCAAAAGCATTTATACCTATTTTACTTCCATTAAGAGGGCTTGGACAGTGGAGGGCAATGGCTGGTTGGATCTGCCCTAAAAATAGGCAACTTAAGCAACATTTAAAATTAATAAGAAAAGCTCAACCTGAATCACTAATTTTAGCAATAGAGGAAATTTATTCTGTTAATTTGATAGATAGTTTTATTTTTTTACTTGAAGAAGTACTCTCAAAAGTGACTGATTCAATGGAAAGAACAAGAAAAGCATCTGAAGCCTTTTCTCAACTCTGGATTGCAGATGAAATTAGATTTTTTCGGGAAAATTCTCTAATTCTAAGTCTTTCAATAAATGAGGAAAAACAGAATAGTAAATTACAACTAGGTTTAAGTGCTGATATAACAGAAAAGACAAAACTATTAGTAGTTGACGAAGAAACAGAAGGTAACTCTACAATAACATTTAATTTAAACAAGCATAAAGATGGATATTTGTTAAGACGAGCTTTGGGTTTTGATTTAATTGTTTATAAAAATTGTTATCAACTAAAATTAAATTTACCCGGACAAGAAGAATATTGGGAAGCACAACTCAATGAAAAATTGTCTCATACAGCAGCAATTATTATTAAAGAACAATATCTACTTACTCAAGGTTTAACTCATGAAATTATGAACACATTAAGCCGTCGTAGTCGGTATCGAGTGTTATATGCAAGAGCCTTAAATGATGAGCCTATTGATAAATCAGAGATTCTTTATACTTGCTCAGTCTTACAAGAGCTTTATTATCTTACAGATGCAATAAGAACAGTAACAAAGTTTGATGATCCTAAAGTATACTTAATGAAACTTGCGTCAGATGTTACTTTTTTTGATCTTGAGCAATTTGCTTTAGCATGGCGTGAGACTATTCAAAGTTTTGTTCAACAACTACTTTTTGGTATTAGCCCAACAAATTTTATAGCAGTAGTATTTCATAGAGCAAATTGCATAGATAATGCCAATTGTGATTGTGAATTATTAGCTCCAAGTAACATATTTACACAACTTCCAACCTTTGCACCATTTACAGCAGAAGCAACGTCTTTATTTTTAGTAGGTATACATGAAATTTTAGGTAATGCAATTCAATACCTAACAAAGCAAAAGAGTAGCAAAGGTTCATTTTTATCAACTAGCCTAGCTGACTACCAGATAAATATAGAGTTTTCACTTGTTCAAGGAGAAGATCAGTTTTATGAGCTAAAAATAAGCAATCCTGTAAATAAAGATGAAAAGCCAACAGAGCTATCAGATGGGCTAAAAAGGACTCAAAACCTACTTTCTTGTTTTGTTTTTCAAGATAAAAAAGGGGATTCAAAGAAGTTAGTTGAATTTTGTCTTGTAGAAGCTTCTAACCCAAATTACCATTGTGTGTCTGTTAGGTTTCGCCCTCATATTGTTTTTCAAGGTCTAGAAAAATGAATGATAAAATCTGTGTTTTACTAATTGATGATGTAAATGATTATATTTCTTATCCAGTACTAAAAGCCGAGGAACTAGTTTTAATTCATATAGATACTTGGACAAAAGCCCAACACATACTTAACACTCAAACTGAATCCATTAGCCCTGATATTGTACTTATAGACATTAATTTTCAAGAAGACCATAGTGCCCCAAGATGGAAACAAGCTGAAGGTGAAATGGATTTTGGAGACAAAAAACCTACAGGATTATTTATTGGACTAGCTTTTTCTGGAATGCTTTATAAAAGTGGTTTGCCTAGAATTGGAAGTATATATAGTGCTGATCCTAGCTTGTTTAGGAATGATCCTGCTACCAGAACAGCAGCAGCTTTGTTGGATGTAACTATTAATCGACCTAATAAGCTATGGACACAAGTTAGTATAGATAACTGGTTTGATAGCTTTAATTTAGGCTCTGATCCACATCATGCATGTAAAGCTGCATTGGTAAAATTACGTGAAAAGATAATTGCTTGGTGCCAAAATAATTTTGAAGCTCAACTTGCAGTTAGTCCAACTTCTCATTGGCGTGTAGAGAAAGCACTTAGTAACATTACTGAAAACTCTAAAATTTCAGAACAAAGAAACAATTTAACTTTAGAATTTATTAGTTCTATTGGTATTATACGTAAGCTAAATCTTTGTTCCTTATTTGCAGAGTGTGATTTGCTAAAGTCTCTAGATAAAGCAAAGGAATTTCTAAAGAGCATTAGTTATTTCCCTACATTACTTAAGGATTGTGTAGAGTATGCAGAAAAAGTTGATGAAGGTTCGCGTCTTACAGCTATTGTTCCAGATACAAAACCTTTGGAAAGAGTTGTTGTAGTTATACTTTTATTGCTGAAATGGTGGAAACAAAAGCCTGAACAGTGGAAAATTAATTTAAATTATGCCTGGGATCTAGACAACAATTGTCCTTCAGCCAAGCCAAACATAAGCTTAAAGAGCTATCTTAAAAAACTAGCAAACTCATTAACAGAATTTAACGGGATTGATATTTTAGATTTGGCTAGCACTAGTGAAAATATAGAAGCCTATTTTCTGACAAAGGGTTCTCAGTATTCTATTTTTACTAAAAAAGTTCTGAGTGAATTTTTACCAATGCTATTCAAAGCAGGAGTTCTTAAAAAAACAGGAACTCTTTGGTTTGTATTAAACTCAAAGGTTGAACGAGATAATAAAATTGAGCTTTGGGCACCAGACACATCAGGACTTAAATTTCTTCAACAAGATTTTTTAGATAGCCTACAAATGCAAACAAACCAGTTCCAACGAATTATCCAAGATGTTAACAAAGAATACGGTTTTGTTTTGCCTATTTATTGGGAAAACAACTGGAAAGGGAATGGTACATTTCAACTTCCATGCTTTTTTAGAGTGATGTTTCAAGATTATGTTAAAGAATATCTAAACTGGACTAAACAATCAGAATGGCCATCTTGGTTACTAGATACATTACCATAGTATTATTTATGTTTAGTAGGGTTACTAGTTGTTTTGTATCTCTTGTAACTGATAGTTGGAAAGATGCGTACTCATCAATGAAAAACAAATTTTTATGGGTGAGATAATTATGAGAAAAATATTGGTTTTGTGTTTATTTTTATTTTTTATTGGGGGTTTAGTTGATGAGGATTTTAGTAATCCCGTTTTAGCACAGGATAATAAAAAGCTTCCTTTAATTTGGGTTATTCATACAGATGAAGTCTACCCTAGCAAAGTGAATAAGTTTGAAGAATTAGTTCAAGTTCAATCAAAGACTTTAAACAATATTTTCAAAGAATATAAAGTTCCAATCAAGCCTAGTTATGAGATAAGTACTAAAGATTTCAGTTATTTGACATTTAGAACCTATAATTCATTTGTAGAATTTAATGAACCTAGTAAATTACCACCAGAAGCAATTAAATTAGCAAAAGAAAAAGCCTATTCTTTAGATGATGAAATACATAGTTGTTTACAAAACCATTACAATCAAATTTGGTATTTAGATGAAGAATTAAGCTATTTTCCTATAAATTTGCCTTCCAAAGAATCATTGCCAAAGTTTATGCATATTCGCTCAGAATGGGTAAAACCTGAGAAAAGTGATGTGTATGATGCTGTAATAAAACAAGTTAAAGAAGTGTTGACAAAAGCAAAATACCCTGTAGGTTATTTAGCCTTTTCTGCTTCATATGGAGACGGAGCTTGTAAATTTCTATGGTATGCTGATAACAAACAACATTTACAACAACTTGATGTTGAAGCTGTGCTTTTATCTGTTTTAGGTAAAGAACAAACAAAACAATTAATGCAAAAATGGAATGACTCTTTAATTAAGACTTCTGATATTGATGTTTTTTCACGACCTGAACTAACTAGTTTTGATCTTTCACAAAGTTGGTTTGCTTTACCAACTAACTAGCTTGTTATTTCACAGTTAAAATGAGTTAGTTAATATGCTATTAATAGATTAACTTAGTAGTTAAGTTTCAGATAATGATCGTTTTACTGGTTATAGTTTTATAAATTGCTAAAATTAAATTCAATTCTTATAATAAGTGCACTTAAAAGTTTGTAGCTCACCGTTAGAGCGCCTCAGGACTACGAATCCTGACAAGGAGGAAGATAGTTCAATTCTATCCAGACTTTTGAGGAACTGCTTCAAAAGCTTGTAGCTCATCGGTAGAGCGTCGCTAGCCTCACGCTAGATAAGAAGGGAAGATGGTTCAATTCCATCCAGGCTTTTGGAGTAGTAAAAAAGCTTAGGAGACTTGTAGCTCACCGTTAGAGCGCTTTGGTTCGCTTAACCATTTAAGGAGGAAGGTGGTTCAATTCCACCCAGGTTCCTGAGCTTTATAATTTAACTTATAACTCAATTTCAGAATGTTATGGATTAAGTATTATTAATAGTATGTTAGGCCCATTATATCAAAAAAACATTGAGACAGACCAACCCTATGAATCTTGGTTAGAGCTAGTCAAGTTATTAGCTAGTGGAACTTCTCCCTCAGGGCTTACAATAAAAGGCTCAATATCTTTAGCAATGTTAAGGATCAGATCTTTGCCTGAGTCACTTATTGTGTTAGGTGATTTAGACTTGCAGCAATGTCAAAGGCTATCTTTCATTGGTAATGGCCTAAAAGTTGTAGGCAACTTATTGATAGGAGGGGGATTATCTGAAACTCCAGCTTATCAAAAACAACTAAAGGAAGATCCAAAAGCACCTGCTTTTTTAAGAACTTTAAGTAAAGATAATAGAGTTCCAATAAAATATTTACCAGAATTTTTAGAAGTAGAAGGTGACTTAATAATACGTGGTGTTACTGCTCTAAAAGCTTTACCTAAACAGTATGTCATAGGAAGAAGCCTTTTTATTAGTAATGCTGATGAGCTAGAAAAATTACCAGATTCATTGTTTTTAATAGGAGATCTAATTCTAGTTGGTTGCTCCAAGCTTCGTAAATTACCAGCAAATTTAACTGCTAAACGATTGATATTAATAGGTTGTGGAGTAGAAGAAATTCCAGAATCAATTGATATTGAAGAAGAAATTTATATAGAAGGATGTTCAAAATTAACTAGCTTACCGAGTTCAATAAAATGTTTGGAAACAGGCAATCTAAAGTATTTTACAGTAGATAATTGTCCAGTAAACAATCTTCCAGATTCAATTAATGCTAAAAAAGTAATAAAACTATTTAATCTTACCCTCAAAGAGATAAAAGCAAACTTGAAGGCAGAAACCATTTCCATAAAAAAATGTAAGCAACTTTCTTGGATAAAAGGAAAATTAAGTCCAAAATGGTCTATAAATTTAAATGATTGTAAGAACTTGGAAAAATTTTCTTCTCCTCTAACAAGTTTCCAAGTTTTAAAGTTAAAAAATTGTGAATCCTTAAAAGAATTTCCTGCTTTGCCAGAAAATGGTTCTAAGTTACAAGAAATAGATTTAAGAAATTGTATAAAACTAATGCAACTACCAGAAAATATGCAGTTTAATGGTAGATTAGAACTTTCTGGTTGTGGGTTAAAATCTTTACCTTCTGCGATGAAAGAATGCAGAATTTTTTGGCAAAAATATTGGGTTACACCAGATATAATTTTTTATCCTGAAAAATTAACACCATCAAGAATTTTAACTGAACCTAGTGCAGAAATTCGTCGATTGATGTTAGAAAAAGTTGGAATAGAAAAAGTCCTAAAAAATGCTGGCGCAACCACTATAGATAAAGATAAAGATCCTGGTGGAGAAAGAAAACTTGTAGAAGTTCAAGTAATTTCTATGTTTAATGCTAGGCAAAAAGCACGTTATTTAAAATGTTTTTGTCCTTCAACAGGGCGTGAATATCTTTTACCTGTTCCACTAGATATTGCAAGCTGTCATAGTGCGGCTGCTTGGTTAGCAGGATTTGAAAATCCAAATGACTATCACCCAATACAAGAAACGTAAAAATTTGATATGAGCCAAAACAGAACTATTTCAAAAGCTGATTGGGAAACTTGTTTGGCAGTTTTATCTAATGTGGTTGATGATCCTGATTTGGCTTTAGAATCAGAAAAATTAGAACGTCTTGTAGCTCAAATTTATAAAAAAGCCCGTAAACAAAAAAGAAAAGATGCTGCTCTAAATTTATCTGAAGAAGAGAAATTTTCTAGACAAGAACAATCCAAAGAAGATAGACAAAATAACCATTTAATTGACCAACAAATTTTTACCAATACAGTTATTGCTAATATTCATGCTGGTAAAGTAGGCAACGAAAATCAAGAAATTCAAGATACAGAACAGTTAACAAAAATTAGAGGTAAATCAAAGGCTTGCTACTGTTGTGGAACAGATTACCGTGAAATACATTTCTTTTATCATAGACTTTGTCCTGAGTGTGCTGAAATTAATTACCAAAAACGCAACCAACGCACCAATTTAACTGGTCGTTATGCTTTAGTTACAGGAGGACGGATAAAAATAGGTTTTGAAACTGCTCTTAAGTTACTTAGAGATAATGCAGTGGTAATGATTACTACACGGTTTGCTAAAGATGCCTTAAATCGATTTAGCAAGGAAAAGGATTTTAATGATTGGCAAAATAGACTCTATATTCAAAGTTTAGATTTTAGAGATTTTCCTGCGCTTTTAAGCTTTATTAACTACTTGGAAACAAATTGGCCTGCCTTGGATATTTTAATTAATAATGCTGCACAAACTGTTAGGCATTCAGAAGATTTTTATGCTTTAGCAATTCAACAAGAAGACCCATTAATTTCAATACCAAGTTTTTTACAAGAAAGAATTTTATTGCCTGAGAATAATAAAAATATACTGAACTTAGATTTGTTGAAAGCTACAAATTGTGAGCTAGATCGACATGGTCAACCTATAGATAAAAGGGAAAGAAATAGTTGGACGTTAAAACTTGAAGACATAGAAGTAAAAGAGTTACTAGAAGTTTTACTGATAAATAGTGCTGCTCCTTGTCTTTTAACAGCCAAATTAAAAAAGCTTTTTCTTAAGTCCAAGCATAAAGAGAGATTTGTTATAAATGTATGTGGTTTAGATGGACAATTTAACCGTGCTAGTAAAACTATCTATCATCCTCATATAAATATGAGTAAAGCTGCGCTTAATATGATGACTCGCACTTCATCAGCAGATTACCTACAAGATAGTATTTATATGAATAGTGTAGATACTGGTTGGGTTACACTTGAAGGAGCATATTCAAAACGTGAGCAAATGAAAGCAAAAGGTTTTATCCCCCCACTTGATGAAGTAGATGCAGCAGCACGAATTTATGATCCAATTGTAAAAGGGCTTGAAGGGAATCTTGAATATGGGAAATTGTTTAGAAATTATTTGCCAACGGATTGGTAATAAATACTTAGATAATAGTTAAAAATTAATATGGATGCTTGCTTTGCTATGGTCTTTGTAATACTATGTAAAGCAAAGTTAACTATTTCTTCAAAACTAAATACTAATCTTAGGATCGAGTAATTTTAAGGAGGACATTGCCTTATGAGTGTTTCTACAGGAGATTTACTAAAAATGGAGTTAATGGCTAATAATCAAGAGTTTAGAGAATTAGCTCAAGAACATCAACGCTATGATGTTAGATTAGGTGAATTATCTGCCTTACCATATCCCAATGATGATGAACTTTTAGAACTTGCAATGTTAAAGAAGAAAAAACTCCACGTTAAAGATAAAATGGAGTCGATCCTACAGAATTATAAACGCAAAGCTGCTAGTCACTAATTTTATTGATAGTTATTTGAAAAATTTCCCTTAAAAACGGGGACTCCTAAGTAGGGTAGTTCCCGTTTTTGATTATAAAGATTAAACTTATAATCTTGAGTATTCGTTACTCAAAAGTTAATCTAGAAAGTGGTTTTAAGATAGCCTTAAAGTAGCTTTAGTGGTTTGTTTGTAGCTAGTTGAGGCTTATAGGTTTGTATATAATTTATGGCACGAGAAGCATATCCTTATATAACTTTCCTTGCAATTTTAACTGTAATGATTGCACTGTCAGGATTTTATTTTTTAGCACTACCAGTAGCTATCTTACTAGTATTTGTTATTTATTTTTTTAGAGATCCTGAACGTACTATCCCTAGCGAAAATAACATTATCGTAGCTCCAGCAGATGGGCGTGTTACTAAAGTAACAAGAATTGATCCAGATAAAGAAGACAGTCCAAGTTTAATTAGCATTTTTCTTTCACCTTTAGATGTTCATATTAACCGTTCTCCTATTGCTGGACGTATTAGTGAGGTCAACCATATAAAAGGACGTTTTGTTCCAGCTACTCGTGAAGACGCTTCTTTAATTAATGAGCAAAATGTTATTACTATTGAATGTGGGTCAGTAAAAATTATTGTAAAACAAATTGCTGGCATTATTGCTAGAAGATGTGTCTTATGGAAAAAGGCTGGAGAAACAGTTGAACTAGGCGAACGACTAGGTTTAATTAAATTTAGTTCACGCACGGACTTAATTTTACCACCAGAATTTAAGGTATTAGTTAAAGTTGGTGATAAACTTGAAGGTGGTGTAACTATAATTGGAAGGAAAAACTGATGGATAGTAGATTTAAGAATCCTCGCCTTAAACCGGATTTGCGTAAAGGTGTTTACATTGTCCCCAGTTTATTAACTACTGCAAATATTTTTTGTGGCTTTTATTCAGTTCTAGAGTCGGTAAAAGGCTTTAGTGCAGCTACAAATCATAGTATTGGCAGTTCACAAGCTGCAATTCACCATTTTGATGTTGCTGCTATGTGTATTGGATTTTCAGTTCTTTTTGATTTTTTAGATGGTCGTATTGCTAGAATGGCTAATGCTACTAGTGAATTTGGTGTAGAGCTAGATTCTTTAGCCGATGTACTTAGTTTTGGTATTGCTCCTGCTGTACTAGCTTTTGCTTGGGGTTATTGTCCTACATTAATTGAATTGCAAAAAGTAGGTTGGGCAGTTTCTTTTATGTTTTTGGTTTGTGGGGCATTGCGTTTAGCACGCTTCAATGTATTAGCTCGTAAACCAGTCCAGGATAAAACAGCAAAGAAATATTTTGTTGGAATGCCTATCCCCGCAGGTGCAAGCTTAATAGCTGCAATCATTCACTTTACACCTGTTCCATTAGCTATGCGCAAAGTCCAAATAGATTTTGCAGGATTTACTTTTGATTCTACTCTTTTTAGTGTCTTACTAATGATGTTAACTGCTATATTAGCGTTACTTATGGTAAGTACTATACCTTATAATAATTTTAAGAATACTTCTGGAAAACCTGGAATGAGTAGGAATCAGACAGTAATACTAATTGCAGTAATGATATTAGCCATTTATCAATGGTCACAAGTTGTCTTATTAGTAATGGCTACATGTTATGCTTCTCTTGGGCCAGTAGCCAAAATAGTAGGTATTTTTAAGCCCAAAAACAATTCTGAAGAGCCTACAGACTCAATTTCTCCAACTAATATTTCGCCAGAAATAGAATTAAAACAACAATCATAGGCAATCTAAATGGAATATAAAAATTTCTTTTCTTCAATAGCGAATCGGTTAAAACCTAATCCGATTCGCCGTCTCTCTTCTTTGATAAATCGTCCTGGAATTATATCTTTTGCTGGTGGTGTTCCTAGCCCAGAAACTTTTCCTTATTCAGAAATTGCTGAAATTTCTAGCCAACTTGTTCAAGAACGTGGAGCAGAAGTGCTTCAATATGGTGTAACTCGTGGCTATCGTCCACTTGTAGATTACTTAATTAGCCATATGGCTACTAAAGGTGTGGAAGCCAAAGCAGAACAAATTATTGTAACCAGTGGTTCACAACAAGGGTTAGATTTGATTTCTCGTTTACTTGTAGAACCTGGAGATGTGGTTTTAGCTGAACTTCCTAGCTATATTGGAGGCACTTTTGCTCTAAATAATGCTGGAGCAGAACTTGTTGGTATTCCAATGTCAAAAGATGGACTAGAACCATTAGCTGTTAAAGATAAGGTGTTACATTTACGTAATAATGGACGTACTGTTAAGCTAATTTATACTATTCCTAACTTTCAAAACCCTTCTGGAATAAGTCTCTCTTTACGGAAAAGAAAAGAATTGCTTGCTTTAGCTGAAGAACTAGACTTGATTATTTTAGAAGACGATCCTTATGGGGATCTTTATTTTGAAGAGGCTTCACCTGCTTCAATAAAAAGTTTTGATACTCAAGGACGAGTGATTTATTTAGGTAGTTTTTCAAAAGTATTAACTCCTGGTTTACGTACAGCATGGATGGTTGGGGCAAATGAAATAATTGCAAACATTGAATTAATTAAAGAAGCTGCGGATCTTTGTTCTAGCATGCTGGATCAAGCTATAGTTGCTGAATGCGGACGACAAAATTTAATCCATGGGAGGATTTCTTATTTACGTGAATTTTATAGGGTTCGTTGTCAGGCAATGCTTTCAGCCCTTGGAAAAAATGCTCCTCAAGGCGCAACTTGGACTCATCCAACAGGAGGGCTATTTGTTTGGGTGGAACTTGCTGGTCAAATAGATACTACAGAATTGCTCTCCAAAGCAGTGGAAAAAGGAGTTGCTTATGTTCCAGGTGAACCCTTCTTTGTTACTGAAAGTAAGAAAAATACCTTGCGTTTAGCTTTTTCTAAAGAAACTCCAGAACGTATTGCTACAGGAATAGAAAAATTATCAAATTTGCTTTCCTGAAAGTCAAAAAAGCAAAATAAGATTAGCCTCTGGAAATATACTTAAGATTTATTTATAGAATTATTTATGCTCTTCAAAAATAGTTAAATTATTTTTTAGCAAGATTGCATCAAGCAAATGGCTAAGCTCTTCACCTGAGATTTGAAAAGCTTGAAGGAATTTATCAAATACTTCTTTTTCTGCAAGTTGTAGGTGTTGATCATGTGTAGCACAATCAAATAAGTTAAGTAAAATACACTTTCTTTGTAGATGGGAAAGCATAGGAGTTGCTTCAGTAAGAAATGATTCTAAAGAATGTTTGCTACGATAAGCTAACGCCAAGTCTACAGCTTTTTGATTAATAACTTGTATACTAAGAGGGCCTGTTTTAGTGCTGCCTGTAACTGCAAGTAAATGAGCTACTTCTTTACTATCTATTTGTCCATCTGCGGAAATCATATAAAGTAGTGAAATTAAAAATGCTCGTGCTGTGGACATTTTTTGAGGATTAGTGTCATATTTAAGTATCTCTCGGAAGTTCATCAACTGCTCCTGAAGTGTAATAATTTTTAACCTACTTTAACTTTTCAAAAGTTCCTGTCCGAAAATTGCGCTGATATAGATTTCGCTTATTTTGATCCATAAGTGTTTCAAATGCTTGTAATAAACGAGTTGAAATTTTCTTTAAATCTCCTGGTAAATTAGGATTATAGCTAGCTAAATGAGCATATCGAGTAGGGTTGAATTTTTCAGATAACTCGCGATAAGCATTAACTATTTGGTCTCTAGAAGCATCAGTACTAATGCCTAAAATAGCAAAGTGCGTTGCAAAATCCATAGTTCGCAACAAATCTTCTACTTCATAACAAAATTGAGCAGCAGCTTGAAAGTCTATAGCATTATTACTAGGTTGTTGTACAACAGGAGTTTGAGCCTTAACAATAGTAGGCACAGGATATGAAGGAGTTTGAGCATTAGATTGATTTTGAGGTACTACTACATGAGATTTTGTAGTAAGCAAGCTAGATAGAGAAGGGGTTGCAGGCTTACTTGGTGTGGCAGCAGATTTATCAGTATTTACACTAGGTACTGCATGTTCTCCTGTTTTAGGTTTTTCCAATATTGGAGTCGGTACAGGAGTAGATTGAGATTGGTTCATAATACTACCAAGGCTTGGTAATGAGCTAGGAGTTTTAGAAAGAGCTGCTGCTAATGATGATTTTGAAGGTGAATCACTAGTTGTAGTCACATTACTACTGGTAGTAGTACTAGCTGTTAAAGCAGGTATAGAACTTGGTGTATTGATTTTTCTAGGATTTCTAAGCTCTTGAAGCCTATTTATTAAAGTATTAGTGTCAGGTAATCTTTTACGTACATCTGGAGCTACTAGATCTTTTAATAAAGTATGAAGTTCAGGTGTTATTTTTCCAGTTAGTTCTTTATCTAGTTTATCAAAAGAGTGAGATAAAAGCAGTTTTGGAGGGATGCCTGTAACCAAATAAATAATTGATGCTCCTAAAGCATAAAGGTCGCTTTGTGGTAAGGTTTGGCCTAAAAATTGTTCTGGAGGTGCATAACCCAATGAACCTATTACAGTGTTGTTAGCTTCTGGATTAGCAACCGCTTGGCAAACAGCCCCAAAGTCTATTAGCATTACTCGGCCATCTTGGTGACGCATTAAATTGTGTGGTTTTATATCACGATGTATAACAGGAGGTTTATGACTGTGCAAGTAGTCTAGTATATCTGCTACTGTATTTAATACAGCTAGGGCTTCTTCTTGAGAAAAAGGTGTTTTACGCTTTTTAAGTTCTTCAGATAGAGTTTGACCAGGAATGAAATCTTGTACTAAATAAGAAAAATCTTCTTCCGAGAAATAAGCATAAAGACGAGGTATACCGCTATGATGTAAATTTAATAAAACTTGTGCTTCACGCTTAAATAAGCGTTCTCCCATATCTTTAAGCTCTTCAGGATCTTCTGTTCTTACATTTAAGCTAAGCTCTTTAAGTATTCTATGTTCACTAAAACAATCTAAATCTTTTACTAGATAAGTAGTTCCAAATCCGCCTTTACCAACCATTTTTTCGATAAGGTATCTATATCTTAGTACTGTTCCAACAGACAAAGCTTCACATCTAGGGCATCGTCTGCTACCAGCTAACACCACTTGAGCACATTTTGGATTGGAACAAGTTATAGTAGGTTCATTGTTGGGTTTATTGGCACTTGTCAAAGGATTAAAAATAGATACTTCTACTTGAAGCAAATCTTGTAAAAGTTGAGAAGCTGTTTGATAACGTTTTTCTGATTTTTTG
Organism: Blastocatellia bacterium; assembly: GCA_039812885.1. GTDB lineage: Bacteria > Acidobacteriota > Blastocatellia > Chloracidobacteriales > JADJPF01 > JADJPF01. The sequence continues at coordinate 80,057 of JBDIBI010000024.1, forward strand.
GCTAAAGTTTTACTAACAACATCATCAAACTCTTTAGGTAAATCTGGTTTAACATCTGTTAACTTAGGAGGCGGAGTACTTAAATGTTTAAGTATAATGCCTATCATTGATGGATCGTCAAAAGGCAATTGTCCAGTTAAGAGTTCAAATAAAATTACACCTAAACTATAAATATCAGAAGTTGGACCAACAGGGTCATTTTGACATTGTTCAGGAGACATATAATGGGGAGTGCCTGCTAAGGTGGAGAAATCTTCTTGATTATCTGTAGAAGGTTTTCCAATTATTTCTGCAATACCAAAATCAAGAACTTTTACTATTTCTATAGAATCTTTACTGTGAATAAAAATATTGTCAGGCTTTAAATCTTTGTGAACTATATTGGATTTATGTGCTGCTTCTAGAGCTTCACAAACTTGTGAGGCAATTTTTATTGTATCTTTAATACTAAGAGCGCCATTATTTTTTAGCTGTTGTCTTAGAGTATAACCCTCTAAGTATTCCATAACTAAATAGAAAGTTCCTTCTGTTAAGCCAAAATCAAGAATAGAAGTTACATTTGGATGGTTAATTCTAGCCGCAGCACGAGCTTCTAACTTAAATCTATCTACAGCAGCACTATCTGCTAGGTATTCTTTTCTGAGAAACTTAATAGCTACTGGGCGATCAATAAATACATGGGTAGCTCTATAAACAACACCCATCCCACCTTCGCCAAGCTTTTCTTCTATTTTGTACTTACTATCGAAAATTGTCCCTATAACAGGTTCCCAAGTTTCGTTAGGATCGGATTTGGTTAATGAAGAAGAGCCAGAAGCATTAGAAAAATCTTCTTCCTCAACTAAAAAGTCAGCAATAGAAGGATCAGTTATCGCTAATTCAAAATCGTCTTTTTTGTTATTGCTTGCCATACCACTTTTCCATTCAGCAAAACTACCCGGTTAATTCACTGTATCAAATAGATGTTTCATTTTTTGCCAACATCTCTATTTTATGCTTTTAGAAGTTAAGGTTGGAAAAAAATTATTGCATTAACTAGTTGAAAACGCAAATATAAATCCCTTGGTATAAGGTTTTCTCCCTAGTGCATGTTTCTGTTTTATTCAAAATTTTTATATTAAGCAAATTGTTGTAGGGTTAGTCTTTTAATCTATAATGACCAATTATTTTCCAGGCAAAGAGTTTAGGTTCAAGTTTAGTGCCATATCCTATGTTATGAATTATTTGATAAGAGGAATCAAATGTAGAAGATACATCACTAACTACCCCAATATGTAAAAGCTTATTATCCAATTCCCAAGCAACAATGTCTCCAGCTTTATATTGTTTAGGATCTTTTGTAATATCTAATTCATAACCTTTACGCTTAAAGTAAGTCATTAGGTTGGCAACACGTCGGTGATCTATATTAGTATCAGGTGTTTTAAGTCCCCATCTTTTAGGGTAAGCAGAAAAGTTAGCTGCCATATCTTCATGAACTTCTTTTTGTAAATCTATATCTGCTGCTCTAAAAGCACGAACTATAACATCAGAACAAACACCCCGTTCTAATGAAACATCTCCACCAGGATATTTTAGTTTTATATATGCAGGATCATAGTAAAGCGTATATTGAGTTTGTTGTTCAGCAGAGGTTAAGATTTTTCCTATGATGGTTTGTGGATGCTGATGATTAAAGGGGTTGATGCTAGATTGAGAAAAAGATAAACATACAAAAAGAACATTAAACAAAAAAACTGCTGTAAAAATTGTTAGTAGTTTTTTCATAAATTAGCCATAAATTTATTTTTTGATTCTATAGCTAGATTCCTGGAGTTGGGCTTTAGGTTGCTTGCCCAAACTCCAGAGTAGAAAGTTATAAAGTTATTTAGCTTTTTCTTTGAGTTCTCTAAGTAGTTCTGCACGAAAATAAGGTGGTGGGATTGTTCCATATTGCATAAAGAGAATATGGAAATCTTTGGCTGAGAACTTATCACCTAACAGTTTGTTTGCCTCAGCTCGTAGTTCAAAGATCTGGTCTTTGCCTAATCTATAAGTAATTGCTTGAGTTGGCCACTTAGAATAACGGAAAATAGCTTTTTCTGCTGAATCACAGCTTGCACGTTTGTCAGGATTTTTTAATGCTTCTGCTGATGAACAAGAACCTGGCAGAAAATTAACAATTTCTGAGAATAAATCAACAGCTTCTTCATATTTTATTCTGCCTGTATGAATACCAGTATCAACACGTACTCGTAAATCTCTATAGAGTTTACCTTGTAATTGATAAAGGCGTTCTTCAGGAGTATAAAAACCATTTGGAGCATCTTTTTGAGGTTCAGCCATTAATGCTTCAGAATAAAGTGCCCAGCCTTCAGATGCCATAGAGTCTTGCCACATTGAAGAAGAATCTTCTACTGCACCTGGGGTAAGCCAACGAACAGGAGCAATACGATCTCTATATTTAGTCATTACTTTATAGTTCCAATCATGTCCGGGGAAGCCTTCATGAGCGGAGAGATCAGCAATAGAAGAACGATTATTATCTTTTAGTTTTGCTATATCATTGCCAGTTGGAGAAACATAAAAACGCCCTACACCACTGTTTTTAAATGGTGGAGCAGGATAATAGGATGCTCCATCAATGGAAGCTTGAAGTGGAGGAGGAGTTTCTACAACTTCTAACTTATAATCGGTTGGTACATCAAAAACACCTGTTTTGCGAGAATATTCTACTAATCTAAATGCTGCATCTTTGTACCAACCTATCATTTCAGCATCATTTTTAGGGTAATCTTTAGCTAATTCATCAAAAATTGCACGTACTGCTGCAGACCCATTCTCTGGAAGTTTTAAGTTGCGTTTTTGACCTATTTCACGAGCTAGCTTGATCATTTCTTCCTGAGTAGCTTGAACAATAGGGAATGCTTCTTCATAAAGCTGATTGGCAGTTTTTTCTATTTTTAAGTTATTTTTTAATGCCCAATTATATTCTTCTGTTCCCATCATATAGCGAGGGCCTTTAAATGCTGCTTTAAGACCTGTTTCATCTTTGGAATTAGGGTCATCAAAAAAAGTCTTTGCCACATAAGCTTTTAGGTCTCGATAAGCTGCCGCAGCAACTTTTGTACTATCAGCTAGTTTCTTTAATAACTCATCACGTTCTGGACTAGCAGCAATACGTTCTGTGGCTATTTTAGGTAATTCTGATTCAAAATATTTTGCATCTGCTTCAGAAGTATCAATCCCATTACGCTTTAACATACGCCAATCGGCTGTATTCCCAAATTTAACTCCTTCATCTAGTTGTTGTTGAGCTACTTTTAGAAAACGAGGAACATCATTTACACGATTTATTACTAAATTCCATTCTTCTACAGTACCATAGGTTTTATCTCCTGTTTGAGTCATACCTTGAAGTTGCCAATCTATAGCACGAAATGGTTCATCAGTATAAGTATCTAATGCACGTTGTTGATATTTACGTATTTGATGTTGATGTAACAGAAAACGGATTTGTGCTAAAGCTACATCACGATCGATTTGGATAGTAGTTGAAAGGCTTTTAGGATCAACTTTTTCTAGTTTTTCTTGAGTTTCTTTTAACCATTTATCTTCTGTTTCTAATGCAGTTATAGAATGATCTCGCAACTTACCATCAACTTCTTTTAATTCTGGTTTTAATCCTGCTCCACCTAAATATGTGTTAACTGTAGGATTACGCTTTAGAAACTCTACTACGTAATTTTCAAGTATCTCTTTGCAAGGCTTATCTCCTGAAGTATTGGAGCTAGAAGCAGTAGGGGAGTTATTATTTTCAGTAGTGTTATTGGTACATTGAATTGCACCAAAAGCAAGAATTAGAACTATTAAGAACAAAAAGGTTTTTTTCATCTGTTACACCTTAAATTAATAAAATTGCTTTATCTAAATAAAAAAGTCTGGCAATGGTTTAACACCTGGAGTTGTAGCGTATTTATCAAAATCTGTTACCCCTGCACTAGCTAAAAGATCTTCATCAAGGAAGAAATTTCCAGTACATTCACGGCTAGGACGAGTAAGAATATAGTAAGCTGCATCGCCCATAATATCAGGTTTACGGGACTGCCTAACAATATCTTGACCTCCTAATAAATTCATTACTGCTGCTGTAGCAATGATTGTTTTAGGCCAAAGTGCATTAACTGCTACACCTTGCTCTTTAAATTCTTCTGCCATTCCTAACACACACATACTCATTCCATATTTTGCCATTGTATAGGCTACATTGCTGCCAAACCAGCGTGGATCCATATTTAATGGAGGTGAAAGGTTAAGAATATGAGGGTTTTCTGCTTTAAGTAAGTAGGGTAAACAAGCTTGAGAACAAGCAAATGTGCCGCGAGCGTTAATTTGATGCATTAAATCAAATTTTTTCATTGGAGTATCTAATGTTCCGGATAAATTTATAGCACTAGCATTATTTACCAATATATCTATACCACCAAAAGTGTCTACAGCTTGTTTAACTGCTTGATGAATTTGCTCTTCAAAACGAATGTCTACCAAACAGGGAAGTGCTTTACCACCTGCATTTTCTATTTCTTGAGCTGCTGTATAAATTGTTCCAGGTAGTTTTGGATGTGCTTCTGCTGTTTTAGCCGCAATAACAATATTGGCTCCATCTTGAGCCGCACGTAGTGCAATTGCTAAACCAATGCCACGACTAGCACCAGTAATAAATAATGTTTTACCTTTTAATGTGCTCATTTAACTTTTATTTCCTTATAAGTAATTTTTAATGTTTCATAAAAATGTAGGGTTTTAAGATATGCTACTTTTTGGGATGGAACTCTAATTTAGCAAATCTAATGCTCTTAGTAATCAGTGATACTTTATATAGTGTTATGTTTGTAAGGTCTCTGAAAAACTTACCTTAGAGAACCTTACATTAAGTTATTTACTGTTTACTAAGCTGTAATCTTATTTGACGTATTTGACTAACATGATTTTCACAATGTTCTGCATAAAGACGGACTATATCAATCAAAGACATCTTTCCATGCTCATCATGCACACCAGTGCGTGACCAGTCATCTTCAGACAGATCTTCAAATAATTCAGAAGTAGACTTGCGTAATAATTTGAATAGGTCTAATGCATAGGTGAGATTACGTTTGTTGTAGCTTAACCGAGCTGCCCATTTATCTTGATCATAGCTAGTTAATAATGGTTCATCTTCTGCTAGTACTCTACGAATACGATGTGCAGCAACAATTTCGCTGTCACATAGATGTATTACTATTTCACGTATGTTCCATTTACCAGGGGCAGGACGAAATTCTAATTGATACTCACCTAAATCATCAATACTGCGTTCTAGCTTTCCATGGCCAGAACGAAATCTTTCTATTATCTCTTTACGCTCACTGGCGTCCATGCAAAATCCTCCTTAATGGCATAGATGAGTATACTAGAAAAGTTGCTTGTTTTGGTCAAACAGTGTAACAGATTCTTAAGAATTTTAAGAGATAAAAAATGACCAAATGGATATTTTTAAGCCTTACCATTGTATATTGGAGAAAGGAAAAGATCCACTAACTGTTGTTAAACTTTTGGCTATTCTTTAATGGATTTTGCAGATTTTATAACAAAACTATTTTCTAAAAAATTATTTATGTTAAAAGCATAGTGTTGGGCTTTTGTTTTTGAGGAAGTAAAAAGCCCTAAAACAAATTTTAAAGATTTGCCTAGGGCTTTGATTTATATATAGTTACCTAAAGTTACTTTAGGTGTAACTTATTCTAGAACTCTTAGCGTAGTCCTGTTGGAGTGTTAAATTGACCTAGTGATAAACCTGGTTGACCAACTATTGTAGCTGTACCACCACTAGCAAGTTTCTTTTGAACCCGGTTGTTAAGTGTATCGCCAATAAATATATTACCACTAGCAGACTTTGTTACGCCTTCAGGAGCGTTAACAGAACCAGCCGCAGTACCTGGACCCATAAATACTGACCAAATTCCACCAGCATTTACTTGAATACGATTGTTAGCTGTATCCGCAACATAGACATTGTTACTAGAATCAATATAAATACCACGAGGTTGATTCATCTTGCCTATAGTTGTTCCAGCAGTAGCATTAGAGAATACTGACCATCCAGTTCCCATTCCGCTACTGTTCATTTGAATACGATTGTTACCTGAATCAGCTACATAAACAATACCGTTTACATCAACTGCTACACCACGAGGTTGTATAAATTGTCCTAATCCTGCACCAGCAGTGCTAGATGCAAATACTGAAGTTATTGGACTAGCTGTACTAGCCGCAGTTACTACTAAAATACGGTTGTTAGCTGTATCAGCTATATAAAGCTTATCATTTGGTTCATCATAAGCAACTGCACTAGGTTGATTTACTGTATTAGTAGCAGTGCCTGGGCCAGCTATAACTTGCCAAGATGTACCACCATTGGTTGAACGTTGAATACGGTTATTACCAGTGTCAGCAACAAATAATTTCATATTGTCGCCACTAGAAGAAATACCGCGAGGAGCGTTAAATTGGCCTGAGCCAGTACCTGGACCAAAGCCTACTGTTGCCCAAGTTGTTCCATCATTGTCAGTGCGTTGAATGCGATTGTTAGCTGTGTCAGCTGCAAATACTGAGTTGTGCTCTAAAGTAAATGGAGTGACTGGATCGCAAACAAATACTTGAGAAGATACAGCAAGTGTATATGTTGTGTTTAGCCCGCCATTTGCGTTTACTTCATGAACTACTACAGTAAATTTCTGGCCTGCTGGAACATTGAAAGAATACATTGTAGTTGCACCAGACCCACCAGGATCAGCAGCATAATTAACTCCTGGAGTTGCTGGAATAAACCCACTATTATTGTAAGCAAGAGTAAACAATGTAGTTGTAGGTTGTGTTAATTTTACTGTGTAACATTGAGTTGAACCTGTAGTGTTAGTAAATACATAAGAATCATACCTGCGTACAATAGTTGAATCTTGTAAGCCAGGGAATGTTTTAGGTGTGGCACAAGAGGAAGCTATATTATTGCGGAGTAAGCGACCAGTTTGTGTACCAGTGGTTGCTGTATAAGCAGCATTTGTTGGAGGTACAGTTGCATCAAGCACTGTTGTTACACTGGTAGTTGCTGTTGTAGTTCTGCCTGTTTGAACATTAAATGTGGATACTAATGGACTACCAATGCCAGTAAATGTTGTAGTTAAAGTAAAAGCTAGATTAGTACCACAAGTTACAGTAGGTGCTAAAGTGATTGAGAAATTAGCCGTTGTACTACTAGTAGCAGCAATTGATCCAACATTTATTGTTGGGTTGTTAATTGTTACACCAGCAACAGGGGGAGTAAGAGCTAAAGTAGTGGAAACAGTTGTTGCTGTTGTTGTAGTTGGGTTGTTTAATTTAACAGCAAGATTACCTCTCTCACCAGGATCAAGAGCACCATTGTTATTTCTTGGTATACCTTCAGTAACTGTAACACCACCAAAAGTAACAGTTGCTTGGCCTTGAGTAGCTTGTACAGCTGAAAAAGCATCTAAAATACCAAAACCTGAATTGTTATCAACTCCACTTCCTTCAATGTCTATTGCTGACAAGGTTAAAATGGCTCTGATTTGAGAAGTAGTTAATGAAGGATTAGCCGCTTTAACTAATGCTGCAATAGCACCAGCGTGAGGGGCCGCAGCACTTGTTCCAAAGAATGGGTTTAAGCCACTATTAGCTGCAAGTGTAGTAGAAACACCATCAGCAGCAGTAATATCTGGTTTTTGACGAACTGTTCCACCATTTGTTCCAAATAAAAGATTACCTGGAGTAATTGCTGTTCCAGTAGCGGTGTAGAATACCCTTCTAGGCCCATCAGAGCTAAAGTTTTCTACTAGGTTAGCCGAACTAAATGGATTTGGGAATGGCCCTGTAACACCAGCTGAAGCAGGGCCAGTTGGAGTTGCAGCACAACTAAAAGCGTTAACTGCCGCACTATGCCCCTTAGTCTGACCAATGGTAGCAATACTTAATTGACCTCTGTTGGTATTTAAGTGTAATGCACGTACAGCAGCAGTATCTTTCTTAAGAATGACAACTCTATCTCCTGTAAATGAGCCACCAGCAGTAATTTCAAATGGGTCTTGGGTTCCATTTTGAATGCTAGTTCCCATATCAAAAAGAGTCGTTAAAGTTGAATTAAAAATAAAGAAGTCATAATCGTTGTTAGAAGCACCTAATGGATCTGACCAGAAAAGTGTATAAGGTCTACCACTACCAGATGTAACAACATTAGCTATTGTTGCTGTTGAAGTTGGAGTAAAGTTATTTACTGTTCCACCAGGTAAATTAGATAATGTACCACCACTAACAAAGTCACCTTCCCAAACACCAGCAGTACTTTTCTTTAAGCTACCAGCATTACCAGCAGAAGAAAAATAAAGTGCGCCATTAGCAGTAACTGTGTTAACTGCTTGTGCAATTGGTGCATCTTGGAATGGGGATTCATTAAAGTAAAAAACATCATCAATGATGATGTCACAACCAGCAGTACGTAGGGCTTGGATGTTACTAGCAAAAGTAGAAACTCCGCCAAATGCCGTAGCATAGAATAGTTGAGCCCCAGGAGCAATATCATGAACTATTTGAAGCATTGCTCTACCTTCATCAGTTCCAGTTGTGTCTTGTAGAACTGTTACTGGAGTGGTAAATCCATTGGGATTTCCAACGCCTGGTAAGTTTCCAGTTGTAACATCAGTAGGTGCACCACCTAAAGAGTTAAAACTATCAGAAAGAACCCCAATTTTAATGCCTGAACCATTAGTGCTAAACATTGTACGTGCTGTAGCTGCACGGTGAGTGGTGTCACCCTGAGAATTAACAGTTCCAGTATTAGGTTTAACACGTCTTTTATTTTTGTCCAAAGAAGCAATCAACTCTGGCAAATTATTGCGAACATTTGCAGATCTAACAGCAAAACTTGAAGGATTATTATTTGTAAAAGGACCAACAAAAGATGAAGTAGTATTATCACTTTGGACTTTATCTAATTGACCTTCTAGGGCTGGGCTAATATAAAGAACTTCAGACATATTAGCTACATTTTCCATTATAGTCATTGGCATTTTAGCCCGCAATGTTTTGTATTGTGGGTTATCTGCCATCATTGTTACACCCATTTGACCTAATCTTTGTTGAAAGGTGTCATCTGTGGTGGTTACTTTTATATCAACAATCCAATTTCCATTGGAATCTTTTGGTAAATTTAATGGGCGAAGAGTGCTTATCCCATCTACAAAGGCTGCCCCACGAGCTTCTTTAGAAGCACGGACTAAGCTAGAGTCCATTTTTTGTTGTGCTGGAGTTCTAGAAGCTTTTTCTGCTAAAGCCGCAGCTATTTGTGTTTGAGCTGTTTGTGGTAGAGCATTAACATCAACTATAGCTTGGGGTTCATTTTGTGTTTTACTTGTTTTGTTAGAGTCTGCTTGTATAGGGTTATTGTTAAACGATAAATTACTTAATGTAAATATTGCTATACAAACACCTACAGCAATCACATAAAACAAGCGCCATTTAAATTTAAAAAATAATTGTTTTTCTTTATTTTTCATAATTCTCCTACAGTGATTGAAGCAAATAAGAACAATCTCACGTTTTATTATGCGAGATATTGTTTGTGGGGGCTGGTTAGGTAGACTTTTATTGGTTGGCTATTGATTGGCCTTTATTAGATTTTTACTTAGTTTCTAACCGATAGTAGTTTAACGTCACGAAGAGTTTTATTGCAAGCTAAGTAACACCTATGATGTTAGCAGAATGCAATAAGTGCTAGTTAAGCTTGACTTAACTTTTATGCTAGTGCATAACATAGCGGGAAATTTTTTAAACTTTCATTAAGAGGGTTGAATTAATAAATGAAAATTCATGAATATCAAGCAAAAGCTCTTTTGGCTAAATATGGAGTAAAAATACCTCGTGGAGAAATGGTAAAAACTGCTGAAGATGCACGCACAGCAGCAGAAAAATTAGGCACACCTGTTGTAGTAGTAAAAGCACAAATTCACGCTGGTGGTCGTGGTAAAGGTGGTGGTGTAAAACTTGCTCGTAGTCTTGATGAAGCTGAAACCTTGGCACGCCAAATATTAGGCATGAAGCTAGTTACCCATCAAACTGGCCCAGAAGGACGCGAAGTTCAAACACTCTTAATTGAAGAAGGCTTAAAAATTAAGCAGGAACTTTACTTAAGTTTAGTTGTGGATCGTGTTACTTCACAAATAGTTTTTATGGCTTCTACTGCTGGAGGTATGGATATAGAAGAAGTTGCAGCACATAATCCAGAGGCAATACTTAAGGAATTTATTGATCCTGCTGTTGGAATGCAAGCTTTCCAAGCTCGCAAAATAGCTTTTGGTCTTGGTTTGCCAGGGGAATTAGTTGGTACTGCTACAAAATTCTTTTTAGCTCTTTACAAAGCATTTGTTGAGCTAGATGCTTCTTTAGTAGAAATTAATCCTTTCTTACTTACTGAAGATGGTGAGCTTTATGCTTTAGATGCTAAAGTAAACTTTGATGATAATGCAATGTTTCGCCATAAAGATTTTGCTGACTTACGGGATCTTAACGAAGAAGAACCACTAGAGATTGAAGCTTCAAAATATGATCTTAACTACATTAAATTAGATGGCACTATTGGATGTATGGTTAATGGAGCAGGTTTAGCAATGGCTACAATGGACATTATTAAACATGCTGGTGGAGAGCCTGCTAACTTTTTAGATGTTGGTGGTGGTGCTTCTCAAGCTAGAGTAGAAAATGCATTTAGAATTCTACTAGCTGATAAAAAAGTCCGTGCAGTATTAATCAATATTTTTGGTGGTATTGTACGTTGTGATATGGTTGCAGCTGGTGTTATTGCAGCAGCAAAAAATATTGGCGTAGAAATTCCTATAGTAGTAAGACTAGAAGGCACAAATGTTGAAAAGGCAAGGGAACTGCTTGCAAATTCTGGTATGAATTTTACTACTGCTGAAGGCATGAAAGATGCTGCTGAAAAAGTGGTTGCATTAGCTCAATAACTCAATAAAAAGGGCAGGCTTATTCCTGCCCTTTTTTATAGCATTCCTAATAATTACTCTATTGTACTAACAAATACTCTGCATGTTCGCGAAGCAAATTAACTGTATCTACCATTTCATCTAAAACAGGAAAAAGCAAAATAGGATCATGTACTATACTATTTTGGCGATAAACTAATTTCTCATTACTGATCTCAAAACCTCTTCCATTTCGCTGATATTGTTCTTGCAAAAGATAAAATTGCTCTGTTATTTGTGGATGCAAGCGTTTATTAAATAATCTGTTTCCTGTTTCTTGAGCAATTGGCTCTAAGGTTTCTTCATTAGGATTTACTTCACCTGCTAAGATTTTATTCATATTATTGAATGTTGCTTTAGGATAAGTACTTAAACGGCTGCTTAATTCTGTAGGATAAAGAACTTCTACCATAACACAAGGGCGAACATCTTTTAGCAAACTGATAGCAATTGTATAAGTGCTATGTTGTCCATCTAAACGGATAAGCTCTTTTCCTTTTTGTGGGCTTCCACTACTAAAAAGTAATGAGTTATCTAGACCTACTTCAAACCAGCGTTCTTTTATAACCTCCCAAGAATGGTATTGTTGAGTAGTGCCGCGAAAAACAAAAAACAATGTTATTGCTAGGGCAATAAATACTAAATAAATCATACTAGAAATCTAATAATTTTATAATTAGCCCGGGGATTTAACCCCGGGTTAAATGGAGTAGCAAGTTTATTTTAAGCGAGCGCAGATTGCGTCTCCAGTATCTGTAGTTGAAAGATTTCCACCTAAGTCGCGAGTCATTTGTCCATCGGCTAAAGATTGAACAACAGCTTTTTCAATACCATTTGCTGCTTCTTTATAGCCTATAAATTCTAACATCATTGCTGCAGTAAGAATTGCTCCAATAGGATTGGTAACATTTTTACCTGCATATTTAGGAGCACTTCCATGTACTGGTTCAAATAGGGAAACTTGTCCAGGATGGATATTTCCAGAAGCTGCCATACCTAAACCACCTTGTAATGCTGCACCTAGGTCTGTGATTATGTCTCCAAACATATTGTTTGTAACAATTACTTCATATTGATCTGGCTTAAGAGCCATCCACATAGTTACTGCATCAACAAACTGTGTATTTGCTTCAATATCTGGATAACGTGTAGCTATTTCTGCAAATGCACGTTGCCAAAGATCATGTCCATAACGAAGTACATTGGATTTATCAGCCATTGTAACACGCTTACGGCCATGCTCTTTAGCATACTCAAATGCTGCTACAATAATTCTTTCTACACCTTTGCGAGTGTTCATATCTTCTTGGATTGCTATTTCATCAGGGGTTCCTTTTTTGAAAATCCCACCTATACTAACATACATTCCTTCAGTATTTTCTCTAAATACTGTAAAGTTAATGTCTTTGCAAGTACGGTTTTTTAGAGGTGTTAAGCTATCATGAAGTAACTTTACTGGTCGTAAATTAATGTAGAGATCTAAACCAAATCTTAATCCTAATAATATGTCTGCTGCATGTTTCATATCTGGAACTCTAGGATCACCAAATGCTCCAGCGAAAATAGCATGGTATTCTTTACGAAACATATCCATTGCGCCTTCTGGCAATGTAACACCTTCAGCTAAATATTTATCAGCACTCCAATCAAAATGGGTCATTTCTAACTTAAAATCATAAACTTTTTGGGCATGTTCTAAAACTTTTACTGCTTCACGGGTTACATCAACCCCAATTCCATCACCGGGAATAATTGCAATATGTTTCACTTCTTCTCCTCCTGCAAACCGGTAAATACCGGACTTAAATTTTTGGCTAGCTTAGCCAGTTAATTCTTATTTGTTAAATTTATTGAGATGGTTAAATATTTTAGGCAGACTATGCAAAACAGTTTCTCCTACAATTTTTAAGCTCTCAGAACTTAATTTGTCTAAAGTATCCTGTTCAGTATGCCAATACTCATTATCTGGGCCATAATCAAAATCAATTATATCTACTGAGGCAATTCCTGCTTTTAGAAAATCCATATGATCGTCTTCTATATCATATGGCTCATTGATAAAAGTTTTATTATGCTTTAGCTCAGAAGCTGTATTCCAAATAATATCTTTTAACCAACCAGTAGAATTACCATCACGATATATATTAAGGTCTTTATCACCAATCATATCCAATAAAATCATTGCCTTAATTTGTTTTACTTTAGCTGTAGTGCGTAATTGATTAACCATATATCTTGAACCATAGGTATGATCAGTTCCTTCCCATTCAATATTCATAGCTTCTTCGCCATCAAAGAAGGTTAACCAAATTGTATATTCTGGTTTAGATTTAGCTAAAACGCGAGCTAACTCTAACAGCAGTCCTGTACTAGAACAACCATCATTAGCACCAAGGAATTTTTCATTAGGAAACCATTTTGTATCATAATGACTACTAATAATAACAACTTCTTGCTTTTTTCCAGGAATTATAGCTGTTACATTAGTCATTTCTACTTTAGGAAACTTAGGGTTAGGAGTTTGAGCTTCAAATGTATCTTGTTTTACTTCTAATCCATAGTTATTTAATTCATTAATCAAATAAGAACGAACATCTTTAATTGCTTTAGATCCAGCCCAATGAGGACCAAAAGCTACTTGTTTTCGTACATGCTCAAAAGCTTTTGATGAATCAAAGGTGGTGGTTAGGGAAATAGGTTCTACAGGTTCTTCAGATATAATAGGTTTATTTTGAGCTAAACTAATAAATGAAGATAAAATAATTAGCAAAAAGACCATTAATGAATAATGAATTAACTTTAACATAACTTATTTACTCACTTTTCCCAAGCGATTTTCCTTGGTAATTTTTGCTAGCCACTCACCAAAAGCGGCATATTCTGTTTCAGTTAGACCTTCAACAGGTTGTTTTTTAGTTTTCTTATCTATAGATTGGGGGTTTTTAAGGAATGCTGCCCAATTCTTAGGGCTACGGCTATGGGCTTGATAAATAGATTTTGCTGTTGCTCCTTCACCTTGATTACCATGACAACTTGCACAACGTGCTAAAAATAAATTTCTTAGAGGCATAGGTACAGCATTGACTGGTTGTGGAGTTGGGGAAGGGGAAGGAGGTAAAGTTGCTTCTATTTTATCTGTGCAACTCATTGAGAAGATTCCTAGAAAGAAACATATGAAAATAAAAAATCCCTTTTTAAATAAGATGAAGTTTTGGTTTCTAGCATGATAAGCTAAATTTCTGATGAGGAAATTAACAGGTTTCATCAATTGTTCTAAAAATATATTTTTATATGTTGCCGTATTTAATTGCTTCCGCTGCATCATGAGTAATACGAGCATCAGGATGAAACCTCTTAGCTTCAACATAAGTGGCATATTCACCTAATTCTTCACCTGAAACTGCTATACCATCATGCTCAGAATCATTATGTCGAAAAACTACCCAGTTTAAGCCAGATGGTCTATCAGATGCCCAGGTTATGTATTTTACTAAGTTAATAGCATCAGACATATATAACCTCACAGATATTTACTACTTAACAATGCTTAGTTTTAACTATTTTGCAACCATAGAGAACATTCCTTGGACAATCATTTTTCCATCAACATAAAGCTCTACTCTATAGGTACCAGGTTCCCAGTTGTTAGTTATTGTTGCCCAACCTTTGCCATCATTGTGATAACTAGTTGCCCAAGATGGCTCAACATAGGTTTTTAGGTTTCCTTCAGTCCATAGAACACCGTTTTTATACCATTTAGTTTGAACCTCAAAGTTTTCTCTTACTGTATGTATTGGATGTGAAAGATTTAACTCCCAATAAATAAATCTACTACTATCAGTTCCAAAATTTTGAGAGTATCTTCTTAAGGCACGATCAACTCCTTCAAATCCACCTTCAAAAAACTTTAGCGAGTCTACTTTAGCTCCAATAGAGTCTATTTTCCCTGTACCTAAGACAGCATCTTTAAAAAATTGTGCCAAAATCTGAGAGTTTGCATCTTTATCATTTCTTCGGGATAAAAGGCTTTCTAACTCCACTTTCTCTCTTTCTAATTGCTCTCGCTTGGCTTTTTCTTCTCTTAATTGGCTTTGAACTGAATATAAATCTTCTCTAACATAGTAAAGTTCTTTACGATAACGCTGAGACTGATAAAGTGAAAAGGCTAAAGAGAAAAAAGCTACAAAACTACTAGCTAAAGCCAGTAATTTCAGCCAAATAGGGGAAGAGGGTTTAACTTGAGGAGTTAGAGGAACTTGCCCAACAGGGTTATTAGGGTTGAAGTTCGCAACCATAGGATTAGAAATTTGAGGATTAGGAATTTGTTGTTGTGGAGCGGGGTTAAAAGCTGATTGTGCACCTTGCCAAGTAGGAGGTGCAGCAAATTGAGGGTTTGCTGGCATAGATTGTGGAGTTGGAATACTAACATTAGGGCTAGTTTCTACCACAGTATTAGGAATTATATGTGGTGAACTTCCAGATGTTTGAACAGCAGCCATTGGTAAACTAATAGCAAGTGTTTCAAAATCTGGCACCATACTAGGATTACCTAAACAAGCATTTTCTAATACAGAAGTTAATCTACGTATTGCTTCGTCAGGACAACTTTTTAATTGTTGGAAGAGAGGTGATTGATAAGGGTTTTGGAAATCTTTTCCAACAAAAATTAAGTTATTTCCATTATGAAATTGACTCCACAAATTAGGATTATAGGCTAAGGCTTGTAGACTTAAGTAGGTAACTAAAGCAGAGAAATTATCTAAAGTTTCGTCAAAATAATCTATTGTGCGTTGAGGGTGTTGAAAGTTTTCAGAGCCAAGCTCAGGACTTTTTTCTCCTCTAAGCAAAGGATTAAACATTGCATCATAATCAACTAAAAAGAGATTACCTTGTGGAGAAACTATAATGTTGCTAGGTTGCAAATCTCCATGTGCAATATGAGCTGTATGTAAATTGTTTATTAAAGCTCGCCATTTGATGGCTAAATCTAGAAGTTGTTTTGGAGTGTTTAGCGATTGCTCAACAAAATTGTTAAGTGTTTTTCCTTCTACCCAAGACATTTTTAGGATTGGATACCAATAAGCACGTACCAAAATTCCTTGAGCTTGATAGTCAAAGTCTACTAAGTTTGTAGGACGAAATCCTGTTAAGTGTTGTTTTAGAAGTTGGTAACGGCGTTGTTGGTCAGAAACTTGCCTTAAAAAGCAGCGAATTGCCCAAGTTTGGTTTCCAATTGATACTTGATAAACATTGGCATATGTTCCTACTGTAGCATTAGGCACACCTGCAACACCCAGGCTAACTTGCCCCATTCTAAGATCTGGGGCTTGAAAGCAAGAACTTGGATTTTTTAGTACTTCTTGATAGTCAGATGGACTAGGCCAATACATATTTTTGTCCTCTAGTTACCAAGCATGGAAAGATCTAAAGTTTACTCTTCATCTTCTTTTTCTTTCTTGCCTAGTAAGCCAATTATAGATTTTCCTATTTGTTTAAGTACAGAAGGTTGATCTAAAGAGCGAAATTGTGGTGCTTGAAATTGTGGCTTAGCTTCTGGACTAGCTTTGGATTCAGTAGATTCAGCAGATTCAACTTTTTCATGCGATCTGGTTTTTTCACTCTTTTCAGTTTTTTCGCCTTTTTTGCCTTTTTCACGAACCAAAAATGTTGAACCTTTTTGTTCTTGTGCTACTGCCGCATGAGGTGTTGTTACTGCAACAGGTATTTCAGCGGCTGGCATTGTTTGAGCATGTGGCATTTCTGTTGTCAAATAGCTCATAGGTTGAGCAATACCAACATCATCTGCTCCTAATTGAATGGTTAAGAGCGTAATATCATCATCGTATATTTGACCAGAATTTCTTAAAGACATTATTAAGTAATTAAAATCTTCTTGAGTTTGTAGATGATAAAGATTTTCCCAAGGTTTTCTACCTGCTTCACACTCAGATAGAAACCATTGTGCTAATGAACCTGTCATCAAAAAGAAAAGATCTTTTGATGAACAAATCTCTTCACAATAACGAAAATGTCTCCAAATTTGTGGGTTCTTGTTGGCAAAACTAGATACCAACATATGATAGTTCCCAAATTGATCAGAACGACTAAGTGGAAAACTATAACGAAGTTGGTTATTACGTACTTGAAATAGGCAACTATTACCTATAGCAAGTGCTTGCCAGCGCATTTCTGTATCTGCTGCTTTAGTTTCTGGGAGTAGAGAAACTGGTTCAGGATCAAGAAATTGCACACCTAAAAGGGTAGAAAGTGCTCCTGTATCAGACATATTAGGAGAACTATTTTGCCAACTTACTAGCTTTTTCCAAGTTGTTTGTAGGGGTTCTAACCACTCTATAAGATCGGCTTCTGTTTCTAGAAATTGAAAAGGAGCAGTTGCTACTAATCCTGTTGCAAGACTTTTAGCCCAAAGTGTAGAAAAAGAGGTTTCTGCTGCTCCATCAGCAATAGCAAAACGGCGTTCTTGTGTTGAGTAATCATAAAAATCTTCATGCTCATTTTCACTGCTACCAGATTTTGAAACTTGAAAGACTGCTTTTAGTAAAATTTCGGTTCTATTGGCTAGTAATGTCACAAGCAAACTCCCATTAGTGAAATAAATATTTAGTTTAATATATTACAAATCAATGCACCAATTCTAACACTTGACTAGGAGCTGGTTTAGTAGAAACTACCTTAACTTTAACTCCTGTAGGTGGCGCTAAGGCTAAACCCATACGCTTAGGTCGGAAATCTTGACCAGCAATTAATTCTAACTCTATCCGAGGTAAGATACTAGCTAGTATGACTTTCATTTCAAATTGCGCAAAAGCCATTCCTATACAACGTCTATTTCCACCACCAAAAGGTAACCAGCTATAAGGATGTTGTTGGTGAGGATCTACTAAAAATCTCTCTGGGCGAAATTCTTGTGGCTCAGGATAAAGTGATGGCAAATTGTGTACTATCATATTACAAGGTGAAACAGTAGCTCCAATAGGAATTTCATACCCTTTTAACTCCAATGGTTCTATAGTCTTACGAGCTACAATTGGAAACAAGTTATTTATTCTCATACTTTCCTTTATTGTAGCGTCTAAGTAGGTAAGTTTTGAAACCATATCAGATGTTATAGGTTCATCACCTACTACGTTATTAATTTCTTCCACTAGCTTTTTAAATACATGTGGGTTTTGTAGCAAAGGGATAAAAAACCAAGTTAAAGATAATGCTGTAGTTTCATGTCCTGCAAACAAAAGAGTTAAAGCTTCATCACGGATCTCTCGATCAGTCATAAAATTGCCTGTTTCATCTTGTGAAAGCATCATCATATCTACTATATCCGCAGGCTCTTTAGGTGGGTTCTTACGACGTCTAGCTATTTCTTCATAAATTAGTTTGTCTAGTTTATCTCTCCAAATTAGGAATTTACCCCAAGGACTCCAACTTCCTAAATTAAACCTAAGAAATGGTAAGAAGGTAAGAAATGTTGGAACTTGTAAGATTCCTCTTACCATCTCAACAATTTCTGGAGTACGTTGGCTCATTTCCTCACCAAATACGCTCTTTACAATTACTTTAAGAGTTATTTCTTGCATTTCTTGACGTAACATCAAACTATGGCCAGCTTTCCAACGATCTACCATTTTATGAGCAGAGTTACGCATCATGTCAGTGAACATCTTCATCTTCTCCCCATGAAAAGGAGGTGTAAGCAGACGACGATGTCTAGCATGTTCAACTCCATCAAGTAGCAATAAAGAGTTTTTCCCCACAAAAGGCTCTAAAAAAAGTACCGTTTCTCCAGTGTTAAACTTTTTTGAATGTTTAGAAAAAATATCTCTAATTACTTCTAGATCTGAAACAAAAATAAAATGACCAGTCATTGTTTTTAAAGAAAAAATATCTCCATATTCTTTATAACATTCTAGTAACAGGTCATAAGGTTTCTGTATCATTCGATAAGTGGCTAGCGGTACTGGTATATTAGGCCCTGGAGGTAACATAAAATTTTTCCCCTTCTAGTAAAAATATGTAAGGAGATAGCAGAGCTGTCTGCTACTGATTACTTAGGTTTCTTTTCGCAACGATAATCACAAAGTGTACGATGTATTTGTAAAGCTTTTACTCCAAAAGTTTTTGCAAAAGTAGAATGCAGTGCTTGTTGAGGTGGTTCAGATTGGGATAAATACTGATGATATGCCTCAATGATTTGTTTTTGTAATTCTTTACTTAATTCTGCCACACCTTTTACTTTGGTATTATCATGTAGTTGATCTAACCAACGTGCTGCTTGATGAATAGAAACAAAATCTAAATTATCTGAAATCACTTTTGGTAGTTCTGCAAAGTTATGATGTGGTTCTTCAGTTATAATGCGCCAATATTCTTTTTCAATTAGGAAAAGCTGTTCTCTAGTGAGTTGTCCCATTATTTCATAAGACCATTCCCTAACAGCTAAAATAACTTCTCTTGGTGGTAAAGAAAGCTCAGTTGCAATGAAATTACGCCGACCTTCTGAAGGGCGAATATTTTCATCTACAAGCTTTAAGTAAAGTGTTATTACCTTTTCGCGCTCTTCTTTGGAAAGGTTGCAACGTTCTGAATCGGCTTTTTCTTGTTTACGAAGTTGTGTGATTGTATCGGCTATTAATTTGGGTTTAACCCATAATTCTTGTGAGATTTTAGAATGTAGAGTTTTAATTGAATCACAAGTTTCTTTGTGAACTTGGTAAGAAGCAATAATTTTGTCTCTTAATTCATCTGTTAGCAACGCAATTTTGGGTTGGCGTGCAAGTCTAATTTTAGGTTTGCTGGGGCGAACAACCTTTTTTTGTATAGGTTTAGCTCCTGTGGGTTTACTTTGAAATGCCTGCCCACTTTTGTCTAACGTTGGTTTGGCAGTAGCATTTAACCCGCGATTGTTAGCAGGAGCATTAGCAGGTTTACTAAAACTAGGTTTAGCAACTGGTGCAGGTGCAGCAGCCTTTTTCTTTGCACATTTAGGACAATAACTAGCTCGACGATCTTCAGCAAAAAATGTGATGTTACAACTGTTGCAACTACGCCGAAATTTCATTGCAGGAGACATATTGGGCTAACCTCTAGAGTTATTATTGTAAAAACTTGATATTAACAATTTGCTAGCTTTGAATCTAGATCTTATGGTGTTTCTCTCAGAGTTAATTTGTCACTATGCTTTTAATAATGTTTAGAGCAGTTTGACAATCTGATTCACTTACATCAAAGTGTGTTAGCATTCTCATTTGCTTAGAATTAATACCGTTGGCTAAAACACCTTTTTCTTTTAAGAGCGCAGAAAACTTTGAAGTATCTAGGCCAGTTTTACTAATATCAAAAACTAGAATGTTAGAATGAACTGTTTCAGGATCAATTTCTATATTAGGAATATTTGCTAGTCCTATTGCTAGTAGTTTTGCATTTTTATGGTCTTGTTCTAGTCGAGCAGGCATTTCTTCTAAAGCAATCAAACCTGCTGCTGCTAAAACCCCTACTTGTCTCATACCTCCTCCTAAAAGCTTACGTAAAACACGAGCTTGTTCTATAAATTGTCTACTTCCAACTATCATTGAACCAATAGGAGCGCCTAAACCTTTTGATAGACAAAACATTACAGAATCAAAATGACGAGTGAGTTCTGCTACAGATATGCCTAAGACTGTAGCAGCATTAAAAACTCTTGCTCCATCCAAATGAACAGGTAAATTTTTTTCATGTGCTTTAAGACAAATCTCATAGGTTTGTTCTTTAGACATCACAACACCACCCGCCATATTATGTGTGTTTTCCAAACAAATTAATCCTGTTTGTGCACAATAATAAATATTGGGCCGTATAGCTTCTTCAATTTGTTTCCACTCAAGTAAGCCGTTGTTTGTAGGAATTGCTCTTGGTAAAACTCCTGCCACCATTGACATAGAAGCAACTTCATAGTTAAGAATGTGGCTGCGAGATTCTAAAATAACTTCTTGTCCAGGTTGTGTATGTATTTTGACACAAATTAAATTGCCCATACTGCCAGTAGGGACAAAAAGTGCAGCTTCTCGTTCAAAAATTTCTGCTGCTCGTTTCTCTAGATGATTTACCGTAGGGTCTTCAAGATAGACATCATCTCCAACTTCAGCTTTACTCATTGCATCACGCATCTTAGCAGTTGGTTTTGTAACTGTATCACTACGTAGGTCAATCACTTGCATTATAGATTCTCCAATATATTTAACTTAGTGTAGGGGCAGGGAAGTATTCCTGCCAAGTTTTAAACAAATAGCAAAAAGACTTCATTAGAAAAAAGTAGCCCACGCCTAGTTAAGCGTAAGTAGCCATCTACTACTTCAAGCAAACCATTTTCTAACATTTTATCAAAGTCATTTTTGTAGTTAGCCATAACATCAAAATCATAACATTTTTCAAACTCAGACAAACACACTCCTGATATTAACCGCAACCTTAACATCAGAGCTTCTTGAATTTGTTCTATTGAAGTTAGTTTAATTTTTTCTGCTATAGCATGACCTTGACTCGTAATATTATTAATGTAAGTATGTGTAGAACGAACATTAGAATAACGCTCTCCTCCTCGATAAGAGTGGGCGCTAACACCCAAGCCATAATAAGGAATATCCAACCAATATTTTGTATTATGTTGAGAAAATAGAGGTTGGTTATTTCTTTCTTTGGCAAAGTTAGAAATCTCATAATGAATATAACCATTAGCTAGCATTGTATCTATAAGATTTTCATACATTTCAGCCGCTAGATCTTCATCAGGTTTGGCTAATTTAGCAGATTTAATTTGAGCAGAAAGAGTTGTACCCTCTTTTATTTCCAGCAAATAGATTGACATATGTTCTGGAGATAGCTCTAATGCCCTAGATAAATTGTATTGCCATTCTTTAAGGGTTTGGTCTGGAAGGCCAGCAATCAAATCTAGACTAATGTTATCAAATCCTACTTTTCTTAACTGCTCAATTGCATAGGTTGCTTGACTTGCAGAATGATCCCGTCCAATTTGTACTAATTGCTTATCAATAAAGGATTGTATACCAAGACTAGCTCTATTTATTCCTAAGGAGCGATAAGTTGTTAAAATGGAATTATTAACATCAGCAGGATTTATTTCTATTGTTATTTCTGGGTTTGGAACTACCTCAAAATGCTGATAGCAAGTTTCTAAAAGTTTAGCTATCCATTTAACATTAATAATTGAAGGTGTTCCACCTCCAAAGTAAATAGTATCAATTTGGCGTTCTGTTTTAGAGAGATTTTGAGCTGTAGATTTAATTTCGCTAATTAAAGCGTTTAGATAGCGTTCTACAAGAGCATCTTCATAACTACCTGTAATAAAACTACAATATGTACATTTTGAATGGCAGAAAGGAATGTGTAAGTAAAGTCCTGCTAACTTTGCCAACTTAAACATAGCCTAACCAATCACTTTAGGCACTTTAAAATGTCCTTCTCCACTATCAGGAGCATTAGCTAATGCATTTGATTGACCTAAGGAATTGCTTAAAACATCTTCTCTCATTGAGTAAGAGGTATCTCCTGAAAGAGTACTATGAGACATTGCAGGTATATCTTGTAAGTCTAACTCATTAAGCTTTTCTATGTAACTTACAATAGAAGAAAGTTGTCCTGTAAAACGCTCTTTTTCTTCTTCTGTTAGTTCTAAATTTGCTAGATTAGCAATTTTTTCTACATCTTGTTTGGTAATAGACATGACGTTAGAGATCTCCTTAAAGTGCTTAGATTAATTCTAGTTAAATTTATTTAACCTTAGCCATTTCTAGCTGTAATTTCTATTTGTCGTTGGTCTTTATCTAAGAGAGAAATTTTAACTTTATAACTCTCAGGAATAAAATAAGTTCCTAGTTTTTCACTCCATTCAATAACCACAATAGCTTTTTGCAAAAGAATCTCATCTAGTCCTATGCTTAAAGCAGCGTCAACTCCATCTGGTAAACGATAAAGATCTAAGTGAATAAGAGGCATTCTTCCTGAATGTTCATTTATCAAAGTAAATGTTGGACTAGTGACGTCTGCTGGATTAATGTCAAGACCAGATGCTAAACCTTTTGTAAATACAGTTTTACCTGCCCCTAATTCTCCATCTAGTAGAAATACTGTGGGTGTGTGCAAGTTTTCACCAATTTCATAACCAAGTTCAAAAGTCTCTTCTGCTGAGTGGGTCAAAAAAGTTCCGTTTTTCAAACTCACCTCCAAGAGAAATAATTGCTTGAGCTAGATGTTTGGTTATGTCAGATGCTATTAAACTACGTTGTCCTAAAGATTCTGCTGCTAAATCTCCTGCTAACCCATGCAAGTAAACTCCAGCAATCGTAGCCGCTAAAGCTTGATTAGAGATTTGAGCCAACAAGCCAGCAATTATTCCTGTTAAAACATCACCTGAACCTGCTGTTGCCATTCCTGCATTGCCTGTTGTATTTATGTACACTTCTCCATTTGGAGCAGCAATCAAGCTTCGATCGCCTTTCAATACAACTATTAACTGATTAGCTACTGCAAAATCACGCACCAGATCTATTTTAGAAGAACCTATTTCTTTAGTTGTGAGTCCAAGTAGTCTTGCCATTTCTCCAGGGTGTGGAGTGATGATAATAGGTTTTTGATCTGAACCTTTTAGGTCTTTAGGCCAGGGTGCAAGGGAATTTAGCCCATCTGCATCTATAATTAATGGACAAGGCCGATCTGCTACTAAATTCTGCATAAATTCTTGAGAATCTTTAGTTACACCTAGTCCTGGCCCAACAGCTATTAGCACTTTTTTCTCAGCTAAAGTTAAAACAGTTTTTAATGCTGAGCCTGAAATAAGTCCTTGAGCTGTTTCTTCTAAAGCCTCAGTCATAATTTCTAGAGCAATATTGCTAGCTAAAGCTTGTTGGCAAGATTTAGGAGAGGCTAAAGTAACAAGTCCAGCACCAGCACGCAGTACAGCTTCAGATGTAAGTCCTGCTGCTCCAATTTTTCCTTGACCCCCAGCAATTACTAAAACATGACCTACATTATTTTTGAATGCTGAACTACTTCGATGGGATTTAATTAAAAAACTTGTGATCTGCTTTTGCTCTACTAGGTTTAACTGTGAACCGCAACTTTCTATTAAACTGTTAGGAGACCCAATAGGCACAACTACTAGTTTTCCGTTGTAGTGCATTGATGGAGGCAGCACATTAGCTACTTTTGGAGCTGACATTGTAACTGTTAAATTTGCTTTAATAGTAGATCCAATAATTTCTGAATTGTCTGCATTAAGACCAGAAGGAATGTCTATAGATACAATAGGAGCATTTTTCTCATTTAGTAAGTCTACAAATTCTTGGAAAATTCCTCCTAAAGGTCTAGATGCACCTGTACCAAAAAGTGCATCAACATAAAGAGCACAAGGTTTTGAGAGAGCTTGTTTAAGTTCTTCATTATTTGTAATTTCTTTGTAAGATAATTTAGGTGCTTCTGCTTTCGTTAATTTATGTATTGCTTCAAAATTAATTCTTGCATCTCCACGAGTTTCCTCTAATTTACCAAAAAGAAAAAGCTCTACAGTAGCACCTTTTAACCATAAATGACGTGCTACAACCGCTCCATCTCCGCCATTATTACCTTTACCGCAAAATATTTGTACATGCTTTGATAAAAGAGGAGAGAAGCGTTCTTCTATTGCTGTTACTGCACCAATACCAGCAGTTTCCATTAAAGTAAGTCCCAAAACACCATACTCTTCTGTAGTGAGACGATCAACTTGTTGCATTTGAGAAGCAGTTAAAACTTTCATAGTGCTAATGATGATAAAGAATAACGTTATTAGTGTCAAAATTAACTTGAAGATATGAAAAAATTCGGTATTTAAGCTGTTTAAGTTAACTATATGGTATAAATTTTATTTTGATCGGGAAAAACACTTTTCAAAAGACAAAAATTAAAGTACCATCTCACCTTTCTTTGGCTCTCTAATGTCCTTTATATAGCGAGATCGGAAAAAAATAGAAATTTTTACTCGACAAAAATGTTTGATTGTTATAGCATTCGAGTTTCGCTTAAATAGATCTTTCACTTCACTAAATTTTACTTGCCGGTGTAGCTCAGCTGGTAGAGCATCTGATTTGTAATCAGAGGGTCGGGGGTTCAAGTCCCTTCACCGGCTTTTGACTTGATTGTGTTTGCAGGGGTGGCCGAGAGGTTAATGGCATCAGACTGTAAATCTGACACGCAACGCGTTACGAAGGTTCGAATCCTTCCTCCTGCATCTTATTAAAGTTTATAAAGTTTTGCTTATGCGGGCGTAGCTCAGTTGGTAGAGCATCAGCCTTCCAAGCTGAGGGTCGCGAGTCCGAGCCTCGTCGCCCGCTTCCAAAATTTCAAAATTTAGAACTTTGAAAATTAGTCTAAATTGTAAGTAAGCCCACATAGCTCAGATGGTAGAGCGCGTCCTTGGTAAGGACGAGGTCACCAGTTCAATCCTGGTTGTGGGCTTCAAAATTTATTTCATCAACATTAAACTAAAATCTTCAACAAGAGGAAAAATTAGCAATGGCAAAAGAGAAATTTGATCGAAGTAAACCGCACGTAAATATAGGAACAATAGGACACGTAGATCACGGGAAAACAACATTAACAGCAGCAATAACAAAAGTGCTAGCAAAGAATAACC
>JBDIBI010000025.1:0-103497 GCA_039812885.1 Blastocatellia bacterium
GTAATATTTTTATGAATTTACTGAATACTTTTTAATCATTTTATAGAAGTATGTGTTTTTTACTTATTTTGTATCAAGAGTTTATCATTTTAGTTTTTTATTATGTTTCTCTATTTTACATAATTTCTTATTCTTTTCTTCTTACTTTCTCTACAACCAACTTATTTTCACTGAGTTAGCTCTATGCAGGCGGCGAACTAGTAACTAGACGAATAAAATAGATCTAATAGGAGAAATTACAACAGAAAATTCACCTTGTAACAACTAAAAAATATTGACGAATAAAATCTACAAAATCTGGTTTGTATGAACTTCTTCCATCTAAGTAAGGTAAAAGCTTACAAAAAGTACTTCAGACTACCTAATTTAGAAAATACAAAGTGCCGCTTTTTCCTGCTAAATCCATCTATAAAAATTATATGCTCTAAATATACCTATTGAGCTATTACCAACAGTAATAGTATGTATGCTATCAGATTCTTACGTCCAGTTATATTACTATTATATTATTTTAAAAACAAGTAGGTAATCATGTCAAAACCAAAATTGCTAGATCAAATAAGAGAAGTAATTAAACTTAAGCATTTCAGTATTAGAACAGAAGAAACTTATGTTCATTGGATTAAACGTTTTATTATATTTCACAATAAACGTCACCCTTTAGAAATGGGACAAGAACAAATAAGGGAATTTTTATCTTATTTAGTTAACAAACAAAATGTTGCACGATCTACACAAAACTTAGCATTACAATCAATTCTTTTTCTTTATAGAGAAGTGCTAAATAAAGAAATTACTCATATTGATAATATAGAAAGACCTAAAAAAGAAGCAAGGGTACCCATAGTTTTTACACGTGAAGAGGTAAACAGTATTTTATCAAATATGCATTCTACTCCTCATTTGATGGCTAGTTTGCTTTATGGTTCAGGGTTAAGGTTAATGGAGTGTATTCGTCTTCGTGTTAAAGACATCGATTTTGAGTCAAATTACATTTTGGTTAGGGAAGGCAAAGGGGAAAAAGATCGAGTAACAATACTTCCAGAAAAGCTAAAACAACCTTTACAACGCCACTTAATGAAAGTAAAAATCTTACATGAAGAGGACTTAGAATCAGGCTTTGGTGAAGTGTATTTACCTTATGCATTGGAACGCAAATACCCAAATGCTAGCAAAGAATGGGGTTGGCAATATGTATTCCCTTCAATAAGATTATCAATAGATCCTTATTCAGGCAAAAAACGTAGGCATCATATTTCTGAAAAAGTTTTACAAAAAAGAGTAAAAGAAGCTATTAAGAAATCAGGAATTGCAAAAAATGGCAGTTGCCATACATTTAGACATAGTTTCGCAACTCACCTTCTGGAAAATGGTTATGACATTAGAACCATTCAACAATTATTAGGGCATAGTGATGTTACTACTACTATGATTTATACACATGTAGTAAATCGCGGAGGGCATGGAGTATGGAGTCCTTTGGACAAATAACAAAAAACAATTATTTTTATAATCATTTGTGGCTAAGTAAAATTTTTATGCCTTAAAACCATAACATGCTTTTACAGCTATTTATAAAATACCAAATATGTTAAATATTTTGTTTGCAAAAAATATCATCACTAAAATCAAAAGGATAATTTTATGAAACGATTGTCATTTGTACTTATTTGTTTATTGGCCTGTCAGGCTGTATTTGCACAACACCCCAAACCCCTAAAGAAAACATCAGAACAAGCAAAAAGCTCATTAATAGAAAGAGTTGATTCTACTGGTTTTATACAAATAGAAGCTGAAAGTTTCAAAAAATTAACCCCAAGACAACAAATTCTTGCCTATTGGCTTAGCCAAGCCTCAATAGCTATACATCCGATTATTTTTGATCAACGTTCAAGATTTGGGTTACGCCAAAAACGAATATTAGAAGCAATAGTCTCTCATCCAGAAGGTATTAAGCCAGAAACATTAAAGAAAATTACTGATTTTACAAAATTATTTTGGGCTAATCGTGGAAACCATAATGATACAACTTCACAAAAATTCCTCCCAACATTTAACTTTGAAGAGTTGACACAAGCTGCTATGCAAGCACTGCGAAATGGTGGTTTGATGGATACTCCAGAAGAATTGCATAAAGAATTACAAGAATTGAAAGCTTCTTTTTTTGATCCAAATTTTGAACCAATGCTTACAGCTAAAAACCCTCGTGGTAATTTGGATATTTTGCAAGCTAGTGCTAATAACTTTTACTCTAATGTAACATTAAATGACTTAAAAAATTTTACAGAAAAATACCCTCTTACCTCTCGTGTTATTAAACTTGATGATGGGCAATTAGTTGAACAAGTTTACAGGGCAGGAAAACCTGATGGTAGTGTTGCACCTGGGCTTTATGCTCCATACTTAGAAAAAGCAATATTTTACTTAAAGAAAGCTCGTAATTATGCTGAAGTAGGCCAAGCAGCAGTAATTGACGATCTTATTAACTTCTACCAGACAGGCGAATTTCAGGATTGGTTAAAGTTTGGTGGAAGCTGGGTGCAAAATAATGCTAAAGTAGATTTTGCTAATGGGTTTATAGAAGTTTATGTAGATGCTCGTGGAGCTAAAGGAACATCTCAAAGTTTTGTTTCAATAACAGATGAACGAGTTAACCGTTTAATGAGTAAAATTGCTCTAAATGCTCAGTATTTTGAAGATAATGCGCCTTGGGATGCACAATACAAAAAACAAGGTGTAAAACCTCCACTTGCAAAAGCAATAGAAACAGTTGTTGAAACAGGAGATTTCTTAGTTTCAACTATTGGCGATAATCTACCTAATGAAGATGAAATCCATCAAAAATATGGAACTAAAAGTTTCTTATTTACTGGTAGCACTAGAGCTTTTGCCAATGCTACTGGCACAACTACAATAGAAGAATTTGCTAGTTCCCCAGAAGAAATTGAAATAATAAAGAAATATGGCAATGAAGCTGATGATTTAATGACTGCTATGCATGAAATCATTGGTCATGGTTCAGGTAAACTTAGCCCAAAACTTACACATGAAGCAGCCTTTTATCTAAAAGAATATGCTTCAACACTTGAAGAAGCTCGTGCTGACCTTATGGCATTATGGTATATCTATGATCCAAAACTAAAACAACTAGGCTTGGTTTCTAATCCTGATGTTGCAAAGGCAATGTATTATACAGCAGCAAGAGTTCTTTTAACACAACTAAGATCTAATCCCGTAGGTGATAGCCTTGAGGAAGATCACCAACGTAATCGCCAGTTAATTGCAAATTATATAATGGATAAAACAGGTGCTATTGCACTTGTAGAAAGAAATGGCAAAACTTATGTTGAAGTCAAAGACTTTGCTAAAATGAGAGAAGGTGTAGGTTCACTTTTACGAGAACTTATGCGCATTAAAGCTGAAGGCGATTATCAAGCAATCAAAGAATTAGTAGACAAATATGGCGTTCATTTTGATCCTAAATTAAGAGATCAAATTATAAGTCGTTTTGAAAAACTAAATCTACCTACCTACTTTTCTGGGGTCAATGCTGACTTAATTCCACACTTTGATGCTAGAGGAGAAGTCATAAAAGTAGACATAAATTATCCAAGAGACATTGTTAGCCAACAATTAAAATATAGCTCAATGTATGAACCTTCATTAGTTACTGGTAGCCAAAAATAAAGTTTATCCCTTTTTGAACCCTCTTGTGCAAGCGCAGTCTCGGCGACTTTAGAGCCGAGTTAAGCGAGCAATCACCGAAAGGTGATAAATAAGAGAAAAAATAAAGAAAAGTATAGACAAAATAAAGCTAACATTATAAAAAATAACTGTGGTAATTGTGAAGTTACCATTAACACCCGATGGAACGCGGGAATGTGCGCGTAGAGGGATTGTAAGACCAATTAACTCAACGAGTGAGAGGCTGCCCGCAACTCTGCTACTTTACTTGTAGCAGAAGCAAGCGCGAACTGCTAAGGCGAACTACAAAGCCATCGTCGTGAGACGTCGCAACCGACCCGGAAACTCAGCCATTTATGGCCGAGAGGTTCATAATAGCATGTATCTGTTTAGCCCTAAGCAAACTCATCAAATATTGCTTAGGGCTAAAGTTATTCTAAAACCTACTTACTAGATTGTTGAAATTATGAGAGTCAAATAAATCTTTGATTATCAATCAATAAATAAAATAACAAGAGATAGCAAGTTGATGAGTATTGCTAATTAATCTAATAAGTAGGTAGGTTGCTCAACTCTTTTAATCTGTATAGGTTCTGCCGGAAGTTGTAACCCACAACAAATATTAAGTAACTGGCTTCTCTCAGCTTGCATTTGAGGATCTGAAGCTAATCCATCCAAAAGATTTTGCAAAATCTTAGAAGCACATTCATTTGAAGGCATAACAATTTTATAGTGTATCCACTTGCCTTCCCGACGTGCTGAAACAATACCGGCTCGCCGCAAATAAGCAAGATGACGAGAGATTTTTGGTTGATTAGTCCCTATTACATCTACAAAAAAACAAACACAAACTTCATCTTTGCCCATTAGATTTAGTAGTCGTAGCCTAGTCTCATCAGCTAAAGCCCGAAAAAATAATTCTAAATCAAACTTCTTTTTACTCATAAAGACTTATTCACCTAAAAATAATTTTGTTATATATGTCTTGACATATATAATTTTAAAAAACATAATATAAACATATTCGTTTAAGCATATAAGTTTATTAAAAAGGAGAACTCAATCATGAACAGCTTACCAGTACAAAGTTTAAAAGCTCACATATCATTAAATGTTAACAGTGTTAAAGATAGCATTGAATTTTACAAAAAGCTATTTGGTATTGAACCTTCAAAAGTACGCACAGGATATGCCAAGTTTGATGTACAAAACCCACCTCTTAATCTAGCACTCAACCAAGTAGCAATAAAACAGCGAGGAGGACTTTCACATCTTGGAATACAAGTTGCGACAACAGAAGATGTAATGACAGTACGTGAACAATGGATCAAAACAGGTCTAGTACCACGTGATGAGATGCAAACTAATTGTTGTTATGCAATTCAGGATAAAACTTGGGTACAAGATCCTGATGGCAATGAATGGGAAGTCTTTGTAGTTCTTCAAGATAATTTGGCAGAAACTTCTATGTGTTGTGTAAGTACTGACAACAAAGAAGTTAATACAATGCCTGGTTTTAATACTGAGGCTATAGAAAGCTCAAAAGCTACAACATCTTGCTGTGGAAGTGGTGAAGCAAAAACTTTAGTTGGTCTAGGCAAAAAGTGTTAATAACTCAAAAGGATGCAGTCATGACAATTGACTCAAGCGTAGCAAGCAAGCTGTCTTTTTTAGATAGGTTTTTAACTTTATGGATATTTTTAGCTATGAGCTTAGGTGTTGGCTTGGGTTATTTTTATCCTAATGTAGTTCCAATACTTAATCATTTAAGTGTTGGAACTACATCAATTCCTATTGCCATAGGGTTGATTTTGATGATGTACCCACCTCTAGCTAAAGTACGTTATGAGGAAATGGGAAAGGTTTTTCTTAACTTCAAAGTATTAGGTTTATCTTTGTTACAAAATTGGATAATTGGCCCAGTACTAATGTTTTTATTAGCAATAAGCTTTCTAGGAAATAAACCAGAATATATGATAGGGCTAATTATGATTGGTCTAGCTCGTTGTATTGCTATGGTTATTGTGTGGAATGAGTTAGCTAAAGGAGACTCTGAATATTGTGCTGGGTTAGTAGCAGTTAATTCTCTATTTCAAGTTTTCTTTTATCCAATTTATGCTTACTTTTTTATTACTCTTTTGCCTAGCTGGTTTGGATTAAAGAGTATGGTGGTAAATATAACTGTTTTAGAAATTGCTAAAAGTGTTTTTATTTACTTAGGGATTCCATTTTTAGCAGGAATTATCACTAGATTTTCCTTAGTAAAACTAAAAGGAAAAGATTGGTATCAAACAATTTTTATCCCTAAAATTAGCCCATTAACCCTTGTTGCTTTACTATTTACAATCATTATCATGTTTTCCCTCAAAGGTAAAACCATAGTACAATTACCGCTAGATGTAATTACAATTGCTATCCCTTTATTAATTTATTTTATTGTGATGTTTGTAATGTCATTTTTTCTTAGTAAGAAAATGCATGCTAACTATTCTCAATCAGCTACACTTTCTTTTACTGCGGCGTCAAACAATTTTGAACTAGCAATTGCTGTAGCTGTAGCAACTTTTGGTATTAATCATGGTGCTGCGTTTGCTGCTGTAATTGGGCCATTAGTTGAAGTACCTGCCTTAATCGGTTTAGTTAATGTTGCTCTTTGGTTTAAACAAAAATATTTTCCAGAAAGTTTGTCCAATACAGAAATTAAACTCTGTAAAACAACATAGAAGAAAAGGTGATTTATAATGAGTAATTTACCAAAAATTTTATTTGTATGTGTAGAAAACTCTTGTCGTAGCCAAATGGCAGAAGCTTTTGCAAAAATTCATGGCCAAAACATCATCGAAAGTTATAGTGCAGGCTCTAAACCTTCTGGAACTGTAAACCCTAAAGCTATAGAAACAATGAATGAATTAGGTTATGACCTTACTAAACATACTTCTAAATCTTTACAACATATTCCCACAAGCAAATATGAATATGCAATTACAATGGGCTGTGGGGATGAATGTCCATTTGTAATTGCAAAACACAAAGAAGATTGGAAAATCCCTGATCCTAAACATATGTCTAAAGAAGAATTTAGAGTAGTTAGAGATTTAATAGAATCTAAGATTAAAGACCTTATTGCAACTATTTCTAATGCTAAATAAATTCGCTAAGGCAAATATTTTCAGGATTTGCTAAAGGTAGTTAAGATAATTGGCTAGACTATAAAATAAAGCAATTTAATTGCTCCATTTTCCAGGAGCTAACATATTAAACATAGAAGTAGGGTTTTTAATTTTTTGATTTTGCATCCAATTATTTGAGGATTTAATCAATTCTTCCCCTTTACTTGTACCTAATAATTCTCCTAATCGATAACGTGTAGTTGTAGCATACAATTGCATATTGGCACTTTCAAACTTCTTTTCTGCTGAAGTTAAATAATCAATAGCTAACTGGCGGTTGCCTTCTGTTATTGAAACTCCAGCTAAAATTAGCTCTGCCCAAGCTTTTCCATAAGATGGTTGTCTACTTAGTATTTTGCTAGCATTCTTTTTAGCAATAGATAAGTAAAAATTAGGATTGGAAGCTTCTATTGAAGCAGCTAAAGCCACTCTAGCTTGTAAATGCATAGCTTCAATAAAGACATTAGGACAATTCAACATTATAGATTTTTCCAATACTTTCCAGTTTTCATCAATTTGCTTCCAAGTGCTAAGCCCTTTTGCTAGATAAAGACCTATTTCTCCTTGAGAGATAAATTTCCAATAATGTTGTACATGAAAACCTCTTTTTGTCCATGAATCACTTGCTTGATTTAACTCTTCATAAGCTCTTTCTGGTTCATCCATTGTCAAATACTTGATATGTAAAATGTATGTTCTTAAATTTGTCAATAAAAATAAATTACTTTTTTCTTTAGCATTTTCAACTAGTTGTGATAATCTTGCAATTAGCTCAGCAATATTACCTAAAAAATATAACGCTCTAACAGAAAGAGTTGTACTATTATCAATTCCACGTAAGGCAAATACATAATTTTCTCCCTTACATTCCTGTAGAGTTATTTTTTCACCTTCACAAAATAATTCCCAAGCTGTTTTCCAGTCACCATCCATATAAGAGCCAGTGCATTTAATAAAAGTAACCATAGCCAGTAATTCAGGTTTGTTAATTTTTTGGGCTAAGGTAGAAGCCATTTCAATAGTTTTTATTCTGTGAGGCTTAAACCAATTGCCAAGAAAAGAACAAAATAAACTTTCAAAAGATAAGGCTCTAACTAATCTATAAGGCTCACCTGCATTTAGGCTTAGCATTATATGAAAATTTTGAAAATAAATGGCTTGTGCTGAATCAATGCTACTAAGTGAATCTACGGCTGTCCAACAAACGTCTATTTGAGCCAATAGGTTAGGAGAAATTTGAGATTCTTCTCTTTCTTGATATTTCAGACCTTTTAACCAAAGTTTAATCCGCTCTAGTAGTATTGATAAGAATATTGAAGTGCTATTTTCATTTAACTTCATCCCAACTTTTTTTAATACAACATTAAGTAATTCAAGCCCTTCATCAATATATCCAGCATTTAAAAACTGTTCTGCTGCCTTATGTTGTAGCTTAAGACGCCCTTGTTTATGAGAATCAGCCGTTGCAGCTAGATAAACTTTTGCAGCCTCTGCACCTTTGCCAGCATTGGATAAAGCATTTCCTAATTTTATTTTGAGGCTTACAGTTTTAGGTTCTAAAGATGTTTTTAGGTCTAATGATTGTTGGTAAAGCTGAGCAGCACGATCAAAAGCAAGTGCTTCATCAGCTTTTTGTGCAGCAGCGATTGTATAGTCAGAAGCTTTGTCGCGTTCCCCTGCTAATTGAAAGTGCTTGGCTAAACGCTCTGGATCAACAAAACTGGTTTCCTCCAAAGCTAAAGCTAAAGAGTAATGATAGTCTTTTAAAGTTTCTTCAGATAAACTTCCAAGAATAGCCTCTCGAATTCTATCATGATATGTATCAACTTCTTCATAAGCACTATTACCTGTTAAACGTATTAAATGATTAGTTTTTAAGGTAAGCAAAATTTGTTCATCTGAGTCTGTTTTAGAAGCTCTTTTAGCTACACTACGAGCTAATGGTTGACCTGCAACAGCAATAATTTCTAAGAAACAGCGGCTATTTTCAGGTAATTGACCAATACGAGCCTTTACAACTTTATCTATTGTCATTTCATCTTGATCTTTTGAGTTGCTCTTGGCCGTTGTTAATGTGTATTGTGCTAACTCTCCAATAAAAAATGGACATCCTGAAGCTTCTTTTACAATTGTCTCTATTGGTATTGCTAAGTTTTCTTGAGTAAGTAATCTTGACAGTAATTGTTGAGATTCTGTTATAGATAATTCTTCAATAGCAATTTCTTGAATCTGTAATTTTTCATCTTTGATATTAAGAAATAGGGACTTTAGAAAAGAACTTGTATTAGCTTCTTCACTACGATAAGAACCAATAAATAATAATCGAGGCAAATCAGGGGGACGCATGATTTCTGAAAGCAATCCAACACTGTCTAAGTCTCCCCACTGTAAATCATCAATAAATAA
This sequence comes from Blastocatellia bacterium, assembly GCA_039812885.1. Taxonomy (GTDB): domain Bacteria; phylum Acidobacteriota; class Blastocatellia; order Chloracidobacteriales; family JADJPF01; genus JADJPF01. The sequence goes on from JBDIBI010000025.1 coordinate 9,261, forward strand.
GATTACATCTTTTTTATTAGCTAATCTTGCTAGTAGTTCTCGTAATGCAGTAAAAGCTTTACGGCGCAAGTCTTGAGAATCTGGATTATCTAAAATAGTACGTCTAGAATTGGCTACAACTTCTATTTGCTTTAGAACAGGAAATAAACGAGCTAAGGCTAAGATATCAAGAGGTAAAAGAGTTTCTGCTTGTAAGGCAGGTAAATTTCTTAGATATTTGCTGAGATTATCGATAATACTATCAATTGCTTTATAAGGAACAAACTCTTGTTCATAACATCGGCCAGAAAACACAAGTAAATCAGGTTCATTGGCTTGAAGCTTTTCCAAAAAATGCTGTACTGTTGCAGTTTTTCCCATGCCAGAACAGCCTTTGACATAAATAGTTGCACCTTGACCTTGTTTTACTAACTGCCAAACTTCATTTAATTTTTTAAGTTCTTTTTCTCTACCAACAAATTTATCTTGCTTTACTAAAGTGTTATTGTTGGTTAGTAAAATACTGTTTGTTTGACCCAAAATATTTAATATGTCTACTGGAGTTGGACGCAGTCTTGGGTTTCGCTGAAGTAGTTTTTGACAAAGATGGTCTAAGTCTTCAGGAATGCCCTTGACTAATTTTGAAGGTAGTTGTGGTTCAGATTTTTGCTTATTTAAGAGAATATCTATTTGGCTACCATTGAATGGAAGTTTCCCAGTCAAAGCTAAATAAAGCATAATACCTACACTATACCAATCTGAAGCTGGTGAAATTGGGTTTCCAGCAATATGTTCAGGTGACATATAAGCTGGTGTACCTACAACATTACCACTAGAAACTTGATTAACTCCTTGAGCATTTAAATCACTAATAAGCCCAAAATCTAGTATAACTACTCTACCTTCTTTAGTAACCAGCACATTAGAAGGTTTAATATCACGGTGTAATTTTCCTGCTTTATGTAGTGTGGAAAGTCCTTCAGTTAATTGTTTTAAGACTGAGCGCAATTTATCTATATCTGCATTACAATATTCTATTTCTAAGTTATTTGTATTAATAGTTTTAGTTGGTTGAACATTTTCTTTTGACACAATATCTTTATCTTTAACAGACAAACTTGACACAGATGCAGTTTGCATATCTAAAGAAGAACTGTTTTTGAGGCTATTTTGTGGAGTTTTTACATATTCAAAAAAATCTTTGCCATAAATCATTTCCATAGTAAAAAACCACTGTTCTGCTTCTGAAAAAAGTTCATACATTGCAGCCAAATTTGGATGAACTATATCAGCAAGCGCACGAAATTCTTTTTTAAAGCGATAAAGATCATCAGCATCTGTTTGATGTAAGGTTTTTAAGGCTACAACAGAATTTCGCTCCCGATCATAAGCTTGATAAACAACCCCAAAACCACCTGCTCCTAATCGTCTTTGTATTAAGAACCGTGAGTTTCCTGAAAAATCACCTTCAACTATCCTAGTATTTTTACTACTGGATCTTGCTTTTGTATCTTGAAATTGTTTTTTTCCTTGAACAGTAGCGCCTAAGTAATTTTGATTTTCTGCTAAAAAATCATTGGCTTGTCGGTGAGACATTATTAGAGATTTTACTTCTTTGCGAACAAATTCATCTTGGCAATGTTTTTCAAGGTATTGATCTTCTTCAGAAGGCTCTAAAACCATTACCTGCTCAAAAAGCAACTTAACTTGTTTCCATTGCTCTGGATTCATAAAGATAACCCTAGTTTTCTTTTAACTTAATTCTCTATATAACCATGCTTTAGCTATTGTCCATTCAGTTTTTACACTAGTTGTAGAAATACCTAACACAGTTGCTGTTTCTTCTATTGTTAAACCACAAAAGAAACGTAGTTCAACTATTTTCATTTGAGTAATATCCACAGTTTCAAGTTTATTTAGAGCTTCATGTAAAGCAAGCAAGTCTATATCCTGAATCATCAGGCTTTTAGCAATACCTGTTAAAGTTATTTTAAAAGCCTCACCATCACGTTTTTGAGCATTTTTCTTACGAGCATAATCAACTAATACTCGTCTCATTGTATTAGCAGCTATTGCTATAAAGTGAGATCTATTGGCAAAATCAGTATCATCTTGGATCAAATGTATAAAAGCTTCATTAATTAAAGCTGTAGGTTGAAGATGAGGATCTTTTTTCTCACCTTGAAGATAATAGCTAGCTAATCTATGCAATTCATCGTAAACTATTGGAACTAATTCAGATAATGCTTCTTGACTACCTTTGCGCCATTTCTCCAATAAAATAGTAACTGTTTTAGACATACTTACATCCATGATCAAAAAACTATACTTATCAAATATTAATTTGATTAAACCTTTTATCTAGCAGAAATCCCGGAAATATTTTGTCCAAATTCTTAGCTTTTTGCACCTTATTTAAATAAGAATAAAATAAATCAACAAAGCAAATAACTAAGGAGACATCTTATGAGAAAATTACCCTATGTATTAGTGTGTTTGCTTGCTTTAGGAACATTATGTTCAACAACTAAAGAAACTTATGCGCAATCTCAAGCTGCTACAGCAAATCTTTTGGGTAATGTCAAAGATGAAACAAAAGCTATTGTTTCTGGGGCAACGGTTTCAATAAAAAATCCTGAAACCAATTTTGAGCGTATAACAACAACTGACGAATTAGGCAATTACAAATTTCTTGCCATTCCACCAGGTAACTATGAATTAGTAATAGAAGCAACAGGATTTACCAAATCTATTAGCAAAAATATAGTGCTAAATGTAGGGCAATCTTCTCAACTTAATTGTTCATTAAAGCTGCTTAGTAATTTATCTGAAGAAATCATTATTACAGCATCACCTGAACTAGTAGAAACATCTAAGACAGCTTTAACACAAGCAGTTGATCAAATTCCCATCAATAATTTACCAATAAATGGTCGCAATTTTCTTAATTTTGCACTTACTAATGCACAAATTAGTAGAGATAATGCACCTCCACTTGGCCCAGCTCCTACAACAGGGTTAAATTTTGCAGGACAACGTGCTCGCTCGAACCTAATCCAAATAGATGGAGCAGACAACATCGATAATACCATTAATGCAGCTCGTTCAACTATTTCACAAGAAGCTGTTCAAGAATTCCAGATTATTATCAATAGTTTTACGGCAGAATTTGGACGCACTGCTGGAGGCGTAGTTAATATTGTTTCTAAATCAGGTACAAATGATTTTCATGGAAATATTTTTGGCTTTTTACGCCAACGCTCAATCCAAGCACGCAATGCACTTGCTTTTTCAACTTCTAATTCAGATGAAAAGCCTGCTTTTACACGTGGCCAATATGGTTTTAGCCTTGGTGGGCCAATAAAAAAAGATAAAACATTTTTCTTTCTTGCACTAGATCAAACTCGTAGACAAGAATCTGGATTCTCCCAAATTGGCCTAGATCCAAGTATTTTTAACTTAACATCGGATCAACAAGCTTATATTGCTGCTAATCCAACAGCAGGAACACTTTACAAAACGCTTGCAAATTCAGGCTCTCAAGTGGCTAGAACTGGTATAGATCCTGTTACTGGCAAACCTGTTTTTTATGCAACTTTTTTGCTTTCTCAAGGACAACTAGGAGCAATTCCACCAACGTTTCGTGTTTTAAGCAAAGTCCAAAACATCTATCCTATTAGTGACAAATTCACCTTTTATTCAGCCAAACTTGATCACCAACTTACTACTAATAATCACCTTTCTTTAAGATATAACTACACTCCTGCAACTACCACAGGTATCCAATCTTCCGGACAAAACCAACCTTTTGGCTTGAATGACATATCTCGTACTGGAATTTCAACTATTAGAGATACTTCTGTAGTACTACAAGATATACACACTTTTAATTCAAACAAAATCAATGAATTTCTTTTTAATTTTGGTAGAAGAGGTTCTAGTTTTATTTCTAGCTCTGATGTGGCATTAAATATTACAGGAATTGGCTTTTTTGGAACAGAACCTTTTTCACCTGTGAATAGAACTGAAAAGCGCTATGAATTTAAAGATAATTTTACTTTAGCTAAAGGTAATCATATTGCTAAATTTGGCGTAGACATCAATTATATTCGTATTGATCCATTTGATTTTCAGTTAAATTTTTCTGGGCAATTTACCTTTGGAGCATTCCCTATTTCAGCCTTATCTTCAATGCTAGCTGGTGCTCCAGCACTTACAGCAGTGCAAGCTTATGGACTAGGGTTACCTAATCTTTATGTTCAAGGCTTTGGAAACACAACTTCCAAAGGTTCTAATAAAACTTTTGGATTTTATGCTCAAGATAGTTGGAAACTACATCGTAATTTTACCATTAATTATGGTTTACGTTATGATCTAGAGCTTACACCCTTATTTCCAACTACAGGAATTACAACTAGTAAACTTTCTTTAACTCCACAACAAATAGAAGCAGCGCAAAATGCCCTTGGCATAGTGCAAGGAATTCCCCGTGATAAAAACAATTTTGCACCTCGTATTGGTATTGCTTATGATCCTAGAGGAAATGGTAAAACTGTAATACGAGCTGCTTATGGAATATTTTTTGATCATCCTCTGCTAGTTCTAGCATTTAACTCAGATGTTTTTGATGGAACCCAATCCCCACAGTTTTTGACAATTGCTGGTAGCCCTTCCCCAACTGCACCTTTGAATGCTGTACAAATATTTGAAGGGACAGTAAAAACTGGCCTAACCCCAGGAATTGATGCTGGAGCACAATATTTAGCTAACCAATCACGATTTAATCCATTAGCAACTTTTCCAGGCTATGGTTCACTTTTACCATTTAGTTTCCCTACAGATCGAAACTTTGTCTATGCTTATAGCCAACAAGTCAATTTTGGAATTGAACATGAACTTAGGCCAGATTTAGCTTTTAGCATAAACTACACCTTTACTGGAGCCCATAAATTACCACACCCAGTTGATCGCAATACTCCAGATGCTAAAAAAGTTCTACAAGTCTCCCCAACTGGTGCACCTAATGCAACATTAATTGCTAATAACTTTTTTAGACCCTCTGGCCCAAACCCTGTTTTTATAAAGACTAATTTACCAATTCCCTTTGGTTCAACAGCTGCTCAAGAGTCTTCTTCTAGCTCTGTTTATCATGCCTTGAATTTGAGTTTAACTAAACGCTTCTCACATAACTTCCAAATGTTGGTCAATTACAGCTTTAGTAAAACTATAGATGATGCTACTGATTTACAAACACTTCTACAACCACAAAACAACCAAAATCCCGGTTTAGAACGAAGTCGTTCTCTCTTGGATCAACGACATCGCTTTGTACTAAGTGCTGTTTTTAAATCTCCTTTTAGTGAAAACTCAACTGGGGTAGTCAAAAAATTTCTTGCAGATTTCACTCTAGCCCCAATTATTGAAGTAAGTTCAGGACGACCTTTTAATATCTTAACTGGTGCAGATACTAATTTGGATCAAAATCCAAGAACAGACCGTCCTAATTTTGACCCACAAACAGGAAAATTCTCTTTGCCTGCTTTAGGACAAATAGGTAATCTAGCTCGTAATGCAGGAACATCCCCAGGTTTTGTCTCTGTTGATATGCGGCTTGCTCGTAATGTGCCAATTGGCGAACGCTTTAAGATAGAGATTATTGCAGAAGCTTTTAACTTATTTAATCGTGTAAATGTTTCATCTGTAAATAATAGCTTTCGCCAAATTAAAGTTGAAGATGGTCAGTTCAAAAGCTCAACAACAGCCGCTTTTGACCCTAGACAATTTCAATTTGCACTCAAAATTAGTTTTTAACTAGCAAATACACATAAGAAAGGTAACTATGTATTGGCTTAGCAACAAATATCCTAATAAACAACTATTTTGTAGTTTTTGGATTTTTTGTTTAAGTTTTATTATTTTGTTGCTAAGCAATACTATTGAAGCAAAACCGGTTGAAGTCAAAACTCTAATTCCTGCAACTGAAGTTTCTGACGAATGGACATATCACTCAGGAGATAATAAAGAATGGGCTAAGCCGGAATTTGATGATAGCACCTGGACAAAAACCAATATTGCAAAATCTTGGAAAGAAAATAATTTAGGAGGCTTTTTTTGGTATCGCAAAGAAATAATTTTTTCTCAAGATATTGGTAAAAATCAACTTATAGACTCTTTAGCAATTCAAATAGCGCAAATGGAATATGGAGCTTATGAAATTTATGCAAATGGAGAAAAAATAGCTTCATTTGGAACATTTCCACCAAATAACACAATGCCATTAGCATCCCCTATGGTTTTTTACTTACCACAAAAAGCTGTTGAAAGTGGACGAATTCTTTTAGCTATAAGGATATGGAAAGACCCAAAATATTTAAAACGCGCTAAGTTTTATTTTTCAAAACATGAAGATTTTCAAGATAAATTTGCAATAAGCACTTTAGATTCCCTTAAGGATAAACTTCAACTTATTCGTCAAAGCAAACTACAAGATGATGTTGTCAAACTTTATATGACAATCTTCTTTACTTTGATTAGCTTATACCATTTCCAATTATATTTTGGAAGAAAACAACTTAGTGAGTATTTTTGGTTTGGGCTTTTTTCAATTGGTTTTGCAGTTAATGTGTTTTTTAACTCAGCTTGGTCACTTGAAATAGTTTCAGGCTTTTCAGCTTTTTTTATAAGAGTCTTTTCAAGACAAATTCTAGTAATTCCCTGCTTCCAATTTTTTTGGGTTTTCTTGTCACTTCCAATTAAAAGATGGATACGTCTAATACAAGCATCTCAAGTTCTATTCCTCTTAATTATATGTATTTGGCCTGATGTAATACTTACTCCATTTAATACAGTTATGTTTCTGTCTATCATAGCAGTAGTATTTTTCCCTTTGATATTTACTCTTAAGGAAATGCGCCGTGGAAATCCAGAAGCAAGCGTTATGATATTTGGATTAGTTATGTTGACAGTAGTTGAAATTATAGAAGTAATTCGGTTTATAGGGTTGGTAAAAATTCCTTTGGTTGCACATTGGGGATTTGCTGGACTTATACTTTCAATAGCTGTAGCACTTTCAAAACGATTTAACCGCGTCCACACAGAACTAGATACACTTAACCATGAACTAGAAACTAAAGTAACTAATCGAACAGCAGAATTAGCACAAACTAACGAAGAACTAGCAGGAACTAATAACAAACTAGCTAACACCATTTCACAACTGCAAGAAGCTCAAGCAGAAACGGAACGTAAAAACCAAGAATTAGACAAAAAAATCAAAGAACTTAATGAAAAAAATCAACAACTAATAGCTTCTCAACAACAAGCTGACCGTATATTTTCAGCCTTAGCTGAAGCTCTTCCTGGTACTGTGCTTGACGGAAAATACCGTCTTGAAGAAAAAATTGGTAGCGGTGGTTACGGTGCTGTATTTAAGGCAATACACGTAGAACTAAATACTGCAATTGCAGTTAAAGTATTTAGACCAACAGAAGGAAATGACTCTCCTGAAGCTATTGAGCGCTTTAAATTAGAAGGTGTTTCAGCTTGTAAAGTTAATCACCCTAATGCTATCAATGTACTTGATTCAGGTATTTCCTCTGAAGGAATTGCCTATATAGCTATGGAATTACTTGTAGGACATACATTAAAAGATGAAATGCTAACAGAAACAACATTACCACTTAAGCGATGCGCTGAAATAATAATACCTGTATGTCAAGCTTTAGGAGAAGCACATAAAGCAGGAATAGTTCACCGTGATATTAAGCCTGATAATATATTCTTGCATCAAGGTAAACAAGGTGAAGTTGTTAAGGTTGTGGATTTTGGTATTGCTAAATTAATTGAAGAACAAAATGAGGATAAACAAAGTAATTTAACTGAAAGCGGTAGTATTGTTGGAACTCCTATTTATATGGCACCTGAACGGCTAAAGAGCCAACCTTATGATGGCCGTGCTGATGTTTATAGTCTTGGTATAATGCTTTATGAAATGTTAACTGGAAAAAAACCTTTCCAAATTACAGGTAATAATGTCATAGAAATTATTCTTAAACATATAAAAGAAACTCCAACTATCTTAAGTGAATATATTCCTAATATTCCAAAATCTGTTGAGAATATTGTTATGGACACTTTAGAAAAAAACCCAAACAAACGCCCAACAGCATTAGAGTTTGCAAAAACATTTAGCCAAGAAATCTCCAATTTAGAAAAAATAAACCCTGAAATCCTTTTGGCTAAAGCTACTTGTGAGAAAAAACCTAGAATTGAAAATACAGAAGATTATACTGATAAAACGATGACACATTTTTCAGCAAAAATAAAAAAAACCAATACTTCAGTTAAATTACCTAAATCTGAACAAGAAACTTCTGCAATATCAAATAAAGCTCTTGATTAGGTAAACATTTTTAGAATATTTTGTCTGTTTTTAAGTTTTTTTGCGCCTTACTAGATAGCATTTTTTCATTTAGAATAACACCTTGTAAAATAAGCAAATTCAGGTTGGTAGTTATGACTCCAGAACAATGGAAACAAGTTAAAATATTATTTCAGAGAATAATCAGTTTAGAACCTTCTCAAGAAAAAATATATCTTGAGTATAATTGCACAGATGAAGAAGTGCGCAAGGAAGTAGAGTCTTTGTTAGCTTCTCATAGACAAGCTAATAATTTTCTCTCAGAAAATGAAGCTAACCGAGCCGCAGTTTTTGCAGAAAACAAAATTGATAGTGAACAATATTTCAACAAATTAATAGGAACAACACTTAACAATACTTACCTTATTGAAGAAATACTTGGGTTAGGAGGAATGGGAGCAGTATTTCGTTGTACACATTTGCTTTTAGGCAACCAAGTAGCAATAAAGATAATGCCTCCATCACTTACAAATGATAAGTCTTTTGTAAAACGCTTTCGCCGTGAAGCACGAGTAGGTTGGACGCTGTCTCATCCAAACATTGTCAAAGTTCTTGAATTTAGTCAAAATAAAGATGGAATTTTCTTTATGGTAATGGAATATGTTAAAGCCAAAACTTTAAAAACCCATATTGAACATTCTGCTCCAATGTCTTTAACTAGATGTTTAGAGATTCTTGAACCAATATGTAATGCCTTAGAAACAGCACATAAACGTAAGATTTTACATCGAGATCTTAAACCAGCTAATATTCTTATAAGTGATATAGATTTAGAAAACGAGACTCAAATAGTAAAACTTGCTGATTTTGGTATTATTAAGTTACTTGAAGCAGATGGTCAAATAACAGCTGAAGGAGAAGTTTTAACAGCAACTGGAGCAATAATTGGGTCTCCTAGCTATATGTCTCCTGAGCAATTAATGAGTTACAAGCTTACTACTTCTTCTGATATCTATAGCTTAGGCGTTATTTTATACGAAATGCTTACAAAAGAATTACCTTTTTCTAATAATAACCTTCAAGAACTAGTTTCTAGTAAGGTAAAGTTTCAAGGGTTTGTTTCAGCTTCAAACAAGATACCTACTTTATCTTCAGCAGTAGATAAAGTACTAGAAAAAACTCTTGCACCTTCGCCAAAAAATCGTTATCAAACAGCCAAAGAAGTACTGGAAGCATTTAGAAGTTTGGTATAAAACCAGAATCCTTTATAACTAAAGTACTTTATGGGGATAATTCAATGAAAAGCGAGCTTATTGTCCAAATAGTACATCAAGCATTAGATTTAGGCTTATTAAAGCTATCTGATGTAGAAGAAGTAGAAGGAAAACTTCAAAATCAAAAAACTGTTGTTCTTCTACCTAACTGGAAAAAAGCTCAACTTGATGAACTAGTTAAACTTGGACGTATTTCACAAAAAGATGTAGATCGCTTATACCTAGAAGTCTCTAAAAACTCAGCAACTATTCTAGATGACCCTTCAGAAAAAATACCATCTCCAACTAGCCATATTTTTGATTTAGAACAGCTAAAGCAAGGCAGTATAGACCAAGAAGATAACAACTTGGAGCAAGATCTTGAACACCAATTTCCTGTTAAAAATTGGGATCGTTTTGAGTTTAAAAAACTACTTGGTTATGGGGGAATGGGAATAGTCTACCAAGCTTGGGATGTAAAACTTGGTCGTATGGTAGCACTAAAATTCTTACGAAATAGTCATGGACAAACGTCCAAACGCTTTCTACAAGAAGCCCGCGCTCAATGCCGAATTGAACACCCAAACATCTGTAAGGTATACGAAGCAGGTGAAGTAGATGATATGCCCTACATTGCTATGCAGTATATTGAAGGTAAATCTCTGCGTTTTGCCTATAAGGAAATGTCTTTAGAAGAAAAAATACAAGTTATACGAGATATTGCTTATGCTATCCATGCTGCACATCGCTTAAGTATTATACATAGAGATATAAAGCCAGATAATGTAATGATCACCAAAAGTGAAGATGGAAAATGGCAGCCAGTTGTTATGGATTTTGGGTTAGCCAAAGAAGTAGGTAACAAAGGTTTAACTGAAACTGGGGCACTTATGGGAACACCTTCCTATATGTCACCTGAACAAGCACGAGGGCAAATACATCTTCTAGATAGACGTACAGATATTTATAGTCTTGGGGCTATGTTTTACTCAATATTAGTTGGAAAAGCTCCTTTTCAAGGTTCAAGCCCTATAGAAGTAGTTCTTAAAGTCATTAATGAAGAGGCTTTATCAGTTTCTCAAATAGTTCCATCTATTCCAACAGATATTAACACTATCATAATGAAGTGTTTAGAAAAAGATCCTAAACAACGCTATGAATCTGCCCAATTATTAGCACAAGACCTACAAAAATATTTAGATGGTGAACCAATATCTATAAAAGCTGCATCCTGGTATGCTATTTTACTTAAAAAAGCACGTAAGCATAAAGCCTTAGTCATATTAAGCGCAATTACAGTGCTATTAGTATTATCTTTAGGTTCAATTTCTATTTGGACACGTTGGCAATCAGCACGAAAAGTAGAGCTTGAACGTCAAATGGCTGAACAAGCAGAAAAAATTGAAGCAATGATGAGATTTGTTTCTTTAACCTTACCTCACAACATCATAGCAGAAAGACAAATGGCTCAGCATGAAATAGAAGTTATAAAAAGACGAATGGCTGAGGATGGAAATTTAGCTGAAGGGCCAGGAAATTATGCTTTAGGTCGTAGCTATTTAGCTTTCTTTGATTATGAAAAAGCTCGTCAACATCTTGAACTTGCTTATAAAATAGGCTTTCGCACCCCTACCTTAGAATTTGCTTTAGGACAAGTGCTAGGCGAATTCTACCGTAGAGAGTTAGATAGCGTTTCACAAATTGAAGATAAAGAAATTCGTGAAGCTCAATTAGAAAAACTAGCACAAGAATATTTACAACCTATTAAATTTCATTTGGGTAATTATCTTTCTGCTAAGTCTGAGCGTACAACTCAAGAAACTGCCTATTTACAAGGGTTACTAGCACTTTATAACAAAGACTATCAAACAGCTCTTAGTAAAGCACATGAAGCTATGGGTCAATCTTCTTGGTATTATGAAGCTTACTGTCTAGAAGGAGAAATTTACCTAACACAAGGCCAAGAAAAAGCAAGTGTTGGAGAATATAAAGAAGCTAAAGAGTTATTTACTAAAGCTGAAAGTGCATTTCAAGATGCAACTAAGATTGGACCTAGCAACTTACAAGCTAGACTTGGATTAGCTCGTAAATGTATGTCTGTATTGGATTCAAGCATATACCGAGGTGAACCAGTACAAGAAAATTTTGAAAAAACATTAGCCGCAGTAGATTTAGTTCTACAACTTGATCCCAATAATAATCAAGCTTTAATTATAAAAACCAATTGCTATGGCAGATTAGGAGAATATCAAGCAAGAAATGGTCAAGACCCTAATGAAACAATGAAGGAAGCTATTTCTTACGCCCAAAAAGTATTGGCCTATAACCCACAAGAAGTTAAAGCTTACCGTTTTTTGGGAAGTATATACCGGGTTCTTGGCAAATATGCTTTAGATCATGGTAAAGATCCTCAAGCTTTGTTTGATCTTGCTGTTAATAACCTTCAACAAACTATTGCACTTAAGCCAAATTATAGTAGCGCTTATAATGCCTTAGGGCTAATTTATCGCTCAAAAGGCCAATATAGTCAAAAACATGGGGAAAACCCTAGTCAGTTCTATGATTTAGCTGCTGTTAATTTCCAAAAAGCTATTGAAACTAATCCTAAAGATGCCAATGCTTCTAGTAACCTAGGACTTCTCTATAAAACTTCTGGAGAATATCAAGAAGAATCTGGAAAAGATCCTTCCCACTTCTATGATTTAGCTGCTATTAGCTTCCAAAAAGCTATTGATATTAATCCTAAAAACCCTTATGGCTATACTAATCTAGCATCTCTTTATCAGACTCGCGCAGATTATGAAAGAGAACATGGAAAAGATCCTCAAGAATTATTTTTGAAAGCAGAAGAAAACCTTAAGAAAGCACTAGAAATTAATCCAAAGTATACATTTGCTTATAGTAATTTTGGGCTTCTTTATGAAGTTCAAGCAGAGCATGAAAATGAGATAGGCAAAGATCCTCGTCCTTTACTTGAAAAGGCGACAAAATATTTTGAGAAAGTCATTGAACTTAACCCTAAACACATTATTGCTTCTTACAAATTAGGAGTTATTTGCCAAGTTCGTGCAATTTATGAGATGGAACATGGAGAAGATCCTAACAACTCTTTTAGTCAAGCATTAGAATATTTTGGGAAAGCTTTAGAAATTAACCCTGATAATGTAGATATCTACAATAGTTTTGGACTAGTTTTATACTACAAAATGCATCATGAAATTCGTTCTAATCGCCAGCCTAAAGAATTATTTAACAAGGCTTTAAGTAACTACAAGAAATCTCTAGAAATTAATCCTCAACAATTTATCCCAAATCTCTATATTGCACTACTTTTATGTAGAGAAAGTGAGTGGCAATTAAATAATGCTCAAAACCCAACTAGCAATATAGAAGAAAGCCAAACTTATTTAGAAAAAGCTCTAGCTCTTAAACCTGATTTTGAGTGGACTTATCGAACTCAAGCAAAAATTGAGCTAATTGCTGCCAATTTAGCTATAAAACAAGGTCAAGAACCAAAATTTGTTAAAGCTGAAACAGCTATAAAGAAAGCGATTGAAATTAAACCTAACTCTATACCAATCTATTGTTTAGCTGCCCAATTAGCTATCTTACAAGCTCAATCAGCTATAAATAAACAACAAGATCCACAGATATTTTTACGTAATGCCTTAGAAATGACTGAAAAGGCTTTATCTCTAAACCCCAATAATGCAGAAGCTTATGCTATAAAAGCAAGTATTTTGACTTTACAAGCTAAAAATCAAGCTATGGTACTTGAAGCTAAACAACTCTTTGAAAAAGCTCTTCAACTCAATAAATGGTTAAAACTTGAATATAGCTTTCTCTTAAGCAACTTTAAATAAATAACTATTACAATAGTAACAAACCTATCAATTAAGTGATTCTTCTCCAAATATCTAACTATTATTAAGTAACTATTCTCTTTATTAAACATTTTCCCTAATTTTTACCGGCTTACTCTTGTTAAATTCTTGTTTTTTAACTATTTTATTAATTTCTTTTATAAAAATTTTATCTACTTATGTAAGTGAATTACATAAGTACACAAATTTTAATATTAAGGCTACAATATAGTTTAAAGATTTGGCCTGTTAAATTCTGTGTATTGGAAAAAGTAGTAATGAGAAATTGTGTTGAGTGTAATCAATCATATAGCGATGATGTACTTTTTTGCCCCAAAGATGGTGAACTAGTTTTAATAGGAGCTATTTTAAAAGAGACCTATTGCATTGAAGAAAAGCTAGGTGAAGGTGGAATGGCAATGGTGTTTAAGGCTACTAATATTTTAACCAATACTCCATGTGCTATTAAAATTATCCGTCCTGATATGATTACAAGTGAAATAAATGCTGTAGAAAGATTACTTCTAGAAGCATTAAAAATTAAAAAGGTAAACCATCCAAATATAGTAGAAGTTCTTGATTTTGGGCCAATTAATGAAGGACTTGTTTACCTTACTATGGAATTACTTACTGGTAAAACCTTAAAAAAAGAGATCAATCAAAATGGGCCATTAAATTATAAAAAGGCTGGATTTCTTGTTGAGCAAATTTGTGCAGGTATGCAAGCTGCTCATGAAAGAGGAATTATTCATCGTGATATAAAATCTGAAAATATTTTCTTATTGGATAATATCAAAAACAATATATCTCTTAAGATACTTGACTTCGGTATTTCTAGCGATAAAGATAGTGGTTTTAGTGTTTCAAAACAAATAATTGGGACTCCAGAATATATGTCTCCTGAACAATGTGAAGGTAAAAATCTGGATGTTCGTTCAGATATATATAGTCTTGGAATAACTATTTATGAAATGCTTACAGGTAGTGTTCCTTTCCCTCTTTCCTTATGGGAACCTTATGAAATTATAAGAAAACAAATGTTTGAACAACCAAAATCCATAAGGAGAGTCCGCAAAGATATTCCTCAAAATATAGAACAAGTTGTTTTTAAGGCTCTAGAAAAAAACCGTGAAAGACGCCAGCAATCTATTGCAGAACTAGCAAAAGAGTTTGCATCTGCATTAAGAAACGAAGGCATAATTGAAGATAAAACTAACTTAGTTAAATTTAATGTAAAAGAGTTAATTAGAAATTGCATTAATCAAGGGTTATCTCACTTAGAGGAAAATGAGTACGAATTTGCTATTAATTGTTTTAATGAGGCTATAGATTATGATTTTAATAATCATTTAGCTTACTTTAATTGTGGCCTTGCTTATCAAGGAATGGGAAACACAAAAGAAGCTATAAGTAATTTTGATCAAGCAATTGAAATAGATCCAAATTATGCTGAGGCTTATTTTAAGCGGGGTTTATGCCATCAAACTAATAATGAGTTAGATTTAGCTATAGAAGATTTTAGCAAAGTTATAGAATTAGATAGTAATCATATAGAAGCCTTTTATAATCGTGGTCTTAGTTATAAGAAAAAATTGGAAATTGAAAAGGCTGAAAACGACTTCTCTACAGCAGTCAAACTTAACCCTAAGCATGCTTCTTCTTACTATAACTTAGGATTAGCTTGTCACTACAATAAAAAGGTTGAAGAAGCAATCAGTACCTATGGTGAAGCTATTCGACTTGATCCAAATAATGTTAATTTATATGTACTAAGGGCTTTTGCTTATAAGACTAAACAGGATTTAGATAATGCTATGCTTGATTGTTATCAAGCCTTAAAAATAGATCCTGATTGTGCCAATGCCTATTACACTAGAAGTTTAATTTACCAAGCTAAGGCAACCCTAGATCTAGAAACAGCAAACAAACTTAGAAACAATCAAAACAATCAACTCTCAGATGCATTTGTGTTGACAATTTTAGGAGATATCCCAGAATTACCCTAATATATCTAAAAAATTACAACAATAAAATCATAATCTGTTTAGTTTTGTGAGGTAGTCATGAATATTGACCAGCTAAAACAAGTCAAGTTTTTGTTTGAACAAGCTATAAATCTAAATACTTCAGAAGAAAATGCTTACCTTGACAAATATTGTACAGATTTAGAAGTGCGTAAAGAAGTTGAAGCTCTACTTGCCAAAAATAGAACAGCTAGCCAATTTACACCTAAAGACAAAACTTATGAAGATACCAATCTAAAACAAGATTCTAGTCAAAACTCATCTGAAACTTATTCAAATAGAGAAAATCCTGAAGAAAATCATTCTCATATTTCTCTTGAAGAGTACTTTAACTATTTGATAGGTAAAACTCTTAATAATACTTATCGTATAGAAGAAAAAATTGGAGAAGGTGGGATGGGAACAGTCTTTCGTGCTAGTCACCTATTGTTGGGAGGTGTTGTAGCTATAAAGGTTATGAATCCTTCACCTACACAGGATAAGACTGATATCAAACGCTTTCAACGTGAAGCACGTGCTGGATGGTCACTTTCACACCCCAATATTATTAAAGTCTTGGAATTTAGCCAAACTCAAGAAGGTACTTTGTTTATGGTTATGGAATATCTTGGAGGTGAAAACTTAAAAAGTTATATTAGAAGAGCTGCTCCATTATCTATAAACAGATGCTTTGAAATCCTAAAACCTATTTGTGAAGCATTAGATGTAGCTCATAGACGCAATATACTACATCGTGATATAAAACCTGCTAACATTATTATTGGCCAACAAAATAACACTGAAATAATTAAACTAGCTGATTTTGGTATTATTAAATTACTTGCTCCTAATAAACAAATTACTACTGAAGGAACGGCTTTAACTGATGGAGCAATAATTGGCACACTTAATTATATGTCTCCTGAGCAAATAATGGATTATAATCTTGGCCCTACTTGTGATATCTACAGCCTTGGAGTTGTTTTTCATGAAATGCTTACTAGAACAATTCCTGTAGAAGGATCTAATCTCAGAGAAATTCTTAGTTCAAAAAGTAATTTCCATAAGCTTCCCCCTCCTTCTACTATTTTTCCATTTTTATCCCCTTCTCTAGATAAAATACTTAAAAAAGTCTTGGCTCCTATGCCTCAACATCGTTATCAAAAAGCTGGTGAGTTTCTTGAGGATATTAAAAACTGCTTATAGTGCTACAGCAATGTTACATAGATTAAATGAAGTGATTTAATAGCTTCTATATCAGTATTATTAGATAACTCTACTGCATAATTAAACTCATTTACAGCAGATTTCCAATTATTCATCGACATATAAACTTTCCCAAAACAATAATGAATATCAGCCAATGCCTTTTTTTCTTCAGGTAATTGTTCATATTCATCTAGTAGAGAGCTAATAATTTCCTTAGAGTTTTCTATTTGCCTATCATTTGATTTGATTTGACTTAACTCTTCAAGACGACTAAATTCATCATTAATATAAAAAGAATCTTTATCAGTAATAGTTGCTAATAAATTTTTCACTAGAAAGGCAGAATATTTACTAGAAAAACTAAAGGCTCTGCGATATTGCTTAAAAGCTTCTTTTTTCTCTCCTAGCCTTGTATATGCAATAGCTAGATTTTCATGTGCTAGTGCATAGTCATTATATAAAGTAATTGCTTTTTCATAATTAGCCTTAGCTTTTATTACTGCATCCCTTCCACTTATAGTTTCATAAAGTAGATATACATTTCCAAGTACTAAAAATGCTTCAGGAAAATTATTTTTTTGTTTAATAGCCGTTTCCAATTCATTAGCTGCTTCAGGAAAAAATTTTCCCTGCCCAAAATAGTAACGTCCTAAATTATAGTGAGCTAAAGGATATAAGCCTTGTTTTTGTTTAATTGCCAACTGAAAATTATTTAGAGCCTGATCAAAATCTCCTATTTGTTCATAAACCAAGCCTAAGTTATTATACGCAGCTGGATATATTGGGCGATGTTCAATAGCATTTTTATAGTGTTTAATAGCAGAATCAAACTCTCCTTGATGAAACCAAACTAGAGCTAAATTAAACTCTGCATCAGCAAAAACCCCCTTACGCAATTCAATGGCACGATTGTAATGCTTAATAGCCTCATTACTTTGACCAATGCAATAAAAAGCTACACCTAAATTTAAGTAAGTCTCTGGATTATTTGGAGATAAGGTCAATGCTTCATTAAATGCTTTAATAGATTCATCAAATTTATTTAATCTAAGTAAAGTATGTCCAAGTCCAAAATATGCTAGATTTGTTTTTTCTTTTGCTGTAATAGCTTTTTGATAACTAACAACAGCACGATCTAGCTGACCTCGTTCAGCAAACTCCTGTGCAATTCTTAAGAGTGATTTTGGAGCTTGTGGTGCTAATACTACAGTTTCAAGTTCAGATTCCCCTGGTTTTAGCCCAAAACGGCGATTAGTTTCTGTTGGTATGTAACGCCTAGGGCTAAGTCCATCTGAATCAGCTTGTTTTTTATCCTTTGTAGAGCTATTTTCATCTAAACCAAAACGCCTCTCTTGAGCTAAAGCAACTATGCTTAATATCAATATTAGAGCTATTATTAAAATACTCTTAACTATATGCCTTAAATGCTTTTGGTTATTCATCATGTAAAAAAAGTTAAACTAAAATATAAATTCTAAACAACTTTCATAGTTATTAGTTAGTTTAGCAATATTTAACACTAACATATGCTAGATGCACAATCATTAACAGGAACCATTATAAACGAAAAGTACCATGTTGACTCCCTTATTGGTGAAGGAGGAATGGGACGGGTATTTCGTGTTACACATCTTGACCTAAAAAAAGTTTTTGCACTTAAATTAATGTCTTTTGATCCTAGAGCTAACAATGCTACTAGACTATCCCGTTTTAAACGTGAAGCTAATGCTCTAGCTAGACTAAAACACCCTAATATTGTTTCTATAGTTGATTTTGGCATTATAAAATCTTCTCAACTTCCCTTTATTGTAATGGAGTATATAGAAGGTATTACTCTCAGAAAAATGCTAAATCAAAAAGGAACTCTGAAGGAAAGCCAAGCTATTCATATTACTAAACAGTTATGTTTAGGTTTATATGAAGCACACTCTCAAGGAATTATTCATCGGGATCTCAAGCCAGAAAACATAATAATCCGGGAACTTGACAATAATGAATTATTGGTAAGTGTTGTAGATTTTGGGATTGTCAAGTTAATTAATAATCAATTCCCTTCCGAAGATGAAAGCATCACAGTTACAACAGATAATGCTCCTGGGACATTAAGATATTGTGCTCCTGAACAATTTTTCCGTCAGCCAATAGATGTTCGTGCTGATCTTTTTACTATATGCCTTATTTTATATGAAATGCTAACAGGTGAAGTTCCTCCTGTTATGATAGGAGAAATTAAATCACTAAGTGAAATGCGTCCTGGTGTAACACCTAAGCTTAGCGATATTGTTGGAAAAGGGCTTTCACAATCTCCAAATGAACGTCAAGAAAGTGTTTTAGAGCTTAAAGCAGAACTTGATAGCCTTGACAAAATAGAAGAACCAAAACCAAAAAAGGATTCAAAACAAATAGTAAGACCTGCAATTATAGAACCAAAACCTATTAATTTACCTAATAACTCATCTAAGAGTTTGCCTAGTAATGGCTTTGAAAAAAGTAGTATTCAGACCAAAACTACTGAAAAACCTAAATCATCTTGGAAAATATATGCAATGATTTGTTTGGCAGTTTTGGTTTTTGTTACTGGAGTTTTTTTCTTTAAAGTATATCAAAATTCATTTTCAGCCAAAGAGTTAACTTATAGCCTGCCTCAATTTATTTTAGTCAAAGGCGAACCTTTTTTTATGGGTTCTAATACAGGAGATGAATATTCACAACCTAGTCATAAAGTTGAAATCAAAACCTTTCAAGTCTCAAGAACTCTTGTTACCAACCGTCAATACGCAGAATTTGTTAAATCAACCCATTATTTTCCACCAATTCATTGGAAATCAGCCATTCCTGAGGCAAGTATATTAGAATTACCTGTTACTAATATAAGTTGGAATGATGCTAATTCTTATTGTGCTTGGTTATCTAAAGAATCAGGCAAAACCTATAGATTGCTTTCAGAAGCGGAATGGGAATATATAGCAAGAAATAATGTCAAACTAGGAGTTGAACAAATAGCAAATGATTATTTTGAATGGACTAGCTCAGAGTTCGTTCTTTATCAAGGATCTACTGCAACATTACCAGACAAAGTACTTCAAAGCCACTCTATAGTTTTAAGAGGAAAAGATGAAAAAGTAGGAAAAGATCCCATCACTGACCGATTATGGCAAATGAAAACCTATGCTGAGGCAAAACTAAGTTTTCGTGTGGCTATTGATGCAGAAAAATAACGCCACCACTTATCTATAAGTATTTATACAGTTATTTCACATAAATACTACCTATAATTACACTAAAAAATTACTTTTAAGCCAAACTGCAACTGACGTGGGGCAAAAGCATTTCTATATCGATCAGGAGGAACAATATACCGGCCATTTTCTTGGCGAGGAAGATTAAAATGCCCTTCTACATCAGGAGGAAAAGTAGAATCAATTTGGCTAATATTTACTCTGTTGAACAGGTTAAATGCTTCAATAGTAGCTTGTAGCTTTACTTTTTCTTTAAATTCAAAAGAGCGAGTTAGTCTTAAGTCAAAATTAGCAAAACCTGGAGTAATCCCCGCATTTCTACTTATACCTAAAGGTCTATCTGAAGGGGGAAAATCTCCATTCATATCCAAATCTGCACCTACTATTAAATTATAAGGTCGGCCTGATTCTAAGGTTAAAATTGAGGATATTGTAAAATTTTTTAGCAATAAATTTCTTCTTTTGCCAGTTTCAAAGCTACTTGAAGCTACAAAACGGTTACGCACATCTTGAAGTGAAAGTGAGCGTTCACGACCAGGATTTAATGGGTCAATAGGGTTTATTGCTGCAATAGTTGGAGAGAAATCAACATAATTATCTATTGCTTTAGAAAAGGTATAATGAGCTAAAATTGTGAATCCATTGAATATCTGTCCACCAAGTGAAGTTGAAAGGCCATGATAATAACTATCAGCAGAAGACTCAAACTCAATAATTGCACCAATAGAAGGATCTAAGCGACCTGTTATAAAACTTGCCAAAGGGTTTCCAGCAACAGGTCTGGTAATTGGATTAATATCACGAGAGCGAAATAATCTAAGTCCACGCACAAAACTATAATCCAAATCTAATTTAAGCTTGTTATTGATTTGGTAAACTAAATCTAAATTAATTTGCTGAGTATAACTAGCAAGTATATTGGGATCAAACCTTGGCCCTACAGTAAGTTGAGGAATTAATGGAACATTTGCTGGCACAGCTGATTGAGCTGGGAAATTATGCGTTGGTTGCATAAAAGCTTGAATAGAAAAAGGAAATGGCATAAAAAAGTTACGAGGAGCATTTGGTGGGACTACGACTTCAGCGTTTTCTAACTGTGCAGGAGCAAAGAAAAGTCCATAAGACCCATTTAATCTAAGCTTTTGCATAAAATTAGGATTATAGGAAAAAGCTAACCTTGGAGCAAAATTACCATTGTTGTTGGGGACAAAACTAGAGCGTCCAAAATCATAACGAATACCAGCTTTAATTAACAAATTAGGTTTTACCCTTATATCATCTTGTAAAAAAGCTGCAAAAAGTGTTGGTTTAGTTGGAACAAGTGTTTGAGGAGCAAATCCTTGTTGATAAAACACTGGTAAAGACAAATTTGCTAAATCTAGTTTAGGAAATCCTGAAATTGCCATTGGCAAAATTCTACTTAATTGCATCAAAAAAGCACGTTGCTCTTTAGTTCTTATTGAAGGATCAAAGGCTTCTAACCCACTAAATATTGCTCCTGAAGTTGCACCAAAACTTGAAAAATCTAATGGTGCAAATATTGTAGTTCCATCTTCTGTTACAGTAAGACGAGATCTGTCAGATATATAGATTAAATCTGCTCCAAACTTAAACTGTTGAGAACCTTTTAACAAACTAGTAGTATTACTAATTTGAAAAATTTTACCTAGTAATCTTTTAGGGGCAATAATTGAGCGTCCAAAAGTGACCATTCCTTCAGGAGAAACAATTTGTACTTGTGGCCCAGCTTCTAGAGGAACAACCTTAAAATTACGTTGGTTATAGAGAAAGCGAGTCTCATTTATTAAACCACTGTTAGGATTAGTATATGTATTAGTTATAGCTACAGAGTTTTCCGTTAATCTTTCAACTCCTCCTGCTGATTCAGCTACAATTCCGCCAAAAGATTCATATGCTCCATCATATCGTCCAGAAGAGTTAAGGCGTATGTTAAAGTTATCTCTAGGCGTAGCATAAAAATCAACACGCAACAAACCAGAAGTTGTCCCAACCGCAACTGGAACATTTCCATTATTTATTAAAAAGCCTACATTGCGAATAGAATTTATAGTTCCATCAGAAATTGTTACTACATTGTTTTGTTTTACAGAGAGACGCTCAAAAGCGCTAAAGAAAAAAACTTTATCTTTCTTAATTGGGCCAGAAAAAGTAGCCCCAAATTGATATTGCTCAAATGGTGGTTTATTTTTTAGAAATGGTTCACGAGCGCTAGTAGCCTCATTTCTAACAAACAAAAAATTTGACCCATGAAAGTCATTTGTTCCACTTTTAGTAATAATATTTACTACTCCACCCAATGCACGTCCAAATTCTGCTGAGTAACCATCTGAAATTATTTGATATTCCTGTACAGCTTCCTGACTAAAAGTAGCCCGCACCGTTCCTGAATTATAATCATTGTTATCTAAACCATCTACATTAATAATATTTTGCCTAGCGCTTTGTCCATTAAATGATAATCCTGACGTATTAGCAACTCCCTGTGCGGGAAGCCTATCAGGTGTTACACGTGCAGCAGTAAGTGAAAAATCTAAAAAGTTTCGTTTGTTTATTGGTAGTATTTCTATCTTTTTTGAGGTTATATTTGTACTACTTTCTGTTTTGACTGAATTAATACTACTGTCTCTAACCTCAATTACATCTTTTGTACCCTCAACTGACATAGTAATATTATTAACTGAAATAACTCCAACATATAAATCCGTAGTTACAGTTTGTCTAGTAAATCCATTAGCTTCTATAGTAATTTCATAGTTTCCTGGCCGTAAATGGAGTAATTGATATGTACCTTGTGTATCAGACTGGCAGCTAGTTATTACATTTGTTTGGATTGCTTTAACTGTTATATTTGCACCACCTATAAAAGCTCCTTGTTGATCCTTCACTGTTCCAAAAATAGCACCTGTGGTTCCACCACTTGATTGAGCTTGTGAAGTGTTTAAGCCAGCAAACAATAAGATTACGGCTAAGAGAACACTATATTTTGAAGCTAACTTTACTGTAAGCATTAATTATCTCTCCAAGAAGTTTTATCCTTGAATAAAGCTTATACCTGCTTTAACTAGATAGTATTATTTATTTTTGTAGCTTGATATACTTTGATATAAAGGTTTATTGTGAAACTATAAACTATTACTAATAATAACTAACTAAGGCGTAATTGTTAAAATACCAGAAATACAATAATAAAACAATTATGATAATTAGTATGAATAGTATAAAGGTTAGTAGACTACTTGTTTTTACTTACAGTATTGTAGTAGATAAAAACTTTAAAATTTTTCAAACTTTTTATAAAATGGTAGAGTCTAAGTAAACATCAACCAGATAAAAATTTTAAGACACAATCAAAATTATAATAAAAATATATAATAATTGAGGATTATAGGGAGGAACGCATGAGTAGAAATCTAATGAAGCGGTTAGTAATATTAGGTTTTGTTTCTATAGCCGTATTAGCAAATACTCAATTAAGCTCATCAGCTAAAGGCCCTAAGAATGGAATAGGTATAGAAGCAATTGTTGGCTCTACTCCTAGAGAAGCGCCAACAGTTGGTGATTGTACATTTTTAACAAAAAAGAAGACCTTTGTTGATCCTAAAGAATATGCTCTAGAGCTATCTACTGCAACAGAACTAGCTTCAGCTAAAATGCCTAGTCATACATATGAAGCTAATGCAAGAATTCCACGTCGCAATTTCATTGACAATGAAATATTTAGCAAAATGGATGATGCTGGAGTTAGCCCAGCTCCATTATCTAGCGATGAAGAATTTTTACGTCGTGTAACTATGGATTTAACAGGACGTATTCCTAGTCCTGAGAAAGTTCGTCAATTTGTTAGTGATTCATCTCCAAACAAACGTGATGCAGTTATTGCATCTTTAATTGGTTCTCCAGAATATGTAGATCGCTGGACAATGTTTTTTGGAGACTTACTAAAAAATAGTGCATTTGCACAAAATATTGATAGATTTGAAGAAGGACGCAACGCCTTTTATCAAACAATAAAAACTTCTGTTGCGCAAAATACTCCTTATAATCAATTTGTCACTTCTTTAATTAGTTCTAGTGGTAACTCTTTCCAAAATGGTGCAACCAACTATGTTTTAGGTGGCATCACTCCAATGGGGCCAGCACAAGACACTTATGATGCAACTCTAGTACAAGCTACCTCAAGATTTTTAGGTATCAGTACTTTTGATTGTTTACTTTGTCATAGTGGGGCTGGGCATACCAATGCGCTTAATGTTTGGGCAACTAGTGTAAAACGCAATGAAGCCTGGGAAATGTCAGCATTTTTCTCTCGCATAGGTATTAAGAGAAATGTTGTAAGTAGACAACCTAATTTAGATAACTTTGATGTATTTGATCTACAAACTGGTAATTACAACTTAAATACTACTTCTGGCAATCGTCCAGCACGTCAACCAGTAAGTGGAGGCTCTAGTGTAGTAACTCCAAGATATATATTTACCAATGAAACACCTGCATCAAATGAACCTTACCGAGCAGCTTTTGCTAGAATCCTAACAAAAGATCGTCAATTTGCTCGTGCTACAGTAAATTATCTTTGGAAGCACTTCTTTAATATGGGAATTGTTGAACCCGCAGATAATTTTGATTTAGCACGTCTTGATCCAAACAACCCACCACCAGAGCCATTTACTATTCAACCTACTCACCCAGCACTACTTGAACGTTTGACTGATGAGTTTGTTGCTAGCAACTATGACTTACAAGCTATAATGAGACTTATCACTCAATCTAGTACATATCAACTTTCTTCACGTTATAATGGTACTTGGAAAGCAGAATATGCTCCTTTATTTGCTAGGAAGTTTGTTCGCCGCTTGGATGCAGAAGAACTTCATGATGCTATTAGCGTAGCTACTAATATTTTCCCAAGCTACAAAGTCTTTGGCTTTAACAACCCAATTCAATTTGCTATGCAACTACCAGACACAGTTGAACCTGCTAACCGCAGAGATCGCAGTGCTAATGATGCAACTGCTGTAATTGGTCGCACATTCTTAAATGCTTTTGATAGAGGCAACCGTGATGATATGCCTCGTAGCAGCACACCTACCATAACTCAAAGCCTATCATTAATGAATAGTCCTTTTGTTAATGGCAGAATTAATGCTACAAATGCAACTAGTACAGTTGGTCGCCTACTTGCTGCTGATAGTCAAGACCAAAAATTAGTGGAAGATATGTTCTTAACAGTTCTTTCCCGCTATCCAAATAAGTCAGAAATGAATCAAGCACTCAATATGTTGAAACCAAACCGTGCACAAGGCGCTGAAGACTTGATGTGGGTTTTACTCAACAAGATTGATTTCACATTTAACTACTAATGGCAGCAAGGAGATAAAACCATGAATAAAGAACAAAAAGAATTGCTTGATGCACAAAATAGATTACCTAAATATAGACAAAGTTTCCTTGGTGGAATGGATTTAAATAGAAGAGAATTCTTTAAGTTAGCAAGTTTAGGTTTATCTGGATACTTCTTTTCCAAAGTTGCTAAACCAATGGAAGTATTAGCTCAAACTAAGCCTAAATTAGAAAACACTGCTCGTAATTGTATCTATATCCATTTAGATGGTGCTCCTAGCCATACAGACACTTTTGACTTAAAAGAAGGTAGTTGGACACCTAAAGATTTTGCCCCTACTACAATTGGTCAACTACGTTGGCCTCAAGGCTTGCTACCTAAACTTGCTGACCAACTCTCTAATATTGCTGTAGTTCGTTCAATGAGTGCTTATGCTCTAGTTCATGCATTAGCACAAACTTGGACTCAAATTGGTCGTAATCCTGCAAGTGGTCTTTCTAAAATAGCTCCAAATATTGGTTCAGTAGTAGCATTAGAGTATGAAAACCGCCGTACCACTAATCAAAAGCTTCCTGGCTTTATTGCTCTTAATGCTGGAAATCTTTCTGGTAGAGGTTACTTCCCTGCTCAGTTTGCTCCATTTGGTGTTACACCTACTGCAACAGGACTAGCTAATTCTACTAATCCAGTAGGTGAAGCTAGATTTGCAAGCCGTTATACTGCCCTTCAAGCTTTAGATCAAGACTATCGCCAAAAAGTAGTTTTAGGGGATGGTTCAGACGAAATGGCATCTGTTTACGAACAAGGCCGTGGCTTAATGTACAATTCAGATGTTCAATCTATTTTCCAATTCTCTCAAAATGATTCTATGGCTTATGGAAACAATGGTTTTGGAAATGCTTGTTTAGTTGCTCGCAATATTGTTAAAGCAGATTTTGGATCTCATTTTGTACAAATTAATCTAGGTGGTTGGGATAATCACTCAAATATCTATTCCCAACAAGGGATCTATGGCCCAGCAAAAGCTCTAGATGCTGGACTAGGTCAACTTATAGCAGATTTGTCTAAAACCCCTGGCAAAACTGCTGGAAAGACTTTATTAGACGAAACCTTAATTGTAGCAATGGGTGAATTTGGCCGAACAGTTGGACAACCTAACAATCAACAAGGAAGAGATCACTATTTACAAATGTCTTGTCTCTTTGCTGGTGCTGGTGTTCGTGGAGGTCGTCCTATAGGTTCAACTGATCCAATGGGCTCTTCTACTCTAGATCCTGGTTGGTCTCGTGGACTTACAATTAGACCAGAAGATATCTTTTGCACAATATACTCAGCCTTAGGTATTGATTACACTACAATCCGTCAAGATGATCCTTTTAAACGTGGATTTGAATATGTACCTAACGCTTATCAAGATGCTTATGCACCTATTGACACTCTCTGGACTTAGTATTCTTTTGACTTTGTAGAACATTAAAAAAGACATAGGGTAAATACTCTATGTCTTTTTACTTTTGGAAAAACTCTTTGCTAAATACTGTTAAAATCAGCAATAACTTCTAATGATCTTGTTGCTGAAAATTAAAACTTCCTTATAATTAGCCAGAATACCGCCAAAATCATATATAAAGTTAGTTTTCAAACAAGTAAATATATTTATGGTCTTAACCTTATGAAAAATATTTTCTTCTTTCTTTCTCTTGTTGGTCTGCTTTTTTTTCCTCAACTATCTCTAGCTGAAACTCAACAACTCAATGTTAGTTACACAGTTAAAGTTGCTAGTGTTCAACAACAGCTTTTCCATGTCACTACTGAAGTAAAAAATATCTCTCAAGATAGCCTAGATATTTCCTTACCAGTATGGACACCTGGTTGGTATACTATAGAAAACTATGGTAAGAATATTTTAAGATTTCAAATTACTAATAGTAAAAATGAGCTTGTTAGCTATCAAAGAACACGTAAACAATCTTGGGAAATAACAACTAAAGGCATTAATTCCATAAAAATAGATTTTGATTATCGAGCAAATATCTTGGCTCTTAACCAAGCAAAAATTTCTTCAGATTTTGCTTTCTTCACAGGAACACAACTTTTTTTGCAAGTTGGTAAAGAACGCCATATTCCATTTACAGTAATTTTTGATATACCTAACAATTGGAAGATTATTTCTGCTCTAACAGAAACCTCTGATCCAAAAATCTTTACAGCATCCGATTATGACACGCTAGTAGATTCACCAACAGAAATGGGAAATTTTGATCTTACACCATTTGAAGTGTTAGGTAAAAAACATTATTTTATTGCTACTCCAGCAGGAACATTTTCTAAGGAAAAGAGTCAAAAATTCACTCAACTTCTTACCAAAATGGCAATTGCTCATAGCCAGACATTTAATGATTTACCTTATGATAAATATCTTCATTTCTATTTTTTTGCTCGTCCAGAATCAAATGCAGGTGGAGCCTTAGAACATTCCAATTCATTTGTAGCATTTGCTCCAAGTGGTGAAATAGCCGATCCTTCAGACCTAATAAGCACAGCATCTCATGAATTTTTTCATCTCTGGAATGTAAAACGAATTAGACCTAGTGAAATGTGGCCTTATGATTATTCTAGAGAAAATGAAACTCCCCTGCTTTGGGTTTCAGAAGGTTTTACAAGCTACTATGGACCATTAGCTCTATATCGTGCTGGAATATATGATCAAAGCACTTTTTTAAGTGTTCTTGCTAATCTAGCAACTAATATTGAAAACAATGAAGCGCATTATTATATTTCTCCATCAGATTCATCCGTTTCTACTTGGTTAGGTTATGATACAGGAACAGCTTTTGAAATTTCCTACTACACAACAGGAGCTAACCTAGGAGCACTCCTAGATTTATCTATTAGACATGATACTAATGGAGAAGCTGGTTTAGATGATGTAATGCGTACTCTTTATCAAGAACACTATAAGAAAAATAGAGGGTTTTCGACTAATGATCTAATCCAAGTAATAAATAATATTACCAAACATAATTATAAAGACTTTTTCCAGAAATATGTTTTAGGGTCTGACGCTATTGCTTATGAAACCTTCTATAACTACGCCGGATTTTCACTAAAGAAAAACACAAGTAAAAGACCAGTATTAGGCATAAGTCCTATTACTAATGATCTTGGTCAAGTTGTTATTGCAGAAATAACTCCTAATAGCCCTGCTGCACAAGCAGGACTACAAAAAGGAGATATTCTTTTGTTTGTAGATGATTTAGAACCTCAACGTAAACTAGGTCAAGTGTTTCAATATATAGCAGATAAGATTGACCAAGTTGTAAAAGTTAGGGTTAAACGAGGTAATGAGGAAAAAAGTCTAAATGTAAAAATTGGATTTCAAGAAATAAGTAATTATGAAATCATAGAGTTAGCTCAACCAACTCCAGAACAACTAAAAATTCGTGCTTCTTGGTTACAAAATCTTTCTAAAACCAGTAAACAAGCTCAATAAGTTAAAGATGTAAAAATTTTCTCAGGAACTAAAAAACAATATGCAACTATTAGAATTACTTAATACTCATTCAGTTAAAACTGTGCATGACACTTTAGGCATTAAAGTTGAAGAACTTGACCCTAAACGAGTAGTGTTATCAATGGCAGTAAGCGAACATGTCCACCAATTTACAAGAATTATGCATGGTGGAGTTTCTGTTGTATTAGCTGAATCTGCCGCTTCGATTGGAGCAGCTCTTAATACAGATTTAAC
Organism: Blastocatellia bacterium; assembly: GCA_039812885.1. Lineage (GTDB taxonomy): Bacteria > Acidobacteriota > Blastocatellia > Chloracidobacteriales > JADJPF01 > JADJPF01. The sequence goes on from JBDIBI010000025.1 coordinate 38,276, forward strand.
TCAGTTTACTCCTGTAGGTGTAGAGATTAATGCTAATCATCTAAGATCTATTTCTAGAGGTGTAGTAACTGCGGTTGCAACACCTGTTCATATTGGGGCTAAGTTAATGGTTTGGCAAATAGAAATTCGAGATCACCGTCAAAGGTTAATTAGCGTTTCTAGATGTACTTTAATGCTAAAACCTGGCAATGCAATTAGGCTAGCAAAAGGTGAAGCTTAAGTGTGTTTAAGAGAAAATTTACTATAGTTTGTAATATGTAAAATTTTTACTTCTTCTGCAATTTGTAAGCAACTTACAACTAACTTCTGCCGAAAAGTAGAGCGTAAGACAATTTTACATCTAAAAATTTTATTAACATCAATTATCACAAATAGATAAGGATATTTTGGGAGGATAAATTTATGGCATTCAATCAATTAAATAATAGTATGGGCAGTGATTCCTGGCGCAACGAAATCAACAATATTCGTAACTGCTGGCAACCTCAAGGAACACAAGGAACAGATGCGGCTAGTTCAAATGCTGAGTTAGGCAAAGTTTTAGAAAGTGTAGGTTCTTTATTAGAATCCATAGGTGATTTAGTAAATCAACTTTCTTCTCAACCTGCTCAATCCTGTCAACCTGCTCCAGTACAACCTCCTGCTGTTGAAAATAGCTGTCACCCAAGTGGAAGCTTAAAATCAGAAAATGGTGTTATCACTACTCCTGGTGGTTATAAAATTGAGCCAACAGGCCAATTTAATTGGAATATCACTGGCCCAGATGGTCATAAAACAGAAGTTTGGGGTGATCCTCACGTTAAACTAGATGGTAAACAAACTTTTGACTTCAAACGTGACACTACCTTTGTACTTGGTGATGGAACTCGTATCAATGTTGGTACAACACCTTATGGTAATGGCAACACTGTAACAAAACAATTAGAAATCATCAGCGGCAATGATCGTGTATTAGTAAACAACATAGACAAAGGCAAAGGCCAAATTGGTAACATTACCCAAGATGGTTTTGCTAGTGTAAATAACTTTGGTGGTAAAGATGTAATTGTAATGGGTCAAAATACAGCTCAATGGACATTCAAAGGTAAAGAAATTATTGGCTCAACTAATGGTGGTGAAACATTCACACTTGGTAAAGACATTGCTCCACTAGTAAAAACAACAAATCAATTTGGTGGTGGTCAAAACTGGGCACAAGCTGTATTTAATGCACTTGGAAAAGTATTTGATTCAATAGGAGATACCTTAGCAGCAGCTAAACCAAATCCATTTACTCAAAAACGTAGCAAAGCAGATTTAGGTAAATCTCTTGAAGCTGTTGGTGATATTTTTGTTGCATTATCCAAGGTGATAAATCTTACTAACCAACTTTCTCTTGGCCGTTTCAACCAAAACTTGAATGCTTAAAGTAGTTAGTTTAGGAGATTTACATGAGTGAGCAAACTAGTAATGTTCCAGAAGTTGAAATACCACCACAGTTAGCAGAAATGCTAATTAATGGCGAAATCACTTTAGCAGAATTTTTGGGACTTTCTCGCCAACAACTTTATAGTATTGCTGAAGTAGGTTATCAGATGCTTTCATCTGGAAAATTAGATCAAGCTAAGCAAATTTATAAAGGTTTAGTAGAAGCAGATCCTTATGATAGTGTTTTCCATTGTCATTTAGCAGCAGTTCACCATAAAATGGGCGAATTAGAAGAAGCTCGAGTAGAATATAGCAAAGCCCTTGATTTTAATTTTGGAAACATTGATGCATTGTCAGGTCGTGGTGAAATTTACTTTAATCAAGGAAAGTTAACTGAAGCTGTAAATGACTTAAAAAGTGCAATAGATCTTGATCCACAAGGCAAACTACCATCTTCAGTTCGTGCACGTGCAGTACTTGTAGCTATTAAAGAAATCGTTGATAGCCACAAAAACTCTGCTCAATAAGGTTTATTTTTTATATCTAATATTTTTACCCAGCGAAAAGTTTCGCTGGGTTTTGCTTTTTAAAACTTACCTAAGAAGCTTTTAATACCATATGACGAATTTTTTCTAGCTCATTCTGAGATTTTTCTACAACATCTAAAATCTGTCTCTTTTCTATTTCACTGATACGATTATCCGCCACAGCACCTTTAATAATTGCAGATAATTCACCAATATTAGAAGAGATTTCTAAAGTTTCTTCCGTAAGTTCTTCACAACCTATTTTACGAGGTAATTCTTGTTCTAATCGGTGTGGAGTTTCAAAACCAAGCTCTGTACAAATTGCAAATAACAAAGAATAATCTTCAGCAGCTTCCATTAATCTTAAAGCTTCTACTAAAGAAATATCTCTACCTTCACGAGTAGTTTCCACATCACTAGTAGCTCTACGTAATCTATCATAATTTATCCCTGTCCACTCAGCTAGCTCTTTCATTTGCCCAGCATGTTGACGAGGTATTTGAAATAATGCCCTACGTATATTTTCGTAATTCTTATGTTTTATTTTTTCTTTTTCTCTTTTCATAAGTATCCTATATATATCTTAAATTAAATTTCTTAATATGAGATTTAGAGTTTTTAGATAACTTTATTTTACTATTGTTTAGAATCTAATGTTATAAGTTTTAATTTTACTGTTAAGTGTTGTAGCATTCAAGCCAAGCAATTTAGCAGCTCGACTTTGATGCCCTCCTGTATGTTCCAAAGCTTGTTTAATTAATGATACTTCAAAGCGTGCAACTTCATCATAGAAAGACACACCATGCACCATATCAAACTGCCCTACAAAACCTCGTCCACCATTATTAGCAAGTGAAAGTTGTGGATTTAGTATTTCAGGTCTTAAACATTCAAGCTCTAATATCTGACTACGAGATAATACTACAGCTCTTTCTATTGCATGTTCTAGTTCCCTTACATTTCCAGGCCAATAATAAGCCTCTAGTGCAGCTAGTACTTCAGGTTTAAGATCATCACAAACATTACGTTGATTTTCTTTGTTGTATTTTTCGATAAAGTGCTTAGCTAAAAGTAAAATATCTTCTGTACGCTCTCGCAAAGGAGGTAAATCTATAGAAATAACATTTAATCTAAAATATAAATCTTCTCTAAACCTACCTTCCATAACAGCTTGGCGTAAATCTACATTGGTAGCTGCAATAATTCTAGTATCTACTTTACGAACATGTATATCTCCAAGAGGAATAAATTCTTTTTCTTGGATCACTCTTAAGAGTTTAGATTGAGTTTCTAGAGAAATATTGCCAATTTCATCTAAAAAAATTGACCCACCATCAGCAATTTCAAAAAGCCCTTTTTTAGCACTTACAGCCCCAGTAAAAGCCCCTCGAACATGTCCAAATAACTCTGATTCAAGTAATTCTGTTGGAATATTTCCAGAGTTAACAGTAACAAATTGACCATTTTCTGCTCTAGGGCTAGCAAAATGAATGGCACGAGCTACTAATTCTTTACCTGTGCCAGACTCACCTTGAATTAATACTGTGGTTCTAGCTGGAGCCACTAATTCAATTTGTTCCATTACAGCTTGCATTTTTTTGCTATTGGCAATTATTTCACTCTTTTGAGAAGTACGCCGCAGAGTTTTCTTTAATTCTCTACGCTCTTCATCCTTATGTCTTCGAGTAATACCGCTAGCAACTGTACGTAAAATATATTCATTCTCAAAAGGTTTACGAATACAACTAAAAGCCCCTTGTTGCCACGCTGTTACAGCTGTTTCAAATGTGGCATAAGCTGTAATCATTATTATAATAGCTTCTGGATCTATCTTAAGTAAAGCTTCTAGTGTCTTTATTCCGCCAATTCCTGGCATAGAAACATCTAGAAGCACAGCATCATAGGATTTCTGTTGATAGCGTTCTATACCTTCTTCACCTGTTTTTGCTAAATCTACACGATAGCCATCTTGGAAAAGCAAACTTTCCAAAACATCTCGCATAATTTCTTCATCATCAATAACTAAGATATTACCTTTTTTTGCCATAAGTTTTATTAATCACATGTTAAACAATTGACTTGATCTGTTTTCTGGTTAGCAAAATAGCCTGTTTTAGTACGAATTGTATATTTTAACTTCTTATCTTTTAATCTAACTTCCAAACTATGCCAACTTTTGTCATTTGCAGCATTCATTGGATAATAACCTATTGTATACTGAGTTCTTAAATCTTCAAAAGTTTTATCTAGGATTGGAGTGAGTTCTGTTAATGAAGTAGGAAAATAGGTTTCTCCACCAGATTCTTCTGAAATTTTTTTAAGTAATTTTTTAGCTTTTGGGAGTGAGTAGTCAATAAATTTACCATCTGGTGCAACAAAACCTTCTGGAAACCCAAGCAAGTAAACTTGTGTATTTGCTTGCCTTAGCTGTTTAATTAGTTGTTCTTGATTAAGAGTGCTAGAACGGTCATCTCCATCAGACATTACAACTAAAGCTCGACGACGATTTTTAGATTTTTCCTCTGAATAATTACTTGCTCTAGAAATTCCATCTAATAAAGCTGTCCCTCCTCCAGCAACAAAATCATTTAGTATCTTGTTGATTTGATTAAAATTAGATGTATAAGGCTGGACTAACTTAATATTGCCAGCATCTTTCATATTAACTATAAATACTTCATCTTCTGCCTTACAAGCTTTTAGCATTTCTTTAGCAGCAGCTATCACCATAGGTAATTTAAAACGCATTGAACCAGAAGTATCTATAATTAAACCTAAGCTAATAGGTACACTTTCTTGAGAAAAAAAACTAATTTTTTCTGGAGTTTTGTTATCAAAAACCTGAAAGTCATCAGCTTTTAACCCTGAAACAAAACTTCCATTTTTATCTTGTACAGTAACATTCAAGATAATGAGATCAGTTTGAAATTTCAAAATAGTATCTTCTTGTGTAGTTTGATGGTTTGAAGTAGGGTTTTGAGCCATTACTACTAAGTTAATAGCAAAAGTCACAAATAAAATTATAGTTAAAAAAATTTTCTTCATTGCCTTGCTAAAATCTAGCAAATAATCTGCTAGGCTAATATGAGTTAATCCCTTAGTTAGTTTATTATTGAAGGAACTTTTTTATAATTTATAAAGTTTTAGCATTTAGTATACATACAAAATATTTTTTTAGACATCATAAACTATTCATTTAAACTTAATTTAATTTATAAGGTTTTTCATGAAAAACAAAGTCTCCAATTTTACCGCCTGGTTAATGATCTTTATATTTTTAGGTGGAGCAGCAACTTTAACAATTCTAAGTTTTTATTTTTACCATAGCTCTATAAGTGTTTTTATTTCCTTGTTTTTAGGTTATCTCTTTCATGGACTGACTTTTTCTATTTTGATGTTAGTTCTATCTTATTTAGGCTTAAAAAGCTTAAAACAGAGTTCTAAAAAGTCACCTAAACTAAAATCAGCCAATATAACTGTTGCTATTCCTGTATTTAATGAAGCTGAAGTAATTATTACTAGTATTAATTCTATCCTTAGACAAACACTTAAACCTACTGAAATTATTGTTATCAATGATGGTTCTACAGATAATACTTTGCAAACTTTAATAAATACTTATCAACTAAAAGTTATTACTCCTAAATTAATTGGTAATATTCCTAGCAATAAAGTATTTAATTATTATCAAAGTACAGTTTTGCCAAACTTAAAAGTCATTGATAAACAACATTCTGGAAAAGCAGATGGTCTTAATTCAGCTTTAAATATTAGTAGTGGAGAGATTTTTATAACAATTGATGCAGATTCTTTTTTGCATCTTAATGCTATAGAGCGTTTAGTTGCAGCAATTAACAATAATAAAGAAATCGTTGCTGCTGGAGGAACAGTAAAAGCAGCTAATGGTATTCCAGCCGAAATTTTAGCTTCTGATACAGGACAACTACCAGAAGGTTTTTTACCTAAGGTTCAATGGATTGAATATTCTGCTGGATTTGTTTGGCGTTTTGGATGGGGTTTTATCAACACCTTACTTTTAGTCTCAGGAAGTTTTAGTGCTTTTCGTACAAAGGTTTTAAGAGAATGTAAAGGTTTTGATCCAAACTCAATTACTGAAGATTATGAAGTAGTTTACCGACTTCATGAACATCATTTAAGAAACAAAATCCCTTATAAAATGGTAACTGTACCTGATGCACTTGCTTATACTTTAGTCCCATCAACTATTATGGGACTTATTCGTCAAAGAATTCGTTGGTTCCAAGGCTTTTTGCAAACACTTCTTCGTTATCGTCAAATAGTATTTAGACCAAGCTACGGTGTGTTAGGCATCTTTATGCTACCAATCAAATGTATAGATGCTGTTAGCCCACTTTGGTCAATTTTTACTTATTTTGTTTTAGCTCATCAGCTAATCTACCAAACCTTCCCTATTTCAGCTAAGCTTCTTGCTAGTGTAGTAATCCTAAGATTAGTTATTGATATAGCAACACTTTGGATACTTTTAACCTTACACTATAAATTTATGGTTGCTCCTTTGCCTAAAAAACAAAGGTTTTATATTTGGTTAATTTCACCTCTTTACTTACTAACCAACCAATTCATCTGGTATATTTACGGAATATGCGCTTATTATCGTTTACTAAAAGGGATCAAGCGTTGGGACAAATTAGAGCGTCATGGTTTCCAACAACTCCAACAAAGTGAACAACTAATCTCTACAAGGATGAATAAAGAAGCTAATGCTGCTGATTAGCTTCTATTGTCCATCATTATTTTTATTGCTAGTAATCTTTTGAATAAAGCTAGGAGAAATACTAGGAGCAAAAATATCATTTCCATCATATCTAGCTATAACTTGATGGTTTCCAACTCCTAATTTACCAATAACTAAATTAGCTTCTCCATTGACAACAGTTATTGGGCTTTGTTCAACTCCATCAATAACAAAAGTTACAGTACCAGTTGGAACAGCAGTTGTTGGATTAACAGAGCTTACAACTACACTAAAAGAAACTGGAGTATTAACACTTGTTGGATTTTCTAAAGAGTTAACCAAAATTCTTGTTTCTGCTTTATTTACTTGAATATCAACAAATCCTGTTAAATTAGGATTATTAACATCAGTAACTGTAAGTCTATGATTACCAGTTTTTTGCAATAAAACAGATTTAGCTAATGTTTTGCTTGCTAAATCAGCAAAAACAAAACTTAAATTTGCTGGCAAAACATCACTAGGCTCAGAGCTAGAAAAACTTACAGTTCCTGTATAACCAATAGCATTATTACCATTAGCATCCACTGCCCTAACTGCAACATCAATAGCTTGTCCAACATTAGCATTAGCAACAGTCTCTATAATTAGACTAACTGCTGGATCTGCACTAACTAAAAGGCTATAGTTTTGATTAATGCTGCAACCACTACTATCTGTAACAGTAAGTGTAAAAGTAAAAATACCTGTATCTTGAGTAGTACCTGTTATATCTCCTGCTGAGGACAAACTAAATCCTGCTGGTAACAAACCACCTGAAATAGAAAATACATAAGGACTAGTACCATTATTAGCTATTATTTTTTGACTATAAGCTGTATTGCGTTGAGCTATGGCTAGATTTGTAGGCGCAAGTGTGATATTGCAATTACACAAATTAAGTAAAACAGAAACATCAATACTACCATTATTAGCTATTAATAAATCAGGAATACTATCTCGATTAACATCTGTTGCAATAATAGCAACAGGGTTTCTACTTTTACTTAGTGTTAGATTTCTATCAAATACAAAGTTTCCTGTTCCATTGCCAAATAGGAGAGAAACATTATTGCTATTTGCATTTGTAACAGCTAAATCCAAATTAGCATCTAGGTTAAAATCTGCTACAACAATTGAACTAGGCTTCAAAGCATCAGGCAGAGCAATAGTATTTGTACCAGTAAAGTTTCCTTTACCATCACCTAATAAAAGCGACAAATTATTACTACCAGAGTTAGCTATTATGATATCAATAGCACCATCCCCATTAAAATCCCCTGTAGCAATTGCTCTAGGATTACTACTAGTCACACCAAAATTATTTACATTGGAACTAAAACCAAAAGATGAACCTAACAAGATAGAAACATTATTGCTAGCCAAATTAGCAGTAGCAACATCTAGAAAACCATCTTGATTAAAATCTGCTACTGCCAAAGCAAATGGGCCAAAACCACCATTTAGAGGAAAATCAGTTGGAGCAGAAAATTGACCATTTCCTGTGCCATATAAAAGAGAAACTGTGCTATTTCCAGCATTAGCTATTACTATGTCTAAATTACCATCTCGGTTAAAATCATCTGCAACTATAGCTACAGGTTGAGTGCTAGTAAGATCTATGGTACTAGGTGTACCTAAAGAACCTGTTCCATCGCCTAACAACATATATGCATTTGAAGTAAATACATCTACAGTAACAACATCTACATTACCATCCCGATTAAAATCGCCTGTAGCGATAGAGAAAGGCTGCATCCCTCCACTAGTAAACCTGTTACTAACAGCAAAATTCCCATTTTTATCTCCACGCAACATAGAAAGATTTCCACTACCAGGATTAGCCGTAATTACATCCATTATTCCATCTCGGTTAAAATCCGCTACAGCCATAGCTTGTGGCCCAACAGTATCAGTAATCGTCACATTGCTGGCAAGACTAAGACTTCCTCTACAAGAAACAGCACAATCATTTAACAAAACTGATACTACATTAGAAGTTTGATTAACTGTAACTATGTCAAATTTATTATCATGATTGAAATCTGCTATAACTAAAGATTGAATACCTTTTGCTTCTGGTAATGTAAAACTTACAGGACGACTAAATTTTCCATCTCCATCTCCTAGCAAAGTAGAAACATTTCCACTACTTGCATTAGCTGTAGCTATGTCTAAAATTCCATCTCGGTTAAAATCTCCTACTTGAATAGATTGTGGCCCTGTACCTGTTACTAAATCAAAGTTTGTAGCAGGACTAAATGAACCTGAAGCCCCTCCTAATAAAACTGAAATATTGTTGCTGTTATTGGATGTAGCTAAATCTACAAAACCATCTCGATTAAAGTCAGCAGCAACAATAGAAAAAGGCATTTGTCCACCTTGAAGATCTAAAACAACTTGAGGAGAAAACCCACCACTCCCATTTCCTAAAAGCAACGAAATGTTATTGGTATTAAAGTTTGCTATAGCTAAATCTGGGTTTCCGTCTCGATTAAAGTCATTTACCACTATAGATCTAGGGCCAATAGTTGGGGCTAGTTCAAGCTTATTAATATTGCCAAAACCACCTACTCCATCTCCAAACAAAATAGAAATATTTGCTGTACTAAAGTTAGCTGTTACTAAGTCTAATATGCCATCCTTATTAAGATCTGTTGTAGTAATAAATATAGGCCCAATAGCTCCATCTCCAAGAGCAAAATTAGTTGCAATGGAAAATCCTCCAGCAATTGGATTAGCTAAAAAGACAGATACAGTACTAGTAATAAAATCTGCTGTAGCTACATCTAGGCTACCATCACGGTTAAAATCACCTACCACAATTGAGCGAGGCCCCATACCTAATTCAGTCTTAAAAGTCCCTACACTAGTAAATGAGCCTGTTTTATTCCCTAAAATCAAAGAAATATCGTTAGTGAGAAGGTTTGCAGTTACTAAATCAGGATTCCCATCATGGTTAAAATCTGCCACAGCAATGGCCTGAGAACCACTTCCACCTGTACTAAAACTCGTAGGAGTACCAAAAGTCGCAGTTTGACAACTACTAAAAGCTAAAGGAGCAATTTCTGTTGAGGATGAGGATGAAGTTTCCAAACTATTATCAGCTAATGAACCTCCTATATAACTAAAAACTATTAGTAAAATAACAACACAAAGCCAGAGTGTTCTGACTTTTTGGAGTTTAAGCATAAATACCTCGATATAGTTTGATTTTAGGATGGATTTGGTTGTAAAAATTTAGTGTAATTTACAGATATAACTGCTGCAAGTCATTGATCCTTAACCTGATCTTAAAATATAAAAAAACTTTTGCGCTTATCTAATTAGGAGGCAACATGACTACAATAAAAACACGTAGATTAAATTATTTTTTATTATTAACATCAATAATATTTCTGCTGGCTAACACTTTGAAAGCACAAACACTTAGCCAACCGATAATGACAGAACAAGGCCCTGTAAGAGGTGAAGTTTTAGGAAACACAATTGCTTTCCGAGGCATACCATATGCTCAACCACCTGTAGGGGATCTTCGATGGAAGGCTCCTCAATTGGCTAAACCCCGATCTGGAATGCTAGATGCGATAAAATTTGGACAACGCTGTTGCCAAGTTGGCCCTGCGGATGGAAATATTTTAAGCACCACAAAAACTTTTATGGGAGATGAAGACTGTTTAACTTTAAATATTTGGGCACCCAAAAATGCAGAACCAATTTTAAGACCTGTAATGTTTTTTATTCATGGTGGAGGAAATGTTCAAGGAGCATCTTCAACAGCACTCTATGATGGGCAAAACCTAGAAGAAAAAGGTGGTGTGGTTGTAGTTACTATTAATTACCGGCTTGCTCAATTTGGCTTTTTAGCACATCCTCAATTAAGCGCTGAAGACCCAAATGGAAGTTCAGGAAATTATGGCCTGCTAGATCAAATCCTAGCACTTGATTGGGTAAGAGCAAATATTAAAAATTTTGGTGGTGATCCCAACAACATAACAATTTTTGGTGAATCAGCAGGAGGGCTAAATGTTTCATGTTTAGTTGGCTCACCATTAGCAGCCGGAAAATTCCAACGAGCCATAGTTGAAAGTGGAGGATTTGGAGTTAATGTCCCTCTACGAGATAATTCCTCTAAAACTGAAAGTGCAGAAGATTTTGGAATGCGTTTTGTTAAAGAAGCTGGCTGTGATAAAAGCAGTGATCCTATAGCTTGTTTACGTAGTAAAAGCCCTCAAGACATATTTAAAACCCTTACTGGAGAAGCTAGTGTAATCAATAGATTTAATGGAAGCGTAGTATATGGCCCTAATATAGATGGATATGTTTTACGGGAAAGCCCAATTACAGCCATACAAGCAGGCCGTCAAAATAATGTTCCTATTATGATTGGGACAAATAAGGATGAAGCTACTATATTTACCTTAGCTTTACCAATAGATACTAAAAGCGGTTATCGTAAAACAGTAAAATCTTTATTTCCTAGCATCAGTTCTCAAATACTAAAACAATACCCTCCTTCTAGTTATTCTAGCCCTCGTGAAGCTTTTAACACATTACTTACAGATTTTGCTTTTGCTTGTCCTGCACGTTGGGCAGGATTGATGTCATCTGCAAACCAACCTAATACATATATATACAACTTCACTAATGTATTTGACCTAGGGCAATTAAAAGCTCTTGGGGCTTTCCATGGTCAAGAGTTGTTATTTGTTTTCAATAATTTCAACAATATACCTACAAATAGTGACCAGAAAAAATTAGCTGACACCATGCTTTTATATTGGTCAAACTTTGCTAAAACAGGCAATCCCAATGGTACAGGCTTACCTAATTGGCCTGCACACAATAAAAACAATGATTCTTACCAAGTACTTAACTCTAACATCACTACGCAAAGTGGTCTTAGAAAAGACTTTTGCGAATTTTTAAGTAAAGTTGTTTTAGGCACAAGCACAAATACTTGTGGAGCTTGTGCAAAATAAACATCTCTAAAAAACTCAATATACTCTGGTTAAACTAACCAGAGTATATTAACCTACAGTTCCCATAGTTGTTACACTATCTCTAGTGTTTTGAAAAGTTTTTGCAGAGGTTGTTTGATGAGTAGGATGTTTTACAATAGTTACTGAACAAGGTGCATGAGCTGCAACACTTTCTGCTACTGAGCCAAGTAAAAATCTAGAGATTCCTCTTCTTCCATGTGTACCAACAATTATTATATCTGCTCCCCATTCTTTTGCTTCATTGATTATTTCATCAGCAGCAAAACCTCCTTTGACATGATAAGACACAGGAAGTCCTGTTGTTCGCAATTTTTCGGCAGCTGCTACCACTAACTTTTGTGAAGCTGTTAGTAGTTCTGATGCGAGTTGATAATGAGTAGTATGTGGGCCTAAAGTTGAAAGGGGTTCAATTACTGTTATGACCCTTATTTCAGAGTTTATAGGCCAACTCCAACTAGTAGCATAATCTACTGCTGCTTCAGCATAAGCCGATCCATCTGTAGCAACTAATATTTTTAGTGAATCTGTTTTCTTAGCTTTTTCACCAATAACAAATGGACGTACAACTAAAATTGGACACGTAGATTTACGCAGTATTTTATCTGTAACAGATCCAAATAAAAGTGAGTTAGTAGTAGAAAAAACTGAAGGAGAAAAACTTGCTTCACGAGTATCTAAACAAATTAAATCCATTTTATGTTGCCTTGCATATTCAAGAATTTCCTCATGTGCTTTTCCAGTAACAACTGTATAACGAACTTTATAAGAACCGTCTGTTGGCTCTGGAAAAGCTGCTTTTAGATCACTCAAAAGTTTTTCATTTTCACTAGAAGTTTTAGCTACATGTAGAATGTGAATCTCACAACTATAAGCTTTAGCTAAACTTAGAGCATATAAAAGAGAATATTTGGAGTTTGCAGAAAAATTATGAGCTACAAGTATTCTCATTATGTTAGTTTGTTTTGTATCTGGATCAACTAAAGCTTGTTCACTAGGATGAGTAATTAATATTGGGCATGGAGCCATTCGACAAATAGATTCAGCATTTGACCCAAATAAAGCTGCTGTATAAGGTCTTCTAGTAGCATACATTACCATTAAATCTATTTGATAATCATAAGCAGCCTGAGTAACGGCTTCTGCAATGTTGCCTTCTGTAACTATAATTTCCCATTCTATAGGTTCTGTTTGGTGAGTCTCTATCATTTTTGATAGAGTTTCTTTTACTTTTTCACCTCCAGCAGGAAGTGTATCTTCAGAACAATAACAAACATAAAGTTTTGCCCCAAAATCACGAGCCAAAGCCACAGCATAAAGCAAAGCTTGGTTGGTTTCTAAAGAAAGATTGGTTGGACACATTATATTCTTAACTTTATAGTGATTTGTTTGTGATGAGTTGGTGTCCATAACTTTACCTCCTAATATCAGCTAGCTTTTTCTTTTTCATAACTCTTTTAAGCAATAAGCGTACCGGAACTTATTTATAAATAAGTTACTTGTACTAACATAGTACTTCTTCTAAGATTAAGCTTTTCTAGGACTTGCAATTATCTTGTAATAATATTTGAGCTACATTGAACTTAGTAGCAACTATGTTGTTTAGTTAAAGTGAGAATTTGCCAATATTTCTATATGTTGGGGATAATTTCGCAATTTTATTAAAGTCTAATTTAGATAATAATTCTGAAAGGAAAAGTATTTTATGGATTTAAGATATCCAATAGGAAAATTCACTTATGATGAACAAGAAGTACTAACTAATAGAACTAAATTTATCAATGAAATAGCTAGCTTACCTAATAAATTAGAAGAAGTTACAGCTACATTAACAGAAGAACAACTAACTACACCTTATCGAGAAGGTGGCTGGAATATTAAACAAGTAATTCACCATTTAGCTGATAGTCATATGAACAGCTTTATTAGGTTTAAGCTAGCTTTAACCGAAGATGAACCCTTGATAAAAACCTATGATGAAGACAAATGGGCACATTTAGAAGATAGTAATATTGCTATACAATTATCTATAGACTTACTAAAGAATCTACACCAAAGATGGGTAATTTTACTAAAATCAATGAGTGAAACAGACTACCAACGAACCTTTAAACATCCACAAATAGGATTAGTAAGCTTAAATAAAAATCTAAGCCTTTATGCTTGGCATGGAAACCATCACTTACAACATATAGTTGGTTTGTCTCAAAGAATGGGGTGGAAGTAAGCTATCTATTTATAAGAAGTTGCTAAGGGCAAGCCTTGCACTTGCCCATTTTTTAATCTTTTGTAGGATTTCTATAACTTCTATACCAATACTTTAAAATGCTTAATATCCGTCATTGCTCCGGTACGACTTTCCTTTGGCTCAAAAACAGCCTCTACTCTTTGCCCTATCTCTAATTTAGTATGATCACTAATATCTAGGAAATGTGGAAGTAAATTGCTACAACCATCTAGCTTGATAATGGCGTATCCATAAGGAACTGGGCGTTCTATACCAGTAAAAGGATCAATAAAAGGAAAATTAATTACTGAAAAAGTTTCTAGATTTCCACCTGGCCCAACTTCAATCATATCTGGAGTTGGCTTTTGGCATTGATTACAAAATGCACGAGGAGGAACTAACACATAATCACAATGAGTGCATTTAGAGGCTAAAATCTTAGCTTCGTCACGTAATGCTACTAGAAATCGACTTAGTGGCCGACCAGCAGAGTAGGCATAAGGCAAATTAGTTTGAATTGAGATATAAAGAGGTTTTTCTTTAGGCGTGCTCATATTTCTCCTAAACTATCGTAAATTAGCCATTCGCAATCGTACTAATAGATCATTAAGTGCTGCTCTTGCGCTAGGCGTTTCAGGTAAATGTGTTTTCTCTTCTGCTTCTTTTAACTTACTTCTTAATCTTTCATATTCTTTGCGATGAAAGTCTAAATCTAAATTGGGTATTGCACCTTTTTCTTGGCCTGAAAGCTTACAAGCTATTAACTCATCAAGTTGTGAAAGTCGAAATTTTTCATTCAACTTTAGTAAATTAGCTTCTATTTCTCCTGTCTCCAGTAAGTTAATACCTGTAAGCAATACTCTATATACATAAAGAAGGGGCTTAACCCTTTTAATTTCTTCTTTTTCAAATAATCGCCATTCAGTTTCTGAAAATCCAAAATAATGATGGCTATGATGACGTGTAATACAGCTTTTGGCGATTTCTTTTAATTCTTCATGCTCAGGAGTAGTATGCAAAACTAAGGGAGAATAAAGTTGTTCTAAAACATAGCCATTTTTCCTTAACAACAACAAAAAGAACTTTTTCACATCATGAGTAACTAAATCTATCTCTAGTCCATCCCGAATTTCAGAAATTTCAATAGTTTCTCTTGGTTGATCAAGATCTATTACCTCAGTAGTTGGAAGTATATGGACTCCTCTTAAATCATAATCTGAGTCTGGAGAAGGAAACCCATAGAGATGTGCTCCACTTATAGTAGCAAACAATAGTGGGTAAGGCTGTTCAGCTATTACATTATGTATTTTTTTATCCCATTGCATAATTTATTCATGTTTCCTAGGGTTGCGCTCGTTAACGCTCGCTAAAACCCCAGGCTAATATATTTTTCTGATTTTTAGTTTAGCCAACACTCCAGACTAATACCTAGCTATTTTGCTGACAAAATAAAAACTTCATTCCAATAAGAACCGCCAAAACCAGAAGATAAAGCTCTACGAACTCCATCAACTTGGCGCATTTCAGCACGGCCTTGAACTTGTAATGAAGCTTCTGCTAAGCGAATTAGTGCGGTTGCTCCAATTGGATTAGTTGAAACTACACCACCTGAAGGATTTACAGGAAGTCTTCCCTCCATAGAAGTTATTCCTTCTTCTACTAATCTTCGGCCTTCTCCCAATTTACATAAATGTAAATACTCTAGCCAAGAAACTAAGGTGTAACTAGCTGGATCATACATTTCAATTACGTCTAATTCATTAAGCGGATCTGTGATACCAGCAATTTTATAAGCTTCTATAGCAGCAGATTCAAGTGTGCTATGTTTGCCAAAGAAAATGTCTCCAATCCAAGCATGATTATGACGACAAACTACAGCATCAATCCAAGCAGGCTTTGTTGTAAGGTCTTTGGCTCGTTTTTCTGAAGCCATAATTACAGCACAAGCTCCATCAGATGCCGGACACATATCTAAGTAATGTATTGGATAAGCAATATAAGGAGTGCTTAAGACTTGCTCTACAGTTAAATCTAGTTTTAAGTGTGCATGAGGATTATTTTTAGCATTTTTTCTTGCACGAACTGCGGCTAGTGCAATAACTTCTTCAGGTACATTGTAAGTTTTCATATATGCAGTAGCTTCTATTGCCAAACCACCTACTGCACCTGCAAGAGTTAATCTTTCTACAATAGGATCAAAAGCAGTAATAATGCCACCTGTAGGATCGCTTTCAGAAAGTTTTTCCCAACCAATTGCTAGAACTGTATCAAACAAGCCTGAAGCGCAGTGATAATAAGCACATGCTGCTACAGAAGCACCAGTTGTTCCACCTGTAGCGATTTTTATTGCTGGTTTTAGAACCGAACCTGCACCTTCAGAAGCCCACATATCAGAAAGATTGATGCCTTCAAAATGCTCCATATTCCCAATCACAACAGCATCAATGTCATCTAAAGTCATATTAGCTTGTAGGAGTGCCCGGTCTACGGCTTCTTGAATTAGTTCAGGAATATTTACATCAGCACGTTTGGAACAGTGGTTAGTTTGACCACTAGCAATTACAGCAACTCTTTGACCCATAAATCCTCTTTGTAAATAAGGTAAATAAGAATAGTAAGCTAAATTTATTTATCTTTTGATAAAATCCAAACACAGTGAGTTTGACCACAAGGACCAACTGTACCATGAGCTAATGCTCGACGAGCACCTTCAACTTGATGAGCACCAGCTTCACCTCTTAGTTGTAGTGCTGCTTCTGCAACTCGCACTAGTCCTGCTACAAACATTGCATGAGCGCCTAACACTCCGCCTGAAGGATTAATTGGCAATTCACCACCAATTTTTGTTACACCACTATGAAGAAGTTCAGCACCTTTTCCTCTTTCAGCTAAACCTAAAACTTCTGACCAAAGTAGCTCTTGATAACTAAAAGTGTCATATAGCTCAACTACATCTAGCTCTTTTCGTGGATTGGTTATTCCTGCCATAGAATAAGCCTTTAGAGCAGCTTTTTCTAGAGCACGAGAATCAGTCAAATCTCTATCACCTAAATAATAATTATCTTGATAATGTCCTACGCCTGAGAGCCAAACAGGTTTATCTGTAAATTTAGAAACTAAGTCTTCCCTAGCCAGCAAAATGGCACAAGCTCCATCAGAATTAGGAGCAATATCATATTCTCTTAATGGATCTGCAACTAGACTAGCCTGCATTGCTTCTTGAGCAGTAATTGACATTGCTCGTTGAGCATTAGGATTACGTGTAGCATTACCAAGATTTTTAGCTACAACTTCTGCTAAATCTGCCTGTGTAATGTTGTACTTTTCCATGTAAGCACGGGCTTGAAGTGCGCCTGCTGCTACTAAATCAATTCCTAATTGTCGTTGATAAATAGGATCAAAGACAGCATTTCCAATCAGGGTTGGATCACCTTCAGAGCTTTTACAATGAGCTAGTACTAAAGTTGTACCAAAAGAACCAGATAAAATCCTCATCATTGCGTAAAGAACTGCCAAAGTACCATCAGAAGACACTTTAGTTTCTGATTTTAACCAAGCCCCAACAGCATCTTGCACCGCCATGCTAGAAATAGTTCTACCATCCCAAAAATCTGAAGATGCAGTAACAATGTTTTCAACATCGTTGTAATTAGCACCTGTTTGGTTAAAAAGTGATTGTGTGACCTCATAGGCAATTTCTGCATAATTTTGATCAACTTTTGCGGCTGCAAATTTTGTTTGTGCTACACCAACTATTGCAACACGATCCATAGCAACTCCTTACGTAAATATTATAGAGGTTTAAAATACTGAATATCCGTAATGTTACCACTAGGTTTTTCTGCAAACACAGCAGTAACTCTCATGCCTGTTTTTACATTCTCAATTTCTACTTCGCTAAGCTGATGAATAAAAGCTGTATCTGCACCATCTAACTGAATTAGTGCATAAATTATTGGAGGTGTAGAAGGTGCTAAAGTAGGTACAGGATAGTGAACTATTGTAAATGTTGTTACTGTACCGGCAGGCCCAACCTCTACCCATTCTTCGCTACCAGCTTGTGCATTACCTTTACGTGGAGGAAATAAAACTCGATTGGTTTTAGAGCAGCGTGTACCATAAAGCTTTTGTTCTTGAGCAAGACGTCTATAAAACTGGCTTGCTGTCAAACCAGCAGCCCAACGATAAGGAATACGCAAAGAGCTTTTATAAACAACTAATTCTTCTTCTGGTTGTGAACTCATAATTTCTTCCTGTTTATACTGTTTTGGAAAGGGCTAGATAAAAACTATTGATGATATTCTACATTTGTGCCGAAATAGCTACGCAGAATTATTGCCAAGCTTATTAAAAAAGCAAGCAATCTTACCATTATTCTAGTCTTAAGTTTTATTCTGTTTATAAAGCTTTATATTCTTAGAAATAATTCGCAAAACTATCATAACTTACTGTGTAAAATTCCCCGCTTAATAGCTTTTTGTGTATTTTAACAAGCTGATATTTCAGCTATTTACACTAATTTATCTTGGCACATATTTTGCGCTAAGAAGTAATGCAGATCTTTATATCTTAGGAGGTGGTTATGTTAAAGAAATTAGTATCCACTTTCTTATCATTTTTGATGATATGGTTTAGCACCATAGCTATTTTTGCTAAACCGATTACTCTTAATCCTACCCCTACCATTACATTAGGTGAATTAGTTAATAAACCTTATGTTGAACTCCTAGAAATAGCTGTTACCCTAAATTTTTCAACTACAGAGATTACTAATTTCAAGAAGACACTTGAAGCTCAAAAAGACACTCAAAAGAAACATTTAGATGTAGAAATAGACCAGCTCAAAAAGGAAAATGCAACTCTACGAGACCAATTAAGCAAACTTAATAAGGAATCTTCTTCTGACACAGAACAAATGAAAGCCTATCGGCAAGAATTGCACTGTAAAATTTTCAAGCTAGAAGAAAAAATCAGACAAAAAACTACTGAACGCGATCATGGACTTTCTGTAGTTTATGATAATAAGTTTGCTAAGTTAGATATAATTCAACAATGGCCTGCTAAACAAAAAGAAATCAAACAAACAATAAACACTAATCACGCTCGTGAGCGTCGTTATGGTGATGTAGAAGATATAGGTATTCGTAAAGTTGGAGAAGGCCAACAAAAAGACATTCGTCTAGGTGAAGAATCCCTACAACAACTAAAAAGCCTTGGATTAATGCCTCCAGAAATTCAAGATAAAGAACTAGTTGATTACATCCAAACCTTAGCAAATACAGTAGCAGCAAATTCTGATATTAAAGTTCCTATTAAAGTATTTTTACTTGATAGTGATGAAATAAATGCATTTGCTCTACCTGGAGGATTTTTATTTGTTGACCGTGGATTAATTCAAAAAGCTGATACTGAATCAGAACTAGTAGGAGTAATTTCTCATGAACTAGCACATGTTTCGGCTCGTCATGGTGCAAGGTTAATGAAAAAGGCTACTATTGCTAGCATCTTTTACCAAGCAGCTCAAGTTGCAGCAGTAATTTTTACTGGCGGTGTAGCAAGTATTGGAATGTACTATGCACTTAATTATGGTTTCTTTGGTTTAGGATTACTCTTAGACTTAACACTACTTGGAGTTTGTAGAGATTATGAAATGGAAGCTGACCAACTCGGCGCTCAATATGCTTGGAAATCTGGCTATGATCCTAGAGGATTTATTACGTTCTTTGACAAAATGGCAAGTGAAAAAGGTTATATTAAATCCGCTAGTTTCTTTCGTACTCACCCTGCTTTCTATGAAAGAATTGTTAGTGTATTTAGTGAAATCTCTTATCTACCAGCAAAAGATGAATTAATCGTCGATTCTGATGATTTTCATGCAAACAAGGAAAAACTTGTTAAAATAGCTAAAGAAATGAAACAAAGCCAAGGAAAGAAACTTAGCCTAAAGAAAGCTCCTCCATGTGGAGATTAATGTAAGGTTATTCATCCCATTTTGATCCCCAGATTGCACTCGTTACACTTGCTAAAACCTGGGGTTAATATTAGGTTGGACTAAATAGAAATACGATCTATTCTTTGTAAAATTCTATTTGAAACAACTCTATAGAAATCGCTTAACTATAAACTAGTTCAACCCAAATTAGCCTGGGGTTTTAGCGAGTGTAATGAGCGCCAACCCCAGGAAACGAGCGCAATCCCAGGTTTAGAACCTCACAAAATAAGGAGGCATTATGAAATTCTCAATAGAACAAAAGGAAATTAACCCTCTCAATCATAAAATTAACAATGTCCCTGTATTAGAATTTCGCAATGTTTCTTTTGGGTTTGAAGATCACCAAGTCCTTTCCGATATAAGTTTTAAGCTCAATAAAGCTTCAACATTGATAATCACTGGAACACACCAATCTGGTAAATCTGTCTTGATGCGTTTAGCTATTGGACTAATGCCTCCTGATGAAGGAGAAATCATTATTGAGGGTACACATATAGAAAAAATGCCTGAGGATCAACTCTTAAATATAAGGGCTAATACTATTGGATTAGTGTTTCAAGAAAGCGCACTTTTTACAAGCTTAACAGTTTATGACAATGTAGCTTTCCGCCTAAGAGAACAAGGATGGGAAGAGACAAGACTTGATCCTATAGTTAGAGAAATTCTTCGATTTGTTAATCTTGACAACAGCTTAGAAAAATACTGGGAAGAGCTTTCTGTAGGAATGCGTCGCCGTCTAGAAATAGCCCGTGCTTTAGCAGGTTGGCCTCCATTAATGTTATTTGACGAACCTACCGCAGGCTTAGACCCTATTAATACCAAAGATATACTTAATCTTATTTTAGGAGCACGTGATATTCACAATGTCTCTTCACTTTATGTTACCAAAGAGCTTTGGGAGCTTTGGTACATAGACACTCATTATGTAACACAAAACCCTGATGGAACTATTAACGTTCACCAAAAAGATGAAAAACACCCTCAGAATACTAATGTTTTAGTGTTAAAAGATGGTAAACTTGGCTTTTATGGAAAACCTAGTGAATTTGAACATAGCACTATGCCTGAAGTATTAGAACTAACTCATCCAAAAGGCTTTTTTCCAATTGAATAGTATTTTTTAATAAATCTTTTGCAAAGAATTTATTATTAATCTTTTCTGTTTACTTCTATTTCTAGTAAATCACGAGCTGCATCTGTTGCAGGAAAAATGCTTCTTGCTTCTGCTAGTAATATGCCACTATCCAGATAACGTGGACTAAAATGCGTAATCAAAAGCCTTTTAACTTGTGCTTTTTCTGCGATAGTAGCGGCTTGTGAAGCAGTTGAATGTCCTCGTGGATGAGCTTCTTCTGCTAAATCTTCTCCATATGTAGATTCATGAATCAATAGATTTGCATTACGTGCTAGCTCTACACTATTTTTACAGGGACGAGTATCAGTACAATATACTATTTTACGTCCTTTGCGTGCTGGCCCTACAACATCAGTACTTTTAATAGTTCTTCCATCTTCTAAAACAATATCTTGACCTGATTGTAGCTTTCCATACAAAGGCCCAGCAGGAACACCTAAAGCACGAGCTTTTTCCAAATCAAAACGACCAGGAGGATCATCTTCTACAACAGCATAACCATAATCAAGTACTTGGTGATCTAGAGGTAAGCAGAAAACCTTGTAGCCATCAACTTGCCTAACAATACCCGGCTCAATTTCTGTAATTTTTAACTCATAAGATAATCGTGTAAATGAAAATCTTAAACTACTAGAAATAAAATCCTTTATTCCATGCGGGCCATAAATATAGAGGCTTTGATCTCTATGTTGCATACTCAAAGTAGCCAATAAGCCTGGCAAACCAAATATATGATCCCCGTGCAAGTGAGTAAGAAATATTGCATCTAATTGCCCTAATTTAACAGATGCCCTTAGAAGTCGATATTGAGTTCCCTCACCACAATCAAACAATAACCAACGACCATTTACAAAAATAGCTAAAGAAGAAACATTTCTATCTTTTGTTGGTGTTCCTGAACTTGTTCCTAAAGTAATAACTTTCATAAATCTACACTAATTCATATTTTTAATTATTTTCTATTACTTCCCAATTAGATGCACGTTCTACAGCACGTCGCCAAGTTTTATAATTTTTGTCACGTTTTACTACATCTAATTTAGGTTCAAAACATGTTGCTTCTGAACCAATAAGCCTATTTAATTCATTTATATCTAACCAATAACCAACAGCCAACCCTGCTAAATAAGCAGCCCCAGCAACAGTACTTTCCACCATTTTAGGACGTATTACTGTAGCCCCTAAAATATTTGCTTGAATTTCTAAAAGAAGATTATTAGCCGTAGCTCCTCCATCAACTCTAAGGTCTCTCAACTCACAATTTGCATCAATACAAAAAGCTTCCACTAAATCCCTAGTTTGATAACCTATTGATTCTAAAGCTGCTCGTGCAATATGAGCGCGAGTAGTTCCACGAGTAATACCAACTATAGTTCCTCTAGCATACTGATCCCAATAAGGTGCTCCCAACCCAACAAAAGCTGGAACTAAGTAAACTCCTCCATTATCCTCAACCGAAGCAGCTAAAGTTTCTATTTCTGAAGCACTATTAATAATACCTAAGCCATCTCTTAACCATTGTACAGCTGCCCCAGCAATAAAGACTGAACCTTCCAAAGCATAAATGGTTTTTTGTCCATCTAATTGCCAAGCTACTGTAGTAAGTAACTTTTGTGTAGATGTTACAGCCACTTCTCCTGTATTCATAAGCATAAAACAGCCTGTGCCATAAGTATTTTTTGCTTGACCACTGTTATAACAACCCTGACCAAATAGAGCAGCTTGTTGATCTCCAGCAATTCCGCTAATAGCAATACTTGCACCTAAAAGCTCTGTGTCCGTATTACCAACAACACCACTAGAAGCTACAACCTTAGGCAATATTGAAAGAGGAATATCAAATAAATCCAATAATTCATCATCCCAAGACAATGTATGAATGTTAAAAAGCATAGTTCGGCTAGCATTTGATGGATCTGTAACATGGATTTTTCCGGCTGAAAGCTTCCAAATCAGCCAACTATCTATGGTACCTACAGCCAACCGTCCAACTTTAGCCTTTTCACGTGCCCCAGTAACATTATCTAGCAACCAACGTATTTTACTACCACTAAAATATGCATCTAAGAGCAATCCTGTTTTGTCTTGAACTAATTTTTCGTAACCCTTTGCTCTCAATTCATCACAAAAAGATGCAGTACGACGACATTGCCAAACTATAGCGTTATATAAAGGCTCTCCTGTTTCTCTATCCCATAAAACTACTGTTTCACGTTGATTAGTAATACCAATAGCAGCAATTTGCGTAGGCAATATATTAGCATTTTTTATAGCCTCTTTTGCTGTTTTTAGTTGTGTATTCCAAATTTCAACGGGGTTATGTTCAACCCAACCAGGCTGTGGATAGAGTTGTTCAAAAGCTTCTTGAGCAACTGCTATCATTTTAGTTTGTTTATCAAAAATAACGGCACGAGAACTAGTAGTGCCTTGGTCAAGTGCTAAGATATAGCTTTTTGACATAACTAATACTCACCTATAAATTAAAATTAGTTTTAATCATCATAATCTGGCATCTCATCATATTTGCGAACAAGCAAATCTAGCAAAGTTCCTTGATAGCCTGCTCTTTGTACTTCATCTATTTCTTTAGCTAAAGCTTCTTTGTAGTAGTAATTATCAAAATATGAGTTTTTATAATATTCAAAATTTTCCAGAACCTTTTCAATGTTATTTGTTTTATCAAACCATTCCATAAGTTGAGGGAAAAATTTTTCTCTTAAACCCAATAAAACCTCTTTAGTTTGCAATAAAACCTTGCTATTACAACGATTATTGTCTTTTTTTATTTCCCAAAACTTTGCTGTTTTTACATGCAGATTGGAAAGATTTAGATCTTTTTTCTGGTTGAGTAGCACTATAAAATATACCCCATAAATAGCAACCAAGGAATTAGCTGAATACAAACTACGAAATTGGCAATAGAAGTCACTTTTGTCCTTCAACTCAAAAAGAGAGAAAAACCAAAGTGAGTGTTCATTAAACTTACACCATTCACAAACACCATTTTTTATCCCACCAACAAAACCAAGTGATGAAAGTGTAGGTTGAATTATGGCTTGAACAAGTTTAGCATTCCTTTTGTTCATAAACAGGATTTTTAAAATTAGAGTTATAGTCTAATCTGTTTTTAAGTCAAGTTTAACTGAAAATAAAAAATTTTTAATTTTAACTATAATCAAAGACAAACTATCATAATAGACCATAACAAAAAATTTTCCCAAATAAATTAAATAAAGCCGGAAAAAGTTCTTGATATAAAGTTTTAAAAAGAGATATAAATAATTTTTCTAAGAAATGTAAACCTAAAATTGGGGCTATAGCTCAGCTGGGAGAGCGCTTGAATGGCATTCAAGAGGTCAGCGGTTCGATCCCGCTTAGCTCCATCAATAGAATCCTGCTAATTACCTACAAATACAACATTTAAACCTACTTTTCAATTCTAGTTTAATATCTCCTTTTTCGCGTACTTTTACCTATTTTCTATCTCTATTTTTGGCTAAAAATGGGGATGAAAATGGGGACGAACAAAGGGGTCTAAATGCCTAGAAATAAACAAGGTTCTACCCGTATTAGAGATGGCAAAGTGTATGCAAGAATAACCTACCAAGATGATGGAGGTAAAATTAAGGAAGTCTGGCGCAAAGCCGAAAACCGTACACATGCCAAAGAACTAATAAAACAAATGCTCCGCACTCTAGATGATTATGGAGAAAAACCCCTCCAAGCCGAGCAGATGTTATTTCAAGAGCTAGCCAATTACTACATAGAAAATTACCTGCAAGAAGCTCAATATGTAGGCAACCGCAAAGTGTTTGGTCTGCGCTCTTATAAAACAGCGCGATATAGCTTTAAGCCAGTAATAGAGTATTTTGCAACAAAGCAATTAAAGGCTATTACTTACAGCGACGTTAAAAAGTATCGGCTTGTTAGACTCAAAACACCTACCAAAACAGGAAAACAGCGTAGCATTGCTAGTGTAAACCGAGAGCTTACCTATCTACGTCGAGCATTAGAAATAGCTAAACAAGAAGGCTGGATAATTCGTAACCCGTTTAGTCAAGGGGATCAACTGGTTTCGATAGCCAGCGAGCAAAAGCGAGAAAGAATAGTTACACTTGAAGAAGAAGCTAGTTTGCTGATGTCCTGCACTGGCGTACGCTCTCACTTAAGAGCAATACTGATATGCGCTTTAGATACAGGTATGCGGCGAGGTGAGATATTTAAGCTAAAATGGCGTAACGTAAACTTTTATACCAAATTAATAATAGTAGAAGCACTTAACACCAAAACCCTTAAGCAACGTGAAATAGCAATGACTAACAGGCTAGCACAGGAGTTGCTAACACTTTACCAAGCTTCATGTCCTAGCCTAGATAGTAAAGTATTTAGCATAGAAACAAACTGCAAAAAAGCTTTCAACACCTTACGCAAGCAAGTTGGTCTTGAAGATGTGCGCTTTCATGATCTCCGCCATACCGCAGCAACTAGAATGATACAAGCCGGTGTGCCACTTCAAGAAGTTGGGCGAATACTTGGACATACCCAAGCAAATACCACCTATCGCTATGTAAATGCAAACGCTGATACAGCGCGACGCGTGGCAAGCGCCCTAGATAATTTCCTTTCAGAGTATCAAGAATCAATTACTGATACAGACAAAATTAACTAGAAAGGGTAATTATTTGTGGGACGAAAGAGAACTGGCTCAGTCAAGATTGTTGATGGCAAGATATACGCTCGTGTAGCCTACATAGACAAGAGAGGAAAGCGACACGAGATAACAAAGCGAGCGGCAAGCTATGAGGAAGCGAAGCAACTTAACCTAACAATGATTCAAGAATTAGCCGAGTATGGCAGTAAGATATTTGAAGGAGCAACAATGACGTTTGAGCAATTGGCAGACTTTTACGAAAAAACATATATCATTGATCCTAAGTATGTTAATGGGAGAAAAGTTGCAGGGCTTAAAAGTAAGCGTAATGCTATTTTATATCTAGGTGACTTGCGAGCTTACTTTGGCAAACAAAAAATTCAGTCCATAACTCGTAGCCAAATAGAGGAATATAAGATTACACGAATAGACACGCCTAGAAAGCAAACAGATAAACCGAGGTCGCTAGCTGGAATACATAGAGAGCTAGCTTTACTTAGAAGAATGCTTAATGTAGCAAAAGAAGAAGGGTGGCTTACAAGGAATCCTTTCGGGAAAGGTCTAATTTCTCCGGCAGATGAAGTTGTACGAGATCGAATACTAACCCGCCAAGAAGAAGCGCTTTTACTAAATGCCTGCGTAGAAAAACGCTCACACCTTCGCCCTATCATTATAATTGCTCTCGACACCGGGATGCGGCAAGGCGAGATATTCAAACTCAAGTGGGAGGATATTAATTGGGCAAGTAAGCTTATCTCCATCAAAGCTTTTAATACAAAGACCATGAAAGCAAGGCAGGTTGCAATGACGGCTAGAGTAGAGAAAGAGTTATGGCAATTGTGGGCCTTATCTCAAGCTAGCAACCCTGATCCTAGTAAACTGGTATTCGACATTAGCACTAACTGCAAAAAGTCCTTTGGTACTTTGCGGAAAAATGCAGGAATTGCAGATATACGCTTTCATGATCTAAGGCATACGGCAGCGACGCGGATGATCGAGGGCGGCATACCAATACAACAAGTAGGAAGGCTTTTGGGTCATACTCAAGTTAATACTACTTATCGCTATATCAATGCTAACGCTAATACAGCTATGCAAGCCGCTAATGCACTAGATATATTAAACTTACAAGCTGAGAGTGTAAGGACAGAAGAAACTAAATAGCTAGCAAGTATATCTTCTATTTTCTCACTATAAATAACGTTTGGCAAAATGTAGGTTATAACCTACAATAATAATTATGAGTAAAGCACAGCAAAGAGAACTAGAACTATATATGACAGCAGAAGGCAAAATACCCTTTGCTGAGTGGTTTGATAAACTCAAAGACAAACGTGCTAAGGAAGAAATTAAAAGGCGGCTTGAGCGGGTAATTGATGGTAATTTTGGCGATCACCACTCTTTGCCAGGTACTCAAGGAGTTTCAGAATTACGCATTACTTATGGCCCAGCCTATAGAATTTATTATGCTGAAACGGCAACTACTATAGTTGTATTGTTGTGTGGCGGCGATAAAAGCAGCCAAGCCAAGGACATTAAAAAAGCTAGTGAGTACTGGCAAGACTATTTAACCTCATTACTTATTGAAGAGAAAAAAACTTATGAGCCAAAGCAAGAAACAAGCGATAACAGCGACAACAACCCAGAAGAAAAGATCGATCCCTTATAAAACTTGGTTGCAAGAACGCTTCCAACAAGATCCACAGGAAATAGTAGACCACCTTAATGCTATGCTAGGTGCACCTAACGAGCCAGAGTTGTTTTTGCAAGCATTAGGGGACGTAGCTAAAGCTAAAGGTATGGCACAGCTATCAGATAGTACCGGCCTTAACAGAGAAGGTCTTTATGATACATTGTCTGAAAAAGGCAACCCGCGTTTTGATAACTTGCTTAAGATCCTCGATGCTATGGGTTTGCGCTTTGTTGTGGAAAAGAAGCCCTAGCCTACTTAGCGAAAGTCTTTTTTTATGTACCCAAATTGGCCAAGTGTAGCATACAGACAAAATATAAAACGGCTAAGCATAGTTTGTCTATATGCAGATTGTCTATATAAGGTAGTTACCTTAAGCTAGATAAATAGATAGTTTTGCGCTATATACTAGCTAACTATACGGGTTTATTAGTCTTTTCTTAGGCTTGTGTTGTAGCGGCGGCGAATTTTCCCAAAGTATACCTAAGCCTCTCTTAGTAATGCCTACAATAGCCAGTTTATCGCCTGTGCTTGTGCGTAAGATAATAGCGTCTTTGTCTCTATGTGTACCTTTTTCGGTTTTGCTAGGATCGGGTGTTGTGTACTGCTTGAAATTCTTCTGGCAAAACAAGCGGTAGACTTCTATAGCTTTCTGGGGGTCTAAGGTTGCATCTATGGCTTGGGCGGCTTGACTCATTTTACTACTTCCTTTTTTAGTGGCGGTAAATTTAGTTAAAAGGCAGCTAACAACCAGCACTTACCATTAAAGTGCCGGTTGTTTGTATTCCGGCAGTTTTACTTGTTGATAATAAGTAGGTTAGCAGTTTTGGTATTATTTCGCGTAAACCTTAGCTCGGCACTAACCCGGCACTGGTATATCAACCTGCTTTTTCTTTTCGTCTAGCGCGTCGTCAATAACCTCGTAGAGATAATTAGGTATTTTGGTTTTAGGGTGTACGTCATTCTTTAAGCCTTCAAGTATCACTTTTGCGTCTTCTAGGTCGTACTTATGATCGTCAGTTTTATCTTCCGGCTTGGCTTTTTCAAGCTTTGCTTCACTGAATGTCTCGCTGAGTATCTTTTTAGCTTTTTCTTGCTGGTCACTGGTTAGCTTTTTAAACTCTGGCAAGTTTTGCAACGCTATATCAGCCTTGAAATGCTCCTTGGATACATCAAGGTTATGATAATAGCGCGGCTCGTCGGTTTGTGGGTTAAGCCCTAGCGCCTTCATTTTATCAAGTGCCTTGTTGCGTTCTTCTGGGGTGACGTTATCAAGACTTTTCACCTTATCCAACATGGTAGACTTCCAAGCATCCTTTTCTTGGTCGTTGGCCTGCTTGTAAACCTTCATTGCATCATCAAGACTGAGTTTCTTTAGCTTCTGAATATCACCTGGTACGCCGCGATCCTCTAGCATTTGAGTAGCTTGTTTAGGACTAATATTGTTGTTTTTAACAGCATCTTCTAGCGCTGTGGTGTCATCTTTGGCGTTACGCCTTATCTTACCGCGTTCGTCTATTTGTTGGCCTTTTTCCTGTGAGATAGCACCGCTTGGCATTTTATCCTTGGTTAGTTGGTGCAATAGGTTTTGTGCTGGAGTGCGTGACACGCTAGAAGGAGCAGCATTTAAGCCAATTAGGTTACTAGCTACACTTGATACGCCTTGGCCTTTGTCGAGCGCTTGTTTTGTGTTGCGTACCGAGAACGGCATAAACATTTGGTCAAATACATATGCTGTTGCGTCTAGGGCTTGGCTAGGTGTGCTATCTTCGGGGTTAACTATCTGTCTACCTTGATAGTCTTGGTTGTGATACAAATTCCAAAAAGTAGAAAATTCTCCTCTGAGTTTACCGCTTATAGTCTTTAGTGGGTGGCTAATTAGGTGTGGTACGTCTTTAACAATGGTTGGCATAACTAAGCGTTGGTCTGTGTCGTCATCGTTCTTTTGACCGTTACGCGGGTAGAAAACATCTGTCCAACTTTGCGGAGTCTGCCCGGTAGCGACAGTGTTAAGCAATGCGCCCATAGTACCAACAGTTAAAGCCGCACTACCCCAATAAAGCATCTTATCAGTGATTACAGGCTTTTTACCGCTTGCTACTGCTTTTACAGCATTTGCTAAGTGCCATTCGTGACCCGTTTTGCCGTCAATGTAGCTACAAGGATAGAGACTTTTTGCCAAGCTGTAATGCTCGGATCTTGATAATGGCTGGCCAAAGGGTGATAGCAATAATGCTG
The DNA here is from genome assembly GCA_039812885.1 of Blastocatellia bacterium. GTDB lineage: Bacteria > Acidobacteriota > Blastocatellia > Chloracidobacteriales > JADJPF01 > JADJPF01. The sequence continues at coordinate 67,896 of JBDIBI010000025.1, forward strand.
GTGTTACTTCTTCAGGGTCGTACTTAATGAATTTATCTAAACTTATTGGTGCTAACATTTTATTTCCTTTAATATCTTTTTAGCAGTTTTAATAAAACTACGGTTTACAGCTTGCCTAGTAGCTTTTCATAAGTCGCCCAAGATAGCACGACAAGCGGTTGTGCGTTGTCGCGGCGCAAAAACAGCATATCGTTGCTACCAAGCCAAGCTTCTAGCGTTTTGAAGCCTTCACCATTAGCGCGGGCTTTGACTTCGGCGCGAAGTGTGCCAATGCCTGGCAGGTCTAGCTTTATATCGCCTGAAAATTCTTCTCCAGCATGACTAGCGCCGCCGCTTAATGGTATCCGTTGACATTCAAAGCCAATGTCACGGTGTTTGTGAGCAATTTCGCGCTCTATGCGGTCGCCTTTTCTTTTGCTTTTGTTAGCCATAAATAAATTACTCCTTAATTAAAATAGTCTAACTGGCCCTATTTCCCCAAAATTTAGTTATGCTATCGCTAGCTTCGCCAGCTGTTAAACCGGGCGTTATTGCGATCCTAAGTTTTTGTAAGGTTAGCTTCTGTTTGTCGCTGGCTGGTCTATTTCTCCAAGGTGCATTTTTAGCAAGTAACTGACCTAAATTTTGGCCTCTTACATAGTCTTCCGCTATGCCAGTTGCAAAAGCTAAAGGTACGTCTGTAGCTAATACTTGCTTACTGCCTTGACTTGTTAGCCACACTGACCATTTATCACTTAGGTCTATTCTATCCACATAAATAGAAGCTTGGCCGGTTGATAGGACATAGCGACGGCTATTAGGCTTGAGCCAATTTAACTGGCTACGGCTAAACAATTCTACTGCCTTGGTTTCTAGGAATTTATTTTGCGCTAGTAACCTGGCGGCGGCAGATCTTCTTTCTTCTTCTCTGGCTGCTTCTTCGCAATACTCCAATACCGACATATTAGAGAGTTTTTGCTCTGGCAAGCCAAAAGCTTTTCCTACGCTCATAAGGTCAAAACTAGTTGTGCTTCCAACTAAGTCAATAATAAGGCAGTCTTGTTTGTCAGGATGCAAGCGCGTACCTCTGCCAATACATTGCATATAAAGCGGCTTAGACTTGGTTGGCCTGGCCATAAGAATGCAGTCAACACCTGCCGAGTCAAAGCCTTCTGTGAGTAAGTTGCAATTAATGAGAATACTTAAAGAGTCTGTTTCAAATTTATGTAGTATGCTTTTTCTAGTTTGGCCGTCCATGTCACCAGAAATAGCTTCTGCTGCTAGCTCTTGTGCTTGACAAGCATGCGCTACTTTATAGGCAAGATCCACACTTGGCACAAATGCAACAATTTTGCGGTTGCTAGCATATGTTTTAATTGTATCTGCTAGCAAAACGGGTGCTTGTGCTTCTACTAAAGCTTGTGATAATTCTTGCTCTGAATAGTCGCCCTTTACTACTTTAAGCTTATTAAAGTCAATATTTAGCTTAACTTGCATTGCTCGAAGATCCGACAAATAACCTGCTGTTATCATTTCAAGAATGTTTTTTTGATAGACAATTTCTTGAAAAATACTGTTTAAGTCCTTCTTATCAAGTCTTTCTGGCGTAGCAGTAACACCCAGGGTCAGAGGCGGGTTATCAGCGCGGAAAGACCCTAAACTTTGCAGCACGGTTGTATAGCTATCGGCGCAACTATGGTGGCATTCGTCAATAATTATTGTGCTAATGTCGCTAGGCAATTGCCTAAGCCTATTAGGTCTAGCTAGTGTTTGGATGGAAGCTATAAGCACATCTTTATCAATTTGGTTGCTTTCGGCCTTGATGATACCAGTTGACAAAGTAGGGTTAATTATTGCTACCTTGGTTTGTGCTTGTTCCAGCAATTCTTCGCGGTGTGCAATTATCAAACTTCTTCCTTGCCTACTTCTACGGTTTATTACTTCAGAAAAAATAACAGTTTTGCCGGTGCCCGTTGGCAGGGCTACTAGTGGCCTTGTTATTTTTCTAGCAAGTCCGTTCTCGATAGCAGTTATGACTTCGTGCTGATATGGTCGTAATGTAAATATACTTGCCATTCGTACCTCCTAATTGACACTTATAGAAGAAGCGTTAAGGTTTCTAGTAGCTTCTTTTACCGCTAGTTCTATTGCGTCCAATTCTTTTAATAGGTCTGGTAGTTGTACGCCTTGTTTAAATTGTCTATGCAAGTAGTAAGAATGTTCTAGCGGATCTGTAAGAGTTTCACCTGGGGAAACCATAACCCTAGTAATAATTTTCGGGTGCGCAACTAACCACTCACCACAAGCTAAGGCTCGTCGCGCTAGGCCTGCTTCGGGTGAAGCAACTATTAATGGCGGTGCTATATCTGCGTCTGAAATTGTGCGTTGACCACTGTTAATAGTTGTATTTGCAGGTATTTCAGGTGTATTTGGGTCGTTATCAGCTTCTGCTGGTAAATTGGAAACTTCCTTATACCTATCATAACCTTCATAACCTTCATAACCTTCATAACCATAACTATTATAACTATTAGCGTTATTGTCTATAACCTGTTTATTATCAATATGTTGACTGGTTTTATTCGTTGTAATATTAGGCCTATCTCCCTCTATACCATCATAACCACTCATAACCTTATTATTATTTTTATTTATAAGGTTATGGGGGTTATGAGAGTTATCTTGGTTATGAAGGTTATGAAGGTTATGGTTAGATATAGGGGCATACTTGCCGCCTTCCATGACTTTAACTTGACCTGCCTTGTACATCTGGTAAAGTCGCTGCTTTACTGTGCCGTATTTTACATTTGGGTCTTCAAGCTTGTACTGCTGGACAATTTCTTTTATAGATAGGGAATCGGTGCTACCTTGGAGTATGGAAATAAGGTTTCGGCGTATTTCACTTTGACAATATTCTTCACTGTTCCCTAGCAGTGTCCAGTATGGGTAAGAATGCCGTAAAGCCAACTGCTGGTCTTCCATATCTCTACCAACTATATGAAATTCTGCGTCTGCGTTACCTCTAGCCCGCTTTAGGACAAAGATATTATCGGCGGCACCTGATAGACCTAATGACCCGCTTACTAGGTCAATAACGTCTTCAGATACTAGCTTGTTGGTGTGGTGGATAAGTAGAAACGTAGCTTGATATTTTTCGGCTAATTCTCTTAGCAATTGCAAAGAATGATAGTCAAATTCATACATATTCTGACCCTTTGCCATCAGCCCACGAAACTTGGCTAGCGTATCAATTACAACAACAGACTGCCCGTCTTGCTTGGCTAACCATTCATCAATAGCCTTGATAGCATCAAGCCCTGTAACCCCCGCTATATAGTCAAAGTTATCTGGTGGTTGTTCATTCTCGGCTATTATTGCCTCTATGCGTTGCTTTAAGCGCCTTTCCCCGTCCTCCAGGTTTAAGTAAAGCACGTTAGCTTTCTCTACGCATTGGCCTAAGAAAACGCCTTTATAGGCTAAAGCCAATACCAAGTTAGTTACAAGGCTAGACTTTCCTGTTTTGGGTTTACCTACAATTAAGTTGACTCCTTGGGCAGGTAATATTCCGGGGACTAAATAAAGCGTTTCAGGAAATTCTGTTTCAAGTAAGCTTTTAATGCTTTTTATTTGATATTTAGGCTTTTCTTCAGCCTTGCTAGTTTTGCCGCTTGGTTTAGTTTTTGTTTCTTGATAGGACGACTTTTCCTCTAGCAAGTGTCCTCTTGGCTTGTTGCCATGTGCTTTGTCGGCATCATGTAATTTGTGCCATAACTCCTTATCGTTCCAAGGCGGGCTACAGTGGCTAATATTCCAGTTTTGTAAATAGGGCCAAGCTTCGCTAGGAGATAAAGTAAAGTTTTGTACTAGCACGCAAGCAGCGCGAAACAAAGCGTCATGGCCCTTTTCTCCGCTTATTGACTGGGGTAGTTTGGCTAAATAGTTCTCGATACGAGTGCGTAGGTCTACATTTTCTTTAGCCTTGACGGTTTTTTTATTTTCTTGCTTATTTGGTTGAGAGTTTTCCTGCTGTCCAAGCGTAGCCACAGCTTCTAATTGTTCTTGCGTGACCAGCGAGAACTCGCTTGGTATTTCGAGAAACCTGCAAGGTCTATGCGGCCTATCTGGTACAGAGTCGCCTTTGCGTGCAATAGTGCCAGGGAGTTTAGCTATACGACTAGCATTAAAGACTGTGCAGTCTATTTTAGCAAACTCGTTTCCAAACATATTACTTAAAGCAACAAGTATGTTCTGAATAAGCTTTGTGTTCTGTTCTGTGTTGGGCAGGTCAATATCGTAGTACAAGTGAAAGCCATTGCCGGAGTCAACAAAAATAGGACTTCCCCAACCTTGACAAGTGAAGAAAGCTATAACTTGGTTTGCTATGCTTCTAGCGTTCTCTTTTTCTTCATCTGTAGCCGAAAGGTCGCTTAATGGAGTACCTGTCGAAGAAAACCTTTCTGGGTCAATATCAATTAGAAGTTTTAAGCGGCGTGATACAAGTCCGTCGCTAGTCGCTTTTGCCCCGCTTTTAATTTTGTATTTTCCATATGCTAGCGCGTCTGGTGGTATCTCGTTAAAGGGTAAATATATTTGCGCATGTGGGTTGTGATAATAGCGCATTATTTCTTTGACGCATTCATCTAAATGGTCATGGTCAAAATAGCCACTTTCGCTAAAAGACTTATTGCCTTTTTTAGTTAGGACTCTTATTTCAAAACATTTAGGTGCTAATATTTCTAATGCTTTTCTAATATCTTCTTTTGCTTGCTGGGTTTGCTTATAGCTATCTATAGGAAATGTATTTGTGCTACTCATAAATATTCTATCTCTCCTAATGCGCTAAGTTATTGCTGAAAATAACTGGCTTAGTTGAATGACTAAACTTGTCAATTAGGCACACGTCTAGCGTTAGGCCATATGCCTATAATGTGCCTATTTGGTTAAAATAAAAGGTCAATTGTTTAGCGCATTTAGTGACGTTGGCTGAGTTTTTAGGGCTTGAAAACTGGCTGGTGTTGAGACATAATACATTTGGTGTCTGTATCGTCTAAATGAATTCAATTTCAGTTTTCAAGCTTCAGCCGCGCTCCTAATGCGCGGTTTTCGCTTTTTAGCGGTCTTTTTTTGTGCGCCTAAAGTAGTTGCTACACTTAGTAAAAGTACGGCTAAAAGCGAATGTATCGTTATGCTGCTTTGTCCCTTTCACTTTTGGCTAGTTCGCGTTGCTTCTTAACATTCTCCAATACTTCACGGTCAAAAACTTTCATATGCCTATCTTCGCCAGCTTGCACAAGTTCACAAGGTAGAATGCCATCCCTTGATAGTTTCTCGACATACTGTTGGCTGATCCCCAAGATAACTGCGGCGATGGAAGATGTTACTTTTGGTGTCATTTTCTGTCTCCTCTCTTAAAGTGTTTGTATTATAAAATATAATTATTAAGCACGCAAGTACTTGATAATAAAAAAGTTACGTCGGTTTTACTATTACTTTTCGGCATAAATTTAGGTCGGTTTGAAGGTTAAAAACCGACCTAAATTTATGCCGGTTGCAAACTTTATAAAGTGCGTTATTCATCGTTAGAGTTACATTGCGCATTGCTAGCTAACTTGTTTTTGGCTGTAACTGTCAGAGAGTTTAACTGTTTTAGTAGTTCATCTTTATGTGGTAATAGTTCTCTACCTTTTGCCAAGCGATCCTTTATAACTGTACGTATATTCCCGTTGCTGTCTCTAGCTTCCAAATGAAAATAATTAGCAGTACACTCAAAGGCTATTTCACTCGGGGCTATTCCTAGTAACCGTAAAACTTCTTTAGGAATATCCTTGTTTTCTTGTTCTATCGTCCGACATGCATGATCCGCCCTTTCTTGGCTTGTTCGATATAGCCTTGTTAAGCTTTTACGCTTTTGTTTAAAGAGTTTAGTTGCCCTTATTGCTATCTGGTAATAACTATCGTAGACAGTTGCAAACCTTATATGCTCAATTACTGCATCTAATGCTTGGACTGGCGCAGGAAACTCTTCGTCTCCACTACCTAAAAGCATTTGCTGGAAACTGTTTTTTATATGCTCGCTTAAGGAAAAGTCCCCTATGTTATGTGTGAGTGAAAATTTATTTGCACATTCATGAATATGTCCCATTTCATAATTAATAGCTGCCCTTAACATATTTTCAATTCTTGGTAAAACTTGTGAAACTAGCGTTTTTGGTATCTTGATAGGTGGTAAGTTTATTGACGGAAACGCTTCCACATCTAACCATTCTTCGTTGACTAAACTGATCGTTATTTCCTCTTCCTGAGAATTTTCTGGTACATCTAATAACATCTCGATAGAAACTTTATATGATATTGCAGGAAATTTTTCTTTCTCCATTATTTACTCTCCCTATAAGTAAATTCTCCCTGATAAAGGTGTTCGACTCGCACCACTCAGGGTTGTGGCTTGTTCCTTCACTGGCCGGTGAAGATAGCGAGTCGAAGCTTTATTATCCTTGCAAAGAAACCTTTTATCTAGCGAGTTCTAACCCTGTTCCTCCTTTCCAAATAAGCGAATGTCTTTCACTTTTTTGGCTACTACTTGCCGACGTTCAGAAACGGGTCTTTCACCGTGAACAGGGCAATAAGTAACTACCATTAATACTGTACGGCCTGATAGCTTTCCTATGCCGCAAACCTGATCAATAAGCTGTGCTTTGCATCTACGCCGGGGGCATTTGTAGCGGCTTGGTGACTCAAGAAAATTGTTAGTACTGTCTTCATGTGTAGTCGTACTCATTGCGTGACGGCCTCCTTCTGCAAAGAAGCATTGCCACAAGTTGCTTGGCTGACTGTCGTATCCGTGAAATTAATTGGCATAGCTGGACGCCTCGCTTTCCAAGCTAGCGCAATTGAGATCGTCAAACTCTAGCGGGTTAGCCAATTCAGTGCTTAATAATTCACAGCTTAAGCGATAAGTCCTTGTAACGCCGGTTAAAGGGTCGGTTTCCTTAACGATCATAGACTTGGTTAGCTGTGCGTGTGCGCTTTTGATAGCTTGCTGTTTGCTATCCCAAGCATCAAGGCGTTCTGTGATATGGTCAAAATAGTTTGTTTGCGTTTTGGCTGGTTTAAGGGTAAAATTGTCCTGTTGCACCAATTTAGGCGCAGAAATATTTTTAGAATTTTGCATTTATTTTTAGTCCTTTCAGAGTGAAGCCATCAAAGCAACACAGTTTCCAGGCCGGGTTGTTAGGTGGCTTTAAAATTTTGACTTGCTGTTAAAACAAGCAGCCTAATATGCAAGCATATTATTACACTCAGAGTGTAATATCAAGTGCAAGTAACAAAGAGTTTGCTGTTTTTTTATTGAAAATATTACACGTTGTGTGTTATATTTTTGTTATGAGACAACAGGAAATATCTATATATTCTGTATTTATGCCCTTACCCGACGTTGACTTTGCCCTAGCTTGTAAAGAGGTAAGAGAAGCTAGAAACCTTAGCCAAGTAGAAATGGCTAGGCGTTTAGGCGTGCCTGTAAGGACTTATCGATCTTGGGAATATGGCGATAGAAAACCTAGCCCAGAGTTTGCATACTGGTTAGGCCGTATCCAGCAGTCAATGGAACTTACGCAGGAAGAATTGCAAACCAAGATAGCCGCAATAGTTGACAGTGTTTTAGGTTAGGCACTTCTAGCGGTTACTGGCTTGCTGAAACTTACAAGAAACTTGAAGAAGACAAAGCACATTAGGCTACTTAATGAACCCATACAAGAAAATAGACTTTGCTAAACTCTGCAAAGAAGTCAGGGCAGCAAAGACCCTTACATAAGACATGTTACCTTGCTAGAAATAGACCTACGCACTTATAAAAGGTATGAGATGGGAACTATTGAACCTGGCGGCCAAATAGCGGTAAGGCTATGGATCATGCACCAAGAAACTACTAAGCCTAGTGAATAACCTATCACTGCATAAACAGATATTGAATAAATAATGCTACTCTGGCCTATGGAGTTTTCGCTTCTCGCTTGTTGGCAAGGTATTTCAATAAATAGGCTTATTTATTCTCGCCTTTCCTAAAACAACAACACTGTCATCTGTCCATCAAAGCAACTGCCCGCTCCTTGTGCTTCTCCACCAAGACTTATTGTATAAGTTCCTGGGGGTAGCATCTGGCTTCCGTTAGTTTGGAGAGTTACATTATCAGGCGAGTTGATAGTCTGAAAACCTGTCATTAACAAAGGTTGACCGTTTACAAATATTAAAGGTCGCGCTTGAAACCCTGTGGCATTGCCTACTTGGTTGCGAGCTTGTACGTTGCCAAGTACCACTAAAAAACGTGGTCTATCAAGTACTGTTACAAAGTTCAAGTCAGGGAAAGTAAACCTACCAGCAAAAAAACATAGGCTATTTTGTGAAGAAAAGTTAAAAAGTGTTTGGTCTTGGGCAATAGGAAAGTCGATAATCGTCACAGGCAAAAATTGCTTAAGGATGTTATAGTTTTTGTTATTACCAGCAACCTGCTGAAAAGTAATATTGCTACCTCCAACTTTGGCTGTTACCACTTTAAGTTTGAATGATAGTGAGTCGCCAGGCGCAAACAATGCAGGAGTGTTGCCTGCATAGCTTACTATAACCTGTTGGCCGGTTTTACTTACTCGGAAATTAGCAGCACTTAATGTCTTTGAATTAATAGATAACAAATTTGCACTATCTAGCTCGACAGCAAAAAACGTAGTGTTATCGTAAGTAATTGCAAAACTATCCCCTGTTTGAATATTTTGTTTTGAGTTCTGGTTGGTGTTAGTAATAGTTACAATGACATAATTGGAACCAAACATTTGAGTAGTAGGTAAAGTTGATGGTGCAATGTTAGCTGTCAAAGTGATCCGGTTATCAATACTTTGCCCAAATACGCTTACACATAACCCCAATACAAACAACAAACTCATTAAAATACGCATATATTACCCCCGCTAAACTCCATACGTGAAATATATTACTACTTACTATTAAACAGCATATTTTGCAAGCTAACCCGGTAGTATTTTACTTTAGTATGAATAAGTGGTTAGTAGAAGGGATAAATAACTAACGCTCATAGACGAAATAGATAAAGCCAAGTGGTTAAACTGACTTTGTGGTTAAACTGACTTTATCTATATTCTCTTTTATTTATCCGCGACCGGCTTTTTCGGCTTCTTTATCTTGGTACTCTATCTTTTTGCCAGACCGGGTTTCAATAATAGATAAAGTAGTGCGAATAATATCTTTGCCTACTTCAATAACAGCTACTTGGTCTTTGCCTTCTGCGTCCTTGTAGCCAATAGTTACAAAATGCTTACGCTTTTTAGAAAGTAAACTTATTAAACCAATAGGGCCTAATAAAACATAACCGGCTGTTGCTGCACCAACGCGCCTACCTGCTTTTTGCCCATACTCAATGTCTATAAACTTATCATAGGCAATAGAGAAAGCTTGAGACTTATGCTTACTATCTTTAGGTACAAAACGTATTTGATCATTATTAGAAGTGTCTAGCTCTCCAACAACAGGGTCTTTTTCACCAGTAAAACCTGGGACAGTACCACCAACATAAGCTGCTTCTTTACTGCCTATACCGGCAAAGGCAAGCGTTTGGCATAACAGTAATAATACTGTGATGGTGACAATAACTTTTCGTAACATATTTCTTTACTCTCCTACATTTTTATAAGTTGAGGCAAATTTCCTAAATTTTGTAAGGAAATATTTCACATAAATATAAAAGACGCTTTTTTTAGGTGAAATAATACAGAAGGCGGAAGTTTGGCGGGAAAACAATATCAAGAGAAAGGAGTGCTTTCTTGACAAATGTTGACTTATAAGTCAACATTGCTTCAGAATAAGGTTGCAAATTACTGGGTAAATAATGAAGGTTGCGATGCTAAGAACAAGTTGAACTAATAGGGAGCTATTAAAGTTTACATGCCTATAGAGCTTATAACAGAAGGCGATGCATTTACGATATGCGCTTGGATGGAAGATAATGGCGACTGCCCAACCATAGACTTTTTAGAAGAACTCCACTCTAATGGAGACAAGGACAGTGATAGAATTAAGTCGTTAATGGAAAGAACTGCTAACCATGGAATAATTAAAAACCCAGAAATGAATAAAGCACTAGGAGATGGTATTTACGAATTGAAAGGAGGTAAAGCACGAGTTTTATACTTTTTTGACAAAGATAAACTAATTATTTGTACCCATGGTTTTAAAAAGAAAACACAAAAAACACCCCCAGCAGAAATAGAAAGGGCTAAGAGGATAAGGACACAATACTTCAATGAATAAAGTTGAGGAAATGGATATGGTCAAATATAAAGCTAAAGACAATTTTGCAAATAAGTTTTCTACTTGGATAGAAGAGTTAAAAGCATCCGGCGAATACTACTCTGAAAGTATACGAATAGAAGTGGCCGAAAGCATATATGAGCTTATGGAAAAACAAGGTGTAACTAAAGCAGAGCTAGCACGCCGTCTTAACACTTCTCGTGGATACATCACCAAACTATTACAAGGCAATAAAAACTTGACATTAGATAGTATCTGTAAAGTTGCTCATGCTTTAGGCTGCAAAATTAATAATATAGAATTTGTGCCTTTGGAAGCCTCCACAAAATTAGAAAACTATGAATTCATGATGGCTGAAGCAGCTAAACAACCAATAGTTAAACCTGCTTATGTAGGAATAAACAAATATAAGAATGTTCCAACAATAAAAGAGTTAATTTTGAAGGGTAAAAACAATGAGCCTATCTCCAATGCAGCTTAAGGCATACTTTATTAGTGAAATGCATTTTGCTTTGCAAGAAGGATACACTCCTTCTGGTGCTTACAATATTCCTGTTGATATATCTGACTTAACTATTGAAGTAGAGTCATTTCAACACGAAGATAACCCGCGAGACTGGCATTTCCGCTTAAAAGTTGCCTTAGATATAAAAGAGCCAAAGTACCCGTATAGGTTCATAGTTATTATGGATGGCTTCTTTGAGGTCGTTAAGGACTACCCTATGGATCAAGTAGAGTTACTAGTAAAGGTTAACGCTCCTGCTTTATTATACTCTTCAATTCGTGAGTTATTAGTTACCATAACATCTCGAAGCATTTATGCGCCTATCTTTTTGCCAACATTTAACTTTTTTGAGTATCTAAAAACCCTGCCTGCAGAAGAAACTCAAGGCAGTAGTGGAAAGGAAACATTATCGGAAAGCACTGTTGAGCCAAAGAAACCTAGCAGAACAACAAAGAAACCTTCTAAAGCCAAGAAGTAGCTCTAAGCTTTTATAGCAGTAAAATACATTAATTTTATACTTTATCGACAAGTGTATTAAGGTAATAAGGAAGGACTATGAAACCTGTAGCTGAGTGGGATGAAGCATATATAATGAACTTACCTCCAGGAGAGCATGACTGGTTAGAGTTTAAAAACTCAAACCTGCTAGACCTTACCATGCCCAAAGTTGTACAAGATGATGTGCTAAATGAATTAGCAAAGCAAGTATCTGCATTTGCTAATTCAGGCGGTGGTACTATAGTTTATGGCGTGGAAGACAAAACTAAAGCAATAAGCAATGGAGGTATTCCTTTCAGAATAAAGGGAAGAACTACCGCAAAAGAGTGGCTAGAAGACGTAATTCCGCGTTTGGTCGAGTTTCCATTGCAGAAGTTTAATGTTTACGAGGTGCATAATTCTAGTCCTAGCAGCAATATAGCCGCAGATAAATGCCTGATCCTAGTAGACATACCTGATAGTGATGCTGCGCCCCACCAGTCAGTTAGAGATAAACATTATTATGCTAGAGTGGGAGGGAAAACAGTACCTATTAGCCATCGCCATGTTGTAGACATTATGGGTAGAGCAAAACACCCTAAAATAATGCTAACTTCTGCTACTGTAAAAACATGGTTATGGAAAGATGGTCGTTTGTCTAATATTGTTTTGCAGTCGGAATTTACTAACGTTGGGAAAGTCTATGCTAACTATGTAAATGGGAATATATTTCTACCAAGCAATATAGCTGGGCAAGACAAACACTTTACTGATACAAAAATAGTTAATGACAAAGTCTATAGGAAACTTGAATTCAATAATATCCACCAAGATCTAATTGATACAAGAGATAACCCTAAATGGGGAAGGAAAGAAGAATTTTATGTTACGAGATATAACCCAATATTGCCTAAGTTATCAATTAGGGTAGGAATACTATTGGCGGAAGAACTATTTTCTAACATGCATATATTAGAGAAAGAAGAATTACTATGGGAAGTTTATGCAGATAATGCCCCCACGGAGACAGGTATATTTAGCTTAAAAGACGTTAAACAAGAAATAGAAAAGATGTCTGTTTAAAACATTGCCACAAACTGTGGCGTTACCAGCACGCATAAAAAGTTCTGTAAACACTTTTTGTTGTTCTTTACGTAATTCATTTTATTTTGCTTTATTTCGAGTTTTACCAATTATAGGAAAAGAATGTAGAAAAGCAAGTAACAAAACATTTTTACTCTGCTAGGTTATTTCCCTTATGTTTTTCGTTTTCCTACACATCGCACTATGCTAGACTCGCCAGCATTCACGAACAAAAATGTAGCTAAATTAACATAAAAACTTAAATATTCTCGCGAAAATGGGGACGAAAATGGGGATCAGGCTTAAATGTGTATTTTCAATGAAGGTTAATTTATTGATAGAATGGCACTTGGGGCTATAGCTCAGCTGGGAGAGCGCTTGAATGGCATTCAAGAGGTCAGCGGTTCGATCCCGCTTAGCTCCATCAATAGAATCAATAACTTACAGCCACTAACTTAGTGGCTTTTTTAGTTTGACACCAACCTTGACACCAACCCGCTAAAAAATTTGTTATTTATATCACAAAATATGTAGTCAAAATAACATCAACTGGATCGAAGTATCGTTTTTACAAAATCAGCTTGATATATAGAAAATAGATTTAATTTAGTTACTGCCATTTATCACTAGGGAGTTTTGGCAGAAAGAGTTATGTTAATTAAAGCAACACCTATAAAAGAGTTCAAAATTATTAGGTCATGCGAGACGCTGACCTAGGCGCTGGGGAGTATTACTCCCCTTTTGGATTACCCTCTCTGAACTCCTCGCCCCAGACCCTTCAAGGCCAGATTCATCCCAAGGCTGAAGCCGATGGGTATTCTCTGTTTTTTTGATAATACTCAAAGACTATGATTTGAGTCTACTTGTTAGAAGTGTTGGAGTTAATGATAAAATGTTGGGATAAAGAACTTTAAAAACAAAATTAAGATTTGCTAAGTTTTAGTATAAAAATACAGTCAAAAGGGGTTCTGTTAAATCCAAGGTGAAAAACAGTGAACAAAAACAAATTAAAAAGCTATGCTCCAACAGCACGCAAAAGTTTTATTCAAGCAGTAACAGACCGTGCTAATTTGTTAGGTGTATTTGAAAACAAGATTCAAGATGTAACAATACGAGGAGATTTAGTTTTGATAAATGGTCAAGCTTATCCTCAAAAAATAGCCTCACAAAGAGAAGCTCTCATTTATTCTATAAACCAGGCTAGCTTTAATCAAATAATGGAAACTGTTGCTTATACTTGGTTTAATCGCTTTACTGCTTTAAGGTATATGGAAATTCATGGTTATCTTAAACACGGCTTTCGCATACTAAGCAATATAACTACTAGTCTTATACCTCAGATATTAGAACATGCCTCACAAGTTAGTTTACCTGGTTTAAAGCAAGATGAAGTTATGGAGTTAAAGCTTGCTAATAGGGATTCTGAATTATATCGTAAGCTATTAATTGCTCAATGTAATGCACTTAGTGACACAATGCCATTTCTCTTTGAGCGTATAGATGATAAAACAGAACTCTTATTGCCTGATAATCTACTAAAGTCTGATTCTATTATTCGTAAACTTGTTACTGAAATTAATGAGCAAGATTGGCAAGAAGTTGAAATTATGGGTTGGCTATATCAGTTTTACATTTCAGAAAAAAAAGATGGAGTTATAGGTAAAACTGTTAAAACTGAGGATATTCCTGTTGCTACTCAGCTTTTTACACCCAATTGGATTGTTAAATATATGGTGCAAAATAGTCTTGGTAGAATGTGGCTTGCTACTTATCCTAAATCTCTTATTCATAACAAGATGCAGTATTACATTGAGCCAACAGAACAGAATGAGGAAGTAACATCACAACTTGCAATAATTACACCAAATAGCATTAATCCTCAAGAAATAACCATTATTGACCCTGCTTGCGGTTCTGGACATATTCTGGTCGAGGTATATTATTTGTTAAAAGAGATTTACTTAGAACAGGGTTATAACTTAAAAGATATTCCTAAATTAATTTTAGAGAAAAACCTTTATGGATTAGATATAGATGAACGAGCAACACAACTAGCATCATTTGCTTTGCTAATGAAGGCTTGTGCTGATGATAGAAGTATACTTCATGGCAATATGCCTAAGTTAAATATACTAGCAATTCAAGAAAGCAAAGCAATTGATGCCAAAGAAATAGCCAAAGGTTTGCTTACAAAAAAGAAAAGCTGTGTAGTAGGAAATGCCCCATTATTTACTGAAATTAAGACACAAAAAGTCAGAGAAACCTCTGATTCTAAGGAAGTGAGTCATAATCAAATAATTGACCTACTTAATTTATTTGAGAATGCAAAGACCTTTGGTTCATTAATAAAAGTAGATGAAAAACTAGCTAAATCTCTTGAACCTATCTCAAAACTCATTGATGGAATTATTGAGAAGAAAGATTTATTTTCACTAGAAGCAGCTATAATACTCAAGCCATTTGTTAGGCAAGCCGAGCTACTAGCAAAGCAATATGATTGTGTAATCGCCAATCCACCTTATATGGGTAGTAAGGGATTAAATCCAACTCTTAAAGATTTTGCTCAAAAAAATTTTCCAGATACCAAATCAGATCTTTTTTCAATGTTTATTGAGCATGGCTTTAGTTTTACAAAAACAAATGGTTTCCACGCTATGATTGCAATGGAAAGTTGGATGTTTTTACACTCATTTAAAAAATTTAGAGAAAAACTACTATCTAACAAAACCATTACAACCTTAATACATATGCCTTATGATGGTAGAGGTAGAACAAGTTTAGGTATAAATTTTGGTACTTCTGCAACAGTAATTAGAAACAGTAATATTTTAGGTTATTTAGGGCATTTCAGCTATATTCGCTACACAGAAATAGATAAAGATGGTATCCCTTTTTCTTTTCCAGTCAAAAATAAGCGTTTAAGTTTTTGCAGTAATAATGATTTTTCCAAAATCCCTAATTCTCCAATTGCATATTGGGTGAGTGACAGAGTTAGGAAAATTTTTAAAGAAGCCGCACCTCTTGCAGAAATAGCTCAACCACGTCAAGGGTTAGCTACAGCAAATAATGACCGTTTTTTGCGGCTATGGCATGAAGTAAGTTTAAATAAAATAGGATTCAACATCCAAAATGCAGAACTAGCCTTAAAATCTAAAAGAAAATGGTTTCCTTACAATAAAGGTGGAGATTTTAGAAAATGGTACGGAAATCAAGAATATCTTATTAATTGGGAGTTTAATGGTAAAGAACTCAAAGAGTTTAAACCCAAATCTGTAATTCGTAACGAGTCTTATTATTTTAAACCTTGCATAACTTGGACTTTTGTCAGTTCATCATTTTTTGGAGTTAGACGTTCTAATACAGGATTTATTTTTGATGTAGGGGGCTCATCTGCCTTTCCCCAAAATGATATGTTAAATGCTGTTACAGGTTACTTATGTTCTATTTTGGTATTTCAATTTATGCAAACTATGAATCCAACTTTAAATTTTCAAGTAGGTAATGTAGCCTGTTTACCAATTCTTAAACAAGAGTTTAAAAGAATTAAGCCTTATGTAGCTCCAATAGTTGAAGAGTGTGTTTTTATTGCCCGTCAAGATTGGGATTCATTTGAAACATCCTGGGATTTCAAAGAGTTGCCAATGCTTAACTCTAGCCTTAAAGCTAAAACTGTTGAGCAATCTTTCTTAAATTGGCAAAACCATTGCACAGCACAAATCAAACGAATGCAAGAACTGGAAACAGAAAATAATAGGTTGTTTATAGAGGCTTATGGATTACAAGATGAAATGTCTTCAGAAGCGCCAGAAGATCAAATAACGCTGGCTCGCGCTAGTCGTGAAGCTGATATAAAAAGGCTAATTTCCTATGCAATAGGCTGTATGATGGGACGCTATAGCTTGGATAAGCCAGGTTTAATCTATGCTCAAAGTGGCAATCAGGGCTTTGACCCTAACAACTACAAGATATTTGCTTCAAATAAAGATGCAATTATTCCTCTTATGGATATGGATGAAGATTGGTTTAGTGATGATGCAACCAATCGTTTGGTAGAATTTGTAAAAATTGTATGGCCAGAAACTAATCTGGAAGAAAACTTAAAAAATGTAGCCAAAAGCCTTTCACCAAAGCAAGGTGAAGCATCAAGAGAAATAATTCGCCGATATTTTAGTAGCCAATTTTACAAAGACCATATCCAGACTTATAAAAAACGACCTATTTATTGGTTATTTTCTAGCGGCAGACAAAAGGCTTTTGAATGCTTGGTTTATCTACATCGTTATAATGAATCTACTCTATTAAGAATGCGTAATCACTATATAAGAACACTACATGAAAAATTCTTAGAACAAACTCAAAAATTAGAAAATCAAATAACTGAAGCTTTATCAATAACTATTCGTAACAAACTACAAAAACAACTAGATAAATTAAAGAAGAAGCAAATAGAACTTGCTCAATTTGATGATTTGCTACGTCATTATGCTGATCAAAGGATTACTCTTGATTTAGATAATGGAGTAAGGATTAACTATGGCAAACTTGATGCTTTACTTGCTGAAGTTAAAACTATCACAACTCAAAGTAAATAAATCAACTAAGAAAATTAATTTGGAACTTGATAGCCTTTTTCTTTGAGCTTTTTAACTATTCTATCAGCTAATTCCCTTCCGTATTCTGATCCAATTGCAAAAGATTCTTTAGAAATAGAAGGTAAAACACTAATAACTTTTCTACCAACAGGAGATTCATAAAATTTAATAAGCTCAATAACATCTTCATTAGAAAGGTACTTATCATAAACAGGAATTAATCTTTCTCGTAATTCATCAAAATCCATTCCCTGCTTCATTCCATCCCAAAACTCAGATGGAGCATTTGGAACTAAAGTTTTCATTGTTCCTATTAATTGATCCAAAATCTCTTTTCCTCCTTGATCTGCTTTAGTTAAAGTCATTAATTTTTTGATGTTTTCTATTTTGACCGAATTAGCTTCTTTATCTTGTCCAAATGCAGTGCTAGACATAGCCCAAAATACCAATAATACGCTTATTAATAGATGTTTTTTCATAGTTTTATCCTTTATTAAATTATAAAAATTGTTATTATCACCTTAGTTATTTTCTTTCAAAATAGCTTTTTGAATAGCAGCTCGTGCTAGAAGTCGAGTTGAGTCAAGCGTTGGGATTGGAGAATTTTTATCATTCATAATTAATGGAATTTCAGTACATCCCAAAACAACAGCATCACACCCTTGCTCTTTCATATGGTTTATAACATTTTGAAAACATTCAATAGCTGATTGGTTAAATATCCCTAAAACTAATTCATCCATTATTATTTTATTGATTTGTTCACTCTCTTGTTTGTTAGGACGAATATAATTTAACTCATTATCTTTCAATACAATTGGATAAACATCACTTTCAACTAACCATTGTGTTCCAGTAAGCCCAAGACACTTATACCCAAGTTTTTTTGCTTGAGCGGCAACAACTTCGGCTATATGTAGCCATGGAAGTGGCAACTCATCTTTTATATATGATAAAGACTTGTGAATAGTATTGTCAGGACAAATTAAGAAATCTGCTCCAATTTTAGCTAATTTATTAGCTGAAGAAAGCATTAACGCACTAACACCCTTCCAATCATCTTTGTCAATATAATCCACATAATCAGAAAGTGAATGAGTATGCATTGAAATTTCAGGATGAGCATGAAATCCAAGCCATTGTGAGGCTTCAGCACAAATAGTCTTATAACATAAAGCTGCCCCTTCAGCAGAACAACCAACAATTCCAATATGTAAAGGTTTATTACTAATAAAATGCATTAAAAGCTCCTTTCTTTTACAATTTATTTTGGTGCAGCTAAACGCTCATCTACTTCTGAAATTATAACTTTTGCCTTTGACTTTAAATCTTCATTATCACTATTTAACAAAATTTGTAGTGTCTTTTTAGCTTCTGCATACTCACCTGCTTGAGCTTGTAATTGCCCTAGTGTTAGAAGAAACTCTTTTTTCCTTGGTGCAAATAAAATTGCTTTTTTTGTATTTTCTATACCTTCTTGAAAATTTTCTCCACCAAATAAGTTAGCAACCCCTATTAAATGATAAGCTTGTGCAAATCCTGGCCTTAGTTTTACTGAAGTTTGAGCATTTTCTACAATTTTTTTAGCTAATTCTTTTGAAACAGTACCATTATCAGACTTTGAAACAGTAGCTAAATAATTAGCTTCTGCATATTGATAATAGGTTAAATAGTTTTTAGAACCTTGTTTAATTGCTTGTTCAAAATAATCTTCTGCTTTAGCATAGTTATTTTGTCTCATAGCAATAAAACCTAAATTTTCAGAAACTCCTGGTAAATTTGGTTCAAGACTAGCAGCTTGTTTAAAATGCTTTTCTGCTTCCTCAAGTCTATCAGTACGAAGAAGTAAGGTGCCAAGGTAAACTTCTGCTTGTCCATCTCCAAGTGGTTGTACAGTAAAACTTTTATCAGTCAATGCTGTATTAAAACTATATTTAACTATTGGATAATACTTATTACTAATATAAGTTCTTAGAGTTTGTTCCATTGTTTCAAATGATACACCAAAAGCTTCTGTAAAAGCCTGTTCAGAGTTTTTTCCAAGTCTAAGTAATTTAATAAATTTAAATAGTTGAGATTTGTGTGCTCCTCGTTCTGAAATCATCAAATAATGAGCAAATGCCCAAGATTGAGTGTAAAAGAAACTAGTCTTATCACTTTCATTGTAAATTGGGGAATTATGATCAACATTGATAAGAGTTTTTAATGGTATTAACTTAAGATCATTGGATTGTAAATAATCAACATGTGTAGCAAGTGGTGCCCCTAAAACTACTTCATTTTTATCTATTTCAAAACTAGAATAAACTTCTGCTAGTCCCTCATTTATCCAAAGTGGGAGTTCAACAGTACTATAACTAAGTAATAAATGAAAATACTCATGAAAAATCACTCGTAGATTTTCAATATTGCTATCAAGTGCAATAACATTTTCATCATCACCTGGTTGAAAATAGCCACTTATATTTTTAGGTTTGCCTTTATAAAGAGGCTTAAAAGGAGCAAAAGATTTATCATCTTTAAAAATTACAACTGTAACCGGTACAGGCTCAGTTTCAGGAATATCAGGGTGAAGTTGTGATAATGTATATCTAAATTGCTCAAGTTTAAGAGTTAATTGACGTGTTTTCTTCTCATCAGCATTACTAACTACATTAAAATTTTTTGTCTGTAAACTAATCCATTTATCCTTAGCCCAAGCCTTAGGAGAAATTACAAGAACCAACAACACTAGTAAAAAAATGTTTATATATAAATGTATTTTTTTCATAACTTAGATTTTTTATAAGAATTTAAGATTGCTTACTAATTATTGCTTCACTTATTAAGTTTATCAATCTTTATCTTAACATTTGTAGGTAGTGCTTGATTCCCAGGGTTTAGAAGCCCTAGGAATCAGCATTTTTCAGGATTTTTAAAGAGAGTTCTGAAGAAGAAGTTTATTTTTGTTTGAGTTGAGCAATAGCTTTTCCAATATAGTTCATTATTTCAGAATCCAACCCATTTTTTGTTGATACACTTTGTTCTTGTTGATACATATTTTTTAATGATTGAGCATGCTGACTGTTACCGCCTGTAAACTCATTAATTAAGTTTACCCAACGCTCTGCTAAAGCTAACACTATAGAACTAGTTGGATCAGTACCTTTTTCCATTTCAGTACGAACTTCTGAAATTAAAACAGGCCATTCTTGGGCAACAGCTTTTAAGCGCTCCTCTCCAACCGTTGTACGGCGATTTTCCAAATCAGTTAGTTGCTCTTTTGTAAAGTATTTTTCAAACATATTCATTGCCTCCAATGTTTCTATTAATTTTTCTACTGAGACTTCTTCCTGACGAGTTAACTTTTCAGCTATTTTTTGCAGCCGTTTATAAAGCTGTTCTTGAGCCAGAATTTGCTGTTGTAAATGTTGTAAATGCCACTCAATTACCTGCAATAATGAACATTGTGGTTGACCTAAAATTTGCTGAATTTTTTCTAAAGAAAACCCTAGTTGTTTAAGAGATTGTATTTGATGAAGCTTAGCTATATCTGAGCTAGAATAAAGCCGATACCCTGCATTAGAATGATGTTTAGGCGATAGCAAACCTATTTCATCATAGTAATGTAAAGTACGTACAGATAAGCCCACATTTTTGGCCAATTCTCCTACTCGCCACAATTGTTTTTTCATAATAATCCCTTAAAAACTACTTTTTCATTATGTTAACTCTTCAAGGTTAACTCAGTTCTTAATCACATAAAAATACTAAAGCCTCACGCAACGTGAGGCTCAAGAGAGATTTTCCGGATTTTAATAATAGATTTTATTTTTCGTTGTCCGCTCAGTTTGCAAAAGTTTGGACGAATTTGACCAAAACCGTACTTCTGTCTTTTTAAAACCTTTCGTATACTGAGCAAGCTTGTCAGTTATTTAATATCAAAAAAGGAATACAGCGATGAAAAACTTTTACTTAGATTATCAAGCACCTGTCCACTAGACTATTTCTAAGGGACACATTCAAAAAATCATAACACTTGCATAAAACAATCTACATAAATCTCATTCTCACAACTTACTCATTTCAAATCACTTACATTTGTTTAGCTTAAAAGTCCAACTTTCTTTGCATGCTCAGCAATTTTTTCACTTACTTGTAAAGCTAAGGCTAAAGCATTACGTCCATCCTCCCCAGTAACTTTAGGTGTTTCTCCGTTAGTAACAGACTGAATAAAAGCTGCTAACTCTGCTCTTAAAGGCTCATCAGGAGTAACAGGTAAAAGTCCTGCTTCTATTTTAGGTTGACCAGGCATTTCTTTTGAAGGTCGTAAACTCCAAACACCTGCTTGTTGAGTAATATAATCCAAGGAAATATAATCATTAGGCTGAAAGAGTCTTAGCTTACGTGTTTTTTCATTAGAAATTCGACTAGCTGTTATATTAGCAATGCAACCATTAGCAAACTCTAATCTTGCATTTGCAATATCAAATTTAGGAGAAATAACTGGAATACCTACTGCACTAATATTTACTACAGGTGATTTAACTAACCAAGAAATAATATCTAAGTCATGAACCATTAAATCCATTACTACATCAATATCTAAGCTACGAGGAGAAAACATACTTAGCCGATGTGTTTCAAAAAATCTTGGAGTAGTAACAATCTTGCTAACAGCAACAACAGCAGGATTAAAGCGTTCTAAATGACCAACTTGCAAGCATACATTATTTTCCTGGGCAAGTTTAATAAGTTCATCTGATTCAGCCAAAGTTCGAGCAATAGGTTTTTCAACCAAAACAGCAATCTTATTTTTTAGCAACTCACAACCAATTGAGTGGTGATCAATAGTTGGAACCGCTAAACTTACAGCATCTATTTGACCAATAAGTTCTTTATAGTCAGCAAAATAATTAGTTTTATATTCTGCTGCAATTGCTTGTCCTCTTTCTGCATTACTATCACAGACTCCTACTAGGCTAATGTCTGGCATAGAAGCATAAATCCTAGCATGATGACGACCTAAATGACCTACTCCAATAACAGCAACTCGTAACATTTTCTCCCTCATTTCCTAGGGTTACGCTTGCTTCGCTCGCTAAAACCCCAGGCTAATATATTTATCTGATTGTTTTTATTAGCCTTGACTAGCGTAGCATCGCTCTAGGCTTGATGAAATAAACTCTTCAGCTTCTTTACGTGTTTTAGCGTCTGCAACTAAAGCATCTTCAACTGTTAAGAGTTCTCCAACACCATTCTTTTCACAATTTGAAATAGCATTTGCAATTACACGAGAAATATCCATAAAGCCTATTTTACCAGCTAAGAAAGCTGCTACAGCCACTTCATTGGCAGCATTTAGTGCAGCAGGAGCAGTACCACCTAAGCGCAAAGCCTTATATGATAAGCTAATAGCAGGAAAGCGTTCTGGATCTGGAGCAAAAAACTCTAATTTTTGTAAACCAGGTAAATCTAACTTAGGCAAATCCAGTACTAGCCTATCAGGATATGTCATAGCATATTGAATAGGTAAACGCATATCTGTACGGCCTAGTTGAGCAAGAAATGAGCCATCTACAAGCTCAATCATTGAGTGAACTACTGATTGTGGGTGTATAACAATGTCAATTTGATCAGGGCCAAAACCAAAAAGCCAACGAGCCTCAATCACTTCTAACCCTTTATTCATCATAGTTGCAGAGTCAATAGTAATTTTTGATCCCATTTGCCAAGTTGGGTGTTTCATTGCCTGTTCTACTGTTGCACGTTCCATTTCTTCTTTTGGAGTGTTGCGAAATGGCCCACCAGAAGCCGTCAAAATTAGCCTTGTAACTTCATGATTACGCTCTCCACGTAAACATTGATGTAGCGCATTATGTTCGCTATCTACTGGTAAAATTTCTGCGTTATGTTCCTGAGCACATTTTTGCATCACTTGACCAGCCATCACTAATGGCTCTTTATTGGCTATAGCAACCCTTCTGCCAAGCTCAATAGCCTTATACGTAGGCAATAAGCCTAATGCACCAACCGTAGCAGAAACCACTATTTCAGCTTCTGGATGAGTGGCTACAGCAAGCATTCCTTCCATTCCAGTATAAATTGTAGGAAGTGTCACATTTAGTGCGTGTAGGCGTTCTTTTAATTCTTTGACATAAGCTTCTGTACTAAGAGAAACTACTGAAGGCTTATATTTTGCGACTTGTTCTGCAAATAAACTAGCGTTTGTTCCACCAGAAAGCGCTACAACTTGAAAACGTGGTGCAAGTCTATCAACCACATCTAAAGTATTACGGCCAATTGAGCCAGTAGAGCCAAGTATTGCAACTTTTTGCATGTCTAACCTCAAAGATTTTCTTTTATTTGGCAAACTGAAAATATTACACTAATCAAGTAAAGTTGTGCGATAGATCTTAGCTGATACTTTGAGATTAGTATTTTAGCTAGCTATTCAAACCTAGTATTAACACTTATAGAAAAAATAAACCAAAGGTTGCAAAGACAACTACCCGATAGTCTCACTCTATGTCAAACTAGCTTAACAAAAATCTTTTACTCCTAGTGTATGTAAAAAAGAGGTATCCATTGTGTTAGCAAATGATTTTGACATCATCATAATTGGTGCAGGGCTTTCAGGAATTGGGGCTGCGGTTCATTTGCGTCAAGAATGTCCGAACAAAACTTTTGCAATTTTAGAAGGTCGTGAGGCTATTGGCGGGACTTGGGACTTATTTCGCTATCCAGGTATTCGCTCAGATAGCGATATGCACACACTTGGCTATAATTTTAAACCTTGGAAAAATCCCAAAGCTATTGCAGATGGGCCTTCTATTCGTGCCTATGTGCAGGAAGCAGCAACAGAACATAACATTATTCCACACATCCATTTTAAGCATTTAGTTCGCCGTCTTTCTTGGTCATCTAAAGAGGCAACATGGTCAATCGAATCTGATTACAATGGGCAATCTGTAGTTATGACAGCAAGACATGTAATGGTATGCGCAGGTTATTATCGTTATTCTTCGGGTTACACACCAGAATTTCCAGGAGTTAATCGTTATAAAGGAAAACTAATTCATCCACAATTATGGCCTGAAGACCTTGATTATAGTGGGAAACGCATAGTTGTAATTGGTAGCGGTGCAACAGCAGTAACAATTGTTCCTGTTATGGCTGATAAGGCTGCACATGTAACCATGTTACAACGCTCACCAACTTATATGGTTTCTCTACCATCTGTTGATGCTACAGCAAATTGGCTACGGGATATTTTACCATTGCGGCTTGCTTATAAACTAACTCGTTGGAAAAATATTTTATGGCAACTCTTTGCTTTTAATTTTGCACGTCTGTTTCCAGAAAAGACTAAAAATGGTCTGCTTAAAATGATTAGACAAAGTTTAGGTCCAGACTATGATCTGAAAACTCATTTTACTCCTCGCTATAATCCTTGGGATGAACGTCTGTGTTTGGTTCCTGATAATGATTTTTTTCAAGCAATTAAAGCTGGTAAAGTCTCAATAGTTACTGATCAAATAAATACTTTTACTGAAACTGGTATCAAATTACAATCTGGTAAAGAACTTGAGGCAGATATTATCATCACTGCTACAGGTCTTGAACTACAATTTATTGGTGGTGCAGAGCTTCTAGTGGATGGAAAAATAATTGACATAGCAAAGACTGTTCTTTATAAAGGCTCAATGTTTAGTGGAGTACCTAATCTTGTATCTATTTTTGGTTACACTAATGCCTCATGGACGCTTCGTGCTGACTTATTAGCAGAATATTTCTGTCGATTAATCAACTTTATGGATAAGCATGGTTATAAACAAGCAAGACCAACAGATCCTAATTCTTCAATGTCACTAAAACCACTTGGAAATCTTACTTCTGGTTACTTTAAACGTGCAACAAACAAATTACCTAAGGAAGGTTCTGTAGGCTCTTGGCGTAATCCTCAAAATTATGCTTTTGATATTTTTCGGTTTCGTTTTGGTGCAATCAAAGATGAAGCTCTTGAGTTTAAATAAATAACTTAATAACCCGATAATTTATTTAAACTTCTTACTAATCATATTACCTTGGTCATACTACTAATCTTATTTTTTGGCTAAGATTTTATAGTTAAAGTTTTTGGAGGGGAAATTATGTCTGTTGTTAGAGCAATCAGAGGAGCAACAACAGTTCAAAACAATAGCAAAGAAGAAATTATCACTGCTACTCAAGAGTTATTAATTAAAATCCAAAATGAAAATCAATTTTTACTACCAGATGTTATAAGTGTTGTTTTTAGTATGACAGAAGATTTGAATGCTGAATTCCCTGCTCTAGCAGCTAGAAAGCTTGGTTGGACTACAATTCCTCTTCTATGCACTAGAGAAATTCCTGTTCCAGGTAGTTTACCTAAATGTATTCGTGTATTGATTCATATTAATACAGAAAAACAACAAACAGAAATTAAATCTATTTTTCTAAAAGATGCAGTTAACTTAAGACCTGATCAGTTTCATTGAAACTCCAACCAGTTAAAAACTCTTTGAAGAAATTATTTTTATTGTATCTTTTTATGATGCAGTTAAGGATGCTTCTACTAAAGATCCTTCTCTTTCAGCTACAGTTTTTTTCTTAGGTGGCAAGTTTTCAAAACGTACAACTCCTGCCTTAACTTCTTCTAAAGCAATGTGAGCTGTATTTTTAGAAGCTACATATATTTTAGGAGGATTTCCATTACGTAACTCACGGCAACGTTTTGCTGCAATATTAACAAGTTTAAATTTACTATCTATCAATTCATTATATTTTTCCATAAATAAGCCTAACTACATTAATTGATTATTTAACACAAAGCCAAAACCTTATATAGCCGGTAGTTTCTACACTTTTTAATAGACTAAAAAATTGGTGTCCACAGTTGTTTTTCAATAAGTTGCCTAGAAAAATCTACTATCATCAAGGTCTGAATAATTTTCAGTTTCTAATTTCTCAAGGATTTTTGAAATCTCATTAACCCATTGTCCATAACGGTACTTAACTATTCGCCACTGCTTTTCAGCATCAAGAAAATAAGCAGTAAATACCTCATAAGGGTTAATATCCTTTTGAAAAACAGAACAACTAAGCTCTAAATCAGTAGTTGCCTTTGTAGAAGGAGCTACTAGTGTTAGGTGAAAAGGAGCACTATTGTATACATACTTACTATTAGTATGATCATTATGTTTATTCATACGTCCTATCAGCACTAACCTAAGTAGTTTCTCTAGGATTTCTTCTTTAGATTCTCTCGTTCCTACCATTTTGGGCTATATTCCTTTGGCTAAATTTTAGCTTAAATCGAGTTTATTCTAGATTTTCACTAGAAATTAATTGAAATGTGATGATGAATTAGGTAAAAGTTCGCCAAAGTTAAATAAACCGAGTTTTGATCAGTATTATTAATATTCTTAAGAAATAAGGAACATACTTAACGAACTTTTTGATTATTAGCCCCATCTGTTATTGTGTTGTTACTGCAACGCTATAACTAGGTCTTTCCGTTTTAAGTTTAGTTTGAAATAAATCCATTCTAGTTCTTTAACAGGGCCAGTTGTAAACCAGTTTCTTAGCAATTGAAGCCAAAAAGGGGATTGGGAATGTTTTCTTTCTAAAAGAACAATTTGAGTTTCAAGAGCTGATATATCTTTTCTCAATAGTTTTATGATGGATAATGAGTCTTGTGGATTTAATTCATTTATTTGGTTGGACATAGGAGACTCCGTTACAGAATGCTCAATGTACAGCTTTACAAAGTTTTTGCGGTAAAGCGTATAAAAAGGATCCTCACAATCGACTTATTGATGGGATGGGGTAGTACCCGTTATTGAATTGGGATACTGTTTATGTGAAGGGGTAGCTGTTTTTGACAGCAAAAATTAGTGAGATCTTTATATTTAAGTTAATAATACCTGCCTTTTTATATTAGGCTCCTATTTATGCTTATATGCACTCAGCTTTTCCGCCAATATTGCGGAAACATTGTCAAAACAATGTAGACCTCATAAATACAATAACTTAGCAGTTTATTTTCAGGTAGTATCTAAAACACTTGGCTTTTAAAGCTTTTTGCTAACTAAAACACTACTTAGAAGTCTCTGTTTTAGCAATTTCAAAACTCTTTAAATGATCTTTTTCTAAATCAATTAGTTTTCTTAATTCTACAGCTTTTTGTGGGAGTTTAGCTTCAACTCCAGAACTAACATACATATCTTCCAAATACTTTACACTTTCTCTATAAGTTTGTATTTCTTCATCAATAAAGTTATCTTTTGCAGTTTTTTCTAAAAAGTGCTTAGCATGTAAACTCTCATGATTAAGTGCTACTACCAAAGAAAGTTCATTATGAAAAACTTGTTGATCAACAACTATAAAATGGTCTATTTGGCCATTATCTTGTTGACTAGCAAAATAAAAAGAGTTAGTAGGAACAATTTTATTTGTTACTGGAAGATTAGAACCAGTAAAAGCTTTATCACTAGACAATTTTCTAATATCCGTTGTTACCATAAATTTCATTTTTATTTTCTGGTAAGTTTCTCTAATTTCTTGTCTTGACCAAACAACTTTTAGCCCATCTGTTAATGCATTAGCAAATTGAGCTTTTATGCTCTCATCAACATTATTATCACCATAAAATATAATTTCTATTTCTGGTTTTTTTTGACCATTTTGATCAAGTTGTTGTGATGATTGTGGATTAGTTTGTGAATTAGTTTGTGAATTAGTTTGTGGATTAGTTTGTGGATTAGTTTGTTGGTTAACTTGTTGATTTTGATTAGGAGTTGAGTTTTTAACAGTGTTGTTCTGCCCACAGCCTATAAAGCAAAAACATATAAATAAACTAATTACAGTAAATGTTAAGTTTTTCATCATATAAAACATACCAAGAATTTAGCTATTACTTTGTACCATTAATTTTTTACTACTATCTTTTTCTGGCAAAGGGCAAACATTCCCAACAGGTAGCCAAATATAGAAACAAGTACCTTTACCAACACCTGAAGATTCAGCCCAAATTTTTCCACCATGAGCTTCAACATAACCACGAGCAACAGCCAGTCCTAAACCTGTACCACGAGCTTCAAAGGCGTATTTACCAGAGCTATGATGAAGCGTGTTTGCACCAGTATAAAACTTCTCAAAAACCTTTTCTAATTCTGTAGGATCAATACCTATGCCATTATCTTGTATTTTGATGTTAACTCTATCTGAAGTTTTCTCTATTTGTAAGCAAATTTCTCCATCATCATGAGTAAATTTTATTGCATTTTGAACAAGATTAAGTAGAACTATTCTTAATTTTTCATAATCAGCCACTAAAACAGGTAAATCCCCAGGAATAATTAAGTTAAGTTTCTGGCGTCTCTGTTGAATAAAACTTTCAACCTCAGCAACTACTTCTTCTACAAGTTCTTTTAGATCTACAGATTCAGCTTTTAGCACAACTTTACGTTCTTGAATTCTAAGCATTTCTTGAATATCGTTTACTTGATTAATTAAGCGGTCTGTAACTCTATGACAAGTCTTTATTATACGAGATTGTGAACTAGTTAAATTGGCAGGATTAAGCTCTACTAAAGAATCCAAATAGCCTTTAAGCACTGTTAAAGGTGTACGCATTTCATGAGAAGTAACTAACATAAAATCTATTTTCATTTTGTTTAAAGATTGCAAAGTTCGGCTAACTTCTTGCTCTTTTTGATAAAGCGCTGTTAGCATCTCATTTCTTTGCTCTAGCCGTTTTAAGCGTATTTGTACAACTAGAAAGACTAATAAACTTAAGAAAATAGAATAGATTAAGTAAGCCCACCAACTACGCCAAGGAGAAGTATTTATATAAAAAGCAACTTCTAAAGGCCCACTAATATTACCTCTATAATCCTTAGCCCAAACCTTAAAATTATAAAGACCTGCTGGTAAAGTGGTATATTCCTTTTTGTAATCTGTTGTCCAATCTGAGGCAGTTGCATCTAAACCAACTAATTGGGTACGATAACGAGTATCTGATTCCCGAAAATAGCTTAGTAGAGCATACTCAAAAGTTAATGAGTTCTCGTTATAAGCTAAATTAATTTCTTTTTCTTTTGAAAAAGTTGTTTCCTTGCCATTAACAAGCATTCTTTCAACATAAAAAGGCTTAGCACTTAAATCTTCACTATCTTTGGCCGGATCAAAAACTGCTGCACCAGCAACAGTTCCTGCCCAAATTCGCCCTTTATGATCAACTATAGAAGCTCCAACATTAAATTCATTGCTAGGTAATCCATTTTCTGTAGTAAAAGTATAAATACTATATTGTGATATATTATCAGCATCATTAGTTGAAGCTGTCAGCCTAGCAACTCCTTTATTAGTAAAAAGATATATTCTACCTCTAGCATCTTCACGAATTTGATTAATAATATTGTTGGGTAGTGTTGGATTAGTTGCATCAGAAAAAAATAGCCATTCTAGCTTATCTCCATTAAAAGTTAGACGACAAACACCACCTGTTGTCCCTACCCAAAGAAAACGTTTCCCAGCTTTTTCAACAGGTAACAAGCTATATACAGTATCACTAGGAAGCCCATCACTCATCTTTATAGTTGACCATTTACCATGTTCATAACGAGCTAACCCACCGCCTGCTGTTCCTACCCAAATAACAGGGCTACCATCTAAAGATTTAGTAGAAGCCATTGTTACTACAACATTTTCAGGTATTCCATTGCTAGCATTAAAAGTAGTCCATTTACCATCTTTTAACTGAGCAACTCCGTTTGTAGTCCCAACCCACAAACTATGGCTACCATCTAATTCCGTAGTTTCCATTAATGTTCTTACTGCATTGCTAGGTAATCCAGAATCTTTAGTTAAAACTGACCATTTACCATCTTTTAAGAAAGCTAACCCATTTCCTTCTGTAGCAACCCATATAATTTTTTTGCTGTCTTTATCTGTAGTCTCTAGCAAAGCTAATATGGAGTTATCTGGCAACCCATTGGTTTTATTAAAAACTTGCCATTTACCTTTTTCTAGACGTACTAAACCACCTCCATAAGTACCAAACCATATAGTTGCACTGCCATCAGGGTTTAAGGTTTCAAGCAAGCTCATTATTGTATTATCAGAAAGCCCAAGCCTAGCATCATAGGTAAGCCATTGATCATCTTCAAGTCTTGAAACTCCACCTCCATTTGTTCCAATCCAAAGCCTATGAGAACCATCATAGCTTTTAGTTTCAAACAAAGTGCTTATTACATTGTTTGGTAAACCCATTTTAGTATCATAAGTTGTCCATGTGCCATTTTCTAAAAAAGCTAGTCCTCCGCCATAAGAAGCAATCCACAGCCGTTCTGTACCATCTAGACAAGTAGTTTTGACTATGTCATAAATGTGATCATTAGGAAGAGAGTTTTTAGTATTGTAAATAGTCCAAGTATTGTTTTCTAAACAAGCAAGCCCTTCACCATCTGTACCTATATAAAAACGCTCTTTGCCATCAAATTTAGTATCTAAAAAACAACGTACTGGTAAATTAGCACCTTTTTCACCTAAGATATCAATTGTTACTGTCTGCCATTTTCCATTTTGAAAATATCCAAAACCGCTATCTGTGCCTAACCAAAGCCTTAAGCCGTTTTTTGTTTTAACTGTTGATAAAATCCTAGCTCTATTGTCTGGTAAACCTGAGCTTTTGTCATAAAGAGTCCATTTAGTAGTATCTAAATCCAAACTAACTAAACCATTGTTAGTTCCAATCCAAAAAAGCTTTTTACCATTTTCTTCTGTTTCAGCAAAAGTATGAATGATATTACTAGGTAAGTTTGAATTACTGGCAGTAAAATTTGACCACTCTTTATTTTTTAATCTCCATACTCCTGCATATGTACCAAACCACATACTTCCATCACTAGAGGCATACATGGCTCGAATATAATTAGAAGCTTTTTGATTAGGCATATTTACCACTATCCAATGATGCCCATTATAATAAGCTGCACCATCTTGAGTAGCTACCCAAATATAATTATTTTTATCAACAAGTAGGGATTGAACACTATTTTGAGGAAGACCGTCTTTATCACTGAAAATGCGAAAGTATGGACGCCCCATTTCCATGGCATCAAATCTGCTGATAACAGGTTTATATTGCTCTTGCTTTGTTGTTACTTGAGCAAAGTTTTGAGCTGTAACTAGTAATACTACTAGAACAGTTAAAAAGTATTTGAAAAATCGCATAATCAGAAGTATGGGCTTAGCTTAATATTACTAAACATAATGAGCGATATCTAAGCAACGATCAACTAGCATTTACCTAATATTACTAAGTAAAATAATAATAAACTTTTTAACAGCTTTAGGGCAGTATTTTCTCAACACATACCACAAGAGCTAAGTTAAATTTGAAATAAACATTATCAAAAAGATTTAAACGAAATTATCCCTCTCAAAGTAATGTATATAAAACACTAAATTAGGAGCATCAAATGAAATATATAATTGGCTTAACTTTAATTCTTTTATTTTCTTCTATTAATAGTTACTCTCAAGTTTCTGGGAACATAACTTATCAAAATAACACTGACTATTCTTCTTATAAAAAACAACAAATTGAGCTTGCTACAGGAAATAGTTACTTAAGTGATAATACATTTCTTATAGAAGCTAATGTTTTAATTAATGCAAAAGCTGATGAATATATTGTTACATTTTCTCTCAATGAAGATGGAAAAACTATTGAAGAAGCTAATCAAAGGATTGAAAAGAAAGTTTCTAGTTTTATTAATGAATTAAGCACCATAGGTATAACAAAAAGTAACTTATTTGTTGATTTTATTGCTCAAAATAAAATATATGGTTATGACTTAAACGATCAAATCCCTAAAAATGCTGTTGTTAAAGAGCATTTAATAGGCTTTGAAGTAAAGAAAAATATTTTGATTAGATATAAAACAGAAGAACTACTAAGTAAAATAACTTTACTAGCAGCTAAATCAGATATTTATGATCTAGTTAAGGTAGATTATATAGTTAGTGATATTAAAGCAATAAGAGAAAAACTATTTGATGAAGCTGTTAGAATAATAAATAAAAAAGAGACCGATTTAACCAGCAAATTAGGCTTAAAAATAAGTTCTACAAAACAAATTTATGCAATTAAATATAAAGTATTAACTCCTTCAGAAAGTTATCAAACCTATCAAGCATCAGAAAGCAATGAAGTTATTCCTAACTACTACCGAGAGTATACCCTACAAAGCGCTAGGAAAAACAAAACATTTTTTTATAGCCCTCTTGATTCTAATGATTTTGATCTTGTAATTAACCCTGTAACAACTCAACCTGTTGTACAATACACCATTCTCTTAAAAGTTAAATATAAAACAGATAATTAAATCCTACACTATTATGTTGTTAGGTAGCTAGATAAAGCAATTACAGGAGATAGAGAAAGGACAAGGTAGATTGGTTTTATAGCTTTTATCAATTTCAAGACTAACAAAAGTAAATATTACGACTTGTTTTAGTTCTATTTTAACCATAAGCAAAAGAAAAAGAATTTACAAAAATACCCTGTACTTACTTCTAAATTGTCATATAATTTGGCTTATGACTAAAATGATGATGTTGCAAGAAAAGTTACCAACACGTTGTGAAATTTGTCATCAAGCAGATCAATTTAACGCTAAGACTAATACTTGTCGGCGATGTGTTAAGATAGCTAAGCGTTTACAAAATCCTTCTTGGCGGCAAGCTAATCATCCTAACGATGCTAGCGTGTTACAGGTTTTTGGAGCCTTGCTTTTGTTTGGCGTACATATTTATTTTCTACCTTATGCTCGTATGTTTATGCAAAACTTTTGGCTTACTTGTGGAATATACTTTTCGTCATTGGTGGTTGGAGCAGTATTAATTTTTTGTGGTAAAAATCGCTCAATAATATAAACTAGTAATACCCTAAGTCTAATTTATTCTTACGTATATAAGCTATGAAATATTGTTATCTTTGTCACAATCTTATAGAACCTCAGGCAGATGGAACCATTGCTTATAATGAGTCTTCTAGTCCCACAGCAACACTTTATGGTTGTAAACAATGTGTTGAAGAATTAGGTACCGAAGAAGCATTTAACCAATTAGAAGAACACTATCAACACCGTGCAAGTCTAAAAGATACAATACCTAAAATAACCCGAGACTCTATAATTAAGCAAAACTAGAAAACTAAATAGCTCAATATTCTAGTTTTGCTTTTTAATTCAGCAAGTTACTAAGCAAATAGCTTAGAGTTCTATACTTACTAGCTCAACATCAAAAACAAGAGTTGCACCAGGAGGAATATTGTCTGTTCCCTTGTCTCCATAAGCAAGTAAAGCAGGGATGATAAGTCTGCGTTTTCCACCAACTTTCATTGTTGCTACACCATCTTCCAAACCTTTGATTACTTGTCTTAAGCCTAAACGAAAACGAAAATCTTCTCCTTTATCTTCAGAGCTTTCCACTTTTTTTCCATTCGTTAATCTTACTGTATATTTAATCACAAGAACTTTACCCCTAGTAGGAGTTTCACCAGTTCCTTCTAGTAAGTCAATATACTTAACACCTGAAGACAGTTTATTTGCTTGTTTCTCCATTGCTTTAAAATCAAAGGTTTCTTGGTTTTGTACAATGAAGTAGCATTTAGGATTTGCATAAGATATAGAGTTAGCTAACAAGATAACTCCTGTAATTACAGTTAATAATAAAAATGGAGGTACTATTTTTTTTACATACATATTTATATTCACTTACTTTCTTAGCTTTATTTAACTGTTATTTTAACCTAAACCTGCCATATCTCGTCGATGAAAAATATAACAAGCTAAACCAATAAAAGCTAAAATATACAATCCAACAATCAGACCACTAAATCTTGGAGCAATAGCATAACCAAAAGCTTCTGTTAAAGCATTTATTTTCCTTGAATCCTGAAACCAGTGGGCTTCTAAATTATCAATATGTACAGTTGGAACTAATCTAGTAAGAGCTTTTACAGGCAAAGCTCCTCCAACATTTAGGACTAAAGATAATCCTATTCCAGCAATAACACCGCCTATTGTAGAACGAAAAGCTATAGTAACTAAAACTGTTATTGTTCCATAAAAAACCATTTTTAACATACTTATTCCTATATTTTTAATGGCATTTATTGAGCTTATTTCTGGACTATTTGGAGTATCTATTTTTGCAATTCCCAACAAAGCACTACAGATATAACTAAACCCAACCCAAAACCCAACCGTTACAGCAAAAAAGAACAACATAACAAGAAAAGCTACAACTAGTTTAGTTATTACAAAAGCAATTCGACTACCATAACGAGGCAAAATCATTTTCCAAGTATCTTTCCCATATTCTGAACCAAAATTATTTGCCACAAAAACAACAGAAATCAAATTTGCAAAACCACTAATAGCTAAAGAAACAATAAACAAGCTTGTAGGATAAGGAAACAAGCTTTTAGCATCACTCATATCACTACCCTTAAATAAGCTAAGTAATGATATTCCTCCTATAAAGAAAAATCCTATTATATTCATAATAAGCACAACTATCTGATTAGCTGGCATCTTACGCATTTTTAACAATTCTGCGCGAAATAAATTCCAAGTTATCATAACCCTACTCCTAGCTTTATTATTTTTAGTGTTGTTGAGGTTGTCCTGTTAGTTCTAAAAATATATCTTCTAATGTATTACGCTTTTCTACTACTTGATAAACATCTATGTTTGCTCCCACTAATGCCCTAACTATATGAGGAATCTCTTTAGCTTCTGTTGTTATTATTATTCCATTACCATTATCAGACTTAGCATGTAAATTTTGATATTGTTGTAAGACATTTAAAGTTTTATCTAAAGGTTCAGACTTAATAACAAAGCTCTTTCCTGAGTCTAGGAGGTCAGCAATTTTTCCTTGAAGTTTTTTTTCACCTTGTTTAACAATGACTACATCTGTACAAACTTGTTCAACTTCATTAAGTAAATGGCTAGAAAGAAAAATTGTGCGGTTTTCTGCTCCTAAACCAGCAATCAGATTACGCATTTCAACTGTACCTGCTGGATCAAGTCCGTTAGTAGGTTCATCTAAGAAAAGAATTTCTGGATCAGAAAGTAAAGTGGCAGCAATTCCAAGTCGTTGTTTCATACCCAAAGAGTAATTTTTAACTTTATCTTTACCTCTACCCTTTAATCCAACACGTTCTATAAGTTTGTCTATTGTACTTTTGTTAATTGGTAAATTTGATGAGTTTGCCAGAACTTGTAAGTTTTCTTCACCTGTCATATAGGCGTAAAAAGCTGGAGTTTCTACAATTGCACCTACTTTTTTAGCTATTTGAGATCTTTGGCTTTTAACATCATAACCTAAAAGTGAAGCTGCACCACTAGAAGGAGTAATTAAGCCTAAAAGCATCCTAATAGTAGTAGTTTTCCCTGCACCATTTGGGCCAAGAAACCCAAAAATTGTTCCTTTAGGGATTTCTAAATCCAAACTATTTACCGCCGTAAGATTACCATATTTCTTAGTTAAACCCCTTGCTAAGATAGCTATTTTTTCTGTCATTTCTAATTTAAACTCCTAACTTTCAGCTTTTATTTTAATAACTAAC
>JBDIBI010000026.1:0-100092 GCA_039812885.1 Blastocatellia bacterium
GTTAAAACTGCCAAAGTTACAGCAAGACTCTATCTTCTACAACTAGAAGAACTTGGTAACATTTGATTCTACTCTTTTTTTCCCAAGTTGCATTTGTTTTTTTGATCCCCAGGTTGCGCTCACTAACGCTCGCTAAAACCTGGGGTTAATATGGGTTGAGCATATTAGTGATCCCCAGGTTGCGCTCGCTAATGCTCGCTAAAACCTGGGGTTAATATGGGTTGAGCGTATTAGTGATCCTCAGGTTGCGCTCACTAACGCTCGCTAAAACCTGGGGTTAATATGGGTTGAGCATATTAGTGATCCCCAGGTTGCGCTCGCTAATGCTCGCTAAAACCTGGGGTTAATATGGGTTGAGCGTATTAGTGATCCCCAGGTTGCGCTCACTAACGCTCGCTAAAACCTGGGGTTAATATGGGTTGAGCATATTAGTGATCCCCAGGTTGCGCTCACTAACGCTCGCTAAAACCTGGGGTTAATATGGGTTGAGCGTATTAGTGATCCCCAGGTTGCGCTCACTAATGCTCGCTAAAACCTGGGGTTAATATGGGTTGAGCGTATTAAAGTTAAATTATTTTATTAATTAAACCCATTTCAAAGGAATTATTATGAGAAATTGCAATTATTCGTAATAGCCCAACCCATATTAGCCCGGGGTTTTAGCGAAGCGCAACCCCGGGTTCAAAGGGGTTAGCATAATGCAATTCCAAAATATAAATTATGATTTACAAAATTTTGCTAATTTTATTATGTCTAAACTATTATTTTGCAGCAGGTTTAGCAATTAATGTTGGTTATCATCGCTCATTAAGCCATCGATCAGTTAAGCTAAAAAAGTGGCTTGAAAGAGCTTTAGTTACTTTAGGTTTACCTGCGGGTACACCTGTGCAATGGGTAGGAAATCACCGTTTTCATCATACTAATACAGATAATCCTTTAGATCCGCATTCTCCTTTATATGGTGGTTTTTGGCATGCTCATGTTGGTTGGTATATTTCTAGTCACAATCCTTATATATGTTTACTATATTCATTAGCTGGGCCATTAAGAATGCTTTTTGATGGCTGGAATCGGCCAAGAACAAATCAGCGCTACAACTATTTGGCTAAAGATATTGCTCAAGATCCTTATTACAGCTTTATCAGTCGCCCTTTACCTTTTTTTATAGGGTGTTTATTACATGTTTTATTGCCATTTAGTTTTGCATACTACTTAAGTGGAATGATTGGTATTTTAGTTCTTTGGTTAACTTTAGTGATAGTTTACAATTTAGGTGATTCCATTGATAGCATAGCGCATCTTTTTGGTAGCAGGCCATTTGAAGCAAATCATTTTGGTCGTAATCACTTTTTATTGGGGTACTTAGCTTTAGGAGAAGGTTGGCATGCTAATCATCATACTTTTCCTGATAGTGCTAGATTTGGGCTTTTTCCAGGCCAATTTGATTGGGCTTGGGAAGTAATTTGTTTATTAAAATATGCTGGTTTAGCTAGCGAAGTCAAAACACCTAGTCCAGAGCGAATAAAAAAGAAGCTTTTAAAGTCTGTGGAGAAATGAGTTTATGGAGTTTGTAAAGGAATTTGAAAACTATAAGCATGATCGTAGAGATCCGGATCCTTGGATGGCTTTATTTTTTGATACAAGTGTACCACTAGATAAAGAAGTAAAGGCTGCATTGCTGGCTTGTATGCGCTCAAAATCTAGACAAATCCTGCTACCAATTGTTAGGCCAATTGCTAGAACAGCAATAGTATTAATCCAACTTTACAAAAACTTTGTTCCTAAAGCTTTCACATCTTCCAGGCTTTTGCATAAGTTAATTCACTGGGGGTTAAAGACTTGGGTCAAACCTGAAGCTAATTTTTTAATTATGAGGCATTTTCATATTGGCTCAGAAGCCCTTGCCTTTATTGCTAAAAATACCCCAAATATAGAAATTCCTTCTAATCCTCTCAGACCAAAGTGTTTAGATGACTTGTTAGATGATTTTTTCCTTAAGCACGACTTAAATTTATATAACTTTATTATTGATATTAATACTCAATTACAAGAAAAAGGATTAGAAATCAAAAAAGCAGAAAAGCTTAACTTAGATGTTATAACTGACGAACCTTTCCCTATTGAATTACCTAGAAAGCGTTGGACAAACTTTATTGACCTACAAACAGCAATAGAGATTTATACCCCTGTTTATCAGCTTTTTTTGACAGAAAATGATTTTTGGCGAGCATCTAATTCATTACAACTAGATGAAACTATAGGTATTTATGTAGCAAAAATAATAGATGCACCTCAACACCTTGTACTAGTAAACAATAAACATCCATTAATTCCTATGTCCACAATGGAGGCAGGTTTTAGACTAGTCTTGCATGGTTTATCAGCAGAATACTTGCATGCGTTACTACGACAATTAAAACGGCAATTAAAAGCTGCTTCTAGCTCAACAACACTAACATCAAAAGCAAGTGTAGAAGTAACAACCAACTATGTTAATAAATAGCAGCAATTCCCGGTTTAGAAAGAGACAGGTAACGTTTCTTGGGTAATTGTAGGGGCAGGGACAAGCCCTGCCCCTACAGTAATTTAATTAGCGTACT
Source organism: Blastocatellia bacterium (assembly GCA_039812885.1). GTDB lineage: Bacteria > Acidobacteriota > Blastocatellia > Chloracidobacteriales > JADJPF01 > JADJPF01. Next base: position 2,601 of record JBDIBI010000026.1, read on the forward strand.
TTTTCGTTTAATCTCTAAACCGGGAATTGCTGAATAAATAGTTATGTTGTAGCCTATTTAATTGGGTTTTATTAACTTCTTTTAGATAAAGAAAAGCCTAGTAGAAATGCTACTAGGCTTTTTATATTTGTGATCACCAAATAGTTTACTTAATTAATATTCTTTACCAAAGAAATAGTATATCATCTACAGTAAGTTTTTCATGCATTGTGGCATTATCTGTAATCATAGTGCCATAGTTACCTGATTTATCTGTCAATGTAATTTTACCTATTCTGTAATGTCCAACAGGAACATCTGGTTCAACTTGGTTAAATTCCATTTTGACATCTAAAACCTTTGGCATAGAGACTTTACCAGCGCCAGCTTTGGCATAATTAATACCATAATCTTCATAATAACCTAAATCTGGAGCCACTACTGTAGTAGAAATAGCAAATCTTGATTTAGCTGAAGTATCTTTAGAGAGTTCAAAGAAATCTATTCCACCACTAGCTCTAGCCTTTGAGTTATAGATAAAATCACCATGAGGGAAATTCTCACTGCTTAAAGACAGAGAACCCCAGAAGAATGGATTATTATCAGGATCAAATGGTTTTTCTGGATCTCTAGGATAACTTACTAAAACATACACATATCTTTCAGGTTGATTAGTTATATTGCCAGGTAAGTTTCTATTATAGCGGCAATCTAGCATTACCATTGCTAACTGTTGGCTACCATCAACTGTTTTCCAAGGGGCTTTTACTACTGCGTAATGAGTTCCAAAGAAATTTAAGTCCCAAGTATTAACTTGTGAGCCGGAGACAATAACAGGGTTTTGTATTGATAACATTGGTGCAAAACCAGCAGAACCATTATTAACACTGCTATTAAAAAGTAATTTATTTCCAGATGAAGTAACATCACTACTAGACGATTTAGTATCTATGTTAAACGAAATCGTATTGCTAGGTTGACCATTTACAACTAACTTAACAGAAGCATTACCAGTAGAAATACTATCAGGAACTTTTACAGAAAGTTTATCTCCTGTCATACCTGTTAATTGAGCAGGTTGTCCATTAAAAGTAACAATATTATTGTTAGGTTGGCAGCTAAGATTTTGACCAGTAATTTCAACAACTGCACCTGCTTGAGCGTGTTGAGGGCTAAGACTTTGAATTGTTGGAGTGCCAAGGTAAAGGTCTATTTGTCCAAAATTGCTAGGAACTCGGTTTACTACTACACGCAAACTCAAAGTGCCGGTACAAAGCTGTGAACTAGGCAGTTGAGCTATAATCTTCTTTTTCTTAACTTTAACTATTTTTGCAGTCATATTAGTATTATTAATAAACACTTGTACTGCTTTAGGATCAAGGCCAAAATTTAGGCCACGAATTTCAATGGTTGGATCAGTATTATTATCTAACACTGCTACAGAGTTAATTTGTGGAACAGTGCTGTCAGCCGAAACCCAGCTTTGATGGTTTAAGCTTAGCAGACACATTAGTAGAATTCCGAGTACTAATTTAGACTTCATAGAATATTCTCCTTAAGGACTTAAAAGGATTAAAATAATTACCGACTTGTTAGCTTTTTTCTAGGCGCTAGAATTTAGGCAAACATAGTGCCATAGACAAAGGAGAGCATGATTTTAGGTAATATACTATTTTTTAGAAGAATACAAGTGTTATTTTGAAACTTCTTCCAATACTTTAGCATTTCTTTTATAACTTATTGATTATACAGAATCGACAGCTGATATTTTCTTTTTCAATATAAGCTAAAATGTTTAGAAAAAAATACGACCTAGAACCTAAAAGTTAATGGTTTGATTTTCTTTTTCAATAGTTTCTCTTATTATTTTCTTCATTTCTCTCTTTTATTGATAGCCATCTTATGTTTAATATATAGGCACAACAATTAATCTAAAACTATTCCCATCTTATAACTCTATGTAGGAGACCTTATTTAATGAGTACAATACTTGTTATAGCACAAAACACTTTCCGAGAATCCGTTCGAGACAAAGTTTTGTATAACTTATTAATTTTCGCAGTGTTATTGGTGGCAAGTTCTTTATTAATTGGTGAACTGTCTATGAACCAAGAACAGCTAATAATTCCCCGTATGGGGCTTAGTGTAATGTTATTTTTTGGAGGTTTGATTTCCATATTTATTGGAACTGGACTAGTTTACAAAGAAATAGACAAGCGCACTATATATGCTATGTTGGCTAAGCCTATTCGCCGAAGTGAATTTATTCTAGGCAAATTCTGTGGTTTAGGGCTAACCTTATTTGTTAATTGTTCTGTGATGTTAGCAGGAATATTGTCTTCTTATGCTATTTTAAGTTATCGCAATGGTGATGGGTTTAAAATCTTCTGGCCAATAATTCCCGCAGGCTATTTGATATTCCTGGAGTTACTATTAATAATAGCCATTGGGCTATTGTTTTCTTCCTTTTCTTCACCTACGTTATCTATAATATTTTCCATAGTTTTGTATTTAATAGGCTCTTTGAGTAACGACTTAAAGATTTTTGCTAACACTGTTCCATTTGTTGTTACTAAATATGTAGCACTATTTTTATACTATATATTGCCTAACTTTAGCAATTTCAACTACATAACCTATGTAGCACAGGGGAACTTTATTTCCATAAAAGATCTCTTAACTGTTACCTCATACGCCCTTATATATTTAACAATACTTTTAATTACAACTGTAACAATATTTCAAAGTCGTAATTTTAAGTAATTGAGTAAATTTAACGTAATAGTATTGGGTTATAAGTGTTAGAAACCTAGTTAAAGCTTTAGAAAAAATCAGTTGTTAAACCTTAACCATACAGATACTATAGAGACCGAAAAATAACCTGTAAGTTATTAAATTGTAGTCAATTTCAAGTCATATTACTTTGGGGAGACAGTTTTTATGCATACCAAACTTGCATTAATGCTAATTGTAGTTTGTTTTGCTATTCTTTACCCATTGCAAAAAGTTATAGAAGCCAATCATCCTCCACAAGAAACTGTAGAAAAAGTGCTTTTTCTATCTTCTCCTAATACAATCAAACAGCTTTCATTTGGCTTTGATGGAGGGTTAGCAGATTTATATTGGTTGCGTAGTGTTCAATATTATGGAAGGCAACTCCTAGATCAAAATAATCAATTAGATTATTCTCGCCAAATAGATTATAAGTTGCTTTACCCTTTATTAGATATTACGACTACTTTAGATCCACAATATATACAAGCTTATCGTTTTGGAGCTTTATTTTTACCTGATCATGATTTTGTATTAGCACTAAAAATCCTTAGCAAAGGAATAAAAAATAATCCAGACAACTGGCGTTTATACCAAAGTTTAGGAACTCTTTATTGGCAAAATAGAGATTATCAGCACGCTAGTGAGGCTTTTCTTAAAGGAGCTGAGCTTCCAAATGCTCCTAGTTGGTTAAAAATAATTGGTGGGGTAATGCTTTCTAGAGGTGGCAATCGTGCAACAGCTTGTCAACTTTATTCTGCACTCTATAGTGAAGCTACAGATGATTTGACCAAAAACCAAATGGAAATTCAGCTTAAACGAGTTTATGCTCTTGATGAAGTCGATTTTATAAATAAACTATTAAAACAATATCAAGATGCTACTGGTAAATGTCCTACTTCACTATCTGCTTTAATCCCTACTATTAAACAGTCCCAAGAAAAAGGATCTTGTGGACAACCTATTAAACTTACAATAAATGAAAAAGGCGAAATAGTTACTATTTTGGGAGATGTAGTCAATTTTGACCCAAGTACTTGTAAAATACAAAAGATGTATCAAATTTATGAACCTTAGTTTAAGCATAAAAACATTGCTATCTTTCAATAGCACCAAGGAGAAATCTCTAGATGCAACCTGTAATAGAAATTGATAACTTAAGTAAAGATTATATGGTTGGTTTTTGGCGACCAAAACCACAACGTGCCTTGGATAACTTAAGTTTACAAGTATACAAAGGTGAAATTTTTGGTTTTCTAGGTGGTAACGGTGCAGGTAAAACCACTACCCTGAAAATATTAATGGGATTAATTTTTGCTACATCTGGAACTGCCCGTATATTATCTGCTCCTTTAACTGATATGAATATGCGTAAGCAAATTGGATTTCTACCTGAAGCCCCCTATTTTTATGATTATCTAACAGCAAAAGAATTTCTTACCTATTGTGCAAAAATTTTCTCCCTTCCACCAAATGTCTATAATGAACGTATTAGCAGCTTACTAAAATTGGTAGATCTAGAGTTTGCAGCTAATAGACAATTACGTAAATTCTCTAAAGGAATGCTACAAAGAATAGGTATTGCTCAAGCATTGATCAACGATCCTCAAATAGTTTTTATGGATGAACCAATGTCAGGCTTAGATCCTATAGGACGTAGAGAAGTACGTGATATTATTCGTTCACTTCGTGAACAAGGTAAAACTATATTCTTTTCAACTCATATTTTATCAGACGTTGAAGTACTATGTGATCGTGTAGCGATTTTACAAAAAGGTAAATTAGCTGGTTACGGTAAGTTATCTGAGTTACAAGGACAACGCGACACAACTATGGAAATAGTTGTACAAGGTATTAACTTTTCAGAAAAACAAATATTTGAAAATAAAGCTAATAAAGTCATAGAAACAGCTGCTGGATTACATATCCAAGTACCTGATGAAAGCCATGTAGATGGTATTTTAACACTAATACGTAAGCATAATGGTAAGTTAATATCTATTAATCCATTAAAAACAGCCCTAGAAGATTTTTTTGTAAAACCAAACTCATCAGAAAAACCATCTAGTGCAGTCAAAGAAACAGTACAAAATTAAATAGTATTTGAGTGTTTCTAATAAATTAACGTAAGGGGAATCACTGTGACTCTACCAATAGCTATTGTAGGTATAGGTAATTGGGGATTTAATCATGTACGAACATTTTCTCAACTTCCTGAATGTGAGCTTAAATTAGTTTGTGATTTATCTGAAAAAAGGTTACAAAAAGTTAAAGAAATTTCCCAAAACATTCCCCTAACTAATGATTATCAAAAAATAATTAATGATGACAATATTGCTGGAGTAGTTATTGCTACAGATGCTGACACACATTACAACTTAGCAAAACAAGCTCTATTAGCAAGCAAAGCTGTTTTCGTCGAAAAACCCATCACTTTAGATTTAAGAGAAGCAGCAGAATTAGTAGAGTTAGCAGAACAAAAACGCCAAGTATTAATGGTAGGCCATTTATTGCTTTATCATCCAATAGTTACCACCATAAAAAAACATATTGATAGTGGGGAGTGGGGAGAAATTTTTTACATTTACTCAACCCGTGTCAATCTAGGAACTATACGTACTACAGAAAATGCTCTTTGGAGCTTAGCTCCTCATGATATTTCAGTAATGATGTATCTGACAGGTGAAGTCCCCAAAGTAGTAAATGCTGTAGGCAATAGTTATATTAAACCCTCAGTTCAAGATGTAGTTTTCTTTTCTCTAAATTTTTCCAATAACATAATGGGACATGGACAAGCCAGCTGGCTAGATCCTCATAAAATACGCCAATTTACCATTGTGTCACGTAATAAAATGGCTGTTTTTGATGATACAGAACCAAAAGAAAAATTACGTATTTATGATAAAGCTTATGTAGATTCTAAAGAGTATGTTTCTTATGATCAACAATACACAATTAGAGATGGAGACATTTTTATTCCAGCAATTAAAATGGTTGAGCCATTAAAGCTAGAATGCCAACATTTTATTGATTGTATAGTCAATAATAAAAAGCCTTTGACAGATGGAGTAAATGGTTTTGAGGTCTTAAAAGTTCTTACAGCCGCCCAACATTCCTTAGAAAAAGGTGGTATGCCTATAACTATAGCTGATTTATAGTCCTAGATAAAATACTTAAGAAGCTCGTTCAATAAAAAATCTAGCAATTTCTTCTAATGCCCAACAAGGCCGCCCAAGTGCTTTTACAGAAGCTATAGCTGATTCTGCTAGTTCGCGAGCACGTTTTCTAGAAGCTTCAATTCCATGTAAGGCTACGTAGGTAGCTTTTTGGACATTAGCATCTTTTCCAGCAGTTTTCCCTAGTTGTTCACTAGTAGCCAAGACATCCAAAAGATCATCTGTTATTTGGAAAGCTAGTCCAGCAGTTTTTCCATAATTTGTAATTAGTTCTAATTCATCTGGATTAGCATGTCCCATAATTGCACCAATGCGGACACAAGCTGTAATTAAAGCTCCTGTTTTAGCACTATGAATATAATCTAAGGTTTCTGCCGTAACAGGTTTACCTTCAGAAAGAATATCTACAACTTGTCCTCCAATTAAAGCGTTTACTGTACCAGCAGCACTAGCAATTTCACTAATTACTTCAATTTTATTTAATAATCTTTCTGATGGAACAACAACTTTAGCAACAACTTCAAAAGCTCTAGTAAGTAGTGCATCGCCTGCAAGTATGGCAATAGCTTCACCAAAGACTTTATGGCAAGTTGGACGACCTCGGCGCAAGTCATCATTATCCATTGCAGGTAAATCATCATGTATAAGTGAGTAGGTGTGGATCATTTCCATTGCGCTAGCAACTGGGTAAAGAAGTTCTGGAGCAACTTCAAAAGCATCTCCTGCCGCTGCAACTAAAATAGGTCTTAAGCGTTTACCTCCAGCAAAAATACTATAACGCATTGCTTTATGTATTTCTGATGGTCGAGTATCTTCTGATGGTAATAATTTATCTAACCAGTGATCAACTTCTTGCCCACGGTTGCGCAAATATTCTTCTAATGTCATGAAAGCCTCAAAGAATTATAAAATGCTAGTTACCAAGCTAAACGGCTACGCCGAGCTATTAAATTAGCTAATTCTAGTCCGTCTTGGTAGTCTTCAATTGAAAAAACTATGTTATTATTGCGACTCCTAACTATATATACAAGATCTGTTAGCAGGCGGGTACGGCTACGGAAGGCTTTTAATTCAGTAATTTCATCCCAACGAATTATTGTAGAGCGCAAGATTCCCTGATAATGTATTCCTTGATTATTAGCTGTTATATTAATTCTGGAACAACTCCATCCCATCATTAACAAAAATAAGCCTATTAAGGCGGCTGGAATCATCCAAATCAAAATCTGTTTAACCAAAAGGAGGATTGCCGTTAAAATTAGTCCTAGTCCTAAAGAAAACAATACATACTTAAATCTGTTTCTAAAAGGAAACTCTCTTTCTTCTATCAACATTCCAGAAACAGATCCGGAAGAGCTTGAAGGAGTGGCTTTTTCTGCTGAAGCGATAGCTAAATTTCCTGCTATAGGGGAAACTGCTAAGGGAGAAATCTGTGGATTAGAAGCAACTGGTTTTACTGCCACGGCTGGCACTTTAGGTGGAGGAGTAAAGGCTTTTGCTGGATTATCTTTGATTGTTTCTGGTATATCTTCAACAACAAATTCAAACCTTAATTTTGGCCCACCTACACCAAATTCTATTACATCCCCATTAACTAGTTTTACTAGTTCAACACGCTTACCATCAATATAAGTGCCATTTGTAGATTGCAAATCTTTTAAGACTAAGGTCTTTCCCTCAAGTACTATTTCTGCATGTTTTGTAGAAGCGCGAGTATCATTAGCAGCTAATCGCAATTGTGAAGCAGGAGCTCGGCCAATAGAAAGGGGCAACGCGGTAAAAGTCTCGCGTTCTCCTTGCTTTAACCCTGAAAGATGAATGACTGTAAGCTGTATACTAATCATTTTCAGAAGAACTTGAAAAAGGTGTAGTTAAAATACCACCGTCTTGTCCCTTAACCAATAACTCGACTTTGCGTTCAGCTTCATTGAGTTGTTGTTGACAATAACGTGAGAGTTGAACTCCTCGTTCAAATAGTTCTAGAGCGCGTTGTAGTGGCAGATCTCCCGTTTCCATTTCAGCAACAATCTGTTCCAACTCTGCTAAGGAACTCTCAAAAGTTTGAGACATTTGCGTCCCCCAAATAATAACTAAAAATCCTATATTAACAGTTCTCTGCCAAGCAGATATATAAGTATTTTAGTTTATAAAATCAAAACTGAGTGCTATTTTTAATTTATTTAAATAGCAAAACTTTATTCAATGAAAGTTTTATTTTAACCTGAAATTTAGAGATTAGCACCTAGTTATTTGATTACGCCTCTTTCAGAAGACTCAATAAATTTGATCAAATAATCTATTTCTGCAACACCGCTTAGCTCTGCTTTTATTTTTTCCAATGCTTGAGTTGTATTTAGTTTTGAAGTTAGTAATAGCTTAAATGCATGTCCAATTTGCCCAATTAACTCAGAAGAAAAGCCTCTACGTTTAAGGCCAATGCTATTAGGCCCATAACAACGCGCATGATTACCAACTGAGCGAGCATAAGGTAGAGCATCTTTTACAACTACAGAATAAGCCCCTATAAAAGCATGTTGACCTATTCTGCAAAACTGATGAATACCACTATAAGCGCCTATAGTCACACAGTTATCTACAACCACATGTCCTGCTAAAGAAGCTCCGTTAGCAAAGATCACCTGATCGCCTACTACACAATCATGTGCAATATGAGATTGAGCCATAAAGAAATTGTCATTGCCAACACGAGTTAACCCACCACCACCAGAAGTTCCTCGGTGAACGGTAACAAATTCTCTAAAAACATTTCTTTCTCCAACAATTAGTCTAGTTTCTTCGCCCTTAAACTTCAGATCTTGAGGGACTTGTCCCAAGCAAGCATAGGGAAATAACCTTGTATTAGCACCTATTTCTGTAGGGCCATCTACACAAGCATGTGCACCTATTTCCACATTATCATGTAAAATTACATTATCCCCAATAATTGCGTAAGGGCCAATATTTACCGTTGCTGAGATCTCTGCTTTAGGACTAACAATCGCACTAGGATGTATTGCCAAAGTAAATACCTCCTAAGAATTATATACCCGGCAAAACATCGCCGGGTTATTTAATTTCCATTAATATACTGTATAAATTTAGCGTAAATTAATATAACAAGCTTATTGCCTTAGTAGTTATCAAGTTATGATTTACAATTAGGTATTTCCAGTTAATTTTTTAATATCTGGAGGTTTTGACTGGATACTACTACGATCTACAATAATAGAACTTACTTCAGCTTCTGCCACTAATTTATCATCTACATAAGCCTCGCCCCAAAGCCTACATAATCGGCTTTTAAGCTTTAGCAATGTCATTTTTAGTTTTAGAGTATCACCTGGAACAACAGGTTTACGAAATTTTGCTTTATCAATTCCAGTAAATAACATTATTTTAGCTTGTGGCTCATCTATAGTGCCTAGTAAAACCAGCCCTCCAGCCTGTGCCATTGCCTCTATAATTAAGACTCCAGGCATTACTGGAGCATCAGGAAAGTGTCCCTGAAAAAAAGGCTCATTAAAAGTAACATTTTTTACTGCTGTAATACTTTTACCAGGGTTAAATTCTATTACTTTATCGATCAACAAAAAAGGATAGCGATGAGGTAAAATCTGCTGTATTTGAGTTGAATCTAATATTATTTCCATAAAGGTCTCTATTTGCAAAATTAATATAAACTCTTAGGCTATAGCACCAAGTTAATATAGATAAAATATTATTGGTAACACCTAAGTTTCCAGATATTTAAGCCTATTAGAAAACAGGCAAAATACAAGCACTTAAGCCATAGTAAAAATTAAGTTCTACTATGGCTATTTAACATTTATTTTTGGGCTGGTTCAGGTGGTGCGCCTGCAACAGGATTTAGCTTGTTATATTCTTTAATAAAATCTTCTGTAACATTTATAGCAGGGTTCATAAATACTAGACCACCTTGTGCTGCGGCAGGTAAGTCAAAAATTACAATTATTTGGCGTTGGCTAGCATAGGTTTCTAAAAACTTAGAGAGTTTTTCTTGAACAGGCCCAAGTACTAACTCAGAACGCTTCTGAACATCTTGTTGGTAATCTTCTCTTTCGCGTTCAAATTCTTTTTTCAAAGAAGTAAATTGATCTGACTTTTGGGAATATACTTCTGGTTTAATATTTCCACCAGCAGATTTTAATTCATCATCTAATTTTACTAGTTGATCTTGTAATCCTTCTAGTTTTTTGCGGCGTGGTTGGAATTCTGCTTCTAATTTTTCCAACTGTTTTTTCATTTCTCCAACACCTTCAGCAAAAGCACGAGAATCAATTACTGCAACTTTACCTTCTGATAATGGGGCAATACCACCACTATTTGTCTTATTGGATTGTGTAGCAGATTTTACAGCTGCACCTTGTGCAAAAGAAACTGTTACGCTAGCACATAAAATTAAAGCTATAAGTAAAAACTTTTTCACCATAGTACCTCATAGTAAAATAATATATTGTTAGAAATAACCCTGATAGTCGTTATTTTGAAGGACCTGAATTAGGATTTTGTTTGTTATATTCTTTAATGAAATCTTCTGTGATATTTGTACCAGGATTTAAGAAGACTAAACCAGCTTGTGCAGCTGGAGCAAGATCAAACACTACAACTATATCTCGTGTAGAAGCATAGCCTTCTAAAAACTTTAGAACTTTGTCACGTAATGGAGATAGCGATACTTCTGAGCGTTTTTGATAGTCTGTTTGGAAATCTTCCTTCTTACGATCAAATTCTTTTTTTAGACTTTGCAATTTGTCAGCTTTTTGTTGAAGAACTCTTTGATCTTTTTCTACTTTAAGTTCATCATCTAATTTAACTAACTGTTGTTGCAAGCCTTCTAGATCTTTATACCGAGGTTGAAATTCTGCATCTAGTTTATCTAGCTGCTTTTTCATCTCTGAAATTCCCTCACCAAATGCACGAGAATCAATAATAGCAACTTTACCGCTTGGTATTGAACCGCCACCACCTTGAGGGGCACCCTTAGAAGCTCCTTGGCCGTAGGTCATTACTGTAAGAGCTAAAGTCATTAGTATGACCGTAAATAGACGCTTAATCATAAATCTTTCAAAAACTCCCTTTCCAAAAGCAATAAAATTTCTTGGATTTACTTACTCTTGATTATGTTTTAAGTAGGTAACAAAGGTAAGCAAGTAAAGCAAACTCGCATTATAACTAACTACTATTTTTAGCGCAACCAAACCAAAATGGAAACCTATATAGAAACACTTACAAATAAGTAGCCCGTCAAGTACTAAAGGAGCTACTCAAATAAACGTACTATTTTTTATCTATAATTCCTAGGCTTACAGCCGTAGGATAATCAATTAATCCTGTTGGTTCTAATTGATGATCATTTTGATAATCAATAATTGCTCTTTTGGCTGATGGACTAATGCGGCCACTTGGAGATGAATTTAAGTAGCCAAGCTCTTTTAGTCTCTCTTGTGCATCGTAAATAGTTCGTGAATCTGTAAATACTTTATCTTGTTCTTGTTGAGTAAATTTAGACTTTTTTGATTTACTTACACTAGCATTTGGAATATGTAAAGGCTGAGTAAGTAATAATCCAAACTCTGTTCCTGATTCAACTACAGCTTCTTGACCACGACTTAAGAGAACTCCAAGTATTCCTGCACCTGCACCTATTGCTGCACCAATACCTGCACCTTTTCCACCTCCAGCAATTGCACCTATTGCTGCACCTCCTGCTGCACCTCCACCAATGAAGACTACTGATCGCCTACTAGACGAATTACCAACATGCCCTTCCCTATCAATTTGTGTACGCTCATTTTTATTTAGACTAGTTAATTCCCCCACAATACTTATACTACGACCTGAAGGTAGTTCTAGATGATCAAAATTTATTCCTATTGTCCCTGATTTATTACTCTTGCGTGCTGGTTCAACAGAAATCACTCTTCCTTGTACACGACATCCAGTAGGTAAAACTGAAAGCCCATCAGCTTTAATATCTTCAAAAAGCTCAGCTTGAAACTTATCACCTACTTTAGAACTAGCTGAAGTTAAACGCGTCTGCATTCTTAATTTCAAAATTGTATCAGGGGAAATAGTTATTTCTTGGCGAGTAACAGAAATACGACCACTATCATTATATCTATCAGAATGATTATTAGCTTGTCCATTATCTATTGGGTCTATTTGATCTATTGGATCTGATGTATTAGAAGATCGCTTTTGAACTTTAACATCGGAACTATTATTATCTTCGTCTATTGGGTAATCATTTGAAGCTGTTGGGTTATTGTCACAACCACAAGGAACATCTACTTCTCCCATATCTGTCCTAGATTCACTTACAGTAACCCATTGGCCTCGAGTTGGAGAGCATTTGCTAATAAAAGAAAACCCAAAAGTCTTATCTCCTTTTGCAGAACCATCTCCATTAGGAGTAATTGGATAAGTAGGAGTAAATTGTACCCCCCAAATTTTACCTTTTCCTATAGCTGGCTCAAAAAAACTTCCCGTAGTAGATTCTTGCCAGCCATCAGATTGCAAACTTTTTACTGACTGATAAGCACCTTCACCACAAGGAAATACTAATTCAAAACGACTGATCGAATCATAATCTAAATAACCATAATCAAGCTGCTCTAAAGTATAACTATAGAGGTAATTGCTCTTACTATGGTTTACTATTACACTTAATTTAAAACGAAAAGAATCTCGATCATTGTTATCTTTGCGAGATAATTTAGGGCGTTGTTGTGCTAGTAGGTTAGTTGGCGTTATATTACTAATTAGTAGAAATACTGCTAATACTATAAATAATTTATTTTTTAGTCCCCGCCAATAAATCATTTTTCTCTCCTTAAAGCCACTCAAAACTTTTGTTGTTCTTAAAATAGAAAGCTTGCAAGATTAAATAGGTATTTGTTCTGATTTCAAAATATTGTTAGGTTGCCGCAAGCAGTTTGTTAGACGAGCAACCAAGCAGAAGCGTTGGCTAAAAACAATTCTTGAAAAAGAATTTATAAAATAATTTTATCAAACAAAACTTTTTATCAAATAACTGTCAAGTTTATTTCTAACTCTTTTAACAAAACTCCAACTAACCTTAACAAATCTTGACAGCTAAGAACTTAAGTTAATCGTATACTAAACCAATAAAAATTAATGTAAAAGCTAGATTTTGATCAATCTGCAAAATTGAAGGTAAATAACAAATAGAGATTAAAGATTCTAGCTAAACTCAACTTTATACAGAGGTTAGTATGAAAAAACTAGATATAACTAAAACTCAAGAACAATTAATTTCAGAGTTAGAAATACTTCGCCATAAAGTTGTTAAATTACAGAAAGAAAAGCTATTACTAAGCGAAAAACAATCTAGAGCATTATTAATGATCAACTCAATGTATCAATTTGTTGGGTTGCTTGATATTAAAGGTAATATTCTTGAAGTTAATCAAGCAGCACTTGAGGCTGCTGGAATTACTTATTCTGATACTATAGGAAAACCTTTTTGGGAAACTGCTTGGTGGGCTGGTTCTATTTATACTCAGCAAAAACTTAAACAAGCCATTAAACAAGCTTCTAACGGTGAATTTGTCAGATTTGAAGTGGAACATTTTTTGGGATCTGTTAATAACACAATGATTGTAGACTTTTCCCTTAAACCAATATTTAATCAAGAAGGAAAAGTGGTTTATTTGCTACCAGAAGGGCGCAATATAACTGAACAAAAACAAGCAGAAAAAGAAATACTATCCAAAAATCTAGAACTAGCTAAAAAAAATGAAGAGTTACTACAATCTTATAAACAAGCTGATAGGATCTTCTCAGCTTTTGCCAATATACTACCCGGAATGGTGCTTGATGAAAAATACCTACTAGAATGTAAAATTGGTGTAGGTGGATATGGGATAATTTATCGTGCAAAACATATTCATCTCAACAAATCTGTTGCAGTAAAGATATTTCGTCCAGTACCTGGAAATGATTCTGCTGAAAGCCTAGAACGGTTTAAGTTAGAAGGCATGTCAGCCTGTCGTATCAATCATCCTAATGCTATTTCAGTTTTGGATTCAGGAGTATCCAAAGAAAATATTGCTTATTTAGTTATGGAATTACTTCAAGGGCACTCACTTTCCGAATTGTTGAGCAAAGAAGAAACTTTATCTGTTAAACGTTGTGCTGAAATACTTATTCCAGTGTGTGAAGTTCTTGCAGAAGCACAAAAAGCAGGTCTTATTCATAGAGATATTAAACCTGATAATATATTTCTACATCAAACTCCAGAAGGTGAAGTAGTTAAAGTTGTTGACTTTGGTATTGCTAAAATCTTTGATAACTCTGGAGATCTAGCAAAATTGACATCTAGTAATGGAGTAGTTGGTACAGTAGATTATGTTGCTCCAGAGCGATTTGGTAAAAAACCTTATGATGGGCAATCAGATATATACAGTTTAGGGGTTATGGCTTATCAAATGTTATCTGGTCAAACTCCATTTTATTCCTTAAATTGCAGTTATATAGATATTCTTCTTGCTCATATGTATGATGAACCTCCATCACTTAAGCAAAATAACATAAATATTCCAGATGAATTAGAGGCTTTAGTAATGCAAGCCTTATCAAAAGATCCTGCTAAACGACCTACAGCACAGGAGTTTGCTCAAAAATTAGCAATAATTGCTAGATTTACACCTAAAACAACTTCTGAAGCTAGCACTAATTTTTTATATTCAAATAAGAAAGTAAGCCTAAAAACTAAGACTATTACAATTAAAAACTACAACTCTATCTCCCAAAATCATACCTTAAGTATTTTTTGTAAGGTATAAACTAGGAATAAAAAAGTTCTTTAGCAACATCTCGGCGCTCAAGATATTCAGCATTATGTAAGGAAACATGCCAACGGTGATCTGCTGTTATTCCATCCAACAAATCAAAATGTTGAGAAAGATCAGGATGAGGAGGTTTATTAATCCAAAAATACAAACGTGCTGAATCATAATCACCAGGGTTATCTGTCCAAGGATCACTTGGGCCTGCTTCATCAAAAAGCTTGATTTCCTCAAAGGCAATTTGAGCCAAAAGAGGTGTTTCAGCATATGGAGCATTATTTATAGAAGATATTGGTCCTACTAAAGTACATTTCTTTGTAGCTTTCTTAAACTTTACGGCAAAGAACCCTTTTGGACAAAGCTTCTGAGCTTCTTGAGCTTCTGTCCATTGTTGCCATAAAAAAAATAGATAAACAATGCCCACAGCAAACCACCCAAAAGCAAAAACCAGGTATAATATATAACGTAATATACCTATAGACTGAAAAGGATATAGCATTAATCCTAGACAAGCTAAAAGCCCTGAAACAGTTACGCTAGTACCAATAACTAATTCTTTAGCTTGAGGGAATTTTATTATTGGACGGCGTTGATAAGTAAAAATAGCTTGCTCTGAGGTGAGTTGGAAGAGTTCAGGTGTAGTTATTGAGTACAAGTGTTTAGACATAAAATATTCCAATCTAGATCATTGGTTTGCCTCTTTATCTTAACTTGCTTTAAGAACTTTAGCATAAAACCAGGTTAACACCTAAAATAAATTAGAGTTAGAAGAAATCTCTATTTTGTATAGCTATTATTGCTTGCCATAGAGCGATTTCATTATTACACTTTTTGCGGAGGCAGCCATGATGACAACTTTATCAACTACTGATATTTGTCCCAAGTGTGGGGAAACTTATTATTATTGTGAAGATTGTGGTGGTATTTTAGAAGCTTGCTCTAACGGTTGTTGCTATGGTCCAGAAGGGCCAACATACTTAGCTGATTGCGTTTGTGACTATTCCATCCAACCAAAGTAACAGGTAAACCTGGCAGAAGTTTCTGCCAGGTCAATAAAGTTCATAAATAGAATATTTTAGCTAAAAGCTTGGTGTCCTGTAATTTCAGCTCCAAGAATTAGTGTGTGGATGTCGTGTGTTCCTTCATAGGTATAAACAGATTCTAAGTTATTCATATGGCGCATGATAGGATAATCGCCACTAATACCATTACCACCTAAAATAGTTCTTGCCATTCTAGCAACTTCTATAGCCATATTAACATTATTACGTTTAGCCATAGAAATCTGTGCTGGAGTAACTTTACCTTGTTCCTTTAATCGTCCTAGTTGCAAAGATAAAAGCTGAGCTTTAGTAATTTCAGTTAACATTTCAGCAAATTTAGCTTGTTGAAGTTGAAATGCAGATATTGGTTTTCCAAATTGAACTCTACCTTGAGCATATTCTAAAGCTGTTTGATAGCAAGCCATTGCAGAGCCAATAGCTCCCCAAGAAATACCATATCTAGCTTGTGATAAACACATCAATGGAGATTTTAGCCCTTTGGAGAGAGGCAAAAGATTTTCTTCTGGAATTTCACAATCTGAAAATACTAATTCAGAAGTAACAGAAGCTCTTAAAGAATGCTTTCTATGAATTTCAGGAGCAGTAAAACCTGGAGTACCTTTTTCTACTAAAAACCCTCTAATAGTGTCTTCACCATCATCTACTTTTGCCCAAACCACTGCAATATCAGCTATTGTGCCATTGGTAATCCAGTTCTTTGAACCATTAAGCACCCAACCATTTTTAGTACGTCTTGCACGAGTTGTCATTCCTCCTGGATTTGATCCAAAATCTGGTTCTGTTAAACCAAAACAACCTATTTTGTCACCTTTAGCCATTGCAGGAAGCCATTTGCGTTTTTGTTCTTCTGAACCAAAAGCATATATTGGGTACATTGCTAATGAGCCTTGTACGCTAGAGAAGCTACGAATACCACTATCTCCTCTTTCAATTTCTTGAATTACAAGACCATAAGCAACAGCACCTAAGCCAGCACAACCATATTCAGTAGGAAGGCTAGCACCTAAAACACCTAAATCACCTAAAGGTTTAACTATTTCAGAAGGAAATCTTGCATGTTCATAACATTCTTCAATGATAGGAATAATTCGTTCTTCAACAAATTCACGTACAGAATCACGCATTAAGCGTTCTTCTTCTGTTAATAATGAATCAATATTGTAAAAATCCACACCTTTAAATTTCGCCATATAAACTCCAATGCTGATCTTTTCTTGTTCTTTATATTAGCCTTGTGTAAAAAGGCAATTTATTATCAAGCTGTTAGAATAACATCAAATTAATGCCATATGCTACCCAAAATCGGCTTGACCAGACTGTTACTAAAGCTTACTCTTAAGCTTAGCCCTTCAAATTTTTAACAATGCCATTTAAAATTACTAGGAGAAGTTCATGAAAGTCTCTTTACGCAAACTAGCACATGCTCGTTCTGGAGATAAAGGCGATACAGCAAATGTTGGATTAATTGCTTTACGTCCTGAATACTACCCTATTTTAGCTCAAGAAGTTACTGCTGAACGTGTAAAAGCGCATTTTACTGGTATTTGTAAAGGTGAAGTTCAACGTTATGAGTTACCAAATCTTGGAGCGTTAAATTTTCTTTTGCATGAATCTTTAGGAGGCGGTGGAACTCTTTCTCTTAAAACTGATGCTCAAGGCAAAACTTATAGCTCAGCCTTACTTAGAATGGAAATAGATGTTCCTGATAACTTAGAGTTACCTAATTAAGTACACTAAATTCTGCCAATAATTTAACCTAAACTTTTTATTTTAACCTAGTGGTTTATTAGGTTTTTTACAATAGTAAATGAGCCAAATAAAAAAGATAGATGATTTTGTTGTTTCAATTGAAGATAGTACAACCTTACTCAAGCTTTACTTACAGCGTGTAGCACGCTCCCCAGGTAATGCTAGCTATTGTCGTGCTTTAGCAACACATGCAGGAGAAATCCGCTATGAAGCAGAAACTCTCTATATTAGCCTTACGCACGAGCTTGCATCTTTAACCAAATCTCTTGCCATAGCAACAGCTAGTTATGTTGAACATTTAATGGAACTAGCAAATTTAATTGATGAAATAGCTATAGATATGGCTAGCGGACAAGCTCAAGACTTGATTGCAGCAATAGATATGTTGCGTGATGGAGTAACTGCGCTAGAAAAATTAATTAATATTATTAGCCAAGGTCAAATCACTGATACAACAGAAATTAAAGAAACCATTAAATCTCTTCAACAAGACCTAACAGGCGAAATTTTTATGACAACAGCAGAAATGCCTTCTATGCAAGAGCATATTGAAGAGGAAGAAGAATTAGCCTTTGAAGAAGAAGATCCTTTTGATGAGCTAGAAGTTAGTGATGAGCTTTTGGATGAAATTGTAAACAGTTTAGATCATTCTCTTGATTCAGTAGTTTTAGAAGAAGCAACTATAAAGACAGCCTTTTCTGGTGAAGCAGATTATCACCTTAAAACAGACAATAAACATCTTAGAGAGTTATTTGCAAATCTTACAGCCAGCTATGTTCAACCAATAAAAGGGTTTATTAAAGAACTTAGAGATGGGCATGCTTCTAAAGAATGGATTGACTTATGTAAGCCAGCCTTAGAATTAATTGATAATGCTGCTTTTTCAATGAATTATGAAGAATTGAGCAAGGCAATTATAGAATTTAACTCTGTTCTAAGAATGGTGAAAAATAGCTCTGACCGACTAATTACAGGAGAAAAAAAGCAATTAATCCTAGATAGTTATGCAAAGCTAATATTGTGTCTACCACAAGCTTTTTCCTTAGAAGATGATATTTTAGCTGCAATTTCTTCTCGTGAGGGAGTTATTATTCAATCCATCTTAAAACAAATAAAACATGTTGGAGCTACCACAGTAAGAAAACTCTTTGCAGCAGGTTTAACCACACTTGAACAATATTATAATGCTAGTCCTACAGAACTAGTACTGCTTTCTAGTATTCGCCCTTGGTTGGCAGAACGTATTTGTGAGCAATTTCAACAGTATCAAAAAGAAAATCAACAAACAACTATCCCATCTACTAAGAAAAAACTTCAACATTTAGTAGAAGAACTAAAACGCCAACAATTTCTCTTTAAGAAAGCAACTTTGGAAGAATGGTATTCTCAACAAGAATCTGAGCAAAAGAAACAACGCCGTAGAAATAGACAACAAGTTATGTGGCAAATCAATGTTGTTCTAGCTGAGGAAGCTACCCTACTGTCTATGGCACTTTTAAAGGAACTTAAAAAACTAGTTTTTGAACGTCGAATTGAACGTTTGGAAGCTTATTTAGCAAATATGTAAAGTTGAAAAGAAGGGCTTATGTCAAAATACACTAAAATACTTTACTCCCAGCAAGATCATCTAGCACGTATTACTCTAAACCGACCTGAAAAGCGAAATGCTTTGGATGATGGAATAGTTATGGAATTAAAGCTTGCACTTAAAGAAGCAAATGAAGCAAGCGATATTCGTGTAGTAGTAATAGAAGGAGCAGGAAACGATTTTTGTTCAGGGGCAGATCTTTCTGTACTACAAAAAATAGCCCGTAGCTCAATAATAGAAAACCTTGAAGACACTGGGCTATTGATGGAGCTATTTGTTCAAATTCGCAATTTGACTAAGCCTGTAGTTGCAGCAGTTAAAGGTAGAGCATTAGCTGGAGGATGTGGACTAGCAACAGCTTGTGACCTAATTTTAGCTAATGAAAGTGCTCAATTTGGTTATCCAGAAGTAAAAATTGGATTTATTCCTGCAATGGTTATGGCAATTTTACGGCGTTCTGTAAGTGAAAAACGAGCATTTGAATTAATTACCTCTGGAGAACCTATAAGTGCTAAAGAAGCTGAGCGAATAGGCTTAATTAACCAAGTTTATCCTGATAGCGATTTTGATTCTAAAGTTGCAGAATATCTTTCTTCATTAACTCGCAAGAGTGCCTCAGCAATGTTTTTAACCAAGCGTTTACTCTATCAAATGGATGGAATGAGTTTTGAAACTGCCTTGAAATCAGGAATGGATGCAAATACTATTTGCCGAATGACTGAAGATTGCCAACAAGGTATTGCTAAGTTTTTAAAGAAATAAAACACAATTATTTTCTACAATAAACTAAAAAAGCTAACCAAAATAGTTAGCTTTTTTGTCTTTTAGAACAAACTATTGCTCATAACCATACATAGACTAAATATTTGGTAAATTATCCACTTTTTCTTAAATAAAATCATTGACAGAAATTTATGGCATGTAAGCATGCAATAAAACCGTCTTACATTCAGGTGATTTCTATGAATAAAAATAATCAATTTCTTATTGCTCTTTTTGCATTCTTCTTAAGCTTACTACTAGGCAACTTACCTAGTTTAATATCTACATCTACAGCAAATAGTTTGACTAAAATAGAGCCTCCAAAAGCAACTACTGTAACAACCTCTCCTACTAACAGCCATATTCCTAACATAGGGGATGTTGTTTATGATTTTGCAGCAGAAGATGAAACTGGACAACAACGGACTTTTGGAGAATTTAGAGGGACAAAACCAGTTCTAATTTATTTTTATGCAGGTGGTTGTGGGCATTGTATGCAAATGCTCCCCAAACTCCAACAAAACGAACTACTTTACAGAGCTAAAAGTCTTGGATTTCAAATAATGGGAGTTGAATTTTATGGTACTCCTGAAAATAGTAAAAGAATTAGTGAAACTTATGGGCTTCCTTCTCCAATACTAGCAGATCGTCAAGGAAAAATTTGTGGTCAGCTTGGTGTAGGTGAATTTACTATTTTTATAGTAGGTGCTGATAGTGTTCTTTATTTCCGAGATATAATGAATGGTAGCAATTGGCCTACAGATAATTTACTAAAAGAAATAGTTAATAAACCCACTAAATCAGCTACAACTATTGCTGCACCAAACTCCACCTCTACAGTAAGCACATTGCAACAAATTAAAACTGTAGAAACCGTAGAAAATGCAAATCCTCTTAACAATAATCCATTTTTTGGAACAATTTTGGATAAAAATCTAGAAGCTCAAAAATCCTATAAGTCCATAAAAATCGCAATAATAAGCTTTATAATCCTGCTAACTATAATGATAGTTTCCAATACTAAAGGTTCTTGGCTTCCAGTTTTAGCAATTAGCCAGTTCCTATTAATAGCAACAATAAACAACTTATGGCTTTATCCTCTAATTAATTTGTTTGTTCTTGGTATAACAGTTTGTATGTTGAAAAAAGATCGCTTAGCTTTATATGGAACATCTACTGCATTAATTGCTTTATTTTTGTTATTTTTTTCTAACTCTAGCCTTTTTTCTTACTCTAACAAAAACTATGTAGCTTTATCGCCTGAGCTATTTTTTCAAACAACTTGGCATATTTTCCCTGCTGCTGTTTTAAGTATGCTTATGATTGGATTGAGTCTACAAAACCAAAAACAAATCTACAGTAAGTTTTCTTATACAGGAAACACTAATTATTCACCAGAGCCTTTTGCAGAAGGAGTTATGGCAATAAAAGGAATTTCTAAAGCTGAACGTTGTGATATTTGCCATCAAACAGATAAATTTGACTTAGAAACAGGATATTGTCATCGTTGTCAAACTAAAACAAACTAATCCAACAACTAAGGATTCTCATGCAAGCTATTAATTTAGGAAACAAACTTTCTCTTTTTTCAGAATATTGGTCACCTAAGATTGTAGGTGAATTAAATGGTCAACAAGTTAAGTTAGCTAAACTTAAAGGTGAGTTTGTTTGGCACCATCATGATAATGAAGATGAGCTTTTTTTGGTTATAAAAGGCTGTCTGCTAATGAAATTCCGTGATCATGAAGTCTATGTCAATGAAGGCGAATTTATTATTGTTCCTAAAGGTGTAGAGCATTTACCTGTGGCTCAAGAAGAAACTCATATAATGCTATTAGAACCCGCTTCAACTCTAAACACTGGTAATATAGAAAATGAGCGAACAGTTAAGAACTTAGAATACTTATAAACCTCTTCAAATAGCTTAATTAAGATGAAATCGAAGCTAAATCTAAATCTAGCATTGCTTCTGTAGCATGTAAGTCTGCCTTAAGTTCTTCTACTTGATGTTCTAACTCAATTACTTTGTTTTGTAACTGGATATTACGGTCTTTTAGTACTGCAATACAAGCCCAAGGGTTTTCCAAATGACTTTTGGGATTGTTAGTAAACATATTGCAAGTAGGACAAAACATATTTTCTCCTAACATATACTAAATAATAGTGTAAATTTTTGGTGCTGTGGCGTATTTTTAGACAGTAGTTTATCATCTTTTAATTTATATTCAACTTAGTACAAAGTTCAAAAATATATGCTGAACCATTTACAACTTGAAACAATAAATATAGTTGGCAAAACCATAGTTTGCTGCACTACATTTTTCTTAATACCATTATTCCTATCCTGGAAATTAAAGCGTCAAGTACAGTCAAACCCTTTAGGATTCATTGAATGGCCTCGTTATAAAAGGTTTTTCCTAATCTTATGGGAAAGTAGTTGGATAGCATGGATGACTGGATTAGGTATCATTCCTAGCCTTGACACTCTGGTAACAACTCTCAAAGAAACTCAGCAACTTTATACTCTAGTATTTTTAATGATAATTTGGATGCTTGTACCAATACCAATTGTGATTGTTGGCCTATTAATCTTCTATCCTTCTATTCAACAAATAGGTAAAGTGGCTTGGAAGTTAAATGAAGTAATAAAAATAGCTACACTAGCACAATTGAGCTTATCTTGTTGGGTTATTGTTATTCTAAAAATATTAGAATGGCAAAATGAAAATCTTTGGGTAGATGGCCCTATTCTTTTGTTAGCAATAGCTTTAGCACTACTTTTTTCCCGCCTTTTAAGCAAGTACTTATTAGCAGGGTTTTCTGGACTTGTTGTAGAAAACGTTAATGAGCGAGGCAAAGAGTTAGCTAACAAAGCTAATTTAACACTAAAAGAAGTTATTGTTCTGCCTAGAAATAAATGGCATACCTTTAATGCTTTTGTAGTGTTGTGGACTGACAGAAAAATCTATATAACAGAAGGTTTGTTATTATTACTTGATAACAAACAGATTGATATAGTAATAGCTCATGAGCTTGGACATATCAAATTCCGTCATAGAGAAAAGCTATTATCCAGTATTTTACTTATAGGAATACCCATAACAAAAATGACTGTAATTTTAGCTGATTGGCTTAACACAACAACATTTACAATCTTTATGATTCTTTTGTCATCAATTTGTTTATCAATATTGTTTTTTTTCAAACGTCGTTTTGAATATGAAGCCGACCGTTATGCGGTAGAATTAACAAGAGATCCTGCAACATCTATTGCTGTTTTAGTACAAGTGCATGCTCCTGCAAAAACACCTGAACATTGGTTAAGAAGAATATTTTCAACACACCCTACTCTAGAAGAACGAGCTAATGCAATTGCAGAATTTTCTGGTATATCCACAGAACAACTACAATACTTATTAAATTATCGCTATTACTAAAAGTTACAACAAACTTTATTTCTAAATTAGTACTCTTTCTTCTTGAACGGAACAATTTTAAGCTTATTAAATAGATCTGTAGTTTGTTCTATCATAGCGGGACTATTAATATCAAAAAACCAAAACTTTTCTAGATCTCCTAAATTCATTGACATTTGAGTTGAACCTTGTGATTTATGTTCTGCGAGCAACCAATTAGCAATTATTTTATAATTTAAATTATCTTTATAGCCAAATTTTTGAGTTCTATCAAAAACAAAAATAGGCGCATCTTTATTAATCTTAGTAACAGAAAAACCTTCTAATCCTTCATAATCTTTGCTTGATGTATCTTCCTTCGCTGTTAACATTGAGCCTAACACTATAGGTTTATTCTTTATTGCTAAGTTTTTTACAACTTCTAATGTTAAAATTGTTGCTCCTTTATGATGTGCATGTGTATCTACAGTAGGTAGCAAAGTAAAAATATAATTATACTCACCATTAGTAATAATTTCTGATAATCTTTTTTTAACTAAATCTATATCCCAAATACCTTGATAAATTTCTTTTACATCTTGTGTATATTTATGATCTTTTTGTTCTAAAAAATAATAATTTCTTATTCCTAAAATTTTACCTGCATTCATCATTTCTCTTTTTCTAATAGTAGGTAAATTCTCACGCCCAATTTTTTCATCTGTCAACTCTAACCCATAGAAATCTTCTGCTAATGTTGAATATTTATAGCCTCCTTCCCCATTTGTAATTACAACAATATCAATTTTAGCTTTTAAATCATGAATTAATTTATAAATTGTTATAGAAAACGTACTTTCATCATCAGGATGTGCTGTAACAATTAAACATTTTAAATTATTTGGTATGTCTTTTTGTTGAGCAAATACTGAGTTATCAAAATTTATTAATAATAACAATAAACATATTGTTAGTTTAATTAAACATAGTAATTTTTTATTTAACATTTTGATTTACCATTTCTATATTTAAAAATTATCAATTACTTAAACTATTATTTTCTAATTTTAGAAAATATATATTACCTAATTGATCTGATGCTACAACTACTGCATTATCACTAATAACACACTTATTTATTAAACTAATAGTATAAAAAGCATATATGATATTATCATTTATTAAATCTAATATTTGTAATGTATTATCTTCAAGCCCTATAACTTGATATTTATCATTTTTACTAATAAATGACTTAGTATCAAAACATCCTCTTTGTTCTTTTACTACTCTTTTATTAATTAAGTCCCATATTCTTATTTTGCCATTAAAATTTGCTGATATAAATTTATATTCGTCTTCTTTTAGAATTAACGCATATATTCCAGCTTTATCATAAAGAGTTTTATTTAATGTTTGGCTAGCAAAATCCCATATTCTAATAGTTTTATCATCACTACCAGAAATTATATATTGATTATCTGACGTTACAGCTACAACAGATATTCTTTCTTGATGTTCTGCTAATGTATTAATGCATTCTAAACTATATAAACTCCATATTTTAATTTGACAATCATCTCCAGCAGAAACTACATATTGATTATCTGATGTTACAGCAATACTATTAACTATTTTTTGATGTCCTGATAGAACACCAATTTCTTTATTTTGATCTATATCCCAAATTTTTATTAATCCATTGTTTTCTGCAAAAAATCCCAACTTACCATCTAATGTAATAGCTACAGCTGAAATAGTATTTTTTTGTTTTGTTTGTATAACATTTAAACTAGCGTAATATAGATCCCATAATTTAATTACTCCATCTTTATCTACTGATATAATATACTTATTATCTGAGGTTACTTCTATATCTGTTATTAAATTGTTATGTCCCGTTAAAGTTGTAATAAGAAATCCTGTTGTTAAATCCCAAATATTAATTGTTTTATTACTATTACCAGTAATTATATATTGATTATTTGATGTAACTTTTAATGTATTAATACAAGTTAATGATTCTGTTAATATTGCAATTAGAGAATAATTTTTTACACTCCATAATTTACTTGTTCCATCTTCACTTGTAGAAATTATATATTGATTATCATTAGTTACAGTTATATCTGTAACAGAATAATTATGACTTTTTATACTAATAATATGATTTTGAGTTAGAATATTATAAATTTCGATATTACCATTATTACTTCCAGCAATTATATATTGATTATCTATTGTTACAGTTAAAGTATTAATTATTGCATCATGATTTGTAAAAGTAATAATAGAATTATTATTACTTTTTAGTGATTTAATATCAAACTTCCATATTTTTATTGTTCTATCAGAACTTGCAGAAATTATATATTGATTATCACTAGTTACAGCTAAAGATAATATAGTTCCTATATGTTCTTGTAATTTAACAATTATTTCTCCTGTAGTTAAATGCCAAATGATAATTTCTGCATTTGAATCACCAGAAATTATATATTGATTATCTTTACTTATTTCTAAACTAAATATAATTCCATGATGTCCTGATAAACTAAATAATTCCTGGCCTGTTAAAAAGTCCCATACTTTTATTTTGCTATCTTCTCCAGCAGATATTAAATATTTATTATCTGATGTTAGCTTTATTGCTTGAATTCCTGCATTATTGACTATCAAATTTTGTTTAAGCGCTTTATAAATGACATTTTCTGGTTTATTAAGCCAATTAATATAAGAATAAGGTTGGGTTTCAGGTAAAACTTTTAGATATTTTGAAGCAGCTTTAAATATTTCTGTCTTATTTGGCTGATTAAGAGATTGTTGTAATAAAATATGTGGATTTTGTGAAATAATATAATTTTCGCTGTCTAAAAATCTAAAATACTCTAGTAAATGCTTCCAATTATGTGGATGAGCAGAAATAGGAATATAAGAAATAATTTTTTGATAAGTAGACAATAAAGCTTCTAATGGATATACCTTTATTTTCCTAATAATAAAATCTATATTTGTTAATAAAGTAATTAGTTTTTCAAGTACTTCTTTTGCACTATTATACTGATTATTTTCAATAAATAATAAAGTTAAATTAAATAAATATTCTTCTAAATATTGTAGATAATATGTAGTAGTTTGTTGTGTATATAACCATTTAATAAATATTTGATAAATTTGTATAATTTCTTTTGTATCTATCAGATTTTCTTTTATTAATTTACTTATTTGACTATTAGTAAATAATATTTTTTTATTAGCTAATAAAAGAAAATATTTATCTTGTTCATTGATAAAATTTAATAATGTTTTTTCTTCTATATTTATATTGATTGTTTCTAATAGAGACTGTAATTGACTTATATTAATTGGTTCATAGCTGACAGCTAATAAACTAGTCAACAATTTAATATCTAGTGTATTTTGATAATTAATACTATTTATTATTGATAAATCATTATTAGATTGTTGATATAGAGTGTTTAGCTTAATTTGTTGAACAGAAATATTTTGAAATTTTTCTTCTAGTATATAAGTTAATAAAAAATTTGTTTTACATGATAAGATAAAATAAATATTATTTGGTAGTTTAATTGGTAAGATTTTAATAATTTCATTATAGATATTAAAATCATCAAGATCGTCAATAATAACTATAATTTTCCCTTTTTGTTGTTGTAAAATGTTTAATAAAGTAGATAAATTATCTCGTAGTTTATCAAGAGTTTTATAATAAAATTCTTCTGGAAAAATTTCTTCAAAAAACTGTGTAGCCTGCCAAATCAAAAACTGTAAAAGACCATAAGGATTTTTGTGCCTATTAGTCATATGGACTAAACAAATAAATTTTTCTTTTTGGCGTTGTATAAATTTTGCAAGTAAAGAAGATTTACCCTGACCATCCGCACCAGTAACTAATAAATAGCCTTTAGTGTTTTCAGAAATCCATTGTTCTATTTTTAATACATCTTCTAGAGGGGCTGTGAAATCTCTTAAGTATAAATAAACTTCGGCTGAGACTTCTTGAAAATAGTCCTCTTGCCAAGAAGCTATTAAGTCTTTACTATTAATATAGTTATCAGAAGTGTCCATTAAATTAAGATACCAATATTCAGTTTTATTGCATAAAATTGGATAAATATAACAAATAAACAATAACAATTCTAAGAAATACTAAAAAGAAAGTTGAAAATTAAAGAACAACTCTTGTTAGATAATAAGCTTTAACATAAAATTACATCAAAATAATGAAAGGTATTTTATGGCTAAACTTAATCAAATAATTGCTGTTGAAAAAGGAATCAAGAGCCGTTCTTTTCAAGAACTTACAGAAGCTCATCATGCACTGCAAAAGACAACACTTTTAGCAGGAATTTCCCGTACCTATCGCCCTAAAGATGAGGAAGGAGAACAATTCCCTCCAGAGTCTAACCGAGTTCAAGTAAAAGCAGAAGAAATAATCCGCAAAACCTCTGAAGTACTAACTAAACTATTTGATGTCACAGCCACTAAAGATTGGTCAAATTGTAAAGCTAGTGCAGATGTTGTAGTAGATGGACAAGTACTACTAGCTAAAGTACCAGCTAGTTATTTGTTGTTTTTAGAAAAACAACTTGTTGATTTACATACGTTTGTTAAAAAGTTACCCATCTTAGATCCGTCTGAAGATTGGAAATTTGATGCGTCTGCTGATTGTTGGGCAACTGAACCTACCCAAACTATTAAAACTAAAAAAGTCCCTCGTAACCATGTAAAAGCCGAAGCAACAGAAAAACATCCTGCCCAAGTAGAAGTTTATTATGAGGATGTTATAGTAGGTTATTGGCGCACAGTAAAATTTTCTGGAGCACTTCCTGCTAAAAAGGTTAACGAGTTACTTAGCAAAGTAGAAAAACTTCAACAAGCTGTTAAGTTTGCACGTGAAGAAGCAAATAACTTAGAAGTTGAAGATCAAAAAGTAGGAGAAAAGATTTTTAACTATATTTTTGGTTAATTGTATTGCTTCTAACCAATTCAATAAGTATGATTTAGTTATTGGAGTACAAGCTTAAGTTTAATCTTAATCTTAAGACCAAGTGTGAATAGTGTAGGTTCGAATCCTAAACCCGCCAATAAACTGTATGGCGGGGTAGCCCAACGGGAAGAGGCAACAACTTGAGTCACCCAAAGCTTAGATTATCACTCCTAAGCTAAGTATTCTCTGCCGATCGCTAAATCAAATGTTTAGGGTCTTGCTAATCAAAATGCTGGTTCATAACCAGCCTAGCCCGCCAATAAAAATTCTTATGGGCTGGTAGTTTAAATGTAAAACATGATTATTTAATCTGAACCCTCGACTTAAACGTGTTGGCGTGCGCAAATGGGCAGAACCAAACCTCAGAGTGAGCCTGTAGGGGCTCTTCTCAATACGGAATGGATATTAAACCTAGGGGTGGGCTATACCCTTAGGTTTTTTAATCGCAAAAACAGGAGGGGCGTGCGCCTCTCCTGTTTTATAATTCTTTGTTTTTTATATAGCTCTTAACCTACTTACTATATATTATTTACGTATAATTTCCCCTAAAGGTGGAGTTGTTCCTTCACTAGTAGTTAGAAGTGCTTTTCCATCTAAGCGATAACAAATGCCTTCACCTTGAATTCTAGTGTTAAGTTCAATTGATGATAGTGGCTGTTTCCAAATGTTATCAAAATTAGTCTCTTCTGAAGGTAAACACAATTCATAGCCTCGTTGATAATCACACAAAACTACTTGTTGTCCATCAGAAGAAATATCACCTCCAGTAAGTCTATTGCTAAAAAAGCTAACAGGCTCAGGCAAATGCAATTCTGTAACAAAACTAAGAGTATTTATGTCCTTTGTTGAAAATGGTGGGGTAGCTTTATAAATTCTAGATAATTGTGAAGTAGGGTTTGGAAATGGGGTTTTTGTAATTATATAAAGTTGTCCTGTTTTGGGATGAATTAAAAGTACTTCTGCATCATATTTCCCATCAGGGTAACGAAGTTTAATTGCATTAGATTTTTTAGTTAATGAAGCATTAGATTTAGCAACACTCGAATTATTATTAGTAATCTTTGGCTCTAAAAATTGATATACAACTATATAGGGTCTTACTCTATTATTATCGCCTATATCAGCTAGATAAAGATATGATTTATTTGGTTTTGGGCCTGGGCCAATAGCTATGTCTTCCCAGTCAATAGCTGTAGCATTTGCGACTTTCCAGACTCCCCGTTTTTTTCCCTTTGTATCAAAAGCATAAATGAAAGGTCCATCGCCAGAATCGTTATGAGTCCAATATAAGTTAGGGTTTAGTCTTGAAGCAACAATACCACTACTTTCATTTATATCTAAATCTTCTAATGTTGCTAAAATTTGGGGAGACTGAAAACCTGTTGAGCAATTTGTTTGTAGAATAGCTTTAGAAAGCTTGTTGTTATTGGTTATATAGTTTGGATAAGCTAATAATTGCCTTGTAGCCAAACCTATTATTATGGTTAGCAACAGCTTTACTTTCATACACTATCTTTTATCCTTATTTAGAATCTCTAACAAAACTCTCATAGGTGTTTAATCAACAGTAAAACTCACAAACTAACCTATGATTAAAACTATAGGATAAATCACTTAATAATAACTGTTACTTGATATAGAAAATTTTTCTGAAATATTTTGCAGGCTATTAAATTTTAGCTTTTACCGCATAAACTATTTCTACAATTAAAACAACTACCATTAGTACCAATGCAGCTAAAACCAGGTAAAATACTATATTCATAGGTGTTCTCTCAAAATAAATTAAACTTAATTAAATATGCTAATACAACCAGATAAAAACAAAATAATTAAAAGCTTAGAATCTTAATATAGGTAAATATCTAATTTTCCCTATTTTGTCAACAAAAGTTCCATAAATGTTAATAGTTTGAACTATTAATTTTACATAAGCATATATTATTCAGCTAATAATTTAAGGGTGTCATCTAAAGCAATTATATCAGCGATAATTTGCGCAGAAGAATTTAATTCTTTTGAAATCTTATTATTTCCAACTACAGTTATTGGCAAACGTACAGAATCAAACTCTTTTCTTAAAGAGGAAACTAGTTTAAAGAAATTTGATTCTCCAATTTCTGCATCTACTATCAAAAGAGTAGGAATTGCTTCTGTCATTTTTTCTAATAGATCTTTTTCGCTTTCTACAAAGTCGTGCTGACAATACTCTTTAGCAGGCAACATAGAAATAATTTTTTCTTTAAACGCTGCTTTATCAGTAAAAACCAACAAGTAAGGAATTCCAATAGGTAATGTAAAATGAAAGCTAGTATACTCATCTAGCACACTTTCAGCAGTTATTTGACCTCCATGAGCTTCTACATTCTGTTTACATATAGCTAGACCTAAACCGTAGCCTCCACGTTGTTTATTATAAGAAACTTGAAAATATCTGCTAAAAAGTTTAGGTAAAGCTTCTGCTGGTATACCTTGTCCTGAATTAGAAATAGAAATTAATGCTTGTTTAGAATCACCTTTATCAAGACTGATATCTACTTTTATTTCTCCTTCTTCAGGAGAAAATTTAACTGCATTATCTATCAAATTATCTATAACTTGGGCGATTTTAAAGCGATCAGCTCTAATATGTTTTTGCCACTTATCATTAATAACAACTTTAATTTTTTGACTTGTTAATCGGTCTTCAAGTTGTTGAATTGTTTCACTAATCATTTTCCCTATGTAAATAGACTCTAACCTAAGAGGAGCATTACTTTCTAGATATCTAGCACGTACTAGTAAGTTTTGAACTAAACTATTTATTTTCTCGCTACTACGATGAATATGATTTAAATAACGTAATTGTTTATCTGTTAAGTTATTACTATCTAATAAAAGTTCTGCATAAGAAACAATTGCAGTTAAAGGAGATCTAACATCATGTGCACAAATAGAAAGGACTTCATCTTTAAGTTTATTTGATTCTCTTAGACGCTCATTTACAGAATTTAATTCAGCCAAACTATTTTCTAATTGTTCTGAGAGTTGGCGATAACGCTCTTTTTGAGAATTTAGTTCTTCAAGTTGAATTTGTTTTTCTACAGCAATAGCAGCTAAATTAGCTAAATTCTCTAAAAGCTTAAGATCTCTTTCATTAAAAGGTTCTTTTGATTTCTTATCATTGAGAAATAACACACCTATAACCTGCTTTTTACTATCAATCATAGGTGAACCTATAGTGTGTTCTAGATTTTCCTGATGTGCTATTTCGTGAAAATGCTCTTTTTTCAATTCTTTAGAAGTGACAAAGATTTGTGATTTACCAGAAACAAATATTTTTCCACCTCGTCCTTCATTAGGCTTAAGAGCATAAGCTTGAGCATTTTCTTCCTTAAAACCAAAATAGGCTTTAATACGTAAATACCCATCAGGATCAAGCATTATGATAGATCCTGAAGTAACTTGCAGTATTTGACCAGCTCGCTCTATTAAAGTTTGCAGAAACTCTGACACATCAATACTTTGAATTATAGTTGTGCATAGTTCTTGCAGTATTTCTAACTCAGAACTGCTACAAATTAACGAATTATTAGAGTTAGTAGAAGTATCGGGATTATCCATTATGATTTTTAATGATAGGGTTTAACTTTGAATTGATGCATCTTACCATATTTTGAGAAAGTTTAACCATTATTTATTAGTCTCTAAACACAAACTTTTATATTTCTTAACTTGTAGATTTTTCTTAACCCTTATAAGCCCTCTAGGTAAAAGATAGGTTTTACAATTTGTCTATTAGTTAGGTTTTCAAAAGCTAATAAACCCGCCACTACCTTTTGTTAGAATTAGATAGCAACGGGTTTAGAAAAATTTATATATATTTTTTATTGTTACTTGCCTTTAAATTTTGCTTGGCGTTTTTCTACAAAAGATTTTACTCCTTCAGTAAAATCCTCTGTAGCAGAACATTGCATCTGCATTTCTGCTTCTAACTCTAGTTGTTGAGAAAGAGTTGAAGTGTAACTTGCATCCAAAAGCTTTTTCAACCGACCTATAGCACTTGTTGGAAGTTCTGCTGCCTGTTTGGCAAAAAAGCCAGCAGTTTCATTTAATTCATCACCTTTTACAACTAAATTTACAAGACCTAATTCTTTTGCTTTTTCTGCATCTATTAATTCGCCAGTCATCATTAACTCCATAGCTTTGGCCCAACCAACTATGCGAGGTAAAAAGAAAGTGCCTCCAAAATCTGGAATTAAACCTATTCTGATAAAGGCTTGACTAAATTTTGCTGTACTTGCAGCAATTCTTACATCACAAGCTAAAGCTAAATTAAAGCCTGCTCCAGCTGCAACACCATTTACAGCAGCAATAATAGGTTTAGGCAATTCTCTCATTAGTAAAATCAATCTATGGTAAATATCTAAGGCTAAACGGAATTTATTAGGAGCATCTTCTCCAATAACTGTAGCCATTTGTTTAACATCTCCACCAGCAGAAAAAGCTTTTCCCGTTCCGGTAAGCACTACAGCACGAATATCACTATTAGCAGATAAACTTTCAAAGACTTGAATTAATTCTGTTGCTAAATCAGTACTTAGTGCATTCATTGCCTCAGGTCGATTAAGTGTTATTTTGGCAATATTCTCATTTACTTCAAACAATAAGGTTTGATAAGACATCTTTTCTCCTAATAAATGTTATAGAAAACAAAAATTTTACAGTAAAACTCTTTATGTAGATACTACAGATAAAGCTGTTATTTCTAGTTCATTCAAAGCAATTTTTAAGTAGCGTCCATCTTTAAGAGGAACAAAGTAGCCTTCCGGGCCACCTCCAGGAGCAGTAGCGTTAGGGTTAACTAAAGCAGACACCTGACCTGGCAATTGAGCTAATATAAGATCAAAATTTGGTATACGTCTTTTGCCCATAATCATCACGGAACCAGGGGGCAAAGCTATTGGAAAATTAAGTTCTTGTATCACTTTCTCTAAATCATCCATACCTATCTCTCCTAGAAAGGTTCTTACAAGGTAAAAACAACATAAGAGCTGTAATTGATACAACTCTCTGCTTAAATTTTATTATTTTACAATGATGACACCTGCCATACCTGGGCCTAAACTAGTACAATTGCCAGGAGCACCATGGAAACGACAAAAATAGTAAAGCATCGTACCTGGTTTAGCTTCATTAGGAATCATAAAACTATATTTATCTCCTGATCTCATACCATTAGGAAATTGTCCATCAGAATTAAATGACATAGCATTACACATTGCACCTGTAACTGTATGAATACTATTACCTTTCTGTGACCAAGTTATCATAGTTCCTGCTGGTACCATTAATGTAGCAGGAGAAAAGAAGTTGTCCATTATATCAACTCCAGCAGTAGAAGCCATATTATTTTTTACTGTAGTAGTTGCCTTACCTGAAGTGTTTATACCTTGAGATTTTGCAACTGCTGTATTAGTAATTACAGTACCATCTGCAATACCTGAATTAACAGTAGCTTGGTAACTAACCA
The DNA here is from genome assembly GCA_039812885.1 of Blastocatellia bacterium. Taxonomy (GTDB): domain Bacteria; phylum Acidobacteriota; class Blastocatellia; order Chloracidobacteriales; family JADJPF01; genus JADJPF01. The sequence continues at coordinate 36,440 of JBDIBI010000026.1, forward strand.
TACAAGAACTAGAATTACCATTAGATGCAGCAGATAAAGTACCTTTTTTCCAAAGAACTTGCCCTGCTGATTCAACTATTTTTAGGCCACAACTAGTTGTAGAGCTTCCTGTTACTAAGCTTAGTCCCTTAGGAATGGCATTCATAATTTTTAGCTTGGTAACTTGTGCATCTCCACTGTTAGAAACAGTTATAGTAAAAGTAACTTTGTCTCCAGCAGAAACCATATTTTTATCAGCTTGTACATTTACTGATACATTGGCAGCATTTGGATTAATACTTAATTGTATTGGGGCAACTTCTTGAAACTCAGGGTTACTTGCCTTAACCATTGCTTTTGGAGCAAGTTCTTTACCAACTTCAACATCTTCATGCACACGAGCGCTAAACATCAAAGCTACCCACTCGCCAGGCATAAGGCTATCAACTTTAACTTTTATAGTGTTATTCTGTAAATCAAAGTTTGATGTTGGTTCTGTAGATCTAGCAAAATTACTTAGATGAGGATGAATAGTATCTGAAAGTAATTCTAATTCCTTTGGTAATTGTTCAATAGCCACTACATTTTCTGCAGGCTTTTGACCTTCATTAGTAACTATTACATGAAACATTACTTCTTGACCGGGTTGAGGATTGCTTGGATTGACTGTTTGAAAAGCTGTTAACTTAGCTGAAGGGCCTTTAACTAGATTTTTTACTTTAGTAGAAAGACTTTCAACCTTATGTTCTCTTAGCTCTTTACTGCTAAGATACATTTCCACATTTACAGATTCTCCAACTTGAGAGTCGGTTTTTAATCTTCCCATAAAAGAAACCGTAATAGATCTATTAGGTGAAACACTTCCTAAATTCCATACAGCTGAATTAGTATCAGGATCAAATTTCCCATCTGTAACATTTAAAACCTGTAAATTAGGTGTAATACTAGCGCGAGCTTCTACATTGTTAGCTTGTACTATCCCTGTATTACTTATTGTGAGCGAATAACTTTGAATTGCTCCTGGTTCTAAATCTTTTTCAGGAAATACAGAAATTGAAGAACTAATAAGATTTGGAGTTGCTTTTCTTGCACTGCTTAAAAGTGAAGTACTAGCAGCAATCGTTATAAAAAACAATAAAATTATTGTATTGCGTAAAGTTAAGAAACTTAACATTTGCTTAAAACCTTGTTTCTTCATAAAGTTACTCCATATACTAATTTTTATTTAGTATAAATAAATTACATTATAACGCCTAGTATTGTTAACTGGGTTTCATTAGAAACTATATTAAAAATTCAGGCTGTAAAATTTAGCTGGCAAAAGAGTAATGAGGATTTTACTATTAATCTAAAATATAGTCTAGCAAACAAAAGTTAGTTTCAGGGCTAATATTAGGGCTAATAATTCAAGCTGACTTAATTTGTTATTGTTTCAAATTTTTGGTTTCTTAAAAAGATCGTTGCATCTGCTTTTGTATAAAACACAAGCAATATTTTTTCTAACTCAAAATTACTTATAAGAAAATTTCTTAGAGTTGTTGAGACAACTTGTGCAGCTTCTTCTTGTGGATAAGAATAGGCTCCTGTTGAAATAGAAGGAAAAGCTATTGTTTTGAGCTTATATTGAATAGCTAATTTGAGTGAGTTTTCATAACAGTTAGCTAATAACTTTGCTTCATTTTTGTTATGCCTTCCCCAAATTGGCCCAACAGTATGAATTACATATCTTGCTTTTAATTTACCACCCGATGTAATTACAGCTTCTCCTGTAGGTAATCCTTTAGGAAATCGTGTTCGGCGAAGTTCTTCACATTCTGCAAGAATTTGTGGCCCACCAGCATAATGAATCGCACCATCAACTCCACCTCCCCCCAAAAGCGTAGAATTGGCAGCATTTACAATAGCATCTGTATCCTGTTTTGATATATCTCCTACCAAAACATTCAAGCGATCTTGCATAAAAGATTTTAGAATCTGTGAGTTATTCATAAGATTAATACTCTACGTTTTACTGCGGTAGCAATTCCCTTAGTATTCTTATTGAGTTCTCACCCATAATTTTCCTAATATCTTCTTCAGTAAAATTATCCTCTAAAAGGGCATCTGTTATTTGTACAATACCACTAGTGTCAAAAGGTACTATAACAGCTCCATCAAAATCTGAACCTAAGGCAACATGTTCAACACCTACTAAATTAACAACATAGCGAATTGCTTTAACAACTGCCTTGGCATCTTTACCACAAACAGCTGTATCCCAATAACCTATGCCTATAATTCCTCCATTATGAGCAATTGCTTTAATCTGTTCATCAGAAAGATTACGATTATTGTTACAAGTTCCTTTTATACCTGTATGAGAAACTACTACTGGTTTAGTAGCAATAGCTAAAACATCATCTATTACCTTTGGAGAAGCATGTGCTAAATCAACAATCATATTTTTAGCTTCCATCTTCTTTATCATTTCTTTGCCTAATTCGCTCAACCCGCTTTTTTCCAGTCCATGAGCAGAACCTCCTACTTCATTGTCAAAGAAATGTGAAGGCGACATCATACGAAAACCAGCATCAAATAAAATATCCAAATTTGCTAGCTTTCCATCCATAGCATGTGCCCCTTCAATACCTAAAAAGCCTGCCGTAATATTCTGATTTTGTTCTTTTGCCTTTATGTAGTTTTCTAGATCTATCTTATTTTTAATAATTGTCAATTTTCCTTGAGAATCATTGGCATAATTATGAAGTTTGTGTGCTTGAAAAAGTGCTCGTTCAGTCAAGCTTCCCCAAGTAGCAATAGGCCATCTTTCACATAAGGCCAGTAAAAAAATATTATCCGTCTTATCATCATTTCTCTCAATATTTAGTTTTCTAGGGCTTTTCGTCACTACAGTAAAACCTTGTATTGCTACATTACCTTCTATTAACCTAGGTACGTCTACTTGACCACGAATGCCTGTTTTTAATAGATTCCGATCCCATAATAAAGAATCTGCATGTAAATCTACAATTAATAAGCTTTTATGCAATTTCCTTGCTTTATCAGATGCAGTATAAGGAGGACGTTTTAATACTTTGTTATTACTATCTTCAACTTGGGCAGGAGCAATAAAGAAGAAGGCAACCATTAAACCTAACAAGAAAAGTAATGAATAGAGGAGATATTTTTTCCAACCAACTAGCTTCATTTTTTACTCCAACAGAATGGAAGTAAAAGCATTAAATTAGAGTCTTAGGATAAAAGCATTAACTCTAATCATATAAATTTACTACATAGTACTTATTTTTTATTTACATGGAAATAGTATTCTGCTATTGGAGTATAATTTCTTTCAGAATTACGACCTCTAAGTCTCATTTCATAATCATCTGAAAGGAAGAATGTAGAGTTAAATGTAATGACTACTGCATGCCCATTAACCTCAAGCTTATCACTATTCCAAACACGTCTACCATTAGACGAATATAGCTCTGCACTATAGCGTTCAAATATTTTATCTCCTGGCATATGTAGCGATAAAATTACTTGTTTAACTCCTACAGGCATAGAAATGCGTGTAAGCCCTTGGTTTTCTTCTGCTGCCCAAGGATTGAGCTGAAAAATTGGCGGAGTATTTTCACCTTGAGAAGGTTTTTCCGTTTTTTCTATATCTTCTGTTTTTTCTGTACTTTCTACTTTTTCTAGACTTGCTATATTTGTTGGAGTTGAAGTTTCAAAAATAGAACAAATATGATGAATCAAATCTTCTATGCGACTCTCTAAAACAGTTATCTCATTTGGTGGAGTCATGGTTTTTATTTGTTCTTCTAGATCTTGATGTTGTTTGTCTAAAGAGAGTTGTTCTTTTTCTAAATTGTCAATTTCAGATTGTAACTCTAGTTGTGTAGCATCTTGTTCTTTTAACCTAATTTCTTGTTGTTCAGCAATTTCTGATTTGCGTCTCTGAAGTTCTGCAATTTGTTCTTCTAAACTCTTAATTTGTTTATCTATATCTGCAACTTCTTCTTCTAACTCTTGTACTCCATTTTGGTACTCTTTTAAACATTCTTTTTGCTTATTAACTAACTTTACTACTTTATCAGATAACCCTGATTTATCTTTAAGAAATGATTCCGCAGTTTCTTTACTAACTGTCAATTTCTTTTTAAATTCATCTATTAATTTTTCTCTCTCTGTTAAATTACGTTCCAAATCTTTGTAAATAATGGATGCAACATAATGGTTATCTATTTGTTCTGATATTTTTTTTACTCGTTCTAAGCTTAGTTGAGAAATCAAGCTAGAAACTTTTGCTTCAAGCCAATCATTGTTATTAAGCTCTTTTTTATCTTGATTTGGTGTAGACTCTTCTGTGTTTTGTGTAAGTTCTTTACTATCCATATGCTGCTACCTTCACGTAAGTTTATTTCCTAGCAAATATAGGATGCTATTAATTCTTAGTGCTATTTTTTAGGATTATAATTTATGCAGATAATAAAATATCAAGGGAAGTTTTGAGGTATAAGCACTAAATTAATAACTTTAGCTTAATCCTAAAGCTTAAATTATATCTTTAATAGGATCAAACATTTCTCTAACTTCTTCCATCAAAGCTTCCTTAAGTTGAACAAAATCTTCTTCTACTTGACGGTTATAAACATTATTAACCCTTAATCTAAGCTTCATGGGTGGAGGAAAACCTTCTGCAATAAGGTCAAAAATACCCCAACCTGTTGCTGGAGCAGAATCTTTACCATAAAAAACTCCATAGTCTCTGCGTATAGGATCAAAGACTATTGCAACATGCCAATCAGTACCATAGATTTGCCTTTGAGTATTTTGATCTGTTCCAGACATAAAAACGCCAAAACCAGGGTGAGTGTGATACCAACCAACTATACGAGCGTTTTGACCTGTTTTTTGAATATATTCACTAGCTTCTTCCATCACTTTTTTAAGCATGCCACCATCAAATTCCACATGTGTTGACCCTGCTTGAGCATCATCTGCTGGCATTGCATCAGTTATTGCAGTGTAAGTAATCTTTTTACCATTAACTTCATCATAATAAAGATTTCCAAGCAGTACTCCACCTCGCTCGTTTTCACGGCGATAAAGTGAAGCCGCAGCACCATCTGGATTATGTGAGCCTGCAATAAAAATTTTTTCTCTAGCTTGGCGAGATAAAAATATACGGAAATCCTCTGTAGGTATTTCTCCTTCTATTTCTACAACTTCTGGTAAGCGACGCCTAATAGGTTCTACTTCATTAACTTTCTTAATAACAAACTTCATTGTCCTACTTCCTAATCAAGAAAGTACGCCTTGGTGGTGGCGGTGGCGCTGGTTGTGGAGCAGGATTATTAGGATTTGCGCCTGGAGTATCACTTACTTTTTTAACTTGGAAAGTGTGTGTTACTGGTTCTCTGCCTGGAACTGGCAATATTTGTCTATCTGAAGGAAATAGTGTTGGATTTGCATAATACCAGTCAGCAGCATTGTAATTAGCTATAGAATAAGGATCTACTAGATCAGGATCATATTGAAATAATCTAGCTAGTTTTACTACAAAAGATCCTAAACCTTCACGATAATCCCATCCTCCAATACAAACCTTTCCATCAGGCCAAACATGTGGATGGAAAATTGGCACCATTTCATGCATCATAACTACAGGTTTTTCAAATGGATGGCTAGGAGATAAAATTATTCGGATACGGTGTTCATCTCTTGTTAGTGAAGTATTAATATAACTACGAATATTAAATGTAACAATATACTCATGTGGTGGTGTGCCATAAGCTTGCCAACTAATGACATTACCACGAATTGATTTCATTTCTTCGTAGTCAGCGTCTAAGCGTGCCCGTCTGACATCTTCTGGTGTTGCCATAACCGTTCCCTCAGCAAAAAATAAATTGGTTAGCGTCCGCCACGTGTATTTAAGAATATGCTGACTACATCACCACTAGCTACACCAAACTGTGCTAGTGTTTGATTAGCCCTAAGTTGCATACCACGATAAACTAATGCTGTACCTGGTGTGTTTGGTATCAAGCCAGCTTCCGCCAAATTACGCAAAATTGCATCTGCAGGCATATCGTCGGAAACTGTCACCTCAACTTCTTTACCATTGTTCTCATTGCGAAAGGTGACATCAATATCTGGCATGGAAATTTCTCCTCAAAATTTTAGGATCAAACAGTGTGGTGATTACACCGATGACAAAAACTTGTCTGATTATCAAAACAATCTACTTGATGGCAGACTTCACAACGATGTGCTGCACGTGATTGTTGAATTGCAAATTTGGCATCTAGGGAAAAATATGCTGTTGGTTCTGGTCTAGAAATTAATGCACGCAAAAATTGATGACGTAAAAACCGACCATCTTCTGTAAAGAGGCTTCCACGACGCTCTTCCCAGCGATCCCAAATATTAATCCCAAGATAACTAAAGAAGAGTACACCGAACAAAAAAGCCATGAAGTCCATAAGCCCCTCTTTTTTGTCGCTCTGTTAATTTAACTTCTGATACCAATATCAGAATCTTAATCCCTAATTGTCAATTGCTGGATTGGCATTTTAAACTAATTTACAAACAATCGCTAGAGTAAAAAATATTTGATTTAGAGAGTTTGATTTTATCTGAAAATTTACTCAATATCTGCTAAGCTTCCAAGTACTACTCTACTATCAGCACTTAATTCAAAAGCCCTTGTTGTAGCCTCTTTGCTAGTAGCAGCTAAAATATGCAAAGGAGGAACACCTAATTGCCAAAGTGTAAAATTTAACAACTCTTTTGGAACTTCTGTCCGTGTAAACCTAGAAACACTTTTAACATAAGTTTCATTTTTGTTAGGTTTACTAAAAGCTTCCATTCTCTCTGCAACAGTTCTATTACTATTTTCTTGATCGTTTTTATGACAATCACTACAGATTAATTCATCGTCAAAAATACGGTGTGCGGGTCGCATCAATGGTAGGATTTTACCACAATAACGACAATGAATCTCTAAAATAAATCTGCGTCCTAAATCCAAACTAGCATCCTTGCCTAACTTTTCTTCAATGGCATCAAATAAATCTGCCAAAGTAGAAGTTTTTGCGCTAAGTGGTAGCTCTTCAACCTCTTGATATTGCCCATGAGCTAAACATTCATCTAGTGGCTGTAGTGTAATTACTAGATAACCATTTGTTAATCCATTAAATGCAATTCTTTTTCCAATTGCTGGTTGTTGATTATGTAGAAGTTTTATAGCTTCTTGTACTTGCAAAGCAGAAATTAAAGCTGATGTAACTTGTACAGTTGGCATTTTCTCTTCTTGCAAAAACCTTTTGCGCACACTTTCGCAACTATCATAACGAGAACGTGAATCTTCTATTTGTTCAGGAGTAACATTACATTCATAACAAACCCCTTCACTTCCAAAAATCATTACATTTCCAGAAAGACCAAGTATTCCAGCGTTTATCCAAGGAACTCCAACACTACGACATGCTCTATTGGTCGCAAGCCTAGCTTCATCATTGTCAACACAACCTAAGGCTATATCCATTCTTCTATAAACACCTAAACCTAAATCCCAAACCATATCTCCATGAAAATACTCTACCTTAGCGCTAGACTCTAATACTAGATCCCTTGTAGCTTCAGCAGCAGCAGCAGCTTTTTCCCGTCCAATATCTTGCTTACGGAAAAGCACTGTACGACTTAAATTTGACCCAGAAATAGTATCAAAATCTACAATAAACAGACCTCCCACACCTAACAAAGCCAAGTTTTTTAGAGTCTCATTACCTAAGGCTCCTGCACCAACGATCATCATCTTAGACTTGCGCAAAACATTTTGATCCCACCACTCAATGCGCCTTTGCCTTTCAAATGGATCATTTTCATCTACGGTTTGTTCTTTCAGTTGAAATACCATTCTAACCTCGTTAGTAAAAAGTTTTGTATAGAAAGAAAATTTTTGCTTTCGAGTATATATAATTTTAAATCTGCTGGCTATAAATTAATAGATTTTGCTCTACAGAAATGCCAATATCAATGTTAATATAGTGGGTTGACTAAATCTAATGAAAAACTTTGTACCACTTAGTTTACCTTAGAGATATGTCATAGGTTTTTTTCATTAAGTATGCAGATTTTAATAAGATTTGATGATAATAACTCAAGGACTATAAAATCAAAATGAGTGATGATATTCAAGAAATTACTTGCCCCTCTTGTAAAAAAATAAATAATTCAGCTTGGGCTTTTTGTGGCAATTGCGGTTGTCCTTTAGGTTCTAACCAAGTTAATCCAGTACGTCCACTCACTATTCCTAAACCTACCTCAAATCTTGAAAGCACTTCTGCCATATTGCGTAAAACGAAAATAGAAAGACAACGCCCTTCTTTTTCACTTTTAAGTGATCTTATCAATCCACAATCTACTGAAAGTTCAAATGAAATCTCAGACTCTGTCTCAGATTTCATTTTTTGCCCTGTTTGCGAGCAAGCCAATGTTTCCGGAAATGAAATTTGTATTTCTTGTAAAAATCCTCTTGCCAAAACCTTGCCTATGGTTTCTCAAACAACCCTTACACCTAAGTTACGGTTGATGCATGATAGCGGAGAAACTGAAGTTTATGATATAACAGGGAGTGATTTTACTATTGGACGTACTCAAGGAGATATAACTTTTCCTCAAGATAATTACATGTCCAATTGTCATGCTAGAATAGTTTTTCGGGATCAACGCTTTATTTTGATTGATGAAAATTCAAAAAATGGTATCTACAAAAAGATTAAAGAAGATTTAGTTCTTGAAAATGGTGATATCATTTTAATTGGCCGACAAGTATTTCAGTTTGAAGAATAATTTTTAACTAAACAGTTTATGATTAAATTCCAAACTTTGTGGGGTGCAAATGCCAGAATCAAATATTGATATTGTTACTACTGTAGCAGGGTTTACTGATGTTGGTATGGTAAGATCAAATAATGAAGATAATTTCCTTATTGCAGATTTAGCAACTGGACGTGTTTTCCTTATTCCACAAAAAATTACTCATAAGTTCCAAGATAATCGTTTGCTTTTAGCAGTTTCTGATGGTGTTGGTGGGGCTAGTTGTGGAGAAGTAGCTTCTTCTATGGCCGTTCATTCTATGAGAGTAGAACTACTACGCCGCAATAACACTACTGATCCTTTCCAAAGACTAGTTCAAGCTGTAGAAAAGGCTAACACCTTAATTTGGAACGAAGGCCAGGCAAACCCAGAACGTAAAGGCATGGGAGCAACCATTACAGCAGCTTTGATAGAAAAAAATGTTGCTTATATTGCTGAAGTTGGAGACTCTCGCGCTTATGTTATCCATTCTGGACGCATCAAACAAATTACTACAGATCAATCACTAGTAGGAGTTTTAGTTAATCGTGGCTTAATGACTCCAGAACAAGCAGAACATGCTCCAGGACGCAACATTATCTTGCAATCCTTAGGATGTAATTCAGAAATCAGAGTAGCTGTAAATTCTATAGAACTTACCTCGGGAGATTACCTACTGCTTTGTTCTGACGGTCTTTCTGGTAAGGTTAAAGCTGATGAGTTACTAAAGTATGTAGAAGAAGGCGTTTCCATTGAAGAAACCTGTAAACAGCTTATTGAACTTGCCAAACAGCGTGGAGGAGAAGATAACATTACTGTTGTTTTGGCAAAATTTGATGGTCAAGGATTAAGACCTGCTCAAGAAGTAACTCGCTTAACAAGTCATATTGAAATACTAGCAGCCTTTGATCCAGAAGATGAAGCTCAACGTAAGAAAGCCAAAGCAGCTGAAGCTAAAAAACCTCAAACACCTGTTAGCCAACCAGCTAATCAAAATGATGATGCTTACAAAACTAAACGTTTTAGTTCAGAAAAAGCTAGAGAGGTTTCTAACTTCTCACAAACTTTAGGTGGAACATCTAAACCTCCTAGAGATTCTAAACAGCTTACAGAACTCTCCACCTTAAAAATAGAACCTGAACGAATTACTAAAACCCAACTACTTAATAATAATGAAGAAGCTGAAAAAGCCATAATAACTACAATAAATGCATTGCGTAGACAAATAGATCAATTTCGTCAATTAGTCTTTTGGGCAGAACGAGATGGCAAAGATTCTAGCGCTGCAAGTGAAACAATTAAAAAGCTAGATCAGCTTGTTCGTCATATTGAAGCTAATAGAATAGCCTTGACAGAAATTAATAGTATTTCCCAAAAATTCGTCGAGTAAATAGCACCAATATTTCCAAAATCAGCTTTAAAACTAAATGGAGGCTTTCGGCCTCCATTTAGTTTTAGCTATATTTATTAAGTTTAGAGTAATTTTGTTATTCTAAAACTATCATTGGTTTAACAGGTATGCGAGAAGCAAATTTTTTACCATCTTTTGTATTTGCCACTATTTGGAAAGTAACTCTTGCTGTGCCAACTTCTGGAGCTGTCCAAACATAACTTTGCTCTGTAGTTTTATCCAGTGTTTGGAAATGCAATCCTTCATCAAAAGATACTCGTACTTCATAATTTTCTATGTCTTCAAAATTTGCATCCCAATGAATTTCTACTTTTTCTCCAGGGCTAACTTTCTTTTTAGCTACTTTACCCATTGTAACTGTTGGTACAACTCCTTTGGTTGCTATGATATCAAAAGTAGTAGTTCTTTGTGGGTTGAGATATTCTGGACCTCTAATTCCATTACCACAACGAATGTCAACTATAACACCTCTACTTGTACGGTTAGGAACAGTCCAAGCAAAACTTCTTTGAGAAGAAGGCAGTTCTGCAGTAATAAGTTCATAAGACTTGCCACCGTTGTAAGAAACATAAATTTCTTGTTCAAGAAACTTGCTGTTATTAACAACTGAAACATTCCAAGTTATGTTTATTTGTTGTCCACCAAGTAAACTTGTTCCAGATGTTGGATATGTCATTTTAGCCGTCACTTGAGCATTAGCCTGCATAAAAAAACCTGCAAAAACTACTAATGCTAATGCAAAAAAGAAAGCATATGCTTTGCCGATTATTTTCTTTGACATAGAAAAATCTCCTAGATTAAAGGGGTTACTAAAATGTTTAATTGCTTTAGATATAAATGAGGTTTAAATAAAGCCTTTCCCTGAAGTGTATCAGATAACAAGTCAAATTAAAAAGTATTTTCCTCTATATTGACTGAAGTCATTAATAGACTTTATTTATCAACTTACTTTTAGTAATTTAGCAATGTTAGGCAAAAGTCTACAACCAAGTGCTAATGTTTGTAAACCATCAATGTCCAATAATTTAATGATACTATCTAAAATAAACTTTAATACATAAATAACATTTTTTTAACTTATTATTAATAAATAATATATCTTATTTATCTCATATAAACACCAATATAAGATTACTTATTATTCTGGAAGTTATCAGAGAAAAATATTAGCAATAAAGGCTATAGTATAGTATAGTTTGAAAATTCTTATAAATACTTAACCTAGCACTCATCCCAACAACTTAAACCTTAAGTATTTATATAGGGTTCATTCTAGAGATTTTCCATTTCGCTTATTTTGTTTTGATTGCAATCATAAGTGTAATTTCCATTAGGTAAGGAGTAAATTTAATGAACAAAAAACTAATTTGGAGTGTCATAATTATGACTTTCCTATTAGTTGGATCTTTCGGATTGGTATCAAGTAATTCTAATATCAAGCCTCAAAATCCAAACAATAGAATCACAGGTAATGATACTCAAACTTATAATGCTACTAAAACTGACTCATTAAGATCTATATATAATAATCCAGATGTTTTTGACCAAATGTCTGGTGCTGCACGTTCTAGACTAGAAATGATGTTTGGTAAAAAGACTTCTAAATTTGGATCTAATAGTCCTGTAGCAAATAAACATAAGAATGGCAAAGGGGCTAAAGATCAATCCAAATCTGGAGAGGATAATCAACTCTCATTATCTCCATCTTATCAAAATGAAAATTTAATAGGAACTTTAGCAGCTATTGGAAACGGTACAGTCAACAATCCTGCAGCTGATGCTACCGCACGAAACACTCAAAGTGAAACTACAATAGCCTTAGCTAAAAATGGAAATGTTGTATCAAGTTTTAATGACTCTGGTTCTTTACAAGATCCTACTTTTAATACACCTAATGATCATTTTACTGGTTATGCCTTTTCTACTAATGGAGGTACAGCTTTCACTGATGCAGGCATACTTCCTACCACTACCAATACTGGGACAGGACCTATGGGTGATGCAGGCGACCCAATTCTCGCAGTAGATCAAACTAGTGGCAAAGTGTATCTGACTACATTGGCTTTTACCAATGCTGGCATACAAGTTTTTGCATCTACAGATAATGGGCAAACTTTTGGTCAACCCGTTAATGCATTTCCTGGTTTCTCAAACAATGATTTTTTTGATAAAGAGTGGATTGCTGTAGATAATGCTACAGGTACAGGACAAGGCAATGTCTATGTTGTATCAAGAGACTTTTCTGGAAGTTCTGCTGTTGGTGGCATTTATTTTTCTCGTTCTACAGATGGTGGTCAAACATTTACAGTAAGTTCTAACACAAACCCTAATATTGTAGTTGGACAACAAGGTGCATTTGTAACTGTTGGCCCAGATCATAGTGTATATGTTTTTTGGTATGATTCTAGCTCAAGTCGTACTATTAAAATGCGGAAATCTACTGATTTTGGTGTTACATTTGGTAGTGCTGTTACAGTTGCCACTTTAAATGGTACAGGTGTAAATGGTGATTTGGGACTGACTGGCGGTTTCCGCTCTAATTCATTCCCACAAGCTGTAGTAAGTTCAACTAATTCTAATTTGCTTTATGCAACTTTCAATGACACTAATGCAGGAACAGATCGTGGAAATATTTTTGTAGTTGCATCTACAAATGGTGGTGCATCTTGGGGTTCACCTATAAAAGTTAATGATGATACCTCTACTACTGCTCAACAATATGGACCTACAATTGCTTTAACCCCTGATAGCAGCAGATTGTTCCTAAGTTTCTATGATCGTCGTAGAGATCCAAACAATATGCTAATAGATGTATATGGCTCTGTTCAAAGTGTAAATACCACTACAGGCGCTCTTACTGCTCTTGGATCCAACTTCCGTATTACACAACAATCATTCCCTGTTGTAGTTGGTGTTGACCCTGTAATCAACAGCACTTATATGGGAGATTATGACCAAGCTGTAGCAGACAATAGTTTCTTCTATGTAACTTGGGGTGATAACAGAACAGGTAATCCAGATGTACGTTTTGCTAAAATTCCAGTAAATGGCCCAGGAGCAACATTAGCTTTCTCTTCAGCTACAGTAGTTTCAGATGTTGGTCCTAACCCTAACCCTAATGGTAACAGCAATAATGGTGTGATTGAACCTGGTGAAAATATAACATTGAATGTTGCATTAAATAACAGTGGTAATACTACAGCTACAGGTGTAAGTGCAACATTAAGCACAACAACCCCAGGCATTACTGTTACACAATCAACATCTGCATATCCAAATATTCCTAATAATGGAACTGTTACAAATACTACTCCATTTGCATTTTCAGTATCTGGTAGTTTCCCTTGTGGAACTACAATCAATTTCTTGTTAACTGTAACAACTACTAGTGATGGTACTATGATGGTTCCATTCTTTCTTACTGTTGGTTCACCTGGTGCTCCAATGGCGTTTGAGGCTGTTTCTCCACAAATTCCTCTACGTATCCCTCCGGTTGGTTCAGGTGGCAGTGGCAACGCTGCTAATGACACAACTTTATCAACTGTAAATGTTTCTGGGATCAACTCTATTGCCAAAGTTACAGTTTCTTTATATGCAACTCACACATTTGATAGTGATTTAGTAATTTCTCTAGTTGCTCCAGACAATACAACTGTAGTTCTTTCCCAAATGGAAGGCGGAAGTGGAGATAATTTTGGTACCAGCTGTTCAAACCGTACTTTGTTTGATGATGCTGCAACTACAGCTATTTCTGCTGGTATAGCCCCATTTACTGGTTCATTCAAACCTGAAATGCCATTATCAGCGTTCATAGGTAAAACAGGATCAGCCGTTAATGGAACTTGGACTTTAAAAATTCAAGATACTGCAAGTGGTGACACCGGTAATTTAATGTGTTGGGGACTACAAATTTCACCTTTCACTTGTGGTGGTGTTAGCTTAGATCATACTTCAATATTTGTAGCAGATACACTAAACAATCGTATTCAACGCAGTGACAATGATGGCTCAAGTTGGGTTACAGTAGGTTTTGGTCCTGGCACTGGCCCTGGTCAATTTAATCAACCTCGTGGTGTAAGTTCAAGTTCTAACAATCAGAAAGTGTTTGTTGCTGATACTGGTAACAATCGTATTCAACGTTCACTCAATGGTGGTACATCTTGGACAACAATAGCAACTGCCGGAACAGCTCTAGGTTCAGTAGTTGCTCCTCAAGGTGTTGCTTATGATGAAAATACAGACAACCTTTACATTGCTGATACTGGTAACAATCGTATTGTTAAAGTATCAAGCGCAAGTGGAATTGGTTCATTCTCCATAATAGGCTCAGCTGGTACTGCAATTGGTTCATTTAACCAACCCCGTGGTATTGCTGTTGATAGTAAAGGATTAGTCTACGTTGCTGACACTTCAAACAACCGTATTCAAATGAATACTAATGGTACAACTAGTGGTTGGGTATTATTTGCTGGTGCAAGTGCTGGTGTTGCGGTAGGACAAATGAACCTTCCTAGCGGTATTTATGTTGCTACAAATGGTGTAGTTTATGTTGCTGATACAGCTAACAACCGTATTCAAGCAAATACTGGTGGAATAAGTTCTGGTTGGTCAATATTTATGCCTGCTGGTACTGCTGTAGGCTCAGTTAACGGCCCACAAGGCGTAACTAAACTCACTTCAGGTAATGTATTTATTGGTGATACACTAAACAACCGAATACAAAAGAAACCTTCTACTGGTGGCGGTAGTGCTTCAGTAGTAGGTGCTCCAGGAACAGCAACTGGTCAATTCAATGGCCCAACAGGTGTTCGCTAAACAGTTTAATTAAAGCTATAAGCTTAAGGCTTTTACCTTAAGCTTATACTTAATTTAGTAAATAAAAAAGGAAGCTAATTTGCAGCTTCCTTTTTTTATTTGTTTATTTTGATAGCTAAAGAGCTTATATAATCAAAGCTATTATTTTTTCTCAGCATGAACTAAAACATATTCAAGCAATCCATGTTGATAGGCTTGAAACAAGACAATATCAATAAAGAAACCTAATCTACCTGCTACAAAACCTCGAATTTTTGTTAAAGCTTCTTTAACTTCTGGGCGCTTTTGTTCATAGTAGTAGCCTGGAATGGTTAAAGCTCCAACTTCTTGAATATCAATATTTTTATATCCAACTTTTTCTAATCTTCTACGATATTCTTCAGCTGAATAAGCATTATCTTTAGGTACTTTCCAAAGTGAGCGACAAGATTCAATAACAACTTTTTCAAGAAGGTTTCTAGGAGGGCGTTTTAATGTATAGTCAGCAACTCCTAGGATGCCTCCTGGTTTAAGCACACGATAAGCTTCTTCTAAAAACATTTGTCTAGTATCAAAATGCTCTGGAGCTTCAATACTCATCACATTAGTAAAAGACTCATTAGCAAAAGGCATTTTGGTAGCTGTACCATGATGAAATTGGACGCGATCAGCGTAATTAGCTCTTTCAACGCGTTTTCGTGCTATCTCAACATGTTTCCAAGTAACATCTAAGGCATCAATCTTTTTGGGGTTAAATTTTTCTACAATATAAACATCTTGAGTGCCCATTCCAAAGCCTACATCTAGCAAGAGGCTATCTTTATTAACTCCTGCAATAGAAGCAACTCTATGCACCATATTTTCTGCCGCTTCCAAGTAGGTTTTTAGGCCATTTTCCCAAAGGCCAAAATTTAAGTAGCCATTGTGAAAATCCCCATATCCATCGACACCCCAGCCATAAAAGGCTTCTACTTTACTTTCATGTGTTTCTTTTTCCCAAAGTTTTCTTTGTGGTTGTGTACTCACTTAATTCTCTCCATACTAAATATTGAAACTTAACTTGTCTCAACGATTTTTCTTAGTGGTAATAAAAGGGTAAAATATTAATTAATGTGGTAATTAACTAAAGCTAGTTATTTAACTCAAATAAATAATCCAAAAGGATCATCTACATCTTAACCGGATACAGATAGATAACCGGAATTGTAGACAGGTTATTATGCCTTCAAAAACCCTTTTTTCCAAGCTGATCTTGATACTTTTACTAGCAATCTTTTTGCTTATGCCTGCTTTTTCTGTTTTTGCTCATGACTTTGATAATGTAAGTGATGAGGATATTGCACCAGCAGGAAAATTAAATATTCGTGGAGCTAAAACTAGTAACTTAAAGGTTCTTGTTAAATATCCAACCGTTACACCTAATAGCACGATGACTGCCGAGATTTTGCTTAGTGATTTGCTAACTAAACAACCAGTTAGTGGAGTAAATATCACAGCTATATTTAACTTTATTCCTGAAAAAGAACCCTCTTCTAACTCAGTAAAACCTATATTTGTTACAGCTCTCCCAACAGAAGCTATAGGTAATTATTTAGTCTCTACCTCTTTACCTCAAGCAGGTAACTATAGATTAACATTGATGATGTCAAAAAATGGACTCAATGCACAAGTTATCTTACCTAATATCATTATCCCTATTAAAGTTCCTATAGCACAAACTCATTCAACAAGTCCTTATGATCTATCTCGCTACTTTATAGCAATAGCTGTAATTGTATTTTTCAGTATATCTTCTGTAATAGCTTTATCTAATAGAAGAAGCATAAAAAGAAAATAACCTAGCCAGCTAGCTAGGTTATTAACTTATAACAAAATACTATTAGCTAATAAATCTTCAGAATAAGATTAGCTAATTTCTTTCTTCATTGCCTGAATGCGAACATCTAATTCTAGTTGGAAGTAGTCAAATTCATCACGGACTTGGCGTGAGATTTGGCGTTCATATTCTTTACGTGCACTAGCTAATTGTTCCTTCATTGCCTCATAAAAAGTGCCTTTGCGCAAAGAGTCTTGAACTAATTTACGATTAGATGCAAACATTTGAGAAACTAATCCACGAGCAGTGTGACGAGCTTTCTTTCTTTCTTCTGTCTCTGGAGGTAATTTAACAGGTTTTGCATTTGTATGAGTCATGCGCTGAGGTTTTTCTGCTTCTTTTGGTTCAATAGTTGGTTGTATAGCAATAGGAACCACTTTTGGTGGTGGAGGTGGAGCAACAGGTCGTTTAGCAACCTCTATTTGTTCTGGAGAAGGTAAGCTTTGCATTTCCTCGCTTAAACCAAGAATATCAGCTAATGAACTAGTTCCAATAGCTTCTGCTTTTAGTGGAATCGTGTCTGAACGATTTTCAACAACAGGTGTGCCTATGCCTAGTTGTTCTTTTGTCATTGCAATAGTTGATTCAAAAACTGGAGATTGTTCTTCTGCTTTTTCTTCTGGTGTAGGGCTAACTTCTGGACTTGGAGCAACTTCTACAGGAGCTTCTTCTTGCTTAGGTTGCTCTAACAAAGCTTCCATAGCGCTAGCAACTGAAATTTCAGGTACTTCCTCTACTGCTTTGCTTTCTGTTGCAGCTACATCAGTTGAAGCTGATTCTGCTTTAGTTTCAACAACTTCAACTGCAACTGGCTCAACAGCGGCTATAACTTCTGCTACTGGTTCGGCCGCGGCTACAGCTTCTGCTTCTTTGGCAACAGATTCATCTGATGTGGGTTCAGACGAAACTTCTGGAACAACTTCTGCCTTAGCTTCTACTACTACTGCAACTGGCGCTGGTTCTACTACTGCAACTGGTGCTGGTTCCACTACTGCAACTGGTGCTGGTTCTACTACTGCAATTGGTGCAGGTTCTACTACTGCAACTGGTGCTGGCTCTACTACTGCAACTGGTGCTGGTTCTACTACTACAATTGGCGCTGGCTCATTTGATTCTGAAGTTGGAGACTCAGCTTTAGCTTTGGATTTAGACTTTTGTTCTGATTTGCTCTCTTTAGTCTCTTTAGTCTCTTTAATTTCTTTAGCTTCCTCTTTAGCTTCCTCTTTGACCTCTTTAACTTCTTCAGCAACAGGTTCTGGTGTAGTAGCTGGTTGTTCAGCCACAACTTCAGCTATAGCTTCAGGTTCAGGTTCAGAAGAAAATGAAGCTCCGCTCATTGCCATAAACAAAGTAGCTAAATCTGCTCCAGAAAGGTCTGCTCCAGAAAGATCTGCTTCTGCTAAATTAGCACCTGCTAAATTAGCCTCTTGTAAAACTGCTTCTCCTAAATTAGCTTTTACTAATAAAGCTCCTCCGAAATTTACTTGACATAGATTTGCTTTAGTTAAGTTTCCTTCTGAAAGATTTGCGCTATTAAAACTAGCACCGTGAAGATCTACTTCTGAAAGGTTTGCATGACAAAGAGAAGCTTGGTCAAAAATAGCACTTTGTAGTTTAGAACCTGAAAGATCTGCATTGTCTAAATTAGCATGAGAAAAATTTGCTTTCTCTGCATGAGCGGATTTTAAGTTTGCACCTGTTAGATCTGCCTTGACAAAATTTGTATGAGAAAAATTTGCCTCTACAGCAGTAAGTCCTCTTAAGTTAGCTTCGCTAAGGTTAGCTTGTGTTAAATTAGCTTTAGAAAAATTTGCTCCTAATCCAACAACATTTTTTAAAATAGCTTCTTTAAGATCTGCGCCTTCCAAAACAGTGTCACTTAAATCAGAGCCTGACAAATCAGAGCCTAACAAATGGCTATTTTTAAGATCTGCTGTTTGCAAAGAAGCATTTGCAAGGTGTGAATTTGAAAGATTTGCTCCAGCTAATTTAGCCCCTTGAAAATTAGCCTTGTTACCTTTTAAGCCTGTTAATTTGGCATTTGTTAGATCTGCACCTTCAAAAACAGCTTCACTAGCTTCGGCCATTTCTAAATTCACTTCAGACAAAACAGCTTGATTAAGTTTTGCACCTGTTAATTTAGCATTATTTAAATTGGCTTTCAGCAAATTAGCTTGTGCTAGATTTGCACTGCTAAGATCCGCTTCACTAGCATTAGCTTCTGTCAGATCAGCACCTTTCAGGTTAGTTTCTGCCATATGTGCTTTAGATAGATTTGCTTTAGATAGATTTGCTGCTTGTACACTAACTTTTGTTAGTTTTGCATCTGTTAGGTTAGCATCTGTTAAGTCAGCTTCCATCAGATTTGATTCATTTAAATTGCAGTTGCTTAACTCAGCTTTTTGCAAATTGGCTTTACTAAGATTTGCCTTGGTTAAAGTTGCACCTGACAAATTAATTGACTGCAAATTTGCATTACTTAAATTACTTTCACTTAAATTTGCACCAGAAAGATTGGCTTTTTGTAAGTTTGCACCAATTAATTCTGTTTTCATTAATGTTGCACCGCTTAAATTAGCTCCTACAAAGCTTGCTCCATTAAGCTTAGCGTTACTGAAATTAACTCTTTGTAAATTTGCACCTTGCAAATTTGCACGTTGAGGCTCTGCCCCTTTTTGTCCTTCTTTACCAGAAGCAGACATAATGGCCCTCCTAACTTATTATGTAATTTGCTTTTGATGTTGCTACTAATGATTTAGGCAAGTAACAAGTAGGCTATCTTATCAGTAAGCTCAAACACAAGCAAGCAGGATTCTAGTTCAAAAATATGATTTTCCCTCTTAAAATAATCCAATAAATAAAAAGGCTGGCAAAATGCCAGCCGTTAAAATCTCCTCATTGCCCTTACTTGTTTTGCACCCTATTTTATTGCTGAGGAGAAACATTCACTGTCTCTGTATTAACTAAAATTGTCTCTTCATCACCCTCTAAAATAATCCCTTTTAACACACTGTTATTGTTCTGCTTTACAACTAGTATTTCTGTACTTATAGCTTTTGTCTTACGTGATCCTATGTGAGCATTTGCCTTAGCAATTAATTTATCCCCATGCCAAACTGTCATCTCGTTTGTCTTATCATCAAACTTAACTTGGTATTTCCCCTTCTTAACTTCTGTCCCATTAACTATAACGTCGCGAGTAAATTCAACTTTCTTATCTTTGTTAGATGCAAAAGCTAATGTGTTGGAAAATAAAATGGTTGCAGCTAATACCATTCCTAAACTAATTAATTTCTTCATACAAACCTTCCCCTTTAGATTAACTTTGTTGATTTAATAAGTGCTATTTTATAAATTAACGTTCTCAAGTAACTTAACACTGTTAACGAACAAAAAAAAGAAAAGTTCGCAGAAAATTGGATAAGTTGTAAAAATTTTCCAGAAAATTATTTACATTTAGCCAAATCCTAAGTTTAGTCCTCATTAAGCTAGGATTTTAGTGAGATTGATATATTAATTAGCAAATAAAACAAACCTAAGTCCAGGTCAACATAAAGAAAAACGCTAGTCCAGGAATAAGAAATACAAATGGATAAATATACCGCAAAATGCGGCTATTCCAATTTGGTCAAGTCCCACATACATTTTCTTTTAGAGTTTTATTTGAACCTGTAACCCAATGTTGTGTAAGGCCATATAATTTCAGTATTCCAACACTTGTAAGAATTATTGCACCTAGCAAAGTTATAAACCAACTAATGTTTTCCATAATTCCCTCTTAAAATTTTTTATTCCTGAAATTTATAGTTTTTCACTTGCGATCAATTTTCCAAGTGATGTATTATCTAGCAAATGGAGGTAAAAGTTAATGTTATTTATCAAGAAATTTTCTCTTTTTTTACTAACCTTACTTTTAACAGTTAGTTTATCAAATAATCTCTGCTTTGCAAAAAGTGATAATGAAGATACATCTGAAACCAAAAGACCTCGTCGCGTAGTAGCTAATAACTCAGAAGATGTAGAACGTAATAGCGTTAGTGTTAACCGCCATCGTCAACATGGTATAGCAAGGCGATCAGGCGTTGCTGTAGGCAAAGGAACTGCCTATGTAGCTAGAGGAGCAGCCAAAGGTACAGCCATTGGTGCAACTAAAACAGCTCATGCAACTAAAGTGGGTGCAGTTGCAACTGCTGATGCTTCAACCTATGTAGCCAAAAAGACTGCCGCTGGAACAGTTACAGGAGTAAAAGCTGTAATAGGTGCATTTAAATAAGTAATCCCACTGCTTTTATTCATAGTTATATTTCTTTTATAAGCAACGTGCTAATTTTCTGTTGCATCCCAAGCCCAAGCAATTTTATTGGAGGCTTGGGTATGCAATGTCAAAGCTGTGGTACATCAGTAAAAAAACCAACAAAATTATGTCTGGCTTGTGGAGAAAAGTTAATTACAATTCCTACCAAAGAAATTACTGTAGATATTAAAACTAATACACTTGAACAGAGCTTTATTAACCAACTCACATCAGCTGCTTCTTCTGCTGCTTCCTCTGTTGCTTCTGCTATTCCTCCAGCAGCAAACCTTAAATTAAATGGAAATTCTATTTCTGAGAAATTATCAGATGCAGTAGTTTTAAATAATTCTTCTATTTTAGCTAATGCATTTAATTCCAATAATATAGAAGATTCACAGAAAAGTTTATTTACCAAAGAAACAACTCCTCCAACAGAAGTTTTATCTCAATCAAATTTATCTCAATCAAAACTATGTCGGCGTTGTCATAGTGAACTAAAAACTGTAGCAAAATTTTGTTCTGTTTGTGGAACAACAATAGAACCAAGTAGCCTAGAAAAACTTATTAAATCTTTAGAGCTATTTGGAAAACAAGCTATTAAAATAATTAAAGGGAATTTAACTCAAAGTAATTTATCTAGCATTACACTTGGATCTCTAGTTTTAGCTAGTATTTGCCTTTTTCTTGCACTTTTTCAATATTTGATCCCAACTAGTGTTGACGCTGGCTCACTCTCCCCATTAATCTATCACCTACGCAGTATTGAATTTCTTTTAGTAGCGCTAATTTTTGTGGTGGTAGGTTTGATCTTTCATCGTCGTTAATTGAAATTTAAATCAACCGTCCTTAGCCACTTCTTGCGCTGAGGAAATGCATGGAAAAAACTTCTCAATCCCAACCATCCGCTAGTAGCAATCAAGCTATTAGCTCAGCATATTCTTATTATGCATTAGTTATTTTTTCGTTATTAAACTTACTAAATTATATAGATAGGTTTATTTTTTCTGCCTTAATTCCAAACATAAAGGGAGAAATGCATTTTACTGATGCACAGCTTGGTTATATAGGAAGTGCTTTTACCATTGTTTATACAATACTTTCCCCAGTCTATGGCTATTTAGCTGATCGCAGAGCGCGTACAGGTTTGATCTCTTCTGGAATAGCTATTTGGAGTATTGCTACAGCCGCAGCCGGGTTAGCACAAAACTATTGGCAAATGTTAGTTGCTCGTGCTGCTGTCGGTATTGGAGAAGCTAGCTATGCAACAATTTCCCCAGGATTTCTTTCAGATTACTTTGATCGCAGCAAAAGAGGACTTGCTTTTGGTATATTTTTTACAGCAGTTCCACTAGGGCAAGCTTTTGGATATATTTTAGCAGGTAAACTTTCTCCTCCTGAAGTTTTAGGTTGGCGACATACTTTTTTTGTTGTTGGTATACCAGGCTTAATCATGGCAATAGCAGCACATTTCTTGCGCGAACCTGAACGTGGAAAAATGGATGGAGAGGAGACCCATAGCCATGGTTCTATTACTTCTAAAGATGGTTCTATTCTAGACAACTACAAAATACTACTCAAGAATTATCCTTACGTAGTGACTTCCTTAGGATATGCAGCACTCACTTTTGCTTTAGGAGCGCTTGCTTATTGGAGTATAGAGTTACTAGTTTCTAATAAAGGCTTAGATAAAGAAACAGCTAATATAAAGCTTGGAATTTATGTGACTTTAGGAGGGCTTTTTGGAACATTGATTGGTGGTTGGATAGGAGATCAACTCTTAAAATGGTTTAAGGGAGGCTATTTTTTACTCTGTGCCGTTAGCTCTGCAATGGCAGTAATTCCACTTATCATAACACTTTCATCAGTTAATCCAAATGTTTATTTTCCAACAGTTTTCCTTACAGTTTTTCTATTATTTTTAGGCAACGGGCCAATAAACGCGATTATTGTAAATGTAGTTCCATCTAATGTAAGAGCTACGGCTGTAGCTACTACAATTCTGGCAATTCATGTGTTAGGCGATGCCATTTCTCAACCTTTAGTAGGGATATTATCAACCAAAATAACTGAAAGCGGCTCAATACCTTCTTTTATAGCTCCAATAACAACTCTCTTAGGATTAAGTGCAAAACAAAGCTTATCAGTTGCAATGTTAATAACACCCATAGCTTTATTAGTAGCAACTTTTTGTTTCATTCTTGGTTTAATTAAAAAACCTAAAGAACAATAAATGTCGTTAACTAAAGTAACATCTAACATTAATACTTATGAGGTTACTTTTATGAAGGCAAATGAGTTTAATCAAGCTTGTCGCTATTTAAGGCCAGAACAAATGGTTTGTGTCCTTTTAGTCACTGGACAACAACTAACAGGATTTCCTCTACGTCATATCAAGGCTGGTAATTATGATGGAAGTTTAGAACTAGAAACTAAAAACGGAATCATCCAAATACTCTCTAGCAGCTTAGAAAGCATTGAGTTAGCTAATGGACAAAATGGTAATCTTTTAGGATAAATTTCTAGTTCTATTTAGAAATTTAATTAGAAATTTCTAACACTTCTTTCCATACTTGTTCTGGTTGAAGCTGACTGTGAGATCTAGGAGAATGACCGGTAGTAGAAGTGCCAATCCACCCTGGCTCAAGCTTACTTAGCCTAGCAATAAATGCAGGCATATCAAACTTTACAAACTCTGATTGCTTAGCAATATCATACTTATAACCATCAGCTAATTTTCGATAAACAATGCAAAGTCGATAACCTCTTTTATAAAGCAAGTCAAAGATAAAACTTGTGCTTTCACAAAGTATTGTGGATTGTTGTTCAAAAACCGTTCTAAACGTTCTAGGAGTTTCTTTCTCTAAAACTAAGTTATAAGTACCATTACAATAATCTACAACATTTTGAGCAGTACTACGTAACATTTCAGCAACTTCATTTGGAGAAAGTGAATATAATCTTCCTTCATTCCTTAGCTTCCAAATAGGTGACATTAAGCCTCTAATTTGGTTAGAAATTGTTTCTGGCACAGGATATGCGGGGCCAAAAGTGTCTAATCGATCTACTATATCTAGCAACATTGTAAACTTAGGGTTTTTTACTAGTGTAGAATCTAAAAAAATTGCACAGGCAAAAACATTACAAGCATGTTCAATATGTGAAGTGACAAATTGATCTGGAACTTGTAAGCCCAAAATAACAGCTTCTGCAAATTGTTTGGCAGCACATCGAAAAGCATATTTAGAAAATTCTGCTACTCGATCAAAACATAAATTTTCTGGATCAAGTCGCCCCATTTCAATATTTACAGCATTTGGTGCAATTTGTCCTGTTGGAAAAATCCTAATCTCTTTCATTGGTTATTATTATCACCTAGTTATTTTGCTTCAGTAGCTTAGTATAAAAAATCAATGTATTTTTCTAGTTTTCTTTTTAATAAAATCATAAAGGACATAGTGGCCTAAATTTACAACACTAGTAAAATAAGCCTTGCCATGAGCAATTTCTGTTACTTTCTTTACAAAATCTACTAAATAGTAATCATCTGTTAACATAAAGGTATTAATCAAAATACCTGATTTACGGCAATTAGCTACTTCTTTTAGAGTTTCTCTTATAATTAATGGATCTAGACCCATAGGATTTTTATAGAGATATCGCCCACTTTTAGTAGCTTCTGCATAGTGAAAAGCCTGTTTAGCTTGTTTTGGATTTATTCCATCCATAAACATTGCAGAAGGCTTACCATCAGTAATCATAATGATTTGCTTCATTTCCTTTTGTTGAGCAGAAAGTAAACGACGTGCTAAACGTAAGCCTTCTAAAGTGTTGGTATGATAAGGCCCTACTTGTACTTGAGCTAATTTTGAAAAAGGAATCTCTTCTGCTCCATCATGAAAGAGCACTGTTTTGATACTGTCACCAGGATATTGAGTACGAATTAAATGAGCAAGTGCTAGAGCTACACGTTTAGCGGGAGTAAAACGATCTTCCCCATATAAAATCATTGAATGACTACAATCCAACATTAACACTGTAGCACAAGAGCTATGATATTCTGACTGATGAACCATTAAGTCTCTATATTCCAGATTAAGTGGTGTGCCTATTCCCTCACGTTTAATGGCTGAAAGCAAGGTGGAATTAACATCTAAATTTAGTGTATCGCCAAATTCATAAGCTTTTGAAGCTTCATTTGCTTCCACACTAGTAGCTAAATGACTAGTTTCATGACGACCAATACTGCTACGGCCTAGACTTCCCATTAAATCACGAAGAGCTTTAAACCCTAGGAAATCAAGTCCTTTATCAGTTAACTTAAACTTAACTCCTTTTGCCCATTCAGGATCAAGACGTCCTTGTCCTTGCATTTGTTCTCGCATTGCTTGAGCAGCTTCTTCATCCTCAAGTGTTATATAACCTTCCTTCAACAGCTTTTCAATTAAGCGATCTAACAATTCTGATAAAACTTCTTGCTTAATATTGCCATCTTCATCTTGAAGTTGTTGCAACTCCAAATCAGAAAGCATTCCTTGAAGCAAAGCTTGACGAAGTGCATTTTCTAAATCAGCTAAAGTTTGTTCTTTTTTCTCAAAAGAGTGCCGCCGTCTAGAATAACCTTGAAATCCACTTTGGAGAAAAAATTCCGTTAGTTTATTTAGTAGCTCATCTAAACTAAGCTCTGACCAATCTAAGCCTGTCCATTTGGAATATGTTGTGAATTTCATAAGGCTCCTTTCTCGGAGTTAGCTAGCATTTATTAATTTTTGAGCAGCAGCAATGGCTTCTTCTAAACTAGTAACTTTACCATCTAGCTGTAGCTCATACACAGCACGAGTAATTTCACCTATTTGGCGGCCTGGCTTTAGCCCTAACTCTAGCAAGTGACGACCAAGCAGCAAAGCTTCTGGAGCATGATTTTCTACCCCTAATTCTAGAACTCGAGCGCGAAACCATTCTTGAGCTTCTGAATCTGGCTCTGGAGCATCTATAGCATGACGGCCCAAGGAATCAGCTTTTGCCACTCTATAAAGTAATTCTAGCTCACACTTTCTAGCTAAACGCCTAAAGGCACCATCAGTAACAGTAGCTTGTTGTTTATAAAATTGTCCTGGTTTTAGATGATTAGCTACTAGTGCTATTACTTGTTCACGAACATGATAACCATCAATTGTATGAATATTAAGCCGATCTAGAAATTTTTCTGTTGGGGCAACACCTGCTTCTTCATGTGCTAGAGAGCGAATACGACCATCTATTTCTTTAGTAGTTGATGGTTTGCCCAAATCATGACATAAAACTGCTAGCATTACAGTAATTTTTTGAGCCTTAGGTAAATCATCTATTAATAATGTTGCTTCATCAATTGCCTGTAAAGTGTGTATCCAAACATCCCCTTCTGGATGCCATTCTTTTTCTTGAGGACAACCTACCAAGACTTGCAATTCTGGAAAGAGCTGGTCTATTACACCCATTTCTAGTCCCACTTGCCATCCAATAGAAGGTTTTCGAGAACGCAACAGAAGTTTTTCTATCTCTCCCCAAATTCGTTCACAGGGCAAGTCATCTAGTTTGATGCTTTTACAAAGCGTTTTTGTATCTTCTGCAACACTAAATTCAAAGCGTGCAGCAAACTGCATTGCCCTAAGTACTCTTAGGGAATCTTCTATAAAAGTAGTTGGATCTACAACTCTTAGGACTTTTGCTTTTAAGTCACCTATCCCATTATAAGGATCTATGACTTCACCTGTAATAGGATGGGCAAGAATTGCATTTATAGTAAAATCTCGTCGTCTTGCAGCTTCTTCTATGGTCATTGAAGGATCACCCGTTACAGTAAAGCCCTTGTGTCCATGCCCTGTTTTAGATTCTCGACGAGGTAAACTAACATCTAACTCTATTCGTTCTGATTTGTAACCAAAACCAAGTTTATAAACAGTAAAGGCTTCCCCCACTGCGTTAACTCGACCAAATTTAGATAGAACTTTACGTAAATCTTCAGCGCTAATTTGATAGGCTTCTATATCAAAATCCCTTGCTGGGGCTAGATCTTGAGCTTTTATTAAGCCTAACTCTAGCATTATCTGATCCCGTATAAGTCCACCAACTAAAAAAGCGCGGCCACCTTCTTTTTCAATAGCCGCGCAAATATTTTGGATTAAATTTTTGGTTTTTGTAGCAATATTAAAACTAAGTTTCATAATAAACACAAAACCTTAGTTATTTTTTGAAAGCTCTAACATGTCCAACTAAAGCTTGTATTTCTTCAGGGCTAAGAGAACTCTTCCATGCTGGCATAGGAGGCTTACCCCCAGGGATACCATCTGCAAT
Organism: Blastocatellia bacterium; assembly: GCA_039812885.1. Lineage (GTDB taxonomy): Bacteria > Acidobacteriota > Blastocatellia > Chloracidobacteriales > JADJPF01 > JADJPF01. The sequence continues at coordinate 63,974 of JBDIBI010000026.1, forward strand.
AGCTTCATTTAGCTTTTTATCATCTTTAGAAGCTTGCCATTTTGCATCAGTAAAATCTGGTATTTTTTCGGAAATAGCTTTTTTACCTTTTCCATCTTCTCCATGACAAGATTGACAACGTCCAGCATAAATCTCCGCAACTTTTTCCTTGGAAACAGTTTTAGCTGCTTCGCCTGCTGCTGGAGTTGCTGCTGGGGTTGCTGCTGGTTTTTCACCTGCTGGTTTTTCACCTGCTGGTTTTTCACCTGCTGGTTTTTCACCACCGCCACCTGCAGGAGTTTCACCACCACCACAAGCAAAATTTAAAGATAACACCATTATTGCTAATATTAAAAATACAGTGTATCTGCTTTTTTTCATTTATGTCCTCCACGACTTTAGCATAAAAATAATTAAAAACTAGAAAGTAAGAATTCCTACTTTTTGCGATAAGTGTTTTGCTAGTTCTGCAATAGATACACGCTCTTGTTGCATTGTATCTCGATCACGTACGGTTACGGTTTGATCTTCTAAAGATTGAAAATCTACTGTAATACAATAAGGAGTTCCTATTTCATCTTGTCTACGATAAAGTTTTCCTATTGCACCAGTATCATCATAAACCGCTCTTAAATAAGGTTGTAATTTTTGCTTAATACCTTTTGCCATCTCAACAATACGAGGTTCATTTTTCTTTAATGGGAACACTGCAACCTTAATAGGAGCAAGCTGAGGATGCAGCTTAAGAACAACTCTAGTGTATTCATCACATAGTTTTGCTGCAATTGGGCGAACTTTCTTTAGTAACTCAAGCTTATCTGCACCAGGCATATTGCAGACATCTTCTACAGATAACAAAGTTTGTGGCAAACCTGCTACTGTTTTAGCTAGGTTTTCACTAATAGCTTTTAGTTGTTCTAAACTTGGGCTACTAACCTCAACTTTTGCGCCTGCATCTGCTTTTGCTTTTTGTTTTTCTGCTTCAGCAATTTTCTTTTCTAAGTTCTTGCTAGCAGCAGCACAAGCATCTCGTAGTTGTGTAAGGTCAGCTTCCTTAGGTTCACTTACTATTTCTTCATTATAAGCTTCACACAAAAAAGCAAGTGTAGCGCGATCAGCACCAGCTGAAGGTTCAATTACATAAGGAATATAGCGAGCACCTTTTTTTCCTGTTTCTGGATCAGCATATTGCTCATCAAAGTAATCTAATTTATGAACACTATCTGTATTTTTTGTCAATTTAAGACGCTCTAAATCTGCCTCAGGAACATCTTTGCTATGAGCAGAAAGATCATAATCTTGACGATTAGCAACACCTTCTAATTCACTCCAGCCTAAAGAACCTGGAAATAAGTATTCAATATCTGTAGTTGCTTTTGCATAGTGGGCTAGTTCTGCTTGCTCTTGCTGACGCTTTTGTAAACGACTAGCATCAATGCCTAAATTAACATACCAATTAAACCGTTGTTCAACCCATTCTGCATGCAAAGCTACATCATCTTTTTCACCAGATTGAAGGTACTTAGGAGGTTTGCAATAATACTCTATTTCCATTTGTTCAAATTCACGAGTGCGGAAAGTAAAGTTACCAGGTGTAATTTCATTACGGAAAGATTTACCTATTTGAGCAACACCAAAAGGTAACTTACGGCGCATAGTTTGATGAACATTTGAGAAATTAACAAAGATACCTTGAGCAGTTTCTGGTCTTAGATAAGCAAGCCCAGAATCATCTTGAACTGGCCCAACATAAGTTTGAAACATTAAGTTAAAACTACGAGGTTCAGTTAATTCGCCATTACATTCAGGGCAATTTTTTCCTTGAACATGATCGGCACGAAAGCGTTTTTTGCACTCTTTGCAATCAACTAGAGGATCAGAGAAAGTTGCTTCGTGTCCTGAGTAGCGCCAAACTAGCCGATTCATAAGGATTGCAGCATCTAAGCCTTCCATATCATCACGGTCATAAACTACACTACGCCACCAAGCACGCTTTACATTGTTTTTTAGTTCAACACCTAATGGGCCATAGTCCCAAGTTGAGCCTATTCCACCATAAACCTCACTACTTTGAAAAATAAAGCCTCGTCTTTTACACAACGAGACTATTTTGTCCATATCTGGAGCTGCCATTTTAGTTATTTATTCCTTGAGTAAATTAGTAAATTAATGAAAGATTCAAAGTCAAAGATTATAATATAGTTTATGATTTGTGCGATACTACTTGCAGCAGGCTTGTCGAGTCGAATGGGTAAACTTAAACAGTTACTACCCTTTGGCGATAAAACCTTTATTGACAATGTTATTACTAATTTGCTAGAAGCCAATATTGATGAACTAATTGTAGTTTTAGGTCATCAATCTCAGGAAATAGCTTCTCATCTAAATAGTATTTTCCACTACAATGAAAAACTTAAGCTAGTAATTAACAGGAATTATTTATTAGGCATGACTAGTTCTGTTCAAACAGGAATTAACGCAGCTAACCCTAAAACAACTGCTTTTTTAATAGCTTTAGTTGATCAACCACAAATTTCTACAGAAATAATTAATTTGCTAATAAGTAGTTATCACCAAAATAACAGCTTGATTATTAAACCAAGTTATCAGGGCAAATCTGGTCACCCAATTATTATTGATGCTTCGCTAAAAGAAGAAATACTTAAACTTCCAGTAGAGCTAGGCTTAAATCAAGTAACTAAAAGGCATTCATCAAATACAATACTCATAGAAGTCAATAATAAAACCATCTTACTTGATTTTGACACTCCAGAAGATTACGAGCGACATAAAAAAGATTTGCAAAGCTAAAACTTGGCAATCTAGTTATTTCTAACCATTATTTAATACTTTACTTTGCAGCAAATTTTACTTCGGCTGATTGTCCAGCAAGTAATGAATTTGTAGTGTTTTCAAACTCTACTTCTACTGTATGGTTAAGGTTAGCAGCTGGAATAGGATTAATCGTAATAATTTTACCTTTTAGAGGTTGAGAAGTAGTAGGAAGTTTTATTGTTGCTGTTTGATCAACATGTAGAGAGTTAACTAAACGAGCACTAACAGGAATTTCCACAATTAAACGGTCTAGTTGTGCTAATTTTGCTAGAGTTGTGCCAACAATAACTTGATCTCCTACTTTTACTGGAATTTCAACAATAACACCGCTATGAGTAGCCTTAATAGTAGCTTCACTAGTACGACGACTAGCATTTTCTACGTTCTGTGCTGCTTGTTGTTGGCGCAGTTGAGCCTGTTCAAGTTGATTTTTCAAGTCTGTAAGTTGTTGTTGTTGTTCTTTTTTAGTTAATTCCCCTTGTAGCTTTGATTGTGATTCTTGAGCACGAGATAAGTCTTTTGAAGCTGTTTCGGCAGCACGTGCAGCTTTTAAATCTGCTTCAGCAATTCGCAACTGACTACGTATTTCATCTAGTTCTTGAGCAGAAACTAATCCTTGACGATGTAAGATTTCAGTGCGTTGGAATTTAGATAAAGCCTGATCATAAACTGCTTGAGCGCGTTCTGGAGAATCTTGTCTTTGCCTTACAGGAACTTCCTCAGCACGACGTTGAGCAAGAGAAAGTTTTCCACTTGCATCAGTAACTTGAGAGCGCAAAGCTAGCATTTGTTTATTTAGCAATGAGATATTAGTGTTTATTTGTGCAACTTGCTGATCGGCAGCTTTTTTTTCAATCTCTGCTTGTAAAAGAGCAGCTTTAGCTTCACGATCATCAACTTTGATAAGTTCTTGTCCTTCTTTTATTTCATCTCCAACTTTAACCAAAATCCCTTGCACTATTGCAGGAGCTACAGCAGCAATCTTTATTTCATTAGCTGGTTTTATGGTTCCAGTAAAAACAGTGCTACCTAAACTAGCAACTTGTTCAGCTCCGGAAAGTGGTGGAAGCGGAGTGCTTAAATATTGTTTTCCAAAGTAAATACCTGTTGTTGCTGTAGCAGCTAGTAAAAGTATTATAGCCATTGCTCGCCAACCCATCTCATTGTTTTGAACAGGTTGAATTACAGGAGGTACAATTGTTGCGGTTTGTTTAAGAACAGGAGCGCTTTGAACACGAGCAATTTTATAGCTAGGTCTAGGTTGTAGAGCTGTCACATTAGAAGTTTCTAGGGAAGCAGAAAAGCTCACCAAAAACACTCTTCCAGAAGGCGATATATTGTTTGCAGACAAAGGTTTAGCTAGTTTGTTAGTTTCTGTTTTTATCTTGGACAATCGATAACTTCTCATTTGTTCATCTCAGAAAATTAGTTAATACGCTTTTGCCATTCTTTAGGATCACGTTTTAAATGAAAGCAGGCAGAAACTATAATTTTATTTTGACCTAATTTATAGAATATTGCGTAAGGAAACTTTGGTAGCAATGCTCGGCGAAAATCCTTCCAAATCAGAGGATACAAATTGGGATTAGTTTCAATTTTAGCTACTATAACATCCAAAGCACCCAAAAATTCTTCTCCTAAACCTTCTTGTTTCTGTTCATACCAACGGTAAGCTTCGAAAATCTCATCTTTCGCTTTACGTTGAAATGTTATTTGGTAAATCATCTAGCTCGTCTCACTTCTGCTTTCACTTCTTCCCAGCTTAAACTAGTTTCATTTTCTTGCTCATACTCAGCAGATCGTTGTTCTAGTTCTTGCATTTGATATTGTGTTAAAGGAAACTCATTTAGTTCATTATGTAAGTTTTCTAAAATCTCTAAAGCCAAATCAATTTGCTCAGAAACACTCAACTTAGCAATGGCTTCCCGAAGTTGTGTGTCCATAAAAATTACCTCTCTTTGTAAAATTTTTTCCAATATTTTAAACAGGCTCTACTTCTACTAAATTATCATAAAAAGTCGCACCACCTCCCATATCTGTGATAGTTTCTGAAGTGGTAAAATTAGCATTGCGACCATTAGGGCTAAGCTTGTGCCACCAAACTGAAGGCGACACCGCTACACCAGGTTTTACTTTATTGGATATTATAGCCTTAAGTTGTAGTTCTCCGCGATCATTAAAAACACGTACTAACATTCCTGTTTCAATTCCACGTTTAGCTGCATCTTCAGCACTTATTTCTATCATTGGCTCTTTTTCATTTTTTAATAGCTTTGGAACATTTGCAAATGTAGAGTTTAGAAAACTATGTGCTGGTGGAGATATTAACGCAATTGGATAACGAGCAAATAACTCTGGACTAGCTTCAGCACTTTCTATTGGAGGAATATATGTAGGCAATGGATCTAGTCCATCATTTAGCATTGTCTGAGAGTAAAACTCACATTTTCCTGAAGGAGTAAGGAAGTTTCCTTCAGCAAAAGGTATATAAGGATCTGGTAAGTTAAGACGTATACTTCCCTTTTCTTTTAGTGCTTCTAGCGTAATGCCTGACAAAGCAGGATGGTTAGAGTTAATAGCTTGCTCTGCCATTTGTTCATCACTATCTTGAAAACAAGAGTCAGTAAAACCCATTTTTTGAGCTAAAGCTCTGAAAACATCAGTGTTTGAACGAGCTTCACCTAATGGAGCTATAGCAGGAGTGTTAACCATTAAGTAAAAATGTCCATAGGCTTTGTGAATATCAAAATGTTCTAGTTGAGTAGTAGCTGGAAGTAAAATATCTGCATAATCAGCTGTATCAGTTTGAAACTGTTCATGTACTACTGTAAAGAGGTCTTCGCGCATAAAACCTTCTATTACAGCCTTACTATTTGGAGCTACAGCGACAGGATTAGAGTTATAAACGTAAATTGCTTTAACTGGTGTGTCAAAAGCTTTTTGGCCGTTGCTATTGCGATTAGTAAGTGCTTCACCTAAACGACTCATGTTAATGGTACGAGTTCCAGCCTTAACCAAGTCAGGACGCTCTAAAGCATTAAAATTTAATGGAAAAGCTCCACTTGTGGAAAGTAAAATTCCACCTCCAGCATGCCGCCAAGCACCAGTTAAGGCAGGAATACAAGCTAGATTCCTAACAGCCATTCCACCACCACGATGACGTTGCAATCCATAACTAATACGTATTGCAGCAGGTTGCTCTTTAGCTAAAGCATGGGCTAGCTCAACAATTTTTTCTTCTGCAATCCCAGTAATATCAGCTACTTTGCTTGGAGGATATTCTTTTAAGCGCTCGCAAAGCTGTTCAAAACCTAACGTATAGTTATGAACATAATCTACATCATAGAGATTATCCTTAACAATTACATGCATTATTCCCAAAGCTAATGCGCCGTCTGTTCCAGGACGTATAGCAATATATTCATCACTAACCGCAGCAGTGCGGTTTTGATAAGGATCAATACAAATAACTCTAGCGCCTGCTTTACGGGCTTGAGTAATAAACGGCCAAAGATGAACATTAGCTGTTAGAATATTACTACCCATAATTACAATCAATTTAGCATGTTTTATTGCTTCAGGATCATAACCTAAGGAAGCTCCCACAGTGTAACGATAACCAGTTGCCCCAGCCGTAGCACAGATGGTGCGATCTAGCAAAGATGCCCCTAGTCGGTTAAAAAAGCGGCGATCCATACTACCATAATTAAGCAGTCCCATTGTGCCAGCATAGCTATAAGGAAGAATACTTTGAGAGCCAAATTCTGTAGCAATCTGTTTAAAGCGGCTAGTAATTTCATCTAATGCCTCATCCCAGGTAATTCTTACAAACTTGCCTGACCCTTTTTGGCCTACACGTCTTTGAGGATAAAGCAATCTACCTTGATGATAGACACGGTCTAGATATTTTGAGACTTTGCTACAAAGAAAGCCATCGGTAAATCGATGATCTGGATCACCTGCAATTTTGATTGCTCGGTCACCTTCTACAGTTACAACCATAGAACAAGTATCAGGGCAGTCATGCGGGCAAACAGTTTTAATGATGTGTAAATTATTTGTAGTTGATTGAGAAGGAGCTTGTGACATTTTTATCTCCTGGGGTTGTGCTCGCCTGGGGCTTGCTAAACCCCAGGCTAATATATTGGAATCCCCCATATTAACCTGGGCTAGCTAAAACCCCAGGCTAAATATTTATCTTAATCTACAACGGCCTTGGCATATAATTTCTGCTGGACCCATCAGTGAAATTGTATCATCGTTACGCCAAACAACTTGTAAGTCACCAGCAGAAGTATGTATTTGAACCTGGCGATCAGTAAAATTATTGATTATTGAAGCAATTGCAGAAGCACAAGAACCAGTTCCTGAAGAAGCAGTTTCACCTACACCACGTTCCCAAAATCTAGCATTTATTTCTTGTCTAGATAAAACTTGAATAAATTCAACATTTGTTTGATTAGGAAAAACGCTATGTTTAGAGAGTTCTTTTCCTAAAGAGCGCCAATCTAAAGAATCAAAATCTGGAACAAAAATACAACAATGAGGATTACCTACAGATAAAGCAGTTATATTTACAGAACCACCCTCTAATTCAACAGGATAATTAACAACTTGAGGAAGTTTATCAGCTATTGACATAGGAATATCTGCTGATGCAAAAAGAGGTTTTCCCATAATCACTTCAAACTCAAACCTAGACATTGATTGAGTGCGAAGTTTTATATTTTTAATGCCTGAGCGAGTACGGATATTTAATTCTTTGTTATAAGTGCGACTAGTATCATATAAAACTGCGGCAGCACAGCGAATTCCATTTCCAGACATTTCAGCCTCTGTTCCATCGCTATTAAAAAAACGCAAGGAAAAATCCGCTTCATCTCCAGAAACGTGAACAATAACCAGCATTCCATCTGCACCAATTCCCGTATGGCGATTACAAATATCTACGGCCAAACTAGAGTAGTCACGATTAGGAACAACTGCCGCATCTATAACAATAAAATCATTAGCCAAAGCATGTACTTTGTGGAAGTCTATCATTGCAAAAAGCTTTCTTATATTCCTAAAAATTATTTTCCTAGCTTAATACTATAAATTCTCCTACTAAGCTTTTTTGTTAAAAACTAACTCTTCAAAATGTGTAATTTCTTTAAATCGTCGGAAGCGATCATTAATCTCTTGATAAGAGAGGGTTTCTACTCGATCACAACCAAAAGCTTCTACATTAAAGGATGCCATTACTGATCCATAAATCATAGCTCGGCGTATAGCAGCCTCATCTGTTTGATTTGTAGCAGCTAAATAACCCATAAAACCTCCAGCAAAGGTATCTCCTGCACCTGTTGGATCATAAACATCTTCTTGTGGAAAAGCTGGCATAGCAAAATAAGAACCTTCTGAAGCAGTTACAGCACCATATTCACCACGTTTAACTACAACACGTTTTGGTCCCATTTGTAAAATTTTCTTACTTGCTTTAATTAAGTTAGATTCTTGTGCTAATTCGCGAGCTTCTTCATCATTTATAATTAGTATATCGATTTCTTTAAGAACTTCCTTTAATTCATTAGGAGTTTTCTCAATCCAATAATTCATTGTATCTAAAGCTACTAGTTTAGCATTTACTTGACGACGAACTTCTAATTGTAAGTCAGGGCTAATATTACCTAAGAATAAAAACGGGCATTCGCGAGTATTATCTGGAAGTTTAGGTTTAAAGTTTGCAAATACATTTAAGTGTGTATAAATGGTTTCACGAGTATTTAAGTCATAACCATATACACCTTTCCAACGGAAAGTTTCTCCTGCTGTTTGCTCTAAGCCTGAGATATCAATTTGGCGAGAGCGAAAAACATCCTTATATTTTTCAGAAAAATCTTCTCCAACAACTGCTACAACACTAACATCTGTAAAAAAGGAAGCTGCAATTGCAAAGTGTGTGGCAGAACCTCCTAGAATTTCTTCTTTCTCACCAAATGGAGTTTTTACAGCATCAAAAGCTACAGAACCAACGACTGAAATGGACATTAGTTAAAATTGCTCCTTCAAAACATTAAGTATTAATTTTTAGTCTCACTAACAGGTGGTAGAGATTCTAATTTTTTCTTAGCATCTTTAGCATAATCACTATCAGGAAAATCTCTTACTAACTGTTGATAGAATTTTGCACCTTCAGTTTTATTATCTATTTTTACAAAACAATCAGCTAATATAGAAAGAACCTCATCAAGGTGCGAAAATTTGGGATAAGTATAAACAATTTCTAATAATCTATCAGTTACAGCTTTATAGGCCTTACGTTTCAAGTAAAACTTAGCAACATCTAAATTATGTTTAGCTTCTTTTTCTAATGCTGGATCACGAGGAAGATCTAATTGTTGTTGTTGTAAGCCACCTTGGGCTAAGCTAACAAAAGGCATGGTTGCTAAAAAAGTCAGACTAAGAACCAACAATAAAATAACTGATTTACGATAAAACATAATTTCCTCACAAGCAAAAATTTCTAGCTTTGATTCTAGCGCTCAGTAAAGCAGGGTGCAAGTAACTAGATTGCTTAGAAAATCTAACTAAAAGCTTTTAGCTTGGGTTATTATTAAAGCTGAACTTGCGATTGCAGGATAGAATAAGGTACTTTGTGATTTTAAGCAATTGCTCAAAGCATCAAGTCTGGTGTAATGTAAACGAAATATAATTCAAATAAGGAAATATTATATTTATGATTGCTTATCTTAGTGGAAAAATCTTAATTAAACTAACTAATTCAGCAGTAATAGATGTTAATGGAGTAGGTTATGAAGTTCAAATTCCTCTGTCAACCTATTATGATTTAGGTGAAGTAGGCAGTACAGTTTCTTTACAAATTTACACACAAGTTAGAGAAGATGCCATACAACTTTTTGGCTTTAGAACTGCACTAGAAAAAGAGCTATTCTTAAAACTTTTAAGTGTAACAGGAGTTGGGCCAAAATTAGGGTTAACAATGCTTTCTGGGCTTAGCGCAGAAGAATTGATCCAAGCAATTTTAGCTGGTAATTTAGTACAACTAACGGCTATTCCAGGAGTTGGACGTAAAACTGCCGAGCGGTTACTTTTAGAGTTAAAAGATAAATTAAAATCTCTATCTAGTGTTGAAATCAGTTCAGGGCAAGCTATTGGAACTACTGATTTATCTATAAAATCCGATGTAGTCTCTGCTCTAGTAAATTTAGGTTGGCAACAAGCGATGGCAGAAAAAGCCGTTAGTGTTACACTTAAAGAAGAATCTGGTCGAGATTTTCAATTAATCTTAAAGCAATCGCTAAAGAAACTTTATAGATAACTTTATTTTCCAAACTTATGAAGCCTTTGTGTTTAGTTTTCTCTTTATTTTTAGCTACCTCTGTGGTTCAAATAGCTCAAGCTCAAGTAACACCAAGCACTACCCCTCCAAGTCAAAAAACAGAACTAGCAATGCCAGACTTAATGTTAGATGTTCAAAATGAGTTTGCCCGCATTAGTGAAGTCCGAGCTGATGAAAGAATTAAGTTACTGCAAGCTTTTATTAAAAAAGCAACTCCTTTAACTACTCCAGCCTATGAAGCACTATTAAAAGCACGTGCTGCTTGGGCTGAAACTATGCTTAAACAACAAAGAATTGAGCCTGCAATAGAACAGTTTCAAATAGCAATAGATGAATTTCCTAAACCAACTAACGACCGGATTTTCTCAATTATGCTAGCGTTTCCACTTACTGTTTTTAATCATGGCTATAGGAAAGAAGCAATTGAGTTGATGAGCAAATTTGAGGCTATTTCTTCAGAACAACATAATCGATTAGCGCAAATTGCTACATTTTACTTAAACGCAGAAGACGGGCAAGATGCCTTAAGAGTACTTAACAGAGCAGTAGAACTAGATCCTAAAATAGCTAGATACCATTATGGATTAGCATCAGCATATTTAATTCAGCTACAACCAAAAGAAGCTAAGGCAGAATTTCAAAAAACCATTAACTTAGATCCAAAACATCCGCTTGCATTTGCAAGTTTAGCTGCAATTTACCGTTCTGAAAAATCTCTAGAAGATGCAATTGCTCTTTACAAAAAACAAATAGAAGTGACTCCAGAAACAGAAGTAGCACATGGAGGTTTAGCAATTTGCTATTTGCTTAATAATCAAAATGATTTAGCAAAAGAAGAACTAGCAAAGCAATTTGCTATTGCTCCAAGAGATTTTCTTTTATTTACCCAGCTAGGTTATCTAGCAGCTAGTCGTCAAGATTATAGACATGCTCATGATTGGGCTGAGCTTGCTTTAGGAATGGCTCCAGGTTATGCCTGGGCAAGAATTGTCTTAGCCAATACTTTGATACAACAACAAGATTTCTCTGGGGCAGAAGAAATTCTTTCTGATATTGTGGCTCGCGGAACAAGATTTCCTACACTTTACTTTGAGATCACTAAAGCCTTACTCTTAGCAGAAAACTATGATGGAGCGTTTGAACAAATAGATCAATATTTAAAAATAACTCCTGAAGCAGAATTTGAGCTTCAAATAGGGCTTGCTCCAAAGCGAGCAGTTAGTTTAAAAACTCTATTAGAGAAGGAACATCAAGCTGCTTTGGCTTTACCAACAAGCTTAACTTCAGATCAAGAGTATCGTTTGGTAGAGAACTTTTTGCGTTTTCAGTTCTATATTAGCAAACTAAAACTAGGTACTACACAACAAGAAGTGTTAGGTCGACGTCAAAGAGCAGAGATACAAGTTAAAGTTCTAGAATATTTAGCCCCATTTCTTAGCGTTAATGATGGTCGTCAAGCTTTTAGAAAAATGTGGGCTGTTGAGCAATTGCTAAACACAGACATTGCCCTAGAACGTGCAGCAGAACTAAGTAACGAGCTAGTTAAAGAAGCTGAAACTGCTACACGTCCAGAAAATTCGATCCGTGAAGCTCCAGAGTTAGACTTTGCAAAACGCCAAAAACTTTTTAGAGCACGTGCCTATCACTTGTTAGGACAGATACGATTGAAACAAGGACAGCTAGAAGAGTCCATTAAAGCATTAAAGCTTGCTATAGATAACTTTACTGATAGTCCAGAACAAAGAGTAGCTATTTCTCATCTAGCTACTGTCACACAAGCAGCAGGTAATGATAAAGAAGCTCTTAGTCTTTATATTAAGAGTTATAATAAATATGATGATAATGCTACAGTACAAAAAGTTATGATTGAAAATTTATACCGTAAAATACATGGCTCTTTAGAAGGGTTAGATCTGAAATAGTATTATTCACAACGAATATTTTCCTATAATTAAGGAGCAAAAAATGTATCGCGTAATGATCAAAATTTTATTTGTAATATTATTTTTGCTAGTGTCCATAGAAGGTCTAGCACAAGGTTCACGTCAATATAGTTATCATTTTGAAAATGCGCGGTTTGATATTTCATCTGTAGACATAAAGATTACTGATACAGGAGATGGGACTTTAAAGTTCAAGAAGAGAGATGAAGAGGAAGAAACTTCTTTAACCTTAAAAATGACTACAGAGACAGTTAAAAAACTACAGAATTTCTATGATGAGTTGCGCTTTTTAGATACTGCTGATAATTATCAAGCTAATGCGCAAATGGCTAATTTAGGAACTACCACATTGGGATTAAACTCTGGTGAGCGCAAACGTTCAGCTAGTTTTAATTACAGTGATAATAAAAGTGTAATGCAGTTAGTAGCGTTTTATCGTGCAATAGAAAATCAGTATCGGCGTTTAGAGGAAATCAAGCTTGCAAGACAGTTTGCTCCTTTAGATCTACCAAAGCAGTTGAAAATTCTAGAAGAAGATCTTAAGCGTAACCGTATTGCAGAGCCATCACAAATAGTGCCTATACTATCTGACATTTCTGTAGATGATGCGGCACCATTAATTGCTCGTAATGCGGCAGGAAAGTTAGTTGCACAGATTAAGCGTAGTAAATAAAATAAGGCTCTTTTGTTAGGAAAATAGGCTTAGCAGTTGGGGTTAGGATTCCTTATATTTAATTGACACCTATTCGGAACTTTGCTAAACTCTTTTCAAGCCATTTGAGCTATCTACTTATATTTAACAAGCTTTCTGCTTACATCCAACTCCCAGATAGCGTTAAATTTAACTAAAAAGCCACACAAAACTTTTAGTTAAGTTGAACAATATTAGTAGTAGTCTAGCTTAAGGTAGTTGTTAGCTTTACGTATTACAAGTAACACTAAAAATTAATAAAGAGAGAGCATATTTATGGCTTTAGTGGGAGATCTAAAGGATCTTGCCCTAGTAGATATCATTCAAATCAACTGTATCGGGCGTAATACAGCTCGGTTGACGGTACATTATCCAACTGGAGATGGGGTATTTTATTTCCAGGAAGGGGATGTTGTAGACGCTCGTTTTGGAGAACTCTCAGGCATAGATGCTGTATATCAAGCATTGCGTTTTAATGAAGGAAGTTTCCGAATAGATACAGGTATTGCGGCTCCAATACGCACAATATATGAGCCTTGGGCAAATATATTGATGGAAGGAATGCGTATTATTGATGAGGAGAAAGCAGGTCTTATTCCAACCACACCAGGTATGGTTCCTGTTGGAGGCTCAGGTATGCCTACATTGGGGACTGGAACACCTTCAGGTGGAGTAGTACGGGCAATAAATCCTTATCAAACCTTGGTAAATGATTTGTTAAAAATTAGAGGAGTAGAAGGAGCAATTGCTACACTACGAGATGGTACCTTACAAGCTCATAGCAATATTAAAACACCTGAAAAATTAGGTATGATGATTGCGTTTATGGTATATCATGGTGGTTTAGCAGCTATTCCTGCTCGCATAGGAATGATGAAACGAGTTTCATTGATTTCTGGCCAACGTAAATTAATTATATTTGATCAAGAAGATTTTCTAGCTGCAATTGAATGCGGTAATGCAGTACGTTATGAAACAATAAGTCCTTATATCGAGCGCGCTTTCCGTAAGATTCAAATGAGGCGCGGACCTTCTGGGCCAGGTATGACTGGGCCATTAACACAATATTAAAGGTAGCGCTTTGTTGTTGCGCAGTTAAGTGACCATGCACATTCCCAAAGGAAAGCCAATCCATGAAAACCTCAAAACTTCTTACCTAAATACCACTGCGCTTTTAGCAGATCTTCAAATCAGTGGTTTTACAGGTTACTTGCAAGCAATTTTCCCTTACACTAAAGGTGGTATTTTTCTTGTTGATGGAAAAATTTTAAATGCTATAGACGAAAGCCCAGAACGGGCTCGGCGTGGTGAAGAAGCTATAGACACAATACTTTTAAGAGCTTCTTCCCCTGATGGAAAAATATCTGTTTATTCTCATAGTAACAAAATTATTGAAGCAATTGCTGGCCGAGTAGAAGGAGAAATACTTTATCAATCTCTAGAGAGTGATTTTACTGATCTTAAAAAATTAGTAGAGAAACTTAAACAGAATATAGAGGCCAGGTTTTATGTTGAAGTAGAGTTTAGCGAATTTGGTGATGGGGTTATCTATATAATTGATGGTACAGTTGAAGGAGTGCTATCATTAGCCACTGGAGAAGTTGTAGAAGGTCAAACAGCTTACGATCGAATACTAAGTTTGATATCAGAGAAAGCTGCTATTTTCCATGTTTATCGTTGTGCAAAACTTTCTATTACAGAAACGCCAGACAATGTTTTATCTTTTCCTGAAGTAACAAGTCCTCCGGTAACAAATTTACCTAAACTTGCTAACAAAGAAGTTATAGTAAGTGAAATAACTGAAGATATTGATCAAGATAAAGTAGGCTTAGAAGAACACCAAGGGCCTAAAGAAATTGAAAACATTGCTGTTATAGAAGAAGTAAGTGAACTACATAGTGAAGCAATTGTAGAAGCACCTGTAGAGATTCAAGAGACTGAAGATATTGATGAAGATAGCAACTATGATAACCTACTTGGAATAATGACAGAAATTATTCAAATTGTAGAAAGAGTTTCAGCTTTAGTAAGCAAGGAAGCTAATTTTACAAGTGCTTTTCGTGCAGGTTTACTAAAAGTTACTACAGAGTATCCGGTTTTTGATCCTTTTACAGACGATTTTTCTTATCAAGAAGGTAAAATAAGTCTTGCCGCGAAAATTGCACCTGAAGTTTTGATAGATGGTTTAACTAAAGTGCTTAAACACACTTTGGATGAGATGGCAAGCAATAGCCCTAATAGTCAAGTAAAAGAGCGCATTGCAGGTGCATTATTACGTTTAGAACAATTAAAACAACAAGAGTTTGAATCCCTTGGAGTTTCTAGTGCTTTAGCAGAAATAATTAGAATGGATTAAGCTAGAAACTACTAAGACTTTTGATTTTATTGTTGCTCACTTTACAAAACTATTTACAAAATAGTTAGCATTAGAAAGGAAAATGACTATGGGTAAAGCACATGAGACATTTTTACAAGATATGTTGCGTATCCAAGGAGTAAAAACTGCGGCATTAATTAATTTTCGTGGAGAATTTTTACTCTCAGCAGGAGTATTTACCCCTAATGCTCAGATTTCCACACAGCTTGGTACTTGTTTAGTGCAATTAATTGCAACATCAGAATATGTGCGTGGTCGATCAGAAGAGCTAACAATGCTTTATTCTGAAGGAAGGCTTTCTGCATTTTTCAATCTAGATTTATTGATAGATACGCCTTATGGAGCGCAAGAAGTATTTTTACTTATCTTAAGTAGTGCAAATGTCAATTCTCCTACATTGAGAATGACAGTAAAAGTGGCGTTAAGTAAATTAAAATTAGATAAATCAGTGCGTGATTTACGGATTAATGTGCGGGTTTACCCTCAAAATTTGCTTACACCAGACCGTATGGATGAAACTAGTTGGCAATTTGTTGAAGCAATTAGCCGTGGTTAAGATCCACAACTTTCAAAAACAACCTAAGTAAACATAGGTAATACAAGGTGAAAAATTAAATCATGTCAGATGCATTTTCTGGAAATTTGTCTCAATTCAAACTATTAGATATTTTGCGCCTCTTGCATGCAAGCAACCGTACTGGCTTACTAGAACTTACACAAGATGATGGCCATTTTGGAGAAATTTATTTTGTTAGCGGTCAAGCAACTCATGCAATTTATGAAGAATATATAGGTGAAGAAGCAATCTATGCCTTATTTTCTTGGGTTGATGGAACTTTTCGCTTTCGTAGTAGCGAAATTACTGATGAACAAACTACAATGCTTACTACTGAGGAAATCTTAGCAGAAAGTGTAACTTATGCTGCTGATTGGGAAAGTGTTCGTCGTGTAATTCCCTCTCGCAATACGCTTTTTCAGCTCTCTTCACGCCCTACCAAGGAATTCTCACTAAGATCAGAAGATTGGGCAGTGTTACGCGAAGTAGATGGGGAAAAGAATGTTGGTGAAATAGCAGATGCTACTCAACTTGGAGAATTACAAGCTTCTCGTATTTTAGTGCGTCTTTTTGACCTTGGTTTAATTGAATCAGCAGGTGAATCTAGTTCCCATCAATCCTATATTGAATCAGTAGATGAAGCTATAATAGATCAAGTTGAAAAAGACCTTACAATTGCTATAGGGCCGATGGCACCAATTGTTATAGATGATTGTGCAGAGATGCTAGGACATCATCGTAATGAATTACCTAAAGATATGTTACCATCTCTTATAGAAAAATTAGCTGAAGAAATACCTGATAGTGATCGCCGAGTTCGTTTTCAAGAATCTATGTTAGAAATAATGAAGCGACTTTTCTAAAACAAGGTGGGTAAGTTTGCACTTGCCCTACATTAAACTTTCTCCATTTAGCACTTCTATTACATAAGGAGGCAGCCTCGCTTCTACCTTTACTTACTTGCAAGTTAAGGGTTGAAAATGCTGAAAATACTATGAAATTAAAGATTAAGCAGAAATTAATGATCTTTTCCGCCATTTTAGTTTTTGTCCCATTATTATTTTCCGCTCTGATCATTGGCTATATAGTTAAAAGTAGCATTGACGATCAATCTGCCCAATCTATGGAGAAAGATGCTCGTGTTGCTGAACAGCTTTATAAAAACCGAGAGTTGCTTATTGTTCAAGTAGTGCAAAATTCTGCTCAAGCTATTAGTGCACAAGGACTTTTTGATCTAGCTCAAGCTCCAGGAGATGCCAGTGGAGCAACTATTCGTATCAAAGGGGAAGGAAGCCAAAGATTAAATAACCTTCTAACTGCTGCACAACAAGCTGGAAATATTGATTTTATTGTTGTTACTGATAGCAAGGGTAACATTGTTGCTAGACAAGCTGAAGGAGATGCTTCAGGTTCTATAGGAGAAAATCCATTAGTTGTGTCTGTTCAAAATGCTGTAACTGCAGCTAGAACAGCAGCTCAATCTAGTTCTGTAAAAGAATCTGCAGAAAAAGTAAATCTCCTTGGAGGAGAAAAACTAGCTAAACAAGTAGAAATAAAAGCTGAAGGTCGCTCTATTAATGATGGGTTAGTAATAGAAGCTGCTGCTCCTATTACTAATAACAGTGGTAAATTACTAGGTATTGTACTAGCAGGTTTATTAGTTAATAATGCCCCTCAAGAACGTTCTATTATTGAAGACATCAAAAATAAATTATATCCTTCCCTTAGAGGTGATTCTGGAATATCTATAACTCTAAACGACTTAATAATTTGTTCCAATATGCCTATCCAACAAAACGGTGCTATTGGTAAACGTACTAGTGTAGCTACAAGTGATGTACCTAAAACAAGTTCAGAAACTTTCAATGATGAAGTCTATAAAAGTGCTTATGTTCCAATCAAAGATATTAGCAACCAAGTAATAGGTCGCATTGGGGTTCAAGTAAAACAAAGTTGGTTTAATGGAATATTAAATAAAATACTATTAATTATTGTACTAATTGTGTTGGTATTTCTTTTAGGAGCAATTGGATTTGCAATATATGCAGCACAAAAACTTACAGATCCAATAATTGAACTAACTGAAGCATCCAACAATATTAGTTTGGGTAAATTAGATGAGTCCATCCAAATTAAGTCTGATGATGAAATTGGGCAATTAGCTGAAGCATTAGAACGTATGCGCATTAGTTTGAAACAAGCACTAGATCGCTTACAAAAGCGTAGGGCGCAGCAATAAGGCTAAAATTAAATCTAACTTTAATTAAAGAGCTAAAGCTAATATTTTTAGGTTCAAAGTTTTTATTTTCCAAAAGTTCTAATTAATTTAAGAAAAAATTTGGTTGCTTATTCCTATAAAGCAACTAATAATATTAGTATTTGCAATTTTAATTGTTTGTTTTATTAGCTTTGGATAGCTAGATTGTTTTCCAGTTATGAGTAGCCAAGATTCTCAAAAAAATTTAAATCCTATTTTTACATTAAATGAGCTGAATGAGCGAAACTCTTCCTCTGAAGAAGATGAATCTGTGCATGCTCCTACTAGCAAATTACCTAATATTCCCTTTAACCTCTCTGATTTTATATCTCCTAAACCTGAAGAAGTAGAAAAAAGTGAGGTTCCATCTTTTGAAGTAAAGCTTGATCCAAACTCTAGCACCGCAAGATTTGAAAAAGATAGTTTACTAAAAGAGCAGTTAGAAAGTGTAGATTTCTATATTGAACAAGGTTTTTTAGATGTTGCTCTTAGCACCCTAGAACGCCTAGAACAGGTTTTTCCTAATCATCCCCTAATTTCTGAAAAACTAGAACGTATGGCAAATTTAGAAAAAGATGATGCTCCTATAATCCCTTCTGTTGCAACTGTCAGCCAGACAACACCCGTTAAACAAATATCTAACAGTAGTAATTTAGATGAGAATGTTTTTCACTTGCCCAACACTTCTGAATTACCAGACTTAAAAGATTTAACTTCTGAAGAAGAAATGGATTTCAAAAGTTTAGTTACAGATAATGCTTTATCCAAAGACAAAGATTCGCAACAAACCCCACAATCACAACCTGTAAACCAAAGCTTTTCCTCTATGTTTACAGAACCTCCGGCAGAGTTTTATCAAACTATTTCTGATGATCAAGAAGTAGAAAATTTGCTTAGCAAAGTTGATACAGCAGCAGCAGAAATTGCTGCGGTTCAAAACGGCTTAACTTCCTTAATTGATGATGTAGAAGGCGAGTCAGAAGTTAGTGAAGATCTTGAATCAGATTTCAGTAGCCATTTCAATATCGGCCAAGCCTACTTTGATATAGAGCTTTATGATGATGCAATAGAAGAATTTCAAACTGCTTATAGAATTATTCAAGATCTTGGAACTCAACAACTTATCTTTCAATGTTGTATATTGCTAGGAAAAAGCTTTAAGCTCAAACAAATGCCTCGGCCAGCACTTATTTGGCTGAAAAAAGCTTTAGATACAAAAGCTTACCAATTATCAGAACACCTAGAACTACTTTATGAACTAGCTGGAGTACATGAAGAGTTAGGTGAAATAAGAAAAGCTTTTGATATCTACCAAGAAATTTCCAAAAGCTCCCCTAATTACCAAGATGTTAATGAACGAATTAAAAACCTCCAAAGCATCAGCTAATTAATGGCACGTCTCTCTGTTTTGCTTGCAACTGAAGGTACTTATCCTTTTCATAAAGGTGGAGTAAGTACTTGGTGTAATGTTCTAGCAAAAAACTTATCAGACGTTGATTTTACTTTATTAACTGTAATGATGCACCCTTATTTAAAGCAAGCCTATGAACTACCACCTAATGTACAACAATTACTTAAAATACCTTTATGGGGTATTAGTGATCCAGCAGAATATTCTTGGCATTTCCCTTTTTCTACAGCAATAAAAGTTAAACTTAGTACAGTTGAACGCCTTATTACAAAAGAGTTTATTCCTATTTTTGAAGCATTTCTTACTACTATATTTTCAAAAGAAGAATACTTAGACAGACAACTACTAGGAGAATTACTAGTAAGGCTAAATTTCTATTTTCAAACTTATGACTATCACCAGACAATGAAATCATCTGTAGTTTGGGAAAGTTTTTGTGAAGTAGCCATAGTAAATTGGAGTGAGCAAGCTAAAGATAAGCAAGTTCCAAGTATTGCAGATTTAACAGAAGCTTTAAGACTCCTTTATCATTTCCTTCTAGTACTTCATTTTCCTATTCCAACTAGTGATCTGACTCATTCAGCAGCAGCAGCTTTTTGTGGCTTACCCTGTGTAATCGCCAAAATAACAAACAACACTCCTTATCTACTAACAGAACATGGTACTTACCTTAGAGAGCAATATCTCAACTTAAGCAAACAGATTAAGTCTATATTTGTACGTTGGTTTATGTATCAACTAATTGGCTCTGTAGTAGCAGTTAACTATTTTTTTGCAGATCAAATATCTCCTGTTTGTAATTACAATACCAGATGGGAAAAATGGTGGGGAGCAGAAGAAGAAAAAATTAAAGTAATTTACAATGGTGCGGATCCAAAAGTTTTTTATCCTATTACCTGTCCTGCCAACGAAAAACCAACAGTAACTACTGTAGGCTTAATTTTTCCACTAAAAGGAACTTTAGATTTAATAGAAGCTGCAAGTTTGGTAAGAACTGAAATCCAAGATGTAGAATTTAAGCTTTATGGTTCAGCTAGTGATCAAAATTACTTTAAACAATGCCAACAACGAGTTAAAGATTTATCTTTGGAAAACACAATAATATTTGCTGGTTCAACTGATAAACCTAGCTTAGTGTATAATCAAGCGGATTTAGTAGTAATGCCTAGTATTTCTGAAGGGTTTCCTTATGCAGTAATAGAAGCAATGTTGTGTGGAGCCGCAATAGTTGCAACTAGTGTTGGAGGTGTTCCAGAAGCATTGCAAGATGTAGGTTTGCTTGTTAGACCACATCAACCTAAAGAGATAGCTAAAGCTGTTGTTAGGTTACTAAAATCTCCTGAAGAACGTAAAACACTAGGAAAAAAAGCTCTAAAGCGAGCTCTAGAGCTTTTTACTCAAGAAAAATGTTTGGAAAAATATAAGGAAAGTTATCAGAAATTAACAAAAACCCAAAATCAACAAAACTCTACTTATAAAGCTTTTCCCTTATTATTAAAAAAATAAACCTTATATTTGTTAGGTTCTCCAACTATCCAGGGAGAAAATAAAAAGCCATTCCTAATATAATATACACTGCTAACATTTGTACTCCTTCCATCCAATTGGATTCTCCATCAGAAGTAACTACATTTAACACCACAACACTAATAATTATTGCAATTATTTCCATTGGAGAAAAAAGTAGATCCATTGGTTTTTTAAAGGCGTAACTAACAAAAATTAATACTGGAGCAACAAATAGAGCAATTTGCAAGGATGAGCCTACAGCAATACTTACTGAAATATTCATTTTATTTTTTAGAGCCATCAATACAGCAGTACTATGTTCAGCAGCATTTCCAATTATTGCTACTAAAATTACTCCAATAAATATGTCTGAGAGGTTAAAATGTTTAGCAGTTTCTTCAATTGATCCAACTAAAAATTCACTAATTAATGCAACTAGAGCAGTTGCAACTAGTAAAACAGTTAAAGATTTACCCTTTGACCAATGTCCTTCCTTTTTATCTGATTTATCATTTTCTGACTCTTCACCTCCACTACTGTAGAGATGTTTATGAGTTTTAAGAGAAAAAATTAAGCTCAATATATATGTAATGAAAAGTACCACAGCAATTTCTAAGCTTAATTCTTGTTCTACTCTTTGTGGTTGGCTTTGGTTAAGATAATGAAAAATCGCTGGTATGATTAAGGCAATTCCGCTTAAAGTCATCAAGGTGCAACCTAAACTAGAAGCTGTACGATTAAATTCTTGCTTAGAAAACTTTAAGCCACCTGTTAGAATGCTTAATCCTAATACTAGCAAGATATTACCTATTACAGAACCAGTTAAAGAAGCTTTAACTACATCATATTTGCCTTCTTTCATAGCAATAAGAGCAATAATCAACTCTGCTGCATTACCAAAAGTAGCATTAAGTAATCCCCCAACGCCTTCTCCCATTTCTTCTGCCAGGTTTTCCGTAGCATGTCCCATTAATCCTGCCAATGGGATAATTGCTAAACAAGAAGTGGTGAAAACCCAAATGCCAGAAGCTCCTTGATGATGTAGAACCATTGCAATTGGGACAAAAATAAGGAACCAGTTAAGAAAATTAGCAGGCTTGAAAAAGTCTTTGATTTGCACTTAGTTATCTCCTACTTATTTAGTCTTTGAATGTTATAGTTATACTAATTTATTATTGCTAAAAGTGCATCACTAAGGCTTATAATCTAATTGGATCGTTTTCTGTTTCTGAGCTAGATAAAGTAAGGTGAGCAGCTAATTTAATAGCTTCTATCATACTACGAGGATCAGCTTGCCCTTTGCCCGCAATGTCAAAGGCTGTGCCATGATCCACAGCAGTACGAATAAATGGTAGTCCTAATGTAACATTTACTGCTTCACCAAAAGATAAACATTTAACAGGAATCATCCCTTGATCATGATAGCAAGACAAAACAACATCAAACTCTCCTCTTGAAGCTCGTAAAAATACGGTGTCAGCAGAAAAAGGGCCTCTTACATCAAATTCAGGATCTCGGTTACAAGCATCTATGGCAGGTATAAGTTCTGATGCTTCTTCAATACCAAAGAGTCCTCCTTCTGCACCATGTGGATTTACAGCAGCAACAGCTATTCTAGGTCTAGCGATTCCCCAACGTCTTAACTCTCTATCAATAAGCCGTAAGGTTTTCTCTACTCTATCTTTTTTTACATAAGTAAGGGCTTTAGCTAAAGGAAGGTGTGTAGTTAGCAGCACAACTCTTAAAGCAGAAGATACAAAAGCCATTGCATAGTCTTTTACGTTTGTTAGATATCCTAACAATTCGCTATGCCCAGGATAAGGATACCCACCAAGTTGCAAAGCACGTTTGCTAATTGGGCCATTGGTCATAGCATCTATTTGCCCACTAGAAATTAATCTTACCGCAGCTTCGACATATTCTCCTGCTGCTTGCCCATAGTCTGGAGATTCTTTACCCATTTCTACAGGAGCAGAAAGGTTTTTTACATTGCAAATCACTGGAGAAATTAAATTTTCTGGAAGAATTTCTTCAGAATTATAAATATCAAAACCACAAACTAAATCTAGTTTCCGGGCTTGATGAGAAAGATGTTGAGCATCTCCAATCAAAATTGGAATACAACATGCTAAAACTTCCTCATCCACAACAGCTTTCAATACTATTTCTGGACCTATTCCAGCAGGATCTCCAATAGTAACACCTATATAAGGTTTAGATTTTTTCTTAGATAAATTTTCCATGATTAAATTTACGAAATAAACTCAATTAGAGTATTATTTGTTATCTGTCACCTAACTATAAATGAAGTTAACTCTTAGTAATTATTGTCCTGCTGATTTGGATTAGAGTGGAACAGAACATATATTTTGGCCAATACTACCTTAGAATATAAGCTTTGGCAAGAATAAAAACATCTTTGCTAAATCTCAGGCTTACTTATTTACTAGCAATATGCCTTAATATAATTAGCTATTTTATATTAGATTATCTCTCAAACACACTTAAAGTCTCTTGCCAATTTAGATTCTGTTTTAGCAAAGCTATTTTTCGCATTTCTTTAGAACTAACAAATGCTTCTAACTGATTAATTATAGAGAGTAATAAGGCTTTACTCATTGCTCCAGCAGTTTTTGCTAGTTGACTATAATAACCTATACGTAAATTACCTAGTTTATCTCGATGAAACAATTCTATTTTATCTTGTGAGAGTAAAAAAACTTCTGATTGTACTGGTAAAATTTCTATAGGAGATTGATGTATAGCAATATTATTTTGTATGTATCCTAATAGTATAATGCTAATCATTATTCCTTGGTCATGTAAATAGTCAGGTGAAAATAAGTTATTCTCTTTTTGAGAAGAGAGCCTTGGCCCAATGTTACCATATTCAGGGTTAATTAACTGGCTATTGGCAATTACCCCTATAACAGAGTATGAGTTTACTTCTATTCTAATAAATTTGCCCAACGTATAATCACTAGATGCAGGAGGAGAACTAACATCCAAACTATCTAAAATACGAGCAATATATTCGATATGAGAATTAGACCCAATTATTTTAGCTATTTTCATATAAGTAAATGTTTTCTTAGCTTGCTCTTAAACTATTTTCCGTCTAGAGTTTATTTTCTGAAACTTGTCTTGAAATTGGGAGTTTAATT
This sequence comes from Blastocatellia bacterium, assembly GCA_039812885.1. GTDB lineage: Bacteria > Acidobacteriota > Blastocatellia > Chloracidobacteriales > JADJPF01 > JADJPF01. Next base: position 88,038 of record JBDIBI010000026.1, read on the forward strand.
TTTAAGTTTAACAAAATATTTTAACAATTTTAGAGTAAACCTATTATGTGGATCAACAGAACTAAAGAAATAGCAGTTTTTTATGAAAAAATGGCACAAAGCTATCGGGCTGGACTCCCTTTAACAGAAAGTTTAACTTTAGCAACACTTGGTGTTAGTGATTCCAAAGTCCGTCAGAGTTTAGAGCGTGCTAAACGTCACATTCTTAGCGGGCAAACATTTACTCAAGGACTTGCCCAAAGCCCTCATATTTTTCCAGAACTAGATTTAGCATTAATTGACGTTGGAGAATCTCAAGGACGGCTAGATTTTTCTTTGCTAGACCTTTCTACATTGTATGAAAGACGCTATAAAGATATTAAAACCTTTTTGCTTGCAATGGCTTACCCAACTTTTCTGCTACTAGCTGCAATTTTTCTTCCTCCAATCGTAGATTGGTTTAATAATGGGCTTTATGCCTATTTTACAGCAGTATCTAGTAAACTTTTTTTTATTAGTCTACCTTTAGCAGCTTGTTATGCAGGATATTACGCTTTTAATACATACTCACCTACTACATTTGATTATTTACTATTACAAATTCCAGTACTAGGAACAAACCTTAAGAAACTTGCTTTAGCTCGTTTTAGTCGTAGTATGGCAGTTTTATTTGCTGGGGGAATAGATCTTAGACGCAGTATAAAACTATCTATTAAGTCAATGGCTAACAACTATTTAGAGCAACGAAGCCGAATTATTGAGGTTGCAATAGATGAAGGTCGCACAGTTAGTGAAGGACTACAAGCAGCCCAAGTGTTTCCTGAAGGTTTTGTTCAAACGTTTGCAATAGGTGAACAAACTGGTGACATAGATAAAATGCTTATTAAAGTAGCAGAATACTATGAATTTGAAGCAGATAAGGCGTTTAAAGCTTTACTTACAGCCACTCCTGTTTTTATATATTTGTGCGTAGCTGTTTATATAGCTTATGTAGTAATCAGTTTTTATACAGGATATTTCAATGCTATAGGTGATATAGCAAAACCACAATAATCTACACAATAATAAAGGAGAATATAAGATAGTGTCTAAACTCAGAATAGGCGTGATTTTTGGTGGTCGATCTGGAGAACATGAAGTTTCACTACGTTCTGCAAGCTCTATTATTAACGCCTTAGATAAAAATAAATATGAAGTTGTGCCTATTGGCATTACTAAAGAAGGAAATTGGTTAACTGCAAATTCTGCAATGGGTTTACTACCTGAAACAGTTATGTCTAGTAAAGAAACAGAACCAGTTGCTTTAGTTGGTGCACCTGCTTATCAAGGTTTGCTAAAAATAAAAGGTGATAATATATCTACTGGGGAAAAAATAGATGTGATTTTTCCTGTTTTACATGGCACTTATGGCGAAGATGGAACTATTCAAGGTTTGTTAGAATTAGCAAATATTCCTTATGTAGGTTGTGGAGTTTTAGCATCTTCTACAGGCATGGATAAAGTTGCAATGAAAAAGTTATTTCTTGCTAATAATTTACCTGTAGGTAAATTTGAATGGTTTTTACGTACAGCTTGGGAAAAAAATCCTAAAGTTATATTAAATACTTTGGAAAAAGAGCTTTCTTTTCCTATGTTTGTAAAACCTGCTAATCTGGGTTCCTCTGTAGGCATTTCTAAAGCTAAAAACTTAGCACAACTTGAAGAAGCTATTAATTTAGCTGTAAAGTACGATCGCAAAATTATTGTTGAACAAGGTATTAATGCACGTGAGCTTGAAATTAGTGTCTTAGGAAACGATGAACCAATTGCTAGTTTACCTGGAGAAGTAATTCCTGGCGCTGAATTCTATGACTATAATGATAAATACGTCGATAATAAAACTCAGTTTGAAATACCTGCTAAATTAGAATCTGAACTAATTGCTGAGATTCAACAATTAGCAATAAAAGCATTTCAATCAATAGATGCTAGCGGTCTTGCTAGGATAGATTTTTTCTTAGATCGTGATACTAACCAATTATTACTAAATGAAATAAATACATTACCTGGTTTTACTTCTATAAGTATGTATCCAAAATTATGGGAAACTAGTGGAATTGGTTACTCAGAGTTAATAGATCGCCTAATAAGTTTGGCAATTGAAAGACATAAGGAAAAATCTCGCACTATAACAACTTACGAAACTAAATAAACTAATAGCTTTGGCGAGCGCGAACTTGTGCATTTTGCTGCTTAGGCACTTTTACTAGTAACTTATGAGGCTTTCCTTTTTCCTGTTTTTCTGGGTAAAAGCCCAATGTATATTGAGCACGAAGCTCTTTTGAAACTTCAAGCAAGCGCTCGCTAAGTTGTTTTCCACCAACTGTTTTAAGATACTGCCCACCTGTTTTATCTGAAAAATTCTTTAATAGCCCACTAGCTATCATACTGTTAGCGTTTTTACTATCAGTCATATCCGTAATGTCTATTGTGTAAATGTTGGCTGAAGTTTTAACTGCTTGTTCTAATACTTGTTTTTCAGTATGTTTACTTGCATTATCTCCCCCATCAGAAATAACAATAATAGCACGCCTTTGTTCAGAGCGTTTGCTAAGAGCTTCTAAAGCTGTATACATTGCATCATAAAGTGCTGTTGTGTCTTTAGCTTCAAGTTCCCAAATATCTGGACTAATATCTTTACTGCCAGAAAAATCCTGCAAGGAATGCACCTTATTATTAAAGCTATAAACAGCAGTTACATCATCTTCTCGCAAAGTTTCAGCAAATTGGGCAGCAGCAACTCTTGCACGATTAAGTTTATTTTGCATACTAGCACTAGAATCAATCAAAATTGCTACAGCAAAAGGAGTTTCTTCAGCAGCAAATAAGCTAATTTGGCGCACTTTTCCATCTTCTTCTAAAAGAAAATCATTAGCTTTAAGATTTGCTATATAACGGCCTGTATTATCTGTAACTGTTGTGTTGACGAGTACTAATCCTGTATCAATACGTATTACTGGATCTTCTGTAGGTTGTTGATATGAGAAAACATTTTTATTATGAAAAACTAAGATTAGAAGTAAACTAATTAAAACTAGTTTTTTAGCCATGTTAAAATACTTATTTCTTAAATTTTTTAATTTCTTTAATGAGTCCTAACACTTCATTGGTTTGTTGAATTAATACAGTAGATATTGAATAGCGGTTAACTTTATGACTTTCTTCTTCTATCTCCTTAGTAGCTTTTTGCAAGCGATCTAAAGCAGCGATTAAGTTTTCCGGTTTGTTAGCTAAGTCACTACCACTAGCACCTTGTTCAGATCTTATTTTTTTAGCTAATTTCTCAATTTTTTCTATTTTCTTTTGATCATCAGAAGAAGAAATCTGACATTGACCTTGAAGTGTTTTAAACAAGGTTTTTGCTAGGTAATTCATCTCACCAGCAGCACCTATCATATCCCTATGCTCTTTTTCTGCTAAAGCAACTCTATTGCGAGAAAGTGTTTCTTCTATGGAAAAAACCGTTCTGCTAGGTTCTCTAGAATCCGCAGAATCATTACGATTTTGTCCAAAGACGGAAATTGGAAAAACTAGAAAAAGTAAAATAAATATTAATTTATACATATCTTTTTCCTTAAACTTTTCGATATACGAAATTCTAACACTATTAGAAAAAAAAGGCTAAATGTAACTGTTGCATTTTTAATTTTTGACTTTATATCCCTACTTTGGCTCTTTTGCTTTGACGCAACTGTTTTCAAAGTATTAAAATACATACAATTAAGAATTTTATTCAAAATTATTATAATAGGTTATTATAAAAATGATGTATAAACCCACCATTAGAGGCCGCCTGGTCATATTTATTGATGGAAACAACCTTTTCCATGCAGCTAGGTCGGTCGGAGTAGAAATAGATTACGCAAAATTACTTGATATATTAAGAGGGCAAGATACTTTATTAAGAGCTTTTTTCTATACTGGTGTAGACCAAAATGCAGAACGTCAACAAGGTTTCTTACTCTGGATGCGAAGAAATGGATATAGAGTAGTAGAAAAAGAACTAAAAACTTTTCCTGATGGTACTAAGAAAGCTAATTTAGATGTGGAAATAGCTGTAGATATGCTTTCTCTAGCGGATAAATACGATACTGCTATTTTGGTAAGCGGGGATGAAGATTTTGCTTATGCAGTAAATGCTGTTGCTTATAAAGGTGTAAGAGTAGAAGTAGCAGGATTTCGCTCTAACACTTCCCCAAGATTAATTGATGTAGCTGATCGCTTTATTGAATTAGATGGACTTATTCCAGAAATTTGTAAACCTGAGCGTCCTTACTCTCTTAATACAACTACTGGTCAATATGCAGCCATTAGCCCTATACCAAGCATGCAACCTATGCAACCTATGCCAAGTATGCAACCTATGCAACCTATACCTGCTGGCGTACAGCCTATGCAACCTATGCAACCCATTAGTATAGTACGCCGAGATTGGCCTGGTGATAGAACAACTCAACCTCTATTAAACGATGATCTACCACCACATTTCAAAGATTCGGAAGACGCTTAGCGATTTTGTAAATAAGCGTCTCTGAAACGTCCCCATCTTTCGCTAAATGTCATTGTTGTAGCTTCACTTAAATATTTGGCAGCACTTGTTTTGTTTGTACTATTTTTAATATCAGAAAGTGCTGCTAAAAATAACTTCCTCTTTTTGGAAACTCCTATAACTACTTGATTAGGATTTTTTAACCATCCAGTTCCAATTGTTGTTACTGCTAGTTGAGCAAGTGCTGGTTCGTCTTTTCTAACAGCTAAAGAAAATAAATCCCCTAAATTCTCATCACTAATTCCTGCAAGCTGAATTTGATTTGCAATATATAAAATTTTACTGCGACGATCATAGGCACTTTTTGCTAACTCAAACATCTCCTTAGCTTCTTGTTGTCGCTCTTTTACAATTCGATATTTAGCAATAGCCAATGCTCCACGGGAGATAATTCTATATCCTAATGAAGCATTATTAACCGAGTAATCTTTCCTTAGTCTATCACCTAAAGACACTATAATTGCTAAAGTATGCTCAGAATCCTTTTCTCGTCCTTCACGAAGAGCAACATAAGCTTTCCACAGTAATATATCTACACGATCTATAACTAAGTTATAGTCTAATTTATTCAAGAAGTTTTTCTGTTGTTCAGAAATATTTCCTACTGCTAATGTGTCAAAATCCTTTCTACAAGCAGCTTTTTCTAATAAAGCAATTTCTGGTCTTTGAAAAAGAAGTTCTAACTCGTTTTTTGTTGGCTGAGTAGCAGGCTCAAAGTAATCATCCCAGGGTAATCTTCCCTTAGGTGATATTTCTGCTGATTGTCCTGGGGCAAAAGCTAGAGCTAAATCTTCTGCTCCATTACCAGGTTCTGTTCTCAATTTATATATAATTTTATCAATAAGTTTTGGCATTCGAGTATTTTCAAAATTAAAACTTATTAATTGTCTTCTAGCCAATTGAGAGTTTTGAATTAATTTTTGTTCATTGTAAAAGTAAATACTTGATACTAATAAGCCTAGAACCACAAAACTTACACTTGTTGCTAAAACTAACCGTTTTGGTTTAGAAACAGGTTTAGGGACACTAAGCTTTTTCTTTGATATTTCCTTAATTAACTTTCTTATTTCTTGCTGGTTTTCATCATTAAGGATATTACTGCTAAACCTAACACTATTGTAAAAATTTGTAATTTTTGCGACTTCTGTTAATTTAGTCTCTGTAGCAAATTCTAGTGGTGTTTGATAAGGTTTTTTCTTAAACCCTTTTCTTTCTAGTAGGGCTAACATCTCATTATAAAATAATACAGCAGATTGTTGTGGATTACCTCTTGTACGCCAACGCAAAACAGGTAAAAACAATTGTCCCCACCAACTAGAAAATAGTTTCCCTGGAGCTAACTGCCAATTACTCATCAATTGCCGAAAATACCAAGTAATGAAGGCTAAACTAACTAAAGAAATAAGAATAATGGCTGGAGCTATTTTTTGTATTGATAGTTTTTCAAATGAAAAATTGCTGTAAGTTGTTAATAAATATTGACGAAAATTTAAGATACCATTCTGTAAGCTAAGTTTATAGGAGCCAACTGTGTCTTTAACTCTGCTAGATAAATAACTTTGCCGATCAGAATCATAAGTCACCACATAATCTAGCCATAACATTCTAAGAGCACTAAAGTATTTATTCACCTTATTTAGCATGTTATTGGTATACTGACTAAATCCAGCAGCAGGAGTAGGATCAAATTCAACCCAACGATTTGCTTTTGGAAAATAAACTTCTACCCAAGAATGTGCCTCTGATTGACGAACAGTAAAAGTATTATTTAATTCATTATATTCCCCACTCTGAAACCCATTAACAACACGTGCGGCAACTCCTACATTTCTTAGTAAAATTACCATTGAGCTGGCAAAGTATTCACAATGTCCTGTGCGAACATTAAATAGAAAATCTACTAATGGATCCCCTTCTGAAGTCCGCTTCATATCTAAAGAATATCCATAGTTGCCTTTTAGATATTTCTCAATTGCTTTAGCTTTTTCAATTCTAGTTGTAGCATTCTTAGTAATGTCTTTTGCCAATTTTGCTACTCTCTCATCCATATCTGGCATTTGCAGGTAAACATCTCTTATTTCTTGGCTGTAAGCTTGCTCATCAGTTTTTAGCTCTTCCATAGATGGAACAGAAAAATCTGAGTAAGCAGTATAAACAATCTGTTTATAAGAATGGTCTGAAGTATTAAATGAATCTGCTGCATTACGATAAAGAACAGGTAGTTGGTTACTAATTGTGAGAGGGCGAGGAGCAACAAAAATTACTGAACTACTTAAAGGTTCAAGATAAAAAGTCTGCTCAACTATCTGTGGGTTTTTAGAAGGCTCATCTATTTTATATATACCATCAGTCAATCTTACAGATCTACGTAATTCCCTTCTAGGTTCACTCCAACCACGTCCATTATACTGACTTAAAGTTACTCCTCTCCATTTTGGAGCAACTTTTAACTTAGTGGCATCAGATTTTAGCTTAACATTCATTACTACTTGTTCACTTTGCTTAATACTACCAACTTGCCCTAACTCAACAATTTCAGAAAAGCCTGTAATCGTAACAGTGCTAGCCCCAAAACTACGAGCCATAAAATTAGTGTTAAAGCGCGGAATAAGTAAGAAAATTGGTGTAGTAATTAACCCAATCAAAAACACCATTACTACAGTTACTCCAACCAAGTAACTTATCCGATGAAGTGGTAACACACGGCCAAGTTGACTAAGCAAGCGTTCTTCTTTTGGTTGATAAACTTCTCCTTTACTACGTTTTATTTCAAAAGCTTCTAGAGTAGCTAATACTAACATTAGGAAAATTGCTAACATTATTATAAAGGTAAAATCTATTGTTAAAGTAGCAGCTAAAAGGACTTCAAAAACTGAAATTAAATATAGAAATACCCAATCCCGATCTGCTTTTATTTTGAATAAGTTAAATATAGAAATAAATAAACTATAATGAATTAGTGGCCCAACATAACTTGAACTAATGTAGCGAAAATCTATAAAAACAAAAGGGAGAAAAGAAAGTGCTAGTTTATTAGCAAGGCTTGGTTGAATTTGTAATTTTGAATTTGGTTTGTCACTATACCAACTCAATATTAAAGCAATTGGGTAAAGTAGCATTGAAAAAACATCAACACTACCTGTTAAACATAGCGTTAGAAACCCTTGTCCTACCAATAGATAAGAACATATTTTAAAGTATTTTTCTAGAGAACTACTCTTCATAACTTACTCAAATTTATTACTTTGATTCTATCATTCTTTTTTTGTATATCAGACGCGGTGATTACAATACTAAAATCATCTTTATTTGTATCCAGAAGTTGATCAATAGATTTTATTTCTGTTGCATTTGAGGATTGTTCATGAGTGCGAGGTTGAATAAGAGCTAGAATACGTAGTATTTTATAAAGATGTTCTTGTCCAAGCCCAAAAGTTGTTTGTTCTTTTGGAGTTAGTAATCTTACTTCTGAACCTTGTTTAATAAAGTACTCAGCTAATGATGCTACTAAAACTATTGCTCGTTCAAAACTCTCATTAAAATTTGCTAATTTATCACTGTAATAATCATCCATTATTAAAGTAAAACGCCGTTCATCTTCACTAGTAAATTCTCTTACTGTTAGTCTACGAGATCTAGCTGTAGCTTTCCAATCTACATGTCTCATATTATCACTTGGAACATATTGGCGTAATCTATATAAATCAGCACTATTGCCTTTTTGGCTACTTTCTAACCAACCTGTTAGAACAGGAATACTAGCAGTAAAATTGCTAACAGACTGTGGTTGTGGATAAACAATTACCTCACCAACAGCTTCCTTTTCTTGCATTTTACGCAAAAATCCAAAAGGAAATTTTGTAGTAATCATAAATCCTGTAATCTGATAGCTCCCACGTTGCTTAAAAGTATAAGCAATCCGTTGATTTACTTTACCACCACCAGGTAAAATTGCGTAATGTGCTAATCTACCAAAGCCTTTTTCTATTTGTGGGCCTAAAAATAGTTCCCTCATTTTTTCCCATAACTTCTTATTTTCTTCATCTTTAGTAACTACTCCAACAGTTAAGGAAAAAGAAGGTAAAATCTTTTTTCTATTCATTAAAGAAAGCTCTAAAAGTGTTTCTTGTGTAGCAAAAATATGTTCAGGAAATCTTAAGCTCACATCTAGTTTACGTAAGCTACTTTCTGAGATAATACCTGATGCAATTATTACAGATATAAGTATAGAAAAAACTAAATACAAAAGATTATTACCTGTGTTAATTGCTGCAAATCCTACAATTATGGTTAAAATAAGGAAAAACGCCATTTCTGGAGTAGCTGAATAAGAAGAGCGGAAAGAAAAGAACCTTAAATTAATTCTTCTAGAGAGTTTTGGAACACTATATATTCCACCTGCTATAGCTAGAATCAAAGACAATATTGTAGTGGCAACAACTAATTGATAGTCTCCTGTGTTAAGCAAAGCACTAGAAACAATAGCCAAAACTAATGCAGAACCTAATAAAAAGGTAGTAACTAAAAATTCACGTGCTATTTTCTTAAAATCTTTTAATTCTTCTGAAATCATATTACGTAGTTTATTACCAGGGATTTATCTAAATCTAACCAACAGATAGATTATCAGTTAATAACTATTTAAAATTACTCTAAACAACAACCTTAAGATCATTTACTAGAGAGGTACTTCTATAGACCTTAAAATATCTTGCAATATAGATTCAGCTTCTTCAGATTGTCTTCTTGAAGCCCCATAGCGAGCATTTACAACAAGTCGATGAACAAACACAGGCACAGCTAAATTTTTTATATCATCTGGAATACAATAGTCTCTTTTCTCTAATAAAGCACAAGCTTGTGCAGCATGTAATAAAGAAAGGCTAGCTCTTGGGCTTACTCCTAGTTCTAAATGTTCTGAATTACGAGTAGCATTAACTATTTTGACCAAATAATCTAAAATTAAGTCATCAACCTTAACTTGCCTAACAAGCTTCTGCAACTCAAGCACATCATTAGCCTGCATTACTGGTTCTATTTCTTCTATTGGGTGTCTAGACATTTGACTACGTAAGATTTGCTTTTCTGCCGCCATTTCTGGATAACCCATACTTATACGCATCATAAAGCGATCTAGTTGTGATTCAGGCAAAGGATAAGTTCCATGATGTTCTACAGGATTTTGTGTAGCTAAAACAATAAAAGGACGAGGCAGAGAATAAGTTTTATTTTCAATTGTTACATGTCCTTCTGCCATTGCCTCAAGCAAACTACTTTGGGTTTTTGGGGTAGTTCGATTAATTTCATCTGCCAGAATTACATTGGCAAAAATTGGACCTGATCGAAATTCAAAGTTTTCAGTTCTTTGGTTATAAATAGATAAACCAACAATATCTGATGGAAGCAAGTCACTTGTAAATTGTACTCTATTAAAACTACAATTAAAGGATCTTGCCATTGTATGGGCCAATGTCGTTTTGCCTACTCCAGGAACATCTTCTATTAAAAGGTGCCCTCCAGCAAGCAAAGCAATTAGCGCTAGTCGTATAACTTCTGATTTACCTTGAATAACATTTTCTATAGTTTCTTGTAATTGTTTTGTTCTAGTAAAAGCTGTCGAAAGATCCATTTTTCCTTATGCTCAGTTCTTTAAGAGTATGGCTAGCATGTCCTATGTATTACATAATATTGCAATTTACCATAACTAAGACCTTTGGCAAAAGAAAAGTTTATGTTGATAATTTTAATTTAGCAGATTAGCTTTAATATTATTTTTATTACTTAGGAAAATTAGTTTATATTGGCAACTGCTTTACTAAAAGGATTTATGCTTTAATGAGAAAATCTATTAACCTTAAGTAAAATAGCCAAGGATAATGTTACCCTTGGCTACTAGGTTATTTTTACTGATTGCTAATTTTATTTTTTCTTGTCTAGTATTTCTTGTCTAGCTTTCATTAATTCTTCTAGCTTTTTCTTTCTTTCTGCTTCACTTAATTGAGGAACTTTAACAGTAGGTACAGAATTAGCTGCTGAATTTTCTTGGGGTTGAGATTGTTTACTTTCTCTTTCAGCTTTCAATTTTGCATCTAAAGCTTTCTTTTGTTGCTCTCTAATAGATTTAGCTGCTCCTGCTTGTTCTTTTTCTACTTCACTTATGGGTTTTACTTGAGGGATTACAGTGTTAATAGGATAATTAATTAATGTTATCCAACGCTCATTTTCTTTTTTCATATCATTAACTCTTACCCCAACATACATCTTGTCGCCATTTTCTATGGTTTTGTTATAGATAACCATGCTATCACCAAGCTCACTAGTATCTAGTTCTACACCCCAACCACTTGTTTTTAACTTTTCAGCATACCAAGATGCAATTTTCTTAACAGGATCTTTACTCTTGTATTCCCACCAAACTCCAGGGTTTTCAGTTGCCTTCTTTGTAGCTTCTGGATAAACAGGAACATCAGATGGTAATTTATATGATAGCTTTATAGCATCATTAACATTACCTACTTTTACTTCTTTTGAAGAACCTTTTTCATCCATCACTTGAACTTTATCTTGAACATTACCTGTTAAATCAACAATATTGAGAATATAATCGGTCTTTCCAGCCTTTCCATCTCGATAGGCAATTAATCTAACTGTTCGTTTTGGCTTAACAAAATAAAGCCCATCTACACTATTTGTTTGCTCAACACGTCTATCCCAACCTTCTTTTTTCAAGGCTTCAAGATAAAAACTGCTAATTTCATTTATGTTAGCTGAAGTAGTAAAAAAGAACCTATTTATCATATTGGTTATTTTTTTATCTTTGAGCTCAGAACCTGGATAAGTAGGAATATCTTTAGGCAATGTTATATCTGCTGCTGGTGCATTAACTAATGTTGATCTAGGATTGGCAGGGTTAGCAATTCCAGGAGCTATTGTTCCTGGCGTTACATTTGTTGTCGGACTTTCTGTTGTACCTGCATTAGTACTTGTTGTTGCAGTATTAGTAGTATTAGTAGTATTAGTAGTAGGTGCAGGTTGTGAATCTTTCTTGCAAGCTGTCAAGGAGCTTATCAATACTAAGGTCAACAGAAAATAAAAAAACTTCTTAGACATTAAAACCTCCAAAATTATTACCAATTAAGCTTATTAAACTTAAATAATTAAACCTTATATACTTGAGATCAATTAGGTTTAACATTCATCAACACTATAATTATATAAGTTGTTAAACTTAATTCATACCAAGTTTTTGCTAAAAATAAGAGCGAGCCATACGGCTCGCTCTTATTGTAAAACCTAGAGAAGAGAGTTATTACTCTTCAGCGCTTAGTAAGTTCAATACGAAGGTATTGGAAGTTACGCCGCCAGAGGTTACAACGATTTGGTTTGGACCTGCTTTGAGGTTTAATCTCTTCTTGTTGCCTTTAACAGTGATAGAGTTGTCGGATTGACCGCTTACTCTTGAGGAAACATCTTGTCCGTTAACTGTTA
>JBDIBI010000027.1:0-97292 GCA_039812885.1 Blastocatellia bacterium
AATATGCGTTGGTCTAATAGAAACAATGTCCACTTATATTTATTCCCTCTTGAAAACACATTTATTTATTACAGTTGCCCAACATTTTTATAGCTCAACCCCTGGGACTAGAATTTAGGGCCAATATATTCAGATTGAGGACGTATAAGCCTGCCTGTTTTTTCTTGTTCAAAAACATGAGCTACCCATCCAACTACACGCCCCATTGCAAAAATTGGTGTAAACATATCTCTTTCTAACCCTATGGCTTCAAGCACTAAAGCTGTATAAAACTCTACATTAGTGTGCAGTGGTCTGTCAGGTTTATGTTTAGCTAAAGCACTTAATACAGCTTTTTCTATTTTCTCAGCAAAAATTAGTCGCTCATTTCCCTTTTGTCTTAAATCTTCAACTACTTTTTTTAATACATCTGCTCTAGGATCACGAACTTGGTAAACTCTATGCCCAAATCCCATTAGGCGTTTACCTGAAACAAGTTCTTGAGCTATCCATTTATCAATCTTATTCTCTGAACCTATTTCATCTATCATATCCAATACAGGCCCTGGTGCCCCGCCATGCAAAGGCCCTTTTAAGGCTGAAATTGCTCCAATAACTGAAGAGATAAGCCCTGCTCCTGTTGAAGCTATAACTCTTGCAGTAAAAGTAGAAGCATTCATTCCATGATCAGAAACAGTAACTAAATATTTGTCCAAAGCTTCTTCCAAAGCCTTATCAACTCTGTTGCCATTTAACATTCTTAAGAAATCTGCTGCTTGATTTAGTGTTGGATCAGGAGCAATTAAAGGCTGTTGTTTCTTTGTTCGAACTAGTCCAGCAAGAAAAACAGGAATTGAGGCTGTAACTAAGTAATGGTGTGGTAGTTCTTCTCTATCAGATAGACTTGCAAGTCCAAGCCTCAAGCCTTCAATAAGAGGCATTTTAGCGGCTTCTTTTACAAATAAAAGGAGCTTCTCAAAAGCTCTTTTTCTAGCTTGTCCTAAAGCCTTTATAAGGTCTTCTACTGTATCATCTTTTGATGTAAAACCTTCCCAAAGCTTTGTAGCAACACCTTCTAAACTTGAAGTTTCTGCTAAAGTTTCAACAGAAAATCCACGAATTATTAATTTACCTTCCTTACCATTTACCTCACTCAAAACGGTTTGAGCAACAACTATATCATCTAATCCCGATTTCATAAGCCCTCCAAAGATTTTATTTTGTTGACAATTGGATTATTGATTAGTTGATTATATATTGTCAATATTGATTCATAAATCAATATATTAAATTAATATAAAGGTGAGTAAAATTTTCTTTTCATAACAAAGATCAAACAAAATTTTTCTAGCCAGGTAGACAGGTATGGACAATCAAGAGCGTTATTTGACGGCAAAAGAAGCAGCAAAAGAACTAGACATAAACCTAGCAACACTTTATGCCTATGTAAGTCGTGGGTTAATTCGTTCAGAAGCAGGTAGCGATCCTCGTTCAAGACGCTACAATCGAGAAGATATTTTAGCTATTAAAAACCGTAAAGATCTGCGCAGAAATCCTGCTAAAGCAGCAGAAACAGCACTAGATTGGGGAACGCCTGTTTTAGCCTCAGAAATATCCTTAATTTCTGAGGGAGCACTTTATTACAGAGGACAAAACGTAGTAGATCTAGCCAGTCAATATACTCTAGAGGAAGTTGCAAGTTTAATTTGGCTAGGAGATCTAAATTTACCGTTTCCTACTGTAAGGACCCATTTATATACAGAACAATTAGAGCAACTTCATTCTAAGATATCAAATTTATCTTTTATGGAAGCTTTTCAAGTATTAGTTCCTTTAGCCTCTGTATCAGACCCAGCAGCCTATGATTTAAAGCCAAGTGCAGTTGCTAGCACAGGAGCACAAATTTTAAGGCTTGTGGTTTTAATAGCAGCTAAAACAATTCATTTAGAAGAAACTTTGGCTAAGACACTACAAAAAGCTTGGTCAGGAAAAAATAAAATAGCCGCCAAATTGATAAACGCAGCGTTAATATTGTGTGCAGATCATGAGTTAAATGCCTCTACTTTTACAGCACGTTGTGTTGCATCCACAGGAGCTAACCCTTATTTAGCAGTAACAGCAGGACTAGCGGCACTGCAAGGTTATAAACATGGTGGACAAAGTGAACAAGTAGAGCTTTTATTTCGTGAAATAGGCTCACCTTCAAATGCTCGGTCAGTACTAGTAAATCGTTTAAGGAGAGGGGAAAAAATTCCTGGTTTTGGTCATTCCCTCTATCCAAAGGGAGATCCAAGAGCCAAAATGTTAATTGAGTTAGCTGAAGAAGCTGCACCTAAGAGCAATGCTATATTAATCCAACAAGAAATAGCTAAAGAAATGCTTTCACTAACCGGAGAACTCCCTAACTTAGATGCAAGTCTAGCAACTTTAACTCAAGCATTAAATTTACCTTCTGGAGCAGCTATTACACTCTTTGCCATTGGGCGTACAGTCGGTTGGATAGGCCATATTATAGAAGAATATCAAACTAATCGCCTAATCCGTCCGAGGGCAAAGTACGTCGGCATAATGCCTAATCAACACTAATATATTAATTTTATTATTAGCTAGTACTTTAATAAAAATATGTTACTAAAATCTTTATCTTACATTTTTTTTTGTATAATATTTATGGTTACATTTCTAGTAATAATAAGTAGATATCTTGTAAAAGATTCTTCTGTATTTCCTCGAAACTCTTTTAATACAGAGTATTTATCTGCTAATAATTTTAAAAAAACTTTTTCCACTATTTCTAACTCATTTAATCCTTTTACACAGTAACTAGATTTTAGACGATATGCATAAAGCATAATACGGCGATGAAATTTATCAATGAATTGATCCCAAGCTTCTTCATCACCAATACAACATAGCTGTATTAATTCAACTATGTCTAGATTTGTTTTTTCAGCTATTAAACTTGCCTTAAGACTCTTTGTAAATGCAGTTAAAAACTCTTCACTAAAAAAACTGTATTTTTCTTCCTGATTTTGAGCATCAGTTGGAGTACTTGGTATCATCTTGGCTTCCCTCATTGATTTTCTTTTTTAGTTTGATTTGGTTTGATATAAATAAAAATACCAATACTATTATTTTATGAAATTTCCAGTAATCTCCAATTCAATAGTTTTTCGTAGGCATTTTTTTATTCTCTACTGAACTTACTGAAAATAGATTTATTAGTCTTATAAATTAGTTTTTCTACTAAAACATATAATCACCTAAGTATCACATATATTTTGATTCTAATTTGCACTTTACCTAGTTTTAAAACAGGTACTAACTTTGAGTCATTATTATTTTTTCTATTAGTTTTAGGCTAAAATTAGTTGAAAATGCCTACATATAAATGATATAAAAATAAAAACAAAATCCTCTAAATTTAATACCGCATGTAGTAGAATTGTAAAATTGATGCTGAGCAGCATTAATAAAAATTCACACATAAATTTTTATCTCTACTAATACAGGCGTAATGCTTGGCTAAAATGGATCAAAGTACTGCTAAAATTTTTTATGGGCAGAGAACTTCTTAGGCTTGAAAAATTCAAGTGGTTCTATTGTTTAAGGTTAACTTATGTTGGATATGTTGGAAAAGTATAATGTAACAGAGTTGCTAGTAGCCTGGAACAATGGTGATAAAGGGGCTTTAGATAAACTAGTACCAAAAGTTTATAGAGAACTGCGGAAATTGGCAGCAATTCGTTTGCATGGTGAGCAAATTAACCACAGTTTGCAAGTTACCGGTTTAATCAACGAAGTCTACCTGAAACTGGTTAATATAAATAACATTACCTGGAAAAATAGAGCACATTTTTTTGGTGTAACTGCACAATTGATGAGAAATATTTTGGTTGATCATGCTCGCAATATAAAAGCAGAAAAACGAGGTGGTCAAAATGTAAATGTAACATTAACAGATATTTTAGACATACCAGAGAAAAAAGATCTCAATTTAATTGCACTAGATGAAGCTCTTAAGGAATTAGAACGTTTCGACCCTCAACAAAGCCGCATTATTGAGTTAAGATTTTTTGGGGGTCTAACAATAGAAGAAACTGCTGAGGTAATTGGTATATCGTCTGGAACTGTAAAGAGAGAATGGAATATGGCAAGGAGTTGGTTATATAAACAAATCAACAGTGCTATTTAACTCTTTAACTCTATAGCAGAAAGTAAGCCGCTAGTTAAACTAGTATTAAACTACTGAACTAAAAGGGTTTGACTTTTATGACTCCCGAACGTTGGCAAAAAATTAAAGAATTATTTCAAAATGCTATAGAGCTAAATGAAGATAAAAGAGGTGTGTTTCTTGATTTAAATTGTCAAGATCAAGAAATACGCAAAGAAGTAGAAGTATTGATTGAAAGCTTTCAACAAGTAGAAAAGCAATCGTTTCTAAAAAAAGGAGTTATTGGCAACTCAAATGAAACAACTAAAAATGATCTATTAATACTTGAGGATAGCTCTTCTGATCTTGAAAAAAATATAAATGATATTACGAGCATTGACAAAAAAGACCCAATGATAGGTCGACAACTAGGGGACTTTTTAGTTAAGAAAAAACTAGGAGAAGGTGGGTTTGGAGCAGTTTATAAAGCGACTCAAATAACCCTAGACAGAGAAGCTGTCATCAAAGTATTACATATAAAACATAGAACCAAAAAAAATATAATAGAACGATTTAAGCAGGAAGCTCATTTAGCATCCCGTCTTGAACATCCATATGCAGCACATATTTACTCATTTGGAGCAGAAAGCGATGGATTAATGTGGATTGCAATGGAGTATGTTAATGGTACTCCTTTAGATGAAATACTTAGAACTCAAAGAACATTGCCATTAGAAAAATTTGTTCCTCTATTAGATAAAATCTGTGAAGTAGTTCATACTGCTCATGAAGCAAATATAATTCATCGTGACATTAAACCTGCTAATGTTATGATTATTTCTCGCGCTGGTCGACTGCTGCCTAAACTCCTAGATTTTGGGATTGCCAAAGGCTTAAATCAAAACTCTGCTGAAGAAAAAGCTACTATCACTAATAAAACCTCAAAAGAAAGTAATAAATTTAATAACTTAAAAACACTTGCAGATAATGGTTTAAATCCTCAAGAAATTATTATTGATAATTCTTTAACATCACAACAAATTACTAGTACAGAAATAAACTTTGATTATATTAGCAATGACGTTCTAGAGGATCAAAATACTGTTATTGATAGTAATATGTTTAAAGGGCAAGAAACTATTGTTGATAATGCTTTGAACCAAAATACTATTATTACAAGTGATAATTTAAAAAACCAAGAAACTATTCTTGATAATAACAAATTTACTAATCAAGAAACCATAATTAGTAATCAAAATAAACATATAGAAAACCCTGCAAAACCAGAGAAAACGCCTAAGTCTAAAAACCTAATAACAGATCTTGACCCTCCTAAAATTAATGGAAAAATAGAAATCCTCAAAACACAAGGAGTTATAGGCTCACCTCCTTATATGTCGCCTGAACAATGGAAAAATGAAAATGTTGATGCCAGAAGCGATATTTACTCCTTAGGCATTTTAGCCTATAAAGTAATTACTGGAGAACTTCCATTTAAGAAATATGGGTTTGATCTTTATGGAACACATACTTCTAAAGAAGTTCCTCCTCTTAAAGAAGGGTTTCCTGCTAAAATTAATTATGTTTTACAAAAAGCCTTAGCCCAAAACCCAAAAGATCGGTACCAAACAGCTTTAGAATTTGCAAAAGAATTTCGACTAGCAGCAAATTTTAATGAAGAAAAATCCATCTTGCCTGAGTTTGATGAGATTATAAAAGAAAATCTATTAGCTAATGCTCCAAAACCAATAGCAGAAAGCATTGCAAGTCTTATAGCTTCTCATAATGCCTATCAATTTAAAGATAGAGTCCTATTACTGTTTCGAGCATTAGTGCGTTATATAGGTATATTAACCCTAGCTAGTTATACTAGTATTGCTGACAGACCACAAAATAACGAGCTAATCAATCAATTAATAAGTGATCTATATAAGGAAACATTAAGCGAAGCCCAATGGATAGAACTGTCTACAGAATTATGTCGCAGTTTTGCTAAAAAAAGAGATGCCTTTGCTATTCCAGAGCTTGTATCACTTTTTTTTGCTAGTAATGAGGATACACCTAGCTCTATAAGTGAGGTGTTTGCTAGCCTTTTGCAACTACAAGAAAAAATACCAATGTCTGTCTCATTAAATGAAGACATTCTAATAGTATTACTTCAAGAATTTTTATCTAAACTTACTAAATTATTAAGAGAAGTATCTTGGATATGTGATTATTTCTTAGTGGAAACTAAAGCAAATCAAGCTACTAAATGGATGGGAATTGCAAAAAATCCTAGTTCACTTTCATTAAAAAGTAGCAACTTAGCTGATGAAAAAGCAATCTTAGTAGATGCAAATGGATATTTTGTTCTCTCATTATGGCCGTTAGTAGAAATAGCAGAGCCATCTTTAGGAGCAACAAAAGAAATCTTTTTACTTGATGGAAAATCAAGACATGGAGCAAAACTAGTTAGTTTTCCTCAAGCTTTTGAAATAGAAACACAATCGGCTTTTGATTGGGCAAAACAACATTTTTTTGCAGGAGAACAAAAAGCTAAAACAGACCCATTACTTGAAGAATCCCCTTATTTAGGGTTAGCTAGCTTTTCTCCAGAAGATTCAAAATTATTTTTTGGAAGAGAGAAAGAAACAGAAAGCTTTCTTAATCGCTTAAGAGTACAACCTCTGCTAGCAGTAGTAGGCCCATCAGGAACAGGCAAAAGCTCTTTTATACAAGCAGGTGTTATTGCTAATTTGGATAAAAATTGGAAAACATTAACTATTCGCCCTGGTATTTCTCCTATATCTACTTTATCTGCAAAACTTACTAAATTAGGACTTGAACTAACAAATTTAAAATCTGAACTAGAAAAAGATATAGACTTTTTAGCTAAAACCTTAAGAAAATTTGCTACAGCTAGTAATAGTGTAATTTTAATAGTTGTAGATCAATTTGAAGAGATATTTACACTTTGCTTAGAAAAAACAGAGCAAAAGCTTTATGTAGAAGCACTTGTAGCACTTGCACGATTAGAAGAAGATCCTATTAGAGTAGTACTAACAATGCGAGATGATTTTTTAGTTCGTGCTAAAGAATTAAATGCTCTAAAAAATCGTCTTAATCAATCGATAGAAATCTTAACAACTCCTGATTCTTCTCAACTGCTTAGAATACTAATACTTCCAGCTAGACGAATAGGCTATGAGTTTGAAGATAGTAGCCTTCCCACAGAAATAGTAAATGAGCTAACAGGACAAGCTAGTGCATTACCCTTACTAGCCTTTACTGCCGTCAAACTTTGGGAGCAGCGTGACAATCAGTTTAAACAACTTCGTCGCAGAAGTTATGAGTCTATGGGTGGTGTAGGCGGTGTTCTAGCTCATCATGCTGAAAGTATGCTAGAAAAAATGACGAATGCTGAGCAATCTCTTGTTCGTGAAGCATTTCGCCATCTTGTAACAAGTCAAGGAACACGAGCTATTTTAACTCGCTTAGAGTTACTACAACTACTTGGAAAAACAGAAGAAAGTGAAGCAGTTATAGAAAAACTTATATCTGCTAGGCTTTTAGTAGCTACTGAAGGTGAAAAAGGTATAGATCGCATTGAAATTATCCATGAGGCACTACTACAAACCTGGCCTCGCCTTGTTAAATGGCGTCAAGAAGATATGGAAGGGGCAAGACTCCGCGATCAGCTTCGTTCTGCTGCTAGGCAATGGCAAGAACGCAATCGTCCTAAAGGCTTATTGTGGCGTGATGAAGCATTAGCAGAGTATCAACTATGGCGCAGCAGTCATTATCAAGGAAAATTAACAGAAGTAGAAGAAGCCTTTGCACAAGCAAGTTTATCAGAAGCAAGCCGCAGCCAACGTATAAAACAAGTTTTGGTAATAACTGCAATAGTTGTTTTATTAATAGCTTCAACTGTATTGTTTTATCAAAGGCAACAAACCCAAGAGCAGCTCCTACATACTTTAGAACTTTATGAAGAACAAGGTCGACAAGAAATCATTAAAGGAAATTTAGAAAACGCAGCTGTTTATTTAAGTGAAGCTTACTTAAAAGGACGCACTAGTTTAGCACTTAGATATATGTTATCAGTAGCTTTAGCAAAAGTAGAAAATCATCCTCCTATTGATCTAAACGGTCATACAGCAGGAGTAATAATGGCTGTCTTTAGCCCAGATAATCAGCTAGTTGCAAGTGTTAGTAGTGATAAAATGGCCAAAATTTGGAAAGTTTCTGATGGAAAAGAACTCTTTACTCTTAAAGGACATGAGGACACAGTAATAACAGTCCAATTTAGCCCAGATGGGAAATTAGTTGTTACCAGTAGTTTGGATAAAACAGCTAAAATCTGGAAAGTTTCTGATGGAAGTCTTGTAGCAACACTTGAAGGACATACAGATAGTCTAACCGCAGCTATTTTTAGTCCAGATGGAAAGCAAATAATCACAATTAGCTATGATAAAACAGCTAAGATTTGGGAAGCGGCTACTGGTAAATTAATAAATACTCTAGCTGGGCATGAAGGGGCTATTTATGCCGTAAGCTATAGCAAAGATGGTAATTTAATAGCAACTACTTCAGCAGACAAAACCATTAAACTTTGGGATAGTAGCAACGGACAGCTAAAAACAACTCTGATTGGACATCAAGCGGGTGTATTGAACCTTGCCTTTAGTCCAGACAATAAACTCTTAGTTACAGGAAGTGCCGATAACACCGCTAAAGTTTGGCAAGTCCCAGAAGGTAAACTGCTTTATACCTTAGTAAAACACAAAGAACCCATTACTAGTGTTCAATTCAATGTAGACGGAAAAACTATATTAACCACAAGTAAAGACTCTGCATATCTTTGGGATAGCCAAACAGGTAATTTAATAACTAGTTTGCTAGGACATGAGTCTGAAATAGGAAAAGGAGAATTTAGCCCAGATGGAAAGCTAATACTGACAAGTGCTTATAAAAATGACAATACGGCTAAGATATGGGAAACAACAACAGGTAAATCTTTAGTCACATTATCAGGACAAGCAGATAGTTTAAGTAGTGGAGTATTTTCTAGTGATGGGAAGAAAGTTCTTATTGCTAGTTTAGACAAAACTATAAGAATATTGGATTTGTTTCTTGAAACTAGATCACCCCAAGAAGTTTCTTGGATTGTAAAAGAAAAAGTTCCTATAGATTTGATAGAAGGAAGGCTTGTGCCAAGAAATCAACCAGCAAACATTGAACAAGCAAAAACAGAAGAAGTAAATACTACTACACTAAATCCCTCCAATGAAAATACTATTATAGAAGTATTAAATAGCTCAGTAAAAATAGAAATGGTGAAAATAGAAGGAGGTAGTTTTGAAATGGGTTCCCCTTTAGATGAAAAGAATAGGGGAGGAAATGAAGTACCACATAAAGTTACAGTAGCACCATTTTATATAGGAAAGTACGAAGTGACACAAGAACAATGGAATGTAGTAGCAAATTTGCCAATGATAAATACTATTCTTTTAGCACATCCTTCTTATTTTAAAGGAGATACTTTGCCAGTAGAACAAGTAAACTGGGAAGAAGCCACAGAGTTTTGCAGAAGATTATCAAAGTTCACAGGAAAAACCTATCGCCTGCCTTCAGAGGCAGAATGGGAATATGCTTGTCGTGCAGGTAGTAAAGGACCTTACGCAGGAGATTTAGATGAAATGGCTTGGTACAGTAAGAATGCTGATATGAAGACACATCCAGTAGGAACGAAAAAACCAAATGCATGGGGGCTCTACGATATGCATGGAAATGTAATGGAGTGGTGTTCGGGTTGGTATGTAGATGATCTGACTGTAGATATATCAAAGGATCCTGCTCCAATGTGGGGCCGTGTTTTTCGTGGAGGTAGTTTTGGAATGGGTGTTGCTAAGTCTCGGTCGGCACTTCGCACTGGTGCTGATTCTTCTGGCTACGGTTCTAATATGGGGTTACGCCTAGCTATGGAATTAAAATGACAGTTACTACAACGCAAAGTAGTCGTTTGATATTTTTATAAGTTAATGTAGGGGCAGGGCGAAGCAAGAATGTAAGACGGGCAGAGACAAGCCCTGCTCCTACATCAATTTGTAAAATTAGATTATTTAGTTTACAAACTAGTTACTCCACCTGACTCTATTCTTGCATTATAAATTATTAAGTTATCGCTTTTATAAAGGTAGTTTAACCTAGGAGAAAAAATGGCAAAATCACAAAATGACCAGAATGATCAACAAAACTGCATAAACCTAAATGTACCATCGCCAGAGGAGGTTCGTAATATTCTTTTCTCCAACTCCAATTCTAAGCCTCCAGTCTTTTCAGATAATTGGTCGGCAACCGCTTTGCTAACACCTTTTGGTGGCCTTGATGCGCAGTCACCCTTGAGTTCTAGTGATGAACTTGTTGTTGCAAGGATTTACTATAATGCTGTGCGGCCAGATCATCGATATCTGAGAGTGCGTTTGTACTTGCTTGAGAGCCTTCTGTATTACGATTTTCTTTTCGAAACCAACAACAATCAAACATCTTGGTTTTGGTTGGTATCAGATCCAAAGGATCCCCGTCCGAACCAAGTCAAAAAGGCATTTGGCCCATACCCAACAACTGTGCAGGTACCCACTACAACATTTCTTCATGACAAAGGTTTCTCTTATATTGGAACATGGAAGGTAGTTAACCGACGATGCCATGGATATTGTGCCGCTGGCCCCCAAAATACACCTGGAACATGGTTTTCATTCTTACGTAAAAGTAACAAGCTGAGCCGGATCATGAATGTGAATAACACTAACGACTTTAATATCCCTGTGCTTGGTGCATACTACCTCGTTAATTTTCTAACTATTAAAAAGACAAATAAAAAGACAAAATGGAAAAGGATAAAATGCAAGCCAACTAGTGGAAATGCACCTAGTCCAATGGTTAACCCCCAAGACATCCTAACGGCGATGGCAAATCCACCGAAGGGTGCATCTCAAGTCCGATGTAGACCCAAGAATATTGCTGCGGTCATTCCAGGCCTTCATTTTCCAAAGTCTCAGCCAAAAGCACCTGTCTGGACCAATCAGGTGCATAGTATTTGCTATATGATGGGTCAAGATGCCTATCCATACCACTGTCAACTCTATTATGACTACACAGTAAACAAAGCTCAGGTTACGGTGTTTGTCAGTCAGCAAAAACCAGGAAATTATGACACGCGCACAGATCTGCTTTTGCCGCGTGGGAGGAGAGGTCCGGAATTTAGTTATGAATGGAATAAATTGAAATCGCAGTGGCAAGCTAGTTGTCATATCCCCGATGCTGGGGCTGTTGCGATGCCTGTGCCAAATTTCGTCCAAGCTGGCAACGGACGTTGCCGGGCAGTGATCAACAACCCTTACTTTGGGTCACGTAAGGTAACAATTTGGTCAGTCGAGCTTACCAGTCCACGTCGGGCGAACTTCTGGTTTTGGTTTAATGACCAGCAACAGGGAATAGTTTTTTCAGTTGCACCTGCTACTTCTCTTACAATGATAGATTATCAGACATTTGTACAAAATCCATCTTTCTCTCCTAGCACTTTTAACGATCTGACACCTTCTCTACCAGAGTGCAAGCTTTCTAAGGCTGAGATACAAAAACTGTTGTTTACACTAGAAGGAAGTTTCTGAAGTTAAAGATTATTGCTGGCGAAGTAAGAGTTAACTACTATTTTGAAACTAAAAATTCTCATAAAGTAGCTTTCCTTTATTTGTCAAACGTTTACAGACTTCGTCAGCAATAACATGCAACTGTATATATTTGATTTGGGCAGTTATGCCCTTAATATGTCCTTTAAATTATACCTGTATACTTCACAAGGATTACTGCTGTAATCAGTAAGGTATAGACTACTAAGGTATTTATAGTAGAGCTATCTACCAACAGACTGGGCCTTTTTGACAGACTCCGTTACAACAACTGTATCCAGAAGGACAGGGTGGGCATGAAGGCACAATACGTTTAGGGCTAACAATTGTAGATGAGTTTAATTTGCGTTTAACAGGTTTAGCTTGTTTTGGTAATCTCATTATTTTCTCCTTAAAAAATATTTGTTGTTTCAGCTATATATCGCCTAAAATACTAGCGATACCTATATAATCTTAGGGTTTATTAAAACTGTAATTTTATCTATTTGATAATATTACAGTAAACAAACTAGACTAGGGAGTTGTGTTAAGGGTTTTAAACTAGGAAGATTAAACAGAGTTAATTTTACAAATCTAAAGAAAAATTTTTCTAAGTAACATCTTTCTAGTTCTGTTATAAGGCAAACTTTTTTAGCAATCGCAGGAAAGTTCCTTTTATTTCCTGAGCTACAAAAACGCTACACATTAAAAAAGTGCATTTTTCCTATTTTTACAGGAACAACATCATTAACATCTATTGTCAACTTATACATTATACGAGGCTGTTCAACTCGTCTGAAAGGGTTGAAAAAGATTATCTTCACATCCCAACAATCTCCTTTTGGTCGACAAATAGGGCTAGGTGTTGCTTCTATAGATTCAAATTCTATTTCTTCAATTTTTTCAATCCCATACGCAATATTAATAGGCTCTACTTCTAGTTCTGTTTCTTGAGTTTTTGCAACTTTATAAGTAATATTAATAGGCTTTACTTTTATAGATTTACTTTCTATGTTTTCAATTTTTGCAATCCTATAGACAACATTAAGTTGAAAAGCGCGAGTTACAGCATAGTTAATAGCTCTTTCTCGCGGAGTAAGTCCTAAACTGCGAATTTCATTGTAAAGTCTTGGAAAAAGATTATCTGACTCTTCTTTAATTTTACCTAAGACTTTTTCTAGCTTTGGGTCAGTCTTTGCAAACTCTGCATTAGCTTGATCTTCAGCCTTTTCTATAGCTTTTGACCAAGAATACATACCTCTAATTTCTGGGTGGATTACTGGTACAGTATACCCGTTGAGTAACATAATCTTTCCAGATAAAACACCTGGTATTGATACTTGTTGTTGCTGTTGTTGCTGTTGTTGCTGTTGTTGCTGTTGTTGTTCTTCTAAAAATTTTCTCAACTGGTGATAACCAAGATTTGCAAAAGGCCCAAATGGTTGAATAGCATATATTGGAATACCATCTGAATTTAGTGTCCAAATAATATTAGCAGCATCAGATGGATTATCTTTAAAATGCGCCAACATTACTTCTGAACAATGGACATCTTCTCTACCAATTTGTTGTACAAATGAATCTTTTCTTGCTTCAGTGCCAAAGTCAAAACCAATTTGTCCTATTGCATATACTAAAGATGGTGAGGTGTTAGTACTACAAGTACAATTACCACCACCAGAAGGAAATACACTATTTACATCTATGCTATTAAAAGCTGTTTGCAGCCGAGGAGTTAATTCTTGTTTTACTATATTTGGTGTAGTAAACCCTGATGGTTCAACAGATCCTGACCTACATAAGCTATTATCTTCATACCAATCTCGTATGTCTCCTATTACTACAGGAATAATGTCACTAACATCTACAGTAAGTCGATATATCCTGCAACCTTCAAATATTTTAGAGGGATTGAAAAATATTAGTTTTACATCCAGGCAATCTGCTCCTGGCCTACAAATAGAGTTAGGCTCAACCTCTATAGTATCAAGCGCCATTCCTTCGCTTATTGCAGATTTATAGATCGCATAACGTTCAAATGCATTGGTCACTGCATAGTTTATGGCTCTTTCTCGTGCAGAGATGCCTAGACTTCGAGCTACATAGTAAATTAGTCTAAGAAAATGAACTATATCGTATTTTCTATTAAGATCTTTAACTAGTTCAGTGTTTGACCAAGGATACATACCTCTAATTTCAGGAAAGAGAACTGGTATTACTTGTCCATTAATTAAAGTAACTTTACCAGAAACAACACCTGGTATTGATACTTGCTCAACTTCCTCTTTATGTTGTTTTTTGAGAACCTCTATCAAAAATCTATAACCATCAGCAGCAAATGGGCCAGAGGGCTGAATAGCATATATTGGGGTATTATCTAAGTTAATTGTCCAAATAAGGTTAGCAGCCTTGAGTGGATTAGCATCAAAGCTTTTTATCAGGTCTGCTGGTAAAATGAAACCTTCTTCATTGGGATTTTCAAGTAATGACTCTCGTCTAGCCTCAGTACCAAAGTCAAAGCTAACTTGCCCTATTGCATATACTAAAGGCAGTGGTGTAGAAGTGCCACCACATCCACAACTACCACCCCCATTAGAAGGAAAAATACTATTTGTATAACCGTCATTAGTGAAATCAGACATACCCTCTCCTTTAATTTTTTTAATGCTTCAAGATCACTATTGCAACCTATGAAAAGACATTGGCAATGTGAATGTAATTTTTATAATTAATTTCTCAGAAATGCTTCTCAGTACAGAAAAATGCCAAATTATATTGAGCACTGATAAATATAATTATCCCTTACCTCTCCTACAGAAACAGGAATAGTATCACTAACATCTATAGTAAATCGGTAAACTCTACGAGCTTGTTCAAACGGCTTAGAAGGGTTGAAAAATACTAGTTTTATATCCCAACAATCTGATCCTGGCCTACAAATAGGGCTACGTTCTATACCAATATTATTAAGAACCAAATTATTTTTTATTGCAGAGTTATAAATTTGAGTCACTTGAAATGTATTTGTTGCAGCATAATTAATAGCTCTTTCTTGAGAAGAACGCCCTAGATTATGTGTCTCATAGTAAACTCGCCGAAGGAATCTACTTATTTCTTCTATTCTCTTTGCTCTATTAGTTCTACCAGTTACCATTTGTTCAACTAATTCTTTTATTGACCAATTACACATACCTCTAACTTCTGGGTAAAGAACTGGTACAGTTTGCCCATTTAATAAAGTAACTTTGCCAGAAACAACTCCTGGTATTGATACCCATTCAGCTTTTTTTTCAACTTGGTCATCAAGAAACTCTCTCAACCTCTCATACCCAACATCCGCAAAAGGCCCAGAGGGCTGAATAGCATATATTGGGGTAGTGTCTTGGGTAAGTGTCCAAATAATACTACTAGCATGGGAAGGATGATGATGAAGGTAGTTTAACAATACTTTTGGTAATTCAATATTTTGCTTAGATTGTTGTTGTAATGAATCCCGCCTAGCCTCACTACCAAAGTCAAAGCCAATTTGCCCTAACACATAGATTAATGCTGGTGGAGTAGTACCACTACTTCCACAACTACCACCCACACCAGAAGGAAAGACACCGTTTGCATAATTGCTATTACTGTTGCCTGAAAAAGAGGTTTGTAATGGTTGGGGATTTAATAATTCTTTCTTTATCATGTCTGTTTCCGTTGGGTTGGGAAGCCCTGAGGATTTAATGTTTTCTGGGACAGTAACAGAATTGCTATTTAGGTTCTGGAGTGCTTCAGAAGCTTCTATTTTTTGTTCAGACATACTTTCTCCTTTTTTAATTTTTTTCAATGCTTCAATAATATTAATGCGGCCTGCTAAAAGACGCTGACAATCTGAAAATGGCTCTTCAATGCAGCCAATAGCAGTATCTAAAACTGCTTGGCGTATAACACTGGGGTTTGGTTTTAATCCTTGTTTTAACTGTATACTTAACAGTAGCGCAACAATACCTGAAACAATTGGAGTGGCAAAACTTGTACCAGTGCGTAAAGCTACAGTTCCATCAGGCATTGCTACTAAGATATCTTGACCAGGAGCAAGAATACCTTGAGTTTGATATTTTTTTCCCCAATTACTGTTTTCTAGTGGTAAACCTTCTGCATTCATTGCACCTACGGCAAGAACCGAAGGAAGTGCCGCAGGAATGTGTAAACAGTCACAACCATTATTTCCTGCCGCTGCAACAATTAATACATTGCTTTTAGCACATAATCTTACAGCATCAGCCAGTAACGGCTCAGCTTCACCAGAATTATCTAATTGTCCACCACTTATGTTTATGATATTTGCTCCATGTTGCACAGCAAGAGAAATGGCATGTGCAAGGTCAAGCTGTGAACAGGAAACTGATGAATTTTCATTGCTGCTAAATATAGGTATTAACAGACCACGACAATTAGGAGCTATACCTTTTATTCTGTTTGTATCTGTATGGTCTCCAAAGATTATGCTAGCTACATTTGTACCATGTTCTATGGAAAGCCCTGCTACAGTATCTGAGACAACAGTGTCAATTTTGGTAAGATTTCTATTAATAAAGCAAGGATGTGACAGATTTGCTTGTCCATCAAGTATGGCAATACATATGTTTGAATCCCCTAGAGTTTCTTTCCACAACTCATCAATACCTAACAATACTTTGTTACCTAGTTCTGAAATCATTGAATTGGTAAGATTCATAATAACAAATCCTTAAAAAGGCCAAGTCTAGAAACACGAAATCTATAGAGTTAAAAATTGATACTAACTCTTATACTTTATTACAGACTAATACGCTATTACTATTAAGTAATCTAATAATAATTTGG
Source organism: Blastocatellia bacterium (assembly GCA_039812885.1). GTDB lineage: Bacteria > Acidobacteriota > Blastocatellia > Chloracidobacteriales > JADJPF01 > JADJPF01. Next base: position 16,630 of record JBDIBI010000027.1, read on the forward strand.
CTTGCTATTGGGTATTTCGAACACAATCAGTAAAACAGTAATAGCTCTTAAAAAATATTTATTGCTTTAGGTGTTATACTTCAGTATTTTGCTATTAATATAGAAAAACTTATTATGTTAAATTAAGTAGATAAGGTAAAGTAGTAAGAATTAAACCAAGTTTAACATCCAGGTTTTATACAATCACAAAGAATCCTAAAAATTATAAGTAAATAGCTAACAGTATCTTACTAATATTTGTTTTGTATCACAAGAAATAATAAAAAACAAGTTAGATTTTCAATATAACTTACTAAACTCTTTTTGAAAATCTAGTACCATCTTTTGTTTATCAGATTCAGAAAGTAAACTAGCTTTAACTGCATTAATTACAAAGTTTTGTAGCTCATCTCTATTAAAACCAAAGGTGTCAGAGATTCTAAAATACTCATCTGTCAAAGTAGTATCAAACATTGGTGGATCATCAGAATTAATAGTTATATAAAGACCTGCTTCTAAGAGTTTTGGCAATGGGTGTTCAGCTAAATTTCTAGCAACTCCTAAACATACATTGCTAGATGGACAAACTTCTAATGGAATTTGAGTTTGTTTAAGGTACTCTACTAATTTAATATCTTCCAAACAACGTACACCATGTCCAATACGTTTAGCTTTTAAGTTATTTAATGCACTCCAAATGCTTTCAGCTCCAACGGTTTCACCTGCATGAGGAATGCTAGTAACTCCAGCATCAAGTATTTTCTCAAAAGCATCTTTATGAAGTTCTGCTGGATAGCCAACTTCTGGCCCACCCAAACCTAAAGCAATAACTCCATTATCTTTAGCATTAATTACCCAATCTGCAACTAATAAACCTTCTTCTGGAGCAATGGTTCTTGGAATATCAATAATTAAAGCCATAGAAATACCATATTCTTTAGCTGCCCAAGCACGAGCACGATTAATAGCAGATAGTTGATCTTCAAAAGCAATATTTCTAAATTTATAGTGAGTATATGCAGTGTAAGTCACTTCACTATAGCGAATATTCTGGTTAGCTTGATTAATTAAAAATTCTTTAGTAATTAGCTCAATATCATCAGGTGTTTGGATACAAGAGGAAATTGTTAAATAAATTTCTACAAAATGAGGAAAATCCTTAAATTTATACCATTCCTGCAATCCCTTTACAGTATCAGCAGGGAGTTTAATTTGATGATGTTTAGCAAGTTTTAGCAGAGTGCTAGGTTGAATTGAGCCCTCTAAATGAACATGAAGCTCAACTTTAGGCATTGAGACAATAAAGTTTTTTAATGACATAAAATATTTGTTCTTTAGTTTGTGAGTTTAATTAAGCCTTTTCTGATGGCATATTGCACAAGTCCTGTTACTTCTTTGACTTTAAGTTTGCGCATTAAGTTAGTACGATGAGTTTCTACTGTTTTAAGGCTAAGATTAAGAGTATTTGCAACATCTTTGTTTGTCTTACCTTCGGCAATTAACTGTAGAATTTCGCGTTCTCTGCTAGTTAAAGAATCTTTTGTCTCTTCATTATCTACCTTACGTACAAATCCTTCTACTAATTGAGTAGCTGCATCTAGACTTAAAAAGCACTTTCCAACTCTAGCCGCATTAACAGCACGTATTAAATCATCCTTAGCGCTATTTTTCATCAAATAACCACAAGCACCCAATCTCAAGGATTGAATAATATAAGGTAAATCTGAGTACATAGAACAAGCTAAGACTTTTACTGAAGGACATACATCAAATATTTGTCTTAAGGTATCTATACCATTAAGTCCTGGCATAGCAATATCAATAATGGCAATATCTGGGCAAAGTTCACTAGTTAATCTTAAGGCTTCTCTGCCATCATCAGCTTCAGCAACAACTTCAATATCTGGTTGTGCTTCTAAAAGGGCTCTTATTCCACTTCGCACCAATGCATGATCATCGGCTAATAATACTCTTAATTTTCTCATAACTAACAGGTTTCCCTTTAGGTAAAGTAACTTGAACCCAAAAACCTTTGCCTGGTTGAGACTTCATAGATATTTCTGCGCCAACAATTCTAGCGCGTTCTGACATTCCCATAAGGCCAAAACTGTTTTTTTGTTCAATATCTAAAATACAACCCTTACCATCATCAACAATTGTTAGAACAACTTGAGTATGTTGTTCAATTAAATCAATAGAAATATTTTTTGCTCCAGCATGTTTAGCTGAGTTATTTAATGCTTCTTGGACAATTCTATAAAAGGCAGTCTCTACTTCTTTGGTTAAAGGTTTTGAAAAATTATCCACCGAAAGAGAAACTTTAATTCCAGTACGTTTAGCATAAGCATCAGCATAAGCTTCTAATGCTGCGGCTAAACCAAAATCGTCTAATATAGAAGGACGTAAATCTCTTGCAACTCTTTGCACATCTTTTGCAGTATTTTCAACATAATTGCATAATTCGCTTAACATCTTAGTGGTTTTACTATCTGAATCAGGCAATGTTGCTAGAGTTAGCTCTAAACCTAGGCGAATGGAAGTTAATGCCTGACCTAGTTCATCATGCAACTCACGAGCAAGCCTTATTCTTTCTTCTTCTTGAGCTTTTAGAACATAGGCAGAAAGTGCTTTTAACTGTAAATTTGTCTTTTCTAGTTCTATTTCTGCAAGTTTAGCAACTGCACGAGCAGCTTGCTCATGCATTAATTTATCTTCTATTTTGCGTTTTTCTGTGATATCTCGAAAAACTAATACTGCACCTATTAAGTTGTTTTCCTTATCAAAAATAGGCAAAGAATTATCATATACAATACGTTCTTGTCCATCATTGCTAATTAAAACACTAGGAGTGTTAGGATCTACTTTCTTGCCTGTTTTTAATGTTTTACTAACAGCATTGCGACGTATTTTACTATTACTTTCGCTAAAAAGTCGCACTACTTTATTTATATCTTTGTTAATAATTTCTTCTTGACCATAACCTATAATTTTTTCTGCGGCTTGATTAACAAGAACTATTTTCCCTTCTTTATCTACAGTAATAACTCCATCCCCAATAGAAGCTAAAGTAACAGATAAAAGCTCTTTTTCTGAAGCTACAGATTCTTCTATTCTTTTACGCTCAGTGATATCCCTTGAAATACCTATTACCCCTATTATATTGCCTTCATTATCTCGATAAGGGGTTTTAATGGATAAATAAGTCCTTGTTGTGTCTCCTACTATACCAATATCTTCATAGGTAAAAGTTTTACCCTTTTGCATTACTAAACGATCCCCAAGCATAATTTCTTTGGCTGATTCTGGGGTAAAAAGTTCGGTATCATCTTTACCTATAACTTCTTCTACTTTTCTTTTCAAAAAGCTAGCTCCAGCAGTATTTATTAATAAGTACTTTCCTTGCAAGTCTTTAATAAAAATTGCATCTGTAGCACTTTCAATGATAGTTCGTAAGGTGGATTCGCTTTTCTGCAAAGCAACTTCAGCTTTTCTACGTTCTGTAATATCTTGACCAATGCCAATAGTTTTTCCATTAGAAAGTTTTTTAAGTATCCAAGCTGTATGTAGTATTTGACCATTTTCTAAGGTTACTTTTAAATCTTGCCAGCCTAAAGTAGGATACTTCATTTGTTGGGAAATTTTCTTTTGTGCTTCTGGATTTGGAAAAACTGTTTTTAGAAACTTTAGTGTGCCTTCTTTTTTTAATCTCTCTTGCGTCCAACCAAAACTTTTTTCCCATTCCCTATTAACTAACAGAATTTCCCCTTTTTCATCATAGTAATCTATCATTAAGGGAATATTCTCTAAAATTAAATGTAGCATTTCCCTTTCTTCTGCTGCTTCTTTGAGTTGTCTTAATTGTTCTTTAAGTCTTACATTGGCCTGAGAAAGCTCTGTAGTACGTTCTACTACACGTTTTTCCATTTCATAACAGGCTTTTCGTAAGCCTTCTTCAGCCTGTTTTTGTTCAGTAATATCATTATGAACCAATATAACTTGATAAACTTGATCATCACTATCTTTAATTGGACAAAGTTTGCCTTCAACCCAACGAGCTCGCCCTGGATAACCAGGAGGTGTTTTTGTAGGATCATAAAAAACTGGAGGTAAATCTACTAATTCACCAGCAAATGCTTTTTCAAAATAATGTAATATTCCTAATTCCTTAATTTGCTCATCTTCAAATATATTATAACCTTCTATATCTTCATAAGTTATGCCCCAAAGTTTTTCAGAAGCTTCATTCATATCTAAAAAATCCCCACCAGCATCATAAATCTGTATGCTAAAAGGAGCTTTATCAAAAATGGTAAAAAAGTAGGTTTCTGTCAAATGTGGAGCTTTTTTAATAAAACCTTTAGCTTTTTTTAAAGCTTCTACCTGACGACGCAAATTTGCTATTTCAGCCAACAATTCTTCTTTTGTTTTGTCTTTTTGATCAAGAATTGTACTCATAGTGATTTAACCTAATAACTTGCCTAAGTTATACATCTTAGGATATATAGACTATTAATTTTGTTTTGCAGAAATTTTTAGAGTTTTCATGCGCCTATACAGGTTACTACGATCTATTCCCATAGCTTCTGCTGTACGAGTAATATTACCTTGAAATTCCATTAATTTGCGAGTAATAAATTCTTTTTCATAAGCTTCACTAGCTTCACGATAACTATCAAAGTTATAGTTTAGAATTTGTGGGAGCAACTCACTTTTAGAAAGTGGAATATCATCAACTTCAATTTTTGCTTTTTGGTTCATTATCACAACACGTTCAACTACACCACTTAATTGCCTAACATTACCAGGCCAGGAATAATTTTGTAGCATATCTAATGCATCGTCACTAAACCTCTTAGGCTTTAAGTTATTTTTTTTACAATGTAGATAATTAAAGTGTTCTACTAGCAGTGGAATATCTTCTAAGTGTTCTCTTAAAGAAGGAATTTGAAAAGGAATAACATTTAATCTATAGAATAAATCTGGTCGAAAATTTCCTTTTTCCATTTCCTCATCTAGTCTTTTATTTGTTGCAGCTATTATTCTTACATCAACATTTATGGAATTAGAACTACCTACAGGTTCAAAATTTTGTTCTTCTAGAACACGTAAAACTTTAGCCTGCATTTTTAAGCTCATGTCTCCAACTTCATCTAGAAAGAGTGTTCCATTATCAGCCATTTCAAATTTACCGCGTTTGGTTTGATAAGCCCCTGTAAATGCACCTTTAAGATGACCAAAAAGTTCTGATTCAATTAAATCTTCTGGCACAGCAGCACAATTCATTGCTACAAATGCGCTGCGAGTTCTCAATGATTGTTGGTGTAATGCTTTAGCAACCAATTCTTTACCTGTTCCAGATTCTCCATAAATTAGTACTCGACCATTTGTAGGAGCAGCTACAGCGATTTGTTGTCTTAAAGCACGCATTGGAGCACTTTCCCCAATGATTTTCCATTCGCTTGAACTGCTACGAAATTGTTTGCTATCTAATTCAACTTGTCTTTCTTGTAAGGCATTGCGGACACACTGAACAGTTTTTTCTAACTGCAAAGGTTTTTCTATAAAATCAAAAGCTCCTAATTTAGTAGCTCTTACAGCCGTTTCTATTGTTCCATGTCCGGAAATCATAATTACCACTGTATCAGGATAACTAGCCTTAATACGTTGAAAAGTTTCTATCCCGTCTATACCTGGCAACCAAACATCTAACAAAATACAGCTAAAGCTTTCTTGCTCTAAAATTTTTAAACAGTCTTCCCCGCTAGCAACTGTTTCTACATTAAAGCCTTCATCCTCTAAAACTCCTTTAAGAGCTCGTTGGATACCTTTTTCATCATCAACAACTAATATTTTAGACATTTTACCTCTTCTGGGGTTGTGCTTGTTTCACTCGCTAAAACCCCAGGCTAATATGGGTTGAACTAATATAAGTAAGAGCTATTTCTATTAGTAATTCCATTTTCAAAAAGTAGGAAAGTTTTTATTATTGAAACCTATATTACGCCTAGATGAAAATGAGGCTCAAGCCTCATTTTTACCTAGGGATGCTTATTGTTAGACTAGATCATTTAAGCAAGTTGTTTATTGTTTCTTCAAACTCTTGTTTAACTTGGATATATTTATCCCCTGTTGCAGGGCCCCAAAAACCTGTATGAGTAGTAGAAATTTGCCCATCACGATTAACAAAAATATTAGTAGGATAACCACCAAAGTTTTCTAATCCTGTGATTTTCTTGGCTGGTGCGCCATCCTCTAACTTACCAGCATAAAGCATTGTATAAGGAATTTTTCGAGTTTTCTGATATCTAGCTATTGATTTTAGGTCTTGTTCTTCATCTGCTTGAGCTTCAAAACAGAGGCTAACTATTTCTAAGCCTTTTGAATGATATTTCTCATAAAGCTCTACTAAAAAAGGAGTTTCATCATGACAGTTATGACACCAAGTACCCATAATATTGACAATTACTACTTTATTTTTAAATTGTTCACTAGGAAAACTTACTTGGTTGCCATGTAAATCATTAAAAGTAAATTTTAGTCCAGGGTTTACCTTAGCAACTTTAGCAGGATCTGGTAAGCTAGCCCCTTTTCTTGCTCCTAAGATTTCAAACTTAGAGCGTGGACTAGTACTAACAGAAGCTTGCAAACCTTCACCATTTAATTTAGCTACTACTAATGAAAGTGACTGTCCATCAAAACGGCTTAAAACCAGGCTATCATCTTGGAAATGACCAACCATTTTTCCAAAATCTCCTGTTGGATCTATTCCAGTTCCATCAATACGATTATTTTTTGCTCTTATAATTAAGGTAATAGGCGTTTCTTTACCATCTTCTTTGCTTATACAATACCATTCCCCAAGAAATGAGTTTAGCTGTTCAGATGAGGGTTTAGCTGATTGAGGAATAGCTTTTTGTCCATTTAAGGTAAGTTTTGTTACAGAAGTGCCTCCTCTTGTCCAAGTTCCTGTCAATTCATTTTTTTGGCGCTCAATTTCAAATCTAACCCTAGCATCATCTATTCCAAAAGATAATTTATTGTCTTGTAGCTTAAAGTCTTGTAAATGCACTCTATAATGACCATCCCAAAGCTCTCCAGTATAACTATTAGCTGACTTTCTTAAGGTTAGCTCAAAAGTTACTTCTCCAGCAGGAGCTTGCATTTTCATATACCAATGCCCAGAAAAAGTTGCGCTTTGTGCATTTACATCAAAACTTGTGATCATTGCTAAGAAAAATAAAAGTACTAAATAAACTCGCATTTTCATCTCCAAAAGATAAAAATGTGGGCTAAGTGCCCACATTTGAATATTAACCACCTGTTCCACCACCCTTGATACCACCTTCTGTTAACTCACGTGGATCAAGTAGCTTAGCCAATTCTTCAGGACTTAAATCAGTCATTTCTGCCGCAACTTCACGAACTCTACGATTTTCTGCATATGCACGCTTAGCAATTTTAGCAGCTAAATCATATCCTATAACTGGATTAAGTGCTGTTACCATAATTGGATTCTTTTCTACTAAATCTGCTATATGTTCACGATTAATTGTGAATCCGGCAACTGCCTTATCTGCAAGAACTCTAGATACATTGCCTAACACAGTAATTGACTGTAATAAGTTATATGCAATTACAGGTAACATTACATTTAATTCAAAATTTCCCCATTGACCACCTAAAGTAATAGCAGTGTCATTTCCTATCACATGAGCACAAGCCATAATTGTAGCTTCTGAAATCACTGGGTTAATTTTTCCAGGCATAATTGATGAACCAGGTTGTAATGCAGGTAAAATAATTTCTGCAAGTCCAGCTTGTGGCCCAGAATTCATCCAGCGCAAATCATTAGCAATTTTCATTAATGACACAGCCACAGTCTTAAGCTGACCGGATAACTCTACAGCAGCATCCTGAGCAGCTTGAGCTTCAAAATGGTTTTCTGCCTCTTTTAGAGGTAAATTTGTAAGTCTTGCTAACTCAGCAGCTACTTGTTTAGCAAAATCTGGATGGGCATTAATGCCTGTGCCTACAGCAGTACCACCTAAAGCAAGCTCTGCTAATCTAGGTAAAGCAGCTTCTATTCGTTCAATACCATGTTTAACTTGACTTGCCCAGCCACTAACTTGTTGGCTTAACCTAATTGGCATTGCATCCATTAAATGGGTTCTACCTGTTTTTATTACATCATCACAATCAGCAGTACGTTTTACTAAAGTTTCATGTAAATGTTTTAAGGCTGGAAGTAAATTTTCACTTACAGCTAAGTAGGCTGAAAGATGTATACAAGCAGGAATAACATCATTTGAAGATTGCCCCATATTTACATGATCATTTGGGTGAATTTTCTTTGACCCTAGTTCCTCACCCATAATCTGTAAAGCACGGTTAGCAATTACTTCATTGGCATTCATATTAGTAGAAGTGCCAGAACCAGTTTGAAAGATATCTATTGGAAAATCTCCATCCCAACGACCATCTACAACTTCTTGAGCTGCTGCTTTAATTGGATTTACTTGTTCTTGAGTTAGTAACCCTAAAGCTAAATTTACCTCAGCAGCAGCTAGTTTAATTAAACCTATTGCTCGGATAAACTCTCTTGGAAATTTAAGCCCACTAATAGGAAAATTCTCTACTGCACGTTGAGTTTGCGCTCCATAAAGAGCATTAGCAGGAACTCGTATTTCTCCTAGAGAATCTTTTTCTATGCGATAATCCTTTTCCGATGACATGAATTACTCCTTGGAAATTTTATAAACAAACCAAATATTTTCAGCTAATTTTATTGGCAATCTAGGCTAGCTACAAACGTTTATTGCAGTAATAAACTAGACTATATAACTTATTAAGTATCTAAATGTTATAGAATACACTGCCAAAATTATCTTGATTTATGGTAAAGATATCGTTAGAGTTTCTAATTCTAAGTAATTTTTGACAAACCAAATTAAAGTATTTTGGTTTATAGTTGTAACCTTAAACTGTTTTAAGCAATTTGTAATGAAAGAAAGTTTAGGCTTTTCTGACAGTTCATCTAAAGTAGATAGCCATTATCAAGTAATCGCTGATCTACTTCAAAGAGTAGCTAAAAAGGATACTGCTGCTTTAAATAGCCTATATGATCTAACTAGCTCACAAGTATACGGTCTGATTTACCAATTAGTTAAAGATACGGCATTAGCAGAAGAAGTACTATCTGATACCTATCTTTATGTCTGGCACAATGCCAATAATTACAATCAACAACGTGGAAAACCTATAACCTGGTTACTTATATTAGCTCGTTCCCGCGCTTTTGATAAATTACGCCGCGATAAAGAAAGAAAATTACGCACTCAGAACATATCTTTAACCGATAATAACACAGTAACTAATCTAGAGAGTAATGCCCCATCTCCAGAAAAAACTCTCTTTGACAGCGAACGGCAAAAGTCCGTACAATCAGCACTAAAACAATTGCCTAGTGAGCAAAGAGAAGTTATAGAGTTGGCATATTATTCTGGATTTAGTCACCAAGAAATTGCTCAAGAAACCAATCAACCTGTAGGAACAGTTAAAACTAGAATTAGAATTGGGACAGGTAAGTTAAAAGAGTTGCTCAAACCATTAATTGAGGATCAAATATGAAGCATAGCGCTGATGACCAAATTAAAGAACTTATTGCGCTTTATGCTTTTGGCGTGTTAACACCAGAAGAAATAAGTGATGTTAAAACACATCTCTTAGAATGCTCAGAATGCTTAGAAGAATTTCACTCTTTTGAAACTGTAGTAGGAACAATATCTTACAACATTACACCTATAACCCCTTCAATTACTGCAAAAGAAAAGATATTTGCTGCTATAGAAACTCCTTTAGCAAATTCAATAAAGGATGAAAAAGTAGTTGAAAGAAAACCTCTAAATCCAGAATATTTCTTTACTTTGAAGGCTAATGAAGGAGAATGGCAAGAAATCTCTAAAGGAGTTTTTAGCAAAACACTTTTTAGTAATATGGAATCTGGTACTATTACTAGTGTTATAAAAATGATTCCTGGTGCACATGCTGAGCTTCACTATCATACTTCAATAGAAGAATGTTATGTCATTGATGGAGATTTTAATGTAGGAGATAGCCCAGAAACCACAGTCAGCCTAGGCCCAGGAGACTACCACTGTGCTAAACCTGGTAGCACTCATGCAGTAGCTTATACAAACAATGGAACACAATTATTAGTAATAATGCCTTTAAATTGTGAAATTGTCTGTGAAATTCCCAATAGAAACTAAACTTTCTTAAGCCAATTGATAATATCAGTAAAGACTTCCTCTTTGTTAATTTCATTAATCATCTCATGACGCCCTTCAGGGTAAATTTTTAAAGTTAAATTTTTGAGTTCGTTGGAAGAAAGTTCTTTATTTAATTGCTTTAATCCCTTACCAAAACCACCTACAGGATCTTTATCTCCTCCAAAAATATATATAGGCAAATTTGATGGAATTTTTGCTAAGTTTTTATAATCTGAAATTTCTATTAATCCTCCAAGTAAATCTACCCATAGCTTATTGCCAACATCAAAACCACAGTAAGGATCATTTATATAAAGATCTACTTGTTTTGTATCCCGGCTAAGCCAATCAAAATTTGTACGTGCAGGCTCAAATTTTTTATTAAAAGAACCAAATGAAAGAAAGTGAAGCAATTGACTTTTAGCAAAAGCTCCTTGTCGCCAACACTCGATCATTGCAATAGTACGAGCCACTTTATATAAAAGGCTTGGAGCAGAATTACTTCCAGAAAGAATCAGTGTATTTAGTAATTTCCCATAACGTATTGTGAAACCAAGACTAATAAAAGAACCCATTGAATGACCAAATAAAGTTAACGGGACTTTAGGATAAAGCTGCTCAAGATGCACTATAACATTATGCAAATCAGAAATAACTTTTTCCCAACCATTCTCTTTTGGATTACTAGTAAAATGTCCTAGATCATCATTAGTCTTTGCTGATTTTCCATGACCACGATGATCAAGAGCATAAACTGATATAGTATATTGATTAAGAAATTTTGCTAGCTCCTGATATCTAGCTCCATGTTCTGCCATGCCATGTGCAATTACTACTATCTTTTGTGGCTTACTAACCTCCCAAGCATGTACAAAGATTTCATGTTTATCACTTGCAGAAAGCTTAAAAGATGTCATAAGTATTGTATCCTTTACATTTAACTTTAATCTTTATCTGCCTAACAAAACTGGAGCTATTAGAAACAAGAAATAAATCCTAAATTACCAACCTATTTCAATAAGTAATTTCCCATCTTTAACAGTTACAGATTTTAAGAATGAAGTAGTGATTTTTTCTAGTTCTGTTTTGTTTTCTATAGGAATAGGTTTTTCTGCAAATTTCTGAGACATAGTTTTTTCTGCCATTTCTTTAAGTGGCTTAGTTAAAGGCTCTGGAAGCTGTGTAATTTCTAGTTTGGTAATTTTAGGATCACTAAGGCGAATGGCCTTTATTGCTGGATCATAACTCACACTAGCAAACACTATTGCTGAGCCAGTAAAATGCGGTTTTGGAGCAGGTGGTAGAGGTTTTGCTTGAGGTAGAGGTAACTCTTTTGGCCCTGGGCCTGGTTTAGGCAATGGTAAATCTCGCCCTTTTTCTGGTGCTTTAGGTAAAGTTGGGAGTTTTTCTTTAATTTCTGTAGAAGGTTCAGCATCAATGTTAACCTGAAGACCTATTTGGTTTTTTCCTTCTTCAAGAATTACAACTGGATTGCTAACTGTTAAATCAACAGGTGATTTTTCTTCACTACCAGGTTTGAGCGGAAATTTTTCTTTTAATTTCTTTTGTAATTCGTCCTTAGGAAGTTCAAAAATAATCGAAGTTTTTGAACATGCAATTGAAGTAAATAAAATAACGATTACTAGAAGTTGCAAATAACCTTTCATAATAAACCCCCAATAAATCAAAAAATTTTTATATTGTTTTAACTACGCAATGGTATGCTAATGGTCGTGCTATAACAACTCACCTAAGCTAAAAGAGTTTCTAAATGAATTTCTCTTAATTATTTGCTTTAGCTTATTTGATCGCCTTTACATTCAATAGCTAAATTTGTTACAAAAGAAACTTTCTAATTGTAACTACAAAAATGTGCTTAACTTAATAATGGATGTGGTAGTCTATCTTGCTACTATTAGAGAAGCTTGTAATTATTGGCATATCAACCCAAAAAAAGGAGTCAAAAAATGCGGTATTTCGTTACTGGAGCATCAGGTTTAATAGGTAAAAGACTTGTAAAAAAATTACTATCAAATAAAAATTCTTCTGTTTACTTTCTTATGAGACAAGAAAGTCAAAATAAAATTGATAAATTACTTGAATATTGGAATGTGGGCAAAGACCGTGCAATAGCTGTTTATGGTGACTTAAGAGCACCAATGTTAGGTTTATCAAAGGAAGATCTAAAATCTCTATCCAAAAAAGTAGATCATTTTTTCCATCTTGCTGCAATTTATGATTTAAAAGCAGATGCTGAAGAACAGATTGCAGTCAATATTGAAGGAACTCGCAATACTGTTGGATTAGCTAACACAATCGCAGCAAAATGCCTTCATCATGTTAGCTCAATTGCAGCAGCAGGTATGTTTGAAGGTATTTTCCGTGAAGATATGTTTAGTGAAGCAGAGAATTTAGAACATCCCTACTTTGCTACAAAACATGAGTCTGAAAAAATTGTCCGCCAAGAATGTAAAGTTGCTTTTCGTATCTATCGGCCTGGAATGGTAGTTGGAGATTCCCAAACAGGTGAAATGGATAAAGTTGATGGTCCATATTATTTCTTTAAGCTTATTCAACGTATTCGCCAATTGTTACCACCTTGGATGCCAACAATTGGTATTGAAGGAGGCCGAATTAATATTGTTCCTGTTGATTATGTAGTTGATGCAATGCAACATATAGCTCACCTTCCAAATTTAGATGGTAAATGCTTTCACCTAACCGATCCAGAACCAATGAGAGTTGGAGATGTCTTAAATACTTTTGCTCGTGCAGCACATGCTCCAACTATGAGTATTCGTCTTAATGCCGCATTATTAGGCTTCATACCTAAACCAATTATGAAGGGATTAATGTCACTAAGCCCAGTTCGTCGAATTAAGGATGCTATAATGCATGACCTTGGTTTACCTAGTGATATGTTCCAGTTTATAAATTATCCAACCCGTTTTGATAACCGAGATACTGCTACTGCACTTAAAGGAAGTGGGATTAGCTGCCCACCATTAGAAACTTATGCTCATAAACTTTGGGATTATTGGGAGCGCAATCTTGATCCAGATCTATCAATCGATCATACATTAAAAGGCCAAGTTTCAGGCAAAGTTGTGGTAATTACTGGAGGTTCTTCTGGTATTGGATTAGCTATAGCTCACAAAATAGCCGAAGCTGGAGCAATAACTATTATCTGTGGCCGTGACAAAGAAAAATTAGAAGAAGCTAAAAAAGAAATTAACAGCCGAGGGTTTGAAGTTATAACTTATACTGCTGATGTAGCTGATATGGCTGATTGTGACCGCTTTGTAAACTTGTTAATAGAAAAACATGGCCGGGTTGATATATTGATCAATAATGCAGGTCGTTCAATACGTCGTGCTATTGAATCAAGCTATGATAGATTCCATGATTTTGAAAGAACAATGCAACTTAACTACTTTGGGGCACTACGTTTAACAATGGGGCTTTTACCTAGAATGATAGCTCAAAAACGCGGTCATGTAATAAACATCTCTTCTATAGGTGTTTTAACAAATGCTCCTCGTTTCTCAGCTTATGTTGCTTCAAAAGCAGCACTTGACGCTTGGACTCGTTGCGCAGCATCAGAGTTTGTAGATGTAGGTGTAAAATTCACTACTATTAATATGCCTCTAGTAAAAACTCCAATGATTGCTCCAACTAAAATTTATCAAAATGTGCCTACACTTTCACCTGAAGAAGCAGCAGACTTAATAGTTGAAGCAATTGTTTATAAACCTGTACGCATAGCAACTCGCTTAGGTATCTTTGGTGAGGTATTACATGCATTAGTTCCTCGTATTGCTCAAATTGTGATGAACACCAGTTTCCGTATGTTCCCAGATTCAGATGCAGCAAAAGGAAAGAAAGAAGGCGACAAGAAGTCTTCTCAAATGACTACAGAACAAATAGCCCTTCAAGAATTACTGCGTGGGGTACACTTCTAATTCTGTCTATAACTTGAGTCAACTTAGATTTGGGCAGGGCTAACCCCTGCCCACCTACATAAAACTACTTAGATTTGAAATCCATTAGTTAAAGCAATTAATTTATCCATAGAAGAAGCTCTTGGAGCAGCAACTATGACTAGATAAGGCCCTTTTTGGAAGAAAATTATTTGTTGTTGTCCTTCATTTACTAAAATACCATTAACTCCAGAAACATTTATTGTTTGAGCATTTTGGATTATTCCTGACCAAGATACTACTGACCAAGTAGTCCAAGCTCGACGAGTAGAAGCATAATCTCCAACAATAACTCCCCATTCTTGACGATGATCATCTAAATAGCGAGCTTGAGTGATTCGTTCAGGAATAAATTGCTTAACTTGTTGGATAAAATTGTCTACTTCTGGCATTTGTTCTTTGCTTGCAGACCTTTCTAGCTCAGCAATAGAACGCAATATATCTTCTCCAGTTAAAGTATAAACTTCTTGCAATTGTAAATTTGGAGGTGAAGGTGGAAGCGTCCAAATAGAAGATTGTACTTCAGGATAATCATTAAGACCTTGACCATTGCCAACATTCCTAGCTAAACGATCAGCAGTCTCAAATTCTTCTGGGCTAGGAGCATAAATAACTATAACAATATCAGCATTTTGCTTATTAAGTACATAAGTAGTATTTTGCTCAGTGCGAATACGTGATCCAATGTATGTATTCCCATTAGGATTCTCTATTTTGACACCTGTTCTTTCTCCCCCACTAGTAATTGCTATAGAGTTAGCAAGCTCATCACCTATTCTAGCTTGATTTGGAGCTACATCTAAAACATGTACATATACTTGATCATCAATGCTAGAAACTTGTGTATTTGAATTAGGACTAGAAGTTGTTCTAGTTGGTCTTTTGCTAACAGCATTATTGCTACGATAATTAGCTGAAACCATTGTGTTAGTTCGGTGAGATATGGTTTCTGTCCTTACTCCAGGAGGTAACCAGTTAGGTGGTACAGAAACAGTGCTACTTGAACCTTGTGACCAATTTTGTGTAATTACAGAAGCAGGTTGAGCATGATTAGGTGAATTAGTGCTAACATTTGAATCAACAGGAAATTCTGTCATTGTGCCTTCAACATGCTTTGGTAACAGAGGTTTAGTGCGAACTGGTGGAGTGTAGGCAATTTCACGACCAAAGGCTAACCAACCTCCCACACCATAAAGCCCTAAACTAAACACTACAGTTAAAATGCTAGTTAAAATTAACTTACCAATAGGTGCAGGTGCTTTAGCTGGTGCTGCCATAACCATAGGCGGAGGAACTTGAACACCACAAACATTGCAAAACATATCAAAACCCTCTGCCTGCTTTCTACAATTAGGACAAAATCTAGGAGCAACTATATTGTTTACTACTGCATTATCTTTGCTAAAAGCTAGATATAAAGGGATTAACAAGCCTATACCTGGAATTAAAATAAGTGCTCCAATCCAAGAAGGCTGCTCTCTTGCTTCTGCAATAGACATCCAAAGTATTGCTACTACTACTAGATTTACAATTGGAATAAGTAGCAAAGGCACACAACCATAAGAACGCCCGCCTATCTTACACATCAAAAATAAGTTAGCAATTGGTATCCAAGCCATCCAACTGTTAGGAGTATTTGTTTTACGAGCAATTACCATTAGGGTTATACCAAAATACAAATAAATTAGTACATTGGTTAATATGATAAGACCTAATACCCTAATAATTGCTGAGAGAGGATCAAATCCAGTAGGTTCTATTGCTAACAAAATCTGTGAGTTTAATATTGCTAACATAGTCCTGTGCCTCCCTTTCTTAAGAAAATTCCCATTTGCAAAATAGAAATGTGGAATTTAACCTATAATCTACTATAATTACTGAACTTACTTCATTTTAAGCAAATAACATTCCAGATAAATTATAGTAATTTTCCATAGGGCTAAACACAGTCTCTAATATTATTACCTAACAAATTCGAGGGAGTTGTTCACCAACAAGCATGTCTACAATTCTAGTTCCACCAAAAGCTGTTTTCATAACAACCATACCTTGAGGGCTTTCTATTACTTCACCAATGATACAAGCTTGTGACCCTAAAGGGTGTTGTTGCATCTGCCTAACTAATAACTCTGCCTGATTTGCTCCAACAATAGCAATAAGTTTCCCTTCATTGCCTATGTAGAGCGGATCTAAGCCAAGAATTTCACAAGCTCCTTTAACTTCTTCACGTATTGGTAGGAGTGCTTCTTTAATTTGAATACAGACATTTGAGCTACAAGCAATTTCATTAAGTGTTGTAGCCACACCTCCACGAGTAGGATCGCGCATTACATGAATTTCACTACTACATTCTAATATCTTCTCAACTAGCGACCAAAGTGGAGCAACATCACTCTGTATTTCAGATTCAAGCTCAAGTTCACCACGTGCAATTAAAATTGTAGTTCCATGATCTCCCATTGTACCGCTCAATATGACTTTATCTCCAACACAAGCACGGCTAGCAGATAGCTTTAAGTTATGATTAATTATCCCTATACCTGAGGTGTTAATAAAAATTTTATCTACTCCTCCACGTTGAACTACTTTAGTGTCTCCTGTAACAATTTCTACACCTGCTTCTGTTGCTGTATCCCGCATAGAAGCTAATATCTGTTTAAGATCTTTTATTGGAAAACCTTCTTCTAAAATAAACCCAACAGATAAATAAAGTGGCTTTGCTCCACTCATTGCTAAATCATTAACCGTACCAGCAACAGCAAGCTTTCCAATATCTCCACCAGGAAAAATAATAGGTGAAACCACATAAGAATCTGTAGTAAAAGCAAGACGTGAAGTACCAGTTTTTCCACTAAGTTCAAAAACAGCTTGGTCTTCCAGAGCTTTAAGCAAAGGGCTTTGCAGGTAGTCTAGGAAAAGTCCTTCTATTAGTTCATGCATGGCTTTGCCCCCACTACCATGAGCTAGATTGATAAACTCATCTTTGACTGTGTATTTTTTCTTTGGGTTTTGCTTAAACTCTTTAGACATAAAATTTACAAAGCAACTTTTGATAGTCGGCCAAAATTATAATAAGCAGCACATGCGCCCTCTGATGAAACCATACAAGAACCAATAGGAGTTTCTGGTGTGCAAGCAGTACCAAAAATTTTACATTCCCAAGGTTTCTTTATACCTTTAAGAATTTCACCACACTGACAAGCTTTTGGATCTTGAACCTTAAGCCCTGGAACAGCAAATTTTTGCTCAGCATCAAAATCTACATAGTTAGACTTTAGTTTTAAGGCACTATAAGGAATTGAGCCTAAACCTCGCCATTCAAAATGTTCTCTTAGCTCAAAGACTGTAGCAATGGCTTCTAGAGCCTTTTTATTTCCTTCTCTTGAAACTACACGGCCATATTGATTTTCTACCTCTCTACGACCTTCTGCCAATTGTTTGACTACCATATAAATGGATTGCATCATATCTACAGGCTCAAAGCCTGATACAACAAGCGGTTTACCATATTCTGCTGGAATAAACTCATAAGGTTTGGTGCCAATAATTGTGCTTACATGACCAGGGCCAATAAATCCATCTAGTTCTAAATCTGAAGAATCAAGTAAAGCTTTTAATGGTGGAACTACTAAAATATGGTTGCAGAAAACACTAAAGTTTTTAATCTCATCTTTAGCTGCTTGTAAGATGGTTAGTGAAGTTGAAGGTGTAGTTGTCTCAAAGCCAATTCCTAAAAATACTACTTCTTTACTTGGGTTTTGTTTGGCAATTTTTAAAGCATCAAGTGGTGAATAAACCATTCTCACATCAGCACCTTCAGCCTTTGCTTTAAGCAAGCTAGTTTTTGAGCCAGGAACTCGCATCATATCGCCAAAAGTAGTAAAAATCACTTCTTTCCTTAAAGCAATTGAAATCGAATCATCTACACGGCCAAGAGGAATTACACAAACCGGACAACCAGGCCCGTGTATCATCTGGACATTTGATGGAAGCAAATCTTCAATTCCATACTTAAAAATTGTGTGAGTATGCCCGCCACAAATTTCCATTATTTTCAATGGTTTAGCAGCTAACCGCCTAATTTCAGAAGCAAGTTTATGTACAAGGTCATGTTGTCGATATTCATCTATAAATTTCATTACTCACTTACCTCTTATGTTATGGAGTTTTTAAACTGCTCTACTTCATCCATATACTCGGCCATTTCTTGCAATAATTTTAGTGATTCTAAAGCTTGTTGCTCATCAATTTTACTCATTGCAAATCCAACATGAATAAGCACATAATCACCTACACTAACATCTTCAAGCATGCTAATGTTAATATTGCGCCTAACACCACCTACATCTACTTTGGCAAGGTTATTTTCTTCATCTGTAATTTCAATGATTTTTCCTGGTATTGCAAGACACATAATCAAACCCCTTTTGCCAAACGAGCATTAGCTATTGCAGCTTGGCCTAATGAGATTGCACCATCATTGCTTGGCATACGGCTATGAGTAAAGACTTCAAAGCCCTCTCCTCTAAGCACTAGACAAGTTCTTTCTAGCAAAATCATATTTTGAAACACTCCGCCTGACAACACAACTTGGTTTAAATGCCGTTCAGAGCGTATTTTAGAAGCAATTTTAGCAATCAAATACACTACTGACCAATGAAAGCGGGAAGAAATTTTGGCTATACTAATATTGTTAAATAAATCCTCTAGAATTGATTTGATCAGTGTTTCAGCTTTAATAATACCTTCGTTAGTAAGCTCAAATTCATAACAATTTATTTCACTCTTATCAACTATATTTTCTAACTCAATTGCGGCTTGGCCTTCATAAGTAACATTTTGTCTTATGTTTAATAAGCTAGACACAGCATCAAATAACCTTCCCATACTTGAACTTTCTGGGCTATTTATGCCATTTCTTATCATACTTCGCAACACAGTCCAATTATTTTCACTAATTTGTTTTACTAATGGAAGGTTTAATTTTAGAAAATCATCTCCAAAAGTTTTATAGAGATAACTTGCAGCCATTCTCCAAGGCTCGTTTATAGCTTTTGTTGCGCCAGGCATTGCCACATAGTCAAGATGTGCAACACGTTCTGCACAAGCAAAATTAGCAACTAAAAATTCTCCGCCCCAAAACTTTCCATCCTCTCCAAAACCAAGTCCATCCATTGCTATGCCTAACACTTGACCTTCAATAGAATTATCAACTAAACAACTAGCAATATGAGCATGATGATGCTGAACTCCTATTTTTATAAGCCTTCCATCTGTTTCAAGTGCATACTTTGTTGAAAGATATTCTGGATGAAGATCATAAACAACTACTTCTGGGTTTAAGTTAAGTAATTGTTTGTAATGTTGGATGCCTTGAGTAAAAGAATTTAATGTTTCTAGATTTTCCAAATCGCCTATATGATGGCTTATAAAAGCATAATTGTCACGAGTTAAACAAAAAGTATTTTTTAACTCTGCTCCACAGGCAAGAATTTGAGCATTAAATTTAAAAGAAGTTTTGATTGGAGTTGGTGCATAGCCTCGTGAACGCCGTAAAATCAAGGTTTTATCGGCTTGTCTACGTACTACTGAATCATCCATTCTAATATGAATTGGCCGGTTATGCAGCAAAAAATAGTCAACTATACTACCTAATCTATTAACTGCCTCATCATCAGAAAAACAAATTGGCTCATCTGAAAAATTGCCACTAGTCATGACTAGAAGGCCATCAGAGTTTTCTAAAAGCAAATGATGCAGTGGTGTGTAAGGCAACATAAACCCTAAAGTGTTGAGTCCTGGTGCAATAGCATCAGGAATATTTATATTAGGTTTTACTGCAAGTAACACAATTGGACGTTCTACAGATAAAAGTAATTTCTTTTCTTGTTCCGAAATAACACAATATTTTTCAATAATTTCAATTGAATTAGCCATTAGTGCAAATGGTTTTTCTTGACGATGCTTGTGATTTCTGAGGCGTTCCACTGTTGTTTTATTAAGTGCATCACAAGCTAAATGAAAGCCTCCTAAGCTTTTAATAGCAACTATTTCTCCACCTTTAAGCAGTGTTCTAATATAAGTTACTACATTATCATTCCCACTTAACAAAGTTTGTCTTTCTGAATTGGTTAAAAGCAATTGTGGCCCACAAGTAGCACAACAAGTTGGCTCAGCATGAAATCTGCGATCTAGCGGGTTTTCATACTCAGCAAGACAATGCTCACACATCAAAAAATCCTTCATTGTTGTTTTTTTACGGTCATAAGGAAGATCTTGGATAATTGTGAAACGTGGGCCACAATTAGTACAATTGATAAAAGGATAACGGTAGCGGCGGTTATCTGATGACCAAAATTCTTCTAAACAATTGTCACAAGTGGCTATATCTGCTGGAATTAAGACAAAATTGTCTTTTTTAGCACTACTTTCAAGAATATTAAACCGACTAAAGTTAGCTAAATCTAGAATATTAGAAACCTCTATAGAATCAATTACTGAAAGAGGTGGTGGATTTAATTGAATTTCTTTGACAAATTGTTCTATTGATGGAGTTTCTCCTTCAACATCAACTAAAACACCTAAATTGTTATTAAGAACATAGCCTTTAAGGTTGTATTTATTGGCAAGTGAATAAATAAAAGGACGAAATCCTACACCTTGTACAATGCCTTGCACAAGAATTTGAACTCGGTTTTTCATCAAGTCAGCTTTATTTATTTGCATTTACTTGTTAGGTGTTAGCTACAGTATTCAAGTTTTAGTCAATTGATTTGCTAGGAATTCTAGCCAAGTTTCTATCCCTTCACTTGTTTTTGCTGAGACTTCAAAGGCTTTTATGCCTGGGCGCACAGCTTGAATGTTTTTTAGAGCTGTTTCTTTATCAAACTCAACAGCTTTAGCTAAGTCTATTTTAGTTATTAAAGCAACATCTGCTGTGTTAAAAATTGTTGGATACTTAAGAGGTTTGTCTTCTCCTTCAGTTACAGACATCAACACTACACGAAGCGATTCCCCAAGGTCATAGCTTGAAGGACAAACCATATTGCCTACATTTTCAATAAATAGCATATCTAGATTAGATAAATCCCAACCTTCAAGCGCGTTTTCAACCATTGAAGCATCAAGATGACAAACAGTTCCTGTAATAATTTGTCTTACAGGAACTTGACTACGTGACAACCTAATAGCATCATTTTCTGTAGCAAGATCTCCGACCAATGCAGCAACTTTGTAATTAGTTCGTAGATGTGACAATGTTTTTTCTAACAAAGCTGTTTTACCAGAACCTGGACTTGAAACCAGGCTAAGAACAAACACATTAGCCTCTTGAAAGCGTTGGCGTAAAGAGCGAGCAAGCAAATCATTTTGCTTCATAACATTTTGTCTAACTTCAACTAAACGAGGCTTTTCACTCATTTCACTCATTGCTCAAACTCCAAAGCTACAATTTCAATCTCTTTTCCTTGCAAAATATCATAGGTTGGATTAGCACAAACAGGACAAGAAAATAACTGTATAGATTCAAGTGTGCGCTCAATTTGACATTTAGAGCAATATACAACAACAGGAACTTCCTCAATTACAAGCTTAGAACCTGCTAAAATAGTATTTTCACAAGCAACTTGATAGGAGAAAATTAAAGCCTCTTTTACAACACCTGAAAGGAGTCCAAGTTTAAGATAGAGGGTAGACACATGTTTTTCACCAAGCAAGACAGCTTGTTCAGAAGCTAACTCTATCATACTTATAGCTATAGAAAGTTCATGCATTACTTACTTACTTACGTAACCCTATATCATATTGCCTAGTACAGATACTGGTCTTAGCTATAATTTATTTAACCCATCAAGGGCTGCAACTTTGTAGGCTTCAGCTAATGTAGGATAATTAAAAATAGTGTCTCTAAAGTATTCAATAGTACCTCCAAACATCAATACAATTTGGCCTATATGAACTATTTCTGCTGCGCCTTCTCCAATAACATGTACTCCCAAAAGCCTTAATGAATCTGGGTCAAACAAGATTTTTAATAGTCCTATTTGGTCACCTACCATTTGTCCTTTTGCTAATTCTTCATATTTTGCAATTCCAACTTCATAAGGAATTTTGTCTCTAGTAAGTTCTTCTTCTGTTCTACCCACCATAGAAATTTCTGGGATTGTATAGATACCATAAGGATATAAGGTTTGTGGCTTACTCTTTACTCCAAACATATGACAACTAGCTAAACGCCCTTGTTCCATTGAAGTAGAGGCAAGAGAAGGAAACCCTATTACATCTCCTGCTGCATAAATATGAGGGACTTTTGTTTGAAAATTTTCATTTACAACAATTCTACCTCTTGAATCAGGACTAATACCAATTACATCTAAGTTTAGAAGATCAGTATTTGATTGACGGCCAACAGCATAAAGAAGACTATCACCATGTATTCTTTTACCACTTTCTAGTTGAGCTACAACTCGATCACGATCATCAATTTTTACTGAAACTACTTTTTCACCAAGCCTAAAAGTTGCTCCGTTACGTCGCATGTTATAACAGAGAGCATCAATAATTTCTCTATCCACAAAATCCAGTAAGTTAGATCTTTGGTCAATAATTGTCACTTCAACCCCTAGTGCAATCATCATTGATGCATATTCAAGCCCAATAACCCCTGCTCCAACTACTATTAGCTCTTTTGGAATTGTGCTAATAGTTCTTATTTGATCAGAGTCAAGAATTCTAACTCCATCAAGAGGAATATCAGGATTATGATAAGGACGTGTTCCACAACAAATAAGTATATTATTTGCCTTTATAATGTTTGTTTCTTCCTCACTTTCAATTTCTAAAGTATGAGAATCAATAAAACGGGCAGTACCCCCAAAAAGCGTAACTCCATTACGTTTTAGCTGTGAGCGTACTACTTCAGTTTCATTTTTAACTACTGTTACAACTCTAGTAGAAAGGTCTGTAACTGTTATTTTTTCTTTAACAGAATAATCTTTTCCATAAAAAACTCTTTGTTTAAAACCTGACAAGTGTAAAACTGATTCACGCAAAGTTTTGCTAGGAATTGTTCCTGTATGTAAACAAACCCCACCTACCATGTGTTTACGCTCTATAACAGCAACTTTTTTCTTTAACTTTGCAGCACATATTGCGCCCTTTTGACCAGCAGGGCCGCTGCCTATTACCACTAGGTCATATTGGTTTGATTCCATAAAAACAACTCCTGTTATTAAAACTTATTGCCTAACTTTTTATTGTTATCAAATGGCTGACAGATCCTTTGATGTTTTGAAGAAACTTGATAAAGTGTTATTAAATTTGCAAGGAAAATAATTTTGTGAAAATGAACTAAGTTTTTTATTAAATAAGTACATTAAAAGTTTCATTCTACTACTATTTCGACTTCTGCTCAAAAAAATGAAGAGATATCATCAATAATTTTGTTGTTTTATATGTTTTCACCGTTGTATTAATAATAATTGGCTTTTAGAAAATATAAAAAGGCAAATATAGGCTTAAGTTTTGTGTGGAATAGGTTATTTTTAATAGAAAAACGCACCCGAAGGGACTCGAACCCCTAACCCTAGATCCAAAGTCTAGTGTCAGTAAAAATACTGCTTCTTATTAAGCCACTAGATACTATAAGTTAGCCCAGATACGTTTTCCCGTAGTCGTAAAATTACCACTTTCGTCGTCACTTTCACCGCAAAACACCATTATTGCTATATATTATTACCTAGTATTTTTGTTTGTTAATGCTGGCGAGTCTAGCACAGTGTATTTTGTAGGAAAATGAAAAACATAAGGGAAATAGCCTAGCAGAGTAAAAAGACTTAGAAATTAGCGTTTGTAAAAACTAGCCTTTCTTGTCCAGTCGCATAGCTAGCTGTCAACTCCGACAAATTTTTACAAAGTAGTGAATTTTTACAAAAGGTCTAGTTGTGACTAACATTGGTAGTTAGTGACCAGCTTTTATATTCATGAATTAGCTTACCTTATCTAGCCGTGCTTTAATTGCTTCAATATCGTCTTCGACTGTATCGACTCTTTGATGAAGCGACAGGTAATTTTTGTCTAAAGTTTTACATTACCAGTTTGCTTATCAAACTTAACGTGCAAGTCTTTTATGCCGTTGTAACAGCCATTGATACTTTGGGCGTCTATGTCGTCCTGTCGCTTGAGGTATTGCACGTCTTCCTTGATGTCTTTTATATCGGAAACGGCAGTATCAACCTTGGCTTCTAGTCGCGCCTGGCCCTCTTTTAAGCTTTTTATCTCGCCTTCCATACCAACAATCTTATTTAATAATAGTTGAAACATTTCTTCTACTGTCATTGCTTCTATCCCTTCCCATGTTCCGAGACTGCCATTATAACACAGCTTTTTCATTTTCTAGGTAAAATGACGGTAAACGGGAAAGTATCGACTTTCCCGCCAAACTTCCGCCTTCTGTATTATTTCAGCTAAAAAAAGCGTCTTTTATATTTATGTAAAATTTTCCTTACAAAATTAATTGCTGTAAAGAAAATATACGTTGACCAGTTAGGCGACGTAGAAAGCTCTGATATTGTGACACTCTACACGAGCTGAAGCGCGATAGCTTCTTTGGGCGAAGCTGAGGATTGGTATAGTTTTAGTAACTCACTTGCTAGCCTAGTAGTCATTGCTATTTCACGTTGCTTGAGTGTCTTGGTATTAAGGGCTTCTACTGTTATTAGTCTGGTATAAAAGTTTATATTGCACCAGCGTAGCTTAAATATTTCACTACGCCGCATTCCTGTATCTAAAGCGCATATCAGTATTGCTCTTAAGTGAGTGCGCGAACCAGTGCAAAACATTAGCAGGCTAGCCTCTTCTTCAAGTGTAATTATCCTTTCTCTCTTTTGCTCATCGGCTATTGAGATAAGTGGATCACCTTGATTAAACGGATTATAGATTATCCAGTTTTGACGTTTAGCAATCTCTAGAACTCGTCTTAAATAAGCCAATTCCCTATTTACTGTAGCAATAGACCGTATTGCCCCATTTTTTGTTGAGCTTTTTAGCCTTAGTAGTCTGTATTTTTCAATATCATCATAAGTAATGGAGCGTAATAGCTTGCTAGAAAAATGGTCTATCACTGGCTGAAATTGATATTTAGCTGTTTTATAAGACCGTAAACCAGCAATTTTTCTATTACCTCTATATTCAGGCGGTTGTAAGTAGTTGTCGATATAGTAGTTTGCCAGGTCTTTAAATAACATTCGCTCAGCTTGAAGTGGTTTTTCTCCATAATCATCTAGAGTGCGGAGCATTTGTTTTCTTAATTCTTTAGCGTGGGTAAGTGTTTCAGCTTTGCGCCAAACTTCCTTAATTTTGCCGCTATCGTCTTGGTAAGTAACTCTTGCATACATTTTACCGTTTCTAGTACGGGTAGAACCTTGTTTATTTCTAGGCATTTAGTCCCCTTTGTTCGTCCCCATTTTCATCCCCATTTTCATCAGAAAAACAAGGAAAAAACTAGGTATAATTCATGAAAAAGAGAACTTTATTGTGTGGGAATACTTTTTAGAACAAGTCTCAGAAATAGAAGTGTTTAGCAGGAATAGAAAAACGCACCCGAAGGGACTCGAACCCCTAACCCCTAGATCCGAAGTCTAGTGCTCTATCCATTGAGCCACGGGTGCAGATGTTAATCTTGGCGCAAATTTATCATAGACCCTTTTGCTTGTCTATCACTTTTTCTCTTCTAATAATCCAGCTACTTGAAATTATATGTTTCACAGAAAAGGCGGGTTATTTCTTACATTTGGCTACTAAATACCAACCATATTTGTTTTCCCATCTCTTTATTAAACTATCTGGAACTAAACTTTGTAGAAAACTAAAATGTGTTTTATCTAAGTGAAAACACTTAATATCTATCTGAGAAAATTTTTGTAGAAGTCTTTGATACTCACTTTTAGAATAGAGTTTGACTAGAGGTCTAGCATCGCTATTTTCCCTGTATTCTATACGGGATAAAGTATCTTGATAGGATTCACTTAAAAATCTAGCATGTAGTAAATATCCTGCAATAACACATAGATGAAAGATAGAAGTTTTATGGTAAACAGCTAAAATGGCTTGTCCACCAGGCTTTAGTACTCTATAGATTTCATCAACAGCCTTTTCTGTATCAGGAGTATGATGAATTACACCAAAAGAATAAACTAAATCAAAGCTAGCATCTGCAAAAGGCAATGATTCTGTATCGGCAAGTTGTAGATTAGCATTTAACCCATACAAAGCAAAGCGTTTAGATGAAATTTCTAAATGTTTAGGAGATAAATCTACTCCAGAAACAATTGCACCCGAAGAAGCAAAACTAAAAAGGTCAGTACCCATACCAAAACCTATTTCTAAAACAGTTTTGCCCTTAAAGTCTTCAAAACCAATAGCTTGTTTCATCCAAGGAGCATATTCTTGATAGCGATTTTGATCTATTCTTTGATAAAATTCTTTTGTCCCAAAACTCAAATCTTTGGCGGCTAAAAACCCACAAGGATCATTAGACCATTGTTTAATAGCTTCTTCTTTGGCCTTATGCATACTAACTACCTTAAATAAATTGAAAAATTTTTTATAAATCTACGTTTAACTATTTAACCATCTTGGCAAATAGGAAAAAAGCTGTTAACTTGATTTGTTAAGTAATTTTTGTAGCAAAAACAGCCTTTTTCTATATTAAACATTAAGGAGCAAATTATGGCACTTGAAGATGATAATAAAAAGCCAACTCAACCTTTTCCAGTCCTATGCGGTCTGGCAATAGGTTCTATGCCAGCAATGTTACAGTTACCAGTATTAGGCAAGATAATATTTTGGTTATTGCACAATCCTTTCTTTCTAATTTTCTACTTCTTTACTATTTATCTTCCTTGGATGATTGGTAATATCTTTGCACAAATGTTAAGAATGCCTGTAATTATTCCTACAGTATTTTGCATAGTCTATTGGGCAGTATTAGGTGGGTTGGTTGGAACTCCAAAATATTCTAAAAAAGCTTGGTTTTATATAGCAATTGCACATATTTTTATTCCATTAGTATATCTGCTTAATGCAATCGGATCTGGACATATTGCTGATTTTTCTCTTCAACATCTCTTCAACATAACAGAAGTTTTTGCTCATATGTTAGGGCAATAAAACTTATATATTTTCTACAAAGCTACTTTAAAGGCATAAGTTTCATACACTTATGCCTTTTGCTTTAGACTTAATTAGTTTTGCATTTACTATAAATAACTACTAATAACTTTTACGATAAGACAAAATTGTATTATAAAGTTTTGTTTTAACTTCTATATTATGTCTCAAGTTTTGAGAATCATTATGATCTGGATAATAACCAACACTGTATAGTGTGTGCATTTCTTCTAAAACAGCATTATATTGATCTCTTAGATCAGCTATATTATTTACACTAAAGACTCTTCCACCTACTCTTTCAATTAATAAGTTTATTTCTTGTTGAGCAAGTTTATAAAGGGCTTTATTTACTTCACAAAGTTTTTCCACAGGCATTTTGTTCATTGAATCTAGACAGTTGTTACAATTGTAAACCAGTCCTTTGGGAGCAGATTCTATACAATCTTTGCAAAGAAAGTTTTTAAGGTATTTTTGAAACTGGCGAGTTGAAAAACCCCCTCCTTGATGTATCAAGTTTTCACTTTCTTTCTCATTTTCTAATTTCATCACATAAAGACTAGCACCTGATTCTTCTAAATTAGATTTTAATAAATCAAAACTACAGAAGCCAAAATTGTCCATCCAATCACTAAATAGCAGTATTGCTTTGCGGCCTGTAACTCTTGAGAGTAGTTTTGTAGCTGCATTTAGCCCATCATAAACAGCCGAACCTTCTCCTAGAAAAACTTCTTCACCATTAAATTCAACCACTGATTCTCCCAAAAGATCCAAGGCTTTATTAAATTTTTCAGGATTTGAAGAAAATTGACTTAATATCATAGTTCTAGCTTTAAACTGAACTATAGCGATTTTATCCTCAGGATTTAATTTACTAATAAACTCTATAACAGCTTGTTTAATTATTTGTTTATAAGGTTTAATGCTACCACTAGCATCTATAACTATAACTAAATGAATAGGCGTATTAACTTTGGTAAAGTGAGAAATTTGTTGAGCTTGCCCATCTTCATAAAGTAAAAAGTCTTTAGCATCAAGCTCAACTAATGGTTTGCCATTTTTATCTCTAACACTTAGATCAAAATACACTGCCTCAGTATTTATTTTTACAATCTCTTTATCTTCTTCCTCTTGTGTTACACTTGGTGTTTGAGCATAGCTAAATATTGGAAGAGAGGCTAAGAAAGCTAAGATAAATACCATAGTAACAATAGTTTTGCTCATAGTCTTTTCCTTTAATCTTATAGTTATTAGGCTTTCTCTAGCCTACTAGCCAATAAGGCGAATTTTTTCTTCTGAAAAGACCATAACTTTGCAAAAATCTTTATAATTTTTATAACATAAGAAATATAATAGCGTATTTTTATGTATACCTCTATTTACTTTATATTTAAGCTTAAAACAAGGAAAAGCAAATGGAAAAGCAAATGGAAAATAATCCAATCTATAAGTCGTTGTATGTACAGGTTTTAGCAGCAATTTTTATTGGCATAGTACTTGGACATTTTTATCCTCATATTGCCACAGCAATGAAACCATTAGGAGATGGTTTTATTAAACTAATAAAAATGCTTATTGCACCAATAATTTTTTGCACTTTAGTAGTTGGAATTGCTGGTATGGAGGATATGAAAAAGGTTGGAAAAACTGGTGGTTTAGCACTGTTATATTTTGAAATTGTTAGCAGCATTGCACTTATAGTTGGTCTAGTAGTTATAAATTTTGCCAGACCTGGTGTAGGAATGAATGTTAATCCTAATACTCTTGATACTAAAGGGCTTGCAGATTATACAGGGCCTGGCAAAATGCAAAACACTGTAGAATTTTTGCTTAATATTATTCCCAGCACAATGGTAGATGCTTTTACTAAAGGTGAAATTTTACAAGTACTTTTAATTGCATTACTTTTTGGGTTTGCACTACATAGCTTTGGTGGTAGAGGCACACTAGTATTTGATGTTATTGAAAAATTTTCACATGTATTATTTTCAATTGTTGGAATGATTATGAGACTTGCACCAATAGGTGCATTTGGTGGTATGGCCTTTACTATTGGTAAATATGGAATTAGCACACTATTATCGCTTGGTAAACTTATGCTTACATTTTATTTAACTTGTGTGCTTTTTATCTCTTTTGTGTTAGGGACTATAGCATATTTTCACGGTTTCAATATATTTAAATTTATTAAGTATATTAAAGAAGAGTTATTGATAGTGTTAGGTACATCCTCTTCAGAATCAGTACTACCCCGAATAATGGCTAAAATGGAAAATCTAGGGGTAAATAGAACAGTTGTTGGATTAGTCATCCCTACTGGATATTCCTTTAATTTAGATGGAACATCAATTTATCTAACAATGGCAGCAATTTTTATTGCACAAGCAACAAACACTCAAATGACGCTTATGCAACAACTTACCCTGCTAGCTGTATTAACATTAACATCAAAAGGGGCAGCAGGGGTTACAGGAAGTGGTTTTATCGTTTTAGCCGCAACTCTATCAGCCGTCGGAAATGTGCCTGTTGCTGGGCTAGCGTTGATACTTGGCATTGATCGTTTTATGTCAGAAGCTAGAGCACTAACAAATTTAATTGGTAACGGAGTTGCAACTATTGTTGTAGGTAAATGGACAAATGAACTTGATGTCACACAACTACAAAAACACCTTAACAATGAAACGTTGGAAGAGTCTCAAGCTCCTGAAAGCATTTTAGATGTAACAGAAAAACATATGTCGTTGAAAAAGTGAACTTACTGTTCTAAATTCAGACTTTGTTGCTTTTCTAGAAGAAATGCCATATTCACTAGCTCGCTATTTGCAATATCTAAAGGTAGATATTCTGAGGTTTCTTTTAAGAGTTTCCTAATAAGTTTTTGAAGTATGTTGCTATTTACTGGTTTAGGTAAACAATAATTTGCACCTAAACTCAACATATTTAATTTATCAGTAGGAATCAAAAACCTAGAAGATATTGCTATAATTGGCAAGTTTGAAAATCTTGACTGACTTCGTAAAATCTTGACCATTTCTTGGCCATTCATTATTGGCATTTCTAAATCTGTAATAATCAAATCTAATTTTGTAGATTGAGCTATTAATAAACCTTCTTGCCCATTTTGAGCGCTTAAAACTTGGTTTTCATCTTCTAGTAAATCACATAGAAAACCGCGAACAACAGGTTCATCATCGACTACTAATATTATGCCCATAACAGCCTCCTCCTTATTTTGCCTAACACAATATTTACCCAACAAGCACTTTAATGATTACCCAAGCTAGAGATGTTATTTTAAATTTTGTTTTATTCTTTATCGTACTTTTTGGGTAGTAACTTGAGCAAAATATTTTTTATAAAGATTTAAAGCAATTTTCCAGAAAGTTGTTGGATAACGCAATTTTGCTAACTTAATGGAAAACCACTTCTTACGGTTAGGTTCTGCTGTAGAAACAATTGGATCTTTTATTGTTGGGAGATCTTTTTTTGTGTTTATTTCAGCTTGAGCAATAGATCTTAGCTCTGTAACAATTTCCTTTTGTGCCGATAAACTGGGTGTTTCTAAAGCTTGAGACATATCTTGTACTAACTCTAAAATGTTACTTTGTCTATCTTGTGGTCTTTTGGCTAGAGCTTTTAGTATAGTAACTGAAACAGCAAAAGGAATTTTAGGATCAAGTTCTTGAGGAGGACAAGGAATATTGTAAATATGCTTAAATTGCAGACTAGCAACTGATTCATCTGTAAAAGGTAATCTTCCAGTTAATGCCTGATAAAGTATTACACCTAAACTGTAAATATTGCTTCTAGAAGTTAATTCTAAACCTTGAGCTTGTTCAGGAGATACATATGCTGGATTATTAGCTACAAGCCCTATAGGTAAGGATAATTTCACCTTTTGTTTTTCTATTTTCCCATCTACAAGCTCAACTGTAATGTTATCTGGTGAAAGTAATCGGGTTATTATATTTCTTTTATGTGCTTCAGCAAGTGCTGAACAAACCGGTTCTAAAATATCTATTACTTCATTTATTGAAAGAGCTTTTTTCTTTAGAATCTCACTTAAGCTAATACCTGATGTTTTTTCAGTAACTATATAAGCAATATTTGAGTTTGTAACCCCAAAATCAAATATTCTGATTACATTAGAGTGTTGAACAAGCATAACTAATTGTAGATCTCTACGCATTAACTCAAGTTGCCAAGGTTGTGAAAAATCTGGATGTGTCATCATTTTCACTAGGACTGGCTCTCCCATATGAGTATGATGAGCTAAGTAAATATCTCCTTGATAATCTTTGCCTAAAAACTTTGTTAGCAAGTACTTTCCACCAATGGTTTCTCCCACTAACTTTTGCTCTTCACATTCATTAACAACATTAGACAAAGCTGTACCATCAAAGCTACAAAATTCTTTGCCGTCTAGATATACCCGATCACAAGTAGCACAATATTTGTTCATAAATCTCTCCTTAAAAAAACCTTTTACCCTCATTTAAGTCTTTATTTATTTTTAATTAGAAACGGCTTTCTTATAGCGGTATATAAGCATTTAGCTGAGAAAACAGGGTTTATAGTAGACTATGTATTTTTTATTTGGATATACCGCTATAGATAAGCTTGAAGATAGAGTAGAGCAATAGCAATTGCTCAACAATCGGACAGAATATATTTTTAATGTGGGATAAGCGCTATTTGTTTGTCAGAAAAATTCTGATTTTAAAGTAGGTATTTTAGGTAACTAGTTTATTTTGTATAGCATAACGTATCAGCTCAGCATTATTTCGCATGTTCATTTTTTCTAAAATTCTTGCTCTATGAGTACTAACAGTTTTTACACTTACACATAATTCTTTAGCAATACCTGTTAATGTTTTACCAGAAGCCATTAAACAAAGGACTTGAAGCTCACGATCAGATAAAACTTCATGAAGAGCTTTTTGAGAATCCTTAACTAATTCAAACACTAATTTTTCTGCTAAACTAGGAGAAACATATTTACCACCTTGAGCTACTTTGTTAATTGCAGCTATTAGTTGTTCTGAGGCTGTTTCCTTTGTTAAATAACCTGATGCACCTGCTTTAAATGCCCTTGTTGCATATTGTTCTTCAGCATGCATACTTAATATTAATACTGGCATATTAGGAGTTATTTGCTTAAGTTGTTCTAAGATATCCAGCCCACTACGATCAGGCAAAGAAATATCCATAATTACCATATCATAATTGTTAGAACGAATTTTCTGTAGAACTTCTGTACCAGTGCTAGCTTCGCCTGAAACAACCATTCTAGGGTTATCTGCTAGGATTTGCTTAAGCCCTTCCCTAACAATTGAGTGATCATCAACAACTAAAATTTTTATTTGACTTTGTTTACCTGCCATTTAGTTTCTCACGTAAAATATTTGTTAATCTAGAGTTAATTACAAAGGAATATAAACAATAATAGCAGTCCCAATACCAGTTTTTCCATGAATATCAACTGTTCCACCCCAGGCTGCAACCCTTTCTCTAATGCCAATTAAACCCAAAGAGCGAGGATCATTGATTTCTTCTAAGGTAATCCCTCGCCCATTATCTGTAACTTCTAAACATATTTCATTATTAATACTTCTAAGGCTTATATCTACCATAGTTGGGGTTTTAGCATGTCGAGCAATGTTAGTTAAAGACTCTTGCAAAATTCTAAAAATAGTAGTGGATCGAGCAGCATCTACAGAAATATACTCAGGGTCAATTACTAGATTACATTTTATTTCAGTACGTGTTTGAAACTCACCTACAGCCCATTCTGTTGCAGCGGCCAATCCTAGGTCATCTAGAATTGTAGGTCGTAGTTGTGTAGCAACACGTCTAATAGTAAAAATTGTACTATCAATAAGTTGAGACATTTTTTGTATTTTTTCTCGTAGCTGTGCTTGTCTAGCAGAAAGGCGCTGATTTATCCAAGACAGATCAATTTTAAGTGCTGTCAATGCTTGTCCAAATTCATCATGAATTTCTCTAGCAATTTTTTTACGCTCCTCTTCTTGAAGTGATTGAAGCCTCATTGAGAGAGCACGAAGTTGCTCTTCTGAATTTTTAAGCTTATGTTCTGCACGTTTATGTTCTGTAATATCAGCAATTATAGCCATTGTTCCATTCATCTCCCCTTCTTCATTAAAAAGTGGGGCGATGGAAATTCTTACATCTACAGGAGTTCCATCTCTTCTATATCTACGGGTTTCCATAGAGTCATCTAATCTAATTTGTCTAGTGTTAGGGCCAGTAAAGGCTTCGCTCCATTTTTCATCTTGTAGTGATGAAGCATTTTCAGACTCTTCACTAGGAGAAAAAGGAAGTTTTTTACCTATAACTTCTTGTTCTCTCCAGCCAAACATGCGTTGTGCTGCTGGATTCCAGATTTTCACAGTTTCATCAGGATTTAGCATTATTATTGCTAGTGGAGAAGCAAGAATAAGCGCTTGTAGGGTTTGTGCTGTTTCTTTTAATACAGCTTCTGTCCTTTTATGACTTGCCACTTCTTGTGCTAGTTGTTGATTTGCATTCTTAGGTGATTTGCTACGTTCTATGGAAACTTTTAGTAAATAATTTATTTCCTCTGGTAACTTTTGTTTGCTAATATTTTCAGAGTTGGTAACAATACCTATGGGAGTATCATTTTCATCTAAAAGTAGCTCTGATCTTAAGTAAACAGGAAAGAGATTACCATTTTTATGAAGATTAACACTTTCTCTTTCCCAATGTTGTAGTTCTGCAAGCTGTGAAAAGGAGGCTGGATTCCAAAGCTCTTTTGGTGAAAGTATTCTAATATCTTTTCCTAGCAATTCATCTACACTATATCCATGTGTAGTTGCCTCCTTATGATTTACATACATAATTCTTCCTATTTTATCAGTAATTGTAACTCCTATAGGTAGAACATCTAGAGCTTTTTCTAGTATTTTAATTTTTTGTATTAGTTGTTTTTCTAGTTGTTGAGAAGCGGCAGAAAAAAAATTTTGAGATGAATCTTTTATTAAAGGCATATTTGTTAAACCAATCCACACAGTCTAAATAAATCTGATCTAAATTTATTTTAGTCTAATCTAAATTTAGCCTAATCTATAGAGTCTATTTAAATATATTTAAGGATTTTTTAACATTATTAAAATCATTAAACCTAAATATTACTTCTATGTGGTTGTACAAAGTTTTTGTATGTTATATTTTACTTTTCTTAAAACATGCCTTTTGCTTATTTCAAACAAGTTGACTCATTTAGGAGCAAAGTTTATTAATGCAGTTAATAACACAAGAAGACTTTTCTGGCACAGACAGATTTTTAGTACAACGCATAATCGGTTCAGGAACTTTTGGAGTTGTATACCAAGTTTATGACCGAGAAAATAATACTATTATTGCCCTAAAAAAATTGCGAGACTCTATTTGTAAACATAACATAGAAGCTCTTTATAGGTTTAAACAAGAATTTCGTTCTTTAGCAGACGTAGCACATCCTAATCTAGTTACTCTTTATGAATTAATTGCCACTGGAGAAAAATGGTTTTTTACCATGGAGTTAGTAGATGGAGTTAATTTTATTAACTATATTCATGGCGATGCTCAACAGCTAAGTAATATCTCATCAACTACTAAAGCAGCTAAGGACACGTTAGAAGATTCTCCTACAGTAACAACTACTAGTTCTATTGATAAAGAATCTATATCCTCAGACATTAAAATAATCCCTAGTAGTTTTCCACTCAAAACCATTCTTTCCACTCAATCAATAACTAAGCTAAGAAATGTATTAAGGCAACTTGCACTAGGTATTCATACTCTACATAAATCAAGTAAGTTACATCGAGACTTAAAACCTTCTAATGTGTTAGTAACAAATTCTAGTCGTGTAGTTATTTTGGATTTTGGTTTAGTTATAGAATTAAATGAATTTAATACTAATAACATGGAAGATGATCTAGTAGGTACACCTACACATATGTCTCCAGAACAAGCTGCTGGTTTACCAATAACACCAGCTTCAGACTGGTATAGTTTTGGAGTAATGCTTTATCAAGCCTTGACAGGAGAACTTCCTTTTTCAGGAAAGTTATTTGAAATTTTAAGTAAGAAACAAGTTTTAGATCCAATTCGACCTAGTCAAAGATCTGAAAATGTGCCAAGTGATTTAGACGAGTTATGTGTAGCATTACTACAACGAGATCCTAACAAGCGCCCTAATGGTAGTGAAATACTAAAAATTTTACAGGACAAACATAATCATATAGAGTTGCAACATTTTTCCCCTTCCCCACAAAATATCTTTGTAGGTAGACAAAATTATTTAGCTACATTAAAAGAAGCTTTTTTTGACACTCAAAAAGATGCAATGCCCAGTGTTGTTTGTGTTTATGGAATTTCTGGAATGGGCAAGACTTCATTAGTTAGGCATTTTCTAGAAGAAATTCAGCAACTTTGCCCAAGAACTTTAATTTTATCAGGGCGTTGTTATGAGCAAGAATCTGTCCCTTATAAAGTATTTGATAGCCTTATAGATTCTTTAGCTCAATATCTAAAACACTTATTACCTTCTGAGTTAAATGTATTATTAGTTCCAGAATTTCTAGCTTTAACACGTCTTTTTCCAGTACTAAAGTCTATTCCTAGTTTTCAAAGCATGTATGGAAACATGCCAGAAATCCCTGATTCTCAAGAACTTCGTCGTCGTGCTTTTTATGCTCTACGTAATTTACTAGGCAAATTAGCTAAAAAACAACCCGTAATTTTATTTGTTGATGATCTACAATGGGGAGATATAGATAGCGCTTCATTATTAGAAGAAATTTTTTGTCCTCCAAATCCTCCAGCCGTAATGTTTATCGCTACTTATCGTAGTGAAAAAATTACAGATAACTTTTTTTTCAAATCTCTGTCAGCACTAAAAAAAGAACAGTTTGCAAAATTCTGGGAAGTAAAAATTTCTGAGTTATCACAACAAGAATCTTATGAATTAGTATCAAAATTAATGGGAGAAAAATTAGAAAATTCTCTATCTCTTGTAAGTGTTATTGCTGAAGAATCTGGTGGTATTCCATTTTTTATCAATGAGTTAGTTCAACATATACCAATAATTTCTAGTCGTACTACTACACAAACAGGAGAATTTCTTTCTTTAGGTAAATCTCAAGCTGGTATTTCTACAAAAAATTTACAGATAACTTCTTTAGAAAAAGTTATTTATGAGCGTATTGCAGCACTTCCAATATATGCTCGTCAACTACTTGAAATAGTTGCAATTGCAGGTAGACCAATTTTACGTCGAATTGCTAAAGAAGTTGCAGGGTTAGAACAAGAAGAACTTTCTGCAATTACACTTTTGCGTAGCCAGCACTTAATTCACTTTAGAGAAAAAATTAACCAAAATGAGATAGAAATCTATCATGACCGTATCAGAGAAGCTATTATACGCCACTTAAGCTTTAATGATCGGCAAATGTATCATCGCAATATAGCCAATGTACTAGAACATTATGAACCCATAGATCCAGAAGTTTTAGTAGTTCACTTTTTACAAGCAGGAAATCCAGAAAAAACAGCAAAATATGCTTTTGAAGCCGCAGAGAAAGCCCATCAAGCACTTGCTTTTGAACAAGCTGCTCATTTCTATCAAATAGCTTTAAACTTATTACCTAAAGACACAAATCCAGAAAAATTAAAAGATCTAAATATCAAACTTGCAACTGCTCTAGCAAGTGGTGGACGAGGTGCTGAATCAGCACAGGTCTTTTTAATAGCTTCAGAATATGCTGAATCAGAAGAATGGCTAGATTTACAACGTCGTGCAGCCGAACAATATTTAGTTTGTGGGCTAATAAACGAAGGCTTATTAATGTTTGAAACAATCCTTAATGCTCTAGGAATGCAGCTAGCAAGTACTCCAGAAGAAGCACTTACATCTATGTTAGCCAAACGCAAAGAAATAGAGGCAAGAGGTTATGATTTTGAAGAAAAATCTGAGGAAGAACTCTCACCTAGAGAAAAACTTCAAATAGATAGTTGTTGGTCTATAGTAATAGGTCTTACCTTCATAGATACTATTAGAGCAACTGAATTTCAAACACATCATCTTTTATTTGCACTACAATCAGGTGAACCTTACCGAATTTCAAGAGCACTTTGTATGGAAATAGGTCATCGTTCTTCTATTGGCAAAGCTAGCAAAGCCATTGTTGCAGAATTATCTAATATAACTGAAAAAATTCTAGCCAAAAATTCTTTTCCTCATTCTTTAGGCTTATATAAACTTGTTTTAGGCTCAGTCGCCTATTTCATGGGTGATTGGAAGACTGTTTATACATTGATGAAGGAATCTGAAAAAATCTTTCGTGAAAAATGTACTAATGTTCCTTGGGAAATAGATGCAACTAAACTCTATTTATTCCGCGCCTTGTATTTTATGGGAGAAATAAAAGAAATTGCTGAAGGTTTGCCAGCAATGCTTAAAGAAGTACAAGATCGTGGCAATCTTTGGGTAGGAGCTTTGCTTCACTCAAGATTTTACATAGTTTCTCTAGCTCAAGATCTTCCTGAAGTGGCTCAAGAACAACTAGAAGAAGCTATTAGCAATTGGTCAAAAGAAAATTTCTATATGCAACACTATTGGAATCTCTTTGGTAGTATTGAAATAGCTTTATATTGCCAAGATGGAGCAAGAGCTTGGCATTTAATCAGCAGTTATTGGGCAAAACTTAAAAACTCAATGTTGCTTCGTGTTCAAGTATTTTTCTTAGAATCTGTTTATTTATACGCTCGTAGCGCACTAACTATGGCAATATTTAGTGATAAGCCTAGTGAATTTTTGTCTATTGCCGAAAATAACGCTCAAGAAATAGAAAAACAAGATGCAGCTTGGGCGCTACCTTTAGCATTATTAATTCGTGCTTCCATAGCAAAAGATAATGACAAAGATTTAGCTATTTCTCTTTTAGCACAAGCTGAAGAAATGCTACTAGCTACAAATATGTCCCTTTACGCTTTTAGTGCTTGTTATCGGCGAGGTCAATTAACTAAGGATAGTGAACTTATAGAAAAAGCATCTAACTGGCTGAAAAACCAAACAATTGTTAACCCTGCTAAGATTGTAGATATGCTAATTCCTGGTATATGGGAAACTACTTAATTTTACAGCTTTGTTGAAAAAGTAGAAAAACCTTGAGTTAGTATTCTATTAGTATTTACAAGGAAATATAATGCAAGTTTATGACACAATTATTTCTGGTTGTGGGCCTGTTGGGGCACTACTTGCGAATTTGTTGCGTGACTATGGTCATCAAGTAGCTATTTTTGATCGTGAAAAAGATATTTTTTATGCTCCACGGGCAATGGTCTTTGATGATGAGAGTTTAAGGATACTTCAAGGTTTAGGGCTACTAAATGAACTTCAACAACAACTCCGCTCAGTTCATCACCTTGCAATAACTGATAAAGACCGCAATAAACTGCTTATTTTTGATCTAACAACTTTAGGTATGCCCTATGGTTATCCAATAATGACCACTTTTCATCAACCACGGTTTGAGCAAGTTTTGCGCCGTAGGCTTTCACAAGTTGGAGTTGACACTTTTTTAGGTTGGGAAGTTCTTGACATTAAAGATGTTGGTACACATTGCCAACTGCTTGCCCGTAACACTAATACTAATACTGTAGAAAAATTCCAGAGTCGTTATGTTATTGGCTGTGATGGAGCTACAAGTCTTACTCGCAAAATTATAAATACCAGGCGATTGGATCTTGGCTATTCCGAAAAATGGATTGTTATGGATACAATGGTTAAGGACAAGGATTTTTTTGCTTCATTGCCAGAAACGTCTGAAGTTCGTTGTAGCACTGAGCGTGCTGCCATCTATTTCAAGGGTATAGATGGGCATGTACGCTTTGATTATGTTGCTGGTAACAATGAACTAACTGGGGATACTACTGCAATAGCACACTCACATATTGCTAAGTATTTTGACCCAACGAAATTTGATATAGTTAGAGTAGCTCCTTATACATTTTATGCAGGTATGCCAGAATCTTGGCGACAAAATAGACTGCTTTTAGCTGGTGATGCTGCTCATCAAACGCCACCATTTGCCGGTCAAGGTCTGAACATGGGCTTTAGAGATGCTGTTAATATTGCATTCAAACTGCATCTAGTACTTACAAATAAAGCGTCAGACAATCTGCTAGACACCTACCAGCAAGAACGCCAACCAGTAACTATTGAAACTATTCGTGGAGCTATTTTAGGTGGCAAAATCCCAACTCTGACAAATCCTATATTAATTGTGCTAAGAAACTTTCTATTTTTTCTTGGTCGTAATATCAGCATAATTAGTAAAATTTTATTCAAGAAGCTTATTTACAAACCATATTACCGTAATGGGTATATTGGCTCACATCGTTTGTCTGGTCATTTGATGATTCAGCCTAAAGTTCAAACTAATAGCGGTAAAGATTGCTTTCTTGACGACTTAATGAGACAAAATTTTGTTTTGCTTTCCAGCAAAGTTATAGATAGAGTAACTATTTCTCAGTGTCAGGCTGCTACAGGTATGCAATTGTTAGTACTAGGTCAGGACTTTATTGATAAGGATGGTGTTTTGCAAGATTGGTTTGCAAACAATGATATAAATTGTGTGCTTGTTCGCCCTGATAAATATATTTACTCTGCTGGAAATTCTCCAACAACTTTATGCAATGGATTTTTGCAACATTGGAACACATTTTCAAAAAGTTAGTTATAAAGGGGAATCACTATCTTTGTGTGACATTCCTTTTTTGCTAATGGCTTACTGTAGAAAGTGATGTAGGAGCAAGCTTGCCCCTACATCACTATAAATAACTGATAAGTTATAGGCTAGAATTTAGCTTAGCTCTAGACCTAGTTTGAAGTTTAGACATTGCTTTGACGAAATCTTAGAGCAGCTAAAAATAGCATTGTTGTTCCCATTACAAACAAAATAGCTCCATTCAGCCATAAATGTTCAATATTAGCTCCACGAATAATTATTCCTCTAAGTGTATCTATATAATAAGTGGCAGGAATAAATTTACTAATCAGCCAAAATACTCTAGGCATATTATCAGTAGAAAAAATATAGCCAGATAAAAATATAGCTGGTAGTAATGTACTCATAGCCATTTGCATAGCTTCAGCTTGTGTACGTGCTTTAGTAGAAATAATTAATCCCATTCCTAAAATAGTCAAAATAAATGGAATGGAAAAAATTAATAAAAGCACAACACTTCCATGAATCGGTACAGAAAAAGCATAACGCATTACTAGCAAAATCCAACACAACTCAACAAAAGCCAGAACTCCATAAGGAAGCATTTTTCCAATCATCAACCCTAGAGGGCTAACTGGAGCAAGATAAAGATTTTCCAGTGTTCCTCTTTCTCGTTCTTTTACAAGTGAAAATGATATTAAAGCTATGATCATCATTTGCAGAACTACTGCAATTAGACCAGGAATAAAAAAGTTTGCTGAACGAGTGTTAGGGTTAAAAAGTACTTTATGTCGGGATTCAACTACTCCAGGAGATCTTAAAGCAATACGCTTAAGTGATTCTTGAAGCGCTATTGCACCAGAAACATTAACTGCTTCACTAGTAACATTTGATTCTGAGCCATCTACTAAAAGCAAAATACTAGTATTAGAGTTTTTCTGTAAGGAGCGGGAATAGTCTTCTGGAATTTTAATTCCTACTTTAGCTTCACCAGCAACAATTTTGTCATAGAGTTCCCTATCAGAATTTACTCTTGCAACTACATTAAAATCATCGCTATTAACATAACGCTCAATAAGTTGCTGACTTTCTTGAGTTTTAGCTAAATCATAGACTACAGTTTTTATTTGGCGCACATTTGTATCTACTGCTACACCAAGTAAAATCATTTCTAGTATTGGGACAAAAAGAGCAAAAAACAATGTGGTAGGATCACGTAAAATTTGCAAGACTTCCTTTTTGAAAATAGGAATAAGTCCTGCTAGAAAATGGTCTTCTCTCATATTTGTTGTCCTCCTAACTCTTTGTTAATAATGTTGTTAGTTAAGGTGACAAAAATATCTTCTAGTGAAGGAATTATTGGATTTATATTAGTTTGTCTAAATCCAGCTTTTTCTAAATCTTTGACTAAATTAACACTACTTTTACTTGCATCACAAAGAATGTGTATTGAGTGACCAAATATAGTAGCTTCTAGCACATATGGAAGGGTTTTAACAAACTCTAAAGCTTCAGAAGGTGAAGAACAAACAATTTCTAGCCTAGTTGAGCCTTGAGGAGAAATTTCTGGTAAAGCTCTAAGCTCATCAATTGTTCCTACTGCAATTAGGTTTGAAAGATAGATATAACCAACACGACGACATCTTTCAGCTTCATCCATATAGTGAGTAGTAACAAAAATTGTGACACCTTGAGCAGAAAGCTTAAAAAGCAAATCCCATAAAGCACGCCGTGCAACTGGATCAATACCTGCTGTAGGTTCATCTAAAAACAAGACTTCTGGCTCATGAATAATTGCACAACCCAAAGCTAATCGCTGTTTCCAGCCTCCTGAAAGCATACCAGCACGACGATCTAAATATGGAGTCAAACCTGTTAACTTTAAAACTTCTGGCTTACGCATTTTTACATGATCTTTTTTCATTTGATAAATGCCAGCATAAAAGTCTAAGTTCTCATTTACTGTCAGTTCTTCATACAGACTAAATTTTTGAGACATATAACCAATGCGTTTTTTTATCTTAAAAGCATCTTTATGTATGTCTAAATCTAGAATTTTACCTTGCCCTATAGCATGAGTAATTAGGCCACAAAGGGCTTTAATAATAGTAGTTTTGCCAGATCCATTTGGCCCAAGTAGTCCAAAAATTTCTCCAGCTTTTACTTGAAAACTAACATTATTGACAGCCGTAAATTTTCCAAACTTAATAGTAAGGTCTTTAGTTGAAATCACTGTTTCCATAACCTACTCCTTAGTTTGCAATTTAACATCTGCTGCCATGCCTGCTTTAAGCAAGCCTTCTTTGTTGTCAATATGAATTTTAACTGCAAAAACTTGATGAGCACGATCATCACGGTTTTGAACATTACGAGGAGTAAATTCAGCTTTAGCAGATATTTGCTCAACTTCACCAGAAAAAGCTTTTCCAGGAAAAGTATCTATAAAAATAGCAGCTTTTTGCCCAACAAATACTTTACCTAGTTCTGGTTCAGGAACATAGACACGTACTCGAATTTGATCTGTCTCTAGCATCTTAGCGATAGGATTATTAGCTATTACCAAATCTCCAACACGAACGCTAAGCAAATCAATTTGACTATTTACTGGAGCAATAACTTCACCTTCCTTAATTTGTGTTTTAAGCGTTTCTAATAGAGCTTGTGCTTCACTAACTTGAGCGTGAGCAGCTTGAATATCTTCTGAGCGTGAGCCAGCTTCTAGAAGTTTTAAGTTGGCTAAAGCTTGGTTATAGCGTTCTTTAGCAGCATGAACATCTTCTGAGCGTGAACCAGCTTCTAACAAAGAAAGTTTTTGTTGTAAAGCTTGATAGTTGGATTCATCTACAACTACCTTGGCTGCTGCATCATCTCTGCTTTGTTTAGAAGCATAACCCTCTTTATAAAGTATTTCTAAGCGTTCAAGAGTAATTTTATCGTGTTCTAATTGGCCTTTTAACCCAACTAGTTGTTCTTTAACTTGAGAGATTTCCTGAGGACGAGAACCATTTTCAAGAGCCTCTAATTGAGCTTTCTGTGCTTTAACATTAGCTTCTGCTTGAGCAATTTCCTGTGGGCGAGAACCATTTTGGAGTTTTTTAAGTTGTGCTTCTGCTTGAAGAAGTCGTGCTTGATATTGCTTTTCTTCAGCCAAAAGCGTTGAAATATCAAAACGTACTAGTGGAGTGCCAGCTTTAACAACTTCGCCTTCTTGAACTAAAACTTCACTAACACGACCACCAATTTTAGAGCCTACTTGGATTTCTTGAGCCTCAATAGTTCCTGAAAGTAGAACTTCATTTTTTACAGGTTCATTTTTTACATACATCCCTGTAAGCATAGCCCCAAAAACAATTAATAAAATAATAACGAGAGTGTGTTTTTTATACATTCTTCACCTCTGTTGATTTAAGATAGGAAAAACAAAAAATTAATCTTTTATAGTTACACATCCTTTATCTCCGTCTACTATTAGAGTTTGACCATTTTCGACGGTGTTAAAAAGTCCTGGAATATTTACCACTGCTGG
Organism: Blastocatellia bacterium; assembly: GCA_039812885.1. GTDB lineage: Bacteria > Acidobacteriota > Blastocatellia > Chloracidobacteriales > JADJPF01 > JADJPF01. The sequence goes on from JBDIBI010000027.1 coordinate 60,305, forward strand.
CAATCCATATTCCCGCGCAACAATTGCGCCATGTGAAAGAAATCCCCCTACTTCCATAACTATGGCTGAAGCCCTTAAAAATAAAGGAGTCCAACCTGGATCAGTAGAAGGTGCAACTAAAACTTCTCCTGCCTTTAGTAAATTTCCCTCTGATGGATGTTTAATAATTTTAGCTAAACCTGTTTGCTTGCCGCTTGCAACCCCTAAGCCATTTAAAACTTTTCCATGTGGGGTTTCTTCAATGGTAAAAACTGTGTTTGTTACAGTAGTAGGTAGGCTTGCAGGATTGCCTTCAGCATCTAAAATAAATATATCTGGTGGATTTTCAGCTAGCCAAACAGCTCGTTGCAATTTATTATCAGAAGCAATATTTTTTGCTCCAACTCCATCCCATTCATCAATTAAATAAGCATAAACATCTGCACCACTAAGATGAAAAATATCTGTTATTTCTTCTAATAAATTGTTTTCTACCATTCGTTTACCAATTTCTAGAAAAATATCTCTTATTGGCTCAATAGCTGCAACTAAGATTGATTTGCTTAATTCACGTTGTCCAGCGCCTTGACGAGCTTTTTTAACTAACCATTTAATTATTGACCGATAAACTAAATTTAATTCTTCAACTTCCTGTTCTGCTTTTTTGCGAACTTCTAAAGCTTTGTTTTGTGGTGGAGTAAAATCACCTATATCTAAAATTAGTTTAACCTGTTCTAACAAATAGCTAGGGTCTTCATTCCATCGAGGGTTGGCTAGTTCTGCTTCATAAACTGCTCGATGCCCAAATTCTTGTAAAAACTTTTCTAGCTCAATTCTAAAAGGAGAGCTTTTGGGTAAATCTTTCCAAGCAAGAAAATTATTAGTGTATTCACATAAATAGTTTTGTGCATCTTTGTCTTTACTTGCTGCTAAAGCTAGATCATAGAGCCGATAGCCATGTTCTGCTGTAGTTACTTGACCGCTACCAGTTAAAAGCGCAGCAGCTAAAGCTTTTGCCCTTTCAGATTTTACTTTGGTCAAAATATCAGTAATTGGCTTAACCCAAGCTCCAGCATTAGAATTAGCTAATTGAAACTGATGAGCAAAGTCAAACTGTGTTGATTTTATGTCATTTAGTAACTTAAAAAGCTCACGATTAGACTTTTTGCTTACATCTATTGATTTCCAAACTTTTCCTTGCATTTTCATATATTCAATGTCTTTGGAAATAGTTTTTGAAACCTTTAACATTGATCGGAGAAATTTTATTGCTCGCATCTTACGAGCCATTCCAGACTTGCCAGCCATTGGATCGCCTTCTGGAACAGGAATTGGAGGATGATGACCACCTAAGCCTCTATTAGTTTCTTCTGGTAATAACCCAAAAGCATCATAGAAAAGCCACTGCATTGTATTAACTTCAAAATAACCCCTTCCATTAAACCTACGTACAGTTTCTAAACCTTCAGGGTATTTATAACCAACAGCATCTAACATAGCAAAAAGAATTTCCCTAACTGTATCTGCAACCATATGCCAAGTTAAAATTGTAGGCACACCAGCTATAGCATCTTTAACATTACCTGTTGACCATACAGTAGGAAGTTTAGAAATTTCAGGGCAAGTGTAATAAGGAAGCCTTGTAACAGGTCTAGCTTGCAGTACCCAAAACTCTTTACCATCGTAAGCCCATTCAACGTCTTGTGGAGGATGACCTTTGCCAATAGCCCAATGAATACGCCAGACCAAGCGGGCTAAAGCTAATGCTTGTTCTTTGTTTAAAACAGTCTTTCCATTATTTTTTCTTTCTATCTCTCTGAATTCACTCCGCTTATATAAAATAGTAATTTCCTCAGGATTTACCTGTCCGCTTACAAGTGCTTCACCTAAACCAAAAGCAGCATTAATGGTAAAAACATTATGTCTACCAGTACGAGGATCACAAGAAAATGCTACTCCAGCCGATTCAGGAGCATTCTTACCAGGCATTGTTACCATTTGACAAATGACTACAGCACAAGCCACTTGTTCATCTGTTAATTTCATCTTGCGCCGATAAGCTAAGGCTTGAGGTGTCCAAAGTGAAGCATAACAACCCTTAATGGCTTCTACTGTTTTTTCAAAGCCTACAACATTTAGAAAACTCCTATGAATACCAGCAAATGAAGCAGTTATGCTATCTTCAGCAGTAGCACTAGAACGAATAGCAATAGCTTTTTCTAGCAAGTTATTATTAGTAAGAAAACTTTTTAGTTCAGTAATAAATTCTGTAGGTAATGTGATGTGTTCAAAAACACTTCTAATATGATCAAGTTTCTCTACTATATCAGGTTCACTAACGTCCAGAGCACTAACCTCTGATAATTCTTTTTGAAGGCTAGAGAGTTTAGAATCTAGCATTAATGTTTGATAGAGAGAGGCTGAAATAACACCGCCTTTTGGAATGCGAAAACCATAACGATAGAGTTGACCTAAATTGGCTCCTTTTCCACCACACAAAGTTGTTCCAGCTAAAGCAGCTTGTGACCAATCTAGAATTTTATTTGTCTGACTTTTATTTTCAGTAATTTCTATTGCTTGACTAGCCTTATTCATATGGTTTTTGCTCCTTATATTATGTTTAGCCCAAATGACGAGACTTTTTTAATGCTCCTTCTAAAAACAAACTTAGACAATTAGAAAATTTATCATTTAATGAAATTCCTTCACTCTCAGCATGTTCTAACCAAGACATCACCGAATGCATAAAAAGCATTCCAAACATTTGAGCTAATTCTTGGCTTGAAATATCACTGCGAATTTCACCTTTTTCTTGACCAGCAGCAAGAAAATGAGCTACGACTTTGCGAACTGATGGTTCATGACGTTTTCTGCTGTGTTGGTAGTTACTAACACTATAATGAAAGAAAATTTTGGTAAGCTTGCGATTTTCTGAAAGCCATTTAGCAGCTTCTACTAAAAAGTTTTTTAGTGCAATTATTGGAGACTCTCCAGCATCTATTGCAGCTTGAGTGCGAGCAGCATTTTCTAACATTGCTTGTTGACCAAAAGCTAAAACTAATTCTTCTTTACATTCAAAATGATAATAAAATGTGCCTTTTGCTACTCTTGCAGTTTTAGTAATATCATCTATAGTTATTTCTTCATAACTATTTTCAGTAAATAGCTTTATAGCAGTGGAAATAATCTGTTCACGAGTTGCGTTTCTTTTTTCTTCTCTTAATCCCATAAAAATAAAAAAAGCTGACTGTAGTTTATTTTTGTACTACGGTCAGTTTTTATCAAAAGTTTCTTTTATGTTATTTTTGTATTACTTTTGTATTACTTTTATCTAGCTTTTTATAGGTTAGAAAAGCCTCATTAGCCATTTCATGCTGGATTCAGTAGAATCAGCAACAATTTTAATTTTTGCTAGAGGAAGGTTTAATTTTGCTGCAAGTTTAATAAAAACACTTTCTATTTCTTCTTGTGATTTTTTCAAAGTGTGAACGCCAAAACCTATGCTAGAAGTCAAAACATCCGCAGCCTCAATAGCAATGGCTACTGGAGAGTCAGGAGCTTCATTTCCAATACAGTGATGAGAAGCAATACTTTCACAAATATTAATAGGCAAATCCCAACGAGCAGCAGCCATCCAACCTATTTGTGCATGAGTAAATCCGTAAGCCTCTAATTCTTTTTCATTTAATTCATGATCTTCTCCTGAATATTCTTGTATTACAACTCGGTAAAAAGATGGATCATATCTAAAAAGCAACAATTTACCTATATCATGTAGTATTCCACTTAAGAAAGCCTCTTCTGATCCTTGTTGTCTTCTCATTATCATAAGCTCTCTTGCAGCATAGCCAACAGCAAGTGAATGTTTCCAAATTCGGTCTTCTATAGCCACTGAGTTAGCATTATTATTAAACACATCAGCAACATTCATCATTATAACCATTTTGTAGAGATTTTCTTGACCAACAGTGAGAACAGCTGTTTTAAGAGAAGTAACCTCACGACCTACATTAAAGAGTGGAGAGTTGGCTACTTTTAGGACTCTAGTAGCAACACTTGGATCATGGCCTATGGCATTAGCAATAGCAGATGAAGGTACATCAAAATCCCCTAATATTTTCAAGATATGCATTACAGGCCCTTTTAGTAGTGGCATATCTTGGACAATAAGCTCATCTAGACATCCATAATTTAATTTAGTCATACACTCACTCCTAGACAGAAGGATTATTCCCTAGTCCTGATCGTCATAATTGAGAAGAAACTTTAGGTAATAGATTTACATGAAATAAAATTTAATTTGAGGCAAAATGAGATTTGTATGCTGAAAGGATAACTATGCTTTGCAATTCTACTTTTAGATTAGCTCGTGTAACTAATGAATTTCTAGAACAAGCTAGTTCCCCACTCAATATCAAAACCCGATTAAGCACTTTTTCTAATACTGTAATTCTTGTATTTATTGAATTTGTTACCCCAATCCAGTTTGATTGGTTTGAAATCTTACTTACTAATCAAGTAGAGCCATTGCAGTATTATCCTGATAACACTTATTTATGCTGTGGTTTAGGTAAATCTTTTAGTAACTTGCTAGATAAACCCTTTATTCAAAACTTATTTTGGTTTGAACCTGAGATGAAAAGACAGGTAGATTTTGTGCCTGAACTAACAAGAGCAATTTGGCTAATTGTTTCTGGAAAAGAGCAAGATTTTGGCCTGATCTCTACTGATTTCAATAAATTACCTGGTGTTAAAGTTGATCCTGATCAAGACTTTGATGCTCTAAGTTACTTTCTGCGATTTCGTGCAACCATCAATAGTCAAGGACAAAAACTATTACTTGAAGATTCTCGCGTAATTGCTATAGAAGCTTATGAAACACAATCGTTAAAAGATGAGGTTGCTGGGCTGATTTTAGCAGGGCAATATGATAATTATGGTCGACCTTATGGTTCTTACCTTAAATGGTTATCAGACAGTGGTGTAGATGGTTCTGGAGTAACTGTTGGAGTGGTAGATAGTGGTGTTAACGTTGCGCATCCTGCTTTTGATGGAAGAATTAAAGACCTTACAAATGGAAAAAGTCAGGATTTGTCTTATAGCATAATAATGCAGTATTATCAACCTAGAATATTGCTACTGTTTTTCTCTCTACTGCTTTATCATCATAGTAAATACCCACTCATTAGCTAATATACTTAATGATATGGGTATTTTATCAATCAAATTTGACTAAGCAATATCAGGGAACCAAGCAAGTGAACAAACTGCTGGACGGAAGAAGAAGAAGGCTTTTTCTTCTTTTTCTCTTTTTTCTTCTTTTTGCACTTCACCATAAGATCCTTCAGAAGAACCAGCAAGATGAGGACCTGAATGATTTATAGGTAGTCTTTTGAGCTTACCTGGTACTAAATTATAAGTTAGCTCAAAATCAATATCAGGTTCCGCCTCTCCTATAGAAGGTTCTATAAGTGGTAAATGTTGAATGTAGATTGTAGCATCTGGATGTGCAGATAAATCATACTTATGTCCGTTTGCTGTTATAGCATTGATAGAAGCAGTAACTACAAACTGTGAGTAAAACTGGTGTCTATTAGTATTAGGATAGGGATCTCCTGGATTCGTGTGGCCAGGAAAGTTATAATAATGTCCTGCTGATTGTGCAGCACCAGATAAAGTTCCTTTATTTATATATACACGATTTATTAGCTTAACATCACCTGCGGGAGTATTTATAGGAGCTGCAATGTTGCCATTTAATAAATTTTGGTGTATCCCAACTAAAGGGTTGTTATTAAAATGCACTTTCTCCATTTCTATAAAACCTTGGCGTGCTGCAGTAGCGGCAAGGTCAATATTAGGCTCACCAGCTGCAATTTCTATTTGTATGTCTCCATTATCCAAATCAATTAAACCACACTCAGTTGTGTCTACCATAACTTTTGTGAGCAATGCTTGATCCCCAGCATTTAATTTACCATATTCTATAAGAACTCTAGGGTAATGTCTTGGTAGCTTTCTAGGGGGATCTGTAGTAGAAGTTTGAGTATGTGTCGCATCTGGTAACAATACATATATTCCTTGGTTAATTCCTCCACCATTAGAGGCTTTATAAACTATTCCACAGAGTCCTTCAAAATAAATAGGCATTATGTTCTCCTTAATTAAATTAAATTAAATTTAGTTAGTTTGGTTGTAACCAAATAAAATAAATGGCGCCCAATTGTTAGGTGTTTCATAAATAGGGCGGTTGAGTAACTTAAGCTGAGCGTTACGAAGTGCTGAAGCTGTTGATTCTCCTGCAACTCGTCGCTTATGAAACTCAGTAAAAAGAGTTACTGAAGCCTGATCATTAGCATTCCAAAGACTTGCTACAACAGCAGGAACACCTTTGGCTAAAAATGGCCGCGTCATACTAATAACCCCTTCTCCTTCAACTAGTTGACCATTAGCAGTTTGGCAAGCAGCTAGGACTACTAACTGAGCTTTATCAAAGTTGTGCCAATAAAGTTCATAAGCATAAAGTGCGCTATTATCCTCTTCTGAGTTTTTCTCTGCTGCCATTAGCATCAGTGAATAAAGTGGGGATTTAGTGTTTAGTATTGAATGTCCTGCAAAATGTATAGTGCTATATTGACTAGCAAGTCTGCCAAATTCTTGCTTAGTAGCTTGATCTTTGGTTAATAAAAGAGACGTAGGGTAAATTTTTGCTACTTTTTTTGCTTCTTCTTCTGCTCCTGGCAAATCTCTGAAGTTAGGAAACTTTTCTTTTGAAAAAGTTGGATTGCCTATTGCTAAAACGTTTTGCTCTGCTTCATTAGCCAGCATGTCATTACGCTTAATACTATTAACAAAAATAGTTGCACTAAGAGAATAAGAAATAGCTTTTTCTTCTAATAAATATTTTTCCGAGGTTGGACTAGTTAATGCTGCGTAAGGTATTTTATATAATTCTTTATCTGGGACAATAACTAAATTTTCTGTGCCAGAAATAAAGTTAGCAACAGGTGTTATTAGCTCTTTATAAAGAGCATCTGAATAATTTTTTAGCTTTTCTTTTGGAGTATTTTTTTCAACATTATGTCGATATTGAGAAATTATTTTATTTAACTCTGACTTGTTAATAGGGTTTTTAACAAAATCAAAACTAGCTTTTTTTATTACCCAAATAAAAATCTGATCATCTAAAACTAAATACTGTACTAGAGCAGTTTTTTCTGGTAATGAACTTTGTATCTGATTTAATTTTAGAGGATTAGCAACATCTTTTAATGATAGCCTTTTAATGCTTTTGTTGTTTTGTTGGTAATATTCAATAGTATCTAACAAGGTACGAGCATGAGAGCGCTCTATATAATCAAATGCTGTTTCTATTTGGTTATTGTAGTCAATCTTAAGTTTAGCCATTTCTTCATAAACAGAAGTAGGTTCGATAAAAAATGAGGTTCTAAATTCTTCTTCGTTAATAGACTTTCTTTGTTTCTCAATCTCATCAATGGCTGAATTAATATCAGATTCAGCATCAGGAATATTATGTATGTTTAAAAATGCTTTAGCACGTGATAAATAAAGTTGTGTTTTGTAAAAACTATCGCTGGTTTGAGTAATATCTTTTATTAGGTTGGTATATAACTCAATAGCCTTTTGAGGCGAATCGGTAATATAAAAGTTTGCCTCTACTAAAGTGATTTCTTGTTCTGTTCTTATGTGGAAATCTTTGTCTAAAACATTGTCATTATAGAATCTTGCAAGCTTTATATCTTGTAAAACGGCATCTTTGTTGTTCAATGCTTGGTAAGCCTGAATTCTTTTGATTATTATTGGAGTTATCAGTGTTTCTACTTTGTTTGCTCTGGTTAATTCAATGGCTTCATCATAAAAATAAATGGCAGATTGTGGAATATCTAACAATAACAATTGTTTGCCTAATGTTGTTAAATTAAAAGAATACCGAATATTTCTGACTGCTTGTTGATATTGGTTAAGGCTTTGGTAAGAAGATGCCAAAGCTTTATCTGGTACATTAAGAATATTAAAAACTATTCCAAGGTTAGAATATGCAATTGCTAGATCTTGGTTATCACTAATGGCTTCTAAATACTTTATTGCTTTTTGGTTAGCTTGAATTGCTTTGGAAAGCTCTACTTGGTTTTGATAGCTATAACCTCTAGTAAGATATGCTCTACCTATTAAGTAAGGATACTGTTGTGATAAAGAAATAAGTTTTTCTGTTATTTTTAGTGCTTCTGCATGGTTCAAACTAGTTTGCTCACAACGAGCTATGTGCAAATAATTATGATTTAAACTAGCTATGTCGTTGAGTTTACTGAAAATATCTTTGGCTTTTTTGAAATAGATAATGGCATTACTTACTTCTGAACGATTAATAAAATATTGCCCTTTAGCATAAAATTGGTGTGCAGTGGCAAGATCGCGGCGTTGCTTATCTGCTGTAGGGTTGCTGCCAAGTGAAGTTATTGCTTTTACCATATCTTGGACGAAATTGTCTTGCTGTAAAGTGGTTAGCTTATCGCCTATATATTCAGCTACTCTAAGTTGATCTTCTGCAACTTGCTTATTATCTGTAAGATAGGCATCTGCCCAAGCAGGCAAACACTCATCAATAGCATACATTCGCGATGGATGAGTGTATTTTTTGATTATTGTGTTAGCTGTGTTGAAATCATTACTTAAAACAGCACGACTTAGCTTAGCTTTTTCTGCTGCCCAAATTTGGTCAAATGTCGGTGCGTTTAGTTGGTCAAGATGCCTGCGAGCTTCAATTAACCACTCAGGTCTAGTTTCTATGGTTAAGTAGTTTTGCCAGGCTAGCCGCGCAGGTCTTTCTAGAAAAAACTTCTCTAACATCAAGGCTCGGTTGAAAAGTATTGTTGTAGCAGGGTTTTTAGGTTCTGCCGCAACGGCTTTGTCTATGTTTGATAAGGCAAAGGCAAGGTCTTGAGGCTGGTTTGCATATTCTGCCCTAGTCAAATATGCTACGGCTAAATCATTGTATAAGGATGGATTATTGGGGTTAGTTTTAACGGCTTCCTCTAATCGGTCAACTGCTTCATCAAACTCTCCTTCTAAAATATGAATGGAAGCTGCCCCACGAGCAGTTTCATCAGTAGGTTTATCATAATCATGAACTAAAATTTCAGTCTTAATAAAATCAACTTCTTTAAGATCTTTTTCTTTTACTTTATTCTTATCTTGCCCGCGACTAGGATTAGAATTGGGGTTTAGCTCATTTTCATCCAAAATATTGTTGGGTATTGCTCTAATATTTTTCTTAAGCTTCTCAGCATAGGTTTTATCAAATTGGTAAGGTTGGTAAATAGAATAGAAAGTCAGCCTTGCCTCGATCCCACGAGAAGAATTTTTTATTTTGGCTAAGTCATTAATATTTTGAGCTATTGTTTCTTGATCTATGACATAGCTTATCCCTTTAGGCGTATTTAATGTATACGCCAAAAGGATAATAGATATAGTTATGCAGAAAACTATAAATACTACTAATAATTTCTTGATTGTATCTTCACTCATATTAACTAAAGACGAAAAACAAAGATAAAAACAAACAAAATTAGAATATTTTTTGAGTTAAAATGACTGAGTAAAGTAGTTTTATTAAATAAGATAAAATAGTACAAATTTTACCTTACAAATAAATTCTCTTAGAAAGAATAACTATATTAAGGTTTTCTCTTAGAAAAAGTAAAGCTCTTTGCTATTACATCCTTGTAAAAATTAGAAGCTAACATCTTTTAAACATACTCTAAGTTTGTAATGGAATTTTCTGTTTCTCTACTTGGGTAGTCTAGGATAAAATCTTTGCTTTAATAAATATTTAACAAAATAAATAATAATTTCTTTTCTAAAATTTATAGCTAGGAGGCTTTATGTTATCACCTTTTCATAGGGTAACTATTATTGTTTGTGATTCTCTAGGTATAGGCGAAATGCCAGATGCGGCTGAATATGGCGATGCTGGCAGTGATACGCTAGGTCATATACTAGCATCACGTGAAGTTAAAATACCTAATTTACAACAATTAGGGCTATGTAACATTCGTGAGCTTCCTGTATCTGCTGCTAGTTCGCCTATTGGGTGCTATGGGCGTGCGGCATTGGCGTCTCGTGGTAAAGATACTACTACTGGACATTGGGAAATGGCTGGAATAATCACTGAAACTCCTTTTCCTACTTACCCTGATGGATTTCCTCCTAGAATAATGGATGCTTTTGAGGCCGCTATTGGCCGTAAGTCTTTAGGCAATAAAGCTGCGTCTGGAACAGAAATTATTGCTGAACTTGGCGAAGAACATATGAAAACTGGCTATCCTATTGTTTACACCTCTGCTGATAGCGTTTTCCAAATTGCTGCGCATGAAGAAATAATCCCAATTGATGAGCTATATAAAATGTGTGAAATTGCCCGCGAAATTCTAAGAGGTAAGGATGAAGTAGGGCGTGTGATTGCTCGGCCATTTATTGGAAGTCCAGGAAAATTTACCCGCACTGAACGCCGACATGACTACGCAGTATCACCACCGCCAAACACACTACTAGATTGTCTTTATGAAGCTAAGCTAGACACTGTTTGTATAGGAAAAATAAGTTCAATTTATTGTGATAGAGGTGTAACAAAAGAGCTTAAAGCTAAAAACAATATGGCATTGATGGATCGTACTATAGAAGCATTAAAAGAAGATTCTACAGGAATCATTTTTACTAACTTGGTAGATTTTGACATGATGTTTGGGCATCGCAATGATGTAGAAGGCTATGCTCGTGCACTAGAAGATTTTGACAAACGTTTATTAGAAGTTTTTGCCGCAATGCGAGAAGATGATTTACTTATTATTAGCGCTGATCATGGCTGTGATCCTGCTGATATCTCTACAGATCACACTAGAGAATACGTACCTGTAATTGCGTATGGTAAAAACGCTAGTAAAGGTATTAACCTTGGATTAAGAAATAGTTTAGCTGATATTGGTCAAACAGTAGCAGAGAACTTTGGTCTAAAGTTGCAAGCTGGAAGTAGTTTTTTAAGTCAAATAGTTTAATGGTTTGATATAAAGCTGATGAAAATTTGCCCTGAATGTCAAAGTAGATTTGAAAACGACAAACTAGAAATCTGTCCTAAAGATGGCCAAGATTTAGAAAGTGATATGTCTGCTTTAGTTGGTACAACTTTAGCTGGAAAATACAAATTGCTTTCAATGCTTGGTCAAGGCGGCATGGGTGCAGTTTATCATGCAGAAGAATTATCAACTAATCAAGAATATGCAATTAAAATCCTCCCTTTTCACTTAAGTAATAACAAGGATTATCTAACCCGTTTTGAAAGAGAAATAAAAGCAATTCAGCTTTTTAAACATCCAAATGTAGTAAAAGTGCATGATTTTTATACTCAATTCAACGGGCTTTGTTATATGGCTTTGGATTATATAAAAGGTCAAAGCTTAAAAGATGAATTAGCAACACATGGAGCATATTCGCCAGTAGAGGCATTAAGAGTACTTGTCCCAATAATGAATGCTTTAGCACAGGCTCATAAAGCAGGGGTTGTTCACCGTGATTTGAAACCAGAAAACATTATGGTTGCTCGTATTAGTGAGACTCAAAGCACTACCAAGTTATTAGACTTAGGAATAGCAAAACTTCATGCTCAAGAGTCTTCTGAAGAGGTTATGACAGCATTAACGGCTACAGGTGAATTGTTAGGTACACCATTTTATATGTCTCCTGAACAATGGAATGGGACTAAAGAAATTGATGGGCGAGCAGATATTTACAGTTGTGCCATTATATTTTATGAGATAATAGCCAATGAATTGCCATTTGCAGGAGATACTCTTTTTAAGTTAATAGATCAGCATCTTTTTAAAAATCCACCTTTGCTGCATGAAAATGTTGCCAATGTCCCAATAGCTTTTGGACAAGCTATTGCTAAAGCAATGTCCAAAAAACCAAATCAGCGACAAGCCTCATTTGAAGAATTTGCCAAAGAGCTACGTGCTGCCTTAGAGTTAAATACTCAAAATGTTATAACACTTGATAATGAAAATATTGCAGATCTAGTTGTAGCAGAAGAAACTGTTAAAAACTTTAGAGCTAAAGATAGTTTAAAAACTTTAAAGATTGCGACTCTTTTTCAAGAAAAGAAAAAGGATAAATTAAATAAAACCAACAAAGTACAAGAAGAAGATTTTTTAGAAGAAACAAAAATAGTTTCTCAAAATAGCGCTCCGTTAGTAAATACAATTGCTCCTCAAAATCCCCCAAAAAACACACCAAAAAACAAAAACTCTTTACCAAAATCAGAAGAAGTACAAAATATTGCTATACCCAAGGTTCGGAGTTCTCTAGAATCAGCAAGTAACAAAAAAACACAGCTAATCTTGCAAATAGCTAATGTTTTAGCAGGTGTTATTTTGTTATCAGCCTTAGCGTTAATCTTAATAGGACAATCTATTTTAGCGATTGTAACTATTACTTTAGCTATAATTATTTATTTTCTACCTCAATTAACAATGAAATCTCAAATTGAAGCATTAACTCATCAAAAGTTAATTGATGGTCTAAATGCCATAGAAGAAGATTTTCGAGAAACCTTTGAAGATCCTTATTTTCGTATTCCTGGAGCTTCGCCAATGATAAAATGGCGTAACTTTACAGAAGGAATACTTAGGTTAGACAAAAAAACAAAAAAAGAACTTTTTCGAGAACTAGAAAACTGATACCTTTAACTATTTACTAAATAAAATTTAATATATTATCTCTAAAACAAATCGCTAGTGCCAAGGACTATAGCCTATGAAAATTAGATACATATTATTCACCTATGCTTTCCTACTTTGTTTAGCTTTTTTTCAAATAACTGCAAAAGACGTCTTTGCCCAATCGCGAGCTAATGGAGCAGATCTTTTAGGTGTAGTAAAAGATGGTAGTGGAAGAGGAATTTCCGCAGCTACAGTAACAATAAAAAACCCGCTAACTAATTTTGAGCGTACTATTACTACAGAAGAAGATGGAAGTTATCGTTTTTTAGCTTTACCTGCTAATACTTATGAAATAACAGCTACAGCTCCAGGATTTACAGAACGTAAACAATCATTTGATTTAGTTTTAGGTTCTACGGCAGTTTTAGATCTAACAGTTCCTATTGCAGGACAAAGTGAAATTGTAGTAGTTAATGCTACAGCTACTAAAATAGTAGAAACTACTAAAACAGCATTAACCCAATCAGTAGATTCACAAAGAATTGACAATCTACCTATTAATGGGCGTAATTTTCTAGGATTTGCCTTTATCAATGCATTAATAGGAAGAGATACAACTCCACCTCTAGGGCCAGCTCCAACAACAGGCTTAAACTTTGCTGGTCAACGTGCACGCTCAAATCTAGTACAAATTGATGGAGCAGACAATATTGATAATGGTTCTAAAGGCGCACGTTCTACGATTTCACAAGAGGCAGTACAAGAATTCCAAGTAGTTATAAATAGCTTTGGAGCTGAATATGGTCGGACGGCTGGAGGTGTAGTTAACATTGTTACCAAATCTGGTACTAACCAATTTCATGGTACTGTTTTTGGCTTCTTGCGTCAAAGAGCAATACAATCTCGTAATGCTTTAGCTTTTCCACCAGCAGGTGCAGATCCAAAACCAGCTTTTACTCGCGGTCAGTATGGATTTACTCTTGGTGGACCAATAAAGAAGGATAGAACATTCTTTTTCATTTCTTTGGATCAAACTCGCAGACGTGAATCTGGATTTTCTGATATTGGTCGAGACTCTACAGTTTTTGACTTAACTCCTGCACAACAGGCTTATATTGCTAGTAATCCTACAGTAGGGAAAATGTATCAAACTTTTGCCCAATCTGGTGCAGCAGTTGCACGTACTGGAATTGATCCTACAACAGGATTGGCAGTATTTCTGCCTACCTTTATGGCTTCTGGCGGTAAACTAGGTGCAATCCCTAGCGTATTTCGTACTTTTACTAACATTCAGAATATTTATCCAATTAAAGAAGATTTCACTTTTTACTCTGCTAAAATAGATGAACAACTCAACATAAATAATCGTCTTTCAGCACGTTATAACTTTACTCCAATCACTACAACAGGGATTCAATCTTCTGGACAAAATCAGCCATTTGGGCTAAACGATGTTTCACGTACTGGTATTTCTTCTATTAGAGATACTTCTGTAGTAGCACAACTTTCCACCATTATTGACAGTACAAAAATTAATGAATTTATTTTTAATTTTGGAAGGCGTTCTTCACTTTTTAGTTCTAGCTCTGATGTAGCCATCAACATTCCCGGTGCAGCATTTTTCAATCGTGAACCATTTTCTCCAGCACAAAGAAAAGAAAGAGTTTATGAAATAAAAGACAATTTTTCTTACATAATAGGCCAACATACAACAAAATTTGGAGCTTCTGTCAATTTTGTAAGAATAATTCCTTTTAATTTCCAATTAAACTTTTCTGGAGTGTTTAACTTTGGAGATCTAACTGCTAGTTCTATTTCTCCAACATTTACTGGAGCGCCAGCATTTACCGCAGTGCAAGCTTATGGTTTAGGAATACCTCAAACCTTTATTCAAGGGTTTGGAAACTTTAAGACAAAAATTAAAAACACTCAGTTTGGTTTCTATGGTCAAGATAGTTGGAAAATACGACGTAATCTCACATTAAACTATGGAGTACGTTATGATTTTGAACTAACCCCAGAGTTTAAACCTACAGGCATTCAATCTGACCGTTTAAGTCTTACAGCAGCTCAAGTAGATGCAGCAGAACGTTTCCTAAACGTACAACAAGGAATTCCACGAGACAAAAATAATATAGCTCCACGTATAGCATTAGCTTATGATCCCAAAGGAGATGGCAAAACCGTTATTAGAGCCGCTTATGGCTTGTTCTATGACAATCCATTGCTATTTATTGCAGGCAACTCTGTATTTGCTAATGGAGCAAATTCTCCACAATTAATTGCTCCTACTGGTAATCCTTTACCTGCTAATATGATTAACTCAGCACAGATTTTCCAAAATACAGTTATAGTAGGAACTACTCCAGGAATTGATAAAGGAGCGGTTTATGTAAATGGTCAATCTAGATTTGATCCAAATTCTAAATTTGTAGGTTATGGAGTACTTCTACCATTTACACTCCCTGTAGATCGTAACTTTGAGTTTGCCTATACTAATCAAGTTAACCTAACAATTGAGCATGAACTTACTTCAGACACAGCAATACAAGTAACTTATTTATTTACTGGTGGACACAAATTACCACACTCAGTAAATCGAAATGCTCCTGATGGGAAACGGGTTTTAGCCGCTAGTGCGCTTGATAGAGTAATTAATAACTTCTTTAGACCTTCTGGGCCAAACCCTGCCTTTGTTAAAACTAATTTGCCTATTCCTTTTGGTAGTGTAGGAACTCAAGAGGCAACATCAAACTCTGTTTATCATGGTGTATCATTTAACCTAACTAAACGTTTTTCTAAGAATTTACAACTCCAAGCTAGTTATAGCTACTCTAAAACTATAGATGACTCTACTGATCTACAATCCCTCTTACAACCACAAGATAACCGAAACCCAGGATTAGAAAGGAGTTTATCCCTTTTTGATCAACGCCATCGTTTTGTATTAAGTGGTGTTATTAAGAGCCCATTTAAGCAAACTGATAAAGGATTCGCAAAATTACTAGCTGATACTACCTTTGCTCCAATTATTGAAGTATCTTCCGGGAGACCATTTAATATCTTAACTGGTACAGATACTAATTTAGATCAATCCTCTGTAACAGATCGTCCTAATGTAAACACTACAACAGGAGCCTTAAGCCTACCTGGAGCAGCACAAACAGGTAATTTAGGACGTAATGCTGGAATTACACCTGGTTTTGCTTCTGTAGATCTACGGCTTTCTAGAAATATTTCCTTTGGAGAACATCTAAAAGTAGAGTTTATTTCTGAAGTATTTAACTTATTTAATCGTGTCAATGTGTCTACAGTAAATAATAATTTCCGTGTAGTTACCTTTGAAGATGGACACTTTAAGAGTCCACCTACAGCAGTTTTTGATCCTAGACAATTTCAGTTTTCACTAAAATTAAAATTCTAAATAGCTAGAAATAGTCTTGAACCCTATAAAAAAGCGGCTATCTAGCCGCTTTTTTTATTAGCAAAGAGTTTTATTAGCAAAGAGTTTATTAGCAAAGAGTTTATTTACTATTTTGCAAAGTCTTATAGATTAATACCTAGTCTTTCACACTTTAAATGTAATCCTCTACGTGTTAAGCCTAAATCTCTAGCAGTACGTGAGATATTGTTATTATTACGTTTTAATGTTTCTGTTAAAATTTGTTTTTCTACAACATCAACAGCTTCAGCTAAAGTAGCATCTTTAGGAATTGTAAAAGGCGATTGGATTACCTGAGGCTTCTCGGAATAAGTCGGTGTAGGGCGTTGGAAATTTATTATTTCTGTAGATAGTTCATCTGTCATAACAATATGTTGCTCATCAGCATAAGCTACAACACGCTCAATTTCATTTTGTAATTGACGTATATTACCTGGCCAATCATAGGCTACTAGCTTATCTGCCGTCTCCTCAGAAAACCTCACAACTTTCCCCATTCGTTCAGAAAAAGTTTTTAAGAAATACTCTGCTAAAGGTAAAATTTCCTCCTTTCTTTTACGTAGGGGAGGAACTTGAATACGAATAACATTAAGCCGATGAAAGAGATCTTCGCGAAATAATCCTAAACTAACTTGTTTTTCTAGATCACGATTTGTAGCAGCTAAAACACGAACATTGACTTTTACAGGTTTATCTTCACCTAGAGCATGTATTTCTCCTTCCTGTAAAAAGCGTAATAACTTAGGTTGAATATCTATTGGTAATTCACCTATTTCATCTAAAAATAAAGTTCCCCCTTCAGCAGCACGAATAATTCCTCGTTGATCACTAGAAGCACCAGTAAAAGCGCCTTTGCGATGTCCAAAAAGTCTACTTTCAACAATATCTTTTGCTACTGAAGCACAGTTAAAAGGCACAAAATCTCTATCTCGTCGCTCACTTTCTAGATGTACAGCTTTAGCAATTAATTCTTTACCTGTACCTGACTCACCTGTAATAAGAACAGTTACATTATTAGAACGAATTTTATGAATATGCTCTAACACTGATTTCATCGCAGGACTAGCAACTAAAAAACCTGACATTGAACTCAAACAGCGCAATGAGCTAAGATCAAAGTCTTTTGTGGTTTTAACTTTTTCCCGCAAAGTGTTAATTTCTAAGCTTTGTTCAGCTAAGCGAACTAAAGCATTAATTTGGCTAACTTTTTGCTCATTTGGAACTTGTTCACCTATTGCATATAACAATAAATTTTTTTGCCCACGTTCAGAAAATCGCTTAAGTATATTTGTCTGTGGTAAAGCACGTCCACCATTAAGTTCTAAGCGAAATCTATCATAGAGTCTTAGCAAGTTATTAATAGGGTTTCCTTGGCTAACGACAGGTGTAAACTCTCCATTTTCAGCAACTTCAAAGATTACTACTGTAGTTGCTGCCATTAAATCTCTTACAATAGCTGTTAATTCACGAAGTAATAATTCTTTTTGATGAGTTGCATCTATAAGTCTTTCCACCAAAAAACCATCAAAAACTGTTGGACCAATAACCTTTTCTGTTGTGATTATAGGTTGTTGAGGTATTTCACTAAGATATTTTGTAGCTTTTCCTTGTAACTTTGCTACTTTTAGCTCTATAAACTTTTTCTTAGCTGCAAGTAAATTGCTTTCAGCAAGGGCTATATCTCCTAATTTAGATAGGACTCGACCTAATTCCATCTGTGAAAGAGCCGATTGATAAACAGATTTAGTAGTTTTAAAACAAGAAATACTTTGGTCAATAGCATATCTTGCACCATTTAGATCTCCCATAGCAATTTTTGTTTGTCCAAGCAAGCGTTGAGCATAACCAGAAAGTTCTAGATCTGTTTGTTTATCCAGCTTAGCCCTTGCCATTTTTAGAAAATCTTCTGCTGTGCGATATTCTTTTCTCTCTAAATGCATTTCTGCTAGTACTAAATAAGATGTAGCAGCATGACGAGTAATCTTAGCGTTAAAGGTTAGTTGTAAAGCACGTTTAGCAAAGTCAAAACCTTCATCAATTTGACCTGTTGCAGCTAAAACTAAAGCAAGATAGCGAAAAGATTCTGCTAAATGAGTCTTTGTTTTAACTTGCATTAACAAATCCATAGAAGTTTTTAATTCTTTTTCTGCTAATTCATATTTTTCCTGTAAATAGTGAAGATGGCCTAGTGTTTGTAGGGCAATTGCTTCATCGCGACGATTGTGGGCTTCTTTAGAAAGTAATAATCCTCTATTTAATGTGTCTTCTGCATCTGACCAATTACCTAAACGAATCTGATTTTTTCCTAAATTGCTATAAGCAACACCTAAAAGCCTTTTATGTCCAACTTTTTCTAAATGTTCAATAGCTAATTCATAACTATGTATAGCACTTTCTATTTCACATTGATCAAAATAAACAGCAGCTAAGTTTATATGCAATGCGCCTTGTAGAGTGTGATCTGTTGACCCCTCAGCAAGGCTACAAGCTTCTAGAAATCGCTCTTTAGCTGTAACTAAATGCCCTTCTTGATAATCAATAAGCCCTAGACGCAAGTAGGTTTGTGCAAGTGCATGAGGATCACCTGCACGACGTTGATAATCTATAGCTTCTAGCAAATGATCTCTAGCAATCTTATATTCTTCTATTTCAACAATATAAGTTCTACCCAAAGCATGATAAGCTTCCCCAATTCCTGCCTCATAACCAATCTCTTTAAACTCTTTTAAAGCTTGGTTTAGCAAAGCAATTGCTTTAGGGTGATCACCTAGCCAACTATAGACCCAGCCTAAGCGCAAATTAACATTGCTTCTTAATTGAACAGAAAAATCCTCTTTGGCACCTGCTTGTTCATACTTGCTTAATACTTTTAGTGCTTCTCTATACTGATTTGTATTTTCTAAAGATTTTGATAAAAGACAACGTACAGAGCATTCTTGTTCAATAGATAGATTGCCTTCATTAAGTAGCTCTAAAAAATGGCGACTTGCTTCTTGATCGGCATTACGCCTCAAGGCAGCTTCACCAATATTAATTTTCTCGGTAATAGATATATTTTTTATGTCCATCGGTAATAGATATATTTTTTATGTTCATTGCTGTTATGACTTAATTAAAGTTTTCATTTCTATATTAAAATATCAAAAATTGCCTGCCAATTAAATCAGGAGTTATATCTTCTAGGATAAACCCCTGAGCTATATTTGATAGCATTAAATCTAGAAATACAGTTAAAATAAATTCTTATAAAAATTATTGAGGGAAATAAATTGATAAAGGTTCTTATTGTTGAAGATGATATTATAAGCGCTAAAATCCTAGCAATCATGCTGAAGAAACAAAACTACCATGTTTCTACTAGTCAAAGTGCAAAAGAAGCTTTAAAGCTTCTGCAAACAACTTCTTTTGACATCGTGTTAACAGATTGGATGATGCCAGAAATGGATGGGATGGAACTTGTGCGTCAAGTACGAGCTACTATTAGCCCCTGTCCAATTATCATAATGTCTACAGCTATAACATCTGTTCATGCTAAAAGTCATGTACTTAAAGCTGGAGCTGATGATTACCTAACAAAACCCTATAAAAATGAAGAAGTAATTAAATGTATAGAAACCCATCTACAACGTAGACAAGCAGAAAACAAACCTGTTACCCTCACACAAACCATGCCAAAGGTAATGAAACAAATTCTCCCTCCTTTTTTTGGAGTTCCTTTAGTTGCAGGTTCTGGAGGATTAGCAGCATATGTAGAAATTTTTAGAAATATTCCTAACAACATCAAAGCCGCTTTTTTTGTAGTATTACATGCACCTGCTTTTATTATTCAAACATTTGCTGAAAACTTACAAAAAGAAGTTTCCTTACCTGTAGTAATGGCACAAAACCTAATGGAAATAACCCCCAGCAAGATTTATATTGCTCCAGGAGACTATCATCTTTTTGTTCAAAATCCACCATTGCAACTTAAACTTGTTGATAGTCCACCTGAAAATTTTGTCCGCCCTTCTGCTGACCCATTATTTCGTAGTATAGCCGAGGTATTTGGCCCAAATGCTTTAGCAATTATTTTAACAGGTTTGGGTCGTGATGGACTAAGTGGAACCAATAAAATACTTCAAGCTGGAGGAACTGTACTTGTACAAGACCCTAAGACAGCCTTTTCTAGTTTGCTTCCTCAAAATATCATCAAGGCAGATTTAATGGCTGAAGTTGTCCCATTAGAACAACTTGCCAATGAAATTATTAAAAATGTAAGATAACCAAAAATCAAAACACCTTAAAACATATAGGTAAATTATGAAAAGATTACTTTTACTAAGCAATTCTAGAAACTATGGACAAGGCTATTTAGCTCATGCAGAAACAGAAATAAAAGATTTCTTTACCTCTCAAATCCAAGAAATTTTATTTATTCCCTTTGCTGGTGTGCGTTTTTCATATGATGAATATGCCAATATTGTAGGGACAAAGTTTGCTGAATTAGGTTACAAAATAAACTCAATTCACACTTTTAACGATCCTAAAGAAGCTGTTAATAATGCACAAGCAATTGCAGTTGGTGGTGGAAATACATTTCAATTGTTAAAGAAAATGTATGAAACAGAAATTTTGGATTTAATCCATAGAAAAGCAAATCAAGGAACTCCTTATATGGGTTGGAGTGCAGGTTCAAACATGGCTTGCCCTACTATTAAAACTACTAATGATATGCCTGTTGCCCAACCACCTAGCTTTAATGCTCTAAACTTAGTTCCTTTTCAAATTAATCCTCATTACACAGATTTTCAACAAGCGGGTCATCAAGGTGAAACTAGAGATGAGCGTTTAGCAGAATTTATAATACTAAATCCAGATATTTACGTGGTTGGTTTACGTGAAGGAAGCTTACTAAAAGTAACAGGAAATAAACTAGAATTATTAGGAGGAAAAAGCGCTAAAGTATTCAAACAAGGCCAAGAAGTTACAGAATATAATAGCGTGGATTCACTTCAATTCTTGCTTTAATAAATTAAAAATTCTTGTTCAATACTAGTGATCCCCAGGTTGCGCTCGCTTTTTGATCCCCAGGTAGCGCTCGTTTTTTGATCTCCAAATAACAAGCGTTTTTTGATCCCCAAATAACGAGTGTTTTTTTATTCCCCAGGTTGCGCTCGTTTTTTGATCCCCAGGTTGCGCTCGTTACACTCGCTAAAACCTGGGGCTAATATGGGTTGAGCTAATTAAAATTGAGCTATTTTCATAAATAACTCATTTCAAAGAAATTATGAAATTTGGAAGTTGCGTTATACTTGCTAAAACCTAGGGCTAATATATTTCTCTGTTTGAAATAAATTTAATCAATCGAAACAGCGCGATTTATATTAGCTCAACCCATATTAGCCCGGGGTTTTAGCAAACCGCAGGTTTGCGCAACCCCGGGAATCAAAAATTAGGGATTATTTCCCTTTTTCATGCCCAGAATCTTGTTTTGCAACCATAAATAAGACAGCCGCTAGAGCAGCAAAAATAATCAAAGCAATTATATTACTTTCGCTTAGTTCACCCAGGATTTTTGGCCCAATAGCTACAGAATCACTAACCTTCATTACAGCCATTGCGGCATAGGTAAGACCAGCAATTGCTCCACCAGCGATTAATCCAGAGCTAAAGAGTACTCCGCGTCCTGTTTCTTCTTCTGCCATACTTTGTTCACCTTGACCTTCACGACGGCGCATCATATCAACCAAAGCACGTACTCCACCACCAGCAAAAATTGTGGCAGAGGTAGAAATTGGTAAATACATACCTACTGCAACAGGTAAAGCTGGAATACCAATAACTTCAAGAGTTAAAGAGATAAATACACCAATCAAAATCAGTGACCAAGGTAATCTTCTTGTTAGCACACCATCAACTAAAATACCCATTAAAGCTGCTTTTGGTGCAGGGTATTTAGTAATTTTGCTATCAATTTCATAATGTGGCTTTCCTGCTTCATCTACAAGAAATTTTAATTTCTCATTTTGATTGTTAGCTTGAGCAACATTAACTAAGGTGTAAACCTTATCGTCTAACCCGCGATATGGGCCAACTTTCTTAACACTAGCATCAGATTCAGTAAAAGTTTTTTCTGCAAATTCTGGGCGTGGTTTTATTAAACGTTCTGTTGCTCCACCAACTCCAGGATTAACAAAGTAATGAAGTGCCCCTTGATCATCAACTAAATATTTTCCAGCAGCAACTTTTCCACCTTGACCATTGTCATATTCAACAGGAAGTCTTAAAACTTTGTAAGTCTTTCCATCTTCAGGTTTAATATCTTCTGCCCAAACCTCACCAATTTTTTGATCAGCAGGAAGTTTAAACTCTGGATAATAAACTGGTAATAAATTAACAGCTGAATTATTAAAGAAGGTTAAGGTAACACCTATAGCAAGCGCTGAAGTAATAGCTCCTACAAGCAAGCCTATTTGTTGGTTGCGAGGAGTAGCACCTACTAAAAAACCTGTTTTTAAGTCTTGAGAAGTAGCACCAGCATTAGCAGCAGCCACACAAACGATTGCACCTACTGTTAAAGCAATAATTCTTTGCTCTGGCCCAGAACGACCTAAAATTAAAAAGATCAAAGAGGTAAAGAGTAATGTTGCTATTGTCATTCCTGAAATTGGGTTAGATGAAGCACCTATTTGACCAGTAATACGAGATGAAACTGTAACAAATAGAAAACCAAAAACTAAGATTAACAAAGCTGAAATTACATCTACTTGTAGCTGTGGTAAAAGTACTAAAACGACAAGCAAAATGCTTATTCCAGCAACTACATAAACAATTGGAATATCTTGTGCGGTACGTTCGCGGCTACTAGCATCACTAGCACCTTTAAAATCATTTACACTAGCTTTTAATGCATTGATAATTGTAGGTAAAGCCTTAATTAAGCTTACTACACCACCTGTAGCTACTGCACCAGCAGCAATATAGCGAACATAGCGATCTTGGATTTCACCAGCGCTCATATCAGCTATTAGTTTGATAGATTCAGGAAACAAAGGTTTAACCCAACCAGCACCAAAAAACTTAACCGTTGGAATCATAACCAAAGCAGCCATAATACCGCCGCCAACCATAAAAGAGGCAACTCTTGGGCCAATGATATAACCTACACCTAAGAGTTCAGGGGAAATTTCTGCTGCAATACGAGCATTTTGATACCAACCTAAAACTTTGCTTGGAGTATCATTCCAAAGTTTTCCTGCTGCCATTAAAATTTTATATACAAAAGCGATTCCAAATCCCATAAACACAGTCTTAGCATCTGTACCACCTTTTTCACCTACTACAAGCACTTCAGCACAAGCTGTTCCTTCAGGATAAGGAAGGTTGCCATGTTCTTTTACAATTAACGAACGCCTTAGGGGAATCATTAATAAAACACCTAACATCCCTCCAGCCAAGGCAATTAATGAAGTTCTAGTAATATCTAAGTCTAATCCAAGTATTAATAATGCTGGCAAAGTAAATACAACACCAGCAGCAATTGATTCACCAGCCGATCCAGTAGTTTGTACTACGTTATTTTCTAGAATTGTTGCCCTACCAAATAGGCGCAAAACTGTAATAGAAAGCACTGCAATAGGAACAGAAGCACTTACTGTCAAACCTACTTTAAGCGCCAAATATACAGAAGAAGCACCAAATATAACGCCGAAAATTGCACCTAATATCAAGGCTCTAGGAGTCATTTCAGCAATAACTTCTTTAGCGCTTATATAAGGTTTAAATGCAACTTCCTTAGATAGCTCACCTTTATCTGTAGCCATTAATTTGCTCCAATAAAATTTTTAGGATTTTTCTTTAATGATATTAAATAATCTATCTACTAGGCCAAAGGGTCAAGCAGAAACTAACAGATTTCGGTGGTTTTCTGAGTATTTTTCCTTTTATTATCATTTCTTTGATAATATTGCATTTATTATAGAGTGGGAAACTAACGTAGGGGCAGGATTATCCCCTACGTTTTCTATTTTATTTTGAGAACTGGCCTTATATTCTTACAGTGGAGTTTAATTCAGAAATTAACAATTTTTGTTCTTAACACCCTGCTAAAACAGGTTGATTTATTGGACTAGCAACAGGGCGAATAGGTTCTTTTAATTGAAACATCATATTAGCAAAACCTTGAAAATCTAGAGATTGTGGCCCATCAGAAAGAGCAAACTCAGGGCAAGGATGAACTTCAACCAAAACACCGTCTGCACCTAAGGCTAAAGCTGCTTTTGAAAGAGATGCTACAAGACTACGTTTGCCTGTAGCATGAGAAGGATCTACAAGGATTGGCAAATGAGAAAGTTCTCTAACTTGTGCAACAGCAGCTAAGTCCAATGTGTTACGCAATTCTGTATCAAATCCCTTTATTCCTCTTTCACATAAAACTACATTCTGGTTTCCACCTGCTAACAAGTACTCAGCAGCTAACAACCACTCTTTAATAGTTGCTGAAGCTCCGCGCTTTAATAAAATAGGGGTTTGGATTTTTGCTAAACGACGTAGCAGAGCAAAATTTTGCATATTTCTTGCTCCAACCTGTATCATATCAGCATATTCAACCATTATTTCCACATCATACTCACTCATTATTTCTGTAACTATTGGTAATCCAGTAAGTTCACTAGCTTCTTTCAATAATTCTAGTGCCTCAACTCCTAAACCTTGAAATTCATAAGGAGATGTACGTGGTTTATAAGCACCACCCCTTAAAATTACTGCACCTGCTGCTTTTACAGCAAAGGCTGTCTCTAAAAGCTGCTCACGCGACTCTACAGAACAAGGCCCAGCTACTACTATAGCTTCACTTCCTCCTATTTTTACCCCTTTTACATCAACAATTGTAGCCTCAGGCTTAGTTTGCCTACTAGCAAGTTTAAAAGGATGTGTTGTTGGAATAAGCTTATCCACTCCAGAAACATCAGATAAACTCTTTAACTTTTCAGCACTTGCATTCCCAAGTATTGTTATAGCCTTATAACTACTACTATGATTTCTATGTGGTTGAAATCCAAGCTCTTTTACTTTTTCTAGTAAATAATTTATTTGACTCTCAGTTGCACTTTCTAACATTTTGATAAGCATATTTTTCTCCACTTAATTTGTATTAGGTATTCTCATTTCAGGATAAAAGCCTAGTAACTGTAAGTTATGACCTTGTTTTTGTAAAACTTCTAACATTTTATTTAACTGTTCTTGCTGAATATAAGCTCGTAAATCCAAGCCAAAAGAATAGTTCCAGGGTTGACCTTTAATTGGGCGAGTTTCTATTTTTAGTAGCTCTAGATTATTTTCTGTAAAAAATTGAACTATTTTAGATAAAGAACCATTAATTTTTGATGGGTAACAGACCAAAGATAATTTATTAGGAATAGAGAATTTAGCACTTTCTTGGCTAGCATTTTTTGCTAAAGTAAGTAATCCAAAGCGAGTATAATTTTGGCTATCATCTTCTAAATTTTCAGCTAACAACTTACCTTGGTATATTTTACAAGCTCTAGCACTAGCAATTGCTGCAATGGTTGGGTTAGCCCTTTCAATAACACGACGAACACTAGCGGCAGTGTCATTGGTTGCTACTGCTTTAATCTTGGGATTTGCTAAAAAGAATTTCTCACATTGTGCTAGTGCAGCAGGATGAGATTCTACAACTTCAATGTTTTCAATAGATGAGTCTTCACAACCTATTAAACAATGCTTTATAGGATGTATAAATTCAGCAATGATTTGCAAAGAACTTTCTAAAAGTAAATCATAAGAACGAGAGATAATTCCTATAAGGCTGTTTTCTAATGGAGCAAAAACAAGTTGAGCCTTTTCTTCTTCACCCATTGCAAACATTGACTCAAAAGTAGCACAGGGCAAGAATTGAGTTTGTACGCCTAACAATGAAATAGCCGCTTCCTCACTATATGATCCAATCTCACCTTGAAATGCTACATATTTCATACCTTATCACCCTTTATTAGTTTGTAACTAAATCTTCTATTTGACGACTTTCTATAAGTTTTGATTGATAAATAATCTGCTTAAATAAAAGTTCTAGAGTGTTATTATCCAATGGGCCTTTATTAGCTTTGCAAATATGTGATAAAACAGCACCTTCTCTAATGGGATCATATATAGGCAGTCCATAAAGATGTTTTAATTCACCAATTTTTGCTACTAGTTCTGCACGGCGATTTAGCAAATTGATGATTTTCTCATCAACAATATCTATTTCTGCTCTCCAATCTTCAATGTTCATTGTTTTTTCCTTTCTAAAATTTTTAGTTTAATTTCCAAGAAAAAGCCCAAAAAACAAAACCGGCTGCGAACTTTATTGGGATTCGCAGCCGGTTTGGTCTAAAACTTTTAGTGCTATTAATTTTATTCTATTTTGTATGCACAAGTTTTACCAATCCGCTGCTTCATAAAGAAGAAGCGGAAAGTAAATCTAAAGCTGTTAAACTTTGTGTTTTGCATACTTATATTTTACAAACCACTAAAACAAAACTTATTGAATAATTGCAAGGTATATTTAGATAAATTTCTAAGATGGTATTCTAGAAAAAAAATTTTTTCAAGATATTTTTTTCCTGAAACACAACCTATATCAAATAAAATAAGGGACGAAGATTATTTCTTGTCCCTTATTTATTGAAAACACAATACTAAAGTAAGTCTTAGCGTTTATCTTCTGTTACATTAATGCGAATTTCTTTGCTGTTACAACGAATTTCAGGAACATACATAGCATGTCCAAGTACTGGTAAAGCATGAAATTCACCTGGAACTTCAGCACGAAACTCATAACGAATTTCCCAAACACCTTCAGGTAATTTATCAATAAATAGCGCTACTTTACGATCCCGCAATTCTTGATAAACCCAACGGCTACGGTCTGTGTAGTCACTGGATTGAGATTGAAAATCACCTACACTTGAGTCTGCTTGAATTTCATCTGGATTTTCTGTACCTCGTCTTGAACGAGATTTTTCGCTAACAAAACGTTCTTGAACTGCTCCAGACCTTAATTCTCTAGTGTAAAGTGCTTCTCCGCTACGAATTTGCACAGCTTCAACTCCTGCTGGCTTTAAGTCCTCAAATAACAAGTACTCATAGTTATTTTTTGCTTCAATGGTTAGTACTACTTGAATACGATCGCCACTATTAATTGTATCTTTATCTTTCATTAGTTGTTTTTCGTACACTATACCCTTAAGTAAAGTAGGCTTACCTACCACTTTATAGTAATCACGTCTAACAAAAATCTCATTACCTGCTGCGGCAATAGGCTCTTCAAGGCTAAAGAATTCAGCTTGAGCAGCAAAGTAAAGTGGGCTAGTTCCACCTTTGCGGCGAATGCGTATTTCATTTGTACCATCTGCAATTAGCTTGCGATCAATTGGAATTTGAGTTGGAGCAGCTAAAGCATCTTCACCTACAAGCTTTTTAGTAGTGATTAGTTTGCCATTAACTAAAAGCTCATATTCTAGATCTGGTTTTAGCTCACCACTAACTTTTAGGTAATCATTTAGTGCAAGCACTGTGATTGCTGTATCACGGGTGTTGCTCCATTGCGCTCCACGACGATTTTTCACAAGCCAATTTGTTACAGGTTCAATTAGTTTATTTTGTGGATCAATAGTCAAAAGCGCTCTTAATGCAAATGATGTAGACTCAATTCCACCATCAGACCAACGATAGTAAATCCCATCTTCACCCCAATGCGCTGTTCCAATGACAGCTTCACTAGATTTTTCACCTTTTTCAATTACTGAAACAT
This sequence comes from Blastocatellia bacterium, assembly GCA_039812885.1. Lineage (GTDB taxonomy): Bacteria > Acidobacteriota > Blastocatellia > Chloracidobacteriales > JADJPF01 > JADJPF01. The sequence goes on from JBDIBI010000027.1 coordinate 88,251, forward strand.
CAGGCGTACTATCTACCTTCACACCATTTTCTAGATTACGTACTAACACCATAGCTCTTTCTTTATCACCAAAATAATGGGCACTTAGAGCTAGTAAAGCACGAGTATAAGCATTTAGTTTATCTTTGTTTTTCCAAATATTTTCAAAAGCCTTTTGTTGAAAGTCACTTGGTTTGCTGTTAACAGACTTTTGGAACACAGCTAGTGCATGTAACATCCAAGCTTGTTGATCATAGTTAGTTTCCTCTTTAACAAGCTCTAAATCTAAGTATCTAGCAGCACGTTCTGCTACATCTCTACGAGCATCAATATCAGCTAAATGTGCTAAGGTTAATCCCCAAAGCACATAAGCAGTCATAAAATGATCGCTTTCACCTTCTTTCCACCAACCCCAACCACCATCGCTGTGCTGGAAGTCATAGAGGCGATTTAAGCCTTGGTAAACCATATCATTAAGTTTAGCTAAATCCTGTTTACCTTTAGGATGAGTCTTGTCTACAGACTGCTGTTCAATACCACCAAACAACCGCCCCATCACAACTTCAGGCTTTAACCCAAGCTCTCGCAAAGTTTTTGCCGTAATTGCAGCAGGCAAAAATCGGCTCATTGTTTGTTCTGTACAACCATAAGGATAATCTATTAGGTAAGGTAGTGAATCTAGCATTGTTACAGCCATACTAGGAGCAACTTGGACAATTAATGAAGTAGTTTCAGCCTTTCGTTCTTTTGGAATAGTAAGATTTACTGTAACCTCACTCCCCCTTAATTTCCCTGCTTTAGTAACAAATTTTTCAATACCATGCTCAAAAACAGTGAAGCTATTTTCCATAGCATCAGAGTAAGCTTTTCCAACAGCAGTAACTTTAATTTTAGCCTCGCCTGCTTTTGGAGTTGAGACCACCCAATCTGCCCTTGCTTCACCATTTGCAGGTACTTCTAGGGATCTTTGCTCGCCTTTAACAGGTTTGCCATCTTTTAATAAACCTGTAACTGTTAAACCTGTAGCTGTTATTGTAGGTGAAATCACCATTGGTTTATCTGTATTGTTATTAATTACGGCAGATACAGTAGTCAAATCACCTACAAGGAAAAATCTTGGAGCTTGAAGCCTAACAATTAAAGGTTGTTTAGTTCTAGTAGTAGCATCAGCAATTCCAAATTGGTTACCAGTAGTTACAACTCTAGCAACAGCTTTCCAGCTAGTTAAGTTATCTGGGTATTTAATTTTAATGGTAGCTTTACCTTGACTGTCAGTAACTACATCAGGTTGCCAAAAGACAGTAGAGCGAAAATCATTTCGTACCTGAACAGGAGGTTCTTGACCACTTCCACCACCCATTCCAGCTTCAGCTTGTTCTTTAGATTTACCAGCAGCAACTTTTTTCTCTGCTCTTCCAAATGAATCACCTTTGGCAGCTTCATCTTTTGCCATGCTTTGTCTAACAGCTGGTTTCCCTGGTGCAGCAGTAGCTGGTGCTGGAGCATTGGCGGCTCTACCATCAGCAGCACCACCTAACACACCATTTGATTCTCCAACAGATGTTACATCATCAGCATCTGTTTCTTGTTTAAGGCGTGATTTTTGTAACTCTTTTAATTGTTCCTCTTCAAAGAGTTGAAGTTTTTCACCTTTAACTAAACGAACATAGCGCTTTTGTTGGAAAGTGTTATAACTTTGTATAGAAAAACTTCGCTTACTGCCAAAGTAAAATTGTCTAGGATCTCCAGCGTAATCACTTTGAATATAGTAAACAGATTCATCAACTAAACCTAGAGAAAGCTCAGCCGCAACACCTTGGCCGTTATAATCACGAGTTGTAATTGTAAAGGTGCCATCTTCGCGAGGCTGATATTGTTGTTGATTAGCTTTAACATCTACAGTTAAGAAATTTTGTGTTGGTGGAACAACTATTTGTTTGTTGTCTGTAAAGACTTGTCTATCCCAAACCATCATTGCATCAACAAAGAAATTTGGAACATGTTTTTGTTCTATAGGAATTTCTATAAGTTGGGTTGTACCTGTAAAATGTAACAACTGATAGCTGCTAAGCTCATTAGTTGCTGTAGTAAATAAAACATAACGATCATTTGTAGGCACAGTAACCATTACAGCAGCTTTTTGTCCTACTTGAATTGTATCTTTATCAACAACAATTTGAACACCTTCATAACGATAACCAATTTCTGTTGTATCAGCATTTAGTGCCCAAAAAGTAGCTTGTGAAGTAATTGGAGGTCGCCCTTTATCCTTACTTGCCCATTCCAACCGATAATAGCCAAGCTTAGGAATTTTCGTAGCAAACTCAACTTCTCCCATATCGCTAGTAGTAAGTTTGTCCGTCAAAATATCTTCATGCTCATAGCCACGGAATTTTAAGCGCCAAGGCTTTTGTCCTGGTTCGGTTGGAGGTGGGAAAATCTTCCCTTTACGGAGTTTTTCAAGTTCTTCCCCTTTAACTTCCCTATCATTTGGATCAAGCCAAATTTCATACCAATAATCTCTAACTAACTTAACATTGCCTTCCACACTAGTAGGTTGATCATTAGCATCAATAGTTTTTATTTTAATTTTGACATTGTCTTGTGGGCGATAGAGATAGTGATCTGGCTGCATATAAACATAGTAGCGCTGACGAGTTACTCGAATCTTATCTGAACCTATAATTTCACGTCGTGAGCTATCTGTAACTCTAGCTTCAATTCGGTATTCATAATCTTGCCCACCATAATTTGGAGTTTCAAAAACCAATTTTGCCTTGCCATCAGCATCCGTCTTTAAGGTTTCTTGCTTAATTACTGAGCCACCACCATAGTAGTTATAGCGTTGTTGGTCAAAATCTTCATAGTACCAAGGAAATTCTCTTGGCTGGCGATAGTAGTGATAGAAAGGATTTTGGTAAACTAAAATTTGTACAGTAGCATTAGAAACTGCTCCACCAAAGTAATAATCCGCTTGAACTTCTACTTCTACCTTTTCACCTACACGAAAGACTTTTCGCTTACCATTTTCTTCAGGGGTTTTAACCGACACTTTAAATTCTGGAAGCTTATATTCTTCAATGCGAAATAGCACTGCACTACCTATACTAGTGTGCCGTCCTTCATCCCAAAAATTGATTCTATATTCGCCAAGAGGCATACTTTCAGTTAGTTGTAAGGAATCCCAACCACTACCAAAAGCATTAAGTTTTGTCTTACCCTCTTTTACTTTTGCACCTTTAGGATCAGTAACTTCAAACTCTACAACCTGATTAGCTGGAGTTATGTAAGTAGAACCATCATAGCGACGTGCTATAAATTTCCATTTAGCCTCTTCTTTTGGTCGATAAGCAGGACGATCTGTATATGCATAAATACGCCAAGTTTGGTTGTTATCATAGTTTGAGTAATAGTTATAACCAACACTAATAGCTTGATATCCATCATTATTTGCTGAAACAAAAATGTCTTGGTTATATCTAGTTTCATTAGATAACTTAAAGACAGCAATACCGTCTTGGCCTGTTTGCAAAGTAGTCTGAGCCCATACATATTGATTGCCATTATAGTAGTGTTGCCAAAGCTTTACAGTAGCCTTACCTATAGGAGCACCACTAATTGCATCACTAAAATAAGCTAGAACTTGCTTACCAGAGCTTTTAATTAAAAGTGAAGTGTTTGTAACTAAAATAATGTCTCTAGATTTAAGATCTTTATTTTTTGCTTCTAGTACATAAGCACCTGGCTTCAGTTTTTCATCTAGAGTAATATTTTCATCTTTTGGTTTATAGTCTCCTTTATCTTCAATCTTCTTTAGCCAGGATTTTACTACTTGACGCCCTTCTAAGCTAATTTGCTGTAACCAAGCATTGCTAGATGAATTACTATCAAACTTAATATCTTCTGTAAGGTCAACTTTATAAATTTTAAAGTCTATTTCATTGACATTGCGGTAGTTAACATGAAATTGTATTTCTGAATCAGGAAGAAAGAAATTGGAGACACCTACTTGGATATAAGCTCCAGTGATTTCTTTAATTCTTTGTTGAGCTTGATCAAAATAGCGAGTTTCACCTTTTTTAAAATCACTAACTATTTGGCGATAGAGTTTTAATGCTCCTGCATAATCTACAGTTTGAGTAGGTTGTCCATAGTCGTCAAAAGTTGTTCGGCCATAGCTTTGCAACCATTCAGCATAAAAGTAAAGTGCATCATCATACCAATCAGTACCTTTACCAAACTTTATTGCTGCATCAAATTCATCTGGCACTCTATTGCGTAACTCATAGGAATTATAACGAATTGCCATTGCAATTAAATAATGTGCATGAGCCTTTTCATTATCTGTCTCAGAAATTTTAAGGGCATTTTCTAGAGTTTGTATAGGGAAAACATTACCGTAATAACCATAATAGTAATAATTTTCAGCCCAAGTAGGTTTAGAGGTAGAGAAAACAATTCTCAAATAGCGTTTACGAGCTAAGTTAAGGTCTTGTGAGCCTGCCCACCAATCTAGAGCAGCATTATAATAACCAAGACCTTGGCTCCAATTACGGCTGCTATTTCGTTGCCAATAGAAATCGCCTATAGATTCTTGAACTTCAGCCCACACCCTATCACGGTCTTGCACTTTAATATCTCGAACTAAGACATTTAAGTCTTGAAGAGCTTGCTCAAATTTAGTGTTATCTGAAGTATTAGTTGCAGCTTGTGAGCGCCAAAGCGTATCGGCTAAGCGAAACTTAATCCAACGTATTTCTGTATCCGGTAATTTAAGGCCAAGTGCTTTTTGATAAAGCTCATTAGCACGACTGTAAGAACCTTCAGAGTAGAATTTTTCTGCCTCTGCTTTTATTTGCTGGTAATCATTTGTAGGCGAGTTTTGCGAGTAAATAACCATAACTAGTGTAAATAATAGAGAAATTACTAACGTGATTTTCATAAAACCTAACTTTCGGACTGGAGTTTTATTTTTTATGTTGACGTACAAGCTAAGATTTAGTTCCTAAAAGATTATAATAAGGTAGCGGGGGTGTTGGCGACTAAGACTTACTTATAAGTTTAAAATATAGTTATAAAGAACATAAAGACTATGAAACTAAGGAGTTTTAAGTAACATTAGATTAGAAATCATTTTATAAGGATTAATACTATTAATGTAACTTAGTAGTTTACTTTAAAAATGTTCTCCAAAGCTTAGCGCTTAGATCTTGCTGCGTATAAATCAGGCAAGTTATAGTTAATATTTTCTTAAAACACTCAACCTCTTATTAGGATCAGTGGTTTAAACCTTTTCGTATCCCAAAACAATTTATTTTCTTTGGAGTAGGCATTGAGCAACTTGAGCAAAAAGATTTTGATTATCGGCTTAGATGGAATGACTTTTAACTTTATAGATCCATTGATTGATAAAGGGCGGCTTCCTACTTTGGCAAAAATAATGAAAGAAGGTGTACGCAGTCCACTTGAAACCATCTTTCCACCTATTACTTCAGCAGCTTGGACATCATTTATTACAGGAAAAAACCCTGGTAAGCATGGTATTTTTGAGTTTATCCAACGTCGTCAAGGTCAAGCTCGTGAAACAGCTGCTAATGCTACTCAGCGCAGTGGAAAAGCGCTTTGGGATCTTTTTTCAGAAGAAAATCGGCCTGCAATTTCTACTAATTTCCCTGTCACTTATCCACCAAGTCCAATTAATGGAGTTATGATTTCTGATTTTATGACTCCACGTGGCAGACGTGATATAGCTGAGCCTTCCTCAGTGTTAGCAGAATTAGAATCAAAATTTGGCCCTTATAAACTCTACATGACACAAACTTATGCTCCTGGTAATGTGGATAATGTTTTACAGGAACTTGCTGAAGAACTTGATTACAAATCAAAAGTAAATTGTCATTTAATGAAAAACTATGACTGGGAAATGTTTGTAACCCATATTTGGGGTACAGACCGTTGTCAGCATGAGCTTTGGCATATTTTTGATGATACTCACCCAAGACACAACAAAGAAGAAGCTAAACTTTATCGTGAAAGAATCTATAAATATTGGGATGATGTAGACACAGAAGTAGCTAATATGTTAGAAGCTGCTGGGCCAGATACAGCACTTTTTATTGCTTCAGATCACGGCTTTGGGCCTGCTTATACATATTGTGCTTTTAACATTTGGCTGATGCAAGAAGGCTTTCTAAAACTAAAAAAAGATGCTGTTACTCGTATTAAACATTTGCTTTTTTCTTTAGGATTAACCCCAGAATTTGCTTACACTATATTACGTAATCCATTACTTAAGAGTATTCGACCTTCAAGAGGAGTTGGAACACAAAAAGGAAAAATGGGTCTAATTAATCAACTCTTTTTATCCTTTAATGATGTAGATTGGTCACAAACAACAGCTTTTTCTAAAGGTAATTATGGTCAGATATTTGTAAATCTTAAAGGTCGTGAAATGGCTGGATCAGTTTCTCCTGGCGAAGAATATGAACGAGTCCGAAATCAAGTTATAGAGAAGCTTAGACAAATAAAAGATCCTAAAACTGGCGGTAAATTAATAGGCCCTATTTATAAACGTGAAGAGACTTTTTGTGGGGAACATTTACCAAATGCTCCAGATATTTGTTTCTTGCCTGAAGATATGAGTTACGTTTCATTGGGCAATTTAGACTTTATGTCTAATCGTTTTATGGTCAATTCTTTTGGTAATTCAGGCACACATCGTCTTCATGGAGTGCTTATTGCTAAAGCTAAAGAGCTTAAAACTAATTTCCGCTTAGACAATGCTAAAATTACAGATGCTGCACCTACAATACTTCACCTAGCTAATTTAGCTATACCAGAAGATATGGATGGTAAAGTTTTAAGCGAAATATTTACAGAAGAATTTTTGCGTTCACACCCAGTTAAAATTGGGAAAGCAGCCTCAAGAGGCCAAATAGAAGCAGCAGAGTTTTCCGATGAAGAAAGTGAAGAAGTTCGTGCAAGACTCCATGAATTAGGTTATATGGGCTAGTCACATAATTAAAAATTTAATGTGACAGCATAAGTTGTGTCATAGATTAATAGTAATAAATTGGCTTAACAGTTTATTATTAAAAAAGAAAATTTACTTTGCTACAAGGCAATAAACTATGACACAACCAGTATATATAAACAGCTTAGGTAAATTCCTGCCAGGGAAACCAATAACCAATGATGAAATGGAAGATTATCTTGGTTTAATTGGTGGTAAAACTTCTCGGCTTAAATCTCGAATATTAAAGCAAAATGGTATTCAAACTCGCTATTATGCTATAGATCGCGATGGTAAGGTTTTATACTGGAATTGTGATTTAGCAGCTTTAGCAGTAAAAGATGCGCTTCTACACTCAGAACTTAAAGCCCAAGATATAGAATATTTAGCGGCTGCTACATCCTCTGGAGACTTGATTGCTCCTGGGTTTGCAAGCATGGTGCATGGAGAGCTAAAGTTTCCTGCCTGTGAAATTGCTAGTATTGGAGGCATTTGTGCTAGTGGAATTATGGCACTTAAGACCGCTTATACAAGCATTCAAGCCAATAATAAAACTAATGCTGTAGTGTGTGCTAGTGAGTTTACTAGTCGCTATTTCCGTCCTGGTATTTTTGAAGAAACTCGTCATTATCAAGAAAATAAAAAAATTTCCTTTGATGCTGAGTTCCTGCGCTGGATGCTTTCAGATGGAGCAGGTGCAGCCATTTTAGAAAATCGTCCAAATTCTAGAGGTTTATCTCTTAAAGTTGATTGGATTGACCTTGTTTCTTATGCTAACCGCTTTGATGTTTGTATGTACTCTGGAACAACTAAACAAGAAGGCGGGCGCTTAGGTAAATCTTGGTATGACTATAAGAACTTTCGTGAAGCATCTGAATCAGGTGCAATTTTGCTAAAGCAAGATTTAGAACTCCTTGAAAATATTGTCCCACTAGGAGTTAACCGCTATTTTGAACTAATTGAAGCAGGTCGCTTTCAACCAAGCGAAATTGATTGGATGGTTTGTCATTATTCTTCTCACATTTTCCGGGGTAAGATCTTTGAGTTGCTAGAAAAAGGTGGAGGAATGATTCCTCAAGAACGTTGGTTCACTAATCTTTATACTAAAGGCAATACTGGTGCTGCTTCCATTTTTATAATGCTAGAGGAATTACTCAATGAAAATCATCTAAAACCTGGACAAAAAATTTTATGTATGGTGCCTGAAAGTGGTCGTTTTGTCATTTCCTATATGCAGCTAACTGTAGTTGGAAATCAACCAAATACAGAACTTAGCCAAGAAATATCTGTAGAAATTAACACAAATACAAGTAACCAAGAAAATATCACTGATGATTTACCTAGCAAACTAATACGTCAGCTAACTAATGTATGGGTAGATTTTGAAACTAAGCTAAACCAAGTACCGATTATTGATAAGCTAAATCGAGGTAAATTACGTATAGAGGACTATAAATTTTTACTTATAAACCTTCGTCAACAAGTTATGGAAGGAGCAAGATGGATTGCTAGAGCAGCATCCAACATCACAATAGAAGCTTTTGATTTACGTTCAATGTTTATTGGACATGCATTTGAAGAACACCGTGATTTTCAGTTGATAGAACGAGATTTTGTTTCTGTTGGAGGAAGTTTAGAAGAAATTCGCAATGGTGAAAAAAATATTGGTTCAGAAGCGCTTTCTGCTTGGATGTTTCATCGAGCTAACCAAGAAAATCCTTTTGATCTCTTTGGAGCAATGTTTATTATTGAAGGCTTAGGAAATAGAATGGCTAAAAAATGGGGACAGAAAATTCAAAAGCAATTGGACTTAAAAGAAGATCAAGTCTCTTTCCTGCTCTATCATGGTAACAATGATGAAAACCATTTCAAGAAACTAGAAAATGCTATTGGGAGTGGAGTTTTAACCGAAACCATAATAAAAAAAGTTGTTAAAACTGCCAAAGTTACAGCAAGACTCTATCTTCTACAACTAGAAGAACTTGGTAACATTTGATTCTACTCTTTTTTTCCCAAGTTGCATTTGTTTTTTTGATCCCCAGGTTGCGCTC
>JBDIBI010000028.1:0-91240 GCA_039812885.1 Blastocatellia bacterium
TCTTTGTCACTTACGTCACTTGGATATTTTATTTTCCTTACCATACTTTACACCATTGTTACATACTTTTACTAGTCTTTTTTTTATAATATCATATCTTTCAATGAATTGAACACCCTCTGATAGCGAGCAATATATTTATAATGCTAAGTTATACTAAATTATACTTAAACTAGTAAATATTTACGGAAAAATTTTGCTAGAGTGTATTATTTTTAGAAAAAAAAGAGTCTTATATATACAGGTAAGGCAATTGCGTCTTGGTTTTGTCCCAGCTAAGAACAAAATATTGAGTGAATTTTTGGCTCCAACTAAAAATATATCTCTGTTAAGATGCAATTGCCAATAAATTAGCTAGCTATGATAAGCTGATCTCACAAAAATTTCTAGTAATAATAAATAAGCAAATATAAGGGTAATAAGAAGTTTTTTAGTATTATTATGTTAAGTGATTGGGATAGGCTACCAGAGAATACTTGTAACAAGTTAAGTGTAAAGTTGTTTACTTTCTACGCTAGTGGACAATTAAACAGACAAGAAGAAAAATTAATTGATGCACATTGTGAAAGTTGTGATGATTGTAGAGCTAATTTAGCTTATGTTTATGAAATTATCAAAGGCAGAGAAAAGCTTTCTCTTGATCAACAAACCTTATTACTAAAATACCTTGAAGATCCTCTTTACAAGTACACTATAGAAAAACTCAAAGAAGAAATAAAAGAAGAAATTTTACAGGAACTCAAAGCTAGTGTTTTGACTGAAAAAAGTAAAAATATTAGTAAGGCTTCTATTGAGGAGCTTATTAATAAGCACTTTTCTAAGGTTGTTGGCTTAAAATCTATTAAAAATAGCAAAACTTCTTCTGATAACAGTAATAGTGAAAAAAAAACTACAGCTAAATTTTTTGGCGTAAACCTTAGGTATTCTTACATTGTTTCAGCCTTTTTAGTTACTGTGTTACTTGGCTTAACAATTTCTACTTACTTAATGTTAAACTCTAAGCCCAAAGAAGTACTTACAATTTCTAGTACTTTACCTACATCTGAGCCGATTGCTTTCCCTGTTATACAAAAATACAAACAACAGGATAAAAATCTATATCAAGAGCTAGATTCGTTTATTGATAAGTACTTAGAATCCAAACAGATAGAATATTTAGAACAAGCTCAAAATATTGCTAAAGATATTGAAGGAAAATATCAAGATAACTATGGAGTAGATTTGGTAGCTTATTACAAAACTGTTCCTTCTTCATCAATGGAAAAGCTGTTATCACTACGTAAGCAACTATCTGGTTTAACAAACAAATTTCAAGGAGATAACTACGAAAATTCATTAAAAGAAAGTGAGTTGTTAGAGGAAAATTTTTTAGCAAGTGGTGATTTCATAGAATTATATAGAGCTAAAACTATCAGTAGCAAATTTTATACTTTGCTTCATAATTACAAACTTTCAAAAATAACAATAGAAAAAGGATTAGAATTTTCTAGATATAATAACTATTTGTTTTTACAAGGGTATTTTCTTTTGTGGCAAGCTAAAGCTTTAAGTGATAACACTAGTTTTGAAGAATCAGAACCAATTTTTCAAAAAGCAGTTCTTATAGGTGAAAGATTACACTTAGATGATTTGATTGCTAGTGCTGGTGTGTCTTTAGTTTCTCTTTATCATATTAATAATTATGACCAAAAAAGCTTAGAACTTGCACAAACATTGATTAAACTAAAAACAATAAAAAAAGAAAGACTTATTTCTATACTTCATATAGCTGGAGTGTCAGCTTTTAACCTTAAGTATTATGACTTATCAAATTCTTATCTTACAGAATCAACAAAACTATCTGAGGAAATTAATAATCCAGCATGCTTAGCAAGAACCTATATGTTTTTATCTGTAATTCAGGCAGAAAAAGGAAATTTTGCAGATAGTGATATTTATCATTCAAAAGCTATTAATAGTGCATATAAATTAAGCGATAAAGTCACTGTATTAGATACATTATCTATAATCTCAGGTTATTATGCAAAAGCTAAACTTCTACAAGGTGATTTTGCTTCAGCATCAAAAGCATATAAAGAAACTTTAAATATGATGAGTGAATTAAAGTTAAACAATAATTTAGAACTAAGTCAATTAAATGAAGGACTAGCAACAGCTTTAAAAGCACTCAAGAACAATAAAGAATCTCAAGAATATTTTGCTGTTGCTAGCCACTATCAAAAACTAGCAGAAGGCAATAAAGAAAAAACTAATTGCTTACTTTCCTTTATACCAAGCAAATGTGTATTACCTTAGCTTATTTACTTATTTAATAGTAGATTTACCAAAAATAGCTGCTTCACAAATTACAGGTCGGGGTAGAAAGCTAGCTTTTTTAACGGCTATAGGCATAAATCTAGGAACATCTGTTTTAACCGCATCATAGTAGAACGCAAAGTGATTTATATTCATCATATCTTTTGGAGGTAAGTTACTAACTGTAATTCCATAAGTTATTCCACTTATAAAAGGTAGTTCTATTTTCTTGTCAAGACCAGCAATGACTAGGTTTTGGTCTTTACTTAATTCAATTTTAAGAGTAGGCCTACCAATTTGGCGCTTGAAAGAATGAAGTGTATCACCAACAACAAATTGATATTTCTCTTCTGTAAGGCGCTCTGAATAGAAAGTTCCTGTGTTAAAGTGAATCTTGGTAAGAAATTGGTCTTTAAGATAGAGCTGTTTTTGAAACAAATCATTTTCAATATCTAAACACCATCTAAAATCACTAGTGTCCTTGTTCATGTCAGAAGAATAATAACGAGTAGGAGCCACCTCTTTTCCATTTGTATTAGCAACATCTACATTAAGTACTTTTCCTTTTAGCTCATCAGCTTTTATGTTTTCAATAATTGTTTCTTTACCATTCTCTAGTTGTTTTATCTGGATGTTTGGTTGGTGATGGTGCGCATCTAGTATTCCATCACTAACTCTTGAGAAGTCGCCAAAAGCTAGTGCTTGTAACCCATCAAAATCAAACTTCACTACACAATTAGTAGTTTGGCTTATTGCAGAATGGTTGTAGTTTATGCATAAGTTAATTGCAATAAATATAATAATTACAAAGATTTTGTGACAATTTTGCATGGTTTTTCTCCTTAAAATTTGTGGGGTTGAAATTTTGTATGCCTCTTAATAGTAGAATATTGTTGTTGAGCTACTATATATAGTTAATAAAATAGTAGTTTAAAATATATTAATTGTGTATAATGAGAGAGTTAAGCTATATACCTTAAACTATTACTTGATATATTTTATAGGTATATAGTGTATATGAATGAATTATGGTTTTCTAATTTTTAGTGAATGTTTCTAGAAGATTATTTTTAACTTCTGTATTGTCATTGAGTTAAAATCTAGAAAAATTTGGCTTAATTTATATTTTTAGAGATCAATAATATACTCTAGTGAAATATTACTATTAACTTATAAGTTATTTGTATAACTGGATATCATTTACTTATTACTGTTTATTAACTTTGGGAAATATTAAAAATAAGCAGAACTTTCTTTCAATTTGTTGGCAAGCCTTCTAAACAAACTAAAAAATTAGTAAAATCCAAGTCATCTTTAAAATCAAAAGGAGAAAAAATGGTAACACTAAGTGATGCTAGAAGAGTAATCGCTGCGGCTGAGAAAAAAGCTGAAGAAATAGGTCAACCAATGAATATTGCTGTTGCAGATGCTGGAGGAAATTTGGTAGCTCATGTTCGTATGGATGGGGCTTGGATTGGTAGTATAGATATTTCTATTAAGAAAGCTTACACTTCTAGGGCTTTTGATATATCTACAAAAGATCTTGCTGCTCATAGCCAATCTGGTAATCAATTCTTTGGTATACATGCCTCTAATGATGGCCGGATTATGATTTTTGCAGGAGGCATTCCGCTAAAACGTGATGGGAAAGTTGTTGGAGCTATAGGTGTTAGCGGAGGATCTGGAGAACAAGACCATACTGTTGCAGAAGCTGGTGCCAACGCTTATTAAAGCTACTTATTGCTTAATAATAAAAACTCAATTAAATATCTTAATTTTTCAGGAAGCTAGTAACTTCTCATTAAAGTAAATTTAGTTCCTGGTTTCCTGAAAACCAACTAGTATTATCACTAGTTTTATCATCTTTTATTTTCTCATATATTTACTGTTTCTCCTTATTTCAAATAACTCAAAATATTGACTTATTTGTTTTACAAGGTAGTTAGTAGCTTACTTTTTAGCTTACTCTATTTTATACTGTAATATAGGGTTTAAATATTTTACTAGTACCTCTACATTAGGAGATATTAACATTGTTTGATGATCGCCAGGCACAGAGTAACACTCTATAGGTTGACTAGAAATTTTACTCCAAGCAGAAGAGAAATCAAACATCTCGCTTAAAATTCCTTCACTAGCGCGGAAGAAAACTATTTTTCCTGGATAAATTTTGGGTTGGTACTTGCACATAGCTTGACTATTAATTTTAAAAACTTTTAGAAATAATTCTTTCTGAGTTTTATCAATATCATTAGGCAAGTTGTTTATATTAGTTGCAATATATTCTAACTGAGAAGCTGTATCTAGTTGATTTATTTTCTCTATTAACTCATTTATTTTTCTATTATTTGAATTGAGCTTACTTGCAGCTAAAACTAGGTCTGGTATAAGGCTAAAATCATCAATAGCCTTATCCTTGAAAGAATTTTGTTCCTCCATAGTAGGAATCCAGCTATCAAAAAGAACTAGCAACCCTACTTCTTCTCCTTTAGCTAGTAGTTGTTGAGCCATTTCAAAAGCTACAACTCCTCCCATTGAATGACCTGCTAGTTTGTATGAACCTTTAGGCTGAACTTCTTTCATCAACTTAATATAGTGTGCAGCCATTTCTTCAATAGTCTGATGTGGTTGTTGTTCTTCATTTAAGCCATTAGACTGAAAACCATAAAATGGTTGATTTTGGCCAAGTTTCAAAGCAAGTTCAGTGTAACTAAGCACATTCCCTCCTGCTGGATGGACGACGAAAATTGGCTTTTCTGTTCCATTTGTTTGAATTTCAACTAGTGAAGACCATTCGGGAATGTACTGATCTTTTCTTAATATCTCCCCAAGACGCTCAATAGTAGCAGCTTGAATAAGTGTTGAGAGTGGCAGTCTAACACCCAATCGTTTTTCAATGTTTGCCATCAAACGAGTGGCAAGTAAAGAATGTCCTCCTATGTCAAAAAAGTTATCATTTATTCCCACTTTATCTATACCTAAAAGATTTGAATAAATTTCTGCTAGTGTTTCTTCTATGGAGTTTCTAGGAGCTACATACGATTTTGAAAGTGAGTCAGAGTTTTGCTCTAATCCTAAATGAATTAAAGCCTTATGATCTATTTTTCCATTAGCAGTTAAAGGGAACTTATCTATTCTAATAAAAAGGCTTGGGAGCATATATTCTGGCAATTTTTGTTTTAATGTTTCTTTTATCTCTGCACTTGTTGCTTTTGCTGTTTGCTCCATTACCATATAAGCAACTAGTTTTTTTCCACTACTTTGGTCTTCTTTGGCAATTACAACACATTCAAGTACATCAGGGTGTTGTATTAGTGCGGATTCTATTTCACCTAACTCAATACGAAATCCTCTAATCTTTACCTGATTATCATTACGGCCTAAATACTCTATATCTCCATCTTCAAGATATTTGGCTATATCTCCTGTACGATATAATCTTATTGTTGTATCTAAATCACTTAACTTATGGTTAATAAAACGTTCTTCTGTTAGTTCTTTTCTATTAAAGTATCCACGAGCAACTCCTGCACCTCCTACATATATTTCACCTATTACACCAACAGGAACTTGTTGTTTATATTTATCAAGGATAAAAATTTGAAGGTCAGGAATAGCTTTACCTATCACACTTCCAAGTGTTGTGTCTTCTTTAGTTAATGGCCTGTAGGTAACATGAACTGTAGTTTCAGTAATACCATACATATTGATGAGTTGAGGTTGTTGGTCTGAATGCCTATCAAACCAAGGCTTTAGACTGTTTAGCTCTAATGCTTCTCCTCCAAATATTACATACCGTAAGCTTAATTTTTCTCTTTCTTCACCTGCTTGTTCATCAACTTTTATTAGTTGACGAAATGCTGCTGGGGTTTGATTAAGCACTGTAACGTGTTCTTGAATTAAAAGTTTGTAGAAAGATTCAGGGTTACGACTTGTCAAATAGGGAACTATAACTAACTTACCACCAAACACCAAAGCCCCCCATATTTCCCATACTGAAAAATCAAATGCGTAGGAATGGAATAATGTCCAAGTATCCCTTTCGTTAAAATTAAACCACTGCTCAGTTGCTAGCATTAAGCGAACAACATTAAAGTGAGTAACCATAACACCTTTTGGATTACCAGTTGAACCTGATGTGTAGATTATATAAGCTAGATTTTCTGGTTGTAGAATATTAGAAAGATTATTTGAGCTTTGCCGAGAAATCTCTAGCCAATCTCTATCCAAACAAATGAGTTTTGCAGTAGTTGAAGGCAATTTATCAACTAATTTTTCTTGTGTTAGAAGTATGTTTAACTTAGCATCATCTAAAATAAAAGCTTGTCTATCTTGTGGATATGTTGGATCAATTGGTATATAGGCACCACCTGCTTTTAATATTCCTAATATTCCTATAATCATTTCCAAAGATCGCTCAACACAAATTCCTACTAATACTTCAGTCCCAACATTAAGCTGTATTAAATAGTTAGCTAATTGATTTGCTTTACTATTTAACTCTGAGTAAGTCAATTGTCTATCTTCAAAGACTAGAGCAATTGCATCAGGTGCTTTTGCTGCTTGTTGTTCAAATAGTTTAATGATTGTTGTATTAGGATAATTTACTTGTGTGGAATTTAGCTGTTGAACTAGCCAGTTGCGTTCTTCAGGAAGCACAATGCTTAGTTCATCAATGTTGCGAGTTCCGCTAATTATTTGATCTGAAAGATGAATTATTCGTTCTAAGAGATTCTTTTGGTAAAAGAAACTTTCATCATAAAAAAGAACTAACTCTAAACTTTCTTTTAGATCATAAATAATAAGATGTATTTCATCTTCAACACAAGTTTTAGGATATTCAATTTTACAATCGTTTGATAGCAAATTAGCTATAGAGAAGTTACACCAATTAAAATAAAACTTTAAACCTTCTTCTTTAATTAATTGCTTTTGCATAAACACAGAAATATTTTGTTTAGCTCCTATTTTCTTTTTATACTCTTTAACATGAGTAAGATACTGCCTAATTTCTGTATTTGCACCAAGTAAATCTTTACTAAATATTGTAGGTACTACCTGATAGATACAGCCTATTGTGTTAATATGCTCAGTTGGTCTTAAACCAACAACTTCATACATAAGAAAATTATTAGTAGGGTTAAACCATTTATCTAAAACTAATCCAAACAATGCTCTAAAGTAAACAGAGAAACTACAATTAACCGATTTACAATATTTACTAATATTAGCTAGCTTTTCTCCAGCTATATTTAATGGGATACGTCTTGCTTGAGGAGCTTTTCCAGTTTTCTGCGCTGCACTTAACGGTTCTATATTTTTAAACTGCTCTGACCAAAACTCTTTAGTCTCTTTACTATCAACTTGTGCAATTATATCTTGAGTATAACTATAGAAAGAGCCATTGCTAACACATTCAGGAGTTTGTCCATTTAATAAGGATTGATAAACTTTGCCAATTTTTTCTAGAAGTAAAGTAACAGAATAAGCGTCGAATAATATATGAAACCAAGCTAATACTGCAATATATTCTCCTTGCTGATCTTTAATTAGGTAAAACTTATAGAGGAAGCCACTCTTGAGGTCATATGGAAGCTTAACTAAGTTTGTTATAAACTCTTTAATATTAATAACATCTGGTTTGTAGGAAAGATCAATAAATTCAAATTTGGGTTGCTCTGCTTTTGTAATAAATTGTATTGGTTCATCCCTTAATAAAGCAAATTGAGTTTTAGTCATTTCCTCACACTCTGCTACCATCTCTATAGCTTGTTGCCAAATTGCTACATTTACATTCTTTCCTATTTTGACTACAGTACCATCACTAAAAATAGTACTGTTTGGATTAATCAAATTTGCCAAATAGAGATCTCTTTGTGTTGGAGTTAATGGAGATATTTGCTCAATAGATGTATTTATTCCAGTAAGATTAATAATATCTTTATGGAAAAGTTGTATTGCTCTAATTCTTTGCTCAGGTGACTCAGCAATAGTATTTAATATTGTTAAGTAGTTTTCAATAATTGTGTTAATAGTGCTTTCATTAAATAGATCGGTACTGTACTCCAACATTCCGTATAATTTTTCTTCTGTTTCTGTTATACGCATAAATAATTGTGTTACAGTTGTTGCAGTGTCGGAAAGAGATAACTCTAAATTTAAATTAGCAAGTTGCCAATCTGCACTAGTCAAGACACGTTGAAAGCTAAAGCCCATTTGTTGATGTGGCAAAACATTTTTATTACGATCAAATTTAAGTTGCTCAAAGATCTTTTCAACAGGTAGATCTTGATGAGCAAATGCAGCAAAACTTACTTCTCTCACACGTTGCAATAGTTCAGAAAAGCTTGGATTTCCTGACAAATTATTGCGTATAATCAGAATATTTATAAAGCAACCAATAAGTGTTTCTATCTCTAACTGATTGCGATTTGCCGTTGCTGAGCCAATACAAATATCTTCTTGACCAGTATAGCGATAAAGCAATACATTGAGTGCTGCTAACATAATATTGTAGAGAGTGACATTTTCTTTTTGTGCGAGTTTTTTTAAATTGCTAGCCAGTTCTGAACTTAAATTAAAATAGATAGTTGCTGCTTGCCCAGTAGGAACTATTGGTTTAGGGCGATCTGTAGGAAGTTGCAGCGCCTTTATACCTTCAAGTTGCTGTTTCCAATAATCTAAATCTTTATTAAGCCTTTCATCAGTAAACCAATTACGTTGCCAATAAGAATAATCAGCATATTGAATCTCAAGTTCAGGTAGTGGTGATGGTTTATTTTGACTAAAAGCTTGGTAAAGTTGTCCTAATTCTCTAAACAAGAGATCTGCTGACCAACCATCTATAGCAATATGATGAATTGTTAGTAACAGCAAATGCTGCTCTGCTTGCAATTGTAACAACTTTACTTTTATTAATGGCAATGTGGTTAGATCAAAAACTTCTCCTGCTGATTGAGCAATTAAGTTCTGTGTTTCAGCTTCGCGGCTATTTTGATCAAGATTTTGTAAATCTATTTTTTCAATGAAGATCCTCTGTATTGGGTTAACTATCTGGCTTACAATACCATCAACCATTGTATAAGTAGTGCGAAGTATTTCATGTCGATTGACAATCTCATTAATGCTTTCTTCCAATGCAGCAACCTGCAATTTTCCATTAATTTTAAGTGCAAATGGTAGATTGTAATATGGACTATTAGGTTCAAGCTGAGAAGCAAACCAGATACGTTGTTGTGAAAATGAGAGAGGTAACGTTTGGTTTCTTGATACTTTTTTGATAGTTATGTTTGTTTCACTAGTGTTTGTACCAGTTGCATTGTCTTTTACTGAATCTAATTGTAAAAGTCTAAGCAATTCTAAAGTTAAACTTTGGGCAGTAGGGAAGAGTAGAATTGAGCTTATTGGTAAGTCTATGGCAAAAATTGTTGAAAGCCGATTGCGAGTTTCAACTGCCATTAATGAATCAAGTCCTAGTTCTTGAAATAGTTTTTCTGGAGGTATTGGATTACTTTCTGGTATAGCTAAAATGTGTGTTATCTCTTTAGTAACAATCGATAAAAGTCTAGCAAATTGCTCATTTTCAGGTAATGCTTTTAAACTCTCTTTTAATGATAGATCGCTTTTTTGATGAGAAATCTCAGTTCTTTGTTTTAGCGCTTTAGATTTGATTATTTCACTCAAAAGAGAAGGAATAACAGGTTGTTTTGACAAAGTTTCTAAATTTAGATTTGCTGGTATTAACAATGGTTCTATCAATGAGATAGCCTTGTCAAAAAGTGCTAAGCCTTCTTTTTCAGTAATAACTTCTAGTCCTTGGCGTTTCATTCTTATTAATTCAGCTTGGCTAAGATGAGCTGTCATACCAGATTCTGATTGCTGCCATAAGCCCCAAGCTAGGCTCTGTGCAGGTAGACCTTGTGTACGACGATAGATTGCTAAAGCATCTAAAAATGTGTTGGCAGCAGCATAATTGGACTGACCAGGGTTTCCAATTATCCCTGACATTGATGAAAACATTACAAATAAATCTAAAGCTTTATCTTTGGTTAGTTGATGTAGGTTCCACGCTCCATCTACTTTTGATAAAAGCACTTTATTAAAATTCTCAATATTTTGTGATAAAAGTAGCCCATCAGCTAATGTTCCGGCACAATGAACCACACCTGTTAAAGGGGCTTTTTGTGATATTTGCTCAATTACATTTTTAAGCTCATCTTTATTGGCAATATCACAAGTGTAAATATCAACTAGTGCCAAATTTTCTTCCAATTGTTTTTTAATTTTTAGAGCTTCAGGAGTAGCTAAACCTTGTCTTGAGAGCAAAGCTAACCTTCTAACACCGTATTGTTGGACTAAGTGGGTAGCTACTAAACTCCCAAGTGAGCCTGTTCCTCCTGTAATTAACACAACACCAGCAGGATCAATAACTCTAGGAGAGCTTAAGACAACTTTTCCAATATGCTTAGCTTGAGCCATATGACGAAATGCTAATGGTGCATCTTTTAGATTCCAGTTACTATAAGCCAGTGGCTTAAATACACCTTGATTAAATAAAGTGTTAAGCTCTGCAAGCATCGCACTCATGACCGTTTCAGGTTCATTATATAAATCAAAAGGTAAATATTGAACACCCTTGTATGTTGAGGCTACTTGCTCAGAATCACGCAAATCAATTTTACCAATTTCAATAAAACGACCGCCATTAGGCATCAATCTCAATGAAGCGTCGGTAAATTCTCTAGCTAAACTATGTAGGACAACATCAACCCCTTTGCTATCAGTAAAGGTTAGGAAATCTTTTTCAAAATCAAGTGTGCGAGAGGTTGATATATGATTATCATCTAACCCCCAACCTTTTAAGATATCCCATTTTGAAGGATGTGCAGTAGCAAAAATCTCTGCACCAATATACTTGGCCACTTGTATTGCAGCGCTTCCCACTCCACCTGTAGCTGCATGAATTAGTATTTTTTCGCCGCGTTTTAACTTAGCAATTTCAACTAAACCATACCAAGCTGTTAAAAATGCTCCCATTACAGTTGCGCCATCTTCATAACTCCAAGCTTTAGGTAAAGGTAGTAATTTATTGCTTTCAGATATTGCCATTGTGCTAAAAGCCCAAGGAATAAAGCCCATCACACGATCACCAGCAGCAAAAGTTGTTACCTCGCTTCCTACTTCTAGTACAACACCTGCTCCTTCTCCACCAAAAGCCCCAGCATCTCCAGGATACATTCCTAAAACATTTAGTACATCTCTAAAGTTTATTCCAGAAGCTTGTACTGCAATTCTTACTTGTTTAGATGATAGCTTTGCTAAAGCATTTGAATTTGGTTTTAATGCTATTCCATCAAGGTCACCTTGTTTAATAATATTTAAAGTTAAAGCAGGGGATTCAATCATAGAATCAACAGCTTTTTGCTCTACAACTTGTAATCTAGTCCCAAACATCACTCCACTACGTAATAGTATTTCTGGTTCTGAGTTATTATTTATAGCTATTTTCAAAAGTCCTGTTGTAGTTGAGTTATCTTTATCAATTAGTCTAATAGAACGTTTAGGATGTTCACTACGTGCTGTTCTGAGTAGTCCCACTAGAGGAGACCAAGAAAGTGTTAGATTTGCTATTTGTCTATCACCTTGATCCTTAATATCAGTAGCAATTGCTCCTTGAGTAACCCAAATTAGTTCTGTGTTGTTCAGTTCATTTTTAGATAATATTGCTTGAATATTGTTTAAGTTGTTATATGTATTATCTCTTAACTGGGAAATAAGATCTGGCGAATTTTGAGTAGTAGCGTCAATAATTATCTGTTCAGGGCTACCATTTCCATCGATATATTGAAATAATTCTGCAATATTCTCAAAATAATACGAGCCAAGCTGATCAGCTAATTCTTTTGATCCTAAAATTAAAGAGTTTTTAACAGTAGTCTCATTATTGGGTAACAGTTTAACCCAACCAAGCTTATAGAGATTATTATTTTTCAGTCCTGGTAAAAACTTTTCAATCGACACACTTTGAGTGGTAAAGCCTGTTATTGAGGCTAATGGACAGCCATTATTGTCATAATAGACGATATCACCATTTGAGGAATGTTCAGTTTTTGAATTTAATTTGTATTGTGCCATTGATGGAATAGTATGCTCTCCATACCATCGGAGGCTTTTTATAGCAAAAGGCACTCTTGTTGTGTAATCGTTATTCAACTCATCTTGAGTAGATAAAAAGAATTCTAAAATCAGACCATTATCAATAAATGCTCCAGCAATAGGAGAATCATTATTAACAACACCTTCAGGTGTAATAAATAGGCAACGAGCAATTTCTTCAGATACTCTTTGAGCTTTCTTTGTCCAACACCACTGTTTACCCCATTCTATATTATTTTTATTTAATGGAGACTCTACATCAAAACCTAATTCTGTTATTTTATCAATTTGGTCTTTTGTTAAATAATCTGGCAATGGAGTAGTATTTTTTGTTAATGGGTAAATTTCTCCTATAGCATGAGTAGTCCAGTTTTCATCTTTGTCTTCTGAAGATAATGTTACTTTATATCCTTGCTCGGCTGGTTCTAGCTGCACAAATAGACTAGTTCTAGACTCTTCATTAGGGAAAATTAAAGCACGAACAAAATGAATATCTTTTAACTCAATTGCGCTATTAGGCCAGCAAGCTTCTGCTACAGCTAGCAGCACTGATAAATAGAATGCACCAGGCACAACTATTGTGTTATAGACAAGATGGTCTGCTAAATATTTTTGAATTGCTGGACTGATTTCTACTCGATAAAACAATTTTCCATCAGGTAATTTTATTCTCTCACCACTTAAACTATATCGGCCACTACTTGCTTTAACAGGAATAGTTGGGTTTGATTTTAACCAGTAATGTTGTCTTTGAAATTGATAATTTGGTAAAGCTACTAGTTTGCCAGCAAATAGCCTACGCCAATCAAGTACTACTCTATTAACCCAAAGAGAAAATATTGCATCAGCAAATGTTTTATTATCAGTAGTTTGGCGTTTGAGAGATGGAATTGTAGTTATCTGTAGATTGTTATAGCTACTACCAGCAGATTGAGTAATCAAGCCAGATAATACAGGCTGAGGCCCAAGTTCAATAAAAGTGTTAATTCCTGAATCAAGTAAGTTTTTTATTGCAGGAAGAAACCTAACAGGTTGTCTTATTTGGCTAGACCAATATTTTGGATCTGTAAAACAGTCTCTTTCTATTTTTCCAGTAAGATTGGATGCTATTGAAATAACAGCTTTATTTAATTCAAGTTTTGTAACAAAGTCTTCAAATTGTTCCAACATTGCGTCCATCATCTGTGAATGGAATGCATGTGATACTGTTAATTCTTTATACTTAACGTTTGCTTTCTTTAAAATATCTGTAAATGCTTTTATTGCTGTACTATTACCTGAAATTACAGTCTGATTTGGTGCATTTATGCCTGCTATGGAGATATCATTTTTTAATGGATCGATAAGGGTTAGTGCTTTTGCTTCATCAGCTTCAATAGATATCATTGCACCTTTGGGTAAACGCCACATCAACCGACCGCGTTCGACGGCAAGCTTTAAACCATCTTCTAGCGAAAAAACACCAGAACAAGTTGCTGCTACTAACTCACCAATACTATGTCCTAATAATACTTCTGCTTGTACTCCAAGTTCACTCCATAATTTATATAGGCTATACTCTATGGCAAATAGTGCAGGTTGTGTATATTGAGTTTGATCAATTAATGCTCCATTACTATCTACAATTTCTGTAAAAATAATTTCTAGAATTGATTTTTCGATTAATGGATCGATAATCGCAGCACATCTATTTAAAGTTTCTCTAAATAATGGCTCTTGCTGATAAAGTTGTTTAGCCATGCCAACATATTGAGCGCCTTGCCCAGTAAATAGAAAAGCTATTTTTGGTGTTTTTGTTTTTGCTATCGTGCTATTAATCTCATTTGCATATCCATTAAGTGCAAATTCTTTTAATTGTTCTATTACTTGTTCTCTATCTTGAACTTCTAGTGCTAAACGATGATCAAAATGGGTACGGTGAACTACTGCACTATAACAAATATCGGCTAAATCTTGCTCGGTATGTTGTTCAATATGTTCAGCATATTTTCTTGCTTGAGATCTTAATGCTTGTTCTGTTTGACCAGAAAGTAACAATATATTTCTTGCAGATTTTTGTAAATTATCTTGTTTAACTGCTAATTCTGGTGCTTCTTCTAAAATAGCGTGAGCATTGGTTCCACTAAACCCAAATGAGCTTACTCCTACTCTTCTTGGAGTACCATTAGATAACCAATCCATTTCTGAAGTTAATACTTTAACAGGTATTTCTGACCAAGGTATATGAGGATTTGGTGCTGTAAAATGTAGGCTCTTTACTAGTTTTTGTTTCTGTAAACAGAGTGCTGCTTTAATTACTCCAGCAATACCTGCTGCTCCTTCTGTATGACCAAAATTAGTCTTTACTGAGCCAATATACACTGGTTCAGATTGACTGCGTTCTGCGCCATAGACAGCAGCCAATGATTGTACTTCTATGGGATCGCCTAGTGGCGTTCCAGTACCATGACATTCCACATAACTGACACTAGATGCATCAATATTTGCTTGATTTAATGCAGCTTTAATTACTGCTTGTTGAGATGGACCATTGGGAGCAGTCATTCCATTGCTTCTGCCATCCTGATTGACTGCTGTGCCTCTAATTACAGCTAAAATAGAGTCATTATCTCTTTGAGCATCACTTAATCTCTTGAGATAAAGCATTGCACAACCTTCGCCTCTAACATATCCATCAGCATCTGCACTAAAAGTATGACATTTTCCTCGTGGGCTTAGCGCTTTTAACTTAGAAAAATAGATATGACTTTTAGGATCTATAATTAAATTTACACCACCAACCAATGCTCCATCACATTCATTTTGTCTTAAAGCTTGTACAGCCAAATGTACTGCTACTAATGATGATGAACAGGCGGTATCTATAGGCAGATTTGGCCCTTTTAGCCCTAATATATATGATAATCTGCCGACTGTTGCACTATGTTGTGTGCCTAATAATGAATAAGCATCAATTTGCTCAGGATCTGCAAAGACTTTGGTCAAATATTCATGGCCACACATACCAATATAAACACCAATATTACTACCCATTATTTGTTCTGGCACAATACCAGCATTTTCTAGTACTTCCCAACTAGTTTCTAATAAAAGTCTTTGTTGTGGATCAAGGCTTACAGCTTCTCTTGGTGAAATGCCAAAGAAACCAGCATCAAATTGGCGAATATCTCCTAGAAATCCTCCCCATTTTGCATAGGTCTTGCCTTTTATCTCTGGGTTAGTATCAAAATATTTTTCTACATCCCAACGTTCTGTTGGTACAGTGGTTATAGCATCTCTACCTTCAATCAATAGTTGCCAAAAAGATTCTAAATCCTTTACTCCACCAGGAAATTGGCAGGCCACTGATACAATGGCAATAGGCTCTATGGCCTGTTGTTTAGTCTTAAAAGTAGGTTTTGTTTTTGCTGTAATAACTGCTTTGTCATAGCCCAACTTCTCTGATAGAAAGCTTGCTACTTGTTTCAAACTAGGATAATCAAAGGCTAGTGTTGCTGGCAAATTCAAGGATGTCTTTTTGCTTATCCTATCTCTTAATTCAACAGCCATTAGTGAATCTAAGCCCATTTCAGTAAATGGACGATTAATGTCAATCTTTTCTTTGGCTGTCATGCTCAATACTGATGCCAATTCCTGAGTGATGATGTCTAAAAGTGCTTGCTCTCTTTGTGTAGGGGTTAATTCTTGTAATTGTAGTTTTAGTGCAGAAAAGTCTTTAGTTTTAGTATCTTTTTGTGTGCTACTAATGCCTCGTTTTGTTTTTTCAATATTTAATTGTGCTGGTATCAAGATGGGTTCTGGTCTAGTTAATGAGTCTCTAAAGAGTTTTAATGCTTCAGCAGTACTTAAAGCATTAATGTCTTGTCCTGCTAACTGATGGCGAGCATTTTCTGACAATCTAGCCACCATACCTACTTCAGCCCAGGCCGTCCAAGCTAAGCTCTGTGCTGCTAATCCCTGTTGTTGTCGATATTGTGCTAAACCATCTAAAAATCTATTGGCCGCAGCATAATTGCTTTGCCCTGGATTACCTAAGGTTGCAGCCAAAGAAGAGAAGAGAATAAACATTGTTAATTGCTTATCCTTAGTTAAAAGGTGTAAGTTCCAAGCGCCCATAACTTTAGGTAACATCACCTTTTCTAATCTATCTACTGTTTGTTGCAATACTAATCCATCATCGATAATTCCAGCACAATGGATAATTCCACACAGAGCTTTATCTGTTGGTATTGAGTCAATAAGGTTTTGTAACTCTTCATAATTGGCAACATCACAAGTTGCCACGGTTGCATTAGCACCATATTCAGCTAGTTCTCTAATTAACTCATTTGCTTCTGCTGTGGTTGAGCCTTGACGAGAAACTAATAATAGATGTTTAACCAGTAATTCTTTTGCCAAATATCTGGCTACTTCTTTACCTAATGAGCCTAACCCTCCTGTAATCAATACAGTACCGTTTAGCTTTAGTTCTGTTTTTTCTTGGGTATTTGGTTTAATTGCTTTAAGAGATGGATAAAATAGTTGATGTTTTCTTAAAGCTAGCTGTTTATATTCGCTATTTACTGCAATATTTATTAACGGCCAATTGTCATTCTCATCTATATCAATTAGCTTAATATTGCGATTTGGATATTCATTTTGTATACTGGCTATCAGTCCAATAATTGGTGTATATGTTAAACTTAGTTCTTGTTGAGCCTCTCCTACTAAAACAGCATGTTTAGTAATAATTACTAGTGTTGTTGAGATAAGACGTTTATCTTTTAACCAACTTTGTACAAAAGTAAGTAATTCTTGAGTCTTAATTATTGCATTGTGTGCTAATTGTTCATTTATATAAGTTTCATTAATGAATTCAACAATTATTAATTCTGGTGTAGTTACTCCATTATCAAGAGCATCACACAACATATTTAAGTCTCGATAGCATAATACTGATTCGACATTCTGATTAAGTAGTTCTCCAACATTTGATTTAGAGTTTAGTTCTTTGCCAATTAAAGCAACTTGAGGTTGTGATAGCTTATTATCAACAGTTAAATTCAGAATTTGCCAATTTATTGTGTGTAAAGCTGCATTAGTTTTAGATAAAAATTGTTGTGCCGCTGCACGACGTGTTCTAAAACCTAGTATTGACAATAATGGTTTACCAGACTCATCCCATAAACTTAACTGTGATTTTGTAGTCTCTGATTGTGAATTAAATTCTTGGCTTAATCGATGTTCAGCCCATCGAATATGCCCTTTGTTACCATACCATACCAGCTTATCTATTGCGATTGGTAAGATTGGTGTGCCTTTTTCAATTAACTCTTTTCCAGAGTTTGCTAGCAACCAAAACATTGAACCAAAAGCATTATCAAGGGCTACAGGACAGAAAGGTGTTGATCTAGTGTGTTTCGGTAAACGATATCTACTTAAAATACCTGATGATGTTTCTACCGCTTGATCTATAGCCCACCATTCTTCCCCCCATTCTACTGACACAGCTTTTAATACTTCGTCAAGTTCTCTCAAAGATAATGAGGATTCATTTAAGTTGTCATCAATATCTAGATTATCAATTAAATTATCAGATAAATCTTCACAAGCAGAAATATGCGTTTCTATATATTTAACCCATTCTTCTTTTCTAAAACTGTATACACTAACAGCAAATCCATTTTCTTCTGCTTGTAATGAGATATGTAGCCTTACTAGTTCGTCAATATTGTCAAAGATAAAGGCTCGAAGAATCCTAAAACCTTTTATTTCAATAGGTTGATCAGGCCAATAGTGTTGTGCAATAGTTAGTAGTATTGAGAGATAATATGCACCAGCTAGTACCATTTGACCATGAATAATATGATCAGCCAATTCTGTTTGTATTTTGGGGCTAAGCTCTATTATATGAAGAATTTGACCATCAGGTAGATCCACTCTTTGCCCATTCATTTGCCCTGTAGATCTATTAATAGAAGACCGAGATGTTGTTTCTAGCCAGTATTTTTCTCGCTGAAATGGATAAGTTGGAATTGGTACAAATTTGCCTGGTAGCAACTCTTTCCAATCTAGCTCAATACCTTCTAACCATAAGCTTGCAACTGTTTTAGATAGAGTAATTGTATCGGATTGATTTTTCTTTAATGAACCATAAAAATTAAGATTTAATGCTGAATTACCAGAATTAATTTGAGTGCCTAAACCGCTTAGTATGGGTTGCGGGCCTAATTCAATAAATGTAGTGATTCCTAATTCTGTTAGTGTTTTTAATCCATCAGTAAATCTAACTGCTTGACGTAATTGTTTAGACCAGTAAGTAGGTTCAGTTAATAACTCTTTTTCTATTTTACCAGTAACATTAGAGACTACGGCAATACTAGGATTATTTCTTGTAATGCGTGATACTATTTGTTCAAAACCTGTTGCTGCTTTGTCCATCATTTGAGAATGGAAAGCATGAGATACCACTAACTCTTTATGCTTAATTGTTTGTTCTTTTAATTGCTCTATTAGCTCTTTGATAGCTGAAGTTTCTCCAGAAATTACTGTTTGTAAAGGTGCATTTAATCCTGCTATAGAGAGTTTGCCATCAAATTTATTGATCAATTCTTGTGCTTGTTGTTCATTGATATCAACAGAAAGCATTGATCCAGGCTGCATAGCAAACATTAATTGTCCTCTAGCTACAGCCAGCTTTAAGCCATCTTCTAAACTAAATACTCCGGCAATAGTGGCTGCTACTAATTCGCCGATGCTGTGCCCTAGTAGAGCCAGAGGTTTTTTTATTCCACAATTGCTCCATAGCTGATAGAGGGCGTATTCTACAGCAAATAGAGCCGGTTGAGTATATCGTGTTTGATTTAATAGCTCTGCTTCTTTACTACCTGTATTTGCAAATATTAACTCTAGTATTGAGCGTTGTATCAACGGATCTATTATATTGGCACACTGATCTATTGTTGTTTTAAACAAGGAATGCTTTTGATAAAGCTCTTTAGCCATTCCAGCATATTGAGAGCCTTGACCAGTAAATAAAAAAGCAATTTTGATAGGCTTTGAACTGGCAACACCACTTTCTACTTCAGATAAAGAGTCTTTATCAGCATATGCTTTTAATTGCTCAATTAATTGCTCTCTTTTGTCAGATTGCAGTGCTAACCTGTGTGAAAAATGCGTTCTGTGTAAAGCAGCAGTGTGACAAATATCAGACAAGTTATGCTGCGGATAGTCTTCAATATATTTTGCAAACTGGGCAGCCTGTGCTTCTAATGCTTCTGGCGTTTGACCTGATAATAAAAGCAAATTGCTTATGGAATTGTTAGGCTTATTTTCTGCGCTAGTATTGTTGTCAGCCGCATCATTGGTGGGAGCTTCTTCTAAAATAATATGGGCATTAGTGCCAGAAATACCAAACGAACTAATGCCACATCTTCTAGGTCGATCAGTTGGTTGCCAATTTTTAGCGCTAGTTAAAAGTTCTAATCCGCTTCCTTCCCATTTGACATTAGGGCTAGGTGTTTCAGCATGTAATGTTTTAGGTAAGCTTTGGTTTTGTAATGCTAAAACCATTTTCATTAAGCCAGTAACCCCAGCAGCAGCTTGAGAATGACCAAGATTAGATTTAGATGAGCCTAAATAAAGCGGTTTGCCTTCTGGTCTAGTTGAAGCAAATACTTCAGCTAATGAAGTTGCTTCAATAGGATCACCAAGCGTTGTTCCTGTTCCATGTGCTTCTATTGCGTCTATGTCAGATGGTTTTAAGTTTGATAACTCTAGTGCTTTTTGTATTACTTTTTGCTGAGAAGGGCCATTTGGAGCAGTAAGACCTTGGCTACGACCATCTTGATTAATAGCTGTTCCTCTTATTACTGCCAATATTTTATCTTTGTCTTTTTGTGCATCACTTAAGCGTTTTAGTACTAATATTCCACAGCCTTCACTCCAACTTGTTCCATCTGCTTTTGCAGAAAAGCTTTTACACCTTCCATCAATTGCCATTCCTTTTAGCCTGCTAAACTCTACATATATTGCAGGGCTTAGCATTACTGTGACACCACCAGCTAAAGCTAAATCACATTCTCCTAATCTTAATGCTTGTGCTGCTAGATGTATTGCTACTAGTGAACTAGAACAGGCTGTATCTACTGTAATTGCTGGCCCTTGCAGCCCTAATGTATAAGCAATTCTTCCTGATATAACGCTGTTTAATTTTCCTGTGCCTGCATAACCATCCAAAGTTTCTAAGTTGGTTTGTTCATCAAATGTTGCAATTGCTCCTATATAAACCCCTGTTTTGCTTGTATTTAGATTTAATGGTAGTGTTCCCATTCTTTCTAAAGCTTCCCAAGAGGTTTCTAACACAAGTCTTTGTTGGGGATCCATTGAATTGGCTTCTCTAGGAGAAATACCAAAAAAAGTAGCATCAAACTTATCTATGTCCCGCAAAAAGCCACCTTCTTTGCAATAGGTTTTTCCTTTTGCTTCTGGATTTGGATCATAGAGTTCTTTAGCATCCCATCTATCTTTTGGAAACTCTTCTATTAGATCTTTTCCTTCTTGCAGTATTTTCCAATACTCTTCAGGGGTGTTAATTCCTGCTGGAAGCCTACAAGCCATAGACACTATTGCTATTGGTTCGTTGAATTTTGATTCTAATTTTTTAATTCGACCTTTTGCTGCTTGCAAAGCCGTTACAGCATCATTTAGAACTTTTCTGGTATCGTCTATCATAATAATTCCAATTCACCTACAATATTTTTGATTAATTGATCTACTTCTTGAGTTTCCAAGTTTTCAATGTTTTGAACATCTTCAAGTGAGTTGTCTACTTTGTCATTTTTGTCATTAGTTGTAGAACTACCAACTAACTTAGAAAGTGCATCAAAAATTCCTAGCTCTTTTAGTTCAGCAAGTGAAACCTTAGAAACAGCTTCAACTAAAGCTTTGTGAAGTTGTTTGTCAGATTTGTCAGAAGATATATTTTTATCTTTTTCCATCTCTGGAAATAGCTTGTTATATAGAAATTGGCTTATATTTTTTGGAGTTGGATAGTCAAACAATAAACTTGCTGGTAACTCTAGGTTTGATAAAGTTGATAGCCTATTTCTTAATTCTACTGCCATTAATGAATCTAGTCCTAGTTCTTTCAATGGTCGGTCAGTTGGAATTAAATTAGAATTTGGTAGGGCTAAAACAGTTGCTATTTCAGCGCAAACACTTGATAACAATAGCTCAAGCCTTTCATTTTCAGTCACTGACATCAGCTTATTTTTTAAGTTTGAACTATTGTTTAGCGTAGGCTTACTACTTTGTCTAAACGATGTTTTTCTAACAAGTTCACTAAATAGCGGCGCTAAATTTTCATCTTTTGCAAGATTTGACAAGATGAATTTTGAAGGGATAAGTAAAGAGTCAGGCTCAGAAATAGACTTGTCAAATAACTCTAAACCTTCTTGCTGATTAATGCTGTCTATGCCTTGGCGTTTCATTCTAGCTAACTCAGCACTGCCAAGATGAGATGTCATTCCTGTACCTTGTTGCTGCCAGAAGCCCCAAGCAAGACTTTGTCCAACTAATCCCTGTTTTTGTCTATAAGCTGCCAAAGCATCTAGGAATGTGTTAGCAGCAGCATAATTACTTTGTCCAGGGCTTCCTATTATTCCTGTAAATGATGAATACATTAGAAATAGTTCTAAATCTTTATCTTTAGTAAGCAAATGTAAATTCCAAGCACCTAATACTTTGGATGACATTACTTTTGAAAATCTCTCACTAGTTTGTTCTAAAACTAAGCCATCATCTAAAGTACCTGCTGCATGAATTACTGCTTTCAATGGTTTATCGCTTGGTAAGCTATTTATTAGGTTTTTTAAAGAATCTAAATCTGTAACATCACAAGCCTTTATTTCTACATTAGCTCCTAATGCTTCTAAATTGATTTTTGCTTGTGCTGCTAATGGAGAGTTAAGCCCTTTGTTTGAAACTAATAAAAGATCTTTTGCTCCATATTCTTTTACTAAATGATAAGCTAGTAAAGAACCTAACTCTCCTGTTCCTCCTGTAATTAAAACAGTGCCGTTTAATTCTGGATAATGAGGTGGAAGCAACAATAGTTTGCCTATGTGATTGGCATTTGCCATATATCTGAAAGCAGAATGTGCTTCTCTTGCATCATATGTTTTATAGGGTAATGGCTTAAGTTTATTTTGTTGAAATAACTTAATCAAATCTTGTAGTATTTGGCCAATTTTGTCAATTCCTGCATATAGTGAATCTAAAGCTTGATACTCAACTCCAGGGTATTCATCGGCAATAGCTTTACTATCACGAATATCAGTTTTACCCATTTCAAGAAAACGTCCACCTCTTGGTAGTAACCTTAATGAAGCGTCTACAAACTCTTTAGCTAAACTATTTAAGACTAAATCCATTCCTTCAAAATCTGTTTGTTGGAGGAATTGCAACTCAAAATCTAAATCTCTGGATGAAGCAATATGAGATTTCTCAAAGCCTTGTTCTACAAGAACTTTCCACTTGCTTTGGCTAGCAGTAACAAAGACTTCTGCCTTTTTTAATCTGGCAAGTTGAGCCGCAGCCATTCCTGTTGCTCCTGTTGCTGCATGTATAAGTATTTTTTCGCCCGCTTTTAATTTGCCTAAATCATAGAGCGCATAATAAGCGGTTATAAAGGCTACAGGTATAGTTGCTGCTTGTGTATAAGATATATTTGATGGAATTTTGCATATAAACTTACTATTTGCAGTAGCTATAGAGCCGCTATTAGAGCTAAGCAGCCCCATAACTCTATCACCTACAGCAAAATCTTTTACTAAAGCACCAACTTCAACAATTATTCCACTAGCTTCAGCAAGCAAAGGTCTATCTTTTATTGATACCATTCCTAAAGTACGAACTATGTCTAGAAAGTTTATACCTAGAGCTTTTACTTTTATCCTTACTTCCTGTTCTCCTAATGGTACTTGGTTTTGAGAAGAATCTATTATTTGGAGACCTTCTATTGAGCCTGCTTGCTGTAGTGAAAAAGACCAGGGTGATTTTAGATTTGAAATAGATAATTTTTCTGACTCTTGTTTAATTAATGAAAGCTTAGGAATTAGAATAAACTTTCCACGAACTGCTATTTCTGTTTCTGAATGTTCCTTTAATGCAGATAGTAAAAGTTGAGGGTTGTAAATTGCATCAATGTCAATAAGGCGAATCTTACGACTGGCATGTTCATTTCTTGCACTGCGAACTAACCCCCAAATAGAAGAATGAGGTAAATCTAGTATTTCATCATCACAACTTGTTGATATGCTTTGTTTAGTAATCCATATCAACTCACTTTGGGAAAGTTTTTCTTCTTTTAATAGTGCTTGGAGCAAACTTAGAGCTAGTTGTGTGTCTTTTAGTGTAGCAGTTGCTACATTTTCGTTGCTTTGTGTTATAGCTGTAAAATTAGTTGCATCTATTATTATTTGCTTTGGTACAACTGTAATGTTTGCAAGTAACTGTTGAAGATCTTCAAACAAAGGTAGATTCAAAGTTTCTGCTAAACTTGATTTACCTATTATTATAGAATTTTCAAGTTTTGTTATCTTCTCATTAAAAGTAACAGGTCGCCATTTTAGTTTATAAATATGTTTATTTTGTTGTGTTGTAGCTTGTTTTATTTGTTGCGCTGTAGCGGTTCTTAGCACTAATTCTTTAATATGAGCTACTAGCAAACCTCCAGTATCATATAAGCTTATTTCTACTGTATCTTCACTCTTTAAAACTAATTTAGCATAAAGCTCTTTAGCTCCTTTTGCATAAAGAGTTGCATGGTTTATTTCAAATGGTAATCGCACATTTTGTCTGTGTGTTTCTTCATATAGAAAGAAAATAGCGTGTAGTGCAGAATCCAATAATGCTGGATGAATAGCATACTTCTCTGCATCTTTTGCTTGCTCATCAGATAATTTGACTTTTGCATAAACTGTTTGATTGCTTCTATAAACTTCTTTTAAGCAACGAAATACAGAACCATAACTTAATCCTATCTCTTCTAAATTAGAGTAAATATTTTCTATAGATAAGGCTTGAAAGTCTTTTGGAGGCCAAGATTCTAATGTGTTTATGTCACCTGAGTTTTCTATCTTACTAGATGAACTACTTAATAAACCATTTGAGTTTTCAATCCAACTACTATTGTTAGATTCACTTTCTTTTCTGCTATAACAGGAAAAAGTTAGATTTCCTTGTTCATCAGCTTTATTTACTTTTAATTGAAGCTGAGTAAAAAACTCTTTTTTTAGCGCTATAGGCGAAATTAATGTTAGTTGAGATAAAGAAACTGCTCCTAAAATTTCTGCCGTTCTCCAAGCAAGCTCTAAATAAGCTGTTCCTGGAAATATTATTGTATTAAAAACTTGATGATCTGCTAACCAAGGATGTTCTTTTAAAGATAAAAGTGCTGTAAATAAATGTCCACCTTCTGCTAATTGTGTAGTTGCCCCTAAAATTGGGTGTTGAGCTGATGTTAAGCCTACTGTGCTTACATCTGCTATTTTTTCTTTATCATTTTCCAACCAATATCTTTCTCTTTGAAAAGGGTAAGTAGGAAGGTCTATGCGTTTACCTGAAAGTATATTTGCCCAATCAACTTGCATACCAGCACAATGAAGCGCACCTAAAGAAGCTAAAATAGATTCAAGTTGAGGTTGTTCTCGTTTAAGAGAATGAACAACAACACCTTTAGAGTGAGTTTGTCTTCTAAGTTCTTCAATAGAAAGAGTTAAAAGAGGATGAGAACTTTGTTCAATGATGACACATTGATTATTTTCCCAAAGCTTTCCAATCACTTGAGCAAAATTTACAGGTTCTCTTAAGTTTCTATACCAATAGTCATTGTTTAGCTCTTTGCCTTCTAAGGTTTGTTGGGTTAGAGTAGAGATAAATTCTAGGTTAGATTGTCTAGGTTGTATATCTATAAGCTCTTCTAATATTTGGTATTTAAGAGAATCAATTTGAGGAGAGTGAGAAGCATAATCAACTTGGATTTTACGGGCAAATATTTTGTCGTTTTCTAATTCAGCTAGAAGTTGTTCAATAGCTTGAGTTTGTCCAGAAATAATAGTGTGATTAGGGCTATTACTTGCTGCAATTGATATTTTTGTTTGATAAGAAATATTAGATAGCTTTGCCTGAGTTTGCTCAAGATTAAGCTCAAGCATAGCCATAAGACCAAGACCTGTGATTTGCTTAACAATACGACTACGACTACATACTACTTTAACAGCATCTTCTAGAGTAAGAATACCTGAAACATAAGCTGCTGCTACTTCACCTTGAGAATGTCCTACTACTACATCTGGTTTTACTCCAAGCTCCTTCCACACTTCAGTTATAGCCACAGCCATTGCAAATAGAATAGGTTGCACTACATCTATTTCTTTTAACCTAGAAGTTTCTGGAGTTGCCAATAATTCTTCTATTACTGAAAAGTTAGCTTCTTTTTTTATTGCTTTATCACATTCTTCTATTTTGTTTTTAAATGCAGGGGATTTTTCTAGTAGTTCTTTTCCCATTCCTAGCCATTGTGACCCTTGTCCAGGATATACAAATACTACTTTTGGAGTTTCTACTGTTACTTGTGATTTGTTTGCTAAAGAGCTACTACCTATTTCTGCTAACTCTTTTAATGTTGCTATTAATTGTTCTCTATCTCTAACCAAAATAGAGGCTCTATTGGAAAAATGTGTTCTATATAAAGCAGTGCTATAACATACATCTGATAAGGTATATTCTAGATTATTTTCTATATATTTTGAATAATTTATAGCTTGAGCTTTTAATGCTTCTTCTGTTTGCCCTGACAATAAGAGCAAGTTTCCAAATGAGTTTTCTCTTTGAATTTCGGGTTCTTTAATTTCAATATTACTCAGTGGATTTTCTTCTAGTATTAGGTGGGCATTAGTCCCAGAAATACCAAAGGAGCTAATACCACATCTTCTAGGTTGACCATTTGGTTGCCAATTTTTAGCATTAGTTAAAAGCTCTAATCCACTTTCTTCCCATTTGATATGAGGGCTAGGTTCTTCTGCATGTAGTGTTTTAGGTAAAAGATTATTATTTAGTGCCAAGACCATTTTCATAATGCCAGTAACTCCAGCAGCAGCTTGAGAGTGACCAAGATTAGATTTAGATGAGCCTAAATAAAGCGGTTTGTTTTCTGGTCTAGTTGAAGCAAATACTTCAGCTAGTGAAGTCGCTTCAATAGGATCACCAAGCGTTGTTCCTGTTCCATGTGCTTCTATTGCGTCTATATCAGATGGTTTTAGCTGGGATAGCTCTAACACTTTATTGATAAGCCTTTGTTGAGAAGGCCCATTAGGAGCAGTAAGACCTTGGCTACGACCATCTTGATTAATAGCTGTTCCTCTTATTACTGCCAATATTTTATCTTTGTCTCTTTGTGCATCACTTAAGCGTTTTAGTACTAATACTCCACAACCTTCACTCCAACCGGCTCCATCTGCTTTTGCAGAAAAGCTTTTACATCTTCCATCTGTTGCAAGTGCTTTTAATCTACTAAATTCTACAAACATTGAAGGAGTTGTCATAATTTGCACGCCGCCAGAAATAGCCATTTCACATTCACCAAGCCTTAGTGCTTGACAAGCTAAATGTGTTGCTACTAGAGAACTGGAACAGGCTGTATCTACTGTAATTGCAGGACCTTGCAGTCCTAGTATATAGGCAACTCTCCCAGAAATAACACTGCCTGCACGCCCTGTAGCATTGTAGCCATCATATTTTTCTAACTCCTGAACAACTCCATAATCAGAACCCATAGAACCTATATAAACACCTGTAACTGTTGCAGATAGGCTATTGGGCTTGATACCTGCACGCTCTAAAGCTTCCCAAGTAGTTTCTAGCACAAGTCTTTGTTGGGGATCCATTGAATTGGCTTCTCTAGGGGCTATACCAAAGAAAGTTGCATCAAATTGGTCAATATCTTGTAAAAATCCTCCTTCTTTGCAATAAGTTTTACCTATTGCACTTGGGTCTGAGTCATATAAAGAATCTATATCCCATCGCTCAGTTGGAAATGGTTCTATTGCATCTCTTTCTTCTTTTAATAATTGCCAAAAGTCCTCAGGGCTAAAAACTTTGCCTGGTAATCGACAAGCCATTGAAATTATGGCAATAGGTTCTTGTGTATCTGAAAAAGTTTTCTTGGTCTGAACCTTAGTTAATAAGCTTGTTTCAAGTGCTTTTACTGATTTGAGAAGGTTCTTAATAATATATTCTGTAATGTCATAAGCAGAAGGATAATCAAAAAGTAGTGTAGCCGGAAGTTCTTCTTCAAACATTAGCGACAAACGGTTGCGAATTTCAATTGCTAACAATGAATCTAACCCTAGTTCTCTAAGAGGTGTTTTAGCTGGGAGTTCTTCATTCTCAGGTAAATTTAGTATTGCTGCAACTTCTGTTGAAACAATAGATAAAACTAAATGAAATCTCTTTTCTTCTGACAATCTGGCAATTTTTTGTTTTAATGAAATAGTATTTTTAGAGGCTTTATTAACTTTTCTAAATATTGAACTATCTTTGGTTAATTCAGTTAAGATACTTAAAGTTAGTGAATCTTTACTTTGTAAGTTTATATGTGCAGGGACAAGTAACGCTGTTGGTTCTTGCATTGCTTTATCTAAAAGTTTTAGGGCTTCTTCTTCAGTAAGGGCAAATATCCCTTGTCGATTAATTCTTGCTAAATCCATATCTGAAAGAAGGGAAGCCATTCCTTTAGATTTTTGTTGCCATAAGCCCCAAGCAAGACTTTGAGCCGGTAGCCCTTCTTTTTGTCTGTGAGCAGCTAAAGCATCTAGAAAAGTATTAGCTGCACTGTAGTTACTTTGTCCTGTTGCCCCAATTATTCCTGATAAAGATGAAAACATAACAAAAAAATCAAGGTTTTTATCTTTTGTGAGTAAATGTAAGTTCCATGTTCCAAATACTTTAGAAGAAAATACGTTACTTAGCTTCTGTTTGCTTATATTCATTGTAGTGTCATCGCTAACTGTTCCAGAACAATGAATTATTCCTTTTAATGGAATTTCTTTTTCTATGGAGTTAATCACAGATGAAAGCTGATTTTTATCTGCTATATCACAAGATAAAACAGCTACTTTTGCTCCTAGTTTTTCTAGTCTTTTTTTCAACTCTACTGCTTCAAGAGAGTTTAACCCTTGCCTTGAAACTAAAACCAAATTCTTTAGATTATGTGTTTCAACTAGATGTAATGCTACCAAACTCCCTATTGCACCTGTTCCACCTGTTATTAATACTGTTGCATTAGGGTCAATAACTCTTAATTTAGTTTGTGTAGGCTCAATTGGTTTAAGTTTAGGAACAAGAATTAGTTCGTTGTATAGCACTAATTCTGTTTCTCTAGTGGTATTTATAGCTTTTTGCAAAAGCTCTGTGTTAGCTGAACTATTATCAATAAGGCGAATAGAATGATTAGCATATTCATTACGAATACTTCTAATTAATCCCCAAATTGGAGCTAATGAAAGCTCTAAGTTTTGCTCAACCCCTGTAGATATAGCACCTTTTGTCAACCAAATTAGTTCAGATTTATTGAAGTCTTCTCTAGATAATAATTCTTGAACTTGAGTTAATACTTTTTCTGTATTTGTTATTGCTTGTGTTGAAATTTCTAGATCTTCTGAAACCATTACTTGAATAAGAATTTTTTGAGGAACAGGATTTTTAACTGTATAAGCAAATAAACTTTCTAGATCATTGAAGTGAAGTGAATTTAATTCTTTAGCTAAACTTGCTTCTCCTATTACAACAAGATCTTTATATTCTATATGTTGAAGTTGTGTTAAAACTTCCCAATTTACTTTGTATAGATTAGTATTTTCTGGCTTTGATAAAAACTTATCAATAGGAGCTTTTTGAGTAGTATAGCTATTTATTGAAGCTACAATTTTGTTGTTTTCATCCCAATAAATAATATTACTTTGGCTTGAATCTTCTGTTTGAGATGTAAGATGTAACTGAGCTTTTACTGCAAGATGCTTATTAGCGTACCATTGCAAGCTTTTTATTGCAAAAGGTAATTTAGGTACATTGGTATTATCTTGTTTAGCTATGGCTACGGCTTCTAAGGCAAAACTATTATCAATAAGCCCTGCGGGAATAGGAGCATCTATTGCTACCTCTTTTGGTGCTTTGAAGTGACCATAAGCTAAATGCTCATCAATTTTTGTAGCATTTTCTAACCACCACCATTGCTTGCCCCACTCTATTTGCCAATTGTCAAGCATAGGCTCTAAGAGTTCTGCTATTGATGATATTTCTGGTAACTGTTGATTAGGATTGAGTTCTGGTAAATCATAATCTCTCAATAAAGAAAGTTTTGCTTTGGCATGAATATTCCATTTATCTTCTTGTTCTTGTGTTGCTAGGGTAACTTGATAGGAATCTTGTTCTGCTGGGTCAAGCTGGATAAAAAGTTTAGTCTGACTTGTGGCATCAGAAAATATCAAAGCACGGATAAATTGAACATCTTTTAATTCTATTGCGCTATCAGGCCAGCAAGTATTTCCTATTGCTAACAATACTGAAAGATAGAATGCACCAGGCACTACTATCATGCTGTAAACTTTATGGTGTTGAAGATAAGGTTGAATGGATGGGCCTATTTCCAAATGATGGACTAAACGCCCGTCTAACAGCTTAGTACGTTCACCACTCAATGCATAGTGTCCATTACTATGAGTTATTTTTCTTAAACGACTAGGTTCTATCCAATAACTCTGCCTTTGAAATTGATAAGTGGGTAAACTAACTCTTTTACCTGGTAAGACTCTATCCCAATTTAGTTCAACGCCTGATAAATAAAGCTTAGCAAGCGTTTCATTAACTACACTTAAATCAGAATGATTTTGTTTTATTGATGTAAGCCAAGTGATAGGCTGTTTGGCATTATTTATAGATAGTTGTCCTAAAGCACAAAGTGTAGGATGGGGGCCAAGCTCAATAAAAGTAGTAATACCATAGTTAGCTAAAGATTCAATAGCAGGTTTAAACCTAACACTTTCTCTGATTTGCTTAGACCAATAAGCCGGATCAGCAAAACATTCTTTTTCTATTTTACCTGTTAAGTTAGATGCTATAGGAATGTTTGGTTCATTTAACCTAACATTTCTTACCACTTTTTCAAACTTATCTAAAATACTATCCATCATTGCAGAATGGAAAGCATGTGAAACTTTTAACTTTTTATGTTTAATTTTTTTATTATTAAGAGATTGAATAAGAGCATCTATTTCATCATTTTGACCAGAAATAACAGTTTGATTAGGTGAATTTATAGCTGCTATTGAAAGGTTTTTATAATCTTTTATAAGTTCTAATGCTTTTTCTTCATCAACCTCTAAGGAAAGCATAGAGCCATTATCAACACTAGACATTAAACGTGCACGCTCTACAGCTAGCTTTAACCCATCTTCAAGAGAAAATACACCTGCACAAGTAGCCGCAACTAGCTCTCCTATGCTATGGCCTAACAATATACTTGAACGTACTCCAAAAGTAGTCCACATTTGGAAAAGAGAATATTCTATTGCAAATAAAGCTACTTGGGTAAATTCAGTTTGATCTAGTAAAGTTGCTTCTTTGCTACCTTCTTTAGCAAATATTATTTCTAGTAATGGATAGTTTATTAATGGGTTAATTATGCCTAAACAGTTATTTAAAGTTTCTCTAAATATTGGCTCAGTTTCATAGAGTTTTTTAGCCATTCCTACATATTGAGAACCCTGACCAGTAAATAAAAAAGCAACTTTTGTTTCTTCTAAATAGGTTTTTCCTATATGAGCTAGAGGTGAGTAATCATAAAGAGCATAACCTTTTAAATGTTTTACTAACTCTGTTTTTTCTATCGCTTCTATTGCTAGCCTATGAGTAAAGCGTGTTCTGTAAAGTGCAGCACTATGAGTTATATCTCTTAGGTCTATATCAGAGTTATTTTCTATATATTTTGCATAACTTCCAGCTTGTGCTTTTAATGCTTCTTCAGTTTGTCCTGACAATAAAAGCAAGCTTGCTATTGGTTCTTCTGTTTTATCTTTTGCCTTATTTTCTAATTTAATTTTCGGACTTTCTTCTACTATTACATGAGCATTTGTTCCACTAAGACCAAAAGCACTTACAGCAGCAAATCTTGGTTTTCCATTCCTAGGCCAAGTTGTTTCTTGAGCATTAACTGTAATAAGTAAATCTGCCCAATTAATATGTGGGCTTGGATTTGTAAAATGTAAGTTGCGAGGTAATTTTTCATGTTGAAGTGCAAGTACTACTTTTATAAGTCCAGCAATACCTGATGCTGCTTCTAAATGGCCTATGTTAGTTTTAACTGTTCCTATAAGTAATGGATTTTCTTTAGAACGTTCTTTAGCATATACATTTGCAGCAGCTCGCACTTCTATAGGGTCACCAAGTTCTGTTCCAGTTCCATGACATTCTAAGTAGTCAATCTCAGAAGGGGAAAGTTTAGCTTTTTTTAGAGCTTCACTTATTACAGCTTGTTGAGCTAAACCATTAGGAACGGTTAATCCACTACTTGCCCCATCATGGTTTATTGCTGAAGATTTTATTACTGCTAGAATATTATCTCCTGCTTTTTGAGCGTCAGATAATCGTTTAAGTACAACTACTCCACACCCTTCACCGCGGGTATATCCATCGGCTTTGCTTGAAAATGTGTGGCAACGTCCTGTTGGTGAAAGAGCTTTTATAGAAGAAAGAATTTTATAAGATTCTTCTGAAAGGATAAGACTTACACCTCCTGCCAAAGCAGCATCACATTCACGGTTATTAAGAGATTTGCAAGCCAAATGCAGAGACACTAAAGAAGAAGAACAAGCTGTATCAATTGCTAGTGCTGGGCCTTGTAGCCCTAAAGTATAGGCAATCCGTCCTGCTAAGAATGAAGCTTGGTTTCCTGTTAAGGCATAAGTTTTTATTTCTTCATCCTGACTAGAAAAACTAGCATAAGTGCTTGAAGTTAAACCTATAAAAACACCTGTAGAGCTATGATGTAAGCTATTTGCAAGAATATTTGCATTTTCAAGAGCTTCCCAACTTACTTCTAATAAAAGTCTTTGTTGTGGATCTAGGGCTTTTGCTTCTCTTGGGGATATACGGAAAAAAGCAGCATCAAAGCTTTTTACATCATCAAGAAATGCTCCCCATTTTGAATAACTAAATCCTTCTTTTTGTGGATCAGGATCATAGAAACCTTCTAATTTCCATCTATTAGAAGGGATTTCTGTTACTGCATCTTCACCTCGTTCTAACAATTTCCAAAAGCTTTCTAAATCCTTAACTCCTCCAGGAAATCTACAAGCTGCCCCTACTATTGCTATTGGCTCTTCTTTGTTATCAATGACAACTGTTTCTTGTGTAGATTTATTTTCACTTTCAGTATTAAAAATATTATTAAATAAATAGTTACTTAAGGCTTCTATATTAGGATACTCAAATGCTATTGTGCTTGGAAGCGATACGCTTAAAGCTTTTTGTAATTGGACACGTAGTTGTGTAGCCATTAAAGAATCAAGTCCTTGTTCAGCAAAACCTCTCTTAAGCTCTATACTGCTATTTGATTTTCCTAATAATTTAGAAACTTCATCTCTAATAATTTGAGTTAATGCAAGTTTTCTTTCACTTAAGGGTAAATTTCCAAGACTTAATTGATATTGTGTTTTTTGCTCTAATGAATCTTTTGCAGTTTCAGGTTTCTTTTCTACCTGAATTAATTCTGTTAACAGTCTTTGTTGTGAAGGGGATAAAAGCTTGTGATAAAGTTTCCAGTTATAAGGTAAGACACCTAATGTAGTATGTTCAGCCAAACCTTTTTGGTGTAAGACTCTTAGCCCATCTTCAACAGAAAATGATCCTATTCCAAAGTTAATAGCTGAGTTTTGAGTGAGAGAACTTTGGCTAGCCATTCCTTCACCTCTCCAAGCACCCCAAGCTATGCTTAAAGCAGGTAAAGCTTGTGAACGACGCTCAAAAGCTAAAGCATCTAAAAAAGCATTGGCAGCAGCATAAGCGCCTGTTTGTCTTAAGCCTAACCAGGCTGATGCAGAGGAATACATAATAAAAAAGTCTAGTTCTAACTCTAAACTAAGTTGATGTAAGTTTATTGCTCCTTCTACTTTAGCTTTAGTATTTTCTATCCAATTTTCTTTAGTTAATTCAAGCAAAGAGCATTGTTTAACAACGCCAGCCGCATGAATTATTCCTTTTAATGGAGGCAGTTCTTTATTGATTTGGGCAAAAAGTATCTCTAATTCTTGCTTGTTTGAAATGTCAATTTTGGGAGTCCAAACAACTGCACCTGTTTTGCATAGCTCATCAATAACTACTTGTTGTTGATCATTGGTAATTCCATGGCGGCTTAATAAAATTAGAGATCTAGCACCGTACTTTACTAAATCTTTGGCTAAAGCTAGACCTAAAGAACCTGTTCCACCAGTGATAAGATAACTTGAGTCTATTTGTACAGGAACAGGTTCTTTTGTTGGTGAGAAACTACAAGATTGTAGCTTTGGTCTATAAAGAGAAGTGTCTCTTAGTGCTAGCTCAGGCTCAACTTCTGACCAGTTGCAAATAAACTTAAGCAAAGAAGTATAATTCTTAAAGTCATTATTTAATTTTTCGCTTGGCTCTAAATCGATCAATCGACAAAATATATTAGGATGCTCCCAAGCCAAGACTCGGCCTAAACCCCAAAACATGTTTTGTATAGGGGAAATCTTGTCATCTCTTTTAACAGACTGTGCACCACAAGTTACCAAACTTAGCTTAAGAGAAATATCTTTACTAAGAATTGTGTTAAGTAAATTAATAAAAGGCTGTATTTCATCTGTAAATATTTTACTAGATTGGATTTCGTTACTTGAATTAAGAGGCCATAAATAAACCAAGTTTGTTACTGTTATATCTCTGCTTTCAAGTAATTGAAATAATTCAAGATAATCACTAGTTGAGTGTTGGTTAATAGAAAAAGAGTTTTCTTTTTCCTCAATAAACTTGTCAGCTATGTTTACAACAACTACTTGCTGTTCATCAACTTGTAAGCTTTCTATTAAATTTTTAGCTACTCCTTTATTATCAGAAAATATTAACCAAGTACCTTTAGTTTCATTAGAATACTTTGAAGCTTCTATTAGATCCCAGTTAAAATCATAAAGAAGATGCTGAATATCTCTTTGTTTCAAGGTGTTGATTGATTCATCAAACCAGTAACTTTGGCGTTGAAAAGGGTAAGTAGGAAGGTCTATATGTTTACCTGAAAGTATATTTGCCCAATCAACTTGCATGCCAACACAATGAAGTGCACCTAAAGAAGCTAAAATAGATTCAAGCTGAGGTTGTTCTCGTTTAAGAGAATGAACAACAACACCTTTAGAGTGAGCTTGTCTTCTAAGTTCTTCAATAGAAAGAGTTAAAAGAGGATGAGAACTTTGTTCAATCATCACACATTGATTATTTTCCCAAAGCTTTCCAATCACTTGAGCAAAATTTACAGGTTCTCTTAAGTTTCTATACCAATAGTCATTATTTAGCTCTTTGCCTTCTAAGGTTTGTTGAGTTAGAGTAGAGATAAATTCTAAGTTAGATTGTCTAGGTTGTATATCTGTAAGCTCTTCTAATATTTGGTATTTAAGAGAATCAATTTGAGGAGAGTGAGAAGCATAATCAACTTGGATTTTACGGGCAAATATTTTGTCGTTTTCTAATTCAGCTAGAAGTTGTTCAATAGCTTGAGTTTGTCCAGAAATAATAGTGTGATTAGGGCTATTACTTGCTGCAATTGATATTTTTGTTTGATAAGAAATATTAGATAGCTTTGCCTGAGTTTGCTCAAGATTAAGCTCAAGCATAGCCATAAGACCAAGACCTGTGATTTGCTTAACAATACGACTACGACTACATACTACTTTAACAGCATCTTCTAGAGTAAGAATACCTGAAACATAAGCTGCTGCTACTTCACCTTGAGAATGTCCTACTACTACATCTGGTTTTACTCCAAGCTCCTTCCACACTTCAGTTATAGCCACAGCCATTGCAAATAGAATAGGTTGCACTACATCTATTTCTTTTAACCTAGAAGTTTCTGGAGTTGCCAATAATTCTTCTATTACTGAAAAGTTAGCTTCTTTTTTTATTGCTTTATCACATTCTTCTATTTTGTTACGAAATGCAGGGGATTTTTCTAGTAGTTCTTTTCCCATTCCTAGCCATTGTGACCCT
This sequence comes from Blastocatellia bacterium, assembly GCA_039812885.1. GTDB lineage: Bacteria > Acidobacteriota > Blastocatellia > Chloracidobacteriales > JADJPF01 > JADJPF01. Next base: position 35,761 of record JBDIBI010000028.1, read on the forward strand.
TGCCCAGGATATACAAATACTACTTTTGGAGTTTTTGTTGTGACTTCTTGTTCAATGGCTAGGGAACTTGATAATGTTTCTGAGAACTCTTTTAATGTTTTGACTAATTGCTCTTTATCTCTAAATAAAATAGATGCTCTATTAGAAAAATGTGTTCTATAATTTGCAGCACTATAGCATATATTTTCTAGCTCATTTTCAGATTGTGTTTCTATATATTGAGCATATTGAGCAGCTTGTGCTTTTAAGGCTTCTTTAGTTTTTCCTGATATGAGTAATAGGTTTACTTTTAGTTTTTGTTCTCTATTGGTTTTTGTCAATGAAACAGCTTCTTCTAAGACAACGTGAGCATTTGTTCCACCAAACCCAAAAGAACTAACTCCAGCAATTGCACCATCCTCAGAACTTACCCAGTTTTCTAAAGAGGTCTGAACTTTTAAAGGCAATTGATCAAATGAGATAAACGGGTTTGGTTTTTCAAAATGAAGATTGGGGATAAGAGTATGGTTTTTTAGTGATAGTGCTACTTTAATTAGCCCTGCAATTCCAGCAGCAGATTCAAGATGACCTATGTTGGTTTTTACTGATCCTATGGCACATTTATTTTCTACAGGACGATCTTTTTTTAGAATATTTCCTAAAGCTTGTACTTCTATAGGATCGCCTAAGGATGTTCCTGTTCCATGTGCTTCAATGTATGAGACTGAAGATGGCGAAACTCCAGCTTTTGTATAAGCAGTTTCTAAGACAGCTTCTTGAGATAAGCTATTTGGTGCTGTTAATCCATTTGTTCTACCATCTTGATTTACAGCACTTCCTCTAATAACTGCATAGATTGAATCTCCAGCATCTAAGGCATCACTTAGCCTTTTTAGTACTATGATTCCTGCTCCTTCTCCACGAACATAGCCATTTGCTCTAGAATCAAAGGTTTTGCATCTACCATCAGGGGCAAGAAAACCAGCTTTTGTAAAGTTAATACTAATATCAGGAGAAAGGATTAAATTTACTCCTCCTGCTAAAGCTAAATTAGATTCTTTGTTTAAGAGGCTTTGACAGGCTAGATGAACAGCTACTAAAGAAGAAGAACAAGCTGTGTCAATTGCTATACTTGGCCCACGAAAGTCATATGTATAGGAAAGTCTATTAGCTGCAATACTAAAAGCTCCTCCAGTACTTACATATACATTGCTTAGATTTGAGCCAGTTAATTGCATTCGGCTGTAATCATCGTTTGCAATACCGATAAATACACCTGTTTGAGAACCTTTAAGCTTATCAACTTGTTGCCCAGCATCTTCTAAAGCTTCCCAAGATACTTCTAATAAAAGTCTTTGTTGTGGATCTACATGAGAAGCTTCAGCAGATGAGATTTCAAAAAATGAAGGGTCAAATTTATCTATGTTTTTTATAAAACCACCCCAACGAGTGTTTATTTTTCCTGGAGCTAAAGGATCAGTATCATAAAATTCATCAACATCCCATCTATCTTTTGGAACTTCTGTTATAGCATCTACTTTGTTTGTCAATAGTTGCCAAAATTTTTCTGGATTGTCAGCTTCACCAGGAAACCGACAACCCATTCCAATAATTGCAATTGGTTCAACTAAACCCAATTTATTCATTTCAGACAAAAAAGCCTGACGTTTTGTTGGAGATATTTTAGAAAAACGCTCAACAAACTTACTCATAGACACACAACTCCCATTTTGAGAAGTAAATTAAGATCTCAATTATTTTGTTTCTAGGAAATAATATTGCTATTGCTTAGAAATAAGTTCGTAAGCTTCTTGTTCTGAGAGGTTTTCTATTTGCTCAAATAAGCTATCAAGTTTGTTAGTAATTTTTGGTTTTTCCAAATCCTTATTAGATGTAGTTTGGGTATCTTTACTAGGTTTCAGCTGATTTATAATGTAGTCGACTACTTTATTTGGGTTAGGATAGTCCCAAATCATCGTTGAAGATAGAGAAAATCCTAATAAATCTTCTAATTCTTGAACCATTGTTACTCCTGCAACAGAATCAATATTGTAGCAAGAAAACTCTCTTTCCATTTCAATATCTTCAACAATTAGACCTGTTTTTTTGCTTATCCATTCTTTTACCCATTGTTCTAGAAAACTTTTTTCAAAAATATTTTTTGTGTTTTTATTTTCTTCTAGGTTTAGAGCAAAAGAACTAGACTGTTTTGCTGGTGAAAGATTGTTTGTCTTTTTGTTAGTTTCAATATTAGAAATAGATTGATTTTCCAATGTCCAAGTTGCAACTTGCTTTAAGCTACCTTCTAATAATGCTTTACGGCAAGTTTTACGCTGAATTTTGCCGCTAGAAGTTTTATAAATAGTACCTTGTTCAATAAGCACTATTTTATGAACTTCAATTTCAAATTCTTTAACTATTGCAGATTGTAAAGAGCTTAATACTTGATTTATTGTATTGTTGTTAAGGTTTTTAGAATCAACTTCAGCAATTATTGCTACAGTTTCTTCTTGATTTATTTCTATAGGAAATGCTGCTACACAACCTAATCTAATAGCTTGATGAGCTTCTTCCACTTTCTTTTCTATATCTTGTGGATAAATATTTCTTCCTCTTATTATGATCAAATCCTTAAGTCTTCCAGTAATAAATAGCTCATTGTTGTATATAAAACCAAGATCCCCAGTTCTTAACCAGTTGTTAGAATCATCTGTAGTATGAGCTTCAAATATTTCTTTGTTTAACTCAGTACGTTGCCAATAACCTTTTGTTACTAAAGGCCCAGAGAGCCATACTTCTCCAACATGCCCTGTTGAAACTTTAGTAAACGTGTCTGGATTAACAATACTAATATCACAAAGCTCTGTCACAAGACCACAACTTACAATTTTTACTGAGTCTTCATCAGTTGTAAATAATACTTGGTTTTGCTCAAGTGCTTTTTTGGAAATATTAAGAACAGTTGGTTGACCAGTCGTAGGAGGTTTTATAGTCACTTGTAAAGTATTTTCAGCTAAACCAAAGGCTGGACACATTGCGCTAATGCGAAAACCTACAGGCTCAAATCGTTTTTGAAACCTAGTTATTGTTTCTGCTCTAACAGGCTCAGCACCATTAAGTGTGAACTCAAGGCAAGATAAATCTAATTTTTTTAAGGTTTCTTCATCTGTTTTGCGAATAGATAAGTCATATGCAAAATTTGGAGCAGCACTACCAGTTGCTCTAAATTGACTAATGGCTTCAAACCAGCGAGAAGGTTTTTGCAAAAAGGCTATTGGAGACATAAAAGTGCAGGGAAACCCACCAACAACTGGTGTCATCAAGCCCCAAATTAATCCCATATCATGAAAAACAGGAAGCCAAGAAACATAATGAGCTGTTTGAGGGTTGTAAGCCGTCTGTTCTAAAAATTTTGAACAAAATACGATTAGATTATTATGCGTAACCATTACACCTTTAGGATCACCTGTAGAACCAGATGTATATTGCAAATAAGCTATGTCATCAGATTTTGGAGAAAATTCTTTCCACTCTTTAGAGTTAGTGCTGATTTGATCAGTAGCAATCCATTTTAAATGTTTTAATCCATTTGCTTGAACACATAGAGGTTCAGCTATTTTCAATAAATCAGAGTTTGTTAAAACTATTGTTGCATGACCATCTAAAGCAATAGCTTGTAATCTTGGTAAGGTTCTATTAGCTCGTTTTACTTCCGGTGGATAGCAAGGAACAGCAATAACACCTGCTGCAAAACAAGCATACAGTGCAGCAATAAAATCTATGCCTGGGCCATAAAGTAATAAAGCTCTATCTCCAACTTGAGTTTGAAGTTGTAGTGTAGCTGCTATAGCTTTTACTCTGTTGGCTAAATCTAACCAATTAATCTCAACTTTTGGGCCTGTAATATCTCCTGTTTCTAAAAATCTGTAAGCTAAATTTTCTGGCTTAGAAGTAGAGTTTTTCCAAAGAGATTCTAATAAGTTTTTCATATACATTCCCCTACAAATTTGTAGCTTTTTCTAGTTGTTGTAAATTTAGCTCTCAAAGAAAAGCTAAGGTTTTTTGCTTTTGGTGAATGTTAACGTTAAAGAGTAATTTATAAAAGATCGAAAACACCTGCTTTTTAAGATAGTTTCTATGAAAAGTCTTTTTAGTCGCTAAATGGTTTTGTCCAACTATTGCTTCTTCTAAAAAAATTGGTAATTGATTTAATTTCAGCTTTTATTGAAACTAAAATACTCAAAAAGTATCAATTAGGCTTGGTAATAGATCATTTTTAATAACTATTAATGAAAATATAACCATCTGTTTTTCAGTAGAATCTCTATTATTTTGATTTCTGTTGTTTGTGACAAATAACCCAGTAACATTAGAAGTAGAACTAAAATAAATTGTATTTACATCTAAGTAACTTTTTTAGTACTGTGGCAGAACCAACAACACTGTTTGAAAACCAACAGTAATTTAATTAATCTATAATATTGTTTTCAATAGAATAAGGTGTAGTAGATTTATTTTGAACAAATTAGCAGAAGGTGTTTCTGTTGAAACTTTGGCATACAGGTTGCCTAAGAACATTTTTGTTTATAGATAAACTGAAAGATTTAGAACAACATGCAAAGTAATAATAATTTATTAGATAAGCAACAATACTTAAGGGTAAAAATAGCTATAGTTTTAGTTTTTTTACTTTTAACATACATTTTTGGTCAATCTTCTGTATTTGCTCATGGAGGTGAAGATCATGGTGAAGAACAACTTTCAGCTCCTATTGCTAAGGCTGGAGAGATAGATACTAAACTGGCTAAGGCTAGCACAACAGAAATGTTTATTAAGTATCCTACACCAAAAGTTGGGGAGCTTGTAAATATTAGAATTTTTCTTACTGACTTAATTACTAATACTCCAGTAGATAAAGCTAAAATTAGTTTAGATTTTCAATATTTAGGAACTGTCCAAAAAAAATCTGCTCTTTCTTTTATTTCTAATTTTATTCCTGTTGCACAAGCAAATAGCTCAAATTTAGTAATCACCGCTAATTCAACTAATATTCTTGGAATGTATGAGGCAAAAGTAACTTTTCCTAATGTAGGGCAATATAGCTTACAAACAAGCATTAGTGGATCGAGGCTTGATGCTCAAGCTTTTATCTCTGGAATCGTTGTAACAGAAAGCACTCAACTTGCTCAAACTTCTATTTTTAGTAAATCTGTAAATACCACCATAACTATAATCACTCTAGGAGCTATACTTATATTAGTTTTGTTATATTTGTTTTTTTTAGCAACAGATCGTTCTAAACAATCAAAAGTAGATAAGGATATTTTATGAAGAGAACATCTTGCTTATGGATTGTTATGAAATATAGTTTTAGTCTAACTTTAGCATTAACATTATTTATTTCAGTAGTTATGGCACATGGTGGTGAAGATCATGATCAATCAAATCAAGAAGAAACTGTAAGTATTATCAATAAACAAGATCAGACTACACTAACACATATTAATTATACTCCCTATGTATTAGATCTATTATTATTTATTACAGTAATTGCATTTATTAATTTGAGATATCGCAACTTAGCACAAAAAGCTAGTAAAAAAGCAGCTCTAATACAAACAACACCTTATGCAATAATTAGCACAATGTTGCTAGCTGGTTCAGTTTGGGCAATTCACTATGTGATACCAAGTTCAGAAACTAATGTTAATGTTGTGGCTTCTGCACCTATAACTAGTACGACAAACTTAAATCTAGATTTAGTAACAGTTAGTAAAGAATCTCAATTACTATTTGGTATTCGGACAGAGCAAACAAAGCTGGAAAAATTAATAAGTGGTTTGACTGTAGCGGGTGTTGTAAGGATGCAATCTCAAAATAGAGCAGAAGTAGTTCCTCCTATTTCAGGAAGAATTAAAGTTATGGCTAGTTTTACAATTGGTTCTTATATAAAACAAGGTCAGACACTTGCTGTTGTAGAACAAGTTTTATCAGCTACAGACATTGCTAATTTAGAAGCTACACGAACTGATTTACGGGCAAAAACCGTAGAATTACAAGCTCAAGCAACTCAAGCTTTAACTAGACGTAATGCTGCTGAGATAGAATTTGAACGTACTAAAAAGCTTTATGATGTTGGAGCTATTGCTTTAAAACGAGTTCAAGATGCAGAGTTGCAGCTAAAACTAGCAGATGAAGAATTAAAAGCCGCTAATCTACGAACAGAAATAACTCAAGGTGGAGAAAAGAAAATTGACTCTATAAAAACTTTTCCATTACAAGCCCCCATTTCCGGTCTTGTTATTCAAAGCAGCCTTGTATCTGGAGCACAAGTAGAAGCAGGAAAATCCATCTTAACCATTGCTAACTTAGATCATGTTTGGGTAGAAGCACAAGTTTTTGAAAAAGATATCAATCTAGTTACTTCAGCAAAACGAGCAGTTTTCAAAACTTCAGCTTTTCCAGAGCTAAATATTCAAATTGGTGAAGGTTCCAATAATCGTCTTTTAACACTTGGGACTACAATTGACCCAGAAAAACGTACTCTAGCGGTAACTTATGAAGTAACAAATATTGATGGAAAATTAAGAGATGGAATGACAGCAGAAATTACTATTGACACTAGCAATAACCATGAAGTTGTGAGTGTGCCAAAAGCAGCAATTGTTGATGAACAAGGCCAAAAGGTAGTTTATGTCTATAATGGTGGAGAAAGATTTTCTAAACGTATTGTTAAATTAGGTAGTGAAGGACAAACAAGCTTTGAAGTAATTTCAGGCTTAGATGCTGGCGAACGTGTTGCTGTAACAGGGCTTTATCAAATACAAGCAGGGTTATCAGCTAAGTAAAAGGATTTGACTATGAAAAAGTATTACGTTTTATTAGTTATTATATTACTTATAACATTTATAGGAGTAGCTTGTAATTCTATAAGCTCTAACTTAAGCTCTAACTCCACAACTAAGAAAACAGAGCCTTTAATAGAAACACCTACTATTAATGTTAATTACTATAACGCTACATTAGTAACAGAACCCGCATCAATATCGCCTAACAAACCAGTAAAATTAGTTTTTTCTGTACAAGATTATTTAACTCAAGACGTAGGTTTAAAAGACTTAGAAATAGTTCATGAAAAGCCTATGCACTTGATTATTATTAGCGAAGATTTGTTTTATTTTAATCATATTCATCCACAACCGACTGCTGATAATAGTATTTTTACAGTAGAGACAGAATTTCCATTAGCAGGTAAATATAGACTTTACCTTGATTATAGCCCTAAACGTGTAGGTCATAGATTAGGTAGAATAGAGTTAGTAGTTCCAGGTGCAACACCTTCGCCAGTGCCCTTAGTAGCTGACAAAGAAGATACTCATTCCTCTGGTGGGGTGAAAGTTACATTTAAGCCTGAAAAGCCTCTGCAATCTAATGATGCAGTAACACTAAATTTCATTGTTACTGATGAAAAAACAGGTCAACCAGTAACAGATATTGAACCATATTTAGGAGCGTTTGCCCATTTTAATATTGTAAACCAAGGCCATACAGAATATTTACATGCTCATCCTCTTAAAGAAGCAGAAAGCCCAAATGAACGCAGTGGACCAGAAATCGGCACTCGTACTATTTTCCCAACTCCAGGGCTTTATAAAATTTGGGCACAATTCCAACGTAAAGGCAAAGTAATTGTTGTTCCTTTTGTTGTTAATGTGGCTGAAGGTAAACCTAAAGAAAATGCAGTAGTGGCTAAGGCGGATGATGGAGTACAAAAGCTAAAAATTACTGTTGGAGAAAATGGTTTTCAACCTGCTAGTTTACAACTTAAACCTGGCATCCCTACACAAATTACTTTCTTACGTACAGATGAAAAAAATTGTGCTCATGAAATACTCTTTGAAGAACTAGGTATTCGTAAGGATTTACCATTAGGTAAAGAAATACTAGTTGAGTTTACTCCAACTAAACCTGAATATGATTTTAGCTGTGGAATGGGAATGTTACACGGCACAGTATTAGTCAAAAACTAAGGTCTATTTGAAAGGTTAAAAGTAATGTTAAACCGAGTAATAAAATGGGCATTAGAGAATCGCTTGCTTGTGGTAGCGATTACTTGTTTAATTTTTGTCTATGGCTGTTGGGTGATGTTGACATTACCAATAGATGTTTTTCCAGATCTTAATCGTCCTACTGTTACCATAATGACTGAAGCAGGTGGTCTTGCTCCTGAAGAAGTAGAAACATTAGTGACTTTTCCTATTGAAACTTTACTAAATGGTGCTCCAGGAGTTGAGCGAGTTCGTTCACAATCAGGTATTGGGCTATCAGTAATCACAGTTGAGTTTAATTGGGGTACAGATATTTATATTGACCGTCAACTAGTTTCAGAAAAACTTTCTTTAGCTCGTGAGCAATTACCTCAGAATGTAACTCCTGTAATGACACCTATTTCCTCAATTATGGGAGAGATAATGCTTGTTAGTGTTCGCTCAAAATCAGGAGAAACAAGCCCTCTAGATATAAGAACTTTGGCTGATTGGACTATTAGACCTAGGCTTCTATCCATTGCAGGAATAGCCCAAGTTACAAACATTGGTGGAGGAGTTAAACAATATCAAGCTCTTGTGTCTCCAGAGAAACTAAAACAATTTAATATTACAATCGATCAAATTGCTGAAGCTTTAAAAAACTCTAACACTAATACCACAGGAGGCTTTGTTGATAGTCAATCACAAGAATATTTAATACGTAATATTGCTAGATTTAATTCCCTAGATGAGCTAAAAAACACAGTTGTTGTTTATCGTAGTGGACTTCCAATAAAACTAGGAGATGTTGCTACAGTAGAGTTTGGAGCAAAGATAAAACGTGGTGATGGTGGTACAGATGCAAAACCTGCTGTGATTATGGCTATTAGTAAACAGCCTGGCTCAAATACTTTAACTTTAACTACTAAAGTAGATTCAGCCTTAAAAGAGTTGCAGAAAACTGTTAGTGCAGATGTAGAGATTAATTCAGAACTATTTCGCCAATCTAATTTTATTCAAGCCTCTATCCATAATGTAGTAGAAGCCTTAAGAGATGGAGCAATTTTAGTAATTATTGTTTTATTTCTGTTTCTACTCAACTTCCGAACTACAGCCATAACTTTAACGGCTATACCATTATCTTTTGTGGTTACATTTTTGATATTCAAATGGTTTGGGGTAACAATAAACACAATGACTTTAGGTGGGCTTGCTGTAGCAATAGGTGAGCTTGTAGATGATTCTATTGTTGATATTGAAAACATCTTTCGCCGCTTACGTGAAAATCACTGTAGTGTTAAGCCTAAACCAGCAATCCAAGTTATTTATAGTGCTTCGCTAGAAATTCGTTCATCTATTGTTTATGCAACAGTTATTGTAGCACTGGTTTTTGTACCATTGTTTTCTCTTTCTGGTGTAGAAGGCCGATTACTAGCGCCTTTAGGACTAGCTTATATTGTGAGCTTGTTAGCTAGCCTAGTAATTTCTCTTACTGTAACACCAGTGCTTGCTTCTTATCTTTTGCCAAAAGCAAAAATCATCACAAAACAGGAAAAAGAAAGCTTTCTAGTCCATTTTCTTAAACGTTGGGATGAGAAGATGCTTAACTGGACACTAGATAATAGTAATTTTGTCATAGGTAGTGTTGCAGTACTATTTTTCATTACAATTTCAGTTTTACCCTTTGTTGGAACAGAATTTTTGCCGTCTTTTAATGAAGGCTCATTGACTATAAATTTATTAGCTCAACCTGGTACATCTCTTTCTGAATCTAATAAAATTGGGCAAGTTGCAGAACAAATATTGTTAGGAGTGCCAGAAGTAAAAGCAACAGGCCGTCGTACTGGTCGAGCAGAGCTTGATGAACATGCTGAAGGAGTTCATTACACTGAAATAGATGTTGACTTAAAAGAATCAAAACGGCCTCGCAAAGAGGTAATAAATGATATTCGTCAACGTTTAACTATAATTGCTGGTGTAGCAATAAATATTGGGCAGCCTATTTCTCATCGTATTGATCATTTGCTTTCAGGTGTTCGTGCCCAAATAGCTATAAAACTTTTTGGAGATGATTTAAACACTCTAAGAATAAATGCTGAAGAAATTCGCCAAGTTGTTGCAAGTGTTTCTGGAACTACTGATGTTCAAGTAGAAAAACAAGTCTTAATTCCTCAAATACGATTTGAAGTCAATCGCCAAGAAGCTGCACGTTATGGACTTCAACCTGGCAAAGTAGCAGAAACCTTAGAAACAGCACTTAATGGAAAAGTAGTCTCAGAAGCAATAGAAGGTCAGCGCCGTTATAGTGTAGTAGTGCGTTTTGATGATAAATCTCGTAGCTTTGAAGCTCTAAAAAATGTCACTATTGATACTCCTGCTGGAATACAAATTCCTGTTTCTGCTGTAGCTAATATTACAGAACCGGCAGGCCCAAATCAGGTCTTAAGAGAAAATACTCAGCGTCGGATAGTAGTTTTAGCCAATACTTCAAACCGAGATCTAGGTTCAGTAGTACAAGAGATTCAATCCCGATTGGGTAAAGAAATTAAGCTACCAACAGGTTATTTTATTGAGTATGGAGGACAGTTTGAATCTCAAAAAGATGCTACTCAAAGACTTACTATTCTTTCTGTATTTTCTCTAATAGCAATATTTTTCTTGCTTCTAAAAGCTTTAGGTAGTTGGAGAGCCGCACTACAAGTAATGATAAATGTTCCACTTGCATTAATTGGAGCAATAATAGCAATGCTTCTAACAGGTGGAGTTTTTTCTGTAGCCACTTTAGTTGGTTTTATTTCATTAGTCGGTATCACCTCACGTAATGGTATTATGATGATTTCTCATTATCTCCATTTAATAGAGCATGAAGGCGAAAGTTTTAGTAAAAAAATGGTTATTCGTGGCTCGTTAGAAAGGCTTGTTCCTGTTTTAATGACTGCACTAACAGCAGGACTTTCTCTAATTCCATTGGCTTTAGCATCTGGTCAGCCTGGTAAAGAAATACTTCAACCTCTTGCAGTCGTTGTACTTGGTGGAATTTTAACCTCTACCATTTTGGATCAAGCTGTTACACCAGCCGTATTTTATAAATTTGGCAAACCTCTTGCAGATAAAATTTTTGCTCAAAATCAAAAAAGTGAAATAAAGAACAAAACTTTTTCAATATGGGAAGATAAATTATCTCACTCACCTTCAGGAGATTAGTTTTGAGGAGTTTTTATGTTAAATCGCTATAAAGAGATTTAGTATGGAGTTTTAATTGATAGATTAGTGGTCTTAGCAGATGATTCAAAGATTTCTGAAGAAGATTTGCCTACAGAAATAAAACAGGCTAAAGCTTCTATCTCTAATTTTCTCTTTGCTTTGCCAGAATCAGGTATTGACTTAGAAGAAATAGAAAAAGAAATTATTTACCAAGCTTTAGAAAAAAATAATTGGAATCAAACTCATACAGCAAAATACTTAAATGTTAGTAGAAATACTTTGATTTATAGAATGCAAAAGTTTAATTTAACAAGCTAGAAGTTATGGTGTGCGGATTTGGGTAAGATTTGCTTATCCTCAACCTTATTTTTCAGCAAATGTACTAGCTCCATTTTCCTGGAGCTAGCATATTAGCCATAAGTTCTGGATTTTTTATCAATTGACTGTGCATGAAGTTATCAGCTTCTTCTATAAAAATTCTGCCAGTCTCTCCTCCAATTAACTGACCGCGTCGGCGTCGACTGATTGCTGAATATAGAGCCATATCTGTCTCATTAAATCCTTTTTCAGCTCTTTCTAAAAGGTTTATAGCCTCTTTTTTATCTTGAATTGAATTTACTCCAGCTCTTATAAGTAGTGCTAAGTTGTTAGCCCAAGGGGTCTTTTCTTGCTCTATTTTCTTGCTAATTTTATCAACCTCTGAAATTAACTTTTCTCTATTGTTAGCTGTTATAGCAACACTAAGAAGACAACGAGCACGTAGATGCAGTGCTTCAATTAGATTAAGTTGAGTATTTAGAATCATTGATCTGTTAAGTACTTGCCAGGAATTATTTACACGCTCTAGAGCACTAGTGTATTTGCCTACGTAAAGATCTACCTGAGCTTGTCCCCACATTGCAAAGAAATGTTGAACATGGAAGCCTTTCTGGGCCCATTTATCAATAGCCTTTTCTAGATTTTCTGCTGCTTCATTTGGAGAATCTGCTGCAAGAGGAAGAATAAAAGAGATTTTAAGAAATAGTGTAGTAGCTGAATATAAATCTCCTTGTTCTTGTACCTCTTTAAGGAAGGCAGGGAATTGTTCTATTAACTTTTTCCAACTACCCATATTATAGAGGGAACGTAACTTATAGTATTTTGATGTGTTAAGTTCCCAGGCAACCCCAGTACATTTATTTCTAAGAATTTCTACAGCTTCATCAAAAGAGTCGCTTGCAAGACTCCATTTTCCAAAGTAGTAATTTGCCAGTCCAATTGTAAATTTCAGTATTCCTTCTTCATAAGGCTCATTGCAATTATTTTGTCCCAATAGACTTTTAGCTTTATTGAGTAAGTTTTCACATTTTGGTTGGCTACGACTACCCCTTATTGAGGTAAAGCCAGCCTCATGAACGAGTGCTCGAATGATTCTCCTAGTTTCTCCAGTCTTGAGTGCAAGTAGAATGTGTATTGATTGAAAGTAAGCAGCTTGGATTGTATCAACTAAGGCAAGTCCAACTACAATCGACCTACAGGTATCGATTTTAATAATTTCTTTTGTATCTATTACACTAATATCTCGTTGCTTAAAGTTAAGTCCTCTAAGTCTTAACACTAGTTTTCTCAATACTAAAGATAAGAAAGCACGTCTAGGGCTCTTTGGGAATTTTAGACCAACCTCTTCAAGTACTGTTCGTAGTACAGCCTTACCTTTGTCTATATGACCACTTCTTAGAAACTGTTCAGCTGCACATTGACGTAGTTCAAGTGACTCTATACCGTTTCTCTTCTCTGAAGCTTTTAGGTAGAATTGGGCTGCTTCTGCTCCACGCCCAGCATTTACAAGGGCATCAGCAAGTTTTATTCTTAAGTTATCACTCTGATAATCATCAGTTTCTTTTAAATCGAGTGCAAAGCTGTAAAGTCTTGCTGCCCGATTGAACGCTAATGTTTCAACGGCCTGATCAGCAGCCTTGATTGTATAGTCAATAGCTTTATCTTTATCTCCCGATTTATAAAAATGGTCACCTAATCTTTCTGAGTCTGCTTTTCCAGTTGCTTCAAGTGCTAGTGCTAATCTTTTATGTTTCTGTTTAAGAATGTCTTCAGGTAAAAAAGCTACTATAGTTTCTCGTATTCGATCATGATAAGTAGCTAGTTGATCATGCTTACCTGTTGCACGAAGCATATGGTTTGCACGTAGAATTGCTAAAAGTTTGTTTTCATCTGTTTCCAACTCTGCTGCTTGTTTTGCAACAGAACGCTCAATTGGTTGACCAGAAACTGCAATAATTTCAAGAAGTTTCCGAGCCTCTTGAGGCAATTCTTGGATATGAGCTTGTATGACTTCTTCTAGTTTAAGTTCTTCTATACTTCTACCAAGTTTTAAGAAACTTGTTAACTCATTTACAAAGAATGGGCTGCCAGCAGACTCTTTTGCAATTTTTTCTGCTTCATTAATCGAGTTTGCGTTTCTTAAGAGCATCAAAGCAAGTTTTTTGGACTCTTCAAAAGAGAGTTCACCAACTTCAATATCAACTATTTCAGTAGTTAATCCAACCATATTCTTTATTGAAAGTAGTGTTTGAAGTGATGGACTATTTTGAACTTCCTCTTTTCGGTAACTAAGTATTAAAAGTAGAGGAGGTGGATCAGGAGAGCCTAAAATATTCTCTATCAAAGTTGAGCTATCTATATCACCCCATTGGAGATCATCAATAAAAAGGATCAAAGGTTTTTTGATTGCAATTCGAGTCAATAATTCTTTAAGCGCTGCAAAAGCACGCCGCTTTAACTCTATTGAATCTGGAATGTTAAGAACAGCTCTTCTTGATTCAGAAATAGCATGTACTTGTAATAGCACAGGGAAGAGTTTTGTTAATGCAAGTATATCAATAGGTAAAAATGCTTCTACTTCAAGATTTGATAGACTCTTAAGATATTTACTTAGATTATCTACTACACCATCAAGTGCTTTATATGGTACAGATTCTTGTTCATAGCAAGCCCCGCTAAGAATTAGCGCTTTACTATGTATATCTTGAATATCTTCAAGAAACCTTTGTGAAAGAATAGTTTTACCCATTCCAGAGATTCCATTGAGGTAAACTGTTACAGAAGAACCTTGTTTTACCTTTTGGAAAGCATTATAAAGACTATTGAAATGGCGTTCTCTTCCTATCAACTCAAGCTTATATCTTGACCTAGATTGTTTATCTAAGCTTGAGTCTAAATTAATAGATTCTAAACCTAATCTTTTTAGAATTTCATTGCCTGAAGGTCTCTTATCAGGATCACGAGAGATTAATTCTATACATAATGTGTTGAGATCTTCTGGAACATCAACAACATATTTACTTGGAGGTTCAGGATCTTTTGTTTTCTTATCAACCAAAATTTGTTGCCAAGTACCAGTAAATGGAGGAGTTCCAGTTAATGCTATATAAAGCATTATACCTACACTATACCAATCACTCGCTTCTGAAAGAGGAAGCCCGGAAGCTTGCTCTGGGGACATATATGCAGGTGTTCCAGCAATTTGACCAAAACTCTGATTTGGCCCAAAATCATGAACCAAACCAAAATCAAGTATTACCACTCGCCCTTCTTCACTAACCATTACATTTGAAGGTTTTATATCACGATGAAGTTTACCTGCTGAATGAAGTGCCATTAATCCTTCTGTTAACTGTTTCAATGCATAACGCAGTCTATCTAAATTAACTGATATCTTTTTGGCTTTAGGTCGTTGAGTAGTGGTTGGAATATTTGGGGCTACTATTTCTTTAATATTATTAATAATATTGAAATCATTCTTATTAACAACAGTAATATTTTCAATATTGGAATTGGCAAATACTTCTGAGCTAGTAAGTATTTCTGATTTGGTAAATACTTCTGATTTGGCAAGTATTTCTGAGTTAGTTTGTTCTTCTAGTGTAGTAGGTATTTCTATTTTGGTATATTGTTTTGACTTAGTATGGAGTGAAGTTAGTTTTTCTTGATTTGTCTCAGATGAATTAGGAGAAACTTCCTCAACTTCATTGTTAAACACTCGTTTTATCCTCATATAATCGAGGAAGTTATCTCCATTTATTAGTTCCATAGTAAAGAACCATCTATCACCTTCAGATATCAGCTCATAGAGGGTTATTAGATTAGGGTGATGCAAATTAGCAAGGGTACGAAATTCAAGTTTGAATCTATATAGAGCTTCAGGTTTTGCTTGGTGAAGTAATTTAAGTGCTACAAGTTCACATTTTTCTCTGTCGTACGCTTGATAAACTACTCCATATCCGCCTTGACCAAGACGAAACTTTAGTTCAAATCGATCTATTAAAGTTTCGTCTTCTTGGCTCTTGTTCATTACCTCTTTAATCTCCAGATGAATACTAAATCAATGTTGAATCAATGGTAAGTCAATGAATTAACTATTACTGTCAAAATATTCTTTCATTGCTCTACGTCCAGCATTAATAAGAGCGTTTAATCGCTCATCATTCATATCAAATTCTACTGTACCATAAGTTTTAGCTGGCAGATGGCAGACTTCTTTAGAATGTGCCTCTATCGACAATATATTATCACTAGCTGTAAGCATTGTATCGATAAGAAGTGATATACGTGATAGAAACCCTAATGATTTGTTTACATTATCATCAGCTTTAGCTACAGGTTTATCCTTTAAACTATCTACAGAAATTGTAGTATCAATTAGCAATCCAAGAAAGGCAATTGGTTCCATTTTTTCCATAATCTGTCCATCATCACTAGATGCAATTAATTCAATTGGGAAGTTTGATAAAAGTCCTCCATCAACTATTCTATGTCCAGAAATGTCTTTTCCTCTATAAAGCCCCCAATCTTTGCTCCATCTAACTTCTTGCCAAACAAAAGGTATACTCATTGACATACGTACACCCCAACAAACAGGACAATCTGGCGCCGTTGTTCTATTTATAATAAGTAGTTCTTCTCCAGTAATGTCTGAAGCAACTACAGTAAGATCTTTTCCTGTGATCTCATAGAACTTTGAGAAAGTAGAATTACCAAGCCCAAGTTCTGGATTTGGATGATTTAGCTTTTCTATAATCCATTTTAGAAATTCATTTCCTGAATAGAGACCTCCTTTCTCAAGTAGAAGAAAAACCTCTCTAAATACACTAAATTTCATCATTTCTTTGATAAGAGCATTTTCAGCAGCATTATCTATTCGATGTAAGAGGCTATCTGCAATAGAAAAATGGGAATCGGCTTTTTTGAATAAAGAACCAAAGATGCTTTCATCAATATCTTGTTGAGTAAAAGCATCAGGGCTAGGAGAATCCATAAAAGTTGCAAATCGGAGTTTACCATCATCAGTCCTTTCGCTTATGACCTCTAATAATTGCTCTGCTTTATATCCAGCAGCTAGAAGACTTGCAGTAATACTACCTGCTGATGTGCCTACCAATCGCCTTATGCTATGGCCACGTGCAAAGAACTCCTGCATTGCACCAACAAAAACGTTGCCTTTCATTCCACCACCTTCAAAGATCAAATCATATTCCATAATAACCCTTATCCTTTCTAGCATTTGAAACTAGTTTTTAACTAGTATATTTTCAAATATTCTAATAGTTGGTCTTTTTGCTCTTCGCTAAGGTTTGTACCAAACTCATGACCCTTATTTGAATTTCCTGCTTTTGCAGTATCAAAAAAGAAAAGCAAATAATCAGGAGAATATGGATAAGTATCAGTTGGAGCAGTTGGATCTATTGTTACTTTATAACCTAAATCTTTAGCATTATAATCTTTTTTACCTAAGTAAAAAGTCTTTGGGCGTTGTTCTGCAGGTAAAAGTAAAGCACGAAGTGTTGGAACAGAACCATTGTGTAGATATGGAGCTGTTGCCCAGACTCCTTTTAATGGTTTAGCTGGGTAAACTTTCTTATCATTTTCTTTATAGGCATCTCTCCAAAATGGTGAATTTGGGATTCTTCCATCTTCCCACTGTTTTTGGGTTGTCTCAGATATGTTGTGATCAGTGTAATATTTCTGTTTTATTAGAGGTAATATTTGGTCTTGTAGCTTAGCAGAGTGACTTATTGCTGGTGGTTTTATTGCATCTAGTATCTCTTTAGGTAGACTTGCTGTAGGTATATCTATACCAAAGTTAATAGCTTCATTAGGATCAGTACCTACTTCTTCTGGTGAATATAGGTTATAGGTTTTATGTCCTGATTTTTCATCAACTTGAACTTTATCGTGACATTTAGCACAATTGTCTATATATATTTTTTTCCCCTCTTCTGCTTTTGCGGAATCTACTTTTCCAAAAATATCTTCCCATTTAGGAGGTTTAGTTTTATTACCTAATGTTTCTAGTTGATATAAATTGTCTAGTTTGATTGTTGAATTAAGAGTTTTAGGATCAAATGATGCTCCTAAACCTAAAACTTGACCTATATTTCTTTCAATAACTGAATGTGTATTGGAAATCCAATGATACCATTCTGTCTTATCTAGTTCCCAAATCTCTGGAAAGCTTGCTGGTGCAGTCATGTTTACAGTTCTAGCGCCAAACAAAACATTTGCAGCTGTACCAAAAGCATCAGCACGAGCAAATCCTGGTTCAGTATACTTATAGTTAGGGTATTTAGGATCTGGAGGTAGTTTAGACAGTGAATCTAGCAACCTTATATAGGACTCAAACACCCCTATCTGATTCTTAAGGTAAGTAGAGTCTTTTATGATATCCTTGTCAAGTTTTGAAAAATCTTTTTCAACTGTACTTTCAGTTTCTTTAAAGATCTTTTCCAACTTGCTTGTTAAAGTAGCTTTTCCATTTTCATCTAATTTAATAAGTGCTTGTTTAGTCTCTTTGTCAAGTTGTACACTTGGGATGTTAGCATCTGTCTCATTGAATACTGGTTGTTCAGCTGGTGGAATAATTTCTGCTTCATCATAATTATTGTTTTTATGCTTTGCCAACTTTACTAGAAATTTAACTAGTTTTTCGGGGTTTTCGGCTGTGCTTTTGGTTGAATAGGATAATGCCTGAAAAAAACCAAATACATCAAACATATTTGGTGCACCATCAATGCGAAAATTCTTGCCATTATAAGAAATCTGTCCAACATGGCAGGCTGTACAGTTAACCCCAATCATTTCAGGCCCTTCTTTACCAAGCTTTAAACCTTTGCGTTTGGCTTTTGCAATACCAACTGGCAATCCATCGGCATCGTCTGGATCTGGAATTAATCCAAACCTTTGTAAATTTTCTGGGCTTAAAAAATCTTTATGTGTTTTTGAATCCTCTAAACATTGTGCCCAGGAAAATGGAAAAAACTCGCTTCCTTCTGACATATGATAAAACTTCTTACGCTCATCTGCAGAAAGACCATTTTCTATAGATGTTACTTGTGTTGTATTTGTGGAAGTAATGTTTGTTAAAGGTTGTGAAGATTGGTTGTTGTCTTTGCAACTTATTGCATAAATTAAGGTTAAAGACACTAACAGTATAATCGTAATTATTTTTAGTCTTTTCATTAATTTTCTCCTTTTATGATCATATGCCACATACTTTATAGTGGCTTCATAAGAAGTGCCATCTCAAAGATAGCAAATAGTTGAAATTTCAAAAGTGAGTGGGTAAGTACAAATCACCTAACAGATTTATAGGCTATAAATAAAGCCTAAAGATTTATCTTATTGTAAACTGAGTGGTTAAAGGCAAAATCAAAGATTGGTATTTACTCCCATTCAAAGAGACTTAAATGGGAATATTCAAATTGCTTGTTTTTTATAGATAATAAAGAACTTATTAATTAAACATCAAATTCAACTACCATACTTGTTGGGAAAGCTCCATTGTAGCTAAGAGTTCCGCTAGAACCATCAGCTCTTCTCAAATTATTGAGTCTAAATAACTTCTTAGCTAGGATAGGCATCATAATTTTTGCTATTTGTTCCCCAAAACATTGATGTTGTCCATGACCAAAGACCATGTAAATTTCCTCTGGCCTATTAATAATAAATTGTTCAGGGTTAATAACTTTGGCTGGATCAAACATCCCAAAGAGTATACCTAATAATACTTTTGTACCTTTTGGTATTAGAGTTTCTCGTGGAGTACCTTTAGCAACAATGAAATCTTCTTTACAAGCTCTGAATAAGAATGTATCTTGTGGATCAAACCTAAGAGCTTCCATCATATAGGCATTTACAGTAGCACTATCACCTGCTAAGGCGGCTTGATGGGTTTGCTTAAGCTTGTCAGAGAAGTTGAAGAGGTTATTTATAGCTTGAGATATAGCAATACTACTACTCTGAATAGCTACTGTAGTAAGTCCTACATTTGCTATTATATATTTATCTTCTAATCCATTTGCAGGATCATTCTGCATAATTAGTAAGCGGTTTAGGAAATTGTCGCTTAATGTTTTTCCCTCTTGCATCTCCTGTTTTCTTTTTGCCATAAGAGCCTCTAGATAAGCTCGAATTGCACCACCTGCTTCTGCTGCATTACTCTTTATATTTTCATCATTCATCTGGTTAAAGAAGATATGGCGATAGAGGTGACGAGTCCAGTCAATCAGGTTAATCAGGGTTTCTTCATCTAGTTCTAGACCAAAGTAGTCGTTAAAAAAGGCTACAAGAAAAGGGTGTACAAATTCTGAAACAACATCTATATTTCCTTTTGAGAGAGCATTTTGAATCAACTTCTCAGCCATATCCTCTGCAAACTGCTGTATTTTCTCAAAATCCCCTGGTGGCCGGTAAGCCTTTGCAAATCTTAATCTTACATAGTCATAGTCAGGACTATCTGTTCCATGAATGTCAATACCTAACCCTGTATCCGTCATCCGTTGAGCATAGATTTCAGCTGTTGAGAAAAAAGGGTCTTGCTTGTCGAGTACTTCTACTAGGTCAGCATATGATGTAACAATAGCAAGATCCCTTATTAGAATGACAGGATGATTGTTTTGTAAATATTCTATAAGTGGTTCTATAAGTGGGGGTTTGCCAGCAATAGCTTCAAAGTTATTCTCAATCGCATGTTTTATAACTTCAAAATCTTCACTAAAATCTTCATCAATTTGAAGCGCTTTACTCCATAGATCATTGAGTATTGACATATTTACCTTCGCTTTCCTTCAATAATATTAAGAGCTCTTAAATTGTTCAATTTGCAGGCTTATTTTTGGTTAAAGTAAAGTATTACAGTAGATCATTTTCATTAGTGAGTACACCCTATAGATAAAATGAAGGTATCAAAACTTAAAATTAATGTCAAGGTAGTAAAGCTATAAAAAAAACTTAAAGAATTTTTACTATTTAACCTTATAAATGTGAGTCAAGTTAGTATAAAAATTACTACTTAAGCAATTATAAGTTTTTTAGAAATATGCTAGTGAAATATACTGTTGTTATAAAATATTAAGAAAGTTAGTATAGAAATATAATTTTTATCTAGTTAGAACGACAACAGTTAAATCATCTTTAGGTTCAAAACTTTGTAGAATTTTCAATTATTTTTTAATATGGAATAAGAATAACTAAGTAAAAACTGCAAAATTTAACAGTAAGCACTATTACAGATAGAGAATACATCTTATAGTATAACTTAAATCTACCAAAAGCTGTTGTTACATAAATATATAGTAGTATTAGTAGTTTTATTACTTATATTAATCATACAAATTTTTACTGTAGTACTAATTCTATATAGATGATGTAGATGCATTAGTGATTTTATGCAAGAAAAAGCTTGCTCAAGAGCCTTTTTCTGGTAATATTTTTGCATTTCGTAATTGTCTTATTATCTCCGTTAAAACACTTACTTTACTGTTTCTGGCTATCAAACTAGATAGCAATTTTACTTAAGATAACTAAAAATTTCAGGAGATTTAGATGAAATATTGTGGACAATGCAAGAGCTTTTTTGCTGGAGAGATAGAGAACTGTCCTCGTGATAATTTTATTTTAGAAGAAATGGATATTAAGGATTTGGTTGGTAGGGAACTTGACACCAAGTACAACATAGAGTTTTTGTTAGGTGCTGGAGGAATGGGAACAGTCTTTAAAGCTCGTCACAAATTCATAGGAAATGAAGTTGCAATTAAAGTAATTCATCCTGAAATGGCAGTAGACAAAAATGTAGAAGAACGCTTTTTAAGAGAAGCTCGTGCTGCTGCCACAATAGACCATATAAACGCAATCAGAGTAAGTGATTTTGGAAAAGTTGGAGATATGCTTTATCTGGTAATGGAATTTATTCAAGGTGAATCAATGAAGGAGTATTTAGAGAGAAAGCAACAGTTAGAGTTAAGTGAAACAGTTCATATTATGAATCAAGTTGCTGCGGCTTTAGATATTGCACACAGTTTTCAGATAATTCATAGAGATCTAAAACCAGATAACATAATGTTTAAGACTGGATTAAAAGGAGAAAGAATAGTAAAAGTAGTAGATTTTGGCATTGCTAAAATTAAATCTTCTTCTGATGATGGAAGTATTTCTATCACCGGTGCAGGCACAATTCTTGGTACTGCTAAATATATGTCTCCTGAACAATGTCAAGCCGCTCCAATTGATCATCGTTCAGACATCTATAGTCTGGGTGTTGTAGTTTATGAAGCACTAACAGGACAATGTCCTTATGGCAAAGCTAATGGAATGCAAGCAGTAGTAAAACATATTATGGAAACACCTCCATCACCACGAAGCTTAAACCCAAATATTCCTGAAGCTGTTGAGAACGTAATACTCAAAGCTCTAGCTAAACAACCTACTGCTAGATATAACACCGCTGGTGAATTTATCAAAGAATTAGCTAGAGTTGCAGGAACTTTTTGTAATTTAACACAAGATGTTCAAGCCTCTGTAGTTATTCAATCCTCTAGTCTTGTAGCCAGTCAGTCTGCAAATAATCAAACTATTATATCTCCAATACAAGCTGTTTCTTCTGTTGTTGCAACAAATCAAATTATAGTACCTTTAAAGCCTTCTTCTTTAGCTACTCAAGGTAATCAAACTATAATAGGAGTAACTCCAGACAATATTGCTTCTTTGGTAAAAAAACATTTTGATAGTCATACTTTAGCTGAAGAGTTGGAAAAACATGGTAAATTTTCTACTATAAAAGCACTGGAAATACTTGAATCTATAAGTAATGCCCTAGAAAGTTCTTATAACCAAGGAATTAGTCATATTGATTTACATCTTTCAAACATAATAGTTAAAGAAACTAGCTTGGGAAAGTATGAAGTGAAACTCTTAGATTTAGAGCTAGCTAAAATACATCCAGCAAATTTAAGTGAACAACTAGAAGTTAGGCAATTAACTGTAGAGATGCAAAATTTAAACACTTCTTACTACATACCTATAGAACATAAAGCATCAAAAACAGAAAAACTTGTTGATGAACAAGCTGATGTTTATAGTTTTGGAATAATTTTCTATGAGCTAATTTCTGGACAGAAACTTCAAAAGCTAGCCTGTGAAAATACTAGTATTCCATCATTAAATGAACTTGATGAAAATGTTTCTAAGGAGTTTAGTGAAGTTATTGCTAAAGCTATGTCAACAAATAAACAAGATAGACAGCAAAATATTAAACAACTATTTGTTGAACTTAAAAAAGCTGTCACTCCAAATGTATCTATCGCTAATAGTGGAGCACTAGAGCAAAAAGAGGTTTTTGATAGTAGTAGCCAACTTAAATCACTTTTGTCAACTACAAAAATTATTATTAAGCACATATCAGGATCAAAATCAGGACAAATAGAAAACTTTTCTTTAGGAAAGTATCAAGGAATAACTTTTGGTCGGGAATCATCTTCAAATGTATCTTATGATCCCTATAAAGATACTCGTGTAGCTCGACAACAAGCAAAAATAATAGTAGATAATACTTCACTTGGGTTTTATATAGTAGATAATGATAGTCGTAATGGTACTTATGTTAATAACAAAAAAATTAAGAATTCAGCTAAAATAAAACCAGAAGATGTAATCAAATTTGGTTATAAAGGACCAGAGTTTATATTTGACTTAGACCCTCGTCCTGTTCTACTAAAACAAGTAAATATAGATAATTACCAGTTTCCGCTAACTCTACTTGAAACAGACATTATTTCTTCTACTAAAAGTTTATTCAGTTGTTCTCTAAACGAAACTCTAGTTATTAAACATATTAAAGGCTCAAAAATGGGGGAAGTTAATAGCTTTGCAACAAAAGATTTGTATGAAATTACTATTGGCCGAGAACCTATGTCTATAATTCGTTTTAGTTCAAATGCTGATTCTCTTGTAAGTAATAGACATGCAAAGATTTGTTTAGAAACTGCTAATACAACAAAGTTTATACTAGTTGATTTAAATAGTCGTAATGGTACTTATCTTAATGATCAAAGAGTTTCTGATAGAATGGCTATAAAGTCAGGCGATAAAATTAGGTTAGGGGTAGCTGGCCCAGAATTTGAAATTAGTCTGTGTTAGCTTAAACTTATATATTATGCTTAAACCATGTGTATAGGATTATTCCTATAAAGTTTCAACGACAATAGCTAAATCATAATTATGCTTAAGACTTTGGACAAAAGTGTCACAAGCTGCAAGTAACTAATTAACAATAACTTGAGCTTGAGAGTTATTATTACAAATATCACTAAGAGAACAGCTAACAGTAGAATAACCCTAAATACTCGATGATCAAGTTTTTAAGCAGCCAAAGGGAAAGAAATAGCCCGATTGGCATGATAAGACAAAGAAACAGAAGGATGAAGATTAGAAATATCTTTGCCAGCTAAGTGTTTTTTAGAAAAATTGAGAGAAAAAAGAGATTCAATAAATTGAGAAAGAATTTTGAGTTTTTCAATAGGATTAGAAGCATTTATAATATCTTGGATAATAGTAAGTAAAGAATCCATCTGAACTTTGCGTAGTAGATTGCCCAGTGTAAAACCGGGCAGTTTGTTTTCAAAGCGGGCAGATTGAAGAGGATGAATAAGTAGGTAGTGATCAAGCAACAGACTCAGAATCAGGTCACGGCTTGATCCGTCATAGTCAGGCAGTTTGGTCAATTGACCCCAACCTTCATAACCCTTCCAGTCCTCAAAGAAAACCTCTACTAGCCATCTTAATGTGTGTGCTCTACAGACATGGTTTCAATAATTTTCTTTAGGAAATTATTGAAAAAAGCACTATTTTCATCGAATTATAGTTATTACTTTAATCTAAAAATATCTTCTAAATATTATGGTTATTGAAAAAAGATGATGACTTTAAAAGATATTTTTGATGATGATTTTTCAT
Source organism: Blastocatellia bacterium (assembly GCA_039812885.1). Lineage (GTDB taxonomy): Bacteria > Acidobacteriota > Blastocatellia > Chloracidobacteriales > JADJPF01 > JADJPF01. The sequence continues at coordinate 60,252 of JBDIBI010000028.1, forward strand.
TCATTTTTAACCTATCGTGGTTGAAATGATGTCTGTAGATCACACAGATTGTAGTAAACCAATCAAAACTTGCAAATGTTCTCCTATGATGTTTTTCTACAAATCCTGAAAGCACTAACAAACCATTAGGCTTTACTTTATCAATAATATGAACTTTCAACATACTTAGCAAATCCAGTAATAAATTAGCCATAACTAAATCATACGTTTTTCCAGCATAATCTTATATAGTAGCTTATCGTAAGTTAATATTAGTAATTTCATTAATTCTCATTTGTAAAGCAGCGTGTTCCATTATATCTAGAGATATATCAAATGCATCTACCCTCGGTATTTGGCTTGCTTAAAGAAAAAAGTTGTGAAAAATATAAATGACTAATAGAAAAAAGAAAAGCAATAGAATTGCGAAAAATAAACAAATTAAGACTTGTTTTTTTTCTTTATTAGGGTTAGAGTTTTAGATGTTATTTTTAGTTTTAGTCACTCATAGGAGAAGATGATAAATGATGAATAATGTCTTCGTGATGGATCTAAAAGCTTTCGTACCAGCTAAAGATATGGCAGTCTCGAAGCAGTTCTATACTGATCTTGGTTTCAAAGAAAACTGGGCAAATGACGAAATCGCAGAGTTTCAGATTGGGTCTTTTCGCTTTCTCCTTCAACATTTCTATGTTCAATCTCATGCAGAGAACTTCATGATGCAGTTAATGGTTGAGGACGCAGACCTTTGGTGGGAACATATTGAATATATTGGTCTGAAGAAAAAGTATTTTGGCATTATAGCTAGCCCTCCAAAACTACAACCTTGGGGGCTTCGCGTTCTTTATCTTTCTGATCCTTCGGGTATTCTTTGGCATATAGCTGACCGAAAAAATTCATAAAAATCCCGTTCATTTATTTAAGAAACCGAACAAATATTGCATACAGACTCGTATTCTTTGCTTTATGAAAGGTAGGAATTAGACGCATAGGTTTAGTTACTAGTAAAGACGCAAAATACTAGTAACTAAAAAAGTAAATGTTGTCGGTATAATAAAGTGAGTAAATATATAAATATGTGTTGCACATAAACTCACATTACTTTTGGCTATTGCTCGTCAGAATTTTCTCGCTGTTGAAACTGGAGTTACGCATTATCCTAAACTAAATGGGGTTTGTCTGTATAGTTTTTGATAAGGGATAAATAATTATGATCTACGTAAGTTATAGATTAGCAAATAATTAAGAGTAAAGGTAGAAAAAATGGATACACTACTTGAAGCTATCGTTAATAATGATTGCAATAGAGTTCAGGAATTAATAAATATTGACTCTTCTGTTGTATTACAAGGTCTTGGAAACTCTAAGCTCTATGAATCGGGGATTTTTCACTGGATGTATGCAGGAGATACAGCATTGCATTTGGCTTGTGCTGGCTATCGCAGTGAGATTGTAGAGATATTACTCAGAGCTGGAGCAGATCCAAACGCAAGAAAAAACCATCGTAGTAGTACTCCTTTACACTATGCAGCAGATGGTTACACAATTGATCCATCTCGCAACTCAGATCAACAAGTGAAAACTATATTATGTTTGCTTAAAGCGGGTGCTGACATAAATGCTCAAGACAAGAATGGAGCAACTCCTTTACATCGAGCTGTGCGAACGAGGAGTGCTGCAGCAACGAAATCACTGTTTGAAGCAGGTTGCAATCCAATAATAAAAAACAAATCTGGTTCTACTCCATTTCACCTTGCTGTTCAGAACACTGGGCGAGGTGGATCAGCAACACAAGAAGCAAAAGATGCTCAACACCAGATCATTAAGATATTTCTTTCATTTGGCATAAGTGTGTTAATCAAAGATGGCAAAGGAAAATCAGTACTAGATTGTGCCAAAAATGTTTGGATACAAAAAATGCTTCAACTCTGAAAATAGTCATTTACTAGTCGCCTAACAAAAATTATAAACAGACTTATGTTTTTATTTGCTAAGCTTTATGGAAAAACTCATCTTGAACTAGGTTTTCAGTATATTTAGTGCAGCTAATCAATTGACAGTAGACAGACTGGTAGAACAATGTAGCAAACCTCTATGTTGTAACTATATGAAAAAAGATAATATCTGTAATAACTGATAAATCAATAAGTTAAATGATATTTATCAAAGTATGATTTTGTAAAAATAAGTTATATTTTAATAAAATGGGTTTAGTTACTAGCACAACAAATCGATGGTATATTTTAATTTATAGAAAAGAAAGTTGATCTAAAAAATAGTAATTGTGCTGCTGTTGAAATATGTAATTTAGTTGAAGTATTAGTAAGTTGATTGTTTACTTTTTTCAAGCTGTTTGGCTATCATTGAGTAATAGCAGAACACAAAAAATAAGGGAAAAAGGTCTTAAATCTTTTGAATCTTAAATTGTATCATTCCAAATCCATTTTATTTCAGGACAGTTTGTTATATTGTTTTCTTAATGCTTTTATACTAGTTTTCCTTTCAACTATTAGTTATATATTCGGCAGATAACAAATATCATATAAGGACTTGTTTTCCTCATCATTATCGCTTGAAAAATAGAAGTAGGTTAAATGAAAGTAGCTTTGCATCTTTTTGTTTGGATAACGTTAATAGGTGTATACAGTTTTATATTTAGGGCAAACCATCCATCCATAACAGTTGATTTAATTAGTACTAGTTTTCTTATGTTTGGCTCATCTATAGCAGTTTATACAAATCTGCTACTAAAGGCACAAAAATGTTCTGGTAAATTGACTACAACTAATTATATTTTAGCAATGGCTTTTGTTCTTTTAATTACTACAATTAGTGTTGTTCTATCAATACAATTGGTTTACGATAGTTTAGTTGGCCCTAATCCTTTACGTTTTAGCTTGTTAACAAATTTGGTTTTAGATTTTGTATGGATTATTTTTCATTTAGCCTTACTATCTTGGCTATTTTCTTTTATCAACAAAAAGCGTTTATTCATTGTCAATTAAGACTAATTTATTGCAGACAGATGGTTTCGAACTTTAGTTAGAGTATACGTTGTAAGTGTAAATCATACTTATAGTTTGTGGTTTATGGTTTATATCTAAATTTTTGTAAGATGTAAGTTATGTTATTGATAAGTAACGGTTGTTATGAAATAATCAGTATCAGAAATCACTATAATTATTTCTTCTATAGAAAATATGCATATGTGGCTAAACACTGTGACAGCAATAATACTATATTTAGCACTTGTATTTGGAGTATATCTGTTAGCCTTTTGTTTCTATTTCTAATGAATTAAAAAATAGACCTCAAACAAATGTTATAGCGGATTCTGGCGGTTGGCTTATAATTACTTGCCGACGCTTTTGCTAGTGAACTTAGCTAAATTGGTAAACTCTGTTGTAAGGAAATAAAAATGAAAATAATAACTGAAAAATATTTGACACAATTAAAAAGATGGCCTGAGTCAGGAAGACACATACTTGCGCAATATGATGAAGAGAAAATAGTAGTGTATCAAGCCTATAGACCAAGTATAGGGTTATTTGCTAGCCAGAATAAATATTTTGGTGGTGAATTTAGCTTAGATAGAATGAGTTGGATTAAAACAAATTTTCTTTGGATGATGTATCGATGTGGTTGGGCTACTAAAAATGACCAAGAAATTGTATTGGCTGTTAGTCTAAAGTTAGAAGGCTTTAACGAAATATTAAGTCTAGTAGAATATTCATCTTTTGATTCTACAATTTATAAAGATGAACAAGAATGGAAAACAAAATTAAAACATTCTCCTGTTAGATTACAATGGGATCCTGATCATAGTCCTACAGGTAACAAACTTGACAGAAAGGCTATACAACTTGGTTTAAGTGGTGATGTTTTAAGGAGATATGCTAAAGAATGGGTTGTTGATATTGAAGACATTACAGATTTTGTCTCTCAACAACGTACTAATGCAACTCCTAGTCTTTATGAAAATTTGATAACTCCAAAAGAGGGCGTTTATAAAGTTAGCAATGAACTTTTAGCTAGAAAACTCAAACTGTCAACTTTTTTATAGTTATTTGGATGGTTTTCGTCAAAAATGTATTATTTTAAGGGTAAATAAAAGTTGTTGGCTTTAGTTTAATTATCATCAAAATCTACTAACACAAGCCAGTCTTCTATTTCTTTACGCAACAAAACTCCTAATAAACGCATATGATGAGAAACCAAACGAACTGGTAAAAGGTCTTTAATATCAGCATTTAGGGCTTGAGCTACTTCTTCTATTCCACTTTCTTCTTTATCAATATACTGGTCAAAGATCTTGTGCATCATTTCGTTTTTAGGATGAAAATTGCGATCTAAGAGGAAAATACCATCTGTCCCTCCTCGGCTTCTTGCATGGCTTTGATCAAAACCATATTCAACATTTTTTAAGGTACTAAGAAAATGTGGTGATTTCCAAATGTGAGCCTTCTTTGCTTTTTTATGCAGGCGTTCTGTTAATGCTAAATGAATAATATGTTTATTCCGCACTTCTGTCCAAGCTACCACAAATGGACAATTTGGCAGTTGTTCTTCTATGCTCTCTATGCAATTTTTTACTTCTTCTAAAGTCATATTTTTCTTTTCAAATCTTTATTTGGTACTTTAATCTTGTAATAATAAATATTAGGCAAAAATCAAATTATGACAAGGTGAAAGTGTAGACAAAATTTTCTCAAAAGGTAAGATACACCATAATAAATCTATGATTTATATAATACAAATAATAATAGCATTTATATTAATAATATTTTCTGTCGTAGAAGTGCAAGCCTGTAGCGTTTGTGTCACAGCTTTTATGGATAGGGTTTTGCCTCCAATCCAGATATGGTGCTTAATATCATTAAGTTGGTTCTTATTAACTTCATTAATTTCATCTGTGTTTAAGATAAAAATATTTGGTGTTCCTAAAATTATAATGGCATTAGTGTTGGTCTTTGGGTGTATGGTTATTGGTGCAGGTTTTTTAGGTCCCTTTATTATTTTGCCACTTGCAATTACTCCAGCAATAGCCTTTATTCGCTCCTTTCCTCAAACAAATAAAGGAAAATGGTCACAAAGTGCTTGGTATAGTGTTCAAATTGTTGGGTTTATTGCAACAATAGGAATATTGCTTACTGCATATCAGACAAGTAAAATTTACCGAACCCGAACTTTAGGTCAATATATAGTCAAATGGTCTTTAACTGGTCCTTCTTTGTCAGCTTGTGAGCAATTAGTAAGACAAGAGCCTGCAAGCTTAACAGATTATAGATACATTTTGGAAAATGGTAAGGATCATGTGTTAGTTTTTGCTGGAGAACGAATTGCTGCTATTGGTGATCCAGAAGAGGATTCTAAAAGACTTACACAAACTATTGAGCGTGTTCGTAATATTACAAACACTTATTCCATTGTTCAATCTCTTGAAAAATCCCTTCAAGACTTACAGTCACGAACTAAAAAAGAAAAGTAAAGTTAGTAATTAAATAATAAATTCAATACAATTTCCTGCTTGCCAAAGCCTAAAAGGAAAGTAAAAATGAAATATGAAACTAGATGTGTGAAAATTCAACTAAAACCAAATAAGTTAGATTATGTTAGAGAATGGGCAAAAATGGTAAATGAAACTAGGCGAGAAGAAGCAATAGTTACATTACGTAATGAAACCATTATTATAGAAGCTTTCTTTTTAGATAGTACTGCTGAGGGTGATTTCTTAATTGTTTTTATGAAAGCAGAAAGTTTTGAGAAAGCAGAAAAATCTGTAAAATCATCTACTTATGAAATAGATTTGTATCATCAAAAATTTAAAAAAGAAGTATGGGAACATAGAAAAGAACTAGAAACTCTTGTAGATTTAGATAGAATTTCTGAAGTATTTAGCTTTTAAACCTAAAAGCATTATTTCCTGAAGCGATTTGAAGTCTTTGTCCACAAAAATATAAAGCTTTATAATTTTTTTGCAAAAAATGATTGAAATTTTCTATAAGCAAAGAAAACAATACATCAATTTTCCACAAAAGCACTTAGATTCGCTAAAATCTAACTAGCTAGTGAATTCTACATTTAGTGTTGTAGTGTGTAAAATATAAGGTTAGTTATGGGAATTCGTGTACAATTTTGGTTAGGTGCATCTGATGGAATTAAGTCGCATTTTCTTAATAGTCCAATAAATGATTTCAAATTATGGTTTGAAAATAATCAATATAACCTAAATATAAAACATCAAAGAGAGGTTTATTACTTAATAAATTATATAGATGAATTTGGGGAAAAATATTTAGTTGCCTCTACTGTGTATGAAGCTGAAATTATAGACAGTATGATAGATTGTTTTTACAGACAATATTGTGACTATGGAAACCCTGAATTTTTAAAGGAAGCAGATGATTCAAGTCTTTATTATTCACGTTATTATGAGCATAGACATATAATAGAAGATAAGTGTGGCTTGTTAGGCAAAAAGTATTGGGATTATCTCTTGCATGGCAGGGGAATAGGAAGAGATAATGATTTACTGCCTTATAAATCACAAGATGAAGTGTCTAATACTAGTTTTTTAACTATCGAAGAAGTCCTGAGCTTTCATAGTTTATTGATAAAAGCATTTGATTTTTCTTCTCATGAAATAATTAACACTAATAAGTATAGTGACATTATTTCTTTCTATTGGGCTTTGTTTAATGCTATGTACTATAATGTTGGCCTTATTATTACTGTTGGATAAATTTAAAGTATCTATACAAATAGCTAACATTTTTGTATATAGAACTATCAAAAAGCTGATGTGTAATCTCTCATCAATCGTTTTAGGAATCTTAGTTTATAATTAGTGCCAAAGACTATTTTATTAAGATGGAATCTTTTGCCTTTTACTGGCTAATCTTAAGAGTATGAATAACTAGGTAAGTTTATATGGGTTTACTTGTAAAAACGTGTTTAAAAGATGCAGCTTAATGTGAGGTTTGTGTGATAATAGATGATGTTTTGTATTAAAATGTAGGAATAAAATATAATAATAAAAACTTCTTTGGAGGATTTTAGATGCAAAACTGTATCCCTAAAGACATATTCCTTAGTAGTTTAAAACGATGTCAACAGTTTGATAATTTTATTTCTGTCTTTTATGAGCGGTTTCTTGCAAGTTCTGAAGATGTTCGTAGAAAATTTATATATACAGATTTTGAAAAACAAAATCGAATGTTGTCACAATCTCTTGAACTGTGTGTAGAAGCTATTACCAATAATCCACTAGGATTACGTGAGCTTACTGAGCGAGCTGAATCACATAACAGAAACAATCTTGATATAAAACCTGAACTTTATGATTTATGGCTGAAAGCCCTTATTACAGTAGCCTCAGAGTTTGATGCTGAATGGACTGATACTATTGAGGAGGCTTGGCGACAAATGCTAGGCTATGCCATAAAACATATGATAAAACATTATTAGTTTTGGCAAGATAAGTTAAATAATGTAAATAGTGATGGACAACTAGTCAAAAAAGTTAAACAGGGCTAAAATTAGCTTATGATCGAAATAAAAGATAACGTAATAATTTACAAAGTACCAATTAATGGCGATTTAGGTCTTATCAGTCCGTATTTATTTATAGAACGTTTGTCTGATGAGATAATAGAAAGTTTTCCTCAAATAAAAGTAAATAAACTATTTGCTAGCAGAATGGAGGCTTTTCACCAAATTCAATGTAATGTACCTAAGTATTGCTCTAGGGAAAAAATACTACTACTTGGTGAGCAAATAGAACTAATTGCAAATAACCTATTTGAGCGACTGGAAGAAAAGATTTATTTTGCTAGATTAGCTGGTTAAATAAAACTTAAACCTTGAAACAGAATCAATACTACAGTGATTGACTTTTAGCAATAATAAGTAAAAAAGTTACAGACACAGAACAAATTGAGAAAAGAAATGAGGACTGTAAGCAGAAATATAATATTTTTTACAGTGAGTAGTTTGCTAGTTCTCTTTGCTTTAGGTCTGATAATCCCTGTTTTTTCTGTAGTATTAAAACACAAAAATACCTCTTTATCTACTTCGACCTCTAAAAAATTCTTAGTAGTAAATACTCAAGATGATGAGAAAACTCTTGAAACTTTGCTTAATGAATGGAATTTACATGATGTGAAGTGGACTAGGGAACAACTAGAAATTCTAGTAAGGAAAAATCCTAAAAACTATGTAGCCTGGTATTGGATAGCAGTTGCTTCTCATCGAGATCTTGATGATAGCAAACGGGCTAAAGAAGCACTTGTTAGGATAATCAAAGCAAAACCTAAACAACCAACATGGTTAATGCCTTGGTCTTATTTTCGTCTTGGTATGGTTGCAAGCTCTGAAGGACACAAAGACAAGGCTATTAAGCTTTTTCATAAAGTACTTTTATTTAGAGATGATAGTTCAGGTTTCTATTATGCTGCTCAAGATGAACTATCTAAACTTGAAAACCCAGAAGAATAAAACTCAAAAACTCTAGGGAAATCACTAGTTTACCTCGAAATTTTTATACAATATACATTTATTATTTGCATTAGCTAAAAAGATAATAAGACACAACAAGATGTTGATAAGCTATAATTAACAAAATTGTTTGTGTAAGAAGGTGTTATGTCAGAAAATAAAAAATTATTATGGAGACAAGGTGACGTTTTAATTCAACAGTGGGAAAAACTCCCAGAAAAAGAATTATTAAAACGTAAAAAAGGAACAATTTTAGTTTATGGTGAAACTAGTGGTCACACACACAGTTTATCCAACCGTCGCACAGGACGTATTTTTGAAAGCCTAGATAAAAGGGAACAAACTTTGGGAACACTTTATCTAGAAGTTTTTGCAGAAAAAGCAGATATTATTCATCCTGAGCATGATACTATTTCTTTAACCCAAGGTACATACAAAATCTGGCGACAACGTGAGTATGATTTACAAGGCCATTTTAGGTTAGTGGTTGATTAAGTGAAATAAATTGAGTAATTGTTTTGTAATTTATTGTTGAATTAGTAGTATGTCCTAGTGGTTGTAGCGGTAATTTAAAACGAGGAAATAAAATATAAATAAAGCCACTAGCAAACCCTGCAATTCCCGGTTTAGAAGTGAAAATAAGGATATGTTAGTTAAATTACTGTAGGGGCAGCCACAAGGGCTGCCCCTACAATTACCCAAACAACATTACGGATCTATTTCTAAACCGGGAATTGCTGTAGCAAACCTCAAAATCAATGTTAATAATGGATTATAAAAGTGTTAAGGTTTATTAGCTAATATCAGCTTTTGCCGACCAAACTCGCTGACCATCAATATAAGTCTCTAACACTTTTATTTTATCTATTTGGTCAGCTGTGGTTTTTAGTGGATCTTGATCTAGGATAATAAAATCAGCCAGTTTCCCAGTTTCAAGAGAACCCCATTGTGGCGTGCCACTAATTTGAGCCGCATTGATAGTATAGGCTTTTAATGCTTCAGCCACAGTGATACTTTCTTGTGCTGCAATCAAATCTCCATTGCTGCTTCTTCGTGTTACTGCTGCTGCAATACCTTTGAATGGATTAAAGCTTTTTACTACAGGTGCATCTGATGATAAAGCCATCAAAATATCATGCTTTAAGACTGAAGCTACTGGATAACATTGGTTTAGGTAAGTTTCATCAAGATACTTAATAAAATTTGTTCCTAGTTCATTTAAGAAAATCGTTTGCATTGAGCAAGCAATATTGTTAGTTTTCATTGCTTGGAGTTGTTCTTGTTCAGGCAAACCAAGATGTTCAATGCGTTTTATTGCGTTAGGAAAAATATTGGTTAATTGTGAATAATTCTGAATCACTTCTGCAATTGCAGCATCACCAATTGCATGTGTAGCAATGCCAAAGCCTTTCTCCAAAGCTTGTTGGCAAAATGAGAGATAACGTTTTGGATCTAATCTAGAAACACCGCGTTCATTACTATTTTTATAAGACCGTTTCAAAGCAGCAGTTTTACCACTCAAACCACCATCAGCAAAGAATTTTACTATGTTGACATTATAAAAATCACTACTAACTTTTGGTGGTAGATTAAAACTACTTGTTTCATCTAACGTTAAGCTTGGCATAGCATTAAGACGAAATCCTAGCTTCTTGGATTGATTCATTTCATCGTAGGTTTCTAATAACAATTGGTCTACACCAGGGTCAGTTACCGCAGTAATACCATACTGAAAGAATTCTGCTTGTGTAGCTTTCACCATTATTTTTAGGTCATCTTTTGAATATGCTGGGATATGGTTGGCAATTAGCGCTAATGCATTTTCAGCAAATATACCATTAGGTTTACCATCATCACCTAATTGCATTAAACCACCTTCTGGAACTACTGTATTAGCAGTAATATTACATAATTCCATTGCTTTGCTGTTGCAAACAGCAATATGGGCACAAGTACGAATCACATAGATTGGTTTATCTTTTGATACTTTATCTAGATCAAGCTTAGTTGGTAGTTTTCCATCCGTCCAAACTGCTTCATTAAAGCCTCTTGCAGTAATCCAATGTAGGTGTGAATTTGTGGTTATGTAATCACTAAGATGTTGTAACATCTCAGCTTTGCTTTTAACTTCTCGCAAATCTAGCATAAAGGTTTTGAGGTTGCCAATTTTCCAGACGTGAATATGAGAATCATTAAAACTAGGCATTAAGGTTTTGCCACTAGCATCTATTAATTCTGTATTAGTACTAACCAAACTATGTAAGTCTTGGTAATTACCTACTGCCACAATACGATTGCCATCAATGGCAATTGCATTATTGCTGCCATTCTCAAATCCATTATGAAAAGAAAGTATGTTGGCATTATGTATTATCAGTCTAGTCAATTGGCAATTCTCAATCTAACCTAAAAATAGAAATGTATTATATTAATGTCGCTTTTGTGCTCGTGCAATTGCATCTTCTAGTACTTGTAATCCTTCATGTAACTGTTCATCAGTAATTACAATTGGAGGTAATAACCTAATACAATTGCTGAATAGACCAGCTCTAATCATTACTAATCCATGTGCTACAGCATCACGAATAATTTCTAAAGTAACTTCTGGGTCAGGTTGTTTGCTTTCTCTATCTTTAACAAATTCAACCAAGCGCATAGCTCCAATACCACGAGCATCACCAATCAATGAATATTTTTCTTGCCAGCGTTCTAGTGTTGTTCGCATTAACTCACCAACATGATTAGCACGTTGTAAAAATTCAGGAGAATTGATCATTTTGATTGCTGCAATGGCTGCAACACAGGCAACAGGGCTACCACCATAAGTTCCACCTAATCCACCTAGGTGGGGAGCGTCCATTATTTCTGCTCTACCAGTAACTGCGCTAATTGGCATACCAGCACCAATTGATTTAGCACTGACTACAATATCTGGTACTACACCAGTATGCTCAATAGCAAAAAATTTTCCTGTACGTCCAGCACCACATTGTACTTCATCAGCAATAAAGACAATGCCATGTTGGTCACAAATCTCTCTTAATCTAACTAAATATCGTGCTGGAATTGGAATAAATCCACCTTCGCCTTGAACTGGCTCAATAATGACTGCTGCAAGGGCATCAGCATCAATATGAGAAGTGAAGGTTTCTTCTAGTCTTTGAATACAATAATCTAGGTATTGTTCCTCGCTAAGACCAGCAACTCTTCGGTAAAGATTAGGTGCAGCTATACGGTAAATGTCAGGAAGAAATGGCCCAAACCCTTTTTTATATAGTCCATACTTACTAGTTAAACTAAGTGTCAACAAAGTTCTGCCATGATAAGCACCTTCAAAACAAAGTACAGCACTACGTTTAGTGTAATATTTGGCAATATTGACGGCACATTCTACTGCTTCTGAACCAGAGTTAGCTAGTAAAGTCTTTTTGGCAAAGTTCCCAGGAGTTAAACTGTTGAGTAGTTCTGCTAGCTCTAGATAAGGTTCCATAGTTGTAACTAAAGTGCAAGTGTGTAGATATTTATCTAATTGCTCTTTAATTGCAGTAACTACAGTTTCATTAGTGTGACCAATATTGATCATGCCTATACCACCAGCAAAATCAAGCAATTGATTGCCATCCAGATCCCAAATCAAAGCACCAGCAGCTTTTGCTACTACCACATCTGTTGATTTAGCTAAACCATTTGGCAATGCTTGTTTTCTACGTTCCAATGCCGCCAAGCTTTTTGGGCCTGGCACGGCTGTTTTTAATTGAATTTGAGCCATTTTTTCTATTCCTTTTCCTTATCTTAAATCTGTTGATCAATATCGATTTTAAGCAAAACACCATAATTACCACAGGCAGGATCATTGAGATAATCAGGAATTAACCCTAAAGGCTGAAAACCTACTTTCATCTGTGGTGTTAGTGTTGGATCAGTTCTTTTACCTTGTAACAATTCTTGATAATATTGCTCGCCGCTTATTTGATTACTCACAACACCATAGCCATTCATCATTCCTACTGTTATTTGTCCTTTTAAGCCAAGTAATTTAGCGATCACATGTCTAGCTCGATACAAATGTCTAGCTAATCCTCTACTTCGGTATTCAGGATGAATACCAATATCTAAGCCATAAAGCCATTCACCTAAGGGATTATGGTTAGTAAGCCAACCACCAGCAATGGTTTCTTTAAAAGTGTGGTGATAATGCTCAAAGTCAAAGTTACTACGCATTGTGCTAGTCATTCCAATAACTTGATGTTTATCAATAATTACTAGCTGTCCTTCTGGAAAAATTTCTAAATGACGTAAGTAATGTGGTGCTTTGATAAGCTCATCATCACTTAAAGTTGGAAAGACGATCTTTTGCAATTCTTCTAGTTGTGTAACATCAGCAGGTTGTGTATGGCGAACAACTAAACCATTACTAATTTCTTGATAGTAATTTTTTTCCTGCATCTTTATAGACCACCCAAACTCACCAATTTTTTCTCTAAATACTCATAAAGACCTTCGCTACCACATTCATGCCCTTGACCACTATAATTCCAGCCTCCAAAAGGCAATTCCGTGCCATGTGGAGCCCACTCATTAATTCCGACCATGCCAAAATTAAGTTGTTCTGCTGCTTGAGTTGCAGTTTTGATATTGTTTGTAAAAACATATGCAGCTAATCCATATTCAGTGTCATTAGCTTTGGTAATTGCATCTTCAAATGAATCAAAAGAGAAAAGTGGCATAATTGGGCCAAAAATCTCAGTTTTAGCAAGGCAAGATTGTGCTGTCAGATTTGTTACCAATGCTGGCTGAATAAAATAACCTTTTTCGCCTATTTTATCTCCACCAATTAATATTTGAGCACCTTCTGTTTTTGCTCGTGTTAGTAATTCAGACACACTTTGATGCTGATTTCTGGTAATCATTGGCCCAACATTTATTGTAGATTCAAAACCATTGCCAACCTTTAGCTCAGCTACATGTTTTTTAACTAGTTCGCTAAATTGTTGGTAGATATTATTATGGATATAGAAACGTTGTGGTGCAATACAGACCTGACCATTGTTTCTAAACCTTGCAGTTACAGAGGCTTTGGCTATTGCTTCAACATCAACATCATCAAATATTAGCACTGGTGCATTACCACCTAGCTCTAATGATAATCTAGTATGAGTTCGGGAAGCTCCATCCATTAGCAATTTACCAACTCTAGTACTACCAGTAAAACTAATCTTTTTTAATTGTGGATGATTGAGCATTGCCTCACCAATTGCAGCAGCATCACCCATTACAAGGTTTAACACTCCTTTGGGCAAACCAGACGCAATTAGTGATTTTACTAGATTTATAGCAGATTTTGGTGTGTTTTCAGAAGGTTTGGCCACAACTGTGCAACCTGCTGCTAATGCTGCTGCCCAAGAACGTGCAGGATTATAAGCAGGGAAATTCCAAGCTGTGATGACACCTACTACACCTATTGGTTGCCAGATAGTATAACTACGCTTATCAGCTCGATTGGTAGGAAGGGTTTTTCCATATGAGCGTTTACTTTCTTCAGCATACCATTCAAATAAATTTGCTGCTACTTGCCATTCACCTTTTGCTTCCAATAATGGTTTGCCAGATTCTTGTACTGTTTCACTAGCAAAATTATCTATCTGTTCTCGAATATAATCAGCAGCTTTTTTTAGAATCCCAGCACGTACATATGGAGTAGTTTTACGCCAAGAATTAAATGCAACACTAGCCGCAGTAATTGCTGCCTGACAATCTTTGGCATTAGCAAAACTAATTGTTTCAATAATTTCTTCAGTAGCAGGATTGATCAGGTCATAGCTGCCTTGATCTATTGCTCCCAACCATTCACCATTTATAAATATTGTATTCATATAGCTCACAATTTGAATTATTTAAATTTAGCTTACCCATCATAAATATTGATGAAAAAAAAATAAATAAGAAATAGTGAAACAAAAAACTGTTTTGTGAGTTTGCAAAAAAAGAAATACTTAAAAATACAGCAAACAATATTTTGACAGGAATTTTATATAGATAAAATGTTGGATGATCTAAAAAATACAAAATTAATTCATCTAAAAGGGTGGTTATTTTTACTAATTGGAATTTTAACAGCTTTTTTATTAATTATTGATAATTATAAGGTAACATTGTTATTAGCTCTATGTGTATGGGCATTTTGTAGATTTTACTATTATGCTTTCTATGTTATTGAAAAATATGTTGATTCACAGTTTAGATACTCTGGTTTGATATCTTTTTTGCTGTATTTTATTCGCAAACCTAAGTAGTTAAGAACTCAAAAACTATTTGATGGTTTTATGATATTAATAAATAAACTATTTAATGAATAAAAATAGATAAAAAGGTTTTGTGCTATTAGCAAGTTGATAAGTAGTAAGAAAACTTAAAGTGACCCTACCAACTTGCTAAAAAGATCATAGTAAATCTAATGAATAATAAAACCTTTGTTTGTATTATTTAGCAGGAATTACATTTCCATCAATATCATAGAGAATAATATCCCCAAATGGTTTTATTTGATCTTTAACTTTTTCATAGTCACCAACAATAACAACAGCACAGTGATAAGTATCAAAATATTTAACTGCAACATCTTGAACATCTTTTATTGATACAGCATTAATTTTATTTGGAAAATTTTCTATAAAATCTTTTGGAGAAATACCAAGGATGTAACAATTACTTATCTCACTAGCTAAACCAGCTTGGCTAGCTAAGTCAATAGAAAAATTACCGTTATTATATGATTTTGCTGAACTTAGTTCATCTTCTGTTACTGGTAAAACTCTCATACGATCAAGCTCATAAAATATTTCTAATAATGTGGGGCCAGTAACTTCGCTACGAACAGATGCACCTGTTAGAAAATAACCAGATTGTTGTAAACTGGTATTAATGCTAAAAGGTGAGTAAGTATAACCTTTGTTTTCTCTTATATTTGTAGTCAATCTAGAGTAGAAAGAGCCACAAAATATACTGTTTGCTATTGTCATTGAGAAATAGTTATTATCTTTACCTGCAATTGTGGTATTGCCTAGATATATTGTTGATTGAACAGAGTTTGGGCGATTTATAAAATAAATTTGGCGTTTATCACGTTTGGGAATGACAAAGAAGTCTTCTATTTGTTGAGTTCCTAACTTCCAAGAGCTAAAAGCTTTTTCCACTTCAGCAAAGGCTATATCTGGGTTTATGTCACCTGTTACCACTAAAAGAGAATTATTAGGGATATAGTATTTTGAGGCAAAAGTTTTTAAGTCTTCTTGTTTAATTGCTGCAATTGATTTTTCATCTGCTGTGACAAAACTATATGGATGTTGTCCAAAAATATCTTTTTGAAACTCTTTTCTAGCTAAAAATCTTGGGTTAGAGCGTTGTAATTGTCTTGCTTGAATAGAGTTTTCTTTTGCTAATTCTACTTCTTTTTCTGGAAAGCTAGGGTTTTGTATTATATCGCTCATTAAATCAAATAACTTGCTAGAAAATTCTGACAAACAAGAAGCTGTCATTGAGGTAGAGTCAGAATTTGTTGAGATAGATAATGATCCACCAATTGATCGTAGTTGTTCTTTTATTTGTTGGCTTGAGCGAGTGGTTGTTCCTTCATTTATTAAATATGGTGCTAATTGAGCAAGACCTGGATGGTTATTTATATCAGCAGTTTGGCTAACTTTTAATGTTAGAACAGATGTTATTTTAGGCACATTAGGCAATGGAGCTAAAATAACAGTTAACCCATTGGGTAACTTTTTCTCAATTATTGCTGGTAATTTGATAGGTTTAGCTGAACCTGGTGGAGGTGGAGTTTTTTGCTGTGCATTTGCAGAAAAAATAGGTATGAGTAGGCAATTTATTATAAGTAATATTTGCAGTATCAGTTTTGAACAATATATTTTCATCTTACTTGCCCTCCTTTTTTTCTGGAATACGATCAATTATTGTGCGGTTTTCTGGAACAAGGTATTTTTTAGCTACAGTTTTTATTTGGTCTAAGCTAACTTCTTCAAACTTATCAAGAGCAACATTAATTTGATTGGGATTGTCATTAAAAAGGGCAAATGAAGCTAGTAAATTAGCTTTTCCAAAGGTTGATTCTAGTTGGTCATAGTAGTTTGAGCGAAAACGTACTTTTGCATCTTCAAGTTCTTTGGCTGTAACACCATTTTTAATTACATCATCAACTACAAAGTCAAACTCTTTAACAATTGTATCTGCTTTAAGCTCTGCTTTGTAAATAAACTTACTAGTAAGCAACATTGGGCCATTATAGTCAAATTCATTTCCTATAAGTATATTAATTCCACCATTAAGCGATAATGCCATTTCTTTTTGTTTTATTAATCGCTGATATAATCTAGCTCCATCATCACCTTGAAGAATTATGTTTAAAAGTACCATTGCAGCATAATCAGGAGTATTTTGAGCAGGTAAGTGGTAGCCAAGTGCAATGGCTGGAAGATTTGCTAGTTTATCAGTTTGTACTAGGCGTTTTTCTTTGGTTTGTACAGGTTCAGAAATATCAGGTTTTACTGGTGTTGGTTGAGAAGGTATTGAGCTAAAGTATTTTTCAATCATAACTTTAACTTCTTCTGAATTTACATCTCCAACAACTGTTAAAACTGCGTTACTAGGTACATAGTAAGATTTAAAAAATGCTTTGACATCATCAAGAGTGGCTGCGTTTATTTCTTTTAAGTCTCCATAAAAATTATGTGCATTATACCAATTCTGATTAGCATTCATCCAAAGATCCAAAACCTCAAAAAGGGCATAAGGTTGGTTAAGCACATTTACCCTAACTTCTTCACTAACTACATTTTGTTGGTTTTTTAAGTTTTCTGCATTAATATCTAATGAACGCATTCGATCTGATTCTAACCATAAACCAAGCTCTACTCTGTTGCTAGGTAAGGTTTCATAGTAATTAGTAAAGTCAAGCCTAGTAGAACCATTAAGGGTTCCTCCATTAGCTTCAACATATTTTGTGTGTTCAAATTTTTTAATATTTTCAGAGCCTTGAAACATCATATGCTCAAAAAGATGAGCAAATCCTGTGCGACCTTTAGGTTCAATTCTACAACCTACACCATAGTAAACTGCAACTGTAACAACAGGAGCACTATGATCTTCAGAAATCACAACTTTTAAGCCATTTGGGAGCTTATAATAATTTACTGGAACATTAAGTGATTTGGCCGCAAAAGCCTCAAAAGAAAAGACTATTATAAAGGTTAGACATAAAAGCAATAATTTCAGTCTTTTAAACTGGTTCATAATAGTTCACCTTTAGTCAAAAGTTAGTTTTAATTTGATTCAATATAACTTGCTACGAAAAAAATAAAAACTAAGTTGAGCTTTTATGCAGTTGAAAAGACTTTATTATCAATATAATCTACTGTTAAAACATAGTTGTTTTTATTTGTTTAGTTAATTAATAAAAAAATATTCAGGTAAAAGTACGATTTTAAAATAAAAAGTAAAAAGTGTGAAAGTTAAATGGCTTAATAAGTTACATTCCAAACCACCCACCTGTATCACCACCTGCCCAACAATCGACATCAAAAATTTTTTTACCCATTTCTTTAAACTCTTCAGCAGCACTTATATCTTGGTTGACATAACCATGAGGATGGAAAATACGGCCAATATAAGAACCTTTTAAGCGAATTTGCCCAACAACATAGATTCCTCCTCCAACAGAATAAACTCCTCTTTTTTTATTGCGAGTATAGAAAGCTACATAGCCTCCGTCTTTACCCATATATTGGTTAACTGTTGGTAACACAACCTCTTTAAATCCTGGAGCAGGCCAATTTATTACACCATTATTTTTAGTATAAACTTTGAAATCTTCTGGAAGTAAATACTCTATATCTGAAATGGGTTGTTCTTTTAAATAATCTTTTAAATCTTTCCCCATCTTAAAATAAACAATGTTTTTACCTGGTACTTCTACTGCTACACCAGTTTTAGGATTACGCCCACGTCTTGCTCTACGACTACGCAAGCGGAAAGAACCAAATCCACGAATCTCAATTTTGTTTCCTTCTTTAAGAGAATCAATCATAGATTGAATGATTTCAGACACAATAGCTTCTGCTTCTTGACCTGTTATTTCTATATCTTCTCCAACAGCTTTCATTACTTCTTTGGCTAGCTCAAGCCTACCTAATGTCACAGGTTTAGGGCTTTTTTCCTTTGAAGCTTTAGTCTGTTTCGTTTTTTCTAGAGTTGTACTTGTGTTGGCTTTTGAGGCTTTACCTTTTGTAGTTTCACTAGTGGCAGATTTTATATCTTTATCTAACTGTGGTGATTGAATATCAATTATGGTATCTTTTTTCTTTGCTGGCATTGTGAATCCTTTTAAAAGTCTAATTGTAGTATTTCCTATAGCTTACAACATTCATTTGTTGTTTTCTAGTATTTATTTCCTCATGTTTAAATAAAATAATTAAGTAAAATAGAGCAGTGTTAATACGACATATATTTTGCAGGGATCTTGTCAATATAATTAAGTTTGGAAATTTTTTGGAAAAAATATTTATCAAGTGTATTATTTTGCATTTAAAAAGTATCTTATTATATTAAGTAAAAAATAATAAATCTATTTATCTAAAGTCAGTACTTGACATAAAGATCTACTGGCTAGTATATATAACTAATGAAATATAACTTCAATGGTAACCACTTATATAAAGATCCTACTAGAGAAACCTTATTTGAAGTTGTTCGCTCAAATATAGAAGTCTCGAAAGGGGAAAATACCATACAATTAGAGGACTTGGAAGTTACAAGTGGCTCAAATGAAATTTGTTCTTTAGAAGGGGATTTAAAGAAATTTGGAGAGATTTCTTCTTATTCATTAACTATAGGCTTACGTACTTATAAGCTAAAGTATGGAAAAAACTGTATTGGCCGCTATGAAGATAATGATATTAGTATAAACAATAAAGCTATTTCTCGTAGGCATTGTTGTATAGTAGTTCATTCGGATGAACGAATGGAAATCTTTGATACTGCTTCTCAGAATGGTACAAGAGTTAATGGGCAGAAAGTTCAAAAATGTTTGATTAAACCAGGTGATCAGATAACCTTGGGACGTTTTTACACCTTCATCATATCTGCTTTTTAATATGTTTTTCTCTATATTTTTAATATGTCTTTGGCCTTTCTAAAACTCCGTAACTGATTGTGGAAATAGAGTATGAGTATATATATGATATTGCAAGAAGTCAGAAATAAATAAAATGATACAGTGTATAAAAAGATTAGATAAGTATGAGTGAAAAAGGAAAAGAGATAACTAGTATAGATCTAAGAAAAATAATAATGTTTTGTTTTCCAAAGGTAGCATTTAAGCATTATGCACTATTAGAGTTAAAAAAGTTGGTAAAAGTAGAAGAATCTAAAAAGATCTGGAATAAAACTTTGGAAAAACAAAAAAAGTTAGCTGAAAATCGCCCAAATCATTCTCTAGGTACAAATCATTTGTTACGTTACATGGAATGGGATTGTGCTTTATATTTTGTCTTAAAAGAGCAAGAGTTTTCAGAATCTTGTGCTAAAGAACTTATTGAGAAAATAAATTGGTCCATCTTTGCTGCTACAATTAGCCTTATATTTTATTTTTCTCGTTTTCGTAGCCACAATTTGTTGGTTAGAGTTAATTGGATAATAAATCTAATGTTTATATTTGTTTTTACTGCACCTTTTGAGCGTCGTAAGCACTCTAATCCTAATGAAGTAGCGTTTGATGTAGTTTCATGCCCATTGGCAAAATATTTCAAACAACAAGGTGTTATTGAATTAACTTCTGTTGCTGCTTGTTCTCTTGATCAACATATGGCAAATTTGTGGGGTGTTATGTTTACTCGTTTTCAAACTATTGCTCAAGGTTACACTTTTTGTGACTTTCATTTTCACTTAAAACCTATAACACTTTATCAATTAAATAAAAATTAGGCTCTAAAAAAGATTTACTCTACAATTTTTAGCTATATTATAGTTTATAGCAACTGTTAACCCTATATTTGAAGTATTTTGTAGAATATATTAATAGCATCAAAGTACAAAATAAGTACATTATGTTGTTGGGCGATATTTATATATTTACCTAGTTCCAATCTTCAGTTAGATAATACCAATTATTGTTTATTTTTAAATATTGTAGTTCTTTTCCTTGGTTTTCTGGTAGGTTAGTGTAATTAAATGAATAAACAAAACTATCTCTTGAACACTTTAAACAATCAATATTAAATTCAGCATATTTGATATTATTATTTTCATCATACTTTATGTCAAAATACAATATATTCAAATTTATAGTTCTTAAGGCTTTTCCTATTATTTGAAAATCAATATTTGCTTGTTCATTAAATTCTTCTGCCTGGCCTGTAAATAAATTACAGGTTGATTGTTTATTATTATTAGAGAATTTCCCTTTTCCATAGTATATGTTTTTACACCAGTCTTGATTTCTATATGCTTGAACTTTATATTTAGCTAATATGGGAAATATGGATTCTAACTCTTTGACTCTCTGGAGTTTATCTCCTGTTGATATATCACAACTAGAGCTAGTAAAAATGATAATTAATATAATAAATATGAATATTAAGCTAAACTTTTTATGTTTCATAACTGTAAGTATAAATGTTACTAAAAATTTATAAAAGAAATAAGTTTAACAATAACAGCAATTATATAGATTCTGTAAAGCTAAAAAACTAAGAATTAATATATTTTTACTGCTTGGTTTTGAAGTTAGTTATTTTTGCTCATTAGTAAAATTGCAGAAATAATATTAAATTTTAACTTGTGCAATAATTTTAATTAAAATTTTTACAAATCTAGAATCATTTCATATTGATTAACAAAATGTTTAAAACCAATATTCTTTACTAAAGAAATAGTATTTGTAGCATTAGAATCAACATTAATAATTTTAATGATTTCACTATTGCTGTAGTGAGTTAAACTAGAAAGGAGTAAAGTTCCTATGCCTTTGTTTCTATATTCCTTTGCTACTGCTATTTGTGGAATATCGCCAGAATCAAAATAAATGATTCCATAACCTATTTTTTGGCTATCATAATTGGCCGTTACTATTATTTTATCTTCATTACTTCTAAAAATAGACTCTATTGAGTTTTGCCATGAAGGTTGGTAGTCCCAAAAAGTCTGTAATATTTCCCAAGGAACTGTATTTTCTAAAGTTAAATTTACTTTTGCAGTTGCTTCTTTGAAAAACAGGTCTGTTACCTTATTAGCCTTAAAACATTGGAAGTAGCGATTTATCTGAAACCCCATTTTCTTATAAGCTTTTAAGGCACTAACATTATTTTCAATTACTTCTAGTAAGTATTTTGAAGCTTTTGCTTCTTTTAATTTAGCAAGACTATGCTCAAATAATAAACTTACTATACCTTTCCCCCTAAATTCAGGAATAATGCCAGTCCCACAATCGTAAATTGTTATCTCATTGTTAAACTTACCTATTCCATTTAAGTTAAAGCCTATCAATTGTTTATCATTATAAGCACCTATAGAAATATCTAAACGAACCCCACGTCTTGTTAGCATTTCTTTGAATTGTTTTTTTGTGGGTTGCATTTTTACTACATAATCTGAAAAAGAGTTAATAAAAGCATCATAGATTGTTTCAAATCTTTCATGTGTTAAAAATTTGTATTCCATAAATTATATTTAACCTTAAAAAAGTGATTTTATTATAACTACTAAACTATTGATCTTTTTTATTTGTTCCTCATAAGTGTGATTTTTTAGTACAAATTAACTGTTACTTTTTGTGGATTCTATTCTATTACTTTAGATAAATAGGGTAATCTATTTTATTCGTAGCCATCACAATGAACAAAGAGATAAGTTAAAGGTATTAATCCTAATCAAATTAGAGTTTCAGTAAAATATTTTGATTTCTAACACTTTTGTATTAAATTTAACATTTAAAGAATAACCCTTAGCATAAGTGTTTAGAGTAACAGACGTAGTTTTACTATATCATATCTGTAGGTACTACTATTGGAAGAGAATATAAATAAAAATCAAAATATTTTGCATCATTATGTTTGTCCTGGATGTGGTGCTGATCAAGAGTTTCAGCCTAAAGATGATTGTTTATCTTGTGCTTATTGTGGTCGCCAGGAACAAATTCCTAGTAGCGATGAGGAAATAAAAGAGCACTCTTACAAAGATTATTTAACTCCTCGCAAAGATAAATCTGGGTTGTTGTCAAACGTTGGGCTTGAGGTTAATTGTACTAGATGTAATGCTTTTATTATGTTTCTTCCCCCAGAGGTTGCAGGGGAGTGTTCTTTTTGTGGAGCTAAGATTGTAGTTCAACCAAAATCTGCTAATCCTTTGATAGCTCCTGAGGCTATTTTACCTTTTTATATTACTAAGTCTGAAGCCAGTGACAATGTAAGAAAATGGATTTCTTCACTTTGGTTTGCGCCAAGTCCGCTAAAAAAACTTGCTAGCCAAAGAACAATAGATGGAGTTTACATACCTTTTTGGACATACAATGCATATACAACTAGCCATTATAAAGGTGAACAAGGAGAGCATTATTATGTAACTGAAACATATAAGGAAAGAAATTCTGATGGTCAGATAGAACGAAAAACTCGATTAGTTCAGAAAACAAAATGGCATAAAGCTAAAGGCCGTGTATCGCGATGGTTTGAAGATGTTTTGATTGCTGCCACAACATCCCTCTCACATAAATACCTTGATAGTTTAGCTCCCTGGGATTTGAAAGAACTAAAACCTTATGATCCTGCTTTTCTTTCTGGTTACAAGGCACAACGTTATCAAATAGATCTTCAAACATGTTTTGAAACTTCTAAAGATGTAATGGCAAAAACTATAGAAGAAGATGTGAAAAAAGATATTGGAGGTAATGAACAAAGAATACACAAAATCTCAACTTCTTATTCTGCAATTACTTTCAAACATATTTTGTTACCTGTTTATGTAGTGGCTTACTTATTTAATCAAAAAAGCTATCAAGTCTTAGTTAATGCAAGAACTGGAGATGTACAAGGCGAAAGACCTTATAGCATATGGAAAATAGTTCTTTTTTCACTTGCTGCATTGATAGCTTTAATATGCATAATAATTATATGTCTTGTATTCC
The DNA here is from genome assembly GCA_039812885.1 of Blastocatellia bacterium. Taxonomy (GTDB): domain Bacteria; phylum Acidobacteriota; class Blastocatellia; order Chloracidobacteriales; family JADJPF01; genus JADJPF01. The sequence goes on from JBDIBI010000028.1 coordinate 83,911, forward strand.
CAATAATACCAATTGCAATTATTATTTTGCTGGTAATAGGTTTGATTGGTTTGATTATTTACAAAATAGTAAAAACAGATAAAAAGTCTAATTAATTACTATATTTAGAGGTAAGACATAGAAGAGCCAAGAAACATTATTCTGAGAAGTAATCATAGGTAAAAAACTTTTCCAAGTCTAAAATTGTTTGGCCATCTATACAAATTATCAAATGAACCAAAGAGTTTAACTTACTATAATTGTTCTAAATAATTTTGAATAAGTTAGATAAAAAACAGACCAATAATTGCTCCTACAAGTACAAGCCACATTGAGTTAATACGAAAATATATTAATGTAATTACACTAAATACGCTTAACAAAAAAGTTTTCAAATCAACTATAGCGGTTTTGCCAAGATGCCAAGTTACGACAACCATTAAGGCTAAAGATGCTGCATTGACACCATCAAGAAATGCTCCAGCCAAAGTTAACTTACGTAAGTAAGGTATTAATAAACTGCTAAGAGAAACAAAAATAAAAGCAGGTAAAAATATTCCTACTGTTGCAATTAATGCACCTTGAAAACCACCTAAAATATAGCCAATAAAAGTAGCTGTAGTAAAAACAGGGCCAGGAGTTACTTGTCCTACTGCAATTGCATCTAGTAGTTGTGTTTCTGTTAACCATCCTCGCATTACTACTAAATCATTACGTAAGAATGCAAGTAAAACATATCCACTACCAAAAAGTACTGATCCAACTTTAAGAAAAAAAACGAATAACGGCCATAAACCAAAGGGGGAAATTTGTGTCAAAGCAACTACACTTTGTATGTTAGGAAAAATTGGCAAGGCTGTAATTAAAGACAAAAGAGTTGGTTTTTTATCTTGTTTTAGTGTCTTTAACCAATGAATAGACATTACAAAAAATCCAGCACCAAATAGTACAATTAGTTCATTAACAGATAAAAAACTTAAAACTATAGATATTAAACATACAAAAGCCAAGAACTTGTTTTTTATAGCAGTACGTGCAAGCCCCAAAAGTGCTTGTAAAACTACAGCAATAATTATAGGTTTTACACCATAAAGTAATCCTGTAACTTGAACTAACTTACCAAAACGGACATAAAACCAAGCTATAAATAAGACAATAGTTGCGGCTGGAAAAATAAAACAAATACCTGCAACTATTAACCCAGGCCAACCTGCTCTAAGGTGTCCTATATGGATAGCCATTTCCGTTGAATTAGGGCCAGGAATTAAGTTAGTTGCTCCTATTAAATCCAAAAATTTTTCTTGAGAAAGCCATTTCCGCCTTTCTACAATATCTTCCTTCATCATTGCAATATGTGCAGCTGGCCCACCAAAGCCTATAACACCAAGCTTAAAGAAGACAAAAGCTACTTCTTTCAATAAAGTAGCTTTATCTACTTGGTTTATTTTTTCTAAGTTCTGATTAGTAGTATCAATCATTTAATTGTAACTACTTCCTCTTGAGTAAAGGTTAAAATAAAAAATTCCTGCTCTAAACCCTAAAAAAATGTTTTTAAAAACATCGAAAAATATATTTTCTATAAGAACTTAACTTTAAGTAAACCACAACTTATTGTCTTCGTCTAAATACAACAATAAAAACCACAGTATCTTAAATACCATCTATAAAATATCTGTAACCAAATGTATCAAACTAGAAAGTCGATTTACTTCAATAGGTAACTTACTTAACTTATTATTCTTCAGCTCTAAACTAATTAATTTAGACAGTTTACCTATTTCACTTGGTAGAGATGTTAATTGATTATTTTCAAGGTTTAAAGAAAGTAAATTAGAAAGATTACCTATTTCTGCTGGGATTTCTTTGATATTATTATGACTAAGATATAAGTAAATCAAGCTATGTAAATTCCCAATTTCAATAGGTATATCACTAATCTGATTATTATTAAGTACCAGATTTGTTAATTTAGAAAGATTACCAATTTCTGCTGGTAATTCTACTAATTGGTTATCTCTAACATCTAAATTAGTTAACTCAGAAAGTTGAAATATTTCTATTGGTAGTTTACTTATTTTATTTTTTCTAAGATCTAAGTAAGTTAAACTAGAAAGATTACCTATTTCTACTGGTAATTTTTTTAATTGGTTATTATAAAGATTCAACGCTTTTAAACTAGAAAGATTACCTATTTCTGTTGGTAATTCTTTTAATTGGTTATTATAAAGATTCAATGCTGTTAAACTAGAAAGATTACCTATTTCCACTGGTAACTTTGCTATCTTATTATCTTTAAGACCTAAGATTGTTAAACTAGAAAGATTAGCAATTTCCACTGGCAAATTTTTTAACTTGTTCTTTTCAAGAATTAGTCTATTCAAACTAGAAAGATTAGCAATTTCCACTGGCAATTCTGTTAGTTGGTTATGAGAGATTTCTAAAGTTGTTAAGTTAGAAAGGTTTCCAATTTCTACTGGTAACTTTGCTAAATTATTATTATTAACTATTAAAGTAGTCAAGTTAGAAAGAGTTGCAATTTCTGCTGGCAACTCTGTTATTTTATTAACACTAAGTACTAAGTTTGTTAAGTTAGAGAGAGTAAATATTTCTACAGGTAATTCTGTTAGTTCATTATTATTAAGAGCAAGTATTTTTAAGTTTTTCAATAATTTAATTTCTTTTGTCAAAAGCCCTAACTGCTTAGAGTTTAGCTTTTTATATGATAAATCTAGCTCTTCTCCATCACCTACTTGTCTAATATTACTAGCTAATTTACTTAATTCTTTTATTTCTTTTTTTGTTAACTCACTCATACTTGCTCCTTTTTCTAACTCACTCATAATAATTTCTTTATTAACGCCAAGCATATTCAAGCATATTATACATATTATAGTTATAAATTTATTTTGGTAGCTTAGCAAAGTTTAAGAAAAATCTATAAATAACAAGAATAACTGTAATTCCCCTAGACTAAAGTAAAAGTTATAAAGTTCGTTGCCCCCATTGAAAAGCACGTGAAAGCCATTGTTTTAATTTGTTTTGGTCTAAATTCTTTACAGTTCCTATAGAAGAAACTCTTACAGGTTTAACACCACAAAATTCTAAGATAGTTTTTTTCATAACAGTATAAGCAGCACTTCTATAAAAAAACCAAAAGAACCAAACAGGGGCATCCATTGTAACAATTAAATGAGCAGATTTACCAGTTAAGAGTTTGTCCCACCAAGGAGAATTTTCTTGATACTTAAAAGCAAACCCAGGTAGAAATACTCTATCAATAAAGCCTTTGAGCAAAGCAGGCATAGTTCCCCACCATATTGGATAAACAAAAACTAGGTGTTCTGCCCATTTAATCAATTCTTGGGACATTTTTAAGTCTGGTTCTAAATCTTGATGAACTTTATAACCATTACGTAAACAAGGATCAAAGTTTAAATCAGCTAGATAGAGTTTTTTGACTTCAGCCCCAACACTTTTTGTTCCTTGAATATAAGATTCAGCCAATGCTCCACAAAAACTTTCTTTATTAGGATGTCCTAAAATAACCAATATTTTTTGTTTCATTTTTACAATATACCTTATTGAAAAGAGTAATGATATAAAAGGATTTCTGGTTGCAGATTTTGCAGTATTTTTAAGGTTAAACACTTTGAATTCTGAAATTGGAGTAGAAAGAATTCTTCGCAAACATGCCATTGAAAGTAATAAGATAGTTTCTGTAAAATTAGAGTTTTTAAGTTTATATTTAAGTTTATACTTCTTTATTTGACATAATTTAGTCTTTATATGAAAAATTGTTATGATTTAATTATTGTTGGAGGTGGGCCTGCTGGTTTAGCAGCAGCTTTTGCTGCACAAAAACTAGATCTCAACTATCTTATCATCGAACGTGAGCAGATTGCTGCTACTATAGAAAATTACCCGTTGGGTAAAATACTTTTTTCTACCACTAATGAATTGGAATTTGAGCCTAACACTTTGCAGATTACAGGTGCAAAACCCACACGAGAAGAAATGCTAGCTTATTACAAGCAATTTGCCTATCAACAACACCATCTTGCCATCCATACCAATGAGAATGTAGAAAATATTAAAGCTGGAGAACCTTTAACTGTAATTACTAACCTAACTTCTTATCAAGCCAAAACTGTATTGGTAGCTGTTGGTGGAATGGGTATTGTCAATAAACTAAATGTAAAAGGAGAAACACCAGAACGTATATCCTATATGTTTCGTGAAGCAGCACCATATCATAATAAACATGTACTAGTAGTAGGTGGAGGAAATTCTGCCGCAGAAACTATGTTAGATCTTTGTGAAGCTGGTGCACAAGCAACATTGATACTACGTCGTGCTTCACTAGATAGTAATAGCTCAAAGACTGCGGCTATTAAACCTTGGGTTCGTCAGCCATTGGAAAAGGCATTGCAGGAAGGTAAATTAAAAATTCTTTTCAATGCAGAAATTATAGAAATATTACCTGATACAGCTATTGTAGAAGTCAATAAAGAAAAAAAAGAGTTATTATGCGATCATATTTTTGCATTAATTGGAACACGACCTGATATTTCTTTACTAGTTCAAGCTGGTGTAGAGATTGGTATAGATAAGCGACCATTATACAATACTGATACCTATGAAACTAATCTACCCAATCTTTTTGTAGTAGGCCATCTCACTCGTGAACTACATATGAAAAATGCTACTCAACTTCCACCCAAAATTGTTCAACAAATTGCATTAAAGATAAAAAATAATACCCAAAACCAACAGTATTAATATCTTTCTTAAATAATCACTGCTCTTTTTCAAAAATGATTTATACAAATCTGTACACTGTAATTGTTATATATACTCAAAGTATCTAAATTTTAATAAAATGGTATTTCATTGTAGTGTTTTGGAACTGAGTAGCAACATAATTTAGTGCAGATTTTGTATGTTTTCTATAAAAAAACACGTCCTAATACCTAGTAGACAATTGTTCTAATTATGTAAAGAACTAAAGTTATCTGTCTTAAAAAATATAAAAATAGAGGTTTTAAAAGGATTTTTATGAAGGTAAAATATTTAATAATTTTGTGTATATCTATGTTATTTGTAGTTATTTCAATGAGTTGTACTGTTGCTACACCAATAGAAAAAGGCTCACAATTAAGAGGCGCAACTGTAGCAAAATCAAAACGTCATTTTGAGCATGTAATAATTGTCTTTCTGGAAAATCAGAATTATGACAAAGTAAGAAATTATATTCTAGAAGCTAGAAAAGAAGCTGAGAAAAATAAAGATAGTGAAAAATATAAAGGATTAAGCAAAATCTTAGATGAAGGTGCTGAATTTACTCAGTTTAGAGCTCTATTTCACCCTTCACAATTTAATTATCTTGCTATGATATCTGGTAAAACTAGTCTAGAGTTTCAACAAGATAAAAAAAATAGCTATAAAAAAGGAGATGCTGCTGTTGATATATCTAGTAAAACAATAGGCGATTTGTTAGAAAAAGAACACTTGACCTGGAAAAACTATGCAGAGAATTATCCAGGAACTCCTCAACAATATTATGAGGGCAATAAAAATTATCCAGATAAACATAATTATGTTAGAAAACATGTTCCATTTATAAGTTTCTGTAAAAATAACCCTCTTTTACAGAGTCATATTGTTAGAGCTGAAGAGTTTATAATCGATATAAATAATAATAAACTACCTAACTATTCATTCTATAGTCCAGATATGCAAAATGATGGTCATGATTCTGGCTTAAAATATCCTTGGGATAATTTTATTCCAAAGTTTTTAGCTAATTTAACCAGTAATAAAGAATTAATGAATAAAACTTTAGTTGTTATTACTTATGATGAGTCAGCATTACTTAATTCCAAAAACCCAATATATACAGTATTTCTTGGTGGTAATGTAAAACCTGGCAAAGTATCAGGAGAATATAATCATTACAATGTTTTAAGAACAATAGAAGAAAACTTTGGGCTTGAACCTCTTGCTGATGGAGATAGACAAGCAAAGCCAATCACTGGAATCTGGAAAGATGAGTAGTATTACGTGGCTGTTAATAGCGTTGGTTTTATTATATGTTAGTACTTCTATATAAACTATTATCTTTTAAGAAGGGTTAAATATATTTAATATTAATGAAATTAGAGCAAAATCAGGCCAAAATACCGTAAGTAATTTAGAAGTGAAATTTGGAGTTTATTAAAACACACTATATTTTCACAACTTACTGGTGAACTTATAAAGTTTTAAGTTTTATGCTGTATAATCAATAGAGCTAAGTAAATACTATGATTGTGATTAATATTTTGGTAGATAAATTTTGGTCAGTTTTTTTAATAAGAAGCCAAACAAACACCGTATACAGACTCATATTCCTCATCTTTAATGCTCTTTGGAAATGCTTGCCAGTGAAGTTGCTGTTTGAGCGTTTGCGAATATATGTGTAATAAAAAATATATAAATAAAAATATGTATTAATTTCCGAAAAATAAAAGTAACTTATTCTTGGTAAAGTAGATAAAAAGTAAAAAATGAAAATGAAAAGTAGTGAAGAGCTAAGTGAAGTAGAATATAACATATATACAGAAATATATAAAACAAAAGTATTTGATTTTGACTCACTAAAAATAGTAGTTAATGATTATACAGGGTTACATCCAACTTATATTGCAATGGATAAAAGCCGATGGTCAGCCCCATTTATTGGTAAATGTAAATATTTATGTGCTCGGCAACCAGAAATATTAATAGATTTTACTTGCAAAAATGAAGAATCCTATAAACTTGAGAAAAAAATTTTATCTTCAAAAAGGATACCAATTTATTTCTGAAAAGTTATTAGCCAACCCTTTAAACTCGATGATCAAGTTTTTAAGCAGCCAAAGGGATAGAAAAATCCCGATAGGCATGACGAGATAAAGAAATAGAAGGACGAAGATTAGAAATGTCCTTGCCAGCTAAGTGTTTGTTAGAAAAGTTGAGAGAAAAAAGAGATTCAATGGATTGAGAAAGAATTTTGAGTTTTTCAACGGGATTAGAAGCATTTACAATATCTTGGATAAGAGTAAGTAAAGAATCCATCTGAACTTTGCGTAGTAGACTGCCCAGTGTAAAACCGGGCAGTTTGTTTTCAAAGCGGGCAGATTGAAGAGGATGAATAAGTAGGCAATGATCAAGCAACAGACTCAGAATCAGGCCACGGCTTGATCCCTCATAGTCAGGCAGTTTGGTCAATTGACCCCAACCTTCATAACCCTTCCAGTCCTCAAAGAAAACCTCTACTAGCCATCTTAATGTATATGCCTCTATTATATCAATAGTTCTCCAACTCATATCA
>JBDIBI010000029.1:0-80183 GCA_039812885.1 Blastocatellia bacterium
TCATAATCGTCATCGTCATCATCATCTTCATCATCATCATCATCATCATCATCATCATCATCATCGTCGTCATCATCGTCATCATCATCGTCATCATCGTCGTCATCATCGTCGTCATCATCGTCATCGTCATCATCATCATCATCATCATCGTCGTCATCATCGTCGTCATCATCGTCATCGTCATCGTCATCATCATCGTCATCATCATCATCATCATCATCGTCATCATCATCATCATCATCATCATCATCATCATCATCATCATCATCATCATCATCATCATCATCATCATCATCGTCATCGTCGTCATCATCGTCATCATCGTCGTCATCATCGTCGTCATCATCGTCATCGTCATCATCATCATCATCATCATCGTCGTCATCATCGTCGTCATCATCGTCATCGTCATCGTCATCATCATCGTCATCGTCATCGTCATCATCATCGTCATCATCATCATCATCATCATCATCATCATCATCATCATCATCATCATCATCATCATCATCATCATCATCATAGTCATCGTCGTAATAATCGTCATCATCTAGAAGGTCATCAAAAGCATCAATTTCAGCATCATCCCATTCATCATCATCCCACTCTTCGCCTATTTCGGTATCAAAAGTTACATCTGCTTCAGCAGAGTAAACATCTTCGCCCCAGGAGGATGAAATGGTTTCAGCTTCGGCATTTGAGGTTTCCCAAGCACTGAGAACTTCTTGGTAAACAGCAGTGTTACCAGTAAATTCAGCATAGCTTTCTACATATGAAGGTACTGCGCATTGATAGAAAGGAAAACTTGTTTCATAGTAATCAAGGGTATAGTAATCTCCTGTTAGTACATAATCCCATTCATAGTCAAATAATGAATATGATTCTGTAATCCAGATATCTGTGGTGTAGTCAACTTTTGGAATTTTCTTGATTGGGCCAAGCTTTTTCTTCCAACGAGGAGAGATACGTTTCTTATTAGCGGTAGAGCCTGATTTTAGACCAAATATAATCCAAGCATCACCTGCTAGTTTAGGGTTAGTAAAGTAATCGTAAGGAATATAGCAGTAGCCTTTATCGCCCCATTTTTCACCCCAAGAATTGCGAACGATAAACACTTTGTCTTTGTCGGAATAACCAACAACAACCATTGCATGGCCGCCTAGAGGTTTTTCAGACGCTACATCTGGAACTAGAACACGACCATTGTTTCCTACTTTTTGGAATGATTCAAAAAGCAATACAATGAAAGTCACTGGATAGCCTTCTGCTAAAGCACTGCGAACATGGGCTAGATTGGTTAAGTTAAGACGTTTTCCATTTTTAACAACAAAAGTAGGAGCTTCTTGATAAGCTTTTTGGTGAGGTTTAGTAGTTATTTTTTTGAGATCAAAAGGCCAAGTTTTTTCTATACAAACACCTTGAGTTTTAACAACTTTTACTGCATAAGCTAGTTTTGAACCTTCATCTTTTTTAGCAGTTCCATCTAATTCTCTTGCACCAAAATAAACGAACAAACGGCTAAGATCAGGACTTTTACCATAAGCCCGATTGATTAAATATTCATAAGCACCTACTATGGCATTACCTACACAACTATTGGATTTGCTTTGATCTTCTACTTTTGTCATAAATTTACGAAGATCTACAGCAGGAGGCAATTTGGATTCTTTGATCTTTGGACTATAGACTTCAGAAGTAGGATCTATAGGGTCTGGAAGCGGGCCACCGATTCTAATTTCATCACCAGTTTCTTTATTTTTTAAGATACCGTTTGTAACAGTAGTTTTGCGAACTAGGTCTGGACCATCACCAGGTGCAGGAATACGTATAACTTGGCCTGGGAAAATTAGATTTGGATTTTTGATGATGTCACGATTTGCCTCAAAAATCTTTTGCCAAGATACTTTGCCTTTGGTTACTTTAAGCGCTATTGAAGATAGGGTATCACCTCTTTGTACTTTATAAGAGATGTAACCTTCTTCAGTAGTTTTTGTTGGTTTTTCGACAGGTTCACTTGAAGGTACTCTTAAAACTTGACCTGGGTAAATTAGATTGGGGCTGCTTATAACATCGCGATTAATACGAAAAATATCTTTCCAAGTAGTTCCATAGTGCTTAGCAATACCAGATAAGGTATCACCTCTTTTTACAGTGTAGTTTGTGAAATTAGCCATATTTTTTCTCCATCAAGATGAAAGTTAGCGCATTTTCGCTAGATTTTAAGGAAATTTATAAACAAAAATTCTTAAATTGCTAAAACTTTTGACTTATTAGTAAAAACTATCTAAAGAACATTGCGTAGCCAAGAGTAGCTACACAGATAGACTGTACTAAAAAATTATAATTAGTATTGCTAGTATTACTAATGCTTTTTGATTGCGGGCACCTAACAGCTAAAAAGAAGGCTGTTAGTAAAGAAGAAAAATAAGTATGCCAGTAAAAAACTGGATTTAGGCGAAATTTTGTATAGTAGTTATTGCTAGCTGGTAAAAGCAGGATAAAGATCTCCTTAGCAAATTAACACTTACTAGGTAATAAAAGACAGCTTCGTTTCTTTGACCAAAACAGATTTTCAAAGTCTTAGGCTCATTTACGAAGAGGTATTGTAAGCTATTTTGATCAAAAAAGAAAAGTTTTGCTAGAATAAAATTTATTTCCATACAACTAATATGGTTTAGATAATTTGGTATACAAGTAATGTGGTTTAAAATATTTTCTGTTTTAAACACTAAAATGTCTCTTTAATTTTTTGAATAAGCTTACTAGCATTACAGGTAAAATAATGCGTGCTAGTAGATGAATGGATGGGTAAGAAGGATGCTTAGCATAAAAAATTATTTCGTATGTATTTCTAAAAAGATTAAATAAGCTGAACTTATTTTTGTTTAAGTAGGGAAAACCTAATAGAGAGTAATATAACTACTTGCATCATTTTTACTAATAGTTTGATTTTCATGTTTGCTTAACGTTTAAATAGGGTTAAAATAGTTTTTCTCATTTACCTAATCTAAACAAAATTGATACAGGCAAAATCACTTCTTATTTTGGAGCAATGTTGGTGACTCAACAAAATAATATACATCTAAAGATTTTTGGCATTAGTGATACTGGTGTAGTTAGATCTCAAAACCAAGATTCGTTTATTGTATCGGATCTTTCTACAGGAACAATACTTGCTGATTTTTCTTCTCGGCGCTTTGTTCCTGGTACAAAAGAAATTATTAAGCAAACTCTTGGTGAACAGGGTAGCTTGATGGCTGTGGCCGATGGAATGGGAGGCGCTGCAGCTGGCGATATTGCAAGTTATCTTGGGCTAAATACGTTAGTGGATGAACTTAATCGGGCTGTTAATGGCTCAAAATTAAATCTTACTACAACAGATCTTTTAAAAATATGCATAGAGAAATCAAATTTACGGCTCTGGGAAGAAAGCCAAATGAATATTGATTACCGAGGCATGGGTACTACCTTAACTGCAACTCTAGTTGTAGGTAAGGTTGCTTATATTGCTCAAGTAGGTGATAGTAGAGCCTATCTACTTAGAGATAAACAGTTTGAGCAAATAACTAAAGATCAGTCTGCTGTGCAAATGTTGATAGATTTAGGACGGTTAACGAAAGAACAAGCTGCAACAGCTCCAAATCGCAATATTATTTTACAAGCCTTAGGTGTTGAACCTAACATACAAATAGCTATGACTAAATTAAACCTGCGAAGCGGAGATAGATTGTTACTTTGCTCTGATGGTTTATCCAATAAGCTAAGTGACGAAGAACTTAGAGATATATTGAGTGTAGAAGAATTAGATATTGCATGCCGAGATATGGTAGAGTTGGCTAACTTGCGTGGTGGAGAAGATAATATTACTGTAGTAACAGCAAACTTTGAAGGTGATGGTTTAGAAGCTCCTCAAGCTGACGAACCTATTTGGCGCACAGTTGAAATCCTTTCTATCTTTTTTCCAGGAGAAGGCCGTCGTGGAATGCAAACTAGTAAATTACCACGCATCAAAATGCCAGATCCTGAAGAAGATGACTAAAGTTACAATATATAGTTACATTGCGTAAGACAAAACCTAGTATTCAACAAAAAGTTTCTTCTCAAAATGTGGGAACAACACCACATAGCAGTTCTGCTAAGACTACAGAAAAAACTTCTTGGTTTTGGCAGATTTTTGTTGCTTTAAAAGAAGCAGCCTGGAAGTCAAATGAGGATAATTGTGCAGGGCTAGCAAAAGAAGCTGCATATTCTTTTATTTTATCTCTTTTTCCAATGTTAGTTGCCATCATTGCTCTATTTTTTATATGGGGTAATGCCACACGTAGCATTACAGAAATGCTCACTACTCTAAATCGAATGATGCCCACAGAAAGTTATAAAATAGTAGAGAACTATATTCATAGCTTAAAAATCAGCTCTAGCCCTAGACTATTTTGGCTTTCATTAATAGGCGCTATTTGGGGAGCTTCAGGTGTAATGGGCTCTCTACAAACTGCTTTTAATAAAATCTATAACATAAAATCAGAAAGAAGTTTTTGGACTCAACAACTAATGGCAATTTTATTAGTGTTTGTAGCCGGAGTTCCAATGTTTCTATCTACAATTGCCACTATTTTTGGGGAACAATTAGAACATTTATTAACTCACTACTATGGTTTAGATCATATGTGGAGATATCTTTGGAATTGGATTCGTTGGGCAATTGTCTTACTTACAGTTGTTTCAATTGCTGTTTTGGTTTATCGCGTTGGTACTGAACGTAAACAAAAATGGAGAGATGTATTGCCAGGAGCTTTGCTTGCTACATTTCTTTGGCTTGTTGCTACACTCCTTTTTAATTCATATGTTCAACGTTTTGGGTCTTATAACCAAATTTATGGTAGTTTAGGAGCTGTGATTATTTTATTGATTTGGATGTTTTTAACTTCCTATGCATTGCTCTATGGAGCAGAGTTTAACTATCAATTGCTACTTCAAAAAGAATCTAAAACAAAGTAAATTCTATTAGCTATTTTTCTAGTATTACTTTACGGTCAATTCGTAGTAGCCCATTACTAGTGCCAAAGTAAACATATTGATTAAAGCTAGTAATGGCAGTTACATTTGTTGAAGGAAGTGCTAGAGAATACTTATGCCAAGTTTTGGATTTTAAATCTAGAATAAAAGCGCCTTGTCCTAAGCTCCCAACATATAAAAAGTCATTATCTGTGTATAAAGCATTAGGGTTAACATCAAATTTTCCTATTTCAGGCGAAAAATTAACAATTTCACCTGTTGGTGTAAGTGCATCTACCCCCCCACCATTTGTTCCAATGTAAAGAGTTCCATTAACTGCTAACAAAGCGTTTATCCAGTTATGAGAAAGTTTGGAATTGTTAATTGTTAAGCTTTTTATTACTCTAAGCCCTTCAAGCTCTATTAATCCACCTAAACTTCCAAGGAATAAATGGTTATTGATGAATGCACTTGTATAGAGATAGTTGTTTGGCAAAGAAATAGGGCTTTTGGTTTTTGTTCCTTGCATTAAAGTTAGCCCTCGTCCTGTTGATATTGCAAGTTGTGTATCTGAAAGATTTGGTATTGTTAAGGCATGCGCTACCATATTTGAATTGAGTCCGCTATGTTCATCTAACATTCGGTATTGTAGTTGACTATCAAAAACTGCTAGTCCAGCAGAAGTTGCAACTAACATTCTTGGAACTTCTGGATCCAAAGAGATAAAATTAATTTCTCTAATAGAATTATCTTCTAAGTGAGTAATTAATTGCATTGTTTCTGGATCAAAAATATCAATACCTCTATCAAAATATCCAATCCATAGACGGTTTCTTTCATCAAAAGCTATTGAACTAATATGGGCTGCGGTTAACGGAGCTAGAGGGGCTGTAGCTCCAAAAGGTTCAAAATCTATTCTAGTTTTATCTAAGCTAGCCTGCCAAATTCCTTTACTTGTTAAGGCAAATAAACTCCCTCTATTATCTACCCATAATTTGGTATTGCTTCTTTTTTTCCATTCATCCCCAACTAAATTATCAGTTGTTAAATTAGTTGTAATTTTTTTGATAGAACTTAAGTTAGAAGTAGAGGTATTCTCCAAAATTTCTGTCAACCCTCCAGTAAAAAATCCTGCCCAAAGACTATCTCCTGTTCTTGCCAAAGAAATAATATTGGGAAGTTTACTAAGTTGCTCAATTTCACCTGTTGTTGTGCGTAACACTACGCCAAAGTCTGTCGCAATAATAGTTCCCCGCTTATCTTCAATTAATGCTGTAACATGATCAGAGGGCAAACCTTCTTTTTTAGTAAGTTGTTGCCAACGGCTTTCTTGCCAAAAATAAAGACCTGAAGCATAAGTTCCAACAAAAAGTCTTCCTTCATGCTCTAGTAAAGATGTTATTTGTGGAATAGGCTTGATTTCTTGATCTCGGTGAGTGAACTTTGTTCCATCAAAACTAAGTAAGCCTCCATCAAAACTGCCAATTAACAGTTTTTCTTCACTAGCTGATAAAACATTGAGCTGCTTAATTATAGGCTTTTGAATTTGATAATGGGTAAAATCCTTGCCATTAAAAGCAATTAAACCATTATCTGCTGTCCCAATATAAAGTTGAGAACGAAAAACAGCTAATGTTAGCAAATCAACACTAGGTAAACCATCTAGAATAGTATAATGAGCTAATAATTTACCATTGTTATCAAGGGCTAATAATCCACCAGGAGTTGCTATATAGTAGTTATCATTATATTGGCAAATTGCTCTAGCTTCGGTTGTTTCAAGAGATATTTTTATCGCAGAACTATTTATAGTCAAAGGGTTTCTTACAGTTATGGATGATTCAATACGAGATAAAGCTGTTTGTTTTGTAGCTTCATTAGTTAATATCTCTTTTATTTGTTGCAAATAAATCCAGGCAACAATTGTTGAGACCAAAATTATCAGAACAAGCCCTAAAAGCAACTTATATTTTAGAGGGAGACTTAAGAAGAATTTTTTTATTTTAGAAAAAGGTGACATATTTCGTTACTAGATCAAAACAAAAAAATGACAAAAAATGGAAAAATTATTAAAAGTTTGAAGAATTTTTTAACAATCTGGTTAATACTAAATTAAGATTTTGTTAATAATTCATAAAGGTTCCATTAACATTTTTATAAATAAAATAGATTTTACATATAACAAATAATTTGAATGGTACAGTTTTTGCCTTATTTCAAGACCGACAAAAAATCACAAACCAATAATAGCTTTATTTATTGTTTAATCAAAGTAAGTAGTATAAACATAAATGAATGAAGTTTATAAGAGATAAGAGAGCAAAATTTTTCTAAATTAATTTTCTTACTTTGTTAATCCTAAACAATAATACCTTTAACTAGAGGTATAACCCAAGTAAGCACTAAGGGTTATCCTAAATCAAAAAGTCCAATTTAAGGTGGGAACTATGAAAAAGGCTGATTGTAAATTCAACAAAAGTATCAAATCTTCTAAAGGATTTAGTCTTATTGAGTTACTAATAGTTGTGACAATAATTGGTATTTTAGCAGCGATTTCTGTAATAAATATATTTGCTGCTAAGCGTTCTGCTAATACATCTTCTGCCGCAGCTATGATGAGACTTATTCATGGGACACAAGCTAGCTATTCAGCTGGTGTTGGCAATGGTAATTTTGCAACACCGCAGGGTCTTTTTAGTGAAGAATACATTGATGGTGCACTTGCTGCGGCTACAAATCCTACTCCAACTATGCCATCAAAAGGTGGGAATCCTGCTCCTACTCAACGTCCAAAAAATGGTTACAGCTTCAATTTTTCTAATCCAGGACCAACTCAATACAACATAGTAGCTCGTCCTACAATACAAGCTGGTGTTGGAACAACAGGAGATAAGGCTTTTTATATTGATGAATCAGGTGTATTACGTGCTACAACTACACCAACTGATGTTCCAGATAGTAATAGTGCACCTTTAAATTAGTTTCTTAGGTAAAATAGCTTAGCAGCGTTGCTAGGCTATTTTGCTGTAACAATTTTCACTAGATGTTTTTATAAGGGTTGACGTCCTGCAAATCCTGCATCTACTTCATGCCAATAGTGGATTTCTTTTTCATCCATTTTCCAGCATAAATATATAATTCGTCCATCTTTTAAGTGAGGAAAATCACATAAGCCTGTGCGGTAGTCTTTAACTAACACACCTGTCTTTTCAACTTCATTAATAGTAGCACTTAAAGCAGCTAAGTGATTTAGATAGGCTGTTCCTTTATAAGAACCTCCACCATAATTAGCTTTAGAACGTGCTTTCTTAATTTCTTCTTGTAGAAAAACTAAGGCATTACTCTCTAAAGTTACCCTTTTAATCAAAGGTCGTAATTTGGGAATAAGGTTGTTAGCTTCTTGTAAGGTAAATAGCTTTTCTGGTTTGGTAAAAAGTTCTTCACTCATAAAATTTAAATTCTAAAGTTTGGATAAAGTTTCTTGTAATGCTTCTATAGCTAAATCTGCTGCATGTCGTTTGCCTCTAGGCAACCCATCTAACAATTTTACTAAATCATCAGTTGATAAATTAATCGCTTCTTCAACAGTTTTGTCTTTTAGCCATTCAGTTAATAGTGATGCTGCTGCCAAAGTTGGTACACAACCATAAGCTTTCATTTGAGCTAAAATAATTTTCCTATTTGCTAGCTTAAGAGAAAGCTTTATTTTATCTCCACAAGCGCTGTTTATTACTTCTGCTATTGTTGTTGCGTCCTCTATTTCACCAACATTACGAGGATTTTCTAAATGATCTAGAATGATTTTAGAATATTGCATTTACACTTATAGTATTTTTGTCATTGCTTGTTTATAAAGAGGAGAAACACGCCTTAATCTCTCTACCGCTTCAGGAAGTACGCTTAAAAGGTAGTCTATTTCTTCTTGGGTTGTATAGCGAGATAAAGAAAAACGAATACTACCACGTACCATTTCTTTGCTTAACCCCATTGCTAAAAGTACAGGACTTGGTTCTGTTGAGCCAGAAGAGCAAGCTGAGCCTGTTGATACAGCAACTCCTTTTAGATCTAGCGCAATAAGTAAACCTTCTCCTTCAACGTAACTAAAACTAATGTTAGAAACATTAGGCAAGCGATTATTTGTATCTCCATTAAACTTAATGTCTGGAACTAGTTCTAATACTTTTTTCTCAAAATAATCTCGTAACACTTTGATTTCTTGAAATTGTGTCAAAGTGTGTTGTGCTAGTTCTGCTGCTGCTCCTAGCCCAACTATAGCTGGAATATTTTCTGTTCCTGCACGACGTTCACGTTCATGTTTTCCACCAGTAAGTTGAGAGTTTACACGTACTCCTTTACGCAGATAAAGTGCTCCAATTCCTTTGGGACCATGTATTTTGTGTCCAGAAAGTGAAAGTAAATCTACTCCTAGAGTTTTTACATCTATAGGAATTTTACCAGCACTTTGTACTGCATCTGTATGGAAAAAGATATATTTACGATGTGTGCGAATTTCTTTAACAAATTCTGCTATTTCTGCAATTGGTTGTATTGTTCCAACTTCGTTATTAGCTTGCATTATAGTTATTAGAAGAGTTTCATCTGTAATAGCTGCTTTTACATCTTCTAATCTTACTCGCCCATTTTCATAAACAGGCAAATACGTAACACGCCATCCTTGTTTTTCTAAAAGAGCACAAGTGTTACGAACTGCTGGATGTTCAAATTGAGAGGTAATAATATGGTTACCTTTACCACGATAACTTTCTGTAATACCTCGGATTGCCAAATTGTCAGACTCAGTGCCCCCACTAACAAAAATAATTTCGTTAAAATCTGCTCCAATAAGTGTTGCTACTTGGCGTCTAGCTTCATCCATACCTGATTTAGCTTGTTGACCAAAGCTGTGAATAGATGAGGCATTACCAAATTGCTCACTAAAATATGGTAACATTGCCTCTAAAACTTCAGGGGCAATTTTAGTAGAAGCACTATTATCTAAGTAAACACGTGATAACATTTGAGTTTCTATTGTAAAAATTAAATAATTGAAGATAAGCTAGTAGAGCAGGAAATTTTTGTCAATCTTTAAGCGATAAACTGGCTATAATATCTTCTTTATTTTTCCAAAGTCTTATTTAAGAAAGGCACAATATGTCTCAGCCAACTATACAAATTGTTAGAACTACCCCTTTTTCTGATCAAAAACCTGGTACTTCTGGGTTAAGGAAGAAAACTAAAGTGTTTATGCAAAAACACTATTTAGAGAACTTTGTTCAATCTGTATTTAATGCTGTTCAAGAAAAATTTAATGTAGCTTTCAAAGAAGAAACTTTAGTTGTAGGTGGAGATGGTCGCTATTATAACCGTATTGCAATAGAAAAAATTGTTTCTCTAGCAGTTGCTAATGGATTTGGAAAAGTAATGATTGGTCGAGCAGGTATTCTTTCTACTCCAGCAATGTCTGCTGTAATTCGCCGTCATAAAGCTTTAGGTGGATTAGTACTTTCTGCTAGTCATAATCCTGGTGGTATAGATGCAGATTTTGGAATTAAATACAATATTCGTAATGGTGGGCCAGCACCAGAAAATATTACAGAAGCTATTTACCAACATACCTTAAAAGTTTCTGACTATAGGATTGTAGACCCAGACATAGATATAGATCATGAGCACAGTACTACTATTGGCAATACTACAGTTACAGTTTTTGATCCACTAGCAGATTATACGGCAGTAATGCAAGAGTTATTTGACTTTGGAGCTTTACAAAAACTTTTTGCTAGTGGTTTTAAGATGCGCTTTGACGCAATGCATGCAGTAACTGGCCCTTATGCACACCATATTTTAGAAGGTTGTTTAGGTGCACCTCTTGGAACTGTAGTAAATGGTGTACCAAAAGAAGATTTTGGACAAGGCCATCCAGACCCTAACTTAGTCTATGCTAAAGATTTAGTTGATTATTTGTTTGGTGAAAATGCTCCAGATTTTGGTGCAGCTAGTGATGGAGATGGAGATCGCAATTTAATTTTAGGAAAAAACTTTTTTGTAACTCCAGGAGATTCTTTAGCAATTATTGCTGAATATGCTCAAAGGGCAATTCCTGGCTACAAGACTGGGCTTTCAGGTGTAGCACGCTCAATGCCTACTAGTACAGCAGTTGATCGAGTAGCTAGATTTTATGCAATGCAGTGTTATGAAACTCCAACAGGTTGGAAATTTTTTGGAAATTTAATGGATGCAGATAAATGCACTATTTGTGGTGAGGAAAGTTTTGGAACAGGCTCAAACCATGTCAGAGAAAAAGATGGACTATGGGCTGTATTATGTTGGCTCTCAATACTTGCTCATACTGGTAAATCAGTTGTTGAAATTGTAGAAGAGCATTGGCAAAAATTTGGTCGCAGCTACTATCAGCGCCATGATTATGAAGGAATTGATTCAGCAGGTGCCAATAAAATGATGGCTTTTTTAAAAGAAAATTTAGCTAGTTTAGTGGGTACTTCTATTGCTGATACAAAAGTAAATCAAGCTGATGATTTTAGTTATACCGATCCTGTGGATGGAAGTGTTAGCACAAAACAAGGTGTTAGACTTTTATTAGGTGATGGGTCAAGAATTATTTTCCGTCTTTCAGGAACAGGCACAGAAGGTGCCACTTTAAGGATTTATATAGAGCGTTTTCACCAAGATGGAGGCAAAAGTGATATTAATCAAATCTTAAAACCTCTAATAGATGCTGCCAAAGAAATCCTGAAACTTAAAGATTATTGTGGAGTTGATGAACCTACGGTTGTAACTTAGCTAAACCCCTTGAACCCAGGGTTGCGCTTTGCTAAAACCCCTTGAACCCGGGGTTGCGCTTCGCTAAAACCCCGGGCTAATATGAGTTAGGCTAATATTAATTTGAGCCATTTCAAAAATCCTATTTGGATTACACTTCATTCCCGGGGTTGCGCTTCGCTAAAACCCCGGGCTAATATATGACTCTGTTGGAAACGAATCTAATTATTTGAATTAGTTCAAATTATAATTCGCTCAACCCATATTAGCCCCAGGTTTTAGCGAGTGTAACGAGCGCAACCTGGGGAATATAAAAAACGAGCGCAATTTGGGGAATATAAAAAACGAGCGCAATTTGGGGAATACATAATTATTTCAACATATTAGAGAGCAAAAATTCAGCTAGTGCTAGATCTGAAGGTTTAGTAATTTTTATGTTTTCTGCTAAACCTTCAACTATAGTTACACTTTCACCTAACCATTCCACAAGCATTGCATCATCTGTAGCAAAAAAATTTTCTGCTACAGCTTTTTGGTGAGCTTCTAAGATGAGCTTATAAGAAAATGTTTGAGGAGTTTGTGCTAGATAAATTGATGTACGAGGTATTGTCTTAGTTACTTTACCGTTAGTAACTTCTTTTATAGTATCTGTTGCAGGAATTGCACAAAGAGCAGCTTTATGCTCACGAGCAACAGCTATAGATTTGCTAATTAATTCAGGGCTAACAAATGGGCGTACTGCATCATGGATAGCAACGATTTGTGTTTGTTCATGGAGTGGAGAAGTTGCTATAGATTTTAGAGCTTCAAATATTGATAACTGCCGTTCACTTGAGCCTATGACGGCTGGGAGGACTTTGTTTAGCTGATATTGTTGGCATAGTTCAGTTAATGTAGCTTTTTCTACTTCTTCTTTTGGCAGAGCTACTATTATTTTATCAATATCAGGACAAGCTTCAAATTGGCGTAAAGTGTGAACTATTATAGGGATTTCTCGAAGTGTTAGAAACTGTTTAATAGGTGAGTTAGCAGAAGAATTTCCCATTCGTCGGCCTTGACCACCTGCAGGAATGATCGCGATATTCATTAGTTTTTACTACAAGCCAGAAAACATAAGTTAGTATAAATTAGTTATTGGTTGTAGAGATCTCCTTTGAAAAAGTGCTTTGTTAAAAGCAATAAGTCTAGCATGAATAAATTTTTGCAAAAATATCTCTTTAGTAGTGAAACTTTTCTTATTGCTTAAGTACTTTTCCTTTTCCATTTTTTTTAACTTTGTTAGTAAGGAATAATATCGCTAACACTAGGGATCTAGATGAGTTAGTAGAGGTAGTGACTTGACACAGGTAGATTAGCAATGCTACTGTTAAACGTTTTATTAAAACTTTATTAAGTTCATAGTTTGACTTTTAGGCTATGCCAAGTAGGAAACCAGAAAAATTTATTTTTGATCAACGTAGCAAAGATATACTGCTTTCGGTAATTAAACTATATGTTGATACTGGTGAAGCAGTTGGTTCAAGAACCCTTTCAAAACGATCAAAAGAGAACCTTAGTGCTGCCACAATTCGCAATATCATGGCGGATCTAGAGGAAGCAGGTTATTTAACACACCTACATACTTCTGCTGGTCGTGTTCCTACAGATAAAGGCTATCGGTTTTATGTAGATAGTATTTTAAGGCAGGTCAAGATATCAAAATCTGATGAATCTGCTATAAAAGTTTCTTTGTTAGACACTGAAATTAGTAGCGCTGCACAGTTTATGGAGCGAACTTCTCATTTAATTTCACAGATGTCTAATAATGTTGGTATCGTAGTTTCCCCAGGAATAAGCCAAGATATTTTACAACATATTGAATTTGTTAAACTTTCTGATGGTAGAATACTAGTTGTTATGGTATCTCGTACGGGTCTTGTGCGAGATAAAATAATTCGCGTTGAAGGAGACTTTTCTCAAAGCGAACTAGACAAAACAGCTAGATATGTAATAGATAATTTTAAAGGCTTAAGCTTAAGTGCCATTAGGGGAGAAATCCTTAAGCGGATGTGTGAAGAAAAGGCTCTCTATGATCGATTGCTCCAAAATGCTATTTTGCTTTGTAATCAGGGGCTTGGTAATGAAGAGCAAGGAGAAGTTTATGTTGATGGTACATCTACTATACTAAGCAAGCCAGATTTTACAGATACAGAACGTCTTCGAGCATTGTTTCGCATGTATGAGGAGAAAGGGAAACTACTTAAAATTCTTAATGAATGTTTAGCAGAATCAACTACAACAGGAATAGGTATTCGTATTGGATCAGAAAATAATACTCCTAGCCTGCGTAATTGCACCATTATAACAGCTCCTTATGTTTGTGGTAGCAATGTTATTGGTGGAGTTGGAGTTGTTGGGCCAACACGAATGGAATATGGTAGGATGATTACTGTGGTCAACTATATTGCTCGTTTATTTGAAAAAGTTTTTAGTGAAGAACTTCCTCTTGCTACAAAGTAAAGTTATTTTCTAATAAATTTTCAGTGCTAGTAAAGATACCTTATGATTTGTTTAAGGTATTCTTGCTTTTATTGTTAAAAATTTTTCTAAATGATAAAAAACAAAAACTATAGGATTTTAGCCCAAGATGACAATAGAGAACTCAGAAAAAACGCCAGATACTACAAAGACCAAATCTCAGAAGGATGAAAGCTTAGAAAATGCAGAACCTTCTGTTGAGGTAAAAGAAGCAACAGAAGACTCACTTTCTCCTGAAGAAACAGATTTGGTTGTGGAAGAACTAGGTGGTGAAAGTGCCACTAAAGAAGATCTAAGATCAGAGCCTTCAATGAGTGAAGCTGAAATTGCTCAGCTTCTTATAGACTTATCTGAAGCACAAGAAAAAGCAGCAAAAGTTTCTGAAGAAAAGAAACTTATTTATGAACAGCTTATGCGTAGGCAAGCAGAGTTCGAGAATTTTCGCAAACGTGTAGAAAGAGAACGAAGCGAAACTCATGCACAAGCTCGGTCAAATGTTGTAATCGAGCTTTTACCTGTTTTAGATAATTTAGAACGTGCTTTGGATTCTGCTCCAAAAGGAGAACAGGTTGAAGCAATTCAAGAAAGTATTCTAACAGGTGTGAGGTTGGTGCATCGTCAGTTTTTAGATGTGCTAACTGGTTTAGGGCTTTCACAAGTAAAAGCTTTGGGAGAAGCTTTTGATCCACATTTACATGAGGCTGTTACTACAGAAGCTAACAATGATTTGCCAGAAAATACCATTGTTGCAGAATTACAAAAAGGTTATAAACTTGGTGAGAAGCTCTTAAGACCTGCAATGGTAAAAGTAGCAGTACGTGGTTAATATCAGTAATATAAAAGTATTAAGTTACTTTTATTTGGTGATATAATGGCTCTTAATACTACTTAGCAATCGTTTTTAATACTAGAATTGGTGAAAATAATTTTATGGGCAGAGTAATTGGAATAGATTTAGGCACAACAAACTGTTGCGTGGCAGTAATGGAGGGAGGCGTTACCCAAATTATTCCTAATAAAGAGGGCGGAAGAACCACTCCATCTGTTGTTGGTTTTACTGATAAGGGGGAAAGATTAGTCGGACAAATAGCTAAACGTCAAGCTATAACTAATGCTGCAAATACGGTTTTTGCAGTAAAACGCCTTATTGGTCGCAAGTATAATTGTCCAGAGGTATTAAGAGCAAAAGAATCTTGCCCTTATGAAATTTCTGAGTCTGCTAATGGAGATGCTAGAGTTAGGGTTCAAAGCCGTGATTATTCCCCTCCAGAAATATCAGCAATCATATTACAAAGGCTAAAATCCGCTGCTGAAGATTTTCTTGGAGATGAAGTGGATGAGGCTGTAATTACAGTTCCTGCTTATTTTGATGATTTTCAACGCCAAGCTACTAAAGATGCTGGTAAAATTGCTGGTCTTAACGTTCAACGTATTATTAATGAGCCTACGGCTGCTGCTTTAGCTTATGGATTAGGTAAAAGAACAGCAGAAAAAGTAGCTGTCTATGATTTAGGTGGTGGAACGTTTGATATTTCCATACTAGAAATGAATGATGGAGTTTTTGAAGTTCTTTCTACATGTGGTGATTCATTTTTAGGTGGTGAAGATTTTGATCAACGTATAATTGAGTGGTTAATAGAAGAATTCAGGTCAGAAACAAATATTGATCTAAGATCAGATCGTTTAGCCTTACAACGCTTAAAAGAGGCTGCTGAGCGTGCTAAATGTGAACTGTCTAACACTATGGAATCAAATATAAACCTTCCCTTTATTTCTGCTGATGCTTCTGGCCCAAAACACTTAAATAAAATTTTAGATAGAAATAAATTTGAAGAATTAGTTTCAGATTTGGTAGAAAGAACTATAGAACCATGCCAAAAAGCTTTATGGGATGCTAAGTTAAAACCAGGTGATGTAGATAAGGTTTTACTTGTGGGAGGACAAACTCGTTCTCCAATTGTACAAAAACGTGTTGAACAAATTTTTGGTAAAGCTCCTTCCGCAGAAATTAACCCTGATGAAGTTGTAGCAATGGGTGCTTCTATCCAAGGCGGTGTTTTAATAGGTGAAGTTAAAGACCTAGTGCTTTTGGACGTAATACCTCTTTCTTTGGGTATTGAAACAAGGGGTGGGGTATTTACTAAGCTAGTTGAACGCAATGCAACTATACCAGTGAAAAAGAGTTTAGTGTTTACTACTGTAGCAGATAACCAATCTACAGTAGAAGTACATGTTTTACAAGGTGAGCGTGAAATAGCTGCTCACAATCGTTCACTTGCAAAATTTGAGTTAGTAGGTATTCCACCTGCTCCTCGTGGTGTTCCACAAATTGAAGTTAGCTTTGAAATAAATGTTGATGGAATTGTGGAAGTGTCTGCAAGAGACAAAATGACAGGTCTTGAACAGGCAATGAAAATCTCTCCTTCTTCTGGGCTTTCTCCTTCAGAAATCTACACTCTAATTGAAGAAGCTAAGGCAAATGCTGATGCGGACAGACAACAAAAAGAAGTATTAATGATGAAAAATAAATTAGAGGGCTTGTTGCAAAACACACAACGCTCCTTTAGTGAGTTTGGTTGGATGTTAGCAGTTGGGGATCAAGATTCTATTCGGGATACTTTGATGAAAGCAAAAGATTCTTTAGCTCTAGATGATTTAGGCACAATACGCCAAAATCTAGAAGAACTAGAAAGAATAGGAAGACTTATCACAGAAGCAATGTTTTCTGGAGGAGCTACTGGTGGAGGAGCTTAAAAGAGATTAAGTACCAACTAGTATCTAATCTTATGAAAAACAATTGAGAATTTATGAGTAGTAATAATAAAAGAGACTTTTATGAAGTGTTAGGTGTTGCTAAAGATGCTAATGAAAGCGAAATAAAAAGCGCTTATCGCAAACTAGCAATAAAATATCATCCAGACAAAAATCCTGGAGATAAAGAGGCAGAAGAGAAGTTTAAAGAGGCTGCCGAAGCATATGGTGTATTAAGTGACAAAAACCAAAGAGCCAGATATGACAGATTTGGGCATCAAGGTGTAGGTAGCTCAGCTGCTTCTGCTGGAGGAGGTTTTGGCGCAGGTGGATTTCCAGGATTTGAAGATATCTTAGGAGATTTGTTTGGCTTTAATGATTTTTTTGGGAGAAGTGGGCGTGGTCGACAAGTGCAAAGAGGTGCTGATCTTCGCTATGACTTGGAGATAACCCTAGAAGATGCTGCACAAGGCGTTAAAACAAAAATCACAGTTCCCCGATTAGAAAGCTGTGGTGGTTGCCAAGGAAGTGGTGCTGCACCTGGAACAACTCCTGTTAAGTGTCCAACCTGTGATGGAGTAGGGCAAGTTCGCTATCAACAAGGCTTCTTTAGTGTTAGTCGTACATGTTCTTACTGTAGAGGTACAGGAAAGACTATTAAAGATCCTTGCCAAGAATGTCGTGGTGAAGGACGCATATCTAAAGAAAAAACCTTAGAAATCAAAATTCCTTCTGGAGTTGATACTGGTGCTAGATTGCGTATTCAAGGGGAAGGTGAAGCTGGTATAGCAGGTGGTCCAGCAGGGGATCTCTATGTAGTAATAGTTGTTAAGGAACACTCTGTGTTTGAGCGTCAGGAAAATGATCTTCACTGTAAAGTACCAATAACTTTTTCACAAGCTGCATTAGGGGCTGAAATAACAGTTCCTACTTTGGAAGGTGAAGAAACCATTAAGATTGGGGAAGCAACTCAAACTGGTAAAATTTTCCGCTTAAAAGGCAAAGGAATGCCTGTTTTAGGTGGTCGAGGGCGAGGAGACTTATTTGTTTCTGTAACCGTTACTACACCAACTAGTTTGAGCCGTGAACAACGAAAATTATTTGAGGAATTAGCTAAATTTGATGAAAAAGCTCCTGCACATGAAAAAGGGCTTTTTGATAAAGTCAAAGATATGTTTAGCTAGTTTATGGTCAATAACTTAAAACAATGCCAAGCGAACTTACTTAAAAGCTTTGCTTGGCATTATTTATGTCGAAAATACTTAAAAATGAGGGAAATACATTGTCTAACAATGATTTATTAGTTCGAGCTGTAGCAGCAGATCAACGTGTTAGATGTATGGCTGCTGTCACTACTTCACTAGTTAATGAAGCTTGCCAACGCCATAATACTCTTCCTACAGCGTCCGCAGCACTTGGTCGTGTTCTTACAGGCACATTAATGATGGGATCTTTACTGAAAGATTTAGAGAAGATAACAGTAAAATTTCAATGTGATGGGCCGATTGAAAATATTACTGCTGAAGCAGATGCTTATGGTAATGTTAGAGGCTATGTAAAGAACCCGTTTGTAGAGCTACCTCCAAATGAAAATGGTAAATTGGATGTAAAAGGTGCTGTAGGGGCAGGAATGCTTTATGTAATAAGGGAACTTGGCTATGAAATAGGTTTTAGTCATGATCCTTATTATGGTTCTGTTCCGATTGTTTCTGGTGAAATTGCTATGGATTTAGCTTATTATTACACAAAATCAGAGCAAATACCGTCAGATATTAGCCTAGGAGTATTTGTTGATACAACAGGACAGGTTACTGCTGCTGGTGGATTTATTATTCAAGCTATGCCAGATGCTGACGAAAAGTTAATAGATGAAATTGCAAATAATGTTGCTTTGCTTCCACCTAGTACTAAAATGATTCAAGAAGGATATACTGCTGAAGATATTTTACGTAAGGCATTAGGAAAGGTGGACTTTGAAATTTTACAGACTAAGCCAGTTCAGTTTCGTTGTAATTGTTCTCATGAAAGAGCTTTAGGGTTAATTGTAGCCTTAGGTAGAAAAGAAATTGAGGATATGTTACATAAAGATTCAGGAGCTAAGTTAACTTGTCATTTTTGTAATGAAACTTATGATATAAGTGCTAGTGATTTACAAAAAATACTTGATGATTTTGTTACTAAAGAGGATTAAACTAAGGAAAATAATTAAATAATAAGTTTGTGCCCCTTAAAATTAAGAACACTCAATGTTTATAGAACAGTTTTACTAAAAACTATGTTAAGATTTTATTTATTTTTAGTTACTGAAATTAGTCTTAACAAAGTTTGCTAGGTGAAAAATAATAAATAAGTTTTAATAGGTTTATAGATATGTCAACACCAAAAAATCGTAAAGGTTTTACTGAAGAATGGTTAATTATTCAAAAAAGCACCATCTATAACGTTATTGGGGCAGTGATTATAGGCATTTTTTTAGTAATTGCAGGTTACGGTATCAAAATATATATTACTCGCGTTTACGATGGTCCCCTTGGGGCTGAAAACAAAGCCGCTCGTTTTTTAAGAATAGATGGAACCGTTACAGTTAAACATAAAGGGGAAAAAATTTATGTACAAGCAACATTTGATACCCCTTTAGATGTAGGTGACACAATACAAACTAGTTCCAATTCTACAGCTTTATTAGAATATGTTGACAAAACTAAATATACAATTAAACCAGACTCAACTCTTATAATTACTGAAAATTCTGCGTCAGATAAACGTATTGTTAATAATTTAGAAAACGGTAAAATAAAAATTACCACAGGCCCTGATAGTAATAAACACTTTGTTAATACAGCTAATGTCAAAGTTGAAGTAAAGAAAGATACTGATGCACAGGTTGGAAATAATGATGGAAAAACTACAGTAGTTGTAGGTTCTGGTCTTGCTGGTTTGCTTTTTGGAGATGGTAAAGAACAATCAGTAAATCCTGATCAAGTAGTAGTAGTTAATCAAGATAAGTCAATAAATACAAGTAATTTACCTCCTCCACCAGAAATCACTAAACCACAAAGTGCAAGAGAATTACTTATTAATCCAGGTGAACAAGTTGAGTTTAGTTGGAAACCTATTGCTGATGCAGAGTCTTATAATTTAACAATTGCCTCTTCTCCGACTTTTCCTGAACAGGCAATAAAGCTTCGTGCTAAAGATATAAAAGAAAACAAATTTAAATGGAGTAATCCATCAGGTGGACAAATCTTTTGGCAAGTGCAAGCTGTTACCAAAGATGGAATAGAAGGTAAGTGGAATGATCCTGCTGCTTCTTTTAAAGTTCAGCTAAAAGGTAGTGAAATACCTATTATGCTTACTAAAATGACTAAGATAGCAGAAGGACTTTGGACAATAGAAGGAGATACTAGGGCTGGTGCTACTATAAGAATCAACAATGGTAAATCTAGTGAAGTAGATGGAAAAGGTCACTTTAAGCTTGATGTTGCAGTAGAAGCTAAACAAAAAGAAATTGTCATTGAAGCCCTAGACTCAGGTGGAAATAGAGGGAAATTAGTACAAAAATTGTAGTTGTAATAAGCGCTAATATCTAAAGTGCTTAAGGTAATAAAAATACTTATTGAGTGGGTAACATATTAATAAAATGCAACTTGTTGTATTGCATCAAACATCTAGATTTCCTAGATGGATGGATTTATTGTGTGAATTGGATAACAGTGTAGAGGTTATTAAAATTCAAGAGATAAAGGAAATTTCCTCTCAGTATAACCCTGTGGCTGTTTTTTATGAATTTTGTCAAAACTCCCAAACCGTTGCTAAAACTCTCAAAGAGCTTTTTCCAAATAGCCTGCTATTTTCTTTTTCTTCTCAATACGATGTATTACTAAGAGAAAAATCCTTAGATTTAGGTTTTCTAACACATCTAGATTCAGAAACTAATATTAAAGAAATAAAGTTACATTTGTCTTACGGAAAACAACTTAAGCGGCTAGAGGAGCGCAATTTACTACAACCAGAAACTCTAATTAGTGAAATAACCAAGCTACATTTTTCTTTAGAAAAAAGAGAAGTTCTAAAAATTTTTCCTAAATTGTTACAACAACTTGTTAAATTAGATAGTTTTGCAATATATCTTAGTACAGAAGATGGGAAATTTTTAGAACTAATAACAGGTTTTAATATAAAGGAGCCTCCTACTTTACTAAAATTAACAAATAATCAAACATCTCCTTTGTTAGTGAAGGCAGCAAGAAATGGCAAAGCAATATTGTTTAATAAAGGAACTAAAGAGTTTGATAATGAGGCTTATTTTCAAAAAAATAATTTTAACTCTATAATTTATGCACCTTTGCAAACTAGAACAAAAGTTTTTGGTGTTTTAGAAATGGCTTTATCTCAAACAGATAGAACTTTTAGTACTAGTGATTTAGCGTACGCAGAGTCCATAGCCGTATCTTTATCTGTTGCCCTTGGAAATGCAACACATTTTGCTCAGGTTGAACACTTAGGGCAAGTCGATGATTTAACCCAACTTTACAACCCTAGATACCTCTACCAAATGCTAGAAACAGAATTAAAACGAGCACGTAGATATAAAATGCAACTTTCTCTTATTTTCTTGGATTTAGATGGGTTTAAAGCAGTAAATGATACACATGGACATCTTTGTGGAAGTGCTATTTTAATAGAGGTAGCAAATCTGATGATCAGACTTGTGCGAGATACCGATATTGTGGCACGATATGGAGGAGATGAATTTGTTATTGTGCTGCCGGGAACACCTGCTGAGCAGACTGTAATGATTGCAGAACGGATTAGACAAAGTATTGAAGAACATGTTTTTAGAGGTGGTGGTGTTGATAGTAAAATTTACCTAACAGCATCTTTTGGAGTAGCTTGTTACCCTGAACATGCAACTTCCCCTGCCGATTTAATTCGTTGTGCTGACAAAGCTATGTACCTAGCAAAAGAGCTTAATAAAAACCAAGTAGTACTAGCTAGTTAGCATAAAACAATTGCTACTTTGACAACCACAGCAACCTCATAACAGCATCTAAGAACTTTTAACTTTAAAAAGCCGAAAATTTTATTCACTAGCTAAGTGATTAAACACATAGAGGTAAAAAAAAATTCAGTGAAAATAAGATCTTTTTTTAATGTTTTTTCTAATGACCTAGCTATCGATCTAGGAACAGCAAATACTTTGGTTTATGCTAAGGGAAGAGGGATTGTAGTAAGTGAACCATCAATTGTTGCTATAAATAAAGTTACTAATAAAGTAGAAGCAGTTGGTAAAGAAGCAAAAGAAATGCTAGGGCGTACTCCTGGAAATATTGTTGCAATTAGACCAATGAAAGATGGAGTTATAGCCGATTTTGAAGTTACAGAAAAAATGTTGCAACATTTTATCCGTAAAGCCCACAATGGTAAATCTTGGGTGAGTCCTAGAGTTGTTATAGGTGTTCCTGGTGAAATTACTCAAGTAGAACGCCGTGCTGTTATTGATGCTGCTAATCGCGCTAGAGCCTCAGAAGTTTACCTAGTAGAAGAAGCTATGGCTGCTGCTATAGGTGCAGGTCTACCAATTACTGAGCCTTACGGGAATATGATTGTAGATGTTGGTGGTGGAACTACAGACATTGCTGTAATTTCTCTTTCAGGTATTGTTTACTCAAGAGCTGTAAGAGTTGCAGGCAACGAATTAGACGAAGCTATCACTCAATATATTAAACGCAAATATAACTTACTAATTGGTGAGCGTACTGCTGAACAAATAAAAATTGAACTTGGTTCGGCTTATCCTTTAGAAGAACGCCTTTCAATGGAAATAAAGGGTAGAGATTTAATTGAAGGTGTACCAAAGACTCTTACTATTTCTGATGATGAAGTTCGTGAAGCAATGGCTGATCCAATCTCAACAATAGTTAATGCCGTACGTGTAGCACTAGAACGTACTCCACCAGAGCTATCTGCTGATATTGCTGACAGAGGAATTGTTTTAACAGGCGGTGGGGCGCTACTTAAAGGTTTAGATAAACTTTTAATGAAAGAAACTAGAGTTCCTGTTTCTTTAGCAGAAAATCCACTTTCTTCTGTAGTATTAGGAACAGGTAAGATGTTGGCAGATTTTGAGTTACTCAAGAGAGTAAGCTTAGAAAGTGGAAATTATGGTTATAATAGCCATAATTAAGTATAATTAAGAGTTAGTTTTAGGGCTTATTTATTTAGTAATCACTAGTAGATAAATTTTCTGTTATTATAAAATAAGTGAAACTAATTCTGGTAAATAAACTGTCTTAAAGCTGTATAGTTGATATGTCTACTGTAGAACCAGGAAAAAACCGTGCACCAATAGTGCTAGTGGTTTTGCTAATACTGCAACTTTTGTCCATGTCTTGGTACGGACGTACTAGAGATGGACAACAGAATCTAATAAAAAGTTGGCTTCTAACAGCTGTTTATCCAGTACAAAAAGCTGGAGGGGGCGTAGGCTCGTTTTTATCTGGTATTTGGCAAGGCTATATAGATTTAAGAGGTGCAAAAGAAACAAGTGTAAAGCTACAGGCAGAAAATGATCAATTGCGTCAAGAGCTCTTTAAAGTCAAAGAAGAATTAGCCGCTAGTCGCCGAGCTGCTAATGTTTTAGAACTGCAAAAAACTTTGCCTTACAAATCAGTTGCTGCTCAAGTAATAGCTCGTTCTGGAAGTGATTTCTTTAATAAAATAATTATTGATAAAGGTCGTTTGGCAGGTGTAAAACTACATCAAGCTGTTATTACTCCAGCTGGAATTGTAGGTAGAGTAGTTGGACTTGGCCCACTATCTGCTCAAGTGCAATTAATTACTGATAATTATGCTGGAGTTGGAGCACAACTTTCAGAATCTCGTGCTTATGGTGAAATAAAAGGTGTTGGAAAAGCTTTTTGCGAAATGCGAAATGTTTCTGGATTAGAAACAGTTAAAGAAGGGGAAGCAATTGTAACTACAGGGCTTGATGGTATTTACCCTAGAGGATTGTTAGTTGGTTATGTTCAAGAAGTAGGTTTAGGAAGTGGTGCTAGAAGTCATCGAATTGTTGTTCGTCCTGCTGCTGGTTTAGATGGACTTGAACAGGTTTTGGTCTTGGAACTTTCAGATCAAGATTTACAAATAGATGAAACACTAAAATAATGGAATCTTTATTAGGTTTTTAATAAAAACGTGCAAGTTGTTAAAATAGTAATTGCAATTATTTTGTTTTTAGCTTTACAAAGCTTACTGCCTAATTATATACCGCGGTTTGCTAGTGGTGTTTTACCTAAAATAGATATCACACTTATTCTAACTGTGTATCTTTCACTTAAGCGTAATCCATTACAAGGTACAATTGTTGGAGCTACTACAGGTTACAGTCAGGATCTAATTTCAGGAGTTAGTTTATTAGGTGCTGGAAGTTTCACTAAGACAATTATTGGTTTTACAGTTTCAACAATAAATGTTCGTTTTGCTATAGATAACAAGTTAACAAGATTATTTATATTAGTAGGAGCATCTATAGTAAATGTCTTACTATTTCTTGGCTTGCACTATGTTTTTAACTCGGTGCCACAAGATTTACATGCTCCTGAAATTGTGAAATTGACAGCTTGGCAAGCAGCAGGTAATCTTATAATTGGATTTTTCCTCTTTCCTATTTTGGATAGAATTTTTGTACAAGATTCGTATTTAGCTAATGGTAGATCTAGTAATTGGTAATAAAATTAAGCCTCTTAATACACTAAAATGACATCTAAATAGTAGCCTATTTGGCAACTATGGTGGTTTGTGGAGTAAGAAAGTAATTTATGTCAAAAAAGAAAGTTTTTGACGACCCTTCACAGCAGCTTTTTAAGCCCCGTGGGCGTATGCTTTTCTTTAAATATTTTGTGCTGCTCTTTTTCATAATTTTAGGTACACGATTTTGGTTTTTACAAGTAGTAAATCATGATCATTATGTTAAAGCTGCAGAAAATAATAGAATCCGTGAAATTCCTATTTCTGCTCCTCGTGGCACTATTCTTGATAGAGAAGGAAGAATCTTAGTTGATAGTACTCCTACTTATAGTGTAGTTCTTTATCAAGAAGATATGGTTGATCGTGAGTCAACTTTGCAAGTACTAATTAAGCATTTTTCCTTGGATAGAGATTCGTTAATCAAATTAATAGAAGCTCCAGGAGCAAAAGGGCGTCCAGTAGTAATTAAAACAAATGCAAGTTATAGAGATCGTGCTTGGATTGAAGCTCATGAATTTGAACATCCTGAGCTAAAAATTGAGCTGCAATCACAAAGAAGATATCCTTTAGGCGAAGTTCTTGCCCATGTTGTTGGTTATGTAGGAGAAATCGGGGAAGAACAATTGAGAGACCCAAATTTTGATTATTGCAAGGCCGGTGATATTATTGGTCAGGCAGGTCTAGAGCAATCTTACAATAAAATCTTGATGGGTAAGGAAGGTTATAGACGAGTATTGGTAGATAGCCGAGGCCGTGTATTACAACAGTTAGAAGAAATTCCACCAACTCCTGGTCAAGATATTGTAACTACAATAGATTTAGATATCCAAAAAGTAGCAGAAGAAAAACTAACTTCTAGTGGTTTCTATGGCACTGTTGTAATTAATGATCCTAGAGATGGTGGAATTTTAGCTTTAGCCTCACATCCTTCTTTTGATCCCAACCTATTTGCTGCGGGAATAAAACCAGCAGATTTTAACCGATTAATAAATAACCCAAAACATCCTTTACGTAATCGTGCTATACAAGATCGTTACCCTCCAGGTTCAACTTGGAAAATATTGATGGCTGTAGCTGGTTTAGAAGAAAAGTCTGTAACTGATAAACAAAGCTTACCTTGTGGAGGAGGTATTACTACAGGAGGTAGGTTTGTACATTGTTATAGTTCTCATGGTGCTCCTGATATGAGACGTGCAATAGAAATTTCCTGTGATGGATATTTCTATCGTGAGGGTATAAAATTAGGTATTGAGCACCTAGAAAAATGGGAACCACTCTTAGGTGTAGGTGTAAAAACAGGTATAGATTTACCAAATGAAACAAAAGGAATTGTTCCTACTCGTCAATGGAAACGTCGTGAGTATCCTAAAGATCCTCAATGGAAAGAAGCAGATATGGTATATGCTTCAATAGGTCAATCAGGTGTGTCTACTACACCAATACAAATGATGTATTCAATTACAGGTATTGGTATGGGTGGAAAATATTATACTCCGCATCTTTTCAAAGAGGCTCGTGCTACAGAATATAGTCCAGCCATAATTTATCAACCAAAACTTCGGGATGCACATATTAGTGAAGAAACTTGGAAAGTGGTTTCTGATGGTATGTGGAGAGTAGTTAATGGTTCAGGAACTGCTCGTAGAGCAGCTATTCCAGGATTTGATGTTTCTGGTAAAACAGGAACTGCTCAAGTTGTAGGTATACAAACAGGTGCCAAAGGTGAAGAAAAAGAACATGCTTGGTTTGTTAGCTATGCTCCAAGAGGTGCTCCAGAAATTGGCGGGGTTTGCTTAGTTGAACATGCTGGTCACGGTGGTGTTGAATCTGCACCTATTATTAAAGCTTGCTATGAAGAATACTTGCGTAAAAAACAAGGTGTTTCTAAAGATGAAGTTGTGGAAAATAATAGTAAAGATAGTAAAAGACTTAATGTAAAAGCTGTGTCTCTAGTAAATACACCTAATTTAAATTCTACTGACACAACAACTACAGTAACTGCAAAAGCTAACAATGCTGCATCAAATGCTGTAGGAGTAAATCCAGTAAGAGCTAACCAACTGGTTAAATCTCCTCAAAATTCAGCTAAACCAAGTTTGCCTAATCAAAATAAACCGCAATCAAATAAACCAAAACCAAATGCCAATGCAATAACAACCTCAGTTAGTTTACAAGCTAAAACAAAGCCTGTAACTAATAAACCTAAACAAAGCAATAACTTAACTAATGAGGGTAGGCGATAATATGTCTATTATAGTCAAAGAAATTATTAGATGGCGTGACTTTGATTGGCTACTTTTATTAGCTACATTAACTTTGCTTACGTTGGGCACAATAGAAATTTACAGCTCAGTTCCTTCTACAGGAATTTTTTACAAAGATTTCTGGTTTAAACAAGTTACTGCAATTGTATTAGGTTTAGTAATGTTTACAGGCGTAGTACTCACAGATTACCGCCGTATTTATAATTATGTCCCACATATTTATGTTGGATGTATATTGCTTTTAGTCGCAGTTTTCTTTTTTGGGCATGAAGTTAAAGGGCAAAAAAATTGGATTAATTTTGGGCCAATGTCTTTGCAACCTTCAGAGCTAACAAAGATTGGAGTAATATTAGCGCTATCTCGCTATTTATCTTCATTGCGTAAAACTACACTAGCATGGAAAGATGTAGGTGTTGCATGTTTGATAACAGCTGTTCCGATGGGGTTAATTCTTTTGCAGCCTGATACAGGTTCGGCTATGACTTTTGTGCCAGTCTTAGCCTTAATGCTTTTTATGAGTGGCTTTAATTTAAAAATAGTAATTGCTGCTGCTACTATTGCTATAATTGGGGCACCAGTAACATATTTTCAAGTGCTAAAACCACATGTATTAAAGCCTTATCAAATAATGAGAATAGAAGCTGTTATTAACCCAGAATTATTTGAGCAGCCAGAATTTCGCCGTCAATATGGTTATCAAACAATGCAATCAGTTATTGCTGTAGGTAGTGGTGGGCTTACTGGAACAGGTATTACAAAAGGAACTCAAAGTCGCTTAGGATTTTTGCCGGAACATCATACAGATTTTATTGCTTCTGTTTTAGCTGAAGAGATGGGTTTTGTTGGCAGTATTTCTGTTCTTCTGCTATATTTGTTTCTAATTGTGCGCTCTATAGGTATTGCAGAGCGTTCCCGCGATCGTTTTGGTATGCTAGTCATACTAGGATTTACAGGGTTAATTTTCTTTCATGTATTTATAAATGTTGGGATGGTTATAGGGCTACTACCTATTGTGGGTATTACTCTACCATTAATGAGCTATGGTGGCTCTTCTGTTTTAAGTATGATGATTCTAGTTGGTTTGGTTGTAAATATTAACCTAAGACGTTTTGCTAATTAGAAAAATTTTACCAATATATTAACTTAGGGTGTAGCGTAGCATTACTCTAAGAAAAATAATTATAGCTTTTAGCGCTAATATTTTATTCATTTGGCTAAAACCCAACAATTAACAGGTTTTAAGCAGCGCTACTTGTTTACTTAGATTGAGAGTAAGCAATTATCAGTTTGCAAAATTTCTAGTCTGAATCAATTTTGATTTAGCTAAAAAGCCTATAGTACTATATAGAACTCTAAGCAAAAGGCTTAAGAGTTTTTAGGGTAAGTGTAATTTTAGGCAAACCTGCTTGATCTTGGGTACTTTAGTCTGAAAGGTCCCCAAATGAGCGTTGTTTCTTCTTATCGAGAATCTTTAGATCAAATTTTACCAACAGTTGAAAAACCTATTCGCTATGTTGGCGGGGAGTGGAATTCTGTTGTCAAAAGTAAAGATCAGATCAAGACACATATCGCTTTATGTTTTCCTGATACCTATGAAATAGGTATGTCTCACCTAGGACTTAAGATCCTCTATTCTGTACTTAACAAAAAAGAAGAAATTTATGCTGAACGTGTTTACACTCCTTGGATTGATATGGAGCAAGCTCTGCGTGCAGCTAAGTTGCCACTTGCTTCTATTGAAAGTTTTACCCCACTAAATGAGTTTGATATTGTGGGTTTTTCTCTTCAATATGAAATGACCTATACTAACGTATTAACTATGTTACATTTAGGTCAAATTCCTCTTCGTGCTGAAAATAGGACAGAAAAAGATCCTTTGGTTATTGGTGGAGGCCCTTGTGTCTTTAGCCCTGAACCAATAGCAGATTTTTTTGACTTTTTACTAATTGGTGAAGGCGAAGAACTTTTAGTAGAATTTATAGAAAGTTATACAAAATTAAAAGAGCAAAACCTTACTAGAGCAGAGTTAATTGCTAAACTAGCTGAAATTAAAGGGGTTTATGCTCCTAGTTTATATGAG
Source organism: Blastocatellia bacterium (assembly GCA_039812885.1). Taxonomy (GTDB): domain Bacteria; phylum Acidobacteriota; class Blastocatellia; order Chloracidobacteriales; family JADJPF01; genus JADJPF01. The sequence goes on from JBDIBI010000029.1 coordinate 29,140, forward strand.
TCTGTTAGCTCATCTCATCATCCATTAGAAGTCATACAACCACTTACAAATACTCAAGTTCCTTTTCCTATTGTGCGTTGTTATGTGGAAGAAATAAACAAGTATCCTTTTCCTAGTGACTCTCCTGTTCCTTTTACAGATATTGTACATGATCGTATTGCAGTAGAAATTGCTCGAGGTTGTGTGGATGGTTGTCGCTTTTGTCAAGCAGGTACTATTTATCGTCCTGTTCGTGAACGTACCCCTGAATCCATTGTGGAAACTATTACTAATGGACTAAAAGATGGTGGATATGATGAAGCTAGTTTAACTTCTTTATCTACAGCTGATTACACATGTTTAACCCCAGTATTAAAACAACTAAACAAAACTTTAGATCCTCAAAGAGTGTCTTTATCGGTTTCTTCTCTTCGTGCTTCTGGTATTACAGAAGATCTCTCTAAAGAAATTGCTAAAGTACGTACAACAGGCTTTACTATTGCCCCAGAAGCCGGTACTCAAAGAATGAGAGATGTAATAAATAAGAATGTCACTGAAGAAGATGTCTTACGTAGTTGTAAGATAGCCTTCTCATATGGTTGGAGCCAAATAAAACTATACTTTATGATAGGGCTTCCAACAGAAACAGATGAAGATGTTCGCGGGATTGCAGAGTTAGGTAATAAGGTGAAACAACTTGGCAAAAGCATGGGAGTAAATGTCAAGGTAACAGTTTCAGCATCATGTTTTGTTCCTAAACCACAAACACCTTTTCAGTGGTGTAGAATGAATTCCTTAACAGAACTATATGCTAAACAAGATTTGTTAAGGGAAATATGTCATCGTTATCGTCTAAACTTTAAAACTCATAATGCAAAACTTTCTCAATTAGAATGTATTATGGCAAGAGGAGATCGTCGTCTTGGACGAGTAATTGAGCGAGCTTGGAAAATGGGAGCGCGTTTTGATGGTTGGGATGAGCATTTTAATTATGACCTTTGGATGAGAGCTTTTGCATTTGAAGGAATAGATCTAGACCAAACACTAGGTGAGTTGCCTATTAGGGCTACAGATGGTGGTTTTATTCAACTACCTTGGGATCATATAGATTCTTTGGTAGAAAAGAAATTTTTGGCTATAGAATATGAAAAAGGAGTTAACGCAAAAATTGCTCCTCCTTGTGGATTCCCTATACGTATTATTGAAGGGCGTCCTACTGCAATACCTCCTTCTTTTGATGAATTTGAGAAGTTGGAACGCAAACCCTTACTTTGTTTTAATTGTGGTTTGGCTTGTGATTTGGCTCAAATGCGAAAGGATTTAATTAAAGCTAAGGAATTAAATCAGGAGTATCGTACTGTAGAGCAAAATACTAGCAATATTACAAGTACTCAAGAAACAGAATTTGACCAATCTTTACTAGAAGTTGTACGTAGTGATGTGCCAGTAAATATGAATACTAGGTTGCATCAACTAAAAGCAAACAAAACAAAAAACGAGAAACAATACCGTTATCGAGTTTGTTATACAAAGCTTGAAAAAGTGCAATATCTAGCGCATTTAGATTTGGTTAAAGCTCTACCAAGAGGTTTTAAGCGGGCAGGTATACAACTTTCTTATAGTCAAGGTTTTCATCCAATGCCACTGATGTCCTATGGGCCAGCTTTAGGTGTAGGAATGGTTGGGGAAGAAGAATATTTAGATTTTGTTTCACCTGAGGTGTTAGAGCAAGAAAACTTTTTAAATTCTATTAATCAAGTTATGCCAGATGGGTTAAAATTTACTGGATTTGCAGCATTAAATGAAACAAGCCCTTCTTTAGCAAAATTGATTAATTGTGCAGAATATAAAGTAAATGTTTTAGCACCAGAAATACAAAATGCTTTAACAAAGCGTGTTGAGGAAAGGCCAGATCTAAAAGGGCTTTCACAAGATGCTTTGCAAGAAAAATTGATCTCAGAGTTTCTACAATGCGAGGAATTTGTGGTAGCACGCAGCCGTAAGAATCGCTCAAAAAATGTAGATCTCAGAAAATATGTAAAAAATCTCTGTTTTGAGAAAACACAAACAGGCAACTTCTTGGTAATGCTAGTAGAAATTACTAATCAAGGTGGAGCCAAACCTATAGAAATCGCAAGTGCAATTTACGGAATTGATGAGGCTGAACAAGCTACTTTACAAAGTCGAGTAAGACGCAGCCGCCTTTATGCAGAAATTAATGGGCAAGATTGCTCTTTGCTAAAGGCCATTTAACAGCAGGTTTTAACTTAAAAATGATTGAATTTATAAAAGCTAGCTAATTGTGCTAAGAGTTTCTGATAAGTAAAATCATTTAGAAATGTAAGTAAGCCATAAAATACAAAATTACCTGTTGAAATAAAAAACTAGAGTTGCAGTCTTGCTATTTGTATGTTGTTTAAGCCTAGAAAAGAGGAACAAACAAATGGCAAAAGAGATGATTATTAGCTCCAGCGCACATGAAAAAAAGATTGCTATTATCGAAGATGGTGTAGTTACTGAATATTATGTAGAGCGCGAGGATGAATCACAAGGATTAGCTGGAAGCATTTACAAAGGCCGTGTTATGAAGGTCTTGCCTGGTATGCAGTCAGCTTTTGTAGATATTGGGTTAGATAGAGATGCCTTTCTTTATGTATCAGACTTTTTAGAAGAAGAAGGATTTGATGATATTGATTCCTTAGAAGAAAGTAAACAAGTTAAAGATTATAAAGAACCTATAAAAAGTGTATCTCCAGCAGAACCTTCTTCTATACAAATTAGTTCTTCTAAACAAGAAGACCTTGCTTTAGAGGAAGAAGAAGAAGAAATGTCTATCATTCCTTTAGAAGATGAGTCAGTAAGCCCTGAACAAGATTTAGACTCATTTTCTGAAGAAGATTTAGAACCTTCTATGAGTCCTGAACTAGTAGCACAGGCTCAAGAGATAGATGCAGATTTAGATAGTTTTGAAGAAGACCACTCTTATAGCCCTGAGGATAATACTTTTATTGGCTCAGCACCTTTGGCTGAAATGATTGCAGAAAGCAAAGAAGCCTCTCAACTAGAGGTGGAAACTGAATCAGAAACTGAATCAGAAACTGAATCAGAAAAAGTAATAGAAGCAGCTTATGTTCCTCAAGTTATTATTCCTCCTCCTTCACATGATTTCATCAGAATTAGCGATGATGATGAGCCTGAAAAAGTAGTAGAAGCATTAGTGGAAACTCCTTCTGAAACAGTTTCAACAGATGAAGCTAGCCAAGCTGTAGCTGAGGAAACTAATGGTGCTCAAACTGGTGAGTCTGATATTGTTGCAGAAGTTGTAACAGAAGAAGTTGTAGAAGCTGTTGCTTCAGAAGTAACAGAACCTCTAGAAGAAGAACCTCAAACTAAAAAACGTCGAGGTAGTCGTAAAGAGCCTGCTAAGAAAAAAGCTCCTGCTCGTCGTCGTAGTAAAAAAGGCGCAGAACCAGAGCCAGAACTAGAACAAGAAGAAACACTAGAGTCAACCCCTATATCTTACGAACGTATTATAGATGATGAGATTTCAGATGCAGGTGAATTACTTAAGGAAGCTATAATACAACATAAAATAGTAGAACAACTTAGAAGAGAAGAAAGCCGTCCTTATATTGAAAAAGTAGATGAACCTGAAGTGCGTGTTGGATCGCTACAATCTCATTTTCAAGCTAACCCAAGCTTAGAAAGAATTGTTGATGAAGAGGAAAGAGGGCATAGTTCTGCTCATGCTTCTGAGGAAGATAGTCATACTATTTCTGCTGATGTAGCAAGCGATGAAGCCAACTCAGAACAAAGTAATTCTGATGATCAGCTTTCAAAAGATCTCTCTAATGATGGTGGAGAAGATAAAAACTGGGATAACAATAAAATGCATCCAAGAAACTCTGATCATAAACCTAACTATCCCCGACGTAATAACAGTAGAAGACGTAGAAGAGGTGGCCCATCACAACCTAGACCACCAGTAAATCAGCCTGCTGAGGCTGCTGCCACAAATGAACGAAGTGAACGACCAGAAAGAACAGAAGCTCCTGTAAAAGAAGCTCCTTCTTCAAATGCTAATACTCGTAATTATCATTTAGGTATCACAGAATTACTTCGTGAAGGCCAAGAAATAGTTGTGCAAATTGCCAAAGAACCTATTTCCTTAAAAGGTGCTAGAATAACTTCTCATATAGCATTGCCAGGAAGATACTTAGTCTATATGCCTACAGTTCATCACATAGGGGTATCTCGAAAAATTGCTTCTGATGCTGAACGTCTACGTTTAAAGAAAACAATGCTAAGTTTAAGAGATAGAGAAAAACCACCAGGAGGATTTATAGTTCGTACTGCTTGTGAAGGCCATACAGAACAAGAGTTATATGAAGATATGATGTATTTAGTTCGTACTTGGCAAGATATAAAGAAAAAAGCTGAAAAAGTAAAAGCTCCTTCTTTAGTTGCTAGTGAACTAGATTTGGTTGAACGTACCTTAAGAGATCAGCTTTCAGATGACATTGTTGCTATTAGAGTAGATAGTGAGCTTGAGTATACTCGCATAGTAGATTTTGTTAATAGATTTCAACCTAAGTTAGTAAAGAAGGTTAAACTTTATACTTGGAAGAAGCCTATTTTTGAAGAGTATGGTGTTCAAGAAGAATTAGATAAAGCCTTAAAACCTAGAGTTTGGCTACCTTCTGGAGGATATATTGTAATAAATCAAACAGAAGCTCTAGTAGCAATTGATGTTAATACTGGTAAATATGTTGGAAAGTCTAATCGCTTAGAAGACACAATTACCAAAATAAATATGGAAGCAGTAAAAGAAATTGTTCGTCAAATTCGTTTACGTGATTTGGGTGGAATTATTGTTCTAGATTTAATTGATATGGAAGAACGAAAAAATCGAGCTAAAGTTATGCAGGTTCTAGAACAGGAACTAAAGGCAGATCGTTCTCCTTCTAAAGTTCTTCAGTTCAATGATTTTGGACTTGTTGCTATTACTCGTAAACGGGTTAGACAAAGTTTAGAACGCACTTTATGTAGCCCTTGTCCATATTGCGAAGGTGCTGGACTTGTTAAATCCCCTCAAACTGTTTGTTATGAAATTCTAGCTGAAGCTCGTCGTTTTGCAACAGAAACAGAAATTCAAAGTAATTCAGAAGTAATCTTGCGTGTTAATCCTGAAGTAGCAAACACATTGAGGAATGTAGAGAAGAAAGTTTTTGCTGAAATAGAAGCTTATATTGGTTGTAGTATTACTTTGCGAGCAGATTCTTCTATTCACCAAGAACGCTATGATTTTGCAATCCTTTAATAATCAGTAGTTTACAACAGAAGCCAAGGTAAAGAAGTTAGTTCTTTATCTTGGCCTTTTTACTTATGGCAACATATTAAAAAAATAGCAAAATTGCACTATCCCAAATAGTTAGAAACTTCACCTTCTATTGCTTCTAAGACATTCCTGTAATAGGGTTTTAACTACTTCACTCTTATCTTATCAAAATGAGCACTTCTGTATATTTAAGTAGGGATAAGTTAGTACTATTAAGAATTAATGCAAAAACAAAACATCTGTTCCTGCTGTAACTAAAAGGATTATGCTTAAAATCGCATTAGTTGTAAAAAAAGCTGCATCCAAGCGAGATAAATCTTTAGCCTTTACTAAACTATGTTGTCGTATAAGTAATATTGCTGAAAGGATTACTCCAGTTCCACCTAGCCATTTTAGATTAGCTACAAAGAAAAAAACTACTAGCACTATAAACATTACTAAGTGAAAAATACGTGCTATCCAAAGAGCTCCTTCTATCCCAAATTTTTTAGGTATAGAATGGAGATTTGAACCTTTATCAAAATCATAATCCTGACAAGCATAAACTATATCAAAACCAGCTGTCCATAACATTACAGTAGCTGAAAGTAGTAGGGGAATAGGATGAAAATGTCCTGTTATGGCAATCCAAGCGCCTGTAGGAGCAATTGCCAAACACCAACCTAACACCAGATGGGAAAAAGAGGTAAAACGTTTTGTATAGGAGTAAAATAGTACAGAACCTAGTGCTATTGGTGATAAAATTAAGGTCATTTGATTAAGTTGTGCAGCAGAAAATAAAAACAAGGTACTAGAAATAACTGTGAATATCAAGACAAAGCGAGTAGATAAAAGTCCTGCGGGAATTGCCCGAGTTTTAGTACGTGGGTTGGCAGCATCTATTTCTGAGTCTACTAGGCGGTTAAATGCCATCGCTGCTGATCTTGCACCTACCATACACATAGTTATCCAAAAAAGTTTTTCTATTGAAGGAATGCCTTTAGCTGCTAGAACTGCGCCAAGTATGGCAAAGGGTAGAGCAAATAATGTATGCTCAATTTTAATCATTTCTAAAGTAATTTTTAGATTTTTTAACATATTAGTTGAACACTTTGGTTTTTATTAGATGGAAAATTATAGCTCAAATTGTTTTGTGAAAGGTAGTTAGCATGGATTACAAAGAATTACATAGTTGGGATGTATCTCCAAAAGAAGCTATGGAGATACAGAACAAATTTCGTAGTGAAGTAAAAATACAAAAGCTTACTTCTCCTGTTAGGTATGTTGCTGGTGCAGATATATCTTTTGAAAAATTTTCAGACAAAGTTTATGCTGGTTTTGTGGTTCTTGATATAAAAACACTTGAAGTGGTTGCTTCTTCAGCAGTAATCACTGAAACAAAATTCCCATATATTCCAGGATTATTTTCTTTTCGTGAAACACCCCCACTTTTAGAGGCTTGGAAAAAACTAGATTTTGAACCAGATGTAGTCGTTTTAGATGGTCAAGGGATCGCACATCCAAGACGATTTGGTCTTGCGTCACATATAGGAATATTGATAGATAAGCCTACTATAGGCTGTGCCAAGACTATTTTAGTAGGCAAGTATTGGAATTTAGATAATACTGCTGGTAGTACTGCATCTATAAAAGATAAAGGTGAGGAAGTAGGTATTGCACTAAGAACTAAGAATAAAGTAGAGCCTGTTTATATTTCTGTAGGGCATTTAATTGATTTAGAAGACTCAATTAAAGTAATTATGGATACTGTATCAGGTTATCGAATTCCACTTCCAACTCGTCAAGCACATATACTTGTAAATGATTTACGTACTAAAGATGGGAAGAAAACTAGAGAAGATAAAGAAGATGAAAGAAAAAGAGAAAAAAGGACAGATAAAAGAAGAGAAAAAAGAGAATTGGAAAAAGAATGGAATGAAGAGGTTGAGTAAATTTACGCTATTGAATGACACTGTTAATTATTTTAGGAAAGTTCTCTAATTGTTAGAGAATTTTTAAAGAGACCAGACTATAACTAATCTAGTTATATCTTGTTTATTATAAGGAAGATCCAGCTAGATTAGTTATTATACTAACCTTCAAATATAATTCATATAAAAGTTCTAATCTTTTTGTTTTACAAATTTTAGAACATTTCTACAACTAAAGGCTTCCCTCCATTTAAAAATTTCTTAGGAAAACATTTTATCTAAATTTAGCTTTTACATAGTTAAAGTATTTCTTATTAAGTGTACAAAAATAACTTAATATCTGGAAAATAGCTCAGATAATATTCAAATAAATATGAAAAAAGTAAACTATTATATTGTAATTTATCTAAAGTATCCAAAAGTAATTTAAGTATTAAAGTATGTAATAGTAAGGTTAGAGGCTTAGTTAATATATCTTGTAAATTGAGTTATTAATCTAAACCTTTTATAAATAAAAGGTTAAAAATTCGTTAAACCACTTTATATGTAGTTAGTTAATTTATATAATTTCCTGGTTTCTATTTTTATTAAACACTAGTATAAATCTACTTAATTTAATATCTAAATTATTCTAAATATATTTTCTGAAAAACCATGTGTTTATATTAAATAAATATACTTTAAAAGTTAATAAATTTAGTAATTTGTGTAAGGTGTTGATTTGACGTTAAAGAGAGGTTGCTATGTTTCTCAACAACATATCTATCAAAACCAAACTCTTAGTTTGGTTAGCAACATCAACAATACTTGTAATGGGGTTGTGGTTTAGCCTTTATTTTATGGCAAGTATTTCAAAGGCAAATGATCAAACAATTGCAATTGAACTTGAAAAATCAGAAGCTTTTGCTGACACAGTAGCTCTTATCCAAAAACTAGATAGTCCTGGAAATAATGTTTTAGAAAACTCAGATTATAAAACAGAAAGGTTAAATCTAGAGAAATATAAGCAAGAATTCGAGTTGCAAGATAAAAAAGTTAAAACATTACTTATAAAAGATATTGAATTGCTTAATAAATATGATTCTACAAAACAAGATCTTAATAAAATGCTCCAACAAGCTGATATTGTTTTAACTCAAGTAGAACAAAAAGTTATTGCAGAAACATCTGGAAACACTGCTCTTGCAAAACAAACTTCTGAAAAAGCTGGTGTTAATATGGCAATAATGGATCAAGCTTTTGCACGAGTATCAGGAAAATTGCGGGATATTGAGATTTTTCAACGAGGCAAGATTAAAGATGCGATGAAACTCACAAATTTAACGAATGATAGCATTATAAATTTTTCTTTAGTTTTACTAATCTTAGTAATTGTTATTGCTGTAGTAAGTTCTTGGTTCTTAGTTACAAGTATAATAAACCCTATTTATGAGGTTGTTGAATTTGCCCAGAAAATTGCTCAAGGAAACCTTAATTTTAGTATTAAAATAAATCGCAGGGATGAAATTGGATCTTTATTTAACTCTATCAATAGTATGGTAAATTTCCTAAAAGAAACTGCTAGGATAGCAGGTACAATTGCAAAAGGAGATATAAGCATCAAAATTACACCAAGATCTACAGAGGATCTTTTTAGTAATTCTCTAAAACAAATGGTGCACTCGCTTTCTGAAATCGTTTACAAAGTTCGCAATAGTTCTGAACAAGTTAAATCTATGAGTGCTTCGATGGATTTAGTAGGTTCAGGAAAACAGCTTGAAAAGGATAGTCAAACAGTGGCAGAAGCTGTTGAAGATATGTTTAGTGTAATAAGCGAGTTTTCAAATAATGTTAAAGCAATAGCTATTAATGTTGAATCACAAGCCTCAAGAGTGATAGAAACAAGTCAATCTATTAAACAGTTTAGCCAGCAAACTCGGCGAATTGCTTCTAATACTAAAAACCTTACTAAAACTTCTGAGGAGGCTCATGTTGCAGTTTTACAAGGTCGTATCTCTGTTGAAAAAAATTCTAATGGAATGAGAAAAATAGATGAGGCAATTTCAGCTACAGCAAAGACTATCAGTTCTCTTGGTGAGAGTGCTACAGCTATTAGTCGTATTGTTGAAGTTATAAATGCAATTTCAGATCAAACAAACTTGCTTGCTTTAAATGCAGCTATTGAAGCTGCACGTGCTGGTTCTCAAGGATTGGGTTTTGGAGTTGTTGCAGAAGAAGTGAGAAAATTATCAGAACGTACAGTTAAATCAGCTGAAGAAATAAGTGAATTAATAAAAAATGTTCAACTTAGTGTTGTTCAAGCTATAAAACAAATGGATTTATCTACAAATTTTGTTAATGAAGGACTTGAGCAATCAAAAAATGCTGTTTCTATGCTTAGTCATATTGAAGAAGTGGTAAAAAGTGTTTCTAACACAGTAGTTGATATAGATGAAGTTATTGCTGAACAATCTGTAAGTGCAGAACAAATATTAAAAGCATCACAAGATTTAACAACAATAACCTATGAAATACAAGCTTCTACTCAAGAACAAGCTATGTCTACAGGAACTATTGTTAGGACTGTAGAAAGCATAAAAGCCATAGCAAAACGAAATGTAATTCTTTCAGACCATCTTTCAAAAGCAGGTAATTCAATGTTAACTCACTTAAATGGCTTAGAAGAAGCAGTTAGTGTTTTTCACTTACCAAGATAATTACACTAAAAGACAATAAAATATAGGGTTAGGCATATTTTTGCGTATAGATTTTGAAAACAAAGTTAGCTTTAAAATAATAAGGCGGTGTAAGGTTTACAATTACATTAAATCCTAATACACCGCTTTACTATTTTATTCTGTTATTACCAGCTATATAAAAGCTTAGTTTTTGCCTTTATTTGGAATAATAGAAAAAGTTCCTTTAGGTTCAATTACTTGACCTGAAACTTGATCTTTAATCCATGCTTTAATTTCATAATTACCTGGTTCTAAATCGCTTACAGAAATCATACGTCCTAGGGTAATTTGTTGACCATTTCCATCTAAATCAACTGTTTTAACTTTACCATCTTCTTTGATGCGTTTTACTTCTTTGCCATCTTTGGAGATGATGTATTCAGCATCAATCTTAGGTCTTAATTCAGCTTGATCAATTTGAACATTATAAGCTTGTACATAAAGACCTAGAGGTTGACCTTGTTTAAATTGTTGAGAAACATTTGGACGAACTTTGTTTGGCCCAAAAATAAACTGACCAGCAGCAACTCTTCCATTTAATGATTCAACTGTGTCTGCAACTACTAGAGTACTTGATTGTAGTTTGTCAGCAGAATATTTAGGAACTTCAAAACCTTCATGTAAAATTCCAGTATGTCCACTAACTGCATCTTTTACAACAATGTCAATCTTATAACGACCAGGTTCAAGAATTACATTCTTTTGATAAACAGAACTACGCTTAACTTCTTGTTGTAGGTCATCCTCTCGACATTGACTAGTTACTATGTCTTCAAATAAACCTGCTTTTCGCCCAGATAGTGCTGTAATACGAGCATGGACGTTTAAAGTGCCTTGAGAAAGACCGCCTATAGTTTTATAAGAAACATCACTATTATCGATTTTTAAAGTAAAGGATGTAACTACTGAACTTTCATTTACACGTAAGAAGTGAACACGCATATCAAATGGTAAAACATCAAATTGAATTGTGGGTTCGTTGGTTCTTGCTTGTAAATCTTTGAACTTAACAGCAGGAGCTTTGCTTAAATTAGCAAGTAATGCTAGTTTTTCAAAGGGTTGATCTTGAACGCGACGACCATATGGTAAGTTATTTTGATTGCCAGGACTAAACGCTGCACGATCTTGTTTTCTAGATAAACCTATTTCTTCAAAAAAGTTTAAACCAGCATTTGGAACGTGTAACAAAGCATCTTTTTCATCTGCGTCTCTAGCAATGCGATATTCACCTGAACCACTTGGATCTACAAATTCTATCTCTACACCATTACCTACTCCCTCTAAGTAGCGATAGAACCAAATTTCAAAAGGATAGGTAGATGTTTGACCGCCACCTTCATAGAATGGACGCTCATAAGGACCACCAGCAGGATGGGATTCTACTTCATCTGGTGGGCCAAAAGTAATATATATACGGCCTCTATCAGTCTTCCATCCAGGGATACCAGAGGCATAATGTTCATTAGCATAAGCGATACGACGGTAGTATTCTTCGCGGTATTCGTTTTCTGGTGTATCAGGATCTGGATCACGACGTAGCCAGAATTGTTCTATAAATTGTTCGCGCTCTTCATCTGTCTGAAGCTTTTTAAATGCAGCTCTTTCTTCTGGAGTGATGATGTAGAGAACATCGTTATCTAACCAACGTTGATAAACTTTTGCTCCGTCTTCTTGTCTACGCTCTTTTTTCTTACGGGATTTATTTGTATCTTGAGCATAAATAGGTGAGACAGATTGCCAAAAGACCATTAAAGCCATTATCAATAAACATAAGGACTTTGCTAAAGATTTTCCTCTTAGCATATAAATGTGAACCCTCCTGAGTTTGGAAGCGTTTTGTGAGCTATTTTAATAATTAAGAAGATATCTTAGATATAAAGATATCTTCTTAGAGTTTAGCTAAATTTTTTCAGATAAACAAGCTTATAAATCTTAGAAAAACCAGATTCTAGGCTTCACCTAATCCATCATCTGTTTCAATTCGTTTTTTGCCAAAAAGCCAAGCTATACCAATACTGAGGAAGTATAAACCAATCATTGGAACAGCAAAAACCATCATATTGGGAATATCTGTTGTTGGTGAAATTACAGCAGCAATTATAAAAATAACTACAATAGAATGTCTCCAAAATCTAAACATAAATGTGTGAGTAATCAAACCTAAGCGAGATAAAAAGAAGACTACTGTAGGAAGCTCAAATACTAAGCCTAACCCTAATATAATAGTAATGATTAAGTCAAAGTACTCATTGACTTCAATCATTGGACGGAAGTTTTGAGACACAGTAAGTAAGAAATCTACAGCTCTTGGGAAAGCTATGTAATAGGCAAAGCTTGCTCCTAAAAGAAAGAAAGCTGTAGCCATAATTATAATTGGCCAAATATATTTTTTCTCATGTTCATAAAGTCCAGGAGAAACAAAAGCCCAAAGTTGCCAAAGTAAAGCAGGGAGACTTAAGGCAATAGCAGCATAAAAAGCCACTTTAATATAAAGGTTAAATCCACCTTGAAGAGTATGTACAACAACAGCTTCATTAGAAGCGCTATAATTTCCTATTGCATCTGCACGCAACTGAAAACCAGACTCAATAAATTTTTCACCTAATACAACTTTATTAGCTGTTACTACTAGACGTTGACCTTTATCTGTAATTTTTAACTTTGCAGGAACTGAGGTTCCAGCAGGAATTATTATTCCTTCTAAATTAGCTTCTTTGCTAAAAACATAGTCAAAGCTAGCATCATTATCTAATTTTGCTATGTCAGTGACAGGGATAACCCCTTTTTCTAATTGGACTCTTTGTGCTTTATCTAAGGCGACACGAACTGGTTTATCTAAAAAACTGTAAATGCGATCAGAGAAACCAAAACAAATCACAAAAGCTATCATCACTGCTGTTGCGGCTCTAGTAAGCCTAAAGCGCAACTCATCCAAATGGTCAAGAAAGGACATCGCCCCTTCACCAGACTCTTCTAATTCTTCATCTGCTTGAATCGGATTGCTACTCATTATAAATTATGCCTCTTAGGTAAAATTACTTGATAATATTAATTTGAAGAGGTTCTTCATTATTTGAACTTGAGGAACCAAAAACTGAGTTAGATGATGAATTAGATGAAGGACTGGATCTATGTATTACATCACCAATAGGGGGATTAAGGAAGTTATTATTGGATAAATTAACAATTTCAGGTCTAGAGGTATTAACAGTTTCAGAACTACTTATGGCAGGTTCAAAGTTTACGCTTGAGGAGCTAGCTTCTACGCCTGCTTGAACTACTTCTTCTTGTGCATGATCGCCTGAACTAGAATTATCATCTAGGAAGCTTGAAGGGGAGAACCCTTTTTGCACTCTATTTTGTACATCTTTTAATCCTTCTTTTTCTAATTCATCATCCCAAGCTTGTTTGAATTGGTCAGAGGCATTACGAAGTTGAGACATAAGTTTGCCTAGTTTTCTACCCATTTCAGGAAGTCTACGTGGCCCAAAAAGCACTAAAGCCAAAATAGCTATAAAAAACATCTCAGTCCAACCAAAATTACCCATATACTAATTATGCTCTTTCTATGCCTAACCTGATGTTAGGATGATTTGAAAATAGCCACAGTTGTGGCAAAAAGGTATACTTTAAAGAATTAAATTTTACAATAAAGGTTGCTTCACTATTTGGTTATTAAAATTCTTGATTAGCACTTAATAATAACCACTTTTAATCAAAATTAAACTTTAATATTAGTTATCAGCTTACATTAAGTCAAGCAAAGGAAAAAGTTAATAAGTTTTAAAATTTAATTCCTAATTAGGTAAAGCTAATAACTGTTTTCAATTCTAATTATTTAAGCAACTTAATCAAGTACCATAAGATAAAAGTAGAACAAAATATTTTATCTTCTGATACTTGACAGCGATAAGTCACTTTCCTAATATCTTGTCTGTTAACTTGATCTTATATTGTAATAAATAAAATTTGTTTCTAGGTAAATATAGCTGTGGAAAAATTACGAATAATGTTAGCAGCCTCAGAAGTTGTTCCCTATGCTAAAACAGGTGGTTTAGCTGATGTCGCAGGAGCTTTACCAAAAGCTTTAGCTAAACTAGGTTGCGACGTTTCTATAATAATGCCTCGCTATAGAAATATCCAAACAGGTAGTTTACTTATAGCAAATCTGCCAGTTCCTTTTGCATATAAAACAAAAACTTGCTCGATCTGGTATGAACAACTAGGTGATGTACCAATATATTTTGTAGATATTCCAGAATATTTTTGGCGTGACAACCTTTATGGGGATCGAGATGATGCCGAAAGATTTGCTTTTTTTAGTTTGGCCATCTTAGAATTTTGCCGTCAAACTGGTAGAAAAATAGATGTTTTCCATTGTAATGATTGGATGACAGGTCTTTTACCTGTTTATTTGCGAACTAATTATGCTCATGATGAATTTTTTGCTCAAACTGCAACAATTTTAACTATTCATAATTTAGCTTTTCATGGAATGTTTGGTTTAGATGCACTGTCTTATTTTAGCTTACATTCAAGTTTGTCTTCTGGGGAAAAAAGTCTAGAGTTTAGTAATGTAGGTAGTGCTCTAAAGGGCGGAATACTATACGCTGATGCAATAACAACAGTAAGTAAGCGTTATGCAGAAGAAATACAAACTCGTGAGCATGGATTTAGAATGGAAGGTTTACTTAGACAAAGAAGATATTCTTTAATAGGAATACTTAATGGTGTAGATACAGAAGAATGGAATCCAGTTACAGATAAACATATACCTGCAAATTACTCTGTTAATGATTTAAGTGGTAAGAAAATTTGTAAGAGAGAATTACTAAAGCGTTTTAATTTACCTCTAGATTTGTCTAAACCACTAATTGGAATAATTTCTAGAATGACAGATCAAAAAGGATTTGACCTTATCATAAAGGTTATGGATCGAATTTTAGAAACTCCAGCAAATTTTGTTTTGTTAGGTTCAGGTTCGGGTTATTATGAAAGGTATTTTCAAGCGTTGCGAGATAGCCGTCCTGATCGAGTTGGTGTATACTTTGGCTTCAATAACGCTTTAGCTCATCAAATTGAAGCAGGATGTGACATTTTTTTAATGCCTTCTAGTTATGAGCCTTGTGGTCTTAATCAAATGTATAGCTTAATTTATGGGACTATTCCAATAGTGCGTGCAACTGGTGGCTTAGATGATACGGTGCAGAATTTTGACCGTGCTAAAATGGAAGGTAACGGGTTTAAGTTCTATGATTATAAGGCCGATCGTCTCTTAGAACGTATTTATGAAGCATTAATTGCTTATAATGAAAAAGAGTTGTGGCATCGTATAATTGTTAATGGGATGACAGAAGATTTTTCGTGGGCTCAGTCTGCAAGCAAATATTTAGAAGTTTATAAAACCGTAAAAAAACGTTTAGAAAATAACTAGTTGTATTTTTGAAAAAAACTGTAATAAGTAAATTTTATTACTGTAAAGTAAGGAAGTTTTTAGTTTTATATCTAAAATTTGGAAAGGTAGGTTATATTCTAATGGCTAGTGCAGGTGTATTGGAAATTACTGATGGCAATTTTGAAGCTGAAGTAGCAAATTCTTCTGTCCCAGTATTGCTGGATTTTTGGGCTGCTTGGTGCGCCCCTTGTCGTATGTTGGCTCCAACTGTAGAAGCAATTGCTAAAGATTATGATGGTAAGGCAAAAGTTGGAAAACTCAATGTTGATGAAAACAATGAGATTTCAGCTAAATATGGCATTAAAGGTATTCCAACTCTCATTCTATTTAAG
The DNA here is from genome assembly GCA_039812885.1 of Blastocatellia bacterium. Lineage (GTDB taxonomy): Bacteria > Acidobacteriota > Blastocatellia > Chloracidobacteriales > JADJPF01 > JADJPF01. The sequence continues at coordinate 44,871 of JBDIBI010000029.1, forward strand.
AATGGTGTTGAGCAAGAACGTGTAGTTGGTGCAACAACCAAAGACAATATTGCTCGCATGTTGGATAAACACCTATAAAAAGTAGTTGTTAACTGAAATTCTAAGAAGCACATAGAACATTTGGCTAAAGTTAAAGTCTGTTTGTCTTTAATTTTAGTTTCTATGTGCTTTTCTACTTTATTGACTGGTAGTAACTTTTATGAGAAACATTGTAATTGTTGGTACACAATGGGGAGATGAAGGTAAGGGTAAAATTGTAGATTTACTTACTCCTCATTTTGATATTGTTGCTCGCTATCAAGGTGGCAATAATGCAGGGCATACAGTAGTAGTTGGAGATAGTAAGTTTATCTTGAGGTTGATGCCTTCGGGTATTTTACATTCAGATACTATTTGTGTAATTGGTAATGGTGTAGTTGTAGATCCACAAGCATTAGTTGCAGAAATTAAAGAACTAGAAGCTGTGGGTTTTACTGTTAAAGGTAGACTTTGGATTAGTAGCCGTGCTCATCTCATTATGCCATATCATCGCGCTATTGATATTGCTACAGAGGATGCTTTAGGTGATGGAAAAGTTGGAACAACTCGCCGTGGTATAGGCCCAACTTATGAAGACAAAATTGCTAGGCGTGGGCTAAGAGTTGCAGATCTTTTAGATAAAGAAACTTTTCATCAAAAAACCTTAGCTAACTTCCAAGTTGTTGAAGAACGCCTAAAAGCTAATGGTCACAATTTAGCCTATGATAAAGACCAATATGAAGCATTCTTCCAAGCAGCGGAAAGTTTAGTACCTTTTATTAAAGACACTACTTACTTTCTTAACTCTGCTGTTGCACAAGGAAAAAAAATCTTACTTGAAGGGGCACAAGGAACAATGTTGGATATTGATCATGGAACATATCCTTATGTTACTTCATCTAGTGCTACTGCCGGAGGAGCTACTGTTGGAACAGGTTTAGGGCCAGGAAGAATTACTGGTGTGTTAGGCATTACAAAAGCTTATACCACGCGTGTTGGGAGTGGGCCATTTCCTACAGAACTAAATAATGAAGTAGGAGAATTTTTAAGAAAAGTTGGAAATGAATATGGTGCTGTTACAGGTAGATCCCGGCGTACAGGTTGGTTTGATGCTTTAATAGTAAAATATTCAGTAATAGTTAATGGATTAACAACCATTGCTTTAACTAAGCTAGATGTATTAGATGAAATGCCTGAAATAAAAGTATGTGTAGGTTATCGTTATAAGGGAGAAGAGATTAAAGAAGTTCCATCAACTTCTGCTGCATTGGAACAAGTTGAACCCATTTATCGAACAGTAAAAGGGTGGCTTCAACCTACTGCTCGGCTCAAAGATTATAACCAATTACCAACACTTGCTCAGGACTACATTAAATTGTTAGAAGATCTAGTAGAATGTCCTATAGGAATGATTTCTACTGGCCCAGAGCGGGATGAAACAATCTTTCTACCAAATCAACTTATGCAGGGTTGGTTGATGTAATTGAGTTGACTTATAGTTTTTGTAAAAAATCTTATTATAAATTGAGTTGATATTAATGTTGGTTGGATTAGTTTTTAGAAAGTTAGGTAAATGAAACAAGATCTTACAGTTATTGGTGGTGGTTTAGCAGGTAGCGAATCAGCTTGGCAAGCGGCTAGATTTGGCTTAAAAGTAAAGCTTTATGAAATGCGACCAGAAAAAGCTACTCCTGCCCATAAAACAGATAAACTAGCAGAAATTGTTTGTAGTAACTCTCTTAAATCAGATGAAGCTGGAACAGCTCCTTATTTACTTAAAGAAGAATTAAGACGTGCTGGATCTTTGTTACTTGAAGTTGCTCAAAAGTGCAAGGTTCCTGCCGGAGCTGCACTAGCAGTTGATAGAGAGATGTTTTCTGCTGAAGTAACTAAATGTATAGAATCAAATCCAAACATTGAAATAATTCGCTCAGAAATGCCAGAAATCCCTGACAGTGGGCAAGTAGTTATTGCTACAGGCCCACTTACCTCAGAAAATTTATCTAAAGCTATTTCTGAGCTCACTGGAAGTAGCCATTTATATTTTTATGATGCTATTAGTCCAGTAGTTGATGCTGAGACTATCAACTATGAAAAAGTATTTCGTGCTGCTCGTTATGATAAAGGTGACAAAGACTATATAAATTGCCCAATGACAGCTGAAGAATACAATTGCTTTTATGATGCTTTGATCTCAGCTGAATCCGCTCCTATAAAAGAGTTTGAAAAAGCCCTTTATTTTGAAGGATGTCTTCCAATTGAAGAACTTGCTAGACGTGGACGTGATACTCTACGTTTTGGCCCAATGAAACCTGTTGGGCTAGTAGATCCTAAAACAGGTTCTATTGCTTATGCTGCGGTTCAATTACGGCAAGAAAACTTAATGGCAGACAGTTATAATTTAGTAGGTTTTCAAAACCATCTTAAGTTTGGCGAGCAAAAACGAGTCTTACAATTAATTCCTGGATTGGAACAGGCAGAGTTTATTAAGTATGGGCAGATTCATAGAAATACATACATTAATGCTCCTGAATTGTTAAACCAGTTTTTACAATTGAAAAAAGAGCCTAGGATCTATTTTGCTGGTCAAATTTCAGGGGTTGAAGGTTATGTAGAGTCAATTGCTACTGGTTTAATAACTGGTATTATGGCTGCTCGTACCGTAAAAGGGCTTGAATTAGTTGCCCCTGCTCGCACCACTGCTATAGGTAGCTTGCTAAACTATGTTGCTAATTGTGAAATACGACCTTATCAGCCAGCAAATATAACGTTTTCTTTACTTCCTGCTTTAGAAACAGAGCAAAGACGCAAAATAAAACAAAAGGCTGAACGTAAGAAACTACAAGTCAAAATAGCTTTAGAAGCTTTTGATGGTTGGTTAAAACAGGTTTTTCCTAACTAAACTATTATACAAAGTCTGATTTGTATAATAGTCAGTTTTGAAATAAAATTAGTTGTTAAATTTTATTGTTAGTTTTATATAAAGTTTAGGTAAATCTTGGTAAAAGAGCATTTTGAAAATAGCAACTAGAATAAGCATGGTAAAACGCTTGTTACTTTTAACCAGTTTTTTTTGTGTTGTTTGTTGGTTGAGCTTAAGTACTCTAGCTCAAAATATTAAACCTATAGCCAAACCTGACACAAAACCTCAACAAGAAGATAATGTGGTTAAAGTAAAAACAGAGTTAGTTACAGTGTTGGCTTCTGTTACTGACCAAAAAGGCAATGTTGTCAATACTTTAACAAAAGATGACTTTGAACTAATGGATAATAATATTCCACAAGAGGTAGTTACTCTTGCTAGGGAAAATACTGCTCCATTAAGATTGGTTGTGCTTTTTGATACTAGTTCAAGTGTTAAACCTAAACTTAAGTTTCAACAACAAGCAGCAACAAAGTTTTTTAAGTCTGTGTTACGCCCAACAGATCAGGCTGCATTGATGAGCTTTAATCAAGATGTTATGGTTGAACAAAACTTTACTTCTGATACAGAAGTATTGCTTAATGCGACTCGCTCACTAAAAGCAAAAGGTACTACAGCACTTTATGATGCTATATATTTAGCTTCTAAGCAGTTAGAGAAAACACAAGGCAGACATGTAATTGTAATTATTTCTGATGGAGCTAATATAGTTAGTAGAACAACATTAGAGACTGCACTTAAAACGGCAGAAAAGGTAGATGCCGTTATTTATGGTATATATACTGCTGTTAGGTTAGATGAGTTTGGTGCAACTGCTGGTGATAAAGAATTAGAGAAAATTTGTGACCGTACAGGTGGAGAAGTTTTTTTCCCAAAAGAAGTTAATGATTTAGATGAAAGTTTTGCTCGCTTAACTTCTATTCTGCGCGCTCAATACGTTCTTACCTTCTATCCTAACACTGAGGAACGAGAAGGTGGTTATAGGCTTATTAAAGTGAATGTAAAAGATCCTAACTTGAAAATAAGGGCTAGAAGAGGCTACTACGCTGCTAAAGATTAAAATAAAATACCTTAATTAGGTTAGGCTAAATTGCCCTACTGCAAAAAAGGAGTAAATGATCTATGCAATCATACCTAGATCAATTCATTGACCATTTGATGTATGAACGTAATGTTTCTGAACATACACTACGTAACTATCGAATAGATTTAGAAAGTTTTTATAGTTTTATTGCTCCTCAAGATGCAACAGGTAATCGTTTGGCTGTAGATGTTCAAAAAATAGATGTTATTACAGTAAGAAGTTATATTTCTGCTTTGCAGCAAGCTAAAAAGAAAAAATCTTCTGTTGCTCGTAGGTTAGCAGCGTTGCGCTCATTTTTTAATTTTCTTTGCAATGAAAAAATAATGGATATGAATCCAGCTAAATTAGTTGCTACACCTCGTGTGGAAAAGAAATTACCTAATAGTTTGACTGTTGATGAGGTAATTAAGTTTTTGGAGTTACCAGATCAAGAAACTGTTTTAGGTAAAAGAGATAGAGCTATTTTAGAGCTGCTTTATGGTTCAGGATTACGTGTTTCAGAACTTGTTAACCTTAATTTGGATGATATAGATTTTAATAATTTAACTTTACGTATTAAAACCAGGGGCAGAAAAGATAGAGTTGTTCCTTTTACTCCTCATGCCAAAACAGCTATAGAAACTTACTTAGGTGTAAGAGGGCATCTTTTAGCAGAAGCAAATCCTGATGAACGTGAGACTATGGCACTTTTCCTTAATTATCAAGGAACTCGTATTACTACGCGTTCTGTAGGTAGAATGATTGATAAATATATTGAAGATTGCTCAGATCTTCATCACATAAGTCCACAATCATTACGGCATTCATTTGCTACACATTTATTAAGTGCAGGCGCAGATTTACGGTCATTGCAAGAACTTCTAGGACATGCTCGTTTAACAACTACTCAGCAATATAGTCAAGTTGTTGCAGCATCAAAGGCTACAGAACATAAAGGGTAGATAAGAACTTTATGAATAAGAAAGCTGTGGTTTTATTGAGTGGAGGTTTAGATTCCACAACAGTGCTGGCAATAGCTAAATCAGAAGGTTATCAAGTTTATGCACTCTCTTTTAGTTATGGGCAACGTCATAATATAGAGCTAGAAAAAGCAAAAAAAATTGCTGCACACTTTCAAGTAACTGATCATGCCATTATATCCATAGACTTGCGCCGTATAGGTGGTTCAGCTCTTACTTCAGATATTGAGGTTCCAAAAGAACGTTCTCTCTCTGAAATGGAAAAAAGCATTCCTGTTACTTACGTTCCAGCACGTAATACAATTTTCCTTTCATTTGCACTAGGCTGGGCAGAAACTCTAGGAATTAGTGATATATTTATTGGAGTAAATGCTTTAGATTACTCTGGTTATCCAGATTGTCGTCCAGAATATATTGCTGCTTTTGAACATCTAGCAAATCTAGCTACTAGTGCAGGAGTTGAAAATCGTCTTTCATTTCATATTCATACCCCATTAATTAACCTAACAAAAGCAGAAATTATTAAACAAGGCTTAAGTTTAGGTGTAGATTATTCGTTGACTCATAGTTGCTATGATCCTAGCCCAGAAGGGAAAGCTTGTGGACGATGTGATAGCTGTTTACTTCGGCTAAAAGGCTTTCAGGAAACAAATGTACAAGACCCTATTAGTTATTGCTCTAACTAAAAATACTGTAATTTTTTCGTAAGATATATTAACCCAATAAAATGCATTTTAATTGCGGAAAAAGACCTAGATTTTTCTAGTATTTTCTTCTATCTTTCAAACTACTAAAATTTGTAAAGCTGAAAAGATTTATTTGTTTTTTGTGCCCCCAAATTTTCGCTCACAGCCAAAACTAATAGAGGTCTGAAGCATCAAGTCAAAGAAGTTTCTTACCACGTTCTACTTGCTGACCTATACCTAATCACCAATATAACCTTGGTACTAAAGATAGTAGTGCCAAATAGGAGGAGATATGAGGACAGTTAGGCAATTTTTAAAATCTAAGCCACAATCTATTTGTTCTGTAACACCAGAAACAACTGTATTTGAAGCACTTACACTAATGGCTGAAAAAGATATTGGAGCTGTATTAGTTCTTAAAAATGAAAAATTAGTTGGGCTAATGTCTGAAAGAGATTATGCAAGAAAAATAATTCTTAAAGGAAAATCTTCTAAAGAAACATTTGTTCATGAAATTATGGATGAGAAATTTGTTGCTGTGCATTTTGAAAATACCATTGAAGAATGTATGTCATTAATGACCAATAATCGTGTGCGACACCTTCCTGTTCTTGTTTTTGGGAAAGTAGAGGGACTAGTTTCTATAGGTGATGTTGTAAAAGATATTATTGAAGAACAAGATTTTACAATAAGACAACTTCATGCTTATATCACACATTAATACCTATTTAAAACCCTTTAGCAGAGTTTGCTAGAGGGTTTATTTATTATCTTATTACAGCTTTTTCTAAAACTTTTAGAACTTTTGCTGGATCACATCCATAAATGCCAGATGCCCAACAAGCATTAGCTTCCACAACTGCCCAACCACGATTTGAAATTATTCCTACATCAAGTACTACTGATATAGGAAGGGTATTTCCAATTTCTTTAAGTGTTTTATTAGCAAAATTTAAAGCAGTAGTAGTTTCACTATTTGAACTTATCCACTCTCCTAAAGAATTTTGTGCAAGCATTCCATTTCTAGAATATACAGAAATGGTTGCTACCTGATTTTCTACTACAAAACATCGAAATTCTACTTCCCATTCTACAGGCTCAGAGATTAAAACAGGTGTTTCGTCTGATAAAACATCAACTAATGGAAGTTCTAAACCAGAATTGTAAACTTTAGCAGGGAAGCATTTATCTTCAGCAGGTTTTATAAATGCAGTATGTTTTAGCTCTCTAGCTTTGCCTAAACTACTGAATTCTATGTTTCTTAGACAATGCTTATAAGGAATTTCAGATAGCCAAGATGCTTTAGGTTCAAGCAAAGTAATATTTAAGGTTTGTGATACTACAGCAGCAAATAAAGTTTCTCCATATAGTACTAAAGTGTTTTCTAGTAAGTCAGTTGAGATACGCCAAGATGTAGTTCTTTCTACTTTCCAGCCTATTTCGGTTGCACAACGCCATAAATCTATAGAATCTTGAGTGTATCTAGGAGAGAGTATTAAAGTAGGCATCTAACTCAACCACTTACTAAGATTTAAGCAGAATAATAATTATTACTATCAGGATTATTATTACTAAAATAATAGCACCTATAGCTATGTAATGCCAATTTTGTTTTAAGTTAGTCTTAAATTGCCCTGAAGAGAAGGCGCTAGGAGTTTTAGAAAGCTCTGGATCTACATATTCCACAATAGAAAAATTAGAGTTTTGTTGTTTTACTACAGGAATTAAGCTAGGTGGTTGGCTATGAAATAGTTGTTTTAATTCTGGCGAGCGAGACAAATCAGGAGAAATAGAAGGTTCAATGCTTGCAGCATCTTCAAATTCTACAGAAAAGTCTTTAGCTGATTGTGGGCGTTTTAAAGGACTTTTTTCTAAAGCATGCATAACAGCTCGTTCCACACTACTGGATAAACTGGGTCTACGTCGTTTTAAGCTAGGAACAGGTTCATGTGCATGTTTACTTAGTAGAGTTTGAGGAGATGAATCTGTAAAAGGTGGAGTTCCTGCAAGTAGTTCGTAGATAATAATGCCTAAAGAATATATATCAGATCTTAAATCTATTTGGTTTCCAATACATTGTTCTGGAGACATATATCGAGGTGTTCCCATAACAATATTTGAAGGAGAATATTCTGCTGTTATAGATTTATCCCAACTTACTTTAGCAATTCCAAAGTCTAGCAATTTAACAAAATCTGTAGCATTATTTTGCTTTACAAGCATTATATTATCTGGCTTTAAATCACGGTGAACAATACCTTTAATATGGGCAGCTTCTAAGCCATCACAGATTTGTTTTACTATATTTTGTACTCTTTCTAAAGCAAAAGGCCCATTTCTTTGGAGCTCTTGTTTTAGGGTTACACCGTCTAAAAGCTCCATTACCATATACATTGGGCCAGTTCCTAATATATTTGCATCTAAGAGAGTTACCACATTAGGGTGTTGAACACGATGAGCTGCTCGTACTTCGTATTTAAAACGCGTAACAGATGCTTCATCTTTGACCAAAACTGGGCGCACAATTTTTACTGCACAAAGTTGATTTGTCTCTAAAATACTAGCACGATAAATATTACATATGCTTCCTTCCCCTATCTTAGATTTTATCTGGTATTTATTATCCAGTATTAAATCAATAAAATTGTCTGTTTCAGGTTCAGGAATATGTACTAATATGGAGCCATCATAAGGACAATGAACAACTTTATCCAAAAAAGAGCGATGGCATTGCCTGCACTCTTTAGACATTGTTCACCTCATCAATAAAAGAGTTTATTGTTTGAAATAAAACTCTTCGGAGTTCCAAGTTAAGTTAGGTGTAACTGGAGCAGGCTTAAAATTGCCTAAATTTTTCTGTGCTGCTGCTAAAATATTTTCATTAACTAAAAACAATGAAGGACATTTTTCCGTCCAATTAGCTTGAACTTTATTATAAAGATCTTGACGATCTTTTAGAGAAGTCTTTTTCAAAGCTTCATTTAAGTCTCTAGATGCTTGATTAATCCACTCATCTGTACCACCAGGTGCAGCGTTTTTAAAGTTAATTTCAATTGGATCATTGAAGTAAACATACTTGCCTGCTTTGCTTAAAAATGGTTGCATAAAAGCAGGATCAGGCAGTAAAGGAGTTGTTTCAACTAAGGCTACCTCGAATAATCCTCCATTTAAATAATTCCAAAACTTTTTATAATCCTGTGGATCTGTTTCTACTTGAATTCCCACTTTCTTTAAGTCTTCTATAATGCTGTTAGCCATTTGGGCAGGAATATATTCGTTATAGTGAAGTATGGTAAAACGAACAGAATTTTTAAGACCATCTTTTAAATTTCCACCTTCATCATTAGAGAATTTAGATGTAGAAAGGAAATTTTGAGCTTCTTTTATATTATATGGATATTTTTTAGAGTTAGGGTTATACCAGAGTTTATTCTCTGGATTAATAAGACCATAAGCAGGATTTGCCATAGACCCAAAAACATCTTTAGTCATTTTCTCACGATCAATTAATGAAGATAACGCCCAGCGAAAATAACTACCACGAAACCAAGTAGCTTTAAGTGCACTATTTCTTTGATCCGTGCGCCAATTTAAGACTAATTGCCAAACCGATAAAGATGGCCCTACATCTTTAATGACAAAACGATCGTTTCCTTCAAAGGATTGTTTTTGAGATTGAATTAGTTGAACAACATTATATTCATTTTTAGTAAGTAGATTGTTTTGTTGTTCTTGGCGAGAGACTTTTAGATAATAAGTGATTCCATCCAAATAGGGTAAAGAAGTTCCATTACTATCTACTTTCCAATAGTAAGGATTATAAACTAACTCAATTTGCTTTTCAGAAACGCTTTTGAGCATAAATGGCCCAGAGGAAACCACTTTATCTGGAGCTGTATTTAAGGGGTAAGCTGATTTAGGGTCTGCCTTTAAGAACAGATCTTCCATTGCACTTTTAGAAACAATAGGAATTCTAGAAAGAAGTTCTTTTATTGGTTCATAATGCTCAGGGAAAGTGATTTTAACTGTTAAAGGATCTATCTTGGTAAATTCTGGAGCGGTGTTATCTATCTTCATAAAATCACCTAATACAGAATTTAACCGAGTATCTAAAGCAGCCTTAAGAGAAAAAATTACATCATCTGCACCAATAGGTATACCATTTGAGAAAGCTAAGCCTTCTCTTAAATGTATTGTATAACTACGGCCATCTTCTCCAGTGTCAACCGAACGTGCTAAACCATCATTGGCTGCTTTTTGATTAGCATTGTCATAATCTATCAAAGTTGCGAAAAGCTTAGAAGTCACTTCATAAGTTTCTGGAGTTATAGAAAGAAAAGGGTTAAGAGTCAAAGGAATACCAGCTATAGGAACTTTTAATGTTCCTCCTACTTTACCAGGCTCACAGGGAGCTACTTTGGGATCTTTGGGAGGATGTTTTTCATGTCCACCACCTCCACAATGCACACCCATTAATGAAAAACTAACTATCAACAATAAACTTAACATCAAAGATAAATATGAACGTTTTCTCATCGCTTTGTAGCCCTCACTGATAGATTATAATGTTTAAGTTAGTTAGCTGTTAAAAGCCTTCTTCTTCAATTTCACCTTCTCTAACATCCCCAAGGCCAAGTTTAGGATTTTCTCCTTTGGCACAAAGTTCATAAGCTTCTTTCTTTAAACGGGCGTGTCTAGCTTTGTACTCTTCTAAACACCGAGCTTGACCATTTTTGTCAGAAAACCATTCTGGATTAGTTTCTTTTAACTCTCGCTGCCAAGTTTTTTCTAGTTGCACATGTAAGCTAAGCAACGATGGCAAAATGCTTTCTCCACAAATTGGACATACACTATCATTCATAACGATAAAACCTTTATAACTTTTATAGGTAGGATTAAAAACACTCGAAATTATACACAGCTTTGCCAGGCAAGCCAAGCTATCGCTCTTGAATAAACCATAATTTACAATAAAACTGATTATATATATATTATCTAGTATTAAGTGCAACTACTATTGGGATAAGTTGTTACCTACAGTATATATTTTCCTGATAAGCAAAGCAAAACAAAACTTAAATTTTGAAATTTAACACTTTATCTGTATAGCTAGAAGTATAAGTAATATAGGAGAGTTTTGCTTGCTTGATATAACATCTTCTTAAAAGAGAGTAAACTTAACATATTTTCTAGGTTTTAAGCGGATGTCATAGGCTAGTTTAGCTATTTCTATAGAAATGCTGCTAATATTATCTGAAAGATTAGGATCATTCATCAGCAAATAAGCTGTCCCTTTCTTGTTATAGACCTTTTGTGAGATTTTATCAAAATGATTTTCAAGCGAGTTTAAATCAGATTTAAATTTAGGAGCAGTAAACTTAGAAATAGAACCAGATCCCTTTTGAACTTTTTCTTGAAGTTTATTAAAACGAACCATTAGATTATTAGCACGTTGTTGCAATTGACTTACTCGATCATCTATGGATTTATCTTGTAAAAATCGACCTGATGCCCCATTACCTTTAAGTATTTGTTCTTGTAACTTATCTACTGACTCACTTAATCTATCATAAGCTTTACCTAGCTCTTCATCTCTGTAGAACTTACCTACAGTGCCATTTCCTTTTAATACTAGTGGTAATAAATCATCTGTACTTTTGCCCAGCTGATTTACATTGTTTGTTAAAGGGCTATTTTCAGAATAGAATTTTCCTAAACTACCTTTTCCATCATTCACCCATTTAGTATTTGAATCTAGAATATCTTGGATTTCATTAAATCTGTTTTTGAGTTTTTGTAAATTTGAAGAAACCATTGCAGGTGTTAACTGAATTGTACCAGTAATATGATCTCCATTTGCAACAGGTTGGGCAGTAGGTGAGCCAGGTATTATATTAACTCCACGATCTCCTAAAGAGCCAGTAATTACTATGATTGCAGTAGCGTCTTTATGAATGATTTCTTGTATAGGTTTGCCATTGATAGTTGGGCTAAACTCCATAATTAACTCAAACATATTTTCACTATTAGCATTTTCAGGAATTTCAAGAAAATCAATGTCTTTTACATTCCCAACTTTTACACCTGCACACTGTACTTCTGCCCCAACTTTTAAGCCATCTGCTTGGTTAAACTTGGCTTTTAAAATAAAGGTTTTGGGTTGTGAGAAAAAGGCAAAATAAACAACAACAGATAAAGCTAAAGCTAATATTACAAATACTGTCAAAGCTTCACTTTGCTCAGGAGGTTTTGGTATTGGCTTTTTAGGAATGGTAGCTGACATAAATTTACTTAAAAAATTCTAATCTTTATCGTTAAGTATTTTTTTGGCTCTTTGCGGAAATCTTGTAAAAGCTTAACAGTTTCAGCAGAGGCTTCATTTAAATTATTATAAAGGGTTGGATCTTCAAGTAATTTATTTATAGAACCTTTGTTATCTAAAGTTTTTTCTAGTCTAGTAGTCAGCTTATTTAAATTTAAAATAGTAGTTTCAGTGTCTCTATAAAGACTGTCATTATTTAACAATTGACCTACTGTACCTTTGCCATCTTCTACTTTACTAGTAGTTTCCTCTAGTTTGGATGCTATATTATCTAACCTCTCTAGAATTTTGTTTGTACGAGTGTATAACTCATCATTAGTAGCCAGTTTACCTATGGTTCCTCGACCAGCAGAAATATCTGCAATTAAAGTGTCAACTTTTTTAGTAGTACTCTGTATTTGATCATAAAGCTGAGGATCGTTTAAGAGTTTTCCTACAGTACCATTACCATTGTTAATCTTTTCTACTAGTTTTTGGGATTCTACTACTGTACTGTTAGCATTGTTATAGAGTTTATCATCCTTAATAATTAATCCTAGGTTCCCTTTACCTTGGTTAATACTCACAGCAATTTCTTTGACTTGATCTGCAAGACTCTGTATATCTTGTAAAATATTGCTAGCTCCTGATACAACACTAGGAAGGGAAGGATCTTGTTCTCCTTGGATTAACTCATTTTCTTTGATAGCGTCACTACTTTTTGTTCCTGGTGTAATGTCGATTACTTTATCTCCAAGTAAACCAATTGCACCAAGCTTTACATTAGAATCTTTGCGGATGCGTTCTGTAGCAGGTACACCATCAATAAGCTTGTTAATTTGCATAACAACTTCAACGCTTTGAAATTTTTTCTTATCCTTGTCATCTGGAGCAACAGGTAGGAGTTTTACTTCGCTAACTTGACCTACATAAACACCTGCAAGGCGTACTTCAGTACCAGGGCGCAGCCCGTCGACTTGAGGGAGTTTAGTTCGAATAGTGATTATGTTTTTAAAAAGACCTGTATCTCCACTAAGAGTTAATATTGTGGCAATTATTATGCCTCCAGCAAAAAGTACTAATAAGCCAACTCTTAATTGAGCAAATCCAATAGTTTTTTTACTTGCCATAATATTACCTCCAAAAATCTTTAGAGAAACGTACAAAATTTATAGAAGGAAATTTTTAATATAAGGATCTTCATTTTCCCAAAGCTCTTTTCCTGAGCCACTAAAAATTACTTTTCCTTGTTTTAGCATTATAAACTTAGTATGAGCACGAGTGCCAAGATCATCTTTTTTAACTACCACTTCGCCCTTTTCATTTATTGTTACGTATTCTGAAGCTAATTGTTGGGCATCTTGAATGCGGTGAGTTACAAAAATAGAACTTACTCCTTCCAAATCCCGAAGTTTCATAGCCAGCTCTATTATTGTACGGGCAGTAGGTGGATCAAGTCCTGCTGTGGGCTCATCATAAAGAATAATCTTGGGTTTTCCTACTAGAGCACGAGCTATTCCAACACGTCGTCTCATACCCCCTGAAAGTTCTGAAGGCATCTTGTAAATAGCATCTTCTAGATTAACAAACTTAAGCATTTGTCTAACAATATGTTCAACATCTTTTTCTTGTGAGCCCTGTTCAAAGAGCCTAAAACCAACATTCTCAAACACAGTCATGCTATCAAACAAAGCCCCTTCTTGAAAAACCATCCCAATTTTTTTTCTTATATTCATCATCTGGCTTTCAGTGAAGTGGGTAATATTTTCTCCATCAACAAAAAGATTGCCTGATTCTGGTTTAAGTAATCCTAAGACTAACTTTAATGTAGTAGATTTTCCAGTTCCAGAACCTCCCATCAACACAATAGTTTCACCTGGTCTAACAGAAAAACTAACATCATCCAAAATCCTTTGTTGGCCGAAACCAAACAAAACATTTTCAAATGCAATGGCTTGATTAGTAATCTTTTTGTCAGTCATATAAACTTAAAGTGCTGATTTGGTGCTAAGTGCCATAATTAGCTTGGTTAAAAAGAAGTCAGAAATAAGAATAAAAAGAATTGCTACAACTACAGATTGAGTAGTAGAACGGCCTACACCAACTGTACCTCCATAAGTTCGTAGCCCACAACGACAACCAACTACTGCAACTATAAAACCAAAAACTACTGGTTTAAGCAAGCCTCCAAAAATATCATTGTAATTTAATGCATCTCTTGCAGAAGAGTTATAGACAGAAGCAGGAATGTGAAGCAAAGATAATGATATTAGTAATCCACCTATCGTGCCAATTACGTTAGCAAAGACAGTTAATACAGGTGACATAAAAACTAGAGCAATAATTCTTGGAAGTACTAGCTTGCGATGTGGATCTGTTCCTAAAGCTCGCATTGCATCAATTTGTTCTGAAACAGTCATTGAACCAAGTTCTGCTGTAATACCTGAGCCAATACGACCAGCTAATAAAATACAGGTAAGAACCGGCCCAAGTTCTCTTACCAACGAAGTGGCAACTAAACGACCAGTGTAATTTTGTGCCCCAAATGATTGTAATGTAGAAGCTGTTTGTAGCGCTAAAACTGCACCAATAAAAAATCCAGCCAACATTACTATAGGTAAACTACCTACACCTACTGTGTCCATTTGACTTATAGTTTCTCGAACATAAAAAGGTCTACGCCATAAACCTGTTAATGCTCTTGTTACCATTAAGGTCGCTTCTTGGGTTTCGAAAACAATTCTGACAGCTAAATTCATTGGTTTTTATGCAAGTTTTTCTTATCTATATCAAAACTTTTTTTTCTCTCCATTGCTCTAAATACCTATAATTTGGCTAATGCTGACAAAACTTTATCGGTGTCTGATAAAGTTTCAAATAGTAAATCTGGTTGGGCATTAGCCAAATCTTCTAACTTAGTATTGCCTGTTGCAACAGCTAAAACTTTTGCTCCAAAATGACGAGCGCAAGCAATATCTCTAGGAGTATCCCCGATTATAATAAACTGTTCTGGCAAAAGGGATTCTACTCCAAGTAAATTTGATATCCTTTGGCAAGCAATAGCAGGTAATTGTAATCTGTCTTCGCTGTCGCTACCAAAGGCGCCAGAGCGATTAAAGTAAGCTTGCAAGCTTACTTGAGATAACTTTTCCCATGCCAACTTTTCAATATTGCCTGTTAACAAACTTATAACATAACGAGAATCATTTTGTAGCTGGATCAACAAATCTTCTACTGCTGGACAGCGGCGAAATACTGGCCCAGATTTGCTAAGATTTTCTATAACAGCCATAAATTCTGATTCAATTTTTGGAAACATTTCCCAAATTTGTTCAATTGTAATACCAGTATCTTCTAAAGCTTCGCCAACAATATGCAAATCTGTTTTTCCACTAAAGGAAATTTCTAGCAATTTTCCTGCTGTACCAAAAATATTGACTAGTGCTTGTGCTACTTGAGCACGATATCTAGAACGATCTATTGTGGTTAGCAAAGTACCATCAACATCAAATAGTAGAACGCGTAAATTTTCAAAACTTGCATTCACAATTATTTAGATTCTTCTCCATACAATAAGCGATTGATCTTAGGTTCAGCCCACAGTTGCCAGCCAAGTTTAGCAAGTTGCGCTATTCGTCCCCAATTAATTTTTCCGGAACCTACATCTCTTAGATTTTCCCAAACTTGTTTACGTAGATGTGCTGATTCTCTACGGAAAATAAAATCACGAGCATAAGGTTTAGCCACTTCTAAGAAATTAAACGTAGGGTTAATTTGGATGCTAATTCCTTCTAAAGTCATTAAAGCCCTAATTATAAAAGTAAAAGCGGCAGGTGTTGAAATAGGGTATTTATAAATTATATCTCCTAATTCGTAGGTTAAATCTTTAAATTTTACATCTCCTAAATTTATGTCTATCTTACGCTCAAACATATCTTTAACAACGTTTCGGAATTCAGCTACATTAACTTCTGGCTTAAGAAAATTTAATGATATTAAGTCATTTACTAAACCATCAAAGTTTCTCTCCAAAATATGGAAGAAAGCTGAAACCATTTGTTGTTGAAGTTGTTGAGAAATATGTCCCACCATACCAAAATCAAAAAATGCTAGCTTTCCATTGTTCATAATTAGCAAATTTCCAGGATGAGGATCTGCATGAAAAAAACCATCTTCCAAAAGTTGTTTGAAATAAGCACGATGCATTAATTCATTAATTTTCTTAGCAGAAAAACCTGCCCGTTCAATACTTGGCAAATCTGTGACTTTTATTCCTGAGATAAATTCCATTGTAAGTACATGAGAAGAAGTGTATTCCCAATAAATTTTGGGTACATGCAGACCTGACCAATCTGAAAAATTGCTCCTAAAACGATCAGCATTGCTTGCTTCAAGAGAATAGTCCATTTCTTCTTGAATAACTCGCTCAAATTCATCCAACATTCCTAGCCAATCATTGGTCTTCATTAGCTTAGGAACTCTTTTATTCAAATACCTAGCTATTTTACGTAATACTGTTAGATCAAACTGAATTATTGTTGCTAAATTAGGGCGTTGTACTTTAATTGCTACATCTTCGCCAGATTTTAAACGACCTCTATAAACTTGCCCTAAACTAGCAGCAGCAATTGGATCAGAGCTAATTTCAGCAAACAAAGATTCTGGTGCTTGACCTAACTCTTTTTTAATAATGGCAAAAGCTGTTTGATTAGAGAAAGCTGGGACTTTATCTTGTAATTTTGATAGCTCATCAATGTATGGAATTGGCAAAAGATCCGCACGTGTACCAAGTGATTGTCCAATTTTAATAAAAGTTGGCCCTAAGGATAATAACCTATCACTTAATTTTTGAGCTTGCACCCTTAATTTAGCTTCGCGGGATTTTTCTTCACCTTTTATCCAACCACGAAAATCTAAATACACATAAAAAAGAAAAGTAAAAAGTGTCCAAACAATCTTAATAGGTCTAAAAATTTTTTCTGGGCGAGTTAAAGAGTTACTAGGAAAAGTTGGTTTAACCGGTTTATTAGAAAGGGTTTTGGAGCTAACTAGCAGAGCTTGAGAATTATTATTAGAAAAGGTTTCTCTTTTTACCAAATTACCCATGAAGCATTCCTATAAGGAAGTTTTTATAATTTCTCCAAAATTTAACAACATAGTGTCTTTACTATAATTACGCTATGCCAACAAGTAATTTGTTGGATAGATAAATAATAGCAAAATATGCAGAAAACGTCTATCGGAGGGATTTAGCATTTAGCCCAAGATTTTTGGTCTTGGGCTAAGAAAAGTAAGTTATTTTATATTTTCAAATTGCTCTATAGAATCTGTTAAAGCTTTGAATATCTTTTCATCTCCCCATTTAACAAGCAAGAGGTAATTTCTAACTTGTAAAGCTCTTCGACCATCTACGTTAAATCGTCGCATTGCATCGATACCAAACGCCTGTTTTTCTGCACTGGTATATCTGGCAACCAAAACGGCTGCTTGGGGCTCTCTAAAGGTAAATTGTATTACATCATCAGCTTTAAATAGACTTGGCCCACCAGGCATTTCAAGAGGTCGATTTAAATTTAACCCTTTGATATCAGTAAGAAATCTATAGTATTGAACTAGTCTCCTAGAGGAATCACTTATATCTACAGGTGTTTGTATTACACGTTTTTCTCTTGGTAATTCTTCTGGTGTTGGAATCCGTGTAGCAGGTGGATCAGTAGATGGGCCCATTGGTATAGGCAGAGGTTTTTTATTAGGATCAGGTGTAGGTGTACTGGCACCAGGACTTGGGCTTGGATAAGGAATTATCTTATGGTTTGGTGATGGAGTTGAGTTTTGAGGATTTGGAGTAGCTGTTGTGGTACTTGTGTTACTTGTAGGATTAGTACTCGCTACATTGGCAGTATTACTAGTTTGATTGCTAGCTGTAGTTGCTTGTTCACAAGCTACAGAGCTTATCAAGAACAAGGCAAAAGCTAATTTGGAAAGCCGAGAAAAAAACATACATTTCTCCCAAAATAAATTAGTGCAAGAATAAAATAAACATCATCAAAAGGTTTGTTTAATTCTCCACAAAGCAAAATTCATGGGCATTAGAATAAATATATTAAAGCTAGCATAAATAATTGAGTTTGGTAAAGATCGCGTCAGCAGATAGCAGCTTAACAATTAATTTTCTATAATTGCAAATGTGTTAGAGTAAATTGGGTGATCGCTAGTTGTTTTAGGTTTCCTAAAATTAATTAGAGGAAAGTCCGAACACTATAGAGCAACGGACTGGCTAACGGCCAGGCAGGGTGACTTGACGACAAGTGCAACAGAAAACAAACCAGCCGATGGCTAGGCAACTAGCTCAGGTGATGGGTGAAATGGTGGGGAAGAAATTCTTAATGTAAGAGCCCACCAGCAAATGTGGTAACACGTTTGGCTAGGCAAACTCTCCGTAGTGCAAGACCAAATAGGGAGGCGTTTTAGGGCTGCTCGCTTGAGTTTGCTGGTGCATTAGCATCAGCAATACGCCCTCCGGGTAGGTTGCTTGAGCCAGTTGGTAACAACTGGCCTAGATGAATGATCACTGTCTTTACCAAAAGATACAAAATTCGGCTTATAGATTTTCTCTAACACACTAAATTCCATTTTGTATGCTAAACATTACACTTAAGTGTTGTGTGGTAAATTTTGCTAGATACTTCAAAATAGGTGATCTATGGCACAGCCTAAAAAACAAAAAACTAACTCTGAAAATACTTCTAATGAAAATGCAAAAACAGCTACCAAAAGTGCTACAAATACAACTAATAATAGCTCTGCTAATGGGGTTTTGTTTTTAGTCGTTGGATTAATATTGGGATTAATAGTAGGTGGTATGTTTACTAGTAATACCAATAGTAGTAATAAACAAGCTGCTAATTCCAAAACAGGAAAGGCTCGCCCCTTAAAAGGGGATGAAAAAATGCCTGCTAACCATCCTTCTGTTGATAATGAAGAAGTAGAAAAAGAAATTCAACGAGCAGTAGAAGCTGGAGAAAAAAATCAAGATTATGACACTCAATTTAAAGTAGGTGGTTATCTTTATTCTCAAGGTCGTGTGGAGCAAGCTAAAAAATATCTTCTTAAAGCTCAAGAGCTTAAACCATCAGAATTTGAACCCATGGCTCAATTAGGTAATATTTGTTTTGATTTAGGACAAGAAAGAAAAGATACAAAACTTGTAGAAGAAGCTATTAACTGGTATGAAAAAGCTATTAAAGTTAAGTCAGATGACTTAAATGTACTTACTGATACTGGGATTGCTTATACTTTTTTATCTCCACCTAATTATAAAAAGGCTCTAGAGTATATTGAAAAAACTTTATCTAAAGATCCAAAACATCTGCAATCTCTTTATCATAAAGCACGAATCTCACTTGCTACAAAAGACTTAAAGACAGCACAAGAAGCATTTAACTCATTTAAAGAAACTGCTAGTTCTGTTGAAAATGAAAATGTTAAGGCAGCACTTGCTTCACTAGAAGAAGAGCTAAATAAAGCTAAAGATGGTCAGCAAATACCAATTCCTACACACTAAGGAAAAAGCCTCTTTACAGAGCTTGTTTTTGTATGGTAGTTTACCGACTAAAGTTTAAAATATTTTCTACCAATCGCCTGTCGTTGTAGCAAAACTTTGATTGCTTGGGTTAACTAAGTAATTTGTGGTTGTTCCTATACTGCCAATAAGGCGTTGAGCAACACTAGACTCTTCTGACGGGTGGTAGACAACCAAATCAATTAGTGCCTCTATAGAGTTTCTGCATCTTTAGAGCTTTGTGTTTGGACATTAACTGTCATCCTAATAAAGACATTAAACTAGTGTTAAGTGATTGTCGGGATAAGCGGTTGGTAGTGGCTTTTAAGTTTATTAGTCTTTTTAAGGAGAATAGCACAAGTGGCTTTACAAAGAGAAGTTAAACAAGATTTAATCTCAAAACACAAAACTCATGACAATGATACTGGTTCACCAGAAGTCCAAATTGCTCTACTAACTCGCCGTATTGAAGGCTTGATAGAACACTTCAAAACCCATGTCAAAGATAACCACTCTAGAAGAGGTTTGTTAAAAATGGTCAGCCATCGACGTAGATTGCTTGACTATCTTAAACGCGAAGACTTTGCACGTTATCAAGGTATAATTGCTAAACTAGGAATCAGGAAGTAAAGCTAGATTGCGACAGTCTATTAGTTATTTAGTGGATCTTTGCGCCGGTCTACTGTCGGTGGACTGTCTTTTAGTGTGCATAAATTGTTCTGAGTTTTATGCACATATAGATACTTATTTGTCAACTGTTGAGGGAATAAAAGCCATATTGATTGTCTAAGTTGACCTTAGACACCTATCAATATGGCTTTTTCGTTTGTGGCCGTAGAGAGGAGAAATATATGCATTTTAAGAAAACCACTAGTTTTGGTGGTAAAGAGTTAACGA
Source organism: Blastocatellia bacterium (assembly GCA_039812885.1). Classification (GTDB taxonomy): domain Bacteria; phylum Acidobacteriota; class Blastocatellia; order Chloracidobacteriales; family JADJPF01; genus JADJPF01. Next base: position 65,300 of record JBDIBI010000029.1, read on the forward strand.
TTGAAACAGGTAAAATCGCAAAACAAGCTGATGGTGCAGTAATAATACGTTATGGCGATACTGTAGTGTTAGTTACAGCGGTAGGAGAAAAACATGATCAGGAAGGGAAAGACTTTTTCCCACTCACAGTAGATTATCGTGAATATGGTTATGCCTCAGGCCGTATTCCAGGTGGATATTTTAAGCGCGAAGGTAAACCAACAGAAAAAGAGATATTAGTTAGCCGTTTGATAGATCGTCCAATGCGTCCTCTATTTGTAGAAGGATACACCAGTGAAACACAAGTAATAGCAATGGTAATGTCTGCTGACACAGATAATGATCCAGATGTACTAGCTGTAACAGGCGCTTCTTTGGCCCTCTATATTTCAGATATTCCTTTTCCAAATCCCGTTGGTTGTGTAAGAGTAGGTTTAGTAGATGGTCGTTATGTAGTGAATCCAACTTACGCAGAACTAAGAAATTCACGAATGAATTTAGTAATTGCTGGTACAGAAGATGCAATTGTAATGGTAGAAGCTGGCGCTAAAGAAGTACCAGAATCAGTTATGGTAGAAGCTTTGATGTTTGGACATAATGAAATTAAAAAACTTTGTGCCTTGCAAAAAGAAATTCGTGAAGCTGTAGGTAAACCAAAGCGTGAAGTAGTTGTTCATAAGCCAGATGAGGCTTTAGTTAAAGAAGTAGAAGAAAAAATTATTACTGAACTTAGAGAAACTTTAGATGTTCGTAATAAAAATAAATTAGCAAGTTATGAAGCAGTAGATCAACTTAAACGAAAAACTGTAGAAGCATATGCTGAAGATGCAGAAAAGCAAAAAGAAATACCAGCAATATTTGACTCCTTAAAAGAGAAAGTTTTTCGTGAAGATATTATGCAACACCGTCGTCGCCCTGATGGACGTCGTTTTTCAGAGATACGCCCAATTAGTTGTGAAGTAGGTTGGTTGCCACGCACACATGGAAGTTCACTTTTTACTCGTGGTGAAACTCAAGCTGTTGTAACAGTTACTTTAGGAACTAAAAATGATATTCAGTACATTGATGATATAGAAAAAGGTGAAGTTACTCGTCGTGCAATGTTAAATTATAACTTCCCACCATTTTCTGTTGGTGAAACAGGTCGTGTTGGGCAGCCTGGTCGTAGGGAAGTAGGACATGGAGCTTTAGCTTTACGAGCTATTGAACCTATTTTACCTGCTGGAGATGAATGGCCTTATGTTGTAAGAATAGTTTCTGATATTACTGAATCAAATGGTTCATCTTCTATGGCTACAATTTGTGGTGGAATCCTATCTTTGATGGATGCTGGTGTTCCAATTAAAAGTCCTGTTGCTGGTGTAGCTATGGGATTAGTAATGGCTGGTAATCGCTATGCAATTTTAACTGATATTGCTGGGGCTGAAGATCATTATGGAGATATGGACTTTAAAGTTGCAGGTAGTCGTGAAGGAATTACTGCTTTGCAAATGGATATTAAAATTGGTGGTATAAATGCTCAGATTATGGCTGAGGCTTTAGAACAAGCTAAACAAGGTAGAATATTTATCTTAGATAAAATGTTAGAAACTATTTCTGAGCCACGTCCTGAAATTAGCCTTTATGCTCCACGTATTCTTTCATTACAAGTTCCTGTAGATAAAATTAGAGATATCATTGGACCAGGTGGAAAAACTATTCGCTCTATAGTAGAAAAAACTAGCTGTAAAATAGATATTGATGATAGTGGTCAAGTTAGTATTGCATCAGCTGATGCTCTATCAGCAGAACGTGCTCGTCAAACTATCCAAGATATTATTGCTGAAGTAGAAATAGGAAAAACTTATCTTGGTACAGTAACTCGTTTAGCAGAATTTGGAGCTTTTGTTGAAGTTATGCCAGGAATAGAAGGACTTCTACATATTTCAGAAGTTGCTGATTATCGTATTCGTAATATTAGAGATGAACTAAAAGAAGGTCAGCAAATAATGGTTAAATGTATTAGTAGCGAAGCTGGTAAAGTGCGTTTAAGTCGTCGTGCAGTGTTACGTGATGAAAAAATTAGCAAAGGTGAGCCTGTTGAACCACAACCTCCTGCTAAAAATCCAGAACGTAGCGAACGCCCAGAAAGAAATGAACGCCATGATAATAGACCTCATCCTGCTAGAGGTGGCAGAAGATAGCACAAAAAATAAGCTACTAAAAATTAAATTAAGTTTTGAAAACACACGCATTGCGTGTGTTTTTTATTTGTTAGGAGCAATTAGAAATTTTTTACCACTAACTCTGTTACTACTCCACGAGCAAAAGGGTTGCTATTTATTGAACGTGGACAAGTTACAGAAACTATATCAAACCCTTGATATAAAGTTCTAACTAACTTTGTATCTGAATTAGAAACCATTACTAAACAACCACGCTCACTTAACTCCCTAACAATACGACTAAGTTTTAATTGATCCTGTTCAGTAAAATTAACAGATGTGTAGCTTGTAAAACTAGATGTAGGACTAAGAGGTACATAAGGAGGATCTAAGTAAATAAAATCTCCAGATTTTGCTAAGTCTAAAGTTTTTTCAAATCCAGAAACTCCTAAATAAACCTGTTGAAGCACTTCACTAGCAGCTCTAATGACCTCTACATCACAAATTAATGGCTTTTTATAACGACCATATGGAACATTAAATTGACCTTGTTTATTTACTCTATAAAGCCCATTATAACAGGTTTTATTTAGGTAAATAAACCTAGATGCTCGTTCAACAGGAGTAAGAGTATCAGGCACAAGTTCTCGGATTTTATAAAAGTATATTTCAGTTGTTTTATGTTTAGAAAGGTGATCTATTAAATCTTCTGGATTATCCCTAACAACACGATAACAATTAACTAGTTCTGGGTTAAGGTCAGACAAAACAGCTTTAGTAGGTTGTAAATAAAAGAATACTGCACCTCCACCTAAGAAGGGCTCAAAATAACGGTTAAATTGATCAGCTTTGGGTAGTAAAGAATCATATTGTTCCAACAAACGCCGTTTGCCACCTGCCCATTTTATAAAAGGGCGAGCAGCAACAAATCTTCTTCCTAACGAGACCTGCTCGGAAGGATTTTGAGCAAACTCTACAGCACGAGAATTGGCTGGCGACAAGAGCTTTTCCCCCATCTGCTAGTGGATTTACTACTAGAATAAGCTACCCAGTTGAGTTACTAAGAAATATACTTAAATATAAATCTGGATTTAACAGAAAAAAACAGGAAAATGTGTATGTTTATATATATTGAATAGACTTTTGTCAATTCAGATAAGATCTTTTAGGATCTTTAAAGTCCCATTTCTTCATTTAAGGAGGTTGCTATATCATGCAAAGAATAAATTGCTTGCCCAATATTTCCTTGAGGTCCTAAGGCTAGTAAGACAAAGTAACCTTCATTAAGGGTTTTTATAATGCAAGTAGCATCCTTATACTGACAAATCATTACTTGTATTGTTCCCATATCTACTTCATCTGAGAATTTACGACAAGTTGTTAGGGTAATACCATGGTAAGCACCTATTAAATCTAGTTCTTTCATGCCTTTATGAGGAACATAACATTGAACTACTTCTCCATCACCATCTAAAAAAACTGCTCCACGTGCCCCATAAACAGATTCCACTAATTTTTCTAGCAGCTTATCAAAACTCATAAATTTTACCTACTTGATCTTTTTTCTGCAGTGGCTTGAGAAGAGATGTCACCGCTGTTTTGTTGATTTTAGCATTCTAGCATATTACAACTTAGCGTGTGACAGTTGTATCTAGACTAGCCGCATAACTTTGTAAAACTTCATCTAATTTACCTGAGTGTAGTGCTCCTACCAATGCTTCTACTACTTGGCTATCATATCGAGTCCCAACAAAAGTTCTAATTCTCTCTACAGCTACTTCTGTATCCATTGCACGTTGATAAGGGCGATTAGTTGTCATTGCATCAAAAACATCAGCAACAGAAATAATCCTTGCCATTAATGGAATTTGATCCCCACGTAGTCCTAGCGGATAACCTTTTCCATCTAAACATTCATGATGATAGAACATTCCTGGAATAAAACGCTTCATTTGAGGAATTTCTGACATTATTTTTGCACCAATCTGAGGATGCTGTTTCATTATCCTGTATTCATCATCTGTAAGTGCAGCAGGTTTTTTCAATATCTTATCATCAATACCTATTTTGCCTACATCATGTAAAATACCAGCAATGCGAATATCTTCTATTTCTTCTTCATTTAACTTCATATGTTGAGCAATTAAAACAGAATATTTCATCACTCTTTCAGAATGTCCACGAGTATAAGTATCTTTACCATCAATTGCTTCTGCTAAAGCTCTAACTGTTCCTATAAAGAGCATTCTATTTTCTTCTGCTGCTCGGCGAAGCTCATTTATATATTGCTGAATATGCTCAGCCATCTTATTAAAATCATCTGCTAACTGGCCTATTTCATTGCGAGTTCTAACTCTAATTCGACGAGCAAAATCTCCTGATGCGATAGCTTTGGCTCCAATAGCAACTGTTTCTATTGGAGACGCAAGACGAATAGCTAAAAATGTACCAATAATCGAAGCGATTAAAATAGTTATTACACTAATATAAACTGTTCTAGTTATCATTTGGCCAACTGAAGGATAGGCTGCATCTTCATTGACCATTGCAATTACTCCTAACACATTGTCTGGAGCAATATCAGCTGTATGACAAGTTCCAAGAATAGGTATTTTCTTTCCATTATCTACAATTTCAAAAGGCGTAGAGGTTGTTAACTTATATTTTGATTCTATCCAATCATCTACTATTTTAAGGTCTTTTTTGTTGTTATCAGAAAAAACTAGCTGTTGATCTGGATGTGCAATTATTCGCCCTTGTTTATCAACTACAAAAAATATTGTACGACCGTTCTTTATTAAATCACTAGTTTTTTCTAAAGACCCAGAACTTTTTGTAATAAAACTAAAAACTGGATCAAGATTTACTACTGCCAGTACAAAGCCTTCAGCTTGTTGAATTTTATTACCATTTTCAGCCACAATTTCCTTGGTTATTGGTGCTGCTAAAGCAATGGCAGAGGTATTACTAGATTTGATTAGTTTAGGTGTGTCTACATAGTAGTCTGACACCGTAGCTTTTTTCATAAAGCTAAAAACATCTTTAACAATAGGTTTAAGCTCTTCTTCTGTAATTTGATTTGTATCTAAGGCATAAGCAGCAGAATTTAGTTTTGTTTGATCTAATGGGGAAATCATTAAGGTGCAGAGATTTTTGTCTTTATTGGTTATCTCTATAATTTTAGAGTTACGAGAGTTGCTTTGTTCTAAAGCTGCTATACCACCAGCAATTTCAAAAGAACGAGCAAATGCACCTATCCGATCGCGATACCCATGAACATAAAGTTCTATTTGATTTGCTTTGTATATTACACCTTCAAGTTGCTCTCCTCTTTCATTTTGACGTAGTGTATTTTTACCTAAATCTGTTAAGTGATATCCAACTATTAAAACAGGTAATACACTGGCTATTAGTAAGACCGTCAAAACAGTATAAAGAATTTTTGGGCGTTTAATAATTTTATCCATGCATTTATCCTTTTTACATAGCAAAGAACAATAAAAAATCTTTAAATCAAGCAGGAGAGAACAATCTACAATCTTTTAAGCTAAGATATTTCACTCTTAGTATTAAGAGATTAGCTTACGCAATTATTATAGACCGCAAACAAAATCAAATATTTAGATCTAATTAACGTAAATAACTTTATAGTAAGCTATCTAGTTGGTTTTACTAGAGCGATTATATATTAAATACAAAAAGCAGTAGAATTATTTTGATAAAGTAAAAGTATATGTCAAGATCTAAATATTTGCAATTTCGAGCATATTAAGGAAAAATAGTTTTGATAAAATGCTAAGGAAATTTTGTTTTTAAGCTATTATTTTGTAATTTCTAAAAATTCTTGAATACAGATTTTGTTTTCCTAGTTGTTAACATTAGATAACATTTGTGTTATTCTCTGTAAAACCCCACTTTGCAAACAAGTTAGTAAAATCTGTATTTGCAAGATACCATAAATAAGCAAGCAGGAGACTTGATGATCACTGGATTTAATACAGATGTTTCCTATGGTGGAACCACATATCATGTTCAAACAGAAGATAAAGGTGATGAAAATCCTATTATTTTATCCCTTGTTTATGTAAGAGGTGCCATTCTTGCTGCTAAACGTACTTCTTATGCTAAAGAATTAGAAGTAGGTTTAACGGAACAACAACTGCAATCTATGTTGGAAAAACAACATCGTACTATCTTGGCAGTAATTAAAGCGGGTCGTATTCAAGAATTAGTCGAAAAGTTAAATAAACAAAAGGCTTCTGAAGAAGAAACCCCTGTAGAAGCGCCTAAAAATATTGCTTTACCTATACCTCCACCAATACCTATTCCAGCTATACCAATTGTTACTCCAAATGTTCCAAATATAGAACAGCCTGCTACTCCACCTAGTCTTGATATTATCCCTCAAGCTGTTTTAGATAAAGCTGTTCAGCCAATTTCTCAACCTACAATTCCTGAAACTCCTGCATTAGTTGAGACTCCTAAAAAATCTGATACTCAGCCTTTAGTTGCTGAGTTTGATTTGGATAAAATAATATTTGATTACTTACAAACAGATGCACAAGAAGAAAAAATAGAGATAAATCTAAAAGGAACAAAAGAATTTTATGCAGGGGATTCTGTTGTTTTACAAATAGAACTTTCTCTTGCAGGAACTAAACAACTTGCTAATCTGCCTATAATTGTGAAAGTTATAGGTACATCTTTTAAACCTTTAGTTTATTCTGGCCGCACAGGCCCAGATGGCGTAGCAATTATGCCTATTAGTTTGCCAAATTTTACTGCTGGTAGTGCTGCAATAGTAATTCAATCTTCTTCTGAACTAGGGGAAGCAGAGGCTAAACACTTAATTCGCCGTCGTTAATTGAGTAAATCCAAGAAGATATTTATGCAAATCATTCTAAATGGTGAAAAAAAAGAATTTTCTGAACCGCTCTCTTTGCAAAAGTTAGTTGAAGATTTGCAGCTTAATCAACAAAGAGTTGCAATAGAATTAAATCACCTAATTGTAAAACGCAAAGATTGGCCTGAGGTTCTTTTACAAGAAGGGGATAAACTAGAAATAGTTCACTTTGTTGGTGGTGGTTAAAGTTATTATTGTGTTAGGAAGGAATTTATGATTAACCCTGATAAGTTGGTTATTGCAGGAAAAGAATTTAATTCTCGCCTTATGATTGGTACTGGGAAATACCCTAGCCATGAAGCTATGGTGGAAGCTCATACCCGTTCTGGTGCAGAGATTGTTACTGTTGCTGTTCGCCGAGTAAATATTAGCGATCGAAGTAAAGAGTCTCTCTTAGATTATATTGATCTAAAAAAATATATGTTATTACCTAATACAGCTGGATGTTACAGTGCTGAAGATGCTATTCGCACTGCACACTTAGCAAGAGAGGCACTTGATACCCCTTGGGTTAAACTAGAAGTAATTGGAGATGAAAAAACTCTTTTTCCTGATAATGAAGGTCTAGTAAAAGCTACTAGAGAGCTGGTAAAGGAAGGGTTTATAGTATTGCCGTATTTTAATGATGATCTAGTTGCTGCTCGTAAGCTTATAGATGCTGGGGCTGCGGCTGTGATGCCTCTAGCTGCACCAATAGGTTCAGGTTTAGGAATACAAAACTTTACAACCATGCGTATTTTGCGGGAAATGATTACCGAAGTTCCAATTATTGTAGATGCTGGTGTTGGTACTGCTTCAGATGTTGCTATAGCTATGGAATTAGGAATGGATGCAGTGCTTTTAAATACAGCAATTGCTAGCGCTAAAGATGTTGGTGCAATGGCTGAAGCTATGAAACTTGGTATTCAAGCTGGACGATTGGCTTATTTGGCTGGTCGTATGCCTCGCAGACTTTATGCTAGTGCTAGTAGTCCAATGGATGGTTTGATTAAATAAGCTTACAAACATAAGTTTTGTAATTGTTTTAGTTTTATAACGAAACTTTTATGATAGAAGGCAGGTGCAAACCTGCCTTTTTATATTTGAAACTATTTCTGTATTACTATCATGGTCTTTATATTTTCTTTGATTGACAAAACTATAATATTTAAACTATAACTATCTTACTTGGATAAACTATTTGATCAAGGTGACTAAATGACACAGCCTTTAGTAGCAAGAAAGCTTACAGAACAAGAAAATAGTTTGTTAAAAAAATGGCTTAACTCTGAAGATAAAGAAAAATCCCGTCGTGCTCAAGTAATACTTCTTTCTGCTTCAGGAAAAACTGCTATAGAAATTAGCCAAGAAATGGGTTTTCACCCAGATAATTTAAAGAAATGGATTCGCCGTTTTAACCAAGAAGGAATTAGTGGGATAGAAATACTTAAAAGAGGGCCTAAAAGCCGATTTGCTGATGAACAGATTGAGGCTATTTTAGAACTTTATCATCAAAACCCTAAAAATCTTGGATTGCCTTTTACTATTTGGACTCCTCAAAAATTGGCCATAGAAGCTGTTAAGCGCGGTATTGTAAACCAAATCAGCCATGTTACTATGCGGGAGCTTTTAGCAGAGAATGCTTTAACTAATGTAGAAACCGAGATAGAAACAATTTCTACATTAGAAAGTAAACCTACCACAGTCGAGATAGAAACTGTTAACATCCCTAAACTTGACTCACATAATTTAGTTTTTAAGTTACCTAATAATGAGGGAGACTTAAAAACAACTCCTACTGTGGTTGAATTGCTTTCAATGGGACAAAACGCTTTAATTAATAGCGAAAATACAGATGCAATAAACATATTCCAAAAATTACTTAGCTATCCTGATATAAGCTTAGATTTGCAAGCTCAAGTTCGTTGCTATCTAAGTGAAGCTTATGAAGGAATTAACAATTATGAGGAAGCTCTAGCAGCAGTTTCAATTTATGAAGAACCTCTGTTTCGTAACCAACTATCACCTAAAATGCAAGCTCGTGTTAAGTTAAGATTAGGCTGGGGTTATGGTCGTTTATCAAATCAAGCTAAAGCTTTAGCTAGATTTAATGAAGCTCGTACAATTTTTGCTGAATTAGCTGATACAGAGGGTTTAGGTGCTGTACATTATGCTTTAGGCTATGTTTATGTGGAAATTAATGAATCTAACTTAGCTCGAGGCTATTTGCTTAAGGCTTTAGAAGATCTACGCTATTCTGAGGACGCTAGATTACTAGCGCGTATATACATAGACTTAGGGTTAGTAAATTATAAAGAAGGTGATTTTGAAGGAGCAAAAGCAAGTTATCTTAAAGCTCAAGCTTATGCAGAAGGTATAAAAGATTTTAGTTTGCTAGGACTGATTTCAATGAACTTAGGAGCAGTTTATGTAAATTATGGAAAACGAGATGAAGCAACTAAATTTTTGGTTCGTGCTGTAAAAGATTTTACTGCAAGTGGACGAAGTAGTTATTTAGCTCGTGCCTATAACAATTTAGGTAACAACTTGCTTTATGGAGGACGATGGAATGAGGCAGCAGAGAACTTAAGCAAAGCGTTGGAGTTAGCCAGAAAAATGGGCGATGGAGAAAACACTTGGTTAACTCTTATCACATTAGGCGAACTTAGGTTTTTTCAAGGCGAGTATGATAAAGCAGAAGAATCTCTTTTGAATGCTTTGGAATTATTGACAGATGGTGACAAATGGGCAGAAGCTTATGCTCAAAGAATTTTAGGATTACTTTATATTGCTAGTAACCGGCCAGATAAAGCAACTCAAGTGTTAAGAACTGCTCTACAATTGGCTACTCGTATAGGTAGTCTTTATGAAGTATGTCTTTCACAGCTTGCTTTAGCTGAAAACCATTTTTCTCAAAGTAGTTATGAACAAGCAGAAGAATATTTAGAACTAGCAAAAGACAACTTAAAAGGCAAACATGATCCAGATCTTAGTGCTAGTGGTTGGGCGCAAAGACTTGCTGGGAAATTAGCTCTAGTTAATCAGCAATTTGAAGAAGCAAAACAACATATATCTGCTAGTATGAATATTTTTGCTTCTATCAATAATCAATATGAGTTGTCTATGAGCCAATTAGAAATGGGACTACTTTATATGCAGATAGGAGAAATATCTTCTAGTAAAGATAACTTAATCCAAGCCCGAGATAAACTAATGGAATTAGGTGCAATGCCTGGATTAAAAAGAGCTAATGAAATGCTTTTAGCTCTACAACGTGGAGAAGTTCCTAAAGCTCTTAGCAAAGTAGAACTAAACCTAAACCGAGATGTTCTGTTAATGCAACGTTTGATAGAAGCTGCTAATTCTAGAGATTTGTTGCTAAAAGAATTAGCTACAGTTATTTACGAAAATTTTTCTTTACAGAAATTGGTTATTTTTGATGCCAGTACCCATGGTCAATTAGAGCCTATTGTGGTTATAGGTTGTCTTCAAAAAGAAGCCCTAGAATTTATCCCTGAAATCAATCACAATATTGACTTTGGAAAAACTATACTAGGTAATTCTTATACATATCTTTTAGAGGATAGAGTAAATTCTAGGTTTTGTATTTTTCTTGAACCAAAGACAAATACTAGGATAGAAATATCAAGGTTAAAACCCTTATTTAAACAAACAGAACTAGCGTTAGAGAATTGTTCTTTACGGGCTCTAACACGTACCAGATTGGTACAAGAACAAGAAAAAGTAAGAGAACAAACCCTAATACCAGGCTTTATTTATGCTAGCCCAGCTATGCAAGATGTAGTAGAAAGAATAAAGAAAATTCGCACTAGTGATACTACAGTTCTAATTACAGGTGAATCTGGAACAGGAAAAGAATTAGTTGCTCGCGCTATTCACACAGAATCTTCACGTCGAGATGCAATATTTTTACCTTTTAATTGCACTGCTACACCAAAAGACTTAATTGAAAGCCAGTTGTTTGGACATCGTCGAGGTGCTTTTACTGGTGCAACTAGCAATTATCCTGGAATTATTCGTGCTGCCGAGGGTGGAACTTTATTTTTGGATGAAATAGGGGATCTTAGTTTAGATATTCAACCTAAGTTACTAAGGTTTTTAGAAGCAGGTGAAATTCAACCTTTAGGTGAAACTAAACCTATTAAGGTAGATGTTAGAGTCTTGGCTGCCACAAATGCCCTTCTAGAAAAGGCTGTTGAAGAGGGAAGGTTTAGAGAAGATTTACTTTTTCGCTTAAATATTATTCGTATTCAAGTTCCTCCTTTAAGAGAAAGAAAAGAAGAAATCCCTTTACTTGCTAATCATTACCTACAACATTTTGCTTCTCGTTCAGGGAAAAAAGACTTATCTTTTTCACCTGATGTCATATATTACTTTAGTAATTATAACTGGCCAGGGAATGTTAGACAGTTAAGAGCAGAAATTGAGAGAATGGTTGCTTATGCTGGGGAATCTCCGCTTTTAACTCCTAGAGACTTATCTCCTGAAATTACTCGAACTCCTGCCGTGAATACTGTTTCAGTCCCTTTAGAAATAAGAAAACCTGTTATAATACCTAATTCTAATGGGATAGATAAAGAACTAATATCTTCAGGTCGAACTCTAAAAGATGCCACTGATCAGCTAGAAAAGAAACTGATTGAAGAAACATTGATTAAAAATGATTACAATATTTCTCGTGCTGCTAAAGAACTTGGGCTTTCTCGTCGTGGACTGAGGTTGAAAATGTTTCAACTAGGATTAGAAAAGTGATCAGTTTTTTCTACATTGATAATATTTAACTAATAGTGGATATATAGTTTCTATAGTGGTTGATTTAAGACCTGGCTTTGGATATTATGTTTCCAATTATTGGTAAATAAAATATTAGTGTCATAGTTGTTAGAAAATTTTTATACTTAAATAAAAAATAATATTTCCTGATATATCAATAAGATGCAGTCTGTTCCGGAAAATAAATTTTAAAAAAGTACTTTTGGAACAATAAATGCTTATATCTTAGGACAACAAAACTCTATAAACATTAAAAAAACAGCATTCAATTAACGTAAATATAAAATATCTTAGTTAACGATACAAACTTATGAAAAAGCACATCAACCAATTGATAATAGCAGTAATTAGCATTTTGATGCTAAGCTCAGTTTGGTCAACTAGTGCTAATCTTTCAAGTTTACAAAAAAATAGAGTTTTAAGTAAAAATTCTTTTAATATTGTTAGTTCAGAAAAAGTTGTTAAGATTCCTGGAAAACTTTCACAAGAAAACAACATAGTTTTTACCAAAGATGGTGGTAAAGCTCTTGTTGCTACCATTAAAGAAGATGATGGTACTGTTGGTCGCTCAGTTTATAGCATTGATACTAATTCTGGTAGAATCATTTCTAAATTCGATACTCTAAATAGTGATTTAAGTGGAAGTTCTCCTACAAAATTAACAATCAGTAATAATGATGTTTTAGTTATTAGTACTCATTCTAATTTGTCAGATGAAGTTGGTTTTATTGTTGTTCCAGTAAATCCAGATGGTTCTTTTGCTGAGGAACGCCGAGTAAATGTAGCTATTAGAGTGCCAGTAACCGAAAATGAACAAAATTTACCAGATGAAATTAGTTTAACTTCTAATGGCAACTATGCAATTTACTCAAATAAAACAAGCATTTTTGTTTTTTCTACAACCTCTGGACAAATTATTGCTAATGAGCAGATCATTTCTGAAATTGATCTAAGTTCTACTAACCGTATTGAAAGTTTTACTTATGATGCTAGCAATGGACGCCTAGCTGTTGTTTATCAACAAAATAGCAATTACTATATATCAGTATATTCACTTACTGATAATAGCAGTTTGCAATTTAACAGGCGTATTCGCTTGCCAAAGCGTGAGGTAATTGGATATGGTTCTAAGCTAGCTTTCGATGAGTTAGGATCGGAGCTTTTTCTGGTTTCTTCAAATTTAGGTCAGCTTTCTGCTTATGACGTTGCAAGTGGTAACGTCTTGTTTAGAAAAATGATAGATGGTTTAGCAGAAAGTGATAAGGAAATAGCTAAAGGACTTCCTGTTAATGTCGAGTTTAACTTACAAACTGGTAGAGTGTTTATTCAAAAGCCAGGACATATTCAAAAGCCAGGACATATTCAAAAACCAGGACATATAGCAATAGTGAACTTAAATAACTTAGCTGTTATTAGTAACCTAAGCTTTGATCAAATTTTAGTAGGTGCTCTGTTAAATACAAATGGACAGAAATTATATGTTTTAGAAGGTGATAAGCTAGAAACCTTCTTAGTTGAGACCAATGAAAAACTAGAATCTCAACCTTTAGCACCAAATAGCTTTAATCTTTCGTTGTACACCCAAAGTGAGTTGCTTGGTATTGCTACAGATGATAGTGTACAACTGCTTTATCAATAATGAGCTTATCTCATTTTTATTATACTTTTTACCAGAAGTCTTAACTGTAAAGTCAAGGTGAATGGTTTTCGGCGATTGGATGTAGAAAATACATCCTCAGATTAAGATTACAATCTGTTGGGCAATTGACCCTTAAAAACCTCGCAAAATTTGAGGGAGTAATCATTCTCGTAATATAACAATAAACATTTAGCGGAGTAATTTGGCGCTTAAGCGCTCAAACAGGTTCATAATTTGTCTTATAATCTTCGAGGAGGAAATAATGAAAAAGGGCTTTACCCTACTTGTATTAGCCATTACATTAATAGTAACTGCTATCGCTCCAGTGCTAGCTCAAGACTTTGCATTTGGTGGCGCAGGCAGTGCAGCTATTGGCTTTAGACAGTCTATTCCACTAATAGCATCAGCTTCTACAGGCCAAACTATATCTAACTTAGGTGTTACTGGTGCAGCTAGAACACCTTCTGCTATCGGCACTTTAGGCGCTGGCTATCTTAATACTATTCTTGCTACAGGTGCAGGAACATTACCTAATGGTAACAGAACATCTTTCAACGTTGTTGACTTAGGTGTTGGCGATGTTGATGGCGACGGCTTTTTAGACATCGTTGCTGGTTCTGATGACAACAGCCTTTCTAACCTAAACGTTTCCCAATTTGGCGCTGCTATTCCAGCTCAAACTGGCGGCGTTGGCAACGTTGGTCGCGTTACCTTATTTACTGGTATTGGTGATGGCACATTTGGTCTTCCTGTTGCTGTTACCACTGCTACTGGCTTCTCCCCAAGCTGTATCGCTATGGGCGACTTTGACCTTGATGGTGCTAGTGAAGCTCTAGTTGGTGAATCAAGCCAAGACGGTTTATTCTTTGGTAACTTTGAAATTTTCTCCAGCGGCAACTTAATTAGCGTTGGTGTTGGTACTCCTACCAATACTCCTTGTAGAGTTGCTTCTATTGACTTTGAGCGCGTTAACGACGATCCATTCCCAGATGTTATTCTTGCTATGAACACCTTCTTAGGTGGCCCTGGTCAAGCTCGTGTTTATCCTACACTTGGCGCTCCAGTTTTAGATCTTCCTACTACCATTGTAACCCAAGGTTCAATTGGTTTTAACACTGTTGCTAACAACATTTTTGGCATCATCCCAGCAAACAGAGCAGTTGCAGGTTTCCAAAGCAACTTACCTTTCCCTGCTGTTGGTGGCGCTGTTGATACAGATTTTGACGTTGCTATTGCTACAACAGCTGGTATTGAAATTTATGAAAATACCACTCCTCAAAATCAAACCTCTCCAGTAACCTTTGACCCAGTCGGTGTTGTATTAGCAGCAGGTAGTGGCCCAATTGGCGTTTTACCTGGTGATGTAAACAGTGACAACACTCAAGACTTAGTAGTTATCAATCGTGGTTCTGGTACAGTAACTTGTTATGTTGCTAACTCTGGAAC
>JBDIBI010000030.1:0-77018 GCA_039812885.1 Blastocatellia bacterium
CACTAGGAGAAACAACAACTTTTTGTTTTTCTATTAAATACTGATTTGTTTTAACATCAAACAAGGCTGAAAAAGGTATCTGATACAAAGATTTACTAGGAATAAAAACTAGGGTTTGCTCTTGAGAAATAAATGGTAAAATAGGTTGAAAAATAGCTTGGTAAAAAGCTGCTAGCTGTGGTTTGATTGTTTCTCTTTTTGTATAACTTCCTATTGAGCCATAAAATTGATTTACTAGATTTTTTATTTCCTCTTCTTTTATTGGTAGCTCAAGACTATGGAGTTTATTTTTAGTTATACACCAAACATAAAGTTTTTCAGATAAAAAAGTATAACTAATTAAAGTATATTTTGCTGGTAATTTTTCTTGTATTGCTGATAACTTTAGTGGCTCAACAGTATTATCTAAAATAAATTGAGGGTCATCAAGTAATTCTACTTCTCTAGTTTTAGCACTTATTAAATCTAGCAATGCCCTTGCTTGTCTAACTTCTGCATAATCAAAAGCTATATCAGGATGATTAAGTTTAATTTGTAGCTTAATCATTTCATCATAAACTTCTTGTGGCTTTTCAAAAAAATTAGTTCTAAATGATTCATATTTAATATTACTACGAGCTATTTCAAACTCTTTAATGCTTGCCTTTAAATCATTTTCTGCGTTTTGATAATCATTCAAATTTAAGTAAGCACGGGCGCGGAGTAAATAAAGATGAGCCATTTGTTCTTGTTCAGTCTTAGCATTAAGGTAAGTGCTAATAACCTGTGTAAAAAGCTTGCTCGCTTGTTCTGGTTCTGATTTTAATAAATATTCTCCTTCGGCAATTGCCAATTCATCTTCTGCTCTTGAGCGAAATACTTCATCCTCAAATTGCGATGTGTAAGTTTTTGCCTGCTTAACATCTTGCAACGCCAATTTTTCTTTGTCTATTTTGTGGTAAGCTAAGCTACGCCAGCGAAGCATGGTAAACAGAACTTTATCTAATTTATTTTTACTAGCTATGTCAAAAATATCATCACAAAAATAAAATACAGGCTTTATTTTATTGACTTGAATAAGATAGGTAGCAATTGATAAAGCAGAAACTGTTTTCTGCAAAAACATATTCATGTTACTAAAACTTTGCAAAGCTTCATAATATTGATTTAGTGTCTGTTTTGGTTCTGTTAATTCACCAAGAACTTGACTGTACCGAATCAACGTTGCCGCTAAAGTGTTTAAAGCGACAGTTTGTTTTAAGTATTTAGTTGCCAGAGAGTATGATTCTAATGCTTTATTTATTTGAAAGATTTTAGCTTGCTCTTGACCATTTAACCCCCAAATACGACCAAGTAAATAAGGGTAATAATATCTTTCTGACAGAAGTTGTGCTTGTTCTAACTTAGCAAAAGTATTTTTGTTATCCAGTTTTGGAATATAGCTTCGGGCTTGGTTTATATAAATTAATGCTGTCAGTGCATTATCATTATATTGAGAAAAAATAGCTAAGGCTTCAGCTAATGGCTTATTTGATTTCTCAAAATCATCCATTTCACCAAGCTTGCGGCCTTCTTGGTAGGATAAATGTGCTTGGGCTAGGGCAGTTAAATCTTTGCTGGCTGTGGGCTGCTCAGATATTTTAGTAATTGTTGCTACAGCATCAGCTACTAGGTGATCATCTTGTATCTCAATTAGCACTCTGCCAATTAATTGTGTTGTTTGTAAAGGTTGTTTAGCTTGGTCGAAATCGCCTTTCAAATAGCTGGTTGCCCAGGCAGGTAGCATTTCATCCAACGCTGCAAGCCTAGCAAAATGTGGAAACTTAGTGACTAGTGCTTTTACAGTTTCATAGTCATTTTTGCTTGCTGCAACAACTACATTACTTTTTTCCTTCTCCCAAAGCTCGGTTAAAGTAGGCTTATCAAGCTTAGCAATGTACTTAGCTACTTCTGCTTTCCACTGGCTAGAAGTTTCTTTTTGCAAATACTCCGCCCAATATTTCTTTGCAGAAGGATAAAGATATAATTTTTGCAAAATTAGTGCTCGATTATATTGAGCTTCTATTAAGTTAGGATTGATTTCTAGTGCGCTATCAATGGCAGAAAGAGCATCAAAAATATCTGCTGGGTTGTCTTCATCTTTAGCACGGGCTAAATATGCTACGGCTAAATCATTGAAAAAATTGGCGTTTTTGGGAGATTCTTTTATACCATTTTCTAAACATTCAATGGCTGAATTAAATTCACTTGAAAAGATATGAGCTACTGCTACGGCTTCAGTGATTTCCAAAGATGGATTGAAATACCCTTCATATAAAATATCAGAAATAGCTAGTTTAAAATTAGGGTTTTCTTCTAGTATTGGATTATAATCATCTGTTTTATCAGACTCGATTTTACTTCTTGTAAATTTTGTTTTAGCAAAAACAACATCAGTTAAATCAGGAAAATAGGAATTATCTAAAAAATCATCAAAGAAAAACTCTTGGTAATTTGCTGAGTTTGTTAGACTAGTAACCCCTCTAGTTATTGAAGCTTTTGATTTTTTTGATTTAGTAGCTTTATCAGACTGGCTTTCAGTTTTACTTAAGTCATTATCTTGAGTTAATAAAGCTTTTTGCAATTCTGATTGTTCAAGCTGTTTTTTCTTTTCTGCTGAAGCAATAGGTTCTAGATAAGTAGCGTAAGGAAAATCAACAAGGCGGCCTTCTGTAACTCGTTTGTTTCCAATGGTTCTTAGTAATCTAGGCATTGGTTTTAGGCGAGAAGGGTGAGAAAACCAAAACAATCCTGTTGCTATTAACATCATAGCAGTCAAAGAATTAATAATTATTATTGCCCATGTAGTTTTTGAAAGTCGCATAGAAATAGCCATCCATACTACCAATAAAGATAGTTTTATAATACTTGTTTTGCTAACTGATTAGACAGCTAACTATCTATTTATCGTATAGTTAGCTAATATTTACATTGAGTAATGGCTCTTTCATTAAAAAATATTTAATGCTTATGTTTTAGAAGCTTATAAGTAAGGTACGTTCATTATATTGTTTAGACTAAAAATAAATCAAGATAAGAAAAAATTAAATTCATACTAATAGTATTTATACTAACAACTTTATAACTCAAAAAACATCATAATAGGTTGAGTTGTGTAGTGTTGTCACAACTTTAGCTTGGGATATCTGTGCCAAGAACTAAAATTAAGGTAAAATGGGAAATAACCCCAAAAAAGTGTCCAAAGGATAAATAATCAAAAATGGTTGTGTTTCGCTATTCAACTTTAGTAAAAAAATGGTTGAATTTAGTCTTTTTTTTCTTTGTCTTTTCTATTTTATCTTTTGCACAAACAAATAATCCTGTTGATAAACAAATGTTTTTTCAACGCTTTACTAGTGAACAAGGGCTTTCACAAAATAGCATCTATGCCATTTTACAAGATAAACAAGGCTTTATGTGGTTTGGTACCGATGAAGGATTAAACCGCTTTGATGGTTATAATTTCAAAGTCTATAAAAATATCCCTACTAATAAAAACTCTATTGCTTCAAACAAAATATATGCTCTTTTTGAAGATAAAAAAGGTGAACTTTGGATAGGCACTCGTCAAGGATTATCCAAATTTGATGCTACTCGCACAAATGTCACTAATTACCGTCATGACAGCCAAAATCCTAAAAGCCTTAGCAATGATATCGTCAAAGCCATTTTCCAAGACCATAAAGGAACGCTTTGGATTGGAACTCAAGGTGGTGGATTAAATGCTTTTGACACTGCTACAGAAACTTTTACTAAGTATAGTTTTGACCAAAACTCTTTAGATACAATTAGCAGCAATAGTGTGACAGAAATATTTGAGGATCAAAATGGCACTCTTTGGATTGGCACAGATAAAGGGCTAAATCAATTTGACAGTGTTGGCAATAAATTTATCTCTTATCATCATAATTTACAGAATGGTTATAGCATTAGTGACGAAAATGTCACAACTGTTTTTCAAAAAGATGTACAACACCTTTGGATTGGCACGCATAGCGGGTTAAATGTATTCTCACTTAAAGAAAAAACTTTTACACCGCTAGAAATTACTGAAAAAATAATCCCTAATGATAGCTTTATTACCAGAATCTTTGCTGACCAAACAGGTTTAATTTGGATAGGCACTAATAAAGGCTTATATAAGCTTAATACTAAAAACAATGAAGTTGATGCCTATTTCAATGTCCTAAAAGATGCTTCAAGTTTAAGTAGCAATCATGTAAGCGAAATTTATCAAGATCGTTCAGGAGCGCTTTGGTTTGGAACTTATTTTGGAGGTATTAATAGGTTTGACTCTTTAAGCAAACGCTTTCCTTCTTATCTTGCAGATTTGGAAAATATTAGTAATTTAACTAAAAATATTTGGACAATCTATCTTGACCATCTAAACACGCTTTGGATAGGCACTAATGATGGGCTTATAGAAATGGACAGAAAAACTAGTAAAATAGAAATCTACCGACATAACCCTAATGATCCAAATAGTTTAAGAAGTAGTCATATTGACACTTTAATCGAAGATAAGGATGGAGTGCTTTGGGTTGGGAGCAATGGCGGAGGGTTGCATAGCTTTGACCGCAAAACTAAGAAATTCACTTCTTATCTACCTGACAGTAATAATCCTTTTAGTATAACTAGTAATAAAATTCGAGCTTTTTACTTAGACAAAGAAGGAAATTTGTGGATTGGAACTCTTGGAGGTGGCTTAAACCGTTATGATAAAGATAGTGGGCGTTTTTACTCCTATCGTTACAATAACAATGATCCTAACAGTATAAGTAGTGATTTAGTACGAGCTTTTTCTGAAGACAAAGAAGGAAACTTATGGGTTGGAACTGAATCTGGATTAAATAAATTTGATAAAAAGTCAGAAAAGTTCACTTCTTACCGGCAAAATCCTAAAGACCCTTTTTCTATTGTCTCTGATTTTGTGACCTATCTTTATACTGACAATAACAACACATTATGGGCAGGAACAACAGCAGGATTAAGTCATTTTGAAAATGGCAAATTTAGCTCCATAACAGAAAATGATGGACTAGCAAATAACACTATAAACGGAATTCTTGAGGACAAAAAAGGGTGGCTTTGGCTTAGCACTAATCGTGGTCTTACTAAGTATGATCCTAAAAGTAAAACTATTAAAAACTTTGATACCAAAGACGGGCTACAATGCCGTGAATTTAATGGTCGAGCTTGTTTTCAAAGCTTAGAAGGAGAAATGTTTTTTGGTGGTAATAATGGTTTTACTAGTTTTTATCCTGAACAAATTCAAGAAAATGATTATATTCCACCAGTAGTAATTACTTCTTTAAAGCTCTATGACAAAGTTTTAGAAAAGGCTAATGCATGGCTTACACTAGGCTCAAAAGAATCTAATTTGCCGCTTATGCTTTCTTATCAAGAAAACTTTATTTCTTTTGAATTTTCTGCTTTAAGTTATCAATTGCCTGAACGCAATCAATTTGCCTATATGTTGGAAGGAATTGATGAAGATTGGGTATTATCACAATCACGCCGCTATGTTAGTTATAGTAAAATTCCTCCCGGAGAATATACTTTTAAAGTAAAAGGCTCAAATAGTGATGGACATTGGAATCAAGTACCTACGCTAATTCATATGACTATTACCCCTCCATTTTGGCAAACTAGTCTTGCTTATATCTTCTACATTTTACTGGGATCTAGCATAATTTATGGTGCTGCTACTTATAGACTACGTATTGTAAATGCACGCAATTTACTACTAGAAGATACAGTAGCCAAACGTACAGCAGAATTAGCCAGTGCTTTATCTGATATTAAAAAGAACAATAGCCAATTAGTTGAAGCAAAAGAAGCTTTAGAAAAAAATAACTATGAGCTTGATATTAAAAACAAACAGCTTGATGATAAAAACAAACAGCTTGATGATAAAAACAAGCAACTTGATGAAAAGATTGCTGAGTTAATTAGTGCACAACAAAGAGCTGATCGTATTTTTTCAGCTTTAGCTGAAGTTTTGCCTGGCACGGTTTTAGATGGAAAATATCGTCTAGAACAAAGGCTTGGAGCAGGAGGTTTTGGAGTTGTTTACCGTGCTGTTCATTTGATACTAGAATGTGATGTAGCAGTAAAAATATTTAAGCCCGTTCCAGGAAATGATTCAGAAGAAAATCTTATACGTTTCAAACAAGAAGCAATTTCTACTTACAAAGTAAATCACCCAAATGCTATTACTGTTCTTGATTCAGGTATTTCTTCTGAAGGAATTGCCTATATGGTAATGGAACTGCTTAAAGGTTCTACCTTAAAAGCAGAGATTCAACGTTTAGGTTCTCTTTCTGTTACACGTTCTGCTCAAATTCTTTTACCAGTATGTCAAGCTCTAGAAAAAGCACATGCTCTAGGCATAATTCATCGTGATATCAAACCTGACAATATTTTCCTGCACCAAGAAAATGGAAAAGAAATTGTAAAACTTTTGGATTTTGGTATTGCAAAACTTATGGAGAGAGAAGAAAACTTAGATGATGTTTCCTTTACCAGTAAATTAATAGGAACACCAGCTTATATTTCTCCTGAAAGACTTACTGGAATGCCTTATGATGGTAAAGCTGATATATATAGTTTAGGTGTAATATTTTATGAAATGTTAACCGGACAATTACCTTTCCAGAAAAACTCAGCAGGTTTTTTAGGTCTTATTCAAATGCATTTAACTAGTAAACCTCCTTCGGTAAAAAGCTTAAAGCCAGAGATTCCTCAAAAAATATCTGATATTGTTGCAAGTTTACTCGAAATTGAACCAGCTATGCGCCCTACATCTAGCCAATTAAGTCAAAACCTTTTAGAGGCGTTATCTCTTAGCCTTGAGCAGTTAATTGATGCAAATGGCTACTCTTTGCTTGAATCCATCATAACAACAAGTAACACAAAAATAGGAAATACCAACGACGAAGTAATAACAATAATAACCTCTCAGCCAAAAGATATTGATGAACAAGCTAGGATAGCTAAAAGGATTTTTATCTCAGTAATCAACACTCCTCTTGAAGATCGTGATAAAATGCTTCAACAAGCTTGTGGAGATAATCTAACATTGTATCAACAAGTGCGTTCTCTGTTATTAGCAAGTCAGGAAACAAGCGAAAATACTATTTCTAACGAGTTAATAAAAAACAAAGGTTCTAAAGGATAAATTAGTTTAATAAGTTATGCTCCTTTTTGATGATACAATAGCGGCGATTTCAACCCCTCCAGGTCGTGGAGGCATTGGAGTTGTTAGGCTAAGTGGAATGCTTTCAACTCAAATTCTTTCTAAAATTGCACCTAAATTTAACCCTGAAACTGTTCAGAAAGCCCAATTTCTACAGGTCTTTAACCAATCAGGAGAGTTTTTAGATGAAGCTATAGCAGTTTATTTCAAAGCTCCTCGCTCTTATACTGGTCAAGATGTAGTTGAAATAAGTTGTCATGGCAGCCCTTTTATACTGCGTCGACTGTTAGAGCTTTGCTTAAAACTTGGGGCTAGGTCAGCAACCCCTGGTGAATTTACAATGCGAGCCTTTATTTCTGGCCGTATTGATTTAACTCAAGCTGAAGCTGTACGAGATCTTATTGATGCTCAAACTGAATACCAAACTCGACTTGCTTCTCGTCAACTTAAAGGGGAACTCTCTCTCTATCTTCAACCTATAAAAGCAGAACTCCTTGAAATTATTGTACATCTAGAATCTGCTGTGGAATTTGTAGAGGAAAACTTAGATACTCATTCTATTGAAATGTTAGCTCAAAAAATTGCTGATCTTGTTGCTAGACTTAACCGTCTGGCAGAAAGCTATCAGTTTGGCCGTGTTGTTCGTAGTGGTGTAAAACTTGCAATTATCGGACGGCCTAATGTTGGAAAATCTAGTTTATTTAATGTACTGCTTCAAAAAGATCGAGCAATAGTGACAGAAATACCTGGAACAACTAGAGATAGCATAGTTGAGCAAATTAGTTTGGGAGGAATCCCAGTTCATTTAATTGATACGGCAGGAATCAGACAAACTAGTGATATAGTAGAAAAAATGGGAATTGAGCGTAGCTATAGCGCTATGACAGATGCAGATCTAATTTTGCAAGTGATCGATGGTTCAATGGATCTAACTGAAGATGACAAAGAACTTTTAACTTCTTGTAGTGATAAATCTTCTAGCTTTGCCATTATTGTCAATAAAGCTGATCTAGGCTTAAAGGTTAGTTTCCAAGAACTAGTAGATCTAACATCTAATAGGATCAGTGAAAAAAATATATTTACTGTTTCTGCTAAAACTTGCCAAGGAATTGAACATCTTCAGCAAGATTTGATTAGCAGATTTTTCCAAAAAAATATCTCATCTCAAGAAGATATCATGATAGTTGATGCACGGCACTTTGCTTTGATATCTGATACAGTTGAACAACTACAAGAAGGCGTAAACCGGCTCAGAGAAGGCTTTTCAGAGGAAGTAGCGCTTTATAACCTGCATTTAGCATTGAAAAAATTAGGTGAAATAACTGGTGAAACGACAATTGAAGATATCTTAGGACAGATTTTTTCTACATTTTGCATTGGAAAATAAAAAGATTTCCACAACAGCAGTTGCATAACACTTTATATTTTGACTGTAATTCAAACAAAACACTATTAGTTATCAATTTCCACAGACTGTGGAAAACTTTTCTATTTTGCCTTTCTTGAGAGGTTGTTTTTTCTGTCTTGCTTTGAGATAATTTAGGGTTGGCTATAATTTATAAAAATAGAAATAGGCTGTTATGCATTTCAATGAAACTTTTGATGTAATAGTTATAGGTGCTGGTCATGCTGGGTGTGAAGCGGCTGCGGCTGCGGCTAAAATGGGCTGTCGAACCGCTTTAGTAACAATTAACTTAGATTTGATTGCTCAAATGTCTTGTAATCCTGCTGTTGGTGGTATTGCTAAAGGGCATATTGTTAGAGAAATAGATGCTCTTGGCGGAATGATGGGACGAATAATCGATAAAGCAGGAATACAATTTCGTATTCTTAACCGTAGCCGTGGGCCTGCGGTGCAATCTCCTCGTGCTCAAGCTGATCGTGGGTTATATCGCACAGAAATGCGCAAGGAGCTAGAAGCAATTCCTTCATTATTCCTTAGACAAGGTGAAGTAGTTGAGCTTTTAGTTGAAAATCAGCGTGTTATAGGTGTTGAGTTTATAGATGGTCGCAAACTAGCAGCTAAAGCTATAGTCATTGCTACAGGAACATTTCTTAATGGCACAATTCACATTGGGCCTAAAACTTATTCTGCCGGAAGATCTGGAGAAATTGCATCTATTCTGCTCAGTCAATCCATTAGTAAACTAGGTTTTTCTATGGCTAGACTAAAAACTGGTACTCCTCCAAGACTTGATGCTAGAACAATAGATTTTTCTAACTTTGAGGTTCAGCCAGGTGATGAAAGCCCAACTCCTTTTTCTTTTCAAACAAAGAAAATAACTCAAAAACAAATTCCTTGCTACATTGTTTATACTAGTGAATCAACTCACTCAATAATTCGTGCAAATATAGACCGCTCTCCAATGTATAGCGGACAAATTCAATCTATAGGCCCACGCTACTGCCCATCAATTGAAGATAAAATTGTTAAATTTGCTGATAAAGACCGTCATCAGCTATTTTTAGAACCTGAAGGCTATGATACTAACGAAATTTACCTTAATGGCTTTTCTACAAGTCTTCCTTTAGATGTTCAAGAACAAGCTGTCAGAAAAATTCCAGGGCTAGAACAAGTAGCGATGATCCGGCCAGGCTATGCAATTGAGTATGATATGGTAGATCCTACCGAGCTTACTTCTTCACTAGAAACCAAGAGAATCAAAGGGCTTTTCCATGCAGGGCAAATCAATGGCACTACTGGCTATGAAGAAGCAGCTTGTCAGGGCTTAATGGCAGGAATTAACGCTGCTCTTATGATACAAGGACGTGAGCGTTTAGTTTTACCAAGAGATTTTGGTTATATTGGAGTTCTTATTGATGATTTAATTTCCCGTGGAGTAGATGAACCTTACAGAATGTTTACTTCTCGTTCAGAAGTTCGTTTACTTCTTAGAATGGATAATGCTGACCAACGCCTTACCCCGCTTGGTCGTCAAATTGGTTTGGTTTCAGAGGCTCAATTCTCCAGCTTCCAAGCTAAACAAGATAGAATTGCTGAACTTAAAGAATCTTTTACTAAATTACGTGCAAGCCTTGGAAATGAAGCAACAGACCGTTTCTGCCAAGCTAGTGGAGTAAAATTAAATGAAAGCACCCCTCTAGCTAAATTAGCCAAACGCCCAGAAGTTACAGCCGAACATTTAAGCTTACTTCTACCTTCAAATGTTCTAGATAACTTAGACCCTGAAGAGCTATCTGTAACAGTTAATGATATAAAATATGCTGGATATGTTGAGACAATGAAAGTTCAAACTGAAAGACTAGCTAAAGCTCAATCCAGACATATTCCTGTAGATTTTGAATATTCCTCTATTCCAGGGCTATCTAGGGAAATGATAGAAAAGCTCTCTCGTGTACGTCCAGAAACAATTGGTCAAGCAGCTCGTATTCCTGGTGTTACATCCGCAGCACTTTCTATTATTAATATTCAATTAGAGCTTAGATCCCCAGGTAATGCTCGTATTGCTCGCTAAAACTAGGGGCTAATATTTGGACTAATAATATTTAGAGCTAGTTCAATATTTAACCCATATTAAATAGAACGTTTGAAGAAATTATATTTTTTCTATTAGTTCAACCCATATTAGCCCCAGGTTTTAGTGAGCGTAGCGAACGCAACCTGGGATCGCAATGGCTAAAATAAACTAAGCTAATATTAGTTCAACCCATATTAGCCCCAGGTTTTAGTGAGTATAGCGAACGCAACCTGGGGAGGAGAATTTAGTTTAATGAAAGAAGAACTAGAAAGATTGTGTAAGCAATATGAGGTGTGTTTAAGCAATCTAGATGAGGTAGAGAATAAGGCTAAAGAGCATTTTTCCTTACTTCTTAAGTGGAATAAAAAGATTTCTCTTACTACGATTACTGATCCAAAACTAGCAGCCAGCCAGCTTTATTTTGAGTCTCTATTTGCAACGAAGTTTATAGGCAGTGAAATCAAGTCTATGGTAGATATAGGAACAGGTGCAGGGTTTCCAGGTCTTCCAATTAGTTTTGCTTTACCAGAGTTAGAAGTAATTTTAATTGATTCTGATCAGCGCAAAACTGCATTTTTAGCTGAATCTAGGCGAAGCTTAGGATTAAAAAATGTTAAAACAATTAATAGCCGTTTTGAAGAAGTAACAATTGATAGTGATTTAGTTACTATAAGAGCATTAGAAAAGCTAGAAAAGCAAATCCCTAATATCTTTAAAATTGCTTCTAAAGCAAAGTTAATAATTTTATTTATTTCACAAACTTTGGCAGAAAATATTTTAGAAACATATAAAAATACGCTAGAAAATAGAAATAGTGAGATAGTTCAATTGCCAGAAAGCAAAAATCGTGTACTATTACTTCTTTATCAAAAATAATGTTTCACGTGAAACAAGATTTTAACAAGTGTGAAACAAGGTTTAAGCAGTGTTTCACGTGAAACACCTGCTAAAATCACTAGACAACAGGGTAGTAATTCGCCTATGTTATGTTACTTTTTATAACTTAGTTTTATCAACCTGAAAGAAAAATATTTAGTTGTAAATTTATCTTCAGGGGAGGCTGCGATGGGAAAGATAATTGCGATTGCAAATCAAAAAGGTGGAGTAGGCAAAACTACAACAGCAATAAATTTATCGGCTGGACTTGCTAAGGGAAACAAACGTACTCTTTTAGTAGACATAGATCCACAAGCAAACTCTACATCTGGCCTAGGAGTAGCTAGAAATCTTAGACGTAGCTTTTATCATGTATTGGTAATGAATGAGCCTTTAAATAACATTATCATTAAAAGTGAACTAGAAAACTTACAACTAGCCCCAGCAGATCGCAATTTAGCAGGAGCAGAAATTGAGCTTGTAGATGTAGAATCCCGTGAATTAAAGTTAAAAGCGATTTTAGAGCAACATAGAGAGTCTTATGATTATATTTTAATTGACTGCCCACCTTCGCTTGGACTCTTAACCCTTAATGCTTTAGCAGCAGCAGATTCAGTTTTAATACCTGTTCAATGTGAATATTTTGCATTAGAAGGAGTTTCTGCTATTTGGGAAACGTTAGTAAGAGTTAGACGTAGCCTTAATCCAAATCTTGCAGTAGAAGGCTTTTTACTAACAATGTATGATGAGCGAACAAAATTAGCTTCTCAAGTAACTTCAGACTTAAGAGATTTTCTTGGAGGTCAGGTTTTTAAGACAATGATTCCTAGAAATGTAAAGCTTGCTGAAGCTCCTAGTCATGGTAAACCAATTTTGCTTTATGATATGAAATCTAAAGGTGCTGATAGTTATATGAAGTTGGCTAAGGAGGTTATAGGACATGAAAAAGGCGCTAGGTAAAGGGTTATCTGCACTACTTCCAGCAATTGAAACTCAAAGCAGTGAAGAATTATTAGAAATAGATTTAGATTTACTTGATGTTAACCAAGAACAACCCCGCACACATTTTGATGAAGAAAAACTAGTTGAGTTAGCTGACTCAATTCAAGAAAATGGAATTGTCCAACCTATTTTAGTTCGTCGTATTGGAAATAGATTCCAAATTATTGCAGGAGAGCGCCGTTGGCGTGCAGCACAAAGAGCAGGGCTGCTTAAAATTCCAGCAGTAGTAAAAGAAATTTCTGATGATAAATTATTAGAACTAGCTTTAGTTGAAAATATTGCACGTCAAGAATTAAATCCAATAGAAGAAGCTTTAGCATTTCAAAAACTGCTTAGCACCTATAAGCTTACTCAAGAACAAGTTGCTAGACGAGTAGGAAAAGAACGCTCATCTGTAGCCAATATAGTACGACTACTTAAACTACCAGAAGAAATTCAGCATTTAGTAGAAACAGAAAAAATCTCTATGGGTCATGCTCGTGCATTACTTGGGCTAGAAGGATTAGAGCAAGCCACAGAGCATCAACAGAAAATAGCTCAACGTATTATTAATGATGGTCTTTCTGTAAGAGAAGTAGAAAAAATTGTAGATCATCTTAGATCTGCACCAGTCTCAAAAACTCCAATTAAAGTAGATTCAAATGTTAAGACGGCAGAGAAAAAACTTGAAAACCGTTTTGGAACAAAAGTTAAGATTCATTTTAATAATAAAAATGGTGGGCGTATTCAAATAGATTTCTTCTCACAAGAAGAACTTTATCGTCTTTATGATCTTATGATTGGTAAAAGTTCAAATAAAGAAATGAGTGAAGAGTTACTATAACAGACAGTAGTAACAAATTTATTTCTCAAAGGATATAGATGAAACGCCATAGAAGTCTTCATTCTCTTTCAAGAGATCATCATCCTGCATTAGTTCAAGCTAATAACCTACGTTATTTAGGAACAGAACAAGTAACACTACCAACTAAAGAAGTAGCAGAGAATTTTGTTAGTTTTTGGCAAGAAGCACTAGTAGAACATTTTCGCAAGGAAGAAGAAATTTTGCTTCCAACACTTGCAAGATATTCTAAAGACAACATAGAAGAAATTAATCAATTACTTTTTGAGCATTTAGATTTAAGATGCAGATTAGAATTAAAAGCATCTTTGTTAGAAAATCAAACCCCTAATATAAGCTTACTTAATGAGTTTGGGGAAAAACTGTATAGTCATATTCGTTTTGAAGAAAATCTTTTTTTTCCAATTATAGAAGAAAAAGTTCCAGAACAAGAGCTACAATGCTTGCTTGATAGGTTAGAAAAATTTAAATAATGTAAGAAAAATCTTAGAAGTTTATTAAATTTTTACTCTCTAAAAAAAAACTCTTTTCTCTAGGATAATAATTAAATTAGAATAAAAAAAATAGGCATGGCTCTAGATTTCCCTAGCAATATGGGAATATAATAGAAACAAAATAATAACTCAACCGTTAGAGTTGAGAAAATAAAAGCCCTATACCCTGCAAAATCCTAAGGAAAGAAGGGCAACTACTTGGGAAAAATAAAAGAAAGAATTCGCGAAGCATTTAGCAAATTAGTGCTAGAATGGGGTGTAAGCCCACGCTATCCTGTTGACCTACCAGTTTGCTTTCGTATCTCACGTTTGAAGCGAGATCGAAAAAGCTCTCGTATAATCCAAGGCAAAGCATATGATCTTAGTGAGACTGGAATCAGCATACTTTCGCCAGTGATTACAATAGATGGTTTACATGCACATTTTAGCAATGACACTGATACAGTATTAGAAATTGAGTTAGCACTTCCACACAAAGCAATAAATATTGTTGGAAAAACTTGTCGTTATCAAAAAGTAAATAGCAGAGAGTTTACTTATTTGTTAGGGATACAATTTTTGAGAATTAGCCAAGCAGATAAAAAGCTCTTAGAAGAATATATAGATACGATAAAACGCAAACCTCAAGAAATAAACCATATAATCAAGCCTAATTTTGAGACTTAAACCTTTAAGCCTCAAAATTAGACTATATCAATTAAAAGATTTTTCCTGTAAAAGCCAAGCTTTCATATTTAGAAAAGGTTTGTCTATTGTTCAAGATGACAAACACTTGAGATACAAGCCTTTTGCTTGTTTGTGCTCTATAAATTTGCTAATTTAGCTGCTTCACTACTCTATAAAACAATAACTTACAAAATTGTTAATACTATTAGTAGGAAGTTTTGTTCAAAAGCTACTATATATAGAATATTCTTATTTTAGAAAAATGATGTATCTTCATCTTCCTCGAAATTAGGAGTGTTAAGAGTAATATTATCAATAAGTCTGACCTTATTAATATAAACAGCTAAAGGAATTAGCACTGGTTTATTATCTTGAATAGTAGAAATAGGTTCAAGAGATTCATTATCAACTACAGCAACATAATCTATTCTAGCAAGAGGTTCAGCTTCAATAATTTGACGCATTGCAGTAATAATTTTAGTTGCTTCTGTTTCTCCCGAATGATAAAGGCTTTTAGCTTCTTGAAGCGCTTTAGAAAGGACTAAAGCAGCTTTTCGTTCTTCGCTATTAAGGTAGGCGTTACGAGAAGACATTGCTAGTCCATCAGTCTCACGAATAATTGGACAAACAACTATTTCTGTATCCATACATAAATCACGTACCATACGCTTGATCATAGTAACTTGTTGAGCATCTTTTTGCCCAAAGAAAGCAAAATGAGCATGAACTATATTAAACAGTTTCATTACCACAGTAGTAACACCACGAAAATGACCTGGACGGCTTACACCACAAAGTTTTTCTCCTAATTCTTCAACAATAACATAAGTAGAAAAGTCTTCTGGATAAACTTCATCAATATTAGGTGCAAACAAATAATCTACACCTCTAGTAGAAATAAGTTCTGCATCACGAGCAAGATCACGAGGATAAGCATCAAAATCCTCACCTCGACCAAATTGAATAGGATTAACAAAGATAGAGACTACAACAATGTCACTCATTGCTCTAGCACGACGAATAAGGCTTAAGTGTCCATCGTGCAAGGCTCCCATTGTAGGAACAAAACCTATTTTACGTTTGTCCTTAAGTAGTTTCTGGGTTACTGAACGCATTCTAGGGATACGATTAATTATTTCCATATAATTTCTTAACTATGACCGCCGTAATTTACTAACAACTTCCTCTGCAATATGATAAGACTCTGAATCTGCTGGAAAACTACCTGTTTTAATATCACTAACATAAGCAGTTAAAGCTTGACTAATAACTGTCTTTAGATCTGTATATTTACGTACAAATTTAGGTTGATGTCCAAAAGTTAAGCCTAACAAATCTGAATAAACTAGTATTTGTCCATCACAATTTGGGCCTGCACCAATGCCTATGGTAGGAATATTTACTCTTTCAGTAATTAAAGTAGCAATTTCATCAGGAATGCCTTCTAAAACTAAGGAAAAAACTCCAGCATGTTCAAGTGTAACAGCATCTTCAATTAAACTTTGAGCTGAATTAAAAGTTTTTCCTTGGACTTTATAACCTCCCATTTTGTGCAAGGATTGGGGAGTAAGTCCAATATGTCCCATCACAGGAATTTCATTTTCAACTAGTTTTTCTACTAACAAGGCGCGTGTACGTCCACCTTCAATTTTTACAGCCTCTACACCACCTTCTTTGATATAGCGTACAGCTGATTCTAAAGCACGTTCCTCTGTAATGTGATAAGAGCCAAAAGGCATATCTCCCACAACTAGAGCACGTTTGCAGCCTCGGCGTACAGCACGAGCAAAAACAAGCATATCATCTAAGGTAACAGATAATGTATTTTCATGCCCTAAGACAACATTGCTAAGTGAGTCACCTACTAAGATAATATCTATTCCTGCTTCATCTACAAGACGTGCAGAAGGATAATCATAAGCAGTTAAGGCAGTTATTTTTTCTTTCTTTTGTTTACGAGATTGTATTGTTTGAACAGTAATTTTTCCTAATGCATCTCCAGTAAAATGACTCATAATTTTTTCCTATCAATTTTTATTTCTTACAGGCATTAAGTTAGAAATTTTATTTTTCCTCATTATAACAAAGAAAAACTCTTAAATTGCAATAAGCTTACCCCTTATAACGAGTAACTTTACCTTCAAAGTTTAGTTTTTCTAGTAGAGTTTGATAGCTTAGCCCAAGTTTTGGATGTAAGTAATTAGGAATTAAATCTACTAGTGGAACCAATACAAAAGCACGTTCATGCATTCTAGGATGAGGCAAAATTAACTCTAATGGAAAATTTTTGCTACTAGGATAATGTTTTGCTAAATCTTTAGTAGTTTCTATTACTAAATTATCATAAAGTACAATATCAAGATCTATTGTACGAGGCCCTTTAGCTATAATTCTTTCCCGTTTAAGTTCTTTTTCTATTTCTAAACATAAAATTAGCAAATCTGAAGGAGGCATTAACTGGTTATCAGACACTAGTACAACCATATTAAGAAAAGCATTTTGGTCTAAATAGTCTTCTGGAGCAGTTTCATAAATATAAGAAGAAGCAACAATATTTAGTCCTGAGTTTATAAGCAGGGTAATAGCAGAAAGCAGATTATTTGCACGATCTCCAATATTGCTACCTAAGGCTATAGCAGCATAATGCAAGTTTTGAGACAGGAAAATTTCAGGCGAAACAAAATTTTTATTACTACTTTTTAACATCAAATTACTCTCCTTAAATGGCTTATCCAAAGTTAAAGTTTCTAGCTATTTTCAATCGGATTTCTATGCTAGACGACAAGGCTTAATTATGTTAAAATATTGAAGTTATAGTATAAAAAATTCTCTTTTAATCTTATGATAATTACCGAGATTTATACCGAAGGATTTCGTAATCTTTCTGGAAAATTAAAGACTAGTCCAGGTATTAATATCCTATGTGGAGATAATGCGCAAGGAAAGACTAATTGGCTGGAAGCAATTTATCTTTTAGCAAACACCAAATCTTTTCGTACTTCAGCATTAAAAGAAACTCTTCGCTTAACTACTGACAAAAATGTTAAGCAAGCTTTTATTCGAGGATCTATTTTACGAGAACGTTTGCAAAAAGATTTACAAGTCCAGCTAGAAGAATCTTCTAAAAGCTTTTATATCAATGGTAAACGAGAAACTGTCACTAGTTATCTAGGTAATTTAGATGTAGTTGTTTTCTGTGCTGAAGAAATGCAAATAGTAAGAGGAGAACCTTCAGAACGGCGACGTTTTTTAGATCGTGGAATTGTAAGTTTATTCCCTACTTATTTAAAAACCATTTCAGAATATAACCGTATATTAAAACAAAAAAATGCGCTACTTAAAGAAGCTCAAGAAAGCAATCAGGTAGGGAAATTTTTAGATTTAATAGAATCTTGGAATCAGCAATTAATTGACTACAGTAGCCGTATTCATACTTCACGAGTTGATTATGTAAAGAGACTAAACAAAGTACTAGATAAACAACTCTTTAGTCAAAAAGCTATAGACATAAAATATCTTTCCTCTCTAGCTCAACATGGAGTTAAACAAGAAACTTCTCAACAAGAGTATCAAAAGATTATTCAAGAACGTCTACGTTTTAGAATGGAGCAAGAAATAGCCGCAGGCTATGCTTTAATTGGCCCACATCGTGATGAGTTAGAAATTCTTATTGATGGACTAGAGGTAAGTAAATTTGGTAGTTCAGGCGAACAACGTAGCGCTCTTATTACTTTAGACCTAGCTCAAATTTCTGTCTATCACCAAGCTTTTGAAGAATACCCTGTTTTTTTAATTGATGATATTGATGCAGAGTTAGACTTACGTAGAATTTCACTACTGCTTGATCATTTAGCAGATAAAATGCAAGTTTTTGTTTCTACATCTAAGCGAGAAATTGCTGCTCAATACAAAAATAAAGCAAAATGTAGTTTTATTAGCAAAGGTACGCTAGTTGATACTCTAGAAGATATATTAGAAAACAAACTAGAAGATAAAATAGAAGCCTCTACAACAAATGTGCCTAGCATAGAAAAATATATACCTAACCTAGCAGATGAGATAAAACTTCCAGAAGTTCCAGCAAATCCTCACAATACAAGCACCGAGGAAGTTAATTTATCAGCTAAAACACCACCGAGCAAACAAAACTTCTTGGCCGAAGAAGAAGATTTCTTTGACCCTGAAGAAAGACATCGGGCGCCCTTTTAATTTTAAAAATGTAAAATTTAACACAGAAGGACATTATGAACGACAATAACACCGCTTTAAGCATTGCAATAGAAAACTCTGGAGATGAACCTACACATACTCCAGACACTAGCCAATATACAGGTGGAGACATTCAAATTCTAACAGATCGTGAAGGTGTGCGAACACGTCCAGCAATGTATATTGGGTCCAATGGTGAAATGGGACTACATCATTTAGTTTATGAAATTGTGGATAATAGCGTAGATGAAGCATTAGCAGGATACTGTAAAAACATCGAGGTAGTTATCCATATGGATAATTCTGTAACAGTAACAGATGATGGACGTGGTATTCCTCCAGACGTTCACCCAGATGATCCTAAAAAGCGTTCTGCGGCAGAAATTGTATTAACAGAACTACATGCTGGTGGTAAATTTGGTAATAATGCTTACAAAGTAGCAGGAGGTTTACACGGAGTTGGCGCTAGTGTAGTAAATTTTCTTTCTGAAACACTTAAGCTAGAAATCCGTCGGGATGGTGTTGTTTATGAGCAAGAATATGAGCGAGGATTTCCACTTGCACCTCTTAAGCAAACAGGTGTAACCAAACGATTTGGGACAAAAATAACATTTAAGCCAGATTCTGAAATCTTTACGGTTACAGAATTTAATTTTGATACATTATCCCAACGCTTAAGAGAAAAGTCCTTTCTTAACAAAGGCTTACGAATCACTATCAAAGATGAACGTACTACTCCAGAACGTGAACATGAATTTTACTATAAGGGTGGAATTGCTGAGTTTGTTAGCCACTTAAACAAAAATAAAAATGTGCTACATCCTCAACCAATTTATGTTGAAAAACTCCCTGGCCCAGATGATCCATTAACCATTGAAATTGCATTACAGTACAATGATAGCTTTACAGAAACTATTTTCTCTTTTGCTAATAACATCAATACTGTAGATGGGGGTACACACCTTTCAGGATTTAGAACTTCTCTAACTCGTACAGTAAATAGTTATGCACAAAACAACATCAAAAATGCTAGTCAACTCACAGGAGATGATTTAAGAGAAGGACTTGTAGCAGTAATTAGTGTAAAACTACCGCAACCCCAATTTGAAGGACAAACCAAAGGCAAGCTTAACAGTGATGTTAGTGGACAAGTACAATCTTTTCTTAATGAAAAACTAAGTACTTATTTTGAAGAAAACCCTGCTATAGCTAAAAAGATTATCACTAAAGCAATTGATGCAGCACGTGCACGTGAAGCAGCTAGAAAAGCACGAGATTTAATCCGTCGCAAAGGTGCTTTAGATGGCTCTAGCCTTCCAGGTAAACTAGCCGATTGTGCAGAACGAGATCCTCAAATGTGTGAAGTATACCTAGTAGAGGGCGATAGCGCGGGCGGGAGCGCAAAGCAAGGACGTGATAGGCGGTTTCAAGCAATTCTACCTCTTAAAGGTAAAATACTTAATGTAGAAAAAGCTCGCTATGAAAAAATGCTTGCTCACGGTGAAATTAGTGCAATGATTGTTGCTCTTGGGACAGGTATTGGTAAAGAAGATTTTGATGTAAGCAAATTGCGCTACCATAAAATAGTAATTATGACCGACGCTGACGTTGATGGTAGCCATATTCGCACATTGCTTTTAACTTTCTTCTATCGTCAAATGCCTGAACTAATTGAGCGTGGACATATTTATATTGCTCAACCTCCTTTATTTAAGGTTAAAAAAGGTCGTTCAGAACAATATATTATTAATGAAAAAGAACTTAATAGATATTTGATGAAAAAGTCTACTGAAGATGTAGTTGTTTCTGTAAAAGCTACAGGTCAAATGCTAGAAGGCCGTGAACTAATCCGCACAATGGAAAAAGTTATTGAATTTAACAACTATTGCCAAAAAGTAGAAAAACGCTTGCAAGATAAAAAACTCTTTGATGTATTGCTAGAAGCCTTAGCTGGAAAACAAGCAGTGATGCGTTCTGTTAGCAACCTACATCAAGTTTTTGCAACCCTTGAACCTATAAACAAAGTACAAGAAACTCTTGTTAAAGCAGGTTTTAAGGCGGAAGTAAAACAAGATGAAGAACACAATCTTTATGAAATAGAAATAACTAAAACTGGGCCAATTTCTAGTGGTGTAACTGTTATAGATTGGGAACTAGCAACACATGTGGAATTTCAAAAGGCTGTTTCTCTCTATCTAGACTTATCAAATAACCTAGTACCACCCTTTGAAATTAGACACTCTAATAATGTAACTGAAGTAAATAGTCTTGATGAACTAGTCAGACATATTCTTGATGGTGCAAAGAAAGATATTCAAATACAACGTTACAAAGGTTTAGGAGAAATGAACCCAGAACAACTTTGGGAAACTACAATGAATCCAGCAAAACGCACCCTTTTACAAGTGCGAATTGAAGATGCTGTAGAAACAGATGAAATCTTTACAGTATTGATGGGTGATTCTGTAGAACCTCGGCGAAAATTTATTGAAGATTTCGCTCTAGATGTGAGAAACTTAGACATTTAAAGTTTTTGTGTTCATAAACCTCTTATTCGAAATTGCGGGCGGATTTTTATCCGCTCTTTTCTTTTCTGCTATCAGAACTTTAAAAATGAGCAAATTATACTTTGCTCCTATCATTATTCTTTGGAGAAATACATGAAAGATAAGCTACACCTAAAACGATCAATTTTACTGTTTACCCTACTACTAACTTTTTGCTTGATCTCTACTATTGATCTGGCAGCTTATCAGACTGACGGACAAAACATTCAGATCAAAAAGATCGCATCTAAAACAAAAATGGGATCGGCATCGGATCAACGATCAAATACTACAGATCAGACTGTAGATCGAAAAGATCAAGGATCACCTAAAATAGATCAACGATCAAATAAAGCCAAACCTCCTTTAGATCAACGATCAAACCCTACAGATCAAGCAATTGATCGCTCAGATCGAAAATTCTCCAAAAAACCTACTGCTTCAGATCGACGATCAACCACTCCAATTGATCTAGCAATCCTTGGCGGATCGATTTTAACTATGAACGATCGTCAAGAAGTGATCGAAGATGGCTATATAGCAATCAAAGGCGATCGGATCGTTGATCTGGGATCGCGATCCGATCTAGCTAAAAAATATTTGCCCAAACAAAAAATCCTAGCCACCGGTAAAGCCATTATTCCCGGACTAATTAACACCCATACCCATGTCCCTATGGTGCTGTTTCGTGGAATAGCTGATGATTTAGTTCTACAAGAATGGTTAGAAAAATATATCTTCCCTGCTGAAGCTAAAAATGTATCTAAAGAGTTCTGTTATTGGGGAACAATGGCAGGATGTTTGGAAATGATAAAATCTGGGACAACTACTTATGTAGATATGTATTATTTTGAAGATACAATTGCCGAAGCAACAGTTAAAGCAGGAATGCGTGGAGTTTTAGGA
This sequence comes from Blastocatellia bacterium, assembly GCA_039812885.1. Lineage (GTDB taxonomy): Bacteria > Acidobacteriota > Blastocatellia > Chloracidobacteriales > JADJPF01 > JADJPF01. The sequence continues at coordinate 22,236 of JBDIBI010000030.1, forward strand.
GAAACTCTAATAGATTTTCCTGTAGCAGATAATAAAACTCCAGAAGAAGCATTAGCCTACACAGAAAAATATGTAGAGCATTGGCGCAACAGTCCCTTAATTGTGCCAGCAATCGCACCACATGCCCCTTATACCGTAAGCCCTGAACACTTAAAAGCTGTCCAAGCCTTTGCAGAAAAGCAAAATATTCCAATACTTACACATTTAGCAGAAACTCAAGGTGAAGTAGATGATATTACTAAACGCTATGGTTCACGCCCAATTATACATCTAGAAAAACTTGGACTTCTTAGCAATAGATTGATTGCAGCTCATGTGGTTTGTGCTAATGCTGAAGAAATAGAGTTACTTAAGCAAAAAGGTGTTGGAGTAGCACATAATCCACAAAGTAATATGAAATTAGCTTCTGGTGTTGCACCTGTTCCAGAAATGTTAAAAGCTGGTGTAGCAGTAGGTTTAGGTACAGATGGAGCAGCCTCTAACAATGATTTAAATATGTTTGAAGAAATGGACACAGCAGCAAAATTACATAAGCTGAACTCTAAAAATCCGACAGTAATAAGCGCTCGTGAAGCGCTAGAAATGGCTACTATAAATGGAGCTAAAGCCATTCATATGGAAAAAGAAATTGGCTCACTTGAAAAAGGAAAACGAGCCGATATAGTGGTTGTAAATTTAGAAACTTCTCACCAACAACCAATCTATAATCTTTTCTCAAGCCTAGTTTACTCTACAAAAGGAAGTGATGTAGAAACTAGTATTATTAATGGAAAAGTAGTGATGTTAAAAGGCAAAATACTTACATTAAATGAATTAGAGATTAAGCAACAAGTAGAAAAATATCAAAAGCAAATCCTGGAGAGTTTGAAAAAGTAATATTAACCTAGTGCAATTAGTAGATATAAAGGTGTTTGCCCTGCAAACTCTATTCAATATGTTTGAGTTTAAGCAAATAAGCCATTATGTCCCCAGAACTTCTTAGGTTAACATAATCATTGCTATCATCTTTTTCTGCTTTAACTTTTTTATTAAGAGCAGAATCTATTACTTTTTTTATAGAGCTAACATACTCAGGGTCTTTTACTATACCTTGATCAGTTTTATTTCCCCATTTAGTAAAATCCCTCTTCTCCTAAATCATCCAAATCATCCAAATCATCTAAATCATCTAAATCATCTTTTTCTACAGCAGGCAAAGAGGACAAAGTGTTATTTGTATCTTGTCTAAAAGTTGCCAAAAGTCTAAGAGTTCTTTTTAGCAAAGGTTTCATAAAAGGAAATGTTGCTATTGTAACTAGTTTTGCCACTATATCTACTGTGTGTTCAAGAAGTTGATGTGTGCGAGTACGATTAGCAGAGCTATCATGTATCCAAAAAAGTACTATACCCATTTGATAAACCCAAAGTAAGTTAGGTAGTTCCTCTAGTAGTTCATTAGATATAGCAATTCTTAACCTAGCACCTTTAATAACTTGTTCAAAAATTTCTGTATTTTGTTTACGAGTCTCCAAAGATTCAGTACTAAAAGGATTTAGAGGACTTGTAGGATCAGCAGCTGTACGAAAAAGAACCCCAGCAAATTGATGATATGGTTCAATAACTTGGACTTTTGCACGCAACACCCCTAAAAGTCTTGCTTTAAAACCTTTTTCTTTTTCTAAAACACCCTGACAAGCAGCTAAATGTTCTTCATGAGAGCGCTGATAAAAAGCTTGGATTAGATGCTCTTTTGAGCGATAGTAATAATAAGTATTACCTAATGCAACATTAGCTTTTTCTGCAATATCTCTCATAGTGGTTTGCTCATAACCACGTTCACGAAAAAGTTCTAAAGCTGCTTCTAAAATAGCTGCTTTTGTTTGCTGTCCTTTGCTAGGTTTTGGAGACTCAGGTTTTACAGATGACATCTAATTTCCACTATCTTTCACTAAGATTTAAGAACCCATTAAGTTTGTTAAGTTTGTGACGATTATTAGAAACCCAAAGTATCATTCTACGAGCTAGCGGAAAAAGCTCTGGAGAAGAAAGGGTAACAGCAAGTTCTCTATATTCACGCAAAGCCCAAAGACACATTACCCAAGCTTTTTCGCCAATATAAACTAGTCCATTATCACTTACCACAGTAAGTTCCGTCAATGTTCGGTTATGGTCAAGTTCAGGAAAACGATAATGAGCCATATTTGAATCTGCAACAATAAATTTTAACTCAACAAATTTTGGTTGTTCTTCTAACCACACACGAACCTGACTGCAAAGTGAACAACGCTTATCATAAAGTACTGTCATTGGTGTTGTCATTGGTGTCATTGCTGTTTTCATTGCTTTTTTGAGACCCTCCTTTTATTTTTTGTTTAGTTATTGATTCAATACTTTTGCGTTAGTGAAACAATTACTTTGATAAAAAATACTAGAAAAAGAAAAAAAAATAGATAAATACCCAAACTAGTACAAGTCGCTAGTGCAAAAAAAATAAGAAAACAACACAAGATCACAATACTCTTAAAAATACCTAGTAATTCTATCTGTAATTGGTACTGTTTATCTATATTATTTTCTAGTAGTAGATTTTTCTGATAAGTCTTGTTTAAGGACTCAAAAAGCTTTTGTTTTTCAAAAGTTGTATATTTTTTTAGTGGATCGAAACCCAAAGTTAAATTTTTATACTCAAAACATCTAGAGCAACTTTGAGTTTCAATATTAAACATATCTTCTTTGTGACAAATTTCACACCTTGATGCTTCTTTTTCTTCCTTTATAATTAAATCTTGTTTTTCCATTTTGTAATGTGCCTCTAGTCTTATTACTAGACTTATTATTTGTTTGCCCTAAATAGTCACTAAAAAGAACTTAGCTTCTTACTATAGTACAACTATCTGGTTGAACTGGAGGAGGCAACTCAGGTAAAATTACCCTACGACGAATACGGCTAAAAATATACAAATTAAAGAAATGCATTCCACCTAAAACTAACAATACCCAACCTATTTTCTGAGAAAGAACTTCTATAACTTCTGCATAATCAAACTCTATTCGATAACCTATTTTTAGCGCTAAACACACATACCCAAGATTAACTAAGTAAAATCCAACTACTAATAAATGATTAACTGAATCTGCTAGAGCTTCATTACCATGAAATACATCAACTAAAAATATTCGGCCATTCTTGTGCAAGGTTTTAGCTACCCAAACTGTTAATAATGTACTTACTAAAATGTAAATCAAATATGCAACAAATGTCTTATTCATAATACTCTCCTTAGTTTTTGAACGTGTTCAACTTTTTCAAATAATAGTCTTGTTTAATATTTTAAGTCAAGTAATTTTTGAACGCGTTCAAAAATATTTTTTTCTAGGTAATAAAACTTTGTGATGAATTGAAGGTTTATTTTTTGTGGTGCTTTGTTATTATGGCAGAGTATAAAAGTAAATAAGCGGCTTTGCCCAAGAAAAAGGAAGCATCCATAATTAGTTTAGGGTAAAGTGAAGCTCTAGGTGAGTTGTGGAATTTCTTTACTTAGTTTTTTTAGGAATAGGTAACTTATTTTATAATTTAGGGTTATCCATTGCAGAGTTAGTAAAATTTGGTTTAACACCTTGGTGGTGGAAGCTACGTATGCTGCTTTTTATTTCCTATCTTAGCGACGGGCCATATTTGTTAGTCAAGCGTGAAGCAAAGCGAGCACCGGTTTTACCACAAAATTTAATTTATGGAGAAACTCCCTGTTTAACAATTAAAAAAATTTTAGAAGATGCTGGAATAAAACCAGCAGACCATTTTGTAGATTTAGGATGTGGAAGGGGTTTAACAGTATTTTTTGTAAATCTTTATTTTCAAATTCCTAGCACAGGAATAGAGGTACTTCCAACTTTTGTTAAACGAGCAGAAAAACTAAGTAAAACTTTAGGCTTAACACAAGTAAATTTTATTAAGGAAAATCTTTCTTGGGTAACATTAGAAGATATTGGAAAAGGAACTATTTTCTATTTGACTGGAACTACTTTTGAAGATGAGCTTCTAGCTAAAATAGCTTCTAGACTTGAATTATTACCTGTTGGAGTAAAATTAATCACATTATCGGATGCAATTCCATCAATACAATTTCAAGTAACAAAAGTAAAGAGTTATTATTTTTCTTGGGGAAAAACTGATGTATATTTTCAAGAGAAGATACAGTAAGGCCATCTAGAGATTCTTAAACACAAGGCTAGTAGTGGTAAGGTTGAGCTTAAAGTTGTTAATATGATATAAATTGCTCATAACTTAATTGATTAGATACTAAATAAGTTTAGTAAGAAAAATTACTATCGGAGAGTTTGATGATTACGCCAAAAATTAATAAAGTTTTGCCTGCTGCTGCTATAGCTGGAGGAGAAGTAATAGTTAGTTGTGAAAATTTTGATGCTTCTAACTTCCGTATTTGCAAAGCTTTATTTGGCAATAGTGTTGGTCGTATTATTAGTGCTTCTAGTAATCGTGTAATTGTAGCGGCACCAGAAATTCAAAATCCTGAAGACTCTACAGCAGGGCTTAAACTAGCTGTAGGAGAAGTAAATAGCAATACAATAGATTTTAAACTTGGAGAAAAGTTAGCTGATAACCTTCACCCTGTTACTAATCCTGCCTTTGATCCTGACACAGGAAATATTTATGTAACACTTTCTGGTTCTCGTGGACAAAAAGTTCCTGTATCTGTTTGGAAAATCTCACCTAATGGAGAAACTAGTCCTTTTCTTTCTAACGTAGTTAACCCTACTGGAATTGCTTTTGATAAAGAAGGCACAATGTATGTTTCTAGTCGTCATGACAGCAATGTTTATCGTATTTCTCCTTTTAAAGAAGCTGAACCTTTTGTTAAAAATCTAGGAATTGCTACTGGAATTGCTTTTGACAAAGTAGGAAATCTTTATGTTGGAGATAGACAAGGAACTATTTACAAAGTTACTAAAACAGGAGAGCAAAGTGTATTTGCCAATTTAGAACCTAGTGTTTCTGCTTATCATTTGGCATTTGGGCCAGATGATTACCTTTATGTAACTGGCCCAACAGCTTCTAGTTATGAAAGCATTATGCGTATAAATCCTGAAGGTCAAGTTTCTACCTTTTATACTGGTTTAGGAAGACCTCAAGGATTAGCCTTTGATACAGATGCAAATCTTTACGTAGTTGCAAGCCTGCATGGACATAGAGGAATTGTTAAAATCAGTCCAAATAAAGATTTAGAAATGTTTATAGCAGGAAATTCCTTAGTTGGACTTGCTTTTGATGATTCAGGAAATGTTATTACAGCAAGCACTCATGAAATACATCGTATTCCTTCAACAATTAAAGGCTTTTTAATTTCTAGCTTGTCTTAATTTCCATTAGAGTAATTTAACTAAATCTAATATTACTTAAGCAAATACCTAACTGCCAACCTATTTTATATTTCTGATATCAAAATTGTTAAAGTTGACACAGTAAAGGCTGCGTGCTAATTTGACAGTATTATCGTAGTGTTTTTTGGAGTATTTCATGGATATTGATATTGGCAATATAATTCTTTCCTACACAGTTTTTATCTTTTCTTTAACCTTACATGAAGTAGGGCATGCTTGGACATCGGAAAAGTTTGGAGACCCAACTTCTCGTTATTTAGGCCGAATTTCTCTTAATCCTTTGGTTCATATGGATCCAATAGGCACAGTTCTTTTTCCTTTAATATCAGCATTTACAGGACTTCCTACATTTGGCTGGGCAAAACCTGTTCCTGTCAATCCTCTGCTTTGGAAAGACAAAACTATTGCTAATATATTTGTTTCTGCTGCTGGCCCATTTGCTAATATGATTATTACCTTAGTATCATTAACTATTTTAAAAATTCTTATGGTTAATGGTATTATTACGTTCAATGAAGCACCTAAAGAGATAACTGATATTATTATACCTGTTAGCCCTAATCCTATAGGATTTGCTATATGTAAACTTCTGCTTTTAGCTGTACTGATTAACCTTGTTTTAGCTGTATTTAATTTGATTCCTATTCCTCCGCTAGATGGCAGCCATATTTTATCTAGTCTTCTAAGTATTATCTCACCTGCGTTAATGGAAGTTTATGAAAGTATTAGACAGTACGGATTTATTCCTTTACTTATGTTTATAATGATTAACAGAGAGTTTGGTGTAACATCTTACTTAATTATTCCATTATTAAAACTTTCTCTTCGTTTCTTGGATCAGTAAGGAGAACTAGTCTTTTGTGAGCGTTTTGACAGAAAACAGTAGTAATTCAGCTAAGGCACCTTATCAAATTAAATTAGAAATATTTGAAGGCCCATTAGATTTACTACTTTACCTAATTAAAAAAGAAGAAATAGACATTTATGATATACCCATTGCACATATAACAGAAGAATACTTAAAGTATGTGCAATTGATGCAAGAATTAGATATAGACTTTGCAAGTGAATTTTTGGTAATGGCTGCAACTTTAATTCATATTAAGTCTAAAATGTTATTGCCTGTTTCGACTACAGAACTCAATGAACTAGAAAATGTTGAAGATCCTCGCAATGAATTAGTAAATCTTTTGTTAGAGCATAAAAAATTCAAGTCCGCAGCCGAAATGCTTTGGTCACGAGCAGAAGTTGAACAAGGAGTTTTTACCCGCGCACCCTTAGAAAGTGACAAAGAAAATCCAGAAGTTGCTGCTACTGTATTCGATTTAGTTGCTGCATTTAAGAGCCTTTTAGATAAAAGAAAAGAACAACTTCAAGTAGAAATTGCCAATGATAAAATCACATTAACACAAAAAATAAACGAAATTAAAAATTTATTTAAAACAGAAAATAAAATTAGTGTAAGTAAACTTTTTCTTAAAGCCTCATCAAAAGCGGAAATGGTCATTATTTTTCTAGCTGTACTTGAATTAACAAAAGAGTCCATTATAGGATTGCTTCAAACAGAGACTTTTGGAGAAATTATTGCAATCAAAATCCATGACACGTTCACAAATAAAGCCAATAATTGAAGCACTTATCTTTGTGGCTGATCAACCAATTCAACTAAAAGAAATCTGCCAAGCAATTAGTGAAGAAGAGCCTCAGGAAATTCAAGAAGCATTACTGGAACTAGTCAAAGATTTTAATGGCCGTGAAAGTGGATTGGAAATTCGAGAGATTTCTGGAGGGTGGCGCATTAGCACTCGCCCCTTCTATCATGAACATATAAGACGTTACTTAAAAACTAAACCTTCTGCTAAGCTAAGCTTAGCCTCGTTAGAAACCTTAGCAGTAATTGCTTATAAACAACCTATAACTATTCCTGAGATTTTGGAAATTCGTGGAGTAAGCTCTTCATCAGCAATAAAAACTTTACTGGAACGCAGATTAATTGTTCCTAAAGGACGAAAAGACTGTGTAGGGCGTCCAATTATGTACGGAACTTCTAAAGAATTCTTGATACAATTTGGACTTAAAGACCTCTCTGAATTACCTAATATTGAAGACTTTGAAGAACTACTAACAAATTAAATTTATGCAAGAACGTTTACAAAAAATAATTGCCAATGTTGGTCTTGCCTCACGTCGCAAGGCTGAAGACTTAATCCGCGCAGGTGAAGTTACTGTTAATGGAAAAATTGTTACTGAACTAGGAACTAAAGCCGATCCCGAAACAGACCATATTAAAGTTAGCGGTAAGCTAATTAATTCAAAAATAGAACACTTCAAAAAAATTTATATCCTGCTTAACAAGCCTAAAGGCTATTTATCTAGTTTATCAGATCCAGAAAATCGGCCTTTAGTTACCGACCTTTTACCTAAGGGACTACCTACGGTTCATCCTGTTGGACGACTTGACTTTAATACTGAAGGGCTACTAATCCTAACTAATGATGGTGCTTTAACCAAAATAGTTACAAGTGCGTCTCAACATGTAGTCAAAATTTATGAAGTGAAAGTAAAAGGCACTCCTTCACCAGAAGCGATAGACCGTCTTCGTTATGGAGTAGTAATTGATGATAGAAAAACTGCCCCTACAAATATTAGAAAACTAGAAATAAGTGATGCTGGTAATGCATGGTATGAAATTATTCTCTATGAAGGCCGCAATAACCAAATTAGAAAGATGTTTGATATTATTGGTCATTCTGTTACAAAATTAAGAAGAACTCGCATTGGTCATATCACTGATGCTAATTTACCAGTAGGAAAATTCCGTTATCTTTCAGAAGAAGAAGTTACAAAGTTCTTAACTAAACCTGCTAAAAAAGCTCCTTTCAAAAACAAACCTGTTCAAAAAAATGAGCTAAATGAACTAAATGAACAAGAAGAAAAACCTAAGAGCATAACTCCTTCAAAATCTAGAGAGGGTAATTTCGATAACTCTAAGAGATTTGATAAAGACTCTAAATTTAGTAGAACTGATAGAACTGATAGAACTGATAGAACTGATAGAGGCTCTAGACCTTCTAGACCTAGATTTGACAGAAACGAAGCTAGTCAAGATTCCTCTTCTGACAGACGTTCTAGACCTTCTAGACCTAGGTTTGACAGAAACGAAGCTAGTCAAGATTCTTCTTCTGATAGACATTCTAGACCTTCTAGACCTAGATTTGACAGAAACGAAGCTAGCCAAGATTCTTCTTCTGATAGACATTCTAGACCTTCTAGACCTAGATTTGACAGAAACGAAGCTAGCCAAGATTCCTCTTCTGACAGACGTTCTAGACCTTCTAGACCTAGATTTGACAGAAACGAAGCTAGTCAAGATTCTTCTTCTGATAGACGTTCTAGACCTTCTAGACCTAGGTTTGACAGAAATGAAGCTAGCCAAGATTCTTCTTCTGATAGACATTCTAGACCTAGATTTGACAGAAACGAAGCTAGTCAAGATTCCTCTTCTGATAGACATTCTAGACCTTCTAGACCTAGATTTGACAGAAATGAAGCTAGCCAAGATTCCTCTTCTGACAGACGTTCTAGACCTTCTAGACCTAGGTTTGACAGAAACGAAGCTAGTCAAGATTCCTCTTCTGACAGGCGTTCTAGACCTTCTAGACCTAGATTTGACAGAAATGAAGCTAGTCAGGATTCCTCTTCTGACAGGCGTTCTAGACCTTCTAGACCTAGATTTGACAGAAATGAAGCTAGTCAGGATTCCTCTTCTGATAGAGGCTCTAGACGTTCTAGACCTAGATTTGATGACTCTGATAACTTTGATTCTTTTGATGAAGGCAAAAAGTTTACAAAGAAACCTAACTTTAAGCCAAATTTTGAAAATGATGAGTTTGAAGATAAAAAATTTGCTCAAAAACCTAGAACTCGAACAAGACAAGATTTTAAGCCTAATACTAATCAACAGGAATTTAAGCCTAAATCAAAATCTAAGTTTTCTGGTGATAACAAAGACTCTAAAACTTTTTCTAAAAAACGCTCCTCTTTTGGGAAGCAAGGTTCTGATTTTGGTAAACGAGGTTCTAAACCTGGTGGTTTTTCTAAAAAACCTGGCAAAGCTACTGGCTCAAAGTTTAAACCCAAAACTCGATCTTAACACTAACTTATGTTGATCGTGATCGTTGATCGTCGATCTCGATCTCGTTAGCGTTTTTTTGATTTTTCGATCTGGATCGTTGATCGTCGATCCAGATCAAAAGATCGTCGATCTCGATCAATTGATCGTCGATCTCAACTTTTGATCTAAAAATATTGATCACCGATCTTTTTGATCTCAATTTTAGAATTTTTATATAACCCATAAAAAACATTATATTATCAGACGTATATTGGAGGCTAAGTATTGTGACACAAGAAAAAAACGAAGTAGCAGAATCTAACATGCACAAATTAGCAAGAGAATTAAATGAATTATCAGAAAAGCTTAAACTTGGTGGAGGTTTAGACAAAATAAAAAAACACCACAAGCAAGGGAAGCTAACAGCTAGAGAGCGTATAGCAAAACTATTTGATCCTGAAAGTTACTTTCAAGAAATTGGTTTACTCATTGCTTATGACCAATATCATGGTCAAGCGCCAGCAGTAGGAACAATAATTGGATTTGGTCAAATTCATGGTCGTGAAGCTGTAGTAGTAGCTAATGATCCTACCGTAAAAGCCGGTTCTTGGTGGCCTGAAACAATAAAAAAAATCTTACGGGCACAAGAAATTGCTATGCGTTGCCATGTACCAATAATTTATTTAGTTGATTCTGCTGGAGTTAATCTCCCTTACCAAGGAGGAGTTTTTCCTGGTCAATATGGTGGTTCAAGAATATTTTTCTATAATTCAATAATGCGTCGTTACCTAAAAATACCTCAACTTTCTGCTGTAATGGGTCAATGTGTAGCTGGAGGGGCATACCTCCCAGCACTAAGCGATAGCATAATAATGGTTGAAGGTAAAAGTTTTATGGGCTTAGGAGGCCCAAATTTAGTTAAAGGTGCTACAGGTCAAAGTGTTGATAGTGAAGCATTAGGTGGAGCATCAATGCATAATGAAATTAGTGGTGTAGCACATTACAAAGTACCTGATGATGAAACTTGTATTTTGCGCTTGCGAGAACTAGCTAAAAACCTACCTCCTCCAGCACCATTTAAAGCAACAATCGAAGAAGCTAAAGCTCCAAAACGACCTGAAACGGATATTTATGACATTATACCTAATGACCATCGTCATCCTTATGATATGAGAGCAGTTTTAGAATGTATTCTTGATGATGGCTATTTAAATGAGTTTCAAGCCGATTATGCAAAAGAAGTTATAACAGGACATGCTCGAATCTGTGGAATCCCTGTTGGTATTATAACTAATCAACGTGGTCTTCTAAAAGGTGCAAAGGGTAAGCCTCCTAAATTTGGAGGAATTATTTATGCTGATAGTGCTGATAAAATAGCTTATTTTATTGAAACTTGTAACCGTCAAGGCACACCGCTACTTTTTATACAAGACGTTTCAGGCTTTATGGTAGGTGTAGATGCAGAGCAATCAGGCATTATTCGTGCAGGAGCAAGATTTGTTGAAGCAATGGCTACAGCTACAGTTCCAAAGCTAGTTTTAACAGTAAATCATGCTTCTGGAGCAGGTTATTATGCAATGGCTGGGCAAGGCTTTGACCCTGACTTTATTTTCTCTTGGCCTACAGGCCGTATGGGCGTAATGGAAGGCGAATCAGCAGTAATGGCACTTTTTAGCGCTCAGTTAGAAAAATTAAAAGCTGAAGGTAAAGAGCCTGACGAAGAGCTAAAAACCGCTATGGACAATGTTAGAGCCGATTATAACCATCAACTTGATGCTAAATATGCAGCAGCACGGGGATTTGTTGATGCTGTAATTATGCCTGAAGAAACCAGAAAATGCTTAGCTTTAGCCTTACGTACAACACTTAATAATAGTGGGCCACACTTAGGGAATTTTGTATTACCAAACAATTTAGTATAAAAAGGTTATAAATTTATATGTTAACTATTAAGCCCAGAAAATTCTGGGCTTAGTTTTTAATCCTTTACTTTTTTACAGATAACTAATCCATTTTACTGTACAGATCCACAGTTAAGACAAAATACATCTCCAGGATTAACATTTTGTCCACAGCTATCACAACTAAGTTCTGTAGGCACTTGAATTGCGGTTTCATCAACTGCTGCACCACATTCAACGCAAAAAACATCTTCTTTTAGCACAGTTGCCCCACATTCACGGCAAGAAATGCTATTTAGCTGGCGGTTGACTTCCAAAGGATCCTCTAAATCTTCCTCTGTATACTCAAATTGACCTCCAACAACTGGAGTTCCAAATATTGTCTCTAAATGACCCGTTACTCTGTCTATTAAAGGAACTGACTCTAGCAACTCTAGTTGTGGCATTGTTGTTTGTTTTGGGTCTACTTGAGATTCTATTTCTGTTTTCACTTTTGGTTCTATCTCTGCCTCTGCTTTAATTTCTGTGCTATTTTTTGTGTTATTTTCTATTTGTTCTGCTACTTGTTCAGGTTGAGGTTGATTTATTGGTTCTAGTTGTGTGTTTGCAGATTGAGATAAAGCTTCTTCAAAAATAGGAATTGGTGAACTAGAAACTTCTGGCAAAGGCTCAGCCTGTAAATTAGCGTCATTTTCTAAAGTCAATTTTGCATCGGTTGTGCCTAACGCTGGGCTTGATTCTTTTGGCAAATTATATGTTATTAAAGGAACACCTTGATTAGTTAATATAATTTCTTTTGGTGTAATTTCTTCATCTTCAGAATTAAGGCTGTTACTAGTTTCTACTTCTATTGTATCTATTCCTTCTTCTGTTTCAATTTCTGCTGGGTTTACTTCTATAGTTGGGCTTTGATTTTCTTCAAGTTCTTCTATTTCTTCAAGTTCTTCTATTTCTTCAAGCTCTTCTATTTCTTCAAGTTCCTCTATCTCATTAATCTCTTCTGCTTCTGATTCACCTCCACTAAATTTAACTAAATTATTACTCACAGTAACTACTGAATGGTTATCAGACAGAGGTTTACTATATTTAATAATAGAAGAATCTCCGGCTAAGATAAAGCTGAGGATAGATATAAGTAAGCTAGGTTCTACGGATTTAGGTAAAAACCTAGTAGCTCCAGATTGTCGAGCTAGAGTATAGTCAAAAGTATCAGTTTCACCAAAGGTTAAGACCACAACAATATCTTTTAAGTCTTCATTTTTTTTAATTAAAGAACATATTTCATAACCTGTTTTATCTGGCATAGCTACAGATAATAAAATAATATGAGGTTGGAACTCAAAAACTTTAGTTAATACATCCTCACCAGTAGAAACACTTTTAACATCATAGCTTCGTTCTCGCAACAAGAACTCTAAGTGTTGACAACTAGTTAAGTTAGGATCTGCAATCAAAACTTTGCCAGGCATATTTGGGTTAGAACCTACTCCTATTATTGCTACTGTGGTTGGGTTAGTATTAATAATCTTTCTAAATTTTGTAAGGTGCTTTAAGGCAATCCATTATAATGCTTGGTTATAGATTTAGTTAACAACAATTAGCGCACAAATAGAAATTTATTTTTGAAGGAAATTAATTACTTTGTATAAAATAACAAAAACTGTATTAAAATCAATGATTTCTCATGCAAAAGAGTCTTTTCCAAATGAGTGTTGCAGTTTACTTGGAGGAAATAATTTTATCTATACTACATACTACCCTTTAGCTAATATTTCTGAAACACCAGAAAAAAACTATTTTGCTGCACCAGAAGAATTGTTTAGAGTTTTTAAAGAAATGCGAAAATTTGACCAAAAACTTTTAGGAATCTATCATTCCCATCCTAAATCTATTGCATATCCTTCCAATGTAGATATAAAGTCTGCCTTTTATTCAGAAGCTGTTTATTTTATTTATTCTTTGCAAGAACAAAACCTTGCTGCTTTCCATATTGAGCAAGAAAATGTTATAAGTATAGATTTTGAAGTTATCTAACTTTAGAATTAATAGTTTCGGAAAGTCTGTCAAATTAACTTAGCTAAAAATTATTAATAATATTTTTTAAGGAGAACTAAATGTCTAGTAGTTATGAAAAAGCCGCAGAAGCAGCAGCAGTTATTAAGTCTAAATCCCCTTGGCAAATAAAAACGTTAGTTATTCTAGGATCAGGACTAGCGGCTTTTGCTGAAAAATTATCTGAGTCTATTACAATTAACTACAATGAAATACCTTATTTTCCTCAACCAACTGTAATTGGGCATGTAGGAAAAATGGTTTTAGGGCTTTGTCAAGGAGTTCCTTTAGCAGTTATGGCAGGCCGATTTCATTATTATGAAGGTTATTCTATGGAAGAGGTTTCTTTTCCTGTAAGAGTTGCTGCTTTAGCAGGAATAAAAACTCTAATTGTTACTAATGCTTCTGGTGGAATAAATTCAGATTTTCAGCCTGGGGATCTTATGATTATTGATGACCATATCAATCTAATAGGAGCTAATCCGCTTCGTGGGCGAAATGATGAACGTTATGGTGAAAGATTCCCTGATATGACAGAAGTTTATTGCCCTAAACTACGTAAAATAGCTGATCAAGAAGGTAAAGCTTTGGGCTTAAGAATACAGCATGGAGTTTATACTGCCTTAGCTGGGCCAAATTATGAAACTCCTGCTGAAGTAAGAATGCTAAGAGTATTAGGAAGTGATGCTGTAGGAATGTCAACAGTTCCTGAAACAATAGTAGCTAAACAAATGGGCGTTAAAGTACTAGGAATTTCTTGTATTGCTAATCTAGGAGCAGGTATAAAAGAAGGAACACTAGACCATAAAGAAGTCTTGGAAACTAGTGCTCTTACAAGCAAAAATTTTATTGAGTTATTAGAACGTGTTGTACCTAAAATAGATGCTCTTGATAAATAAATGCTAATCTTCTGCTAAACCTAGGGTTATGCTCTAACCCTAGGTTTTATTTAATGCACACGTTGCCAAACCATCATTCTAGGATTGGGGCCAACTTCATATACAAGCTTAAAATCTTGAGAAAAACTTGGAATTGTTTGTAGTTTTTCCCAAAGTTGATCACCTTCTTTAACCACAACTGTTTTAACCACATCAGGAACTTTATTATCTGTATTCCAAGGGCTAATTCCTTCAAAAACAGTATTTTTAAATTTCAGCCCACCGCTTGTAATAACTGGGCCTAAATCCCCACTGTAAATCATAATCTTGCTAGCAGGAGGATGTGTAAGCAGATATTTGGCTAACTTTTTTCGAGCTTGTGCTTCTCGAATATTAAAATTATTTCGGTATGGCTCCTGCACTACAGCTAATTGATTTACTCCAGCAGAAATAAGCCAAATATAATTACTAAAAATTAGTAAAAATACTACTAACAATTTTGCTTTTTTTGACTCATTTATCCAAACTATCGAAAAAACAGCTATAGCTATAATACTATTAATACCATACCTTACGTTAAGTAATGAGATTGCACTAAGTGGATATATTTGAATATTGCCTGTATAAAGGCTATAAATCATAAAAAGGAAAGGGATTGCAAGTAGTGCTATAGGCAAAAAGCCAATAATAAAAGCCTTGCGCTTTTTACTAAATACTGAAAAAGTAATTTTGACCAAAGAAGCTAGCCATAATAAACAAACTAAGCCAGAGCAAGCCATAGTAGCAGCTAAAGCTAAAAGACTAGCAAGCCAAATATGTCCAACAGTAAAATTTGCCCACCCCAAGCGAGCTTCTTGTCTAAGGTAAATACCTTTAGCTGAATAGAAACCATTATAGAACTCTAAAGCATTTCCATAGATTGCCCAATTATGCCAAAGCCAATAAAAAATGCCTAAACTACCAATAAATCCCCAAAGTAGAGTAAGTTTTAGCTTTTCCTTATAAGATCCTGGTGTAACAAGCAAAATAGTTAAACTAGCGGCTGGTAAAATTGCCCAAGCTTCATAACGAGTAATTGTAGCTAGGATTGTAAAAATAGCAGAAATAATTAAATATTTTTTGCTTTGAGAATCATTCCATTTGACCAAAAAAAACACTGCTGCGGTAAAAGTAGTTAAAAAAGGAAGCTCTGTCATTGCAGTAGTTTGCAAGTAAAGAACACTAGGGTTAAGAGCAAATATTGATGCAGCTAAAATTCCTGAAAGAATGCATTTTTGTTCTTTTTCAAAATAAAGTTTTCCAAAAATTATTCCTATCTCAAAAATAAACTCAGTAGTTAAAACATAACAAATCATTGAAACAATGCTACCAGCAAGACCTGTTCGCCAAAGATAATCATTCCAAACAAATGGTAGCATCAATAGATGTGGTAAAGGTAACCAAGGAGAGCCTAGTTGTACATATCTCACCCAAAAACTATTTGTGTCTAAATCTACAAGTTTTCGGGCTATATTTAGGTGTGCAATTGCGTCTCCATAAATATTTGTTAAACCTAAATGAAAAAAATAAACACAACTACCTAGGCTAATTACTATGGAAATAAGTATTAAAGCAACACGTACCTTATTGAGCGAGTAAGAAAAGTCTTTCATCTGGAAAATTTATTATTTTAATTTAGGGCAAGGGAGTCCTTGCCCAATTAAGTTGATTGTAAATTAAACTAGTCACCTAGTGGAGAATCATTTGCGTTAGCATCTCTTTGTTCAAGCGTATAGCGAATAACTCCTGTGTCATCAACAAAGAAAGATCTATCACCTGTTCTTGAAACACCATCTCTTGATACAGGGCTTGCAGTAGCAGTAAATGATTTTTCTTTCTTATTAACTTTTATAGAGAATTTATAACCACTCTTTGGTAAACCTGTACCTGGACATTGCTGCTCACCAATAGATTTCATAGCCTTAACTCCAAGAGCATCAGCTAAAGAAGAATCTATTAAATCTTGATAGAACAACTCTTCAGCCGTGCCAAAATTACCTTTTCCAATTCCCTCTTCATAGGTAAATTCAACACTATGAATTAACCGCATAGTTTCAACAGCACTTGCACCATTAGCAGAACGACGTGCAGATAATAAATTGGGTATTGCTATTGCTGCCCCCATACTAGCACCTATTAAAGCGGTTGCTGTAGCTCCGCCTAAAGAGCTTTCTATATAAAGCTCATCTTTATCCCGTCCAGCAAAAAGACTTAGTTGAGATGGAAAATTACCTAACATAAATACCATAAACATTTTGCCAAAATTTGGACTAGATTTTATTGCTGAATTTAAATTTAAATAAACTAAACCTAAACCTGTTGGACTAAAGCGTTTTAATGTATTTTGAAAGCCTAAAGTACCAGCTAAAGTCTTATTGTCTGTTATTGCATCTATTGTTTGTTGTACGCCTTCAGTATTACCAATTAAAGCTAAATTTTGAGTGTAGGTTATAGAAAAGTCCTTAGATTCAGAAATTGTTGTATTTTTATAAGGTTTAGATTTTGCTGGCTCCTTACTTGAAAAATTAGTTAAACGAGAAAAAGCATTTGAAAAAACTTCTGTATTTTTAGTTTCAGCAATTGCTGCAACTTTAAACCCAAATTTGTTAGGGTTTTTATCATCAAATAAAGATGCAAGATTGACTAATGAAAATGATATAGCAAATTCTCCTGTTAGATTCTCAATAATATCTTGATTAACATTAATTCCAGTACTTGTAGATAAAGGATCTGAACCTTTTTCAAGAGCTGGAAATATAGCCTGTAGAATAGAATTATAGGTAAGCTTAGGATCTAACTTAAAGCTAACATAGATTTGGCTATCAGCAGGAGCAAATTTAGCTAAGTGAAAATCTGAAAGCGCAACTGAAGCAAACATTGGCAAAAGACCGCTTTGCTCTTTATCAACTATTGCAGAAAACTTGCTAGGAGTCTTTACCCCAAGACTAAAATTAAATGCTGTGGCTTTTACAGCCGCTAACCCTAATAACTTTGAAGCAACTTCATAATTAGCTTTATCTGACCCTTTTAACTCAAGACTATTTATTATTTCTCTTAAAGCTACTCCACTTGAATAAACTAAAATATTTGAAGTTACATCATTTGTCCTTTGAAGTCTTTGAAATTCAGGGGAGTTAGCTATAGGATTAAATTGAGAGTTATTTATAGTAGCCAAAAAATTTTTTATATCATCTGATAGCCCCAAAATGGCTATAGTTGAAGAAGAACCTGGTAACTCACTAGTTTCGATTTTAACTTTGTTGGATTCAAGCAAACTATTTACGCTTTCAACAAAAAAACTGGTAAGTTTATTAGTTAATTTTGCATTAGGTGTTTCTAGTAATATTATTACACTAAAAGGAAAATCTTGTTTATCAGACGGAGGAATTATTTCATTTAAAGGTTCTGATTTTGCAGTAGCAATGATTTTAGGATCTTTAGAAACTCTGATAACCCCTGTTTCATCAACAAAAAAGCTATATTCGCCTGTTTTATTTTCTCCTTCTGTAACAGCAGCAGTAGCAACGACAGTAAAAGTAGATAAAGCTGTTTTCTTTGCAGGAGTATTGTTTAGCTTGAAATAATAGCCATAAAATGGAGTATTAGCATTTGCTCCTAAAGCATTAGCTAAGGATTCATCTATAAGCTCTTGTTCAAGTAGTTGTAAAGGATTTCCAAAATTTCCATTTCCAATTCCTGCTTGATAAGTGGCTTCAACAGTATGAAGAAGCCTCATAGTTTCAACAATCTGAGGATAATTTTTTCGGGCAGATGTTTTTTTAGTCCCAAATTTTGGCAGCAAAGCTAGTGAAATCTTTGTTTCATTAAGTTCTTTATGTTCTTCTTGATTTAGGTCAAGTGCTGCATCTAAAATGGTTTCCTGTTCAGGGCTATTTAGATTATTTCCTGCAAACAAACCAAGAAGGCTGTTTACCTCCAAATAAAGAGCTACTTTTTCTGACACAAACCTAGCAGGTGTTTTTCTAGAAGAACTACTAGAATTAGTTTGAGAATTTTGAGAGTTTTCATGTTTTAAATATCCTGCAAATGTTGGCAAAGAAAGATTTAGAAAGACTAGAGTCAAAACAAGTACTTTACTAAAAAATTTTAGCATTTTATGTTTTCTCCTTAAAAGATTGGCGAAGCAGAAAAATTTTTCTTTATTTTAAGAATACTGAAATGGCTATTGTGAAGAAGTTGTTTTTCAATATGTTATAAGAATATTTTTATTATTACACATTTTTATCTTCTATGGCTAAATCATCTTTGACAATGTCTTTATTTTGCTTGCGTCTTTTCATTATTTCACGCAATCGCCTTCTTTGACGAACTTCAAAGCGATCTCGAACTTTACCATAGAACTTTTGGAAATAACCAAACATTGAATAAAGAGAGGAAAAAACTACAATCCAAAGCATACCTCGCCCTGCACTATAAGAAAGTGAGCGAAACTGCTCGATTGTAATATCTTTTGTCTTTGTTATATCTGATAGGATTTGTGTAAATGAAGCACTTGCGTTATCAGATGGAGGTGCACCGTTTACTGTTCCTAAAATAAGTAAAGTAATAGCAACAACTTGAGTAGCCATTTTTAATTTACCCATTTTAGAAGCAGCAATAGTAAAACCTTCAGCAGCGGCAATAGAGCGAAGGCCAGAAACAGCAAATTCACGTGCAATGATTATTACAACAGCCCAAGCAGGTGCAACATGTGTTTCAACTAAAGAAATAAAAGCAGCAGAGATTAGCAATTTATCTGCAATAGGATCAAGTAAAGTACCTAATGTAGTAACTTCTCCACGGCGACGGGCTAAAAATCCATCTAGCAAATCTGTAAGTGCAGCAGCTAAAAATAGAGAGACACCTAAAATTTGCTGAGGCATTCCAAACTTACTCGCAACATTAGTAAGTAAAACAACCACTAATAATGGAACAATAAATATACGCGAAATAGTAAGCGTGTTTGGAAGATTCAAGCCATCCTACCTAGTAGAAGTTATAATTAAAATATACTTAGTTAACGTACAAGTGAAAATTTTATCAAAAAACTACTAAATTCGGCAGACATGTTTTCCTATAGCATAAAAAATTTTGCCTATTTTTAATGTTAGGCTAAATTAGCTACATATCTTTTACATTTACCTATATTCTCATTGGCATTACTACATATTTATAATCATAGCCAATGTCTTTTCTAGGCCGTAGTTGTGCTTGACTATTAACATCCTTAAACTCTAAATATATTTCTTCTGTACCTACAGATTGTAGAAAGTCTAGTAAATAAGCTGAATTAAACCCAACATTAATTTCTGGCCCATTGTAGGCTGTTAATAAAGTCTCTTCTGCTTTTCCAACTTCACTACTTTGTGAAGTAATTTCTGCCATATCTTCACAAATACGTAACTTTACACCACGACTCTTTTCATCTGCCATTAAGGCAGCTCGTTTTATTGCAGCACTTAGCTCACTAGTAGAAAATACCATAGAAATCTTTATTTCTTTAGGCATTACTAGCTCATGATTTGGAAATTGTCCTGATAAAGTACGAGAAATTAAAAGTCTTTGCCCAACTTTGAAAAATAAATGATTCTCGTCTTTTTCAAACATAACAACTTCTGCTTGTCTTGAACTATCCTTATCCTCTTTGTTTTCTTTGTTTTCTTTGCTTTCTTTACCATCTTTACCTTTAGAAACTGGCTCATTGTCAGAAAGCATTTTTAGGAGCTCATTTAGCGTCTTTTTAGGAACTAAAACCTTAAACTCCTCTGCACCTTCGCTAAAATGCTTACTTTCAACATAAGCAAGACGATGACCATCTGTAGCAATCATCTTGGCAAAACCTTTCCCTACAACAAACTGCGCACCATTTAGAGCAAATCTCTGTGTTTCTTCTTGGGTAATTGCATAGATAGTATGTTCTATTAAGTAGCGTAAACTATCAGCGGGAAAAGAAAGTTTTGTAGCTTTAGGTTCAGGAACAGAAGGAAAAGCTTCTTCTGGTTGACCAACAATACGATATCTAGAACGCTCACAACGCAATTCAGCCCAAGATTGTTCATCTTTCTTTAAGTTTATTTCGGCATCTGGCAAGTTGCGCACTATATCAAAAAGCTTACGTGCATGTATTAACATTGTACCTGGCTTTTTTACTTCTGCCTCACATTGGCATCTGATAGAAACATCTAAATCTGTAGCAATAATTTTGATTGAATCATTACCTTCAGATTTAATACAAATATTTTGCAAAGCTGGAATGGTATTTTTCTTTTCTATTACACCTTGTACAAAACTTAGCTCTTTTTGCAAGTTACTCTTTTTTACCGTAAATTCCACACTTCTACTCCTAATCTAAAATAAACATAAATAATAAAAAGTTTTTCATCCTATGGCTACTCATAAGTCCCTAACTTGTAGGTATTTTCTGCTTGAAGTTCTTTTAACAAGTATTTACAAAACGATCTTGTTTGAAAGTTTCTCCTTAAAAATTATTAACAAAAAATGGATCCACATCCTAATTTCCGATCTATATATAAATTTAATTTAAGATCTAGATCTAGAAGCAGTAATAGTGGCTGTGGAAAAGTAAGGAAATCTTTGTAACTCTCACAAAAAACTATTACTTACAGTTATAAAAAGCTGTGCGATCGTCTGTTAATATTTGTGTAAAAGATCTTGAAGCTGTGGATCCATTTTTGAGGCTGTTGATTTTTTCACAGGTTCCAAAACGGATCCTAAATATATTTTTAGGAAAACTTATGTAAATCTATTTTAATGAACTAATTAAACTGTTAATAAGTCTGTGGAAATCTTTATCTGATTGATATAGAAGTCCTATTTTAGTAACACTGTGCAAAACCGTAGTATGGTGCTTTCCACCAAATTCTTTTCCAATTTCAGGTAAACTTGCTTTAGTAAGAGTTTTGCATAAATACATAGCTACTTGCCTTGGCATAGCGATATTACGAGAATTATTTTTAGACTTTAGATCGTTGGTTTTTAGCCCATAGTGAGTTGCTACTACTTTTTGGATCTTCTCAATAGATGTTCCACGATCATCTTCATCAATAATATTTCTTAAGACTTCTTGAGCTAATTGTAGGTTAATAGGTTGTTTCTTTAGCGATGAATAAGCTAGAAGTCTTACTAGAGAACCTTCTAATTCACGTACATTAGACTTAATTTTGTTTGCAATAAAAAGCGCTACATCGTTGGCTAGCTCCATTTTTTCTAGCTCTGCTTTTCTACGTAAAATTGCTACTTTGGTTTCTAGATCAGGAGGTTGAATATCTGCTAATAATCCCCATTCAAACCTGGAATGAAGCCTTTCTTCTAATGTGGGTATTTCTCTTGGAGGACAATCAGAAGAAATTACTATTTGTTTTTGTGCGTCGTATAATGCGTTGAAAGTATGAAAAAACTCTTCTTGGGTTCTTTCTTTACCGGCAATAAACTGAATATCATCAACAAGTAAGACATCAATTGAGCGATATTTTTCACGGAAATTTAGAGTTTTATCATAACGAATGGCATTAATTAGCTCATTCATAAACTTTTCAGCAGAAATATAAACTAGTCGAAGATGGCGATTGCGAGATCTAATTGTATGGCCAATAGCATGCATTAAGTGAGTTTTGCCTAAACCCACACCACCGTAAATAAAAAGTGGGTTATAGGCTTTTGAAGGTGCAGCAGCAACGGCTTGAGCTGCTGCGTGAGCAAACTGATTAGATGAGCCTACTACAAAGTTTTCAAATGAATATTTTTGGTTTAATGGTGTTTCAATAGGTTCAATATCAAGGAATTTAGTATTAGTAAACTCAGTTGCATCATTGTCTTCCACATTATTAGAGACAAGTGTTGGCATTATTATATTATTTTGTATTTGGTTAGAGTGTTGTTTTCTTGAATCACCTTGAACAGATTTTCCTTTTTCATTAAAAATAAAAGTAATTTGATAAGAATTTAATCCTAGATCTCTTAAAACATCGCTTAGTACTTCAGAATAATTTTCAGCTAACCAACTTTCATATATTTTATCTGGTGCTGTTACATAAATAATATTGTTAGAAGTAGAAAGAAAAACTATTGGTTGAAACCAATTCTCAAAGCTTTGAGCGTTTATTCGCTCTTTAATTAGAGCAAGAATTGACTCCCAAAGATTTGAACTACTTTTTATGCTCATAATGCCCCTGTTTTGATCCATTACATAATATTCCTAGACTTTATGCTAGGTTAACTTTTATAGCCCTTTTGTTTATTTTGCTGACCATTCTTTCATTGGCATGAAATGGCCTTTTCTAGAGTAAATTTTCTCTAGCTTTTATAAGGTTTTAAAAAAGTAGAAAAGCCTCTCTTTTGAGGTTTTCCACAGCTAATTATGGCTATGAAATACACTAACTGTAGAGAGCTAAGAGGTCTATTTTCAAAAATTTAAGCTGTTGAAAATACTTCTTGGACTGATTCGAGATTAGCATAGTAAAAAGTTGCTTGCAATAAATTTTCACAGACAGTAAAAGTAAACCTCTTTCTAAAAAGCACTTTTGTCTTTGTATAAATATTTTTATCAAGATCTTAACTGAGATCAAAAGAAATTGATCTAAATACATATACTAAAACACTTACTATTACTTAGTGCTGATCTGATAAGGCAAGAATATGTTGAATAATAAAATTAAACCTTTTATGTTAAGCTTTTGAATATTGGCAAAATGCTTGTTTTTCTAAATTAGTGCTGATGGTGTAAAAAAGGTGCAAATAACTTTAGAAGACTTTGTTAAAAGACTTAATAAGGAAATTACAGAGATCTTTTTTTCCTTAGAAAAACGCTATTGTGTAACAAAAGAAGCTTTTGCTCAAACACTTTATTTAACAACAGATAAATATCTTTTAAAAACAACAGAAGATCTCTCTGATCTAGATATTAGAACTTTTCTCTTTCAATTAAGCGCCCAAGAACTTTGTTTTGCTATTGCTTGTGCTCAAGGTGATGAAACTGCCTGGAATGAGTTTATGCAAGAATACCGTGGCTTTTTACAAGCAGTTGCTTATCAATTAACAAAAAATGATACTCAGGCAGAAGAATTAGTTGAAACTGCTTGGAGTGAACTCTATGGTCTTAGAGAAGTTGAGGGAAAACGTGTAAGTAAATTTTCTGCTTATTCAGGAAAAGGATCTCTAAAAGGATGGCTAAGAGCTGTTCTTTTTCAGCTTTCAGTTGATCGCCATCGTAAACAAAGTAGATATGTACAACCTGAAGAAGAAAAAGATTTTGAACGTTTAGCTAAACCTGTTGCTCATGCTTATGAACAACATCCTATTGCTGAACGCTACCAAATCGCTACTCATAAAGCTCTAGAATATGCTATTGCTTGCCTTGAAATACGAATGAAATTAATACTTAGCTACTATTATTATGATAATTTAACTCTAAAACAAATAGGCCAAATATTTGGAGTTCATGAAGCTACTGCTAGCCGCTGGCTACAAAAAATTCAACTAGATATTCGCCAATCAGCCGAAAAATTCCTAAGACAAGAATATAAATTTAATAATATTCAAATAAAAGAATGTATAGAATATGCGTCTGATAACGCAGATGTAGATATAAAAAGTTTACTTTCTAATACTCAGCCAGCTAACAACCAAGATCCTTAACAGTGTTTTGTATTTTTAATTTCAAATTTTAGTACAGCCAACAAAAACTAGCTCAAAATCTAATCTGTTTCTGCTAAAGACAAGCCAAATCTGCCTAAGACTCTATAAAAAGAAGAACGTTAAAATCTTTTAATGCTTATCATTAATGCTTATCTCATTGAATTGCGTGAGGTAGACAGATTTGTTAAACTCTAGCTTCATATAACAAACTCAAAATCCACTAACATATTTCATAAAAAGAAGTTAACAAAAAATGTTTTTACACAGAGTGCGTTGGCTATTGATTGCAGTAGTGTTGTTATTGGCTTTTAGATTTACTTTTGCCCAAAATGGTGCAACTACAGGCATGATAGTTGGTACAGTAAAAGATAGCCAAAAAAGCATAATAGTTGGGGCAGATGTTAAGCTTAAAGAGCTAGACACAAATTTTGAAAGAACCATTAAGTTAAAGGATGATGGGTTTTTTCAGTTTGTACATTTGCCTCCTGGGCGTTATGAAATTACTGCTGAAGCTGAAGGTTTTACTGCTGTAAAGCAAAACATTGTTTTACATATTGGAACTATTCCTGTAACCAATTTTGTTTTATCTGTAAGTAAATTACAGGATGCCATAGATGTAATAGCAGAAGCTGCATCTAGCTTAAATAAAACAGAAAAAAGCAGTGTTATAAATGAACAACAAATTCGTTCACTTCCAATAAACCGTCGTAATTTTTTGGATTTTACCTTAATTACTTCTAATGTTGTCCAAGATAGACCTCCTATACAAGGAACAGAAGCCAATTCAATGCTTAGTTTTAACGGGCAAAATGCACGTCAGAACAATGTTACAATTGATGGTTTAGATAATAATGATGTTAATTCTGGTTCAGTAAGGTCAACTTATTCACAAGAAGCAGTAAAAGAATTTCAAGTAGTTTCCAATAGTTTTTCTGCTGAATTTGGTCGTGCTAGTGGTGGAATAATTAACATTGTTACAAAAAGCGGTACAAATCAACCTCATGCTAGCCTATTTTTCTTTAATCGAAATGATAAACTTAGTGCTAGAAACGCTTTTTCTTTAAATAAACCACCTTTTTCAGAGTACCAGTTTGGAGCAACTCTTGGAGGTGCAATCAAAAAAGATAGAGCTTACTTTTTTACTGCTTTTGAACGACTTTCTTTAACAGATACTTTGAATGTAAGAATTTCACCAAAAACTATTGAGTCTTTTAATAGACTTGGTTTTTTAGATCGCTCAGGAGATATTGCTTTTTCACAGGCAAATACATCTTTTTTGATACGTTCTGATTTAAAAATAACCCAACAACAACAACTCACTGTAAAATACAATTATGTAAAGACTTATGATGGAATACTTGAGCCTTTTGGAACTCTTAGACCTGAAAGTATAGGTGGTATTGGTAGAATTAAAGATAATAATATTTCTATTAATCATAACTACGTAAGTGCTAATTTAGGGCTAGTTAATGATTTTCGCTTTCTTTTCGCTAGACGCAATTTTAAAGCTGATCCAACAGATCCTTTTGGGCCAAAGATCTCACTTAATCTTACAGAAGGATCCGTTTCATCAGGGCGAACACTTTTTTTGCCTAATCCTCGTCAAGAAACTATTTTCCAAGTTGTTAATAATAGTTCTTTTATTAGTAAAAACAGACAAACTAAGTTTGGTGTAGATTACTTGCTTGTATATATTCCTGCTGGCACGTCTAAGTTTCCGGCTTTAGCTGGAGCTACTGCTACTTTTTCAGATATAGATTTTGCTGCAATACTAAAAAATCCAACATTTCCTCGCTTTACAGCCCTAGAAGCTTTTGATCCTTTTGTGCGTAGCCAACAACAACAAGTATTTCTTGCTCTTTTATCTTCTATTTTGCCTCAAAGAGTAGCAGGTTTTCCACAAATTGATCTTACAAAAAATTCTCTGCCATTAACATTTGTTCAAGGCTTTGGTGATCCTTCTGAATCGGGACGCTATAGCTATTTTTCTTCTTATATTCAAAATGATCTCAACTTAACTTCAAATTTAATTATTAAATTAGGTTTAAGATATGATCTAGAACGTATAAAATTTTTACCTAAGAATAATGGAAATTTTAGCCCTAGAGTTGCTATTGCATACCGTCCTAAAGGTAGTGACAAGATAAGCTTTTTGGCAACATATGGTATTTTTCATGGCATTACACCTCTAGCTCCTGTTAATGAAATATCTTCTGAGAAAATAAATAATTATAGAATAGAAGTTCTTCCTTTCCCATTTTCAATTATTCCTTTTTCTTTGCCTGGTCATAAATTTCCAGAGTCTGTTAATTTACCTGCTGGAATAAACTTTCTTCCTCAACTTACTTTAGATTCACAAATTGAACCTCATATCCGTAATGGCTATACACAACAAATTAATGTTGGAATTAATTACTTACCAAATAAAAATATATTAATTTCAACTAATTACCAATATGTAAGAGGTATAAAGCAGTTTACACAAAGAGATATAAATCCTGTAGTTAGACCCATTCCAAACGATCCAATTAATAGCCGTATTACTGGAAGAATTGATCCTAGTCGAGGCACAGTTTTAGAGTTTGGTTCATATGGAGATAGCTATTTTAATGCTTTAAGTTTTGATCTTAGATATCAACTAAAAAGTAATATTTTACTTAATGCAAATTACACATTTTCAAAAACTCTAGATGATTTTTTAGATTATCGCCCAGAATTTAAAAATCCTCAAAACCCACTTAACCTTAGAGAAGAAAGAAGTTATTCAAATATAGATGTTCGTAATAGATTTGTTTTATCAGGGATATTTTCTTTAAGTAATACTAAGAGTGTTATATTAAGAGATTTTCAGGTGTCATCCATTATTACTCTAGAGTCAGGGCGGCCTTATAATCTAGTTGCTGGGACAGATTTAGATATGAACGCAGATAATAATCCTGGAGATAGACCATTGAGAATGTCGCGAAATCTAGGTATTTTACCAGGATTTGTTTCTACAAACATTAGGCTTACTCGTAGCTTTAAGCTTAAAGATAGTTTTTTAATCGAAGGCTTTGTAGAAGTCTTTAATTTATTTAATCATGTTAATATTTCTACTGCTTCAGTAGTTGCTCAGATATTTATTCCAAATCCAGATGGAAGTTTTAATCTACCTCCACAAAAAAATGGAAGATATATTCTTCCAGATAGACTTCGACAAGCTTCGTTTGATCCTAGACGCTTGCAGCTTGGCTTAAGGATAAACTTTTGATTTATAGAAACTTAAAGTATTATAAAGATCAATAACTGTTTTTTTAGTTGTAAGAAAAATATTTCAGCAATTATTTTAAAAATTTCTTGCAAGTTTTTCTGCTTCTTGCGTTCTTAAAAATAAGCGTAGCCACAATCAACTAAACAAGAACTTTTCAGCCTGTAAAACAAGAGGGAAAAATGAAAAACGATAAACAACAACAAATAGACTTACAAATGGATAAACTATTAAAAAACCATTTGAAGAATAATCCTCCTGTTAAATGTGATGGTTTTGATCCAGATTTAGCAACAGCTTATGCTGAAAAAACTCTTAGTGCTATGGCTTTGCAAAAGTATGAAAATCACTTAGCTGCTTGTACAAATTGCCGTCAAATGACTACAGAATATATGCTTCTTTTTGCATCTGATTTACCTGTTGCACAAACAGAACCTAAAGAAGAAGTTCTTGTTAAAACTCCTCAAATCCCTAAAGAAACACCTTCTTTTTGGACAAGCTTTAAAGAATGGCTTTTTGCTCCTCAACTTCGTTGGGTTATGGCTGCTATTTTAGTATTATTTATTACTGGAACTGCCTGGGTATTTTATAATAAGAATAACGTTGGTCAAATAGCTGTAACCCCTAAAAATACCCAAGTAGAGACTAAAAACTCCCAGAAAAATGAAACTCCTAATAACCAAACTACCCCTCAGATAGATAATAATAAACTTAATCCTGAACTTGCGACTGATAACAAGAAGGAAATACCTAAAGTAGAGGAAAATAACAAAAAGGTAAATACTCAAAGTAGCCCTGATAATAATATAGTTATAGGAGAAAAGACAGAAACGGCTAACACAAATAGTAGCAGCAAAGATGCTGTAAAACTTCCTTCAGTACCTAAAGATAATAGTATAAATGATATAGTTGATAATAAGACAAACACATCCATTATCAATGTAAATCCACTTCAAACCCCACCACCGCCGCCAACAAATGATGTTGCAGCAAATCCAGATAAAAAGTTACAAAACCCTTCTAACAAAACGCCTAGAGCAGATCTTTTTGATCGAGCCCTAACAGAAGAAGAAAGAAAAGTAGTTGCAGGAAAAAGATTTTTGTTTAAAAATTCTATTTGGACAGATGAAGAATATTTACGTCCTAGTGCAAAAAAATTAGATAGAGTTGAGCTAAAATTTGGTAGTGAAGATTACCAAAAGCTGATAACAAACACTCCAGAGCTTAAAGCTTATTTTGCACTAAAACCTGTAATTGTGATTTATGAAAATAAAGTTTACGTTGTCAAATAAAATTTTTTTAGAAAAAACCAAAATTATTTTTCTATCATCCATAATAAACAGGTATTTTATTTGACAGTTAGTAAGCTAGAGAACTAGAATAACCTAACCTTTCTTGATTTAAATAAGGAGATTTTATGTTTGGTAGTCTTGGTCCAACGGAGTTAATTATTATTTTGGTTGTAGTCTTAGTGCTTTTTGGTGGTAAAAAGCTCCCAGAGCTTGCAACAGGATTAGGTTCAGGAATTAGAAATTTCAAAAAAGCTATGAATGAAGATCCTGATGAAAACAAAAATACCAAAGGTACAGCCCTCGAAGAAACTTCCAAATCTAAGTAGCTAAGTTAGTTAGATTAATTTTACTTCTTTAAGGGTCATTACTGTGTATAAAGCTATTTAGGTAGGAGAAAAGTTTTTCTTTGCAGGATAAGCAAAGAAAAACTCAGTAAAAGTTGCAAAAAGCTGCTTTACAGCTTGCTAAAAAATTAGTTAGCCTTTTTGCAGCAATCTATTATAAATTCAACTTATACATTTATTTTCTATAGTAGAAGCAATTAAGTTAATATTTGTGACTAATCTAACAGATACTTTGCTGAACACTTAATAAAAGACGGTTTTTATCGCAATATTCGACCCTTTAGATTTCCTCTTATAGATTATTCCGTACGGTTGAAAGCTGTGTTTGGAAATGTTAAACTAACACTTCTAAAACATTCCATAAGTTAACACAAAAAAATGGAGAAATAGTTTTGAGATTTGCTAAAGTGCTTTGGACAATCTTCAGACGGTTGATGATTCTGGCACTTCTTGGCTTAACTTTTGTTGGCAGCGTCTTAGGAGTTATTTACTTTTCAAGAGGACGAGAAGTTGTTGTTCCAAAAGTCGTTGGCAAAACTCAAAAAGAGGCTCAACAAATTGCACAAAGCTCAGGTCTAGCTATAGATATAGTGGAAATTGTTGATGAAAAATCTCCAGCAAATATTATCCTTCGCCAAGATCCTAAGTCAGGTATGGTTGTTAAGCGGGGATATACTATAAAAGTTTATTTGACTCGTGAAAAAAATTAACTGTTTATTGAAGGAGTTTGACCCACATTATGAAAATAAAGATTGCTCCATCAATACTTGCAGCCGACTTTACCCGCTTAGGTGAGCAAGTAAGAGAAGTAGAGGCTGCTGGCGCTGGTATTTTGCACGTAGATGTAATGGATGGACATTTTGTTCCAAATATATCCATTGGCCTTCCTGTTGTTGAATCCCTTAGACCCATTACTAAATTACCTATTGATACACATTTAATGATTTCTGAACCTGATAAATATATAGAACGCTTTGCTAAAGCTGGCGCTGATATGATTTCAGTTCATGTTGAAGCTGTCCCTCACTTACATCGAAGCTTAGAGCTTATTCGTAGTGTAGGTTGTCGCCCTGGGGTAGTCCTTAATCCAGGTACTTCTCTTTCAACTTTAGATGAAATCCTACCTTATACAGATTTTGTCTTGATTATGTCTGTAAATCCTGGCTTTGGAGGGCAAAAGTTTATTAATAGCTGCTTGCAAAAAATTTCTAACCTAAGAAAAATGATTAAAGATCGTGACTTAAATGTAAGTATTGAAGTAGATGGTGGAGTTGATATGCGTACCGCTCCTTTAGTCACTCAAGCAGGCGCAGAGTGGTTAGTGGCTGGTTCTGCTGTCTTTGGAGCTAAATCTCCTGGTGAGGCTGTTCAGGATATGCTCAAAGTTGCTAGCCAACCTTTTTCTATTTAATTTGTTTCTTATATTGTAATTTTTATTTTATAACGTTTTTATTTTGGAGTAGTTTGTAAGATGAAATTAGCAAGATTCCTAACTTTTTTTATCGTTTTAACTCTAGTCTTTTCTGTTGGTGCTTGTAGTAGTAAAAAAACTACTAAATTGGCTGTGTCTGATAATTCAGATCAACCAAGAGAAGGGCGTGATAGAGAATTATTTGAAGAAGCATTAAAAGAAATGCAAAAGAAACGCTATGAACAAGGGCGTCTCTTAATTAACACAATGGTAACTACTTATGGTGATAGTCCACTTTTGCCAATGGCAAAACTAACTATTGCTGATTCTTATTATCGTGAAGGTGGAACATCAAATTTAGTTCAAGCTGAAGCTGAATATAAAGACTGGTTGCAATTTTTCCCAAATCATGAACTCGCTGTAGAGGTTTTAGTTAAAACTGCTGAAATTCACTTAAAACAATTTCAAACTCCTGATAGAGAACAAGAACACGCTCTAAAAGCAGAAAAAATACTACTTGAAACAATTCGTCGCTTTCCCCAAGCTAAAGAAAATCCTAGAGTAAAAGAATATCTTGACCTTGCTCAAGAAAAACTTGCTGCCCATAACCTAGGTATTGCTAAGTTTTACTTTGAAAGAAGAGATGCTTGGAAAGCTACAGAATCTAGATGTAATGATATTGTTGTTAAATATCCTAACTTTACTGATATGGATATAGCTCTTTGGTTTTTAGGCCGTTCTTTAGAAGAACAAGAAAACACCGAAGAAGCTTCTAAATACTTTGCTCGTATAGTTCGTGAGTTTCCAGATAGCAAATATCGTGATGCTGCAGCAGAAAGACTAGAAAAATTTGGAAAACCTGTTCCAGATGCAGCAGAAAATGCAGGTATTCGTCGTGCTGAAAGTCGCTCTATGATGGCTAGTGTAATGGAAAAACTCTTTGGGCCTAGTATAGCTGTTTCTGATGAAGGTATTTTGCTTAAAAAAGGCGATAAAATTGATGAAGCTACTTATGAGTTAATCAATAATACTGTTCGCAATAATGGTAGCTCTCCAACTAGTCAAGGTAGTAGTGTTGGCAATAAAGCCGCTTCTGCTCCTCCTGTTGCAATTAACTCAACTTCTAATACTGCTATATCTGATAAAGCAACTGGAGATACTTCGCCAAAAGTAAAAGAAAAGAAGAAAGGAAAAAAACCTAAAGACAAGACAACAGACAAAGCAACAGATACTACTAAAACGTCTTAATATTTTTGGGAAAACATAAAATTTATATTAAGATAAATGCTTTTAAACTGTTGATTATAAGCAAAATGTTTACTAAAAGTTTTTTCAAACCAACTAGTTATATTAACCTAGATTAAGCTTATCTTGCTTTAGAAAAAAAGTAACTTAACTTGGCTTTTTACACTGTGCTTGACAGGTAAAGGTAAGGATGTTAGTTTACTCTCTTAATCATAAATTTGAGTTAATTTTAAGAGAAGTTTTGGATTCTAAAATCTTAGCGCTACAGAGTAGAATTTCTCTGTAGCGATTTGCATTTAAACTGCACTTAAATTCTACTTATTTTTAGAAATCAAAACTTTAGGAGGACAGGATGGGTCGTAAAATCTTGCTTGCCGACGATAGCATTACAATACAAAAAGTTGTTAACTTAACTTTTTCTGATGAAGGTATAGAAGTTGTTACTGTAGGCAATGGTGAGTTGGCAGTAAGAAAAATGAGTGAAGTAAGACCAGATATAGTTTTAGCTGATGTTTATATGCCTGGCAAAACTGGTTATGAGGTTTGTGAATATGTTAAAACAAACCCACAATTTTCTCATATTCCTGTACTCTTACTAGTTGGAGCATTTGAACCTTTTGATCCTTCTGAAGCTACTCGTGTAAAAGCTGATGGACATTTAACAAAACCTTTTGAATCAAGAGCTTTAGTTGCTACAGTATCTAAACTTCTAGCAAACGCTCCTGCTGCTGCTACACCACCTCCTCCTACACCTCCTGTTGCAAACTTACCTCTTTCTAGCCCCTCTCCTTGGCAACCTATAGCTTCTGATGCTGCTACCACAAAGCTTTCCCCAGAAATTGCTGCTAGATACCAAGCAAGTTTTGCTAATGACCAAGTTGACCCATTTAAATCTAATCCAGCTTTTCCAATTCAAGCTAGCCCTGTACCTCCAATGCAGTCTCCAATTCAAGCTAGCCCTGTAACCCCAATTCAGGCAAGTCCAGTGCCTCCAATGCAATCCCCAATTCAAGCAAGTCCAGTACCTCCAATTCAGGCTAGCCCTGTTTTTTCTGAGAGTTTTACTGATAAAACACAAGAAGGACTTCCTCCTTTTCCTGGTTTTGCTAGTCCTGTTAATCCACCTTCTATTCCAGAACATACTTTTAGTTTTGATAACTATGATTTTAATAATCCTCCTATTGCTGCTGCAAAAGAGCCTGAACCAGAGCATGTGGAAGTTGATAGAGGGCCAGTTTTTGACTTAGATGCTCCTCCACCTAGTGAACCAACTTTTGAACTTGATATTAATGATATTTCCTATAATACTTCTGAACAAAAAGCACAAAGTACTCTTGTTTTTGACCCAGCAAAAGAAGCTAGTGAACCTGCTGTTAGTACTAATGAAACCTTTAGTTTACAAGAAAATATACAAACTGAACCCGAACAAGAAATGAATTTGGATTTTCAAGATGATCAGTATGAAGCTACTAAAATTATGGGTTCTCCTTTCCGCAAAAAGCTTGAAGCTGCTTATTCTTCATCACCTGAACCTGAAATTGAGACTCCTCAACCTACAGATGTAAGTGAAGATGCTGGTCAAAATGCTCCTACTGAAATAGGATATGATGATTTTACCCCGCTAGATTTGGAACCTTTAGATGAAGTATCTTATCAAAGTGAAGGACATACAGATAATGTATTAGATGATTCTTCTCATGCTGAAGATACTTCAAATATTAGTGAGGTAAATGTTTTTGAGCCACTTACAGCAGACATAAAGAAAGAGCCTTTGCTAGATATGGAAGAAATGTCTACTGAAAGTGCTTCATATTCTTCTGATGAAGCTGTAAACACAGGGCGAATTACAGGAAGTCATTTAGCTCGAATAACAGAATCTATTCCACAACTTTCTAATGCTGTTATTCATCAAGATGCTGTTGTTCATCAAGAACCAATTGCTCCACCACCGCTTCCAGAAACTCCAGTAGTTGAAAGTTCAACTTATGATTTAGAGAATGCTACATCTCCATTAGATGTAGATGAATCTCCTTCTCAATTTGAGCTAGAACAAGCTCCTTCTCAATACTATTCAGAAGAAACTTCTGCTGAAAATGTTTTGGAAGAACCTTTAGCTGATTTAGTAACAATGCCTGAGCAAGAGCAACATATAGAAGCTACCTATAATCCTCTTGCTTCTGTTGCTTCAGCCCCACCAAGCACTCTAGAAGAAGTACCACAACATGTAGAACCTACTTATAATCCTCTTGCTTCTGTTGCTCCAGCTCCACCAAGTAATCTAGAAATACAACAACCTTTTGAAAATGAAGAAGAGATGACACCTACCACAGAAATTATGGCGTCAGCTCCTGTTTTAGAAGAAAGTACTGAGTCAATAGAAACTCTTCCACAAACGCCAACACAAGAAACTATATCTTCCTTTGCTCTTGTTAGTGAAACTCCAACTATGAGATTTCAACCTATAGCTAGAGAAAAAGAATACTCTCAGGTTGAAACTCCACCTACACAACCAGCTTTAACCATTACTAACATTGAACAGATTCCTCAACCACTAATAGATGAAATTGCTAGACGTGTAGTAGAGTCAACTCCAGTTCTCTCTCAACCTGCTCCTGTTGCTGCACCTATAACTAGCATTGAACAAATTCCTCAACATCTTGTAGATGAAATTGTTCGACGAGCTATATCTCAAATTAGTGAAGCTATAGTTAGGGAAATAGTTTGGGAGGTTGTACCAGATTTAGCTGAAATTTTAATCAAAAAACAATTAGAAAAAATAAAGTAAAAACCTCTATAGATAAATTATTGAAAATAAAGAGTAAGTAACAATAAACCCTGCTATTACATTAGTATCTTGTAATAGCAGGGTTTGTTTGTATTAGGCTTAATAATAAAACCTCCTTTTCTCACTATGGGCTTTTTGCTTTTTATGGTTAAATTCCTGTTTTGCAAAACTTCAAACTATAAAATTTAGTAAGGTCAAAGTCTTATGGAAATTCCAAAAACATACGAACCTAAAGAAATAGAAGCCAAATGGTACCCTATATGGGAAAGTAAAGGCTATTTTACTGCTCAAGCTAAATCAGATAAACCTGCCTTTTGCATCTCTATACCTCCTCCCAATGTAACAGGCTATCTACATATGGGGCATGCTTTGCAACATACCCTAATGGATACTTTAACTCGTTGGAGACGTATGAAAGGCTATAATGCCCTTTGGCTACCTGGGACAGATCATGCAGGTATTTCTACTCAAATTGTTGTAGAAAAACGTCTTTGGGAACAAGAAAAAATAAAAGCCAAAGATCTTGGTCGAGAAGAATTTGAACGCCGTGTTTGGCAATGGAAAGAACACGCTGGAGGCACTATTCAACGACAAATTCGTAAAGAAGGTGCTAGTTGTGATTGGACTAGAGAACGTTTTACTCTAGATGAAGGTCTTTCACATGCTGTTCGTGAAGTCTTTGTCCGCCTTTATGAAGAAGGTTTAATTTATCGCGGCGCCTATATGGTCAACTGGTGTCCAAAAGACCAAACAGCCCTATCTGACTTAGAAGCTCCTAAAAAAGAAGTTAAAGCTAAACTCTATCATATCTCTTATCCAGTTAAAGATAGTGATGAAAAAATTATTGTAGCTACTACTAGACCTGAAACAATGCTTGGGGATACTGGCGTGGCTATTCATCCTAATGATGAACGCTATAAAGCCTATCATGGTAAACATGCAGTTTTACCATTAGTAGGCAGAGAAATTCCTTTTGTCTGTGATGAACTTGTAGAAATGGACTTTGGTACAGGTGTTGTTAAAGTTACACCAGCTCATGATCCAAATGACTTTAAGATGGGCTTAACCCATAACTTAGCTCAAATTAATGTAATTGATAAATTTGGCAAAATGACTGAGGACGCTGGCCCAGAGTTTGCTGGTTTAGACCGTTTTGCTGCTCGTAAACTAGTCATTGAAAAGCTAGAAGCCCAAGGTCTTTTAGTTAAAATTGAAGACTACACTCATAAAGTAGGCCATTGTCAGCGCTGCGATACAGTACTTGAACCTCTTATTTCTACTCAATGGTTTGCTATTATGAAAGGGATGGCTCAAGAAGCTATTAAAGCTGTTCAAGATGGACGTACTCAATTTATTCCTGAAAATTGGACAAAAGTCTTCTATGACTGGCTAGAGAATATCCAAGATTGGTGTATTTCTAGACAACTTTGGTGGGGTCATAGAATTCCTGCTTGGTATTGTTCTTCTAATCATATAAATGTTGCACGTGAAACACCTTCAACTTGTTCAACTTGTGGTAGCACAGAACTTCGCCAAGATGAAGATGTTTTAGATACTTGGTTTTCTTCTGCCCTTTGGCCTTTCTCTACTTTAGGTTGGCCTGCTCAAACAGATGACCTAAAAACTTTCTACCCAACTAGCGAAATGATTACAGGCTTTGACATTATTTTCTTCTGGGTAGCTCGTATGATGATGATGGGCTTAAAGTTTATGGGTGATGTTCCTTTTCGCCGTGTCTACATTACTGGCCTTGTTCGTGTAGATGGGGAAAAAATGTCTAAAATGAAAGGTAATGTTGTTGACCCTCTAGATGTTTTTGAACGTTATGGAACTGATGCTGTTCGCTTTACTTTAGCTAGCTCTGTTACTGGTGGTACTGATGTTGACCTTCAAGAAGTAAAAAAGAAAGTTGGTGGTCAAGAAATTAGAGAATATCCTAAGATGGAAGCTGCCCGTAATTTTGCTAATAAAATTTGGAAT
This sequence comes from Blastocatellia bacterium, assembly GCA_039812885.1. Classification (GTDB taxonomy): domain Bacteria; phylum Acidobacteriota; class Blastocatellia; order Chloracidobacteriales; family JADJPF01; genus JADJPF01. The sequence goes on from JBDIBI010000030.1 coordinate 58,557, forward strand.
GCTTCTCGCTTTATGTTTATGAATCTAGGAGATACAGAATTTAACAATTCTCCATTTGAAAATGCTTCTAGATATGACTACTGGATTTTATCTAGGTTAAACCGTGCTATTGATGATATAAGCTCAGGTTTAGAACAGTTTAGATTTTTTGATGTTACTCAAACTCTCTACCGCTTCTTCTGGAATGATTTTTGTGATTGGTATATAGAGCTTTCTAAACCAGTAGTAACTGCTAAAGAAACCACTCCTGAAGTTGTAGCTGCTCGTCAAAGAGTTATGTACATTTTAGAAAAATCTTTTCGCTTGTTACATCCTGTTATGCCTTACATCACAGAAGAACTTTGGCAAAGATTACCTCATAAAGGTGAGTCGATCTCGATCGCAGAGTTTCCTGTTTCAGATCAATCTCAGATCAATGATCAGATCGAAGATCAAATGAGATCGGTGATCGCTTTGATCACAAAGATCAGAAATGTAAGATCAGAAATGAATCTTCCTGCTCATGAACCTCTGACCGTTAAGCTTGGAATCAAGGAAGAGGCTTTACAGAAGGTAGTTCAGGAAAGCGAAGATGCGATCAAACGACTTGCAAAAGTAAAAGAGATCGAGATCAAACCTGATCTAGAAATAGAAAAATTTGCTGCTCGTGCTGTGATCACAGGGATCGAGATCTCGATCCCATTGGAAGGCTTAATTGATCTAGACAAAGAACGAGATCGACTCAGCAAAGAATTAGCTAAGATCGAGGCAGAAATTGAAAAACTTTCTGAATCTTTAGCTAACCCTAATTTTGTTGAGAGAGCACAACCTAAAATTGTTGAACAATCTCGTAATAGAATTGCAGATTTAACATCTCAACGTGAAACCGTAAAAGCTAATTTGGCTAATTTATAATCCCCGGGTTACGCTTCGCTAAAACCCGGGGCTAATATGGGTTGAACTAAAATAGTGTTGATCTATTTCTATAAATAAGTTTATTTCAAACAAAATATTCTAAGAAATGGATCATGTTTATAATTAATTAACTCACATTACCCCAGGTTTTAGCATGCGCAACTCTAGGAAATCGTTTCAAACAGAGTATTATAAGGGAAAGATTGCATTTATAATAATTCAACCCATATTAGCCCCAGGTTTTAGCGAACGTTAGTGAGCGTAACCTGGGGAAAGAGTTAACGAGCGTGAATTTGGGATAGAGTTAGTGAGCGTAATTTTGGGAAAGAGTTAACGAGCGTAACCTGGGGAAAGAGTTAACGAGCGTAACTTGGGGATAGAGTTGGCGAGCGTAATTTTGGGAAAGAGTTAACGAGCGTAACCTGGGGAAAGAGTTAACGAGCGTAACTTGGGGATAGAGTTGGCGAGCGTAATTTTGGGATAGAGTTAGTGATCGTAATTTTGGGCTAGAGTTGGCGAGTTGGGATAGAGTTAGGGCAGGGAAAGATAAATATTTTAGGTAGGATTAAAACTGTGCATATAGATAGAAATTTGCTTTTTAATTTAATTACTCAATTTTTGGATGAAGATTTAGGGCGTGGAGATATTACCACTCAATCAACTGTTGCAGAAGGTGTTAGAGGCCGTGGAAAATTTCTAGCTAAACAGGAAATGGTTGTAGCTGGTCTAGAAGTTGCGGAGACTGTGTTTACTTGTTTAGATATAGACTTACAACTAGAAGCTTTTGTTTATGAAGGTGAGAAGGTAAAAGCAGGTACAGAAATCGCCAGACTTGATGGGCCTGCTTCTGTACTTCTAGCTGGAGAAAGACTTGCTCTAAATCTAATGCAAAGAATGTCAGGTATTGCTACAGTCACTAGCAAATATGTAGAAGCTATTTCTGGCACTAATGCTCGTATTGTTGATACTCGTAAAACTATTCCAGGTTTGAGAATGATTGATAAGTATGCTGTTTTAGTTGGTGGTGGACACAATCATCGTTTTGGGCTAGATGATGGAATTTTAATAAAAGATAACCACATTATGCTAGCAGGTGGTATTGAGCCAGCAATAAAACGTGCTCGTGAACGTGCTGGTCATTTGCATAAAATAGAGGTAGAAGTTAGTAATTTTGAACAACTTCAAGAAGCCATTGATTTAGCCGCAGATATTATTATGTTAGATAATATGAAACCTGCACAGGTCGCAGAAGCCGTTGAAATCGTTAGAAAGAGCGAACGAGGTAAATATATCTTACTTGAAGCTTCTGGTGGAATTACATTAGAAAATGTAGCAGATTATGCTAAAGCTGGTGTTGACCTAATTTCAATAGGTGCCATTACACACTCTGCACCTGCTGTAGATATTAGTTTTAAGATTAGCCCAGGTTACTAATTTATGATCGAGGAAAATTCCGTTAGTCCTAAACAAGTTGTTTTGGAGGGCTTGCAGAATTTTCCTGCTCGCATTTTTTATTTTGAGCAAATTGACTCCACTAATACTTTTCTAAAAAACTATGCTCATAATCACAAAAATGAATCAGTCCAGTCATTAGAAGGCATAGTAGCTGTAGCAGATTTACAAACAGCCGGACGTGGTAGATTACAACGATTTTGGCATTCTCCACCAAAAGAAGGTTGTTACTTCTCTTTACTTTTAACACCTAAACTAGAACCTACAAAATATTCTTTAATTCCTTTAATGGCTGCTCTAGCTACTTCTGATGCTATTTTAGCCTCTTGTCCAGTTAAAACAGATATAAAATGGCCTAATGATATTTTAATTAATAAACGTAAAGTCGCTGGAATTTTAATAGAAAGTGCTTTTGAGTCTGATAAACTCGCGTTTATTGTTGTAGGTATAGGTGTTAATCTTTCTCAAAAAAATTTTCCTCCAAACCTTAATCGTCCTGCTACATCTCTTTTTTTAGAATCTGCCTTAAGTGTTGATAGAGATAGTTTTGTAAACTTACTTTTAGAAAAATTAGATTCTTGGTATAGTATTTTAAAAACTGCATCTGATAAAATTATAGATAATTGGGAAAAGCGTTCAAGTTTTGCTCAAGGAAAGCAAATTAAGTTTATGCAAGAAGGTAAAATGCTTTCAGGTACTACAGTTGGGTTAAATAATGTAGGAGCATTAAAAGTAAAGCTAGAAGATCAAAGACAAATAGAATTATATGGAAATGAAATTATGGTAGAAGGTGAAGACATATGTTACTAGTACTAGATGTAGGCAATACAAACACAGTGTTAGGCGTTTATCAAGAAGCAGAACTTTTAGCTCGTTGGAGACTCACAACTGAGAGAGATCGAACTGTTGATGAGTATGGAATCTTATGTAGAAACTTATTTACTTTAGCAAAGCTTGACTTTACACAAATAGATGCAATTGCCATTTCTTCTGTAGTTCCTACCTTAAATTTTACGCTTTATAAAATGGCAATGACATACTTTCATCTTGAACCTCTTTTTGTTGAGCCAGAGAAAAATTCTGGAATAAAAATTCATTATGATACACCTCAAGCTGTAGGGGCAGACCGAGTTGTAAATGCTGTAGCAGCTTTTCAAAAATATGGAGGACCATGCATTGTTGTAGATTTTGGGACAGCTACAACTTTTGATGCTATTTCTTCCACAGGTGATTATTTAGGAGGAGTCATTACTCCAGGTATTCAAATTTCATCAGAAGCTTTATTTCTTAGAGCTTCTAGATTGCCTAGAGTAGAAATTCGACATCCAGAAAAAGTTGTTGGCACCTCCACAATTATGAGCATTCAATCAGGACTCTATTTTGGTTACATCGGTTTAGTAGATGGGATTTTATCTCGAATGATTGAAGAACTTGGTGAGCAAAAAACAGTAATTGCTACAGGTGGACTTGCTCCTTTAATTGGTAAAGGTTCAAGCATTATTAAAGTGGTAGATGATAATTTGCTACTAGAAGGCTTAAAAATTATTTATGAGAAAAATAAGACAAAATAAATTTTTATTTGTTTTTTCTCTTCTTTAGTTGTCTTATTTTTTAGTAGCTTTCTTTAGAAAAAACTAGTTTTTCTATAAAATCATAAAACTCTTATTACTGACTACAATATTGTAATATTTTCCAACATTAATGTAGCTTCTAATAACTAATGGGTTAATACTTTATTAATCCATTAGTTTTCTTTTTATACCAATATTTACTTTTACTAAACTACTGCAATGGTTACTAAGCACTTTATTTTAGTAATAAAACTTTAATGTTTATTTAATAAACTATTTATGGCTTTAGTGTTATCTTTGTCTCTTTGTTACATAGTTAAAAATAGTTATAAAGCAGATTTGCTAAATTTATTAGTCAATTTTTAGTCAAATTTCTGAAAAACATGAAAAATTTTATTTATTTTGTTGTGGTACCTTTAACCCTACTATGCTTTTCAACCAATAATTTAGCAGAGCAGATGATATTAAAACAAAGCTCCCAAATCCTTTGAAGAATTTTTTCAAGTGGAGCAAGTTCAATACATGCTTACATCTTACCTTTGCTAGATAACATTATTAAAACAAATAAGTTGTATATTAAAAGACAGCAAAAAATAAAGGAGAAAAAATGAATTTAGATATAGCAAAAATTCTACAAGATTTAATAGTTATTTTAACCCAATTTGGTATGAAACTATTGGGAGCTTTAGTACTTTGGCTTGTTGGGCGTTATTTAATTAGATTTGTTTGTAGCTTGTTAGGTTCAGCTTTAAAAAAACAACCTATAGATCCAACTATTGGAACTTATTTAAGTTCTGCTCTTAGCGTAGTGTTAAACATAACATTAGTTGTAGCCATTTTAGGCTTTTTTGGAGTAGAGACTACAACCTTTGCCGCTTTGTTAGCTGCTGCTGGTATTGCAATTGGTTCTGCTTGGAGTGGGCTACTTTCAAATTTTGCTTCTGGAGCCTTTATAGTAATTCTTCATCCTTTTAAAGTTGGAGATTTTATTTCAGCAGGTGGTGTAATTGGAACGGTTGAGGAAATAGGGTTGTTTGTCACTACAATAAATACTATGGATAATGTAAAAACCTTTGTTGGAAATAACAAAATAATGTCAGATAATATTCAAAATTTTACTGCTAATCCTTTTCGTCGTGTTGATTTAGTGGCACAACTTAATCATAGTGTCGATCCTAAAGCCGCTAGTCAAATGTTAAAAGAAAAAATTAGCAAAATTCCAAATGTAATGAGCGATCCTAAGCCAGATGTTGAAATTTTGCAATTTACACCTATGGGACCTGTTTTAGCTGTTCGCCCTTATTGCAATAATACTCACTACTGGCAAGTTTACTTTGATACTAATCGAATAATTCGCGATTCTTTTGGCGAAGCAGGTTATCCAGTACCAGAACAACACTTTGCTATTAAACAAAACTAGAGTTTCTTTTTTTATGCTTTTGTAAATTTTTGGTTAGAAGGATCAAGATCAAAATATTTATTTCTTGATCCTTTACAAAAGTACCAGCCTTTGTGCTTCATTTTTCCTTACCTAATCTAAAAAATAGTTCCTATTTTCCACACTGTCCTATAAATACAAGGAAAAAAGGGAATAGTGTATTTGATGAAATTTTCCTAAAATTTACATATGCTTTCTAAGTGCTTGAATTTACTAGGTTTATTTGAGGGACATGTTTTTCCAAATCTTATAAACTTTGGCATCCTAAGTGCATATAGTTTGGCAACAAAAATAAATCGCTTAGGGAAAAAATTATGGGTATAAGAATATTATTAGTTGATGATTCTATAGAAATTTTAGAGACAGTTTCTTATTGTTTAGAAGAAGAAGGTTATGAAGTATTAACAGCTAGCAATGGTATAGAAGCTTTACAAATAATGGAATTAAGCCCTGTTGCACTTGTTGTTACTGATATTATGATGCCTCAAATGGGTGGGCTGGAATTTGTTGAAAAATGCCGCAAAAACAGCTCCTTTGGACATGTTCCAATAATTATTGTTTCTTCTAAATATAATGAAAGTACTAAAGCTATTGCTTCAGAAATGGGAGTAAATGGTTTTTTAGAAAAGCCCATTAATTTTGAATTGTTGCAAAAAGCTATTAGTTTAACTTTAGCTAAGTCTGCTGAAGTTGTTAGACAAAATTTAGAAAATGAACAAATTTGGAAAGAACGCCGCCAATACCAACGAGCCCCTTTCCTATGTGAAGCTTCTTTTAGTTCTGAAAATATTTCAGGTATTACACTCTTATCAAGCTTAAGTTTAGGGGGCTGTAGCTTAGATACTAAAATACCTATTAACAAAGGAACTGTATTAACTTTAACTATTAAGCTGGATCCTAATCATACAATAAGGGTAGAAGGGAAAGTTTGTTATTCAATCCCTAGATCTGGAATCGGGATTCAGTTTATGTCTTTAGATAATGAGTCTAAACAGCTTATTGAAAATATTGTAAATAGTGTTTGTTCTATCAAAAATATCTATGAATTTGAACACCAAAATAAATTTGAAAAAATGGTAGATAGTATTGATAAAAGCCTAGCTGAGAAAGGAGAAACCTTATAGAAAATTAAATAATTTATACAAACTCTCTAACTAAAAAAAAATCGATAAGCAAACATAATTTTTACTGCGTTTGGTGATTAGACAAGTTTTTGACTGTTAAACATAAAATGTTTCACGTGGAACACATTTTAGTTGCAAGTTCTATTGGTTTTTAATCAGGAGGGGAAATTTTTAATCAATAGAAAAAGGGTTACTTAAAGAAAAAAAGGAACAAAGAGCCTAAACTCTTTGTTCCTTTTTTCTTATTTATTTACAAATCCAATATTTTCAAATTTACCACCAATAATGGGTTGTGGATCAGTTTGTAGCCAATCACTTAGAATAGTTCCATAGACAGAACGAAAATCTATATCAAAAATAGTATTTCCAGCACTATCAAGATTAGTAAGATTTGGGCTATTACCATAGATTCCACCTTTAACAGCATTACCCATTATAAACATTGGCCCTGAAGTTCCATGATCTGTGCCACCACTACCATTTTCACGAACTCTACGACCAAATTCAGAGAAAGCCATTACCATAACTTTATCTGCTTTACCTAAACGGACTAAGTCTTGATAAAATGCATCAAAACCTTCTGACACCGCAGTTAAAAGCTCTTCATGATCATCTTTTTGTCCAGAGTGAGTATCAAAACCACCTAAAGTTACATGAATTATTTCTGTTCCTAAATCACCTGCAATAATTTGTGCTGCCATTTGTAGTTGAATTCCTAAACTATTGTCAGGGTATTTGATTGCAGGTGTATATTTTTTTATTCCTGTTTGCAACGATTCACTGCTAGAGACAGAATCAAGTCCAGTTTGTGCAATGTAAAGGAAATCCATATTAGTTGATTTTGCATTGTTAGATTTAGCCAATGCACTTACTTGATTGCTACGATCTGTTGGATATTTAGAATCTGTTTGGAACTGATAGAGAGGGAAGCTATTTATTGATGAAGCAATAATTTTTTCCCCAACTAAACTTTTAGGTAAAGAAAGAGATCCTTTTCCATCTCCAAGATTAACCACAGCTAAAGGGTTATTAACATCAGATTTTAAGTCACCATATTTACCTAACCATCCAAGTTGAAAAGTTTCTTCTCTTGTTGTTGGATCTGCACGATTAAAAATTGCTCTAGATTGAAAGTGAGAAAGATTTGGGTTTGGATAACCAACATTTTGAACTACAGCAATTCTTTTTTGATCAAATAAAGCCTTAAATTTAGTCATTACTGGATTAAATCCAACATTATCACTAACTTTAAGAACTGCATTTTCAGGAACTCCTAAATTAGGCCGTGCTGCATAGTAAGCTTTATCGCTATAAGGAACTACAGTATTTAAGCCATCATTGCCACCATCGAATTCAACTACAACTAATATTTTGCTAGGAGAATTTCCTGCTGCAAAAACTTTGCTAGCTTGAAAACCAAATGTTGGAGATGCTAGGGATAAGGAAAGTAAGCCAAATGTACCTTTTAGAAAATCTCTTCTTGAGTGTGCCATGATATTCTCCTATTTTCTTAGTTAAATTGATAATCAGGTAAGCTTAAAATAAGGTGGATTAGACCTCTGACTTTTTTGTCAATATTTGTGTCATTTAAGGTAAATTTACCTTTTGAGCCGTCATCATTTTGATCTAAATATTTTTTAAGGTTTTTGTTGGTTGTAGCATCGACATCATAAAGAGCCAATTGTTTAAGGAAAAAATCTACCACTTCTTTGGATGTAGAAAGTTTTGCGCTACCTATTAAAGTTTTAGGATCAATAGTTGCCCCAATAGTAGCGCGATTACTTGTTAATCCATTAGAAAAGTTAAGACGATTAAGTAAAGTAGAAGTATTTATCCATTCTATTCCACCATTCCAACCACTTACAGAAGGAGGGTTAAAGAGTGTTTGACCTTGAGCTGTTAGTGAAGCAATTAAATCACTTTTTCCACCTCTAGTTTTAAGATCAAGTTTAGCCCCTAACATTCTTAACGTTCCAACTACATATTCTATAGGGCTTTTAACAATGGAATTAAAAGCTTTTTCTGAGAAAAATTCATCTGAGCTAAGGATTGCTTGCATTACAGCTTTAATGCTAAAGCCAGAAGATAAGTAAGTGTTTGCTAATTTATCAATAGTGCTGTCTTTTGGATTTTCATAAACAAAGTATTCAAAAAGCTTTTTGCTAATAAATCTTGCTGTAGCTTGTCTGCCTGCAATAATACGAACTATGTCATCTCCATTAAATGAACCTGTTTGACCAAGAAAAGTTTTAGTTCCAAAATCATGTTGATCAGTTTCAAATAAAAATTCTTTTGTACGTTTACTAAGAGACCAACCTGTAAAAGCACGAGCAGCTTCTTTAACATCATTTTCTGTATAATTACCAACACCCATTGAAAACAATTCATTAAGTTCACGAGCGTAATTTTCATTTGGTTGACCTTTTTTGTTTGTAAAATTATCTAACCAAATTATCATTGCAGGATCTTTAGAAACTTCTAATAAAAAGTCTTGAAAGTTGCCTAATGCAAAGGTTCTAAAAAGTTGATTTTGTTTTAGCATTAAGCTTTCTTCTTTTACTTTGAAAATTGCTGTTGCAAAGTGATCATGCCAAAAGAAAACCATCTTTTCTTGTAAGAGTCTCTTTGTAGTGGTCATGCGAATCAACCACCAATAAATTAAATCAAGAGTTTTTGAAAGATCTAAATTAGCACTAGCCACTTGACGATCTACTTCACTATCATCTATACGTTCATAGTTAATAATGTAATCAATAGCGCGGGTTTGACCCATACCTAAATAAAATTTGATATCTTCTTGTGTTGCGCCAAAACCTACTCGGCGTAACATATGAGCAACAGTTCTTTCATTCCATACAGCACACATAGTCTTAGATCCTTTATTTATAAGGGTTTTAGTGTTTTTCTTTGTATTTTGTTAGAAAGAGTGAAGAGAAAAAAAGTCTGAAATTTTCTTTAAAAATTTACGGACGAGTGTAAATTTTTTCCGTAATTCCACCATCAGGATTTATAAATAATATCCTAACAGTTGACTTAGATGGAATTAATTGACCAATTGTCTGACCGGTTGTTGCAGTACCTTTTTGTGTAAGTGTCTGGCCATCAATACTTAGTTTAGGCATAGAAGTAAAATTAATCCCATTAACCATAACAGTTGTTTGAGTATTGAAGCCTCTACCCTCAGCTATTAATTTTTTTTCTGTAACTTTTATATTTGAGATCACCGGGCCAGGAATTTGTTGACCAGCTAAAATAATAACATCTTTTTCTGAAACATCTGAGTCTGCCCTGTTACTAGCCCCTTGGGCTACGATGATAATGCGTGCTTTAGTAGTAGCAATATTACTAGGCACCAACCAAATATATTCTTGTGTTGTTCCACTTAAGCCTGTAATAATTGTTTTAGGAATATCTGTTAAACCATTGATTTGAACTAAGATATCATGAGAAACTGCATTGATTGAAGACCATTTTATTGTAAATGGTTTTCCTCCTTGAATCATTTCTCCACCATTAGGTGAAGCTAAACTTACAACAGGATCGCTTGGTGCACCAATTTGAGCAGAAGTTGTATAAATATAATCGCCTTCACTATTGCCTGATCCATCAGCAGCGTTTCCACTAGCATAAAAAGTTACAGGCCCTTGATCTGTGCTAGGCGCTATCCAATCAAATGCCCATTGCATTGAGTTAGGTTGATTGGAGCTTGAACCATTTTTTGTATGTTCAACATAAAATCTACCTTGATCCGCTATTAACTGAGTGTTAACAGAATCAGAAATAGCAAACTCACCAATAGCCTTTCCATTTTTATCTAAAGCTGTTAACTGAAAACCCCAAGCTTTCCTGTTAGCTTGTTGAACACTAACTCGAACTTTTACTCTTTGATTAGGTGTGTAAGTTTTTGGTAAGTCAAGTATGTCAACGCGTCCTGGCCCTCGGTTAAGCTCAAAAGAATCATGACAATCAACACAAGTTAGTTCTCCAGGGGCTCCTGTCCGACCAGGTACTGGCCCAGTAGAAAAAGCATATGCAACTCCAGTTATTATGAAAAAAATTAAACAAACTACTATTTTACTGTATTGGCGCATTTCTTTAACCTTTAAGCTTAAAATTTGTAAAACACTTTTAAGAGATGAGTTTTCAAAAAGTAGTTTGAAAAATTTTGCTTTACTCTAAACCCTCAAGTTGCCCTCATGATCGGAAAATGCACTCGTGATTCCCAGGTTGCGCTCACAATCCCCAAAATGCACTCGTGATTCCAAATAGCGCTCGTTTTTTTGTAACCCCCAGATAGCGCTCGTTTTTTTGTAATCCCCAGGTAGCGCTCGTTTTTTGTAATCCCCAGGTAGCGCTCGTTTTTTGTAATCCCCAGGTAGCGCTCGTTTCACTCGCTAAAACCTGGGGCTAATATGGGTTGAACTAATCACATTAGAACCATTTCAATGGCTAATCCTATATAAATAGAGTATTTGAAAACATTAATATTTATATTTAGTCCAAGCTATATTAGCCCAGGGTTTTAGCAAAGCGTAACCCCGGGAATGAAACGCAACCTAAACATCATGCTAAATCAAATAATAAAACTTCGGCAGGTTCAACTGCTTGAAGTGTGACTAATTGTTCACCGTTTACACTTGCTCCATCGCTTGCAAAAAGTTTTTGACCATTAAGCTCAATTGTTCCACGTGCAACATGTAACCAAGCTCCTCTATTATTTTCTAATTTATATTCAACTTTTTGCCCTGGTTCTAGAATTGTTGTATAGAGTTTTGCATCTTGATGAATTGTTACAGAGCCATCACTTCCATCGGGTGAGGCTACCAGTCTAAGTTTTCCTTGTTTTTCTTCTTTATCAAAAAACTTTTGTTCATAACTTGGGGTTACACCTCGTTTATTTGGTAATAGCCAAATTTGTAGTAGATGCACAGACTCATTTTTGGAATGGTTAAACTCACTATGAGTAATTCCTGTTCCTGCACTCATTCGCTGTACTTCTCCAGGGCGAATTACTGAACCATTTCCCATGCTATCTTTATGTGCAAGTTGTCCTTCAAGAACATAAGTAATTATTTCCATATCTCTATGTGGGTGTGTTGGAAATCCACCACCAGGGTGTACTTTGTCCTCATTTATAACCCGTAAACTACGAAAATGCATATGGTCAGGATCATAGTACTCACCAAAAGAAAATGTGTGAGAAGTGTCTAACCAACCAAAATTAAAATGCCCTCTGTCGTTTGCTCTTCTAATTGTAATCATAAATCCCTTCCTTTTTTATTAACCATATTCTAATACACTATAACGATTGTTAGCTAGTAAAATGTTTCATAGTAAACTAATTTTTTAGAAAAATTTTATAAAGACAAGTATTTACTAGTAAAAAACTTGATAGATTTAGCTATAAATTTACGCGTCATGTTAAAAGCGCTACATATAAATTTTCTATTTTTGTTGAGCTAATCAATTGAGGTAATTTTATGAAAAAGTTTATGTTAAGACTAATTATGGTTATAGTAGTACTAATGACTTGTTTATTAGCCACAAGCCAAGCTCAATATAGGTTTGATTCAGTAAATGGAAATATTGGGATTGAAGGTAAAAGTGTTTTTACAGGAGCCTCTTTAGCTGCTGACTTTGATGGAGAAGGGCTTAATAATGATGTGGCTTTGATAAATCAATCTGAGGGAAAAGTTATAGTATTGTTATATAATGGTAGTGCTTTTAAACCCTTTGAAACTATTACTATAGACATTTGTAAAATTTTGGATAAAGAGTTTATACCTACTTCAGCCGCAGCTTTTATAGATCCAGTAACACAACTACAAGACATTGCAATTACAGCTATTAACCGCTTTAGTGAAAGTAATGGCAAAGTCCTTGTTGTTGTTAATGAAGGGAGTAGTATTTTTAGTAATATTAACTATAAAGTCTTTGATAGTTCTAGTGGAGCATCAGACATTAATCATGCAGATTTTAATAATGATGGGATTGATGATCTTAGTCTAGTTGATTTTAGAAATAATAGTGTTTCTATTTTGCTTAATGATGGCAGTAATAATTTTTCAAATCAAAAGGTTGTTTCTTCAGGAGGTATTCAGCCTGTTTCAGCTGTAGTGGGAGATTTTAATGATGATGACTATGTTGATTTAATTGTTCTAAACAGAGGAGATGAAAACACTAGTGGTAGTTCTTCAGTAGTTGCTTTGTTTGGTGATGGAACAGGATTTTTATCTGCTAAAAACCCACCCATTCCTGTTCCTGATTTTGGGGTTTCAATGGTAGGTGGAGAATTTGATGCTCTTGGTAAACAACTCAAATCCAATAATAAAGTTCTGCGTCGTATGGTTGATTTTAATTTTGATCGACTTCCAGATTTAGCAGTACTTTCTAGTGGAGGAAGTAAAGGTTTTGCAACAGTAACACCTATTATTAACAATGAAGAATTTCCTGGGTTTCTTAAAGCTGGAATTAGCCAAGAACTTGCTATTGTAGATTCAAAAGAAACTATACTTTCTAGGCTTAGTGTTTCTAGTTCTCAGGGTGGTGCAGAAGTAGTTTCAGGTAGAGGTGGTGTTAATCCAATAGGAGTAGCAGGAAGTTATCATGCTTTAGCTGTTGGAGAATTTCGGGATTTTTCTAACCCTGAGGTTGCTTTAGTTGTTTCTAGCTCTTTTGTTCGTACTATAAATGATAGACAGGTAACATTTCGTGCTGCTACATATTTGGAAACAGGTAAATATGGGAGAAGTGATAAAGATGGGATTTTTAATATTTTTAACCCTAGTTTCCTTTCAATTGGTTACACCAAAACAGCTATAGGAACTACAGATATAACAAAATTAGATCCAGAAGAAGGCCAAGATACCTTTGTTGCTGCGATTGTAGGGGCTTTTGGTCAAAGTCACTATTATCCTAATATTTTATATGTTTCTTTAAATGGTAATCTTTGGATAGACAACAATGTGCAAGTTACTTTTGTCCCTCTTCCTTATATAAGAGCCTTTCGCTCTGAGCTTAATGCTCCAATAGGGCAAGGCCATAAATACTTTGTTCTAAAAGGTGAAAAAGCTTCTATTCCTATTACTAGCTTGGATCTTGGAAGTTGTCATAATCTAGGTATTGCAGTATTTGCGCAAAAAGGTCAACTACCTTCATTTATAAAACGAGTAAGTCCCACAGATTCTACTAATGGAAATTATTCTATAGAAGTAGATGCTTCAAACCTTGATATTTCTACTCCTATGATTATTCGCTTACAAGTAGATGGAGATAGTAGCAGTTGTAGCGGAGTGTCAGGAAAGTTGCCATTATTGGATCGAGATCTATTTACTTTAATTATAAGACCTAACAATTTACCTGCTATTGCTTCTATTGAAGAAAGAAAAGTTAATATAAACGAAACCATTAAAATTGCTGTTCCTGTTGTCGATACAGAAAATCTTGTTAAAGATATTTCTTTGAAGTGTGATAAAGGAGAGTTTGTTTCCTTAAGTGATAGAATTATAACAGCTAGCCCTAAAAAAAAGGATTTAGGTAAAACTAATTGTCAGTTAACTTTGTTAGATAAACTTGGTAATTCTTCACTAAGCTCTTTTGTAATCAATGTAGCACCAGCTCGACCTATAATTACTAGTGTAGATTATTCTAATAATAAACTGAAAATTACTGGACAAAATTTTACTAATAAAAACACTATTGTATGTAACTCTAGAGTGGTTGGTTCTGATGTCCGAAAAACAAAAAAACAGACCTTAAAAATTAAGGGTAGTAGTCGAGATTTAAATATTTATCAAATAAATCAGATTTATGTTATTTCTAATGGAGAAGTTTCTGATCATTTTTATCTCACTATTTCACGATAAAAAATAAAAACAGAAAGTTAATGAACAAAGAGAAAAATTTTTCTCTTTGTTCGTTTTGTAGTGATTTAAGCTTTATTTGATGCCATTCGAGCTTGTATTTCTTCAGCAGATAGATCTTCTATATGAGTAGCTATATACCAAATATGCCCAAAAGGATCTTCAACTCCACCAACTCTGTCTCCATAAAACTGATCTTGAACTGCTCTAATTAATTTTGCTCCAGAATTAACTGCTTGTGTGACAACTTCATCCACATTTTCTACATAAACCAATAAACTCACTGGTGAGCCTCCAAGACTTTGAGGGCTACGATGTCCTGTTTCTAGTACTTCATCTGCAAGCATTACATAAGAATTTCCTATTAACATTTCTGCATGCCCTATTTTTCCACTCTCATCAACAAGCCGGATTACTTCTTTAGCTCGAAATGCATTTTTGTAAAACTCTATTGCTTGAGATGCTCCCTTAATAATTAAATATGGTGTTAGGGTGTGATAACCTTCAGGGATTGGTTTAACTGCTTGTTTCATAAGCTTTTCTCCAGATTTATCAATTATAATTTATATTCTTGAGTGCTATTATGAGAGAAATAAATCAAGTCGTATTGTAAAAATTTGACCTGTTTAGCTTATAGGTACATGATTTAGATTTTCACCTTTTTGCTTTTTATAAACAGTTGGACTTAAACCAGAAAATGCTTTGAACTCATGTATAAAATGCGCTTGGTCAAAATAACCACAGTCTAAAGCTACTTCAGACCAATCCATTTGTTTGGTATTATTTATAATACGTAAGGCATGTTGAAAGCGACAAACACGACTAAAGAGTTTTGGGCTAAGCCCAACTTGCTTATTAAATAGCTCTATAAACCTGCGAGAACTCAGTCCTATTTGGTCTGTTAATTCTGAGATTGCTCTTGAGTGTTGCAAAGAAGGAATTTTTTTTAATGCAAACTCAATAGCTGGATGTCTTTTAAGAGGTTGTTTAATATTACATAAGAGATAATGCTCAAGTAGTTTGAATTTTTCTAGAGAACTAGGTGCAGCAAGTAGCCTTTCCCTCATTTCTTCAGCTTTTCCACCCCAAAAATTATCAAGTGATACAGTAGTGTTATGAAGCTCTCCTGCTGGTAAATTTAAAAAAGGGAATGCTCCAGCAGGCTTAAAATGAATTCCCATTACTGAAATTTGGCTGGAAGTGTCTATTATAAAGCTTTCTGAATGAACTCCAGAAATTAAACTACCTTTAAAACTTTGATACTTCTTATGATCTTGATTGTCATAAATTTTTAGTGTTTCATTTTGTAAACTAATCACTAATTCCATTGTTCCTGTTGGTAGTGCCCTTTCTAAACTATGTGAGGGTTGCACTTGGCCTTGATAAAGCCAAAACAACTCTACAAAGTTAGAAAGGGGAAAAGATGGAATATAATGATTAATCATGTAGTTATTCCTTAAGTAATAGCTAACTACTAGCAGCCATTTTTGCCTGACATAATTCTTCACGTATGCTCATTAGTAATTTTCCTAGCATGTTTTTGCCGCTACCATCCCCACCATCTGCCCAATATTTATCATTGGTTGTATGCTCGATTAAGATAGCATCCTGAGTGTCAAGTAATATTTTTGCTAAATCTTTGTGTTGAGTAAATTTAGCTAAAAGTGCTTTCCTCATAATACTATCTTTGATGCTTTCCCAATCAGGGCGAAATTTAACTTTTCTACTTCGCCCTAAACGAGCAGCTATCATAGGAGATTTTTCTAAACGTATTTTCTCTTGATACTCTATATTATTAGGAAATTTTTGTGCCTGAAAATAATGCTCAGTTGTTGGCCAGATTTTTCCTTCTAAACTAATTGGATGTGCTGAAAAATTAGAAAAACAGCCATACTCCTCTTTTGTACTATAAAATTTAATTTCTTTTTGCATAATCTTTTTGTCCTTAGTGTTAAAGTTACACTATTATAATACAAACTAAGCTAATTTGGGAAAACAATTTTGGAAAAGATTTGCAATGCTAGCAAAAGGACTATTGTGAGTAATAAGTAAAACAGTGTATATTGGAAAAACAAAAATTCAGTTCTTGTTAGAGAGTAAAAGTCCAAAAAATCCAAGTGAGAAAGAGAATGGATATCAACATAGTAGATCCAATAATTGGACGTACATTGGGGGACTTTCTAGTTAAAGAAAAACTAGGGGAGGGAGGATTTGGTGCCGTTTATAAGGCAAATCAAGTAACACTTGCCCGTGAAGCAGTTATTAAAATTCTACATACTCGCCATCGTACTAACCCACAAATAATAGAACGATTTAAGAGAGAAGCACTCTTAGCTTCAAGACTAGAACATCCATACTGTGCACATATTTATTCATTTGGAGCAGAAAGCGATGGATTGCTATGGATTGCAATGGAATATGTAGCAGGAACTCCTCTTAACCAAGTTCTTAAAACACAAGGTGCAATACCTTTAGAACGTGCTGTTTCTCTTCTAGATAAAATCTGTGAGGTTATTCATACAGCACATGAAGCAGGCATTATTCATCGTGATATTAAACCTGCTAATGTTATGGTTATCTCTAGAGCAGGACGACTTTTACCTAAACTCCTGGATTTTGGTATTGCTAAAGGTCTAACTCCTAATTCTGTTTCCCCGTCTGATAATGGAAATAATGGAAATAATGGAAATAATGGAAATAAGAATGGTTTTAATCCATTAAAGTTAATGTCAGGAGTTTTTTCTAATAATGCTAGTAATGATGGGCAAATAACAATAATTGATGAAAATAAAGGTCAACCAACTATTATAGCTCATCAAAATAATGAAGAAGATGCCATTGTTACAAATACAAATATTAATCAACAGACTGTTGTAGATAACTTTTCTTATGTTGTAAAAGCAAGAGAGACGGTTAGTCATTTAATTGTAGATACCAACAATGATGGAACTGTTAGTGAAGAAGATAGTAAAATCCAAAATAAAACTTCAGACACAACTGAGAAAATAAATTGCTTTAGCTATGATATATTTGAAGAATCAAAAGCTTACACAATCAAAACCCTAGGAATAATAGGTTCACCAGCCTATATGTCACCAGAACAATGGGATAATGGAGCAAATGTTGATGCTCGCAGTGATATTTATTCATTAGGTATTTTGACGTATCAAATGATAACAGGTGAACATCCATTTAAGGAAGCTAGTTATGATTTGCAGAGTGCACACGCTACTAAGCAAGTACCCCCATTAAAAGCGGGATTTCCACCTTTATTAGATAGTGTTATACAAAAGGTTTTGGCTAAAAAGCCACAAGATCGTTATCAAACAGCTTTGGAATTTGCAAAAGATTTTCGTGAAGCTGCTGGTTTTTCAGAACATCAAATAAATTTACCTCAATTAGATGAAATACTAAAAGAAGATATACTAACTAATGCACCAAAACCAATAGCTGACACTGTTGCTAGCCTTGTAGCTTCGCGAAACACTTATCAATTTAGAGATAGAGTTCTTTTAGTTTTTCATGTGTTAGTTCATTATGTAGGTATATTGAGTTTAGTAAGTTATGCTAGTGTTAGTGCTAAACAACAAGAAAATGAATTAATCAATAAAGCGCTACAAGGCTTAAAGCAAAAGGGTTTAAATGATACAGAATGGATAGACCTTTCTAGGAAGCTTTGTCGTCCATTTGCTAAGAAAAGAGATGCTTTCCCCATTCCTGAGCTTGTAAATCTATTCTTTGAAAATAATAGCGAGTTTCTTAGCCCAGCAAATGAAACTTTTGCTAGGCTATTGCAATTACAAGAGAAAATTCGTTCTACTATTTCACTTAAAGAAAAAGATTTAGTTGACTTACTTACAGAATTTCTAAGTAAGCTTACAGTTTTATTAAGAATAACTACTTGGTTAAATGACTATTTTTTAGTCTCCCCTAGAGGGCAATTTGCATCTGAATGGATGGGTGCAATTAAAGACTTTAATGTAATACAACTAAGAAGTAATAATTTAGCTAATGGAAAAGCTACAATAGTAGATGCAAATGGGTATTTTGTATTGTCACTATGGCCGCTAGTAGAAATAGTTGAGCCAACAGATGGAGAAGAAAAAGAAGTATTTTTACTA
>JBDIBI010000031.1:0-75217 GCA_039812885.1 Blastocatellia bacterium
TTAGCTCTACATCTTCATTATTAGAATTATTAGAATTATTCCTAGTGTTTTTATCCAAGAGTTTAAGAACACCTTGTTCTAATAAACAAGTTTCATTTCCCTTAGAATTATTAACATTACCCATCAACACATTTATTTCTGCTAATTTTTTAGGTTCGTTTATATAATGGCCTGCATAAGTTTCCTGCATAAATTTTAACCTCACTTTAACTATTTTTAACTGCCTTGATTACTTCAAACATTTAGCCTAAATAGCATCTAAATTAACTTTAACTGTACATTTCAAACAATTCATACATAAGTAACATTGCTTATTATGTTTCATTCCATGACGAATTAATTTTTCACTTTTACAAACCTTACAAATAAGTTTTTCTTTCTTTTTACTGTTACTAGTAATTTCTTTTGAGCTATGTTTGCCACATGTTTTACATCTATATAACTGCTTTCCGTTCTTTATACCTTTGCGTAATACATCATTACTTTCACAGTAACTACAAAAAATTGTTTGGCTTTTATCTGCTTTAATAACGCCTACTATTTTTACTTTTTTATTTTCTTTATTGGAAGTTGTCATAAAAATATATTCTAGGTGTTATAATTACGTTTATTTACGATATCTAACAACTGAAGCTCAAACTAAAAGGCTGAACAAGAAAAAAGTAAATGACAAAAAACTAAAATACTAAGTACAAAATTATCAAAATGAGGCCATTAGTTTTTGTTGAGCTTTCTCGATAATGGTACATATGGCAAGACTCGTGCCATAAATTTTGAACTAAAGACCTGGGCTTTTATTAGCAAAATGCCTTGAATTTCATGGAATTTAATTGATTTTTAATTGATTCTATTAAAAATAATCGTAATATCACTAACGATAAAATACAATTTTTGTCAAAATTGACAAATTTTCTTAAACAGTTTTGAAGATCCTCGATTTTCTTAGGTTTTTCTGGAAAATAATGAGATTGTTATATCTGCTGTATTTACTATTAATTACAGCGATCTTGAAGATTTTTAAGAGTTTTGAAAAGGCCGATTTTTGGAGATTTTGTCATTTTTGTAAAAAAAACGTCATTTTGAGCAAAAACGCTTAAATTGTAACTACCCAAAGATTAACTATATTATTATCAATAATATATGCACTAGGAATATTATCTAATTGAACATTATTTTGCTTTTATTTATTCGTATTATCATTGGTAATATAGGTTTCTAGAAAAAAGAAAGTTAAAAGGTAAAGTTAGCAAAGATTTTAGAAAATTATTATTTGTTTGGAAAACTATTATCTTAGAAGGTTATTCCTAGAAATCTTTCTGCCTATCTTATATAGAGATTTTACTTATATAACTATCAATATATTACAGACAAATATTTATCTAAGTCAAGAATTTTCAATAATTTCTAGATTATATCTAGGAAACGGATCGCACAGTCCTTACCAAGCGGAAGCCGAAGTAAAAGTCACTATAGTCGGGGGATATGCTGTGCCGAGTCCCTGAACAGCAATATGCTGGATGAGTGTCCCAACTACCTCCCCTCATCACACGATGCACCCCGCTATCAGCCCCTTGTGGATCAACTACTGGACTAAAAGCATAATATTCTGGATCATACCAATCTTGACAAAATTCCTCGACATTCCCATACATATCATATAATCCCCATGCATTTGGCTGTTTTTGTCCTACTGGATGAGTAGTACTACCTCCTGAATTTTCTCCATACCACCCCATCAAATTCAAGTTACCTGAATAATCCCCTGTGGTGCCTGCGCGACATGCATACTCCCACTCCGCTTCTGTTGGCAACCGATATAGGTATTTGCTGCTCTTGCTATTCAATACTTGGATAAATACTTGCGCATCTTCCCACGATACGCATTCTACTGGCAAGGTTGCTCCCTTAGAAAAACTTGGATTATTTCCCATCACTGTTTCCCATTGTTGCTGTGTTACTGGATATTGTCCCATCTCAAAATGCCTACTGATTCTTACTTGATGTAGAGGTTTTGTATCTTTATTGCTTCCAAAATGTTCGTAAATATAATCATATTCACTGCTTCCTGAACCCATCATAAACTCACCAGCAGGAATATAAACAAATTGACCTGCTATCTCACTCCAATCAGGATCTAATGGCATCAACTGCCCTGCTTGAGTTAGTTGCTCAGTATTTAGGGTATTACTTTTTATTAAATTAAAAACTTCTATGCATTTATTAAATAATTTCTTTCCCTCTTCTGTAGGGATCGTTTCTGCTTCTATTTCCATTTTTGTAATATATTCCAATGTCTGTAAACTTTGTTTTTGTACATAGGAAAAATTATCAACCCCTATTAATTGAATAAGACCATCACCACAAACATTCATTGCCTGAATATATTCTTTATAATTTATTGAAGGAGTGTGCCGTAAAAATACCTCATACGTATTTTTTCTAAAAAACTCTGCTATGCTAGTAAGAAATTTGAGTACTTGTGACCAAGGCGATGACCATTTGCTTTCCTTATAATTAAAACTTATCTTGTTATAATTAACAGAAGGAATAAAATTACACTCTTTTGCTTTTGTTAATCTTTTTGCTATTTGACTAAGTATATTCCTAATATATACAGGTTCTTTGGATAAGACGGTTTCTCTAGATAGGTCTAATTGGCTTGGATTTTCTTCTCTAAATAAGTCTAGTTGAAAATCTTCCTCTGTAAATATGTATAATTGGTTTGATTCCGATTTTATTTTATCAACAAATTTGTTTTGTATCTTTTGAACATCTTCTTTTATTTTAACCTTACGTTCATTTAAATACTTCCAAATATTATCACCTAAAATTTGTTTAATAAGTTCTTTTCCTTCTTTATTAACTCTATCTAGTTCTTTTACAAATAAAGGTTTTGCCTCAAGGGGCATCCAACGCAAATTGTCTCCCATAGAGAAGGTAAAATTATTTATTAAATCTCTAACGCTAGTTTTTTTCTTTTCTATTTGTCTTAATAAAGCTTCATCAATTACTGAAATCCGATATCTTATTTCTTGTGTTAGTTCCCCTATTGTTTCTAAACCTTTTACCCCAACCCATTCAGCTTTGATAGGTACATCTAATGGTGGAATGCTGTTTTTTCTATCTAATGTTACTATTTCTCCTAATTCATAAATTCTGGCAATTTCTAAAACAAAAGGATCTTGTCGGAAAATATTTAATGATTTAGTAGGAGAAACATTACCTAGGTTTTCATTTTTATTATTTATATTTATTACTGGTGTAACATTTACTGGCTTATTTTCTTTATTATTTATTTCTAAATTATCAAAAGATTTTTGCTCACTTTCACCATTTCTTGTTAATAAAGAAACAACAGAAGGGTTATTTAATGATTCAGTTAAGGAGGAGGTATCTTCTAACCACAAGCATTCATACCATTTATAAAAAACTTCGAGTAACTCATCTTCCGGCGAGAAACCTAGATTAGTTCTTGTCATATTATTAGCTTTAGGATTACTAGTTAAGTAGTTTCCATTTTTAAGAAATGACCCTAAACTTAATAGAGTTTTATTGTCTAAAGTATTAATACAAAATATGGAAGATAAAATATCTTCTTGGTTATTAAGCAAAAGTACTTTTATATTTATTCTAGGACTATACTGTTGTTCTAAACTGATTAACTTTTTAAGGTATTCTTGATTTGTTAAACAGTCTTTATATAGACAAATTATCGTGTGGCAATCTACAGTTTTATTAGCTTCAAATAGACTTGAGAAAAAATTTATTCCATTGTTTTCAATATTTGTAACTATTGCTAAGAATGATTTTGCTGAGAATAAAATATCCTCGCATGGGGAATAATCGCTAGGTACACTAGCAAACGCATCTATTATTTGTTTTCCTGTCCAAATAAAAGCTGGTAATGAAATCATCTCTATCCATTTCTTTCTCTTTAAATCTCATTTTACTTAGTTGTATTAATTAATACTTTATCTGTAATTAATTTATCTATATGCTCTATAACTTGGCAAGCTAAGTGTTCATTATGCAAAAGTAAACCCATTTCCATATTAAGAGTCAGTGCATATTCTGTTAAGTTTGCACTGGAAATAAACAATTTTTTTCTATCAGCAACAGCACACTTAACATGCAAACAACCATATTTCCCTTCTTCATTAGTAAGTCTTTTATCTAAAGGCCAAATAAACACACCTATTTTGCTAACTAACTCACTATCTAAACTTCCTACTCCAAATGAAATTTTTCCATCGCTAGCTTCTGGAGTTTCAGCAATAAGTCTTACTTTTACACCACGATCTATAGCTTGTTTTAACGCTTTAACTAATTCAGGAATTTTATAGACAGCAAAACTCACTATAGTTAGCTCTTTTGTTGCTCCATCTATTAACTCAAGCAAAGCTTGATCTGTTCTTCTCATTGGAACAATACCAGCATTTGGCCCCGTCCATACTAACTCTATTGATAGATCTCTACGAGCAATTTTATTAGAGTATTGTGCCATACTTAAGGCAACAGCTATCTCTTTACTAGTAATCTGCTTTGTTTCTTTAGCCCAAAGTTTAAATAGTTCTAGGACTAGTTGATAAGTATTTTTATTTATTATTTCACCTAATATATTTGTTTTTAAGCTTTCATCATAGAAATCCACTTTTGCTTCTTCTAAAAGATAAATAATTCTTTCAACAACACTAGGATGTTGTGTTGATACAATACGAATTTGCTCCAAAAGGTTTTCAGATAGCATACTAGTAAATTACCTTGGTAAAAATTCCGTTATATTTAAGCTCCCTTTATCTTTTTTGCGATTTAGGAAAACCTGGGTTTCATCAAATTCAACTCTTATATGCCAATACATTGTTGCGTTTCGTTCTGTTATCCAAACATCATTCAGCCAATTTTTTGCTTCTGAGTAAGGTATTACTAAAATCTGTTCTTTTGAGCCACAACCCAACAGTAGAAAGCCTTTTTCGTATTTTTCCAAAAATTCTTTCTGATAAGGGTGAAAACCAAACCAACAACCTTCCTTTTTTTGCCTTTTATGTATTTTAGAAACTAAACACACAACACCTACTTTTTCATCAGGTGTTATATAAGTTGAACGGCTCTTTTTCACTAACACAGCATTATGAAGCTTTTCAAAAGCTTTTATACAATCACTATTAAATGCTACAGGTTTATCTTGTTGATTTAATTGTGTTTGCTCTAAGTTCTCTATCTCTTGTTCATTTTCTTCTTCTAACTGTTTTTCTATTTCTTGTTCTATTTCATCTAAACTGTTTTCATCATCTTCATCATCCTCATTATTTTCATTATTTTCACTATTTTCATCACTTACTGTATTAAAAATGGTTTTATGATCAGTAAAAAACGCTAGGTTAGAAGTTTTTACTGATTGTACTAGCAATGAACGATCTAGGTATTTATTACCCTTTTCACAAGATGTTTCTGGGCTAAATAAACAGGCGTGACAAGCTGCCCAATGTAGAGAAATATTACCTTGTAATGGATCATGCTCTGCGCATAACGGGTCTGATGCACATAACATCATTTGTTCTAATGCTTGTTGAATATGACGGCCTAGTTTATCTGGTTCTCCTAAGCTTACTAACCCTCCTAAAGTCCCTTCACTATCTGGAGCAGCAGTATAGATTAACACTCCTGCCATGGGGCCATTTTCTTCTTCAGGTCTTTTGGAATAAATCCTTTCCCTTAAACTAGCAGCAGAATATCCACACTCTATTGCTAGTTGTCTCATTAAAGCATGTGAAAATGAATGGATTAAAATATATCTTAGCCCTGGATATGGTACATCTGGTGGTAAATTACGTGATTGTCTCCAATTACGGTTTGCTTCTATAGTCTTTTTTTCATACTCAGCTAGAAAGGTATTTTCTTGCTCCCACTTAGTTATAGCTGACTCATTAAATTCTATAAAAATCCCTTCTCCTCTTATTTCTGAGGCTGGAACCCATTTGGCTTTTCCTCTGCTTAGTGGCGACCAATCTAAGTCTTTTTCTTCATCTTCATGGTCATAAGGTGATTCTATACGAGTAAAACCTATTAATGCTGTTACTTCTCTTAGTTTATTTACTAACACTATTTTTTCAAAAAATCTCTCATATCCTGCTGGTGCAACTACTGGGTTTAGTTCAAAATCAGGTGTATTTTTAGTTCTATCTGCTGCTGAAAACACTTCCCATTCTGGAGTCTTTAAGTCTCCTATTTCTTCATTTACATTCTCTCCTTCTTTTCTTCTCTCTATTTGTTCCCAGATGTCCTCATCAGAATATTTATAAAGCTCTGATAACTGCCCTGTTAGCCTAAAAGCTTGGAAAATAGCCTTAAATATCTCTAAACTATTAGCTGTTTTTAGTATGCCCCAATGTTTTTCAACAAGTTGTGCTAACTTGTTACTAGATTTAGGGATAGAAAATGCGCTTAATGCTACTGGAAACCAACTATTAGAGGCTCCTAACAAGATGCTTTTCATTTGCTCCTTGCAGCCTTCTTCATCTACTTTACGTAAATGAGGATGTTTACCTCTACAACGTGGCATATTTTTTCTAGCTACTTCACCAAAAGCTTCTGACATATTGCGTGAGGCTTCACATAGCTCACATTTAATCCAAACATCTGCTGCTGTTCCTGATACTCCAAACTCTTGTAGTTTAAGATGTCCTTTACACTCACTATTTCCTTTGTGAACAAAGTACATCCAAGGAAAATCATCCAAATGGCCTTTATTACAAGCTACTAGAAACCTAGCAGGTATTACGGTTGGAGGTCTTTTTTTATTACATAAAGTATGTTCGTAGCGAGTCTGTTCTGGACGATAAAAATCTTTCTTTAATGTAAAAACTCCTGGCTTTAATGGGGCTAGTAGCCTACAAGATGGACATACTACCCAAGTTGGAAATGGATGTACTGGAATACCTATTCTTGCATTCTCATCAAAAGGACTAGGTATTATATCTGTTGTTGGTGGTATTGGGGCTTGGCGTAAATCTGTTATATGCAGTCCAAGTTTTTCACGTACTGCTGATAATAGCCTCTCTTCTGATATAGGAAGAGCATGTTGAGTTTCCCAATCATCTAATCCCATTACTATTACTGATATATTTGGTAAATCAACTACTGCTCCAACACCAAAGGAATAAAGGATTTGGCTAGGTCTTAGTTCTCCTACTTTGCTTCTGTTACCCATTTACTTGATCCTTTCTTTAACCTCAACAACATCATCCATTGGCTGAAAAATCCATTCAGTTTCATCATTCATAACTTGTTCATCTAAAACTAGCCCAATTGAAGGCTCTACATTACGTAAGGATCTTAGACAGGTAAACTCACCCCACTGTAAACCAAATGGATTCTTTAATAGTGCTAAAGTATTCTCACCTTTGCTTTCATAGCCAAGCCTAAAACCACCATAAGAGTCTTGTCTTTGTGATAACCAAGTGTCTAACTTAGATTTAAGCTGTGCTACTACATAATCACGAGTTTTTTCATCAGCAACAGCCCAAGCCCTATTACTAATGGTGTTTATTGCATCTGTTATATAAGGATGAAGTTTTTCAATCCTACCAGCTTGAAGGTTTTCATTAAATTCTTTGCCAGAAAGCCTTACTAAAGAAACTAAAAGTGCTGCTAATCCTCGCTCTATTGCTCCTGATGCAAATGGCGTTATAGAAAGTGCTTCAACATGTTTATAAAAAGTAGCATGGTAGTTTTCAAAGCTTTCATAATGGGATAAATCTCTTGGCCTTGCCCAGTTATAAACAGTAAAAACCAGTCCTGGATAGCTACGTCCTACACGGCTAGTAGCTTGAATATACTCAGCAGTATTCTTAGGCTGATTTGCTACTACCATTACTCCTAAGCGTTTTACGTCTACTCCTACTGATAACATATTGGTAGCTAGTAAAATATCTAGTGGCTCTTTTTCTGTTACCTTTTCTCCAGATTTTCTTTGGTTAGCAATTCTCTTTTCCTTTTCAGGATTAAAAGGAGTTTCTAGCCAGTCCAGAATTTCAGGTATATCAGTAGAGTTTTTTCTAGAAGTAAGCTCTTCAAAATAAAGCTTAAGGCGTTTTGCTAGTCCACGACGATCCATTTTGCTTAAACGAGAGCGAATTGTATCATCTACTTGTCTACGCATTCCTGCTAGTTCTCTTAAAGAGTTAAAATATCCAACAAGTGTCATCCAAGGATCTAAGGCTGTTCCATATTTGCTATAAAGAGCTTGAGAAGATGATAAAATAGCTACATACACTCGAATTAAGGCTGCTGTAAGTCTACGACCTGGAGCGCATATTCCTAAATAACGCCTTCCAGGATCTTTCTCGCTTGGTATACGCTGGCGAGCAAAAAAGTTATCACTAGAGTCCAAGCATTGTGGTGGAAATACCTGTACCTTACGTAAGAAAAGATTATGTACTTGTTCCTTAGCTTGACGAATGGTTGCAGTAGAAGCAATTACTTTTGGTCTAACTAACTTACCATTAACTTCCCAAGAAGCTAACTTATCAACTGCCGTTTCATAAAGTCCTACTAATGTCCCAAGGGGACCACTAATCAAGTGTAATTCGTCTTGAATAATCAAGTCTGGCGGTCTGAGTGGATTATGTGAAATTAGCTTTGTTGCTGGTAGTACAGGTGTTTTTTTATGTTCAGTATCATCTATTTCAGGAGATTTAAAGCCATGTCTATTACAGTAATGATCCACTTGCCCAAAAAGCATCTGTGTTGCTCCATTCCAAGGCATTTGAGCAAATTTATCTACTGTTGATATTAGTAATGAAGGTAAACGTCTATAGATTTCTTCATCTACAACCACTACTGGCAAACCCTCATTTGGAGAGTTCTTTTGTGTAAATAAACATCTTCCCAAAGAATCACCACAATAAACTAATGTGCGTCCTTGTCCTTTAGAATAAGGATCTATTTTAATGTTTGTACCTTGATCAATCTTAGTACCACACCAAGGACAGTTAGTTAATTGATGAGGTGAACCACTAGCACTTTGATAAAAGCCTCTTGCTTGTTTAGTGGCTTCTTCACTTTGTTGTGTAGTGTTAGGTGTAGTGCGCTTACCTACCCATAAACCAATACGAAATGGCTCTCTACCCCATTTTGCAACACCATTGTTTATGGCTTCTCTGCGAATAGATTCACAAGCACAAATTAAGGCTGTAGCACGTTGGAATTGTTGCAATGTAAGTAGCCTTAAAGTATAGCGCATTAAAACAGCTATTCCATATTCTCCAGAACGTCCAGCAATTGTTCCTTGTAAGCGTCTTAGCCCCAATGTATAAGCTGTTAAGCCAAGATAAGCTTCTGTTTTACCACCACCAGTAGGAAACCAAAGTAAATCAGCAATAGCATTTGTTTGATGGCAACGATCTTCATGCTCAAGGTTTGTAATACTAGGTAAATTAAGTAAGATAAATGCTAGCTGAAATGGAAACCAAGTTCTATTTTTAGGAATATCTATGCTAGCCATCTCAACAGCTTCATCTCTACGTTTCTTTTCTGCAAGAATAGAATGAATGCGTTGCTGCCACATTGCTTTATTCATAAACTGAAAGGCTTCTACAGCTTTAGTATCCCTTTGTAGTAGTTCTAGACCTTCAATAATACGCTGTAAGGTATTTTTACAATTATTGATAGCTATTTCAGCTATAGATTCAAATTCTGTTAAACCTTGGCTTGGGTCTTTTGACTTAGCTTGTTGCTCTAAAATCCAAGTTTCATAAGCAGTAGTTAAAGCTTTAAGCTTGCCAAAAAGCTCTTTAGCAGGTGTTTCAGCTAGCTCTTTCATATCTAGCACAAGTCCAGCTAGTTCAGGTATTTCTTCTGCTGTTGGTGGAGTAACTTTAGGAACTTCATAAGCTGGTACTACTGCTGTGCTGATAGAGGTAGCTCTTTCACTTCTATCAGGTGAAACTTCAGCATGTACACTTACTCCATGCCCAACAGCAAACTCTATATGCTTACGATAGAGCATATTCATTGTTTGTTCTTCTACGTAAATATCTGAATCTTTTTTGATGTTGGAAAGTATATGCGGTCTACGGACAAATATGTCAAGTAGATTTGTATCTGCTGATTTTACAGTTAGTTCAGGCTGAAAAATCCAACTTGTATCAGCAAGTTTTTCAGCTTCTCTTTGACCATTTACAAGGAAAACAGAAACTATCCACTCTCCATTTTGTTTACGTATTAAGCCTTGAACATAAACATCAGGAAAATTCCTATCAACTACCCATTTATTAATAGAGCCTTCTTTTAACTTGATGGAAGGAGAAGAACCTTTTATTTGTTGGCGTTGCCAAATAGTTTTAGGATTGCCTTTATCTGTAAGAATATGCTCGCTTTCTACACGGTCATACTTTCCCCATTTAGCATAAATTTTAATAGCTTTAGCTTGATTACTTACACAAAAAGTCATCCCAAAAGAGGATGGCATCATAGTTCTAGCAGCAGCAATGCTAGCATCTGTTTTTCCATCTTCTGAACTATCTTCACCCGCTACAGCTAAATCCTCATCAACTTCTTGCTCAAAAAACTGTTTACGGTAAAGTGGAGCAAGTAAGCCAACTAAATAACGATCACTAACCCTTAACTCATCTATTTGCTCATTTTCACCACCTGCGGGACCAACTAAATCATCCAACACCATTTTCTCTAGTTCTGCTCTAATCTCATAAAATGAAGGTGGTTTAAGTATTGTTGTAGTTAGAATTGAAGTAGAAATATCACTAATATTGCTGGTATTATCGATGTTATCTGTGTTGATAAGTTCAGAGTTGGAATTGTTATCAGATTTAGTGTTTTCTGATTCTTCTATGCTAGATGAATTATTTAGGCTTTCTGTACTAACTTTTTTATTGTCTAAATTGTCTAAAACTGTTTCTTGGCTTGATGAAAACCATACTTGAGGGCTAATATCATCAGATTCATCAATCTTTTTATCTTTTGATTGCTTCTTACTACTTTTGCTAAAAAACTTTGCTATTTCACCAGCAATGGTATCAGAGATTTCACCATCTATTCCTAAAATATCAGCATCATCAGAAAGATTTAATCCTGCTAGTAAAACAGCTAAATGTTTATCTGGAACAGATCCAACACCACTCCAGTCTAGTTGAACAGTTCTTTCCTGTAATAGCTGATTTATTTCTGCTAAGTTAAGTTCTCCTGGTAAAACAGTAGGTAATTTAATGGTTTTCATTTATTTGTTCCTTAAATATTTGTAAACATTGTTTTTGTTAATTATTAGTAAATAAATTTACAATTGTAATAACTCTAGCAATTTAGTACTTTTTAGTTCTTACTAGGCGAAGTCCTATGTTACTTCCATAGCTAGGCAAACTACTACCACGGAATGTTAACCATTTTTTTCCCATTTCATAGTCCCAACAACCACCACGAATAATGCGATAAGAACCAGATTTTACTCCTACAGGATCAACAACTTTTTCTTTGGGATAATATCCATACCAATCGTGACACCATTCCCAAACATTTCCATACATATCATATAATCCCCATTGATTTGGTGATTTTTGTCCAACTGGGTGTGTACATCTAGAAGAATTACTAGAAAACCATCCCATTTTTTCTAAATCTTCAGTAAAATCACCTGTTTTACCAGCCCTAGCAGCATATTCCCATTCTGCTTCTGTTGGTAGTCTATAAACATATCTATCAGTCATACTATTTAAGATAGATATAAACTTTTGTACTCCTTCCCAACTTACTTCTTCTACAGGCAAACAACTATCTCCTTGGAATTTACTTGAATTAGAACCCATAATTGTTAGCCATTGCCCTTGAGTCACTTGATATCTTGCTATTTCAAAACTAGAGCTTATTGTTACTAAGTGTGCTGGTCTTTCATTATCGCGTTTATCGCTTCCCATCATAAATGTTCCAGAAGGGACATTAACAAATTTGTCTGCAAATTTTTGCCAAAGTAAACTTTCTGTGCTTTCTTCCTGAGGGATATTTGTAGAAGTATAAGAAAGTGTTTCTAAAAGTTTTTCTCTTGAATCTCTAACCTCTTTTGTAGGTTCTTGCTCTTTTTTGGTTAATTCATCTTTTTTATCTGTAGGAATAGGCAAACAAGGTATTTCCATAACTTTATTATATTTTTTGTTGTAAATGTCAGTAGGCTCTTGCTTAGAAGGAAAACTATGTTTTTCAGGTTCAGATAAATGGTTTATTTGACTAGGATATTTCATTAGTAACTGTTCTAGCTTTATGGCACGCTTTATTGTAGCAAAACCTGCTTGGGAATCATTAACTCTAAACTTTTGTGTTACTTTAGCAGAAGGAATTGAAAATGTTTTATTTATATCTTCGCCTAAATTAGAAAATTTGTCTTTATTATTGTTATATTCATATCTATAAGCTATTTCTATGGCCTCAAACCATTTGTCTTTTTCTTCATCGGGCAACAAATTATCAACAACATACTTATCTAACAACATGTTAAGTACATTCATTGCGCCGTCAAGAGATTCTTTTGTATTCTGAACATCACCTTTTTTATAAGAAAGAATAAACTTCTTTGCTTTATTCCAAATAGCATATTCCTCATCAGTTATATCCTTCTCTAAAAGATATAGCCTTAGCAAAGCCTCCATTACATCAATAATTTCATGGATTACTACTAGAAGATCTTTCTTATCATCTTGCATAAATCACCATTTATTGTTAGTTACTGCATACATAACTCTTATTGGTTTCTTTGAATAATTGTAATTACTTTTTCTTCAAAAGTTTGGCTTATTTGCTTTCTCCTAAATTCCAAAGTGTCGAATCAAAACCTTTCAATAACTGAGAATTATTTTTTGCTGGAATAACTACTAATAAAGCCCTCATCGCTCTAGTCATAGCCACAAAAAGAGTACGGCGTTCGCGTCCTAAAATTTCTTCCATTGCATCCTGTGGAGTATCTTTAGAAACAATTGGGAAAGGAGTTTCAAGAAAACCTGCTAATGTAACTATTGGAAATTCTAAACCTTTAGCTGATTTAAGAGTAATAACTTTAATAACTTGCTTAGTTAGATTTAACTCTTTGCCTGACATAAAGCTAGCCTCTATGCCAAAATGATTAAGACGGCCTGCTATTTCTTTCCCTACTTGCTCTGTTGGAACCAGCACAGCACAAGATCCTATGGCTAAACGATACTCTTTTGCTGCTGCTTTACAAAAATTGGCTATTAGCATTGCCTCATCTTTAGCATTTTCTACTGCTCTAACAACAGGTTGGGGGCCACTATGGATATAGCTATGTTTAATTGGTTCATCATCCATAACCCCATTTGCAAGGTAAGAAAGTGCGGCTTCATTTATTTCTTGTGTAGTGCGATGGTTAGTCTTAAGAATGCCCGTTCTGCCAGTAAATTGTAAATCTTTATGAACATCACTCCATTTAAATCCACTACCGTAAATTGATTGGTTTGCATCAGCAGTAATAAATAACCTATTTGGTTTTGAACAAAGCGTTATCAGCATTCTTAAGGCATTTGGCTCAAGATCCTGTGCTTCATCTATCAAGACTCCATCATAAATAAAAGCATTATTTGTATTACGCAAAATATCTAGTGCCTTATTCCTAATCTGTGACCAAGTTTCTAAATCATGTTTAGCTAACAAACTAGAAAAATGCTGATATAAGTGCCAAATTGCTTTACGTTGGGTTTTATTAAGCCTTACTGAACGTCCATTTCTAGGAGTTTCCCAATATTCATCAATAGTTTTTATCTCTCTAGCTTCAATAACAGAACCTATTTCCTCTAACAAATAGTTTACACTTAAGCGTTTCAGAATTTCAGCTTGTGCTTGTTTTTGTAGTGTATTTCCCTCTAAGGACTCAATAGCATTATTAAGAGCAGTTTTCATCAGCTTAACTAAATCTGTGTTGTTGGCAATATTAGGGTTTGCAACAACATCCCTAATAACATCACAAGCAATAGAGTCTGCTGTTTTCACTTGAACATATTGAAAATCTTTGCCTAACAAACTACTTAATAGTTGTTGAGAAAAAGCTACTAAGGTATTAGTATAAGTAGTAAATAATATATTAGGAGATGAAACACCGTTTTTCTTTAGAGTATTGATTAAACTTCTGACTCTATATAAAGCTACTGTGCTTTTACCTGTACCGGGACCACCTTTAAGAAGTGTGGAGCCAGTAGAATTTATAGCCCAATCTACAAACTTTTCTTGCTCTGAATTAAGCTTAAGTAGAAAAGGAACTAATTCCCCTTCCTTAAATCGCAATAAATCTTCTGTACTAATAATATAACTAGGTTGATTTATTACCTCATCATAATTAGGCTGGTAAATACAATCAAACAACCTATCCCTGATTAAATCAGGAATTTTAGCCGTTGTTAAATCATCTAGACTACGACATTTTTCTAGAGTACTAAAAAATTCTTTAGGAACCAACCATTGTTCTAGCAAATCTTGAGTAATTTTAACAGGCAGCAAATCTTCAGATTGTTTTTTAGTAGAAACTCCTGAAGGCTCTTTTGTAAAGGGTTTTGGAGTTTCTTTTAGGCTTAAAATATTATCCAGATTAGCAAATTTACTAGTATCAATTTCATCTATTTCTGCTACTAGCTTATCACCTTTGTAAACATCTTTGCGGCTATCTACACCAAGTAAAGCTACCCAAGCATCTCCATAAATGTAAATAATGCGAAAGTCTCCTGAGCGTAGCCTATAAACATCCCCTTTGTAACCATGTAGCTTCTTTTTCTGCTTACCATCAGGATGAGGATCATCTCGTAAAAACTCTATTTTTTCTAATATTTGCATTACAAACTCTTTTGGGATTGCTAAGAGTTGATTTGTGAAAGTAGGTTTATGAATGATTTCAAAACTCATATTATGCTATTATATTATAGAAATATATTTACGTAGTGATGCGTTTAAATAGTTCTTCCCATTTTTGTACTACCTCAGGACTATTTTGGAATACATCTTTATTACTCTTTAGGATTCTCGCTTTTGCTTGCTTTGCTATTTCAACTTTCCATCCTAACTCTAAGTTGATTCCATTTTCTTTTGCAAATTCTTCTACTTGAGATATTATCGGGACACTCTGTTTAACTGTGTCAGAAAAATCATCAACATTAGGAGAACGATATTGTCTTGAAATTACATCTGCTAGAAAATCTATAGGGAAAAGATCTTCTATTTCTGAGTTTTCCATCTCAGTAAAATCACTAACCATTATTATTTTATTTTTTGAACCACTATATAAATTAGATTTCAGTTTATTAGCAAAATCACGTCCTGTAGAATCTGAGTCTAACAATACATAAGGAAGGCTTTCATTTTTTGCTGTTATTATAGAGACAATGGAACTTACCCCTTTTGCCCCACCAGATGGGACAAATATAAGTTCTCGTTTTGTATGTATCAATCCTTTACCTATTAGATAAATTTTTATAGCACTTAAATAAATTTGATCTGATGTTCCTTCAACAACAACAGGTTGACAACCCTGAATTAATATATCAGAAACACTTAAACCAAGTGCAGCGTGAACGGGGTATATTGACTTTATTTGTTCTGGTTTATCTTGTCCAGCTCGCAAATCATTAGAAACTTCAGTTTCTCCTTTACTATTTATATATACTACTTTAACTCTATCAAGATGATCAGGATCTACCAAGAAAGGTGAGTGAGTAGTATATATAAGCTGATTGTTTTCAGATAGGTTATCAAAAAATCGAGAAAGATCTCTTTGTGCTATAGGGTGTAGGGAAAGCCCAGGCTCATCTAGGAGTAAAAATGCTCCGTCATGCGAATCTTGGCTTTCAACTAAAAATATAAGATAAAAGCTTAAAAACCACTGCAACCCCGTACTTCTACTTTCAAGCTCAATATCTTCTGGCCTTCTATCGTCAGAAACCCAAATACGAAAATGATTGCCATCAGCTTGAAAACGAAATCTGTAATCACCTTGTTTCCACCATTCACGAAACTTTCTAGTTAAACTAGTAGAAGCCGACTGTAATAAGATATCACGCTCTTTCTTGTTTTCTGATATCTGTTTTAAAGCTTCTTCTGTCAAATCAAATTGAGTAGACTGTTGGAGTTGTGTAACCTGTTGAGGTTTAGGTGAATGTTGGAGATTTGCTTGAGAACTATGTATTTGAACAGGTTTTTCTTGTCCTAACTCTAGTATTTCTTGCGGTTGTAAGTTAACAAACTCAAACAAAACTTTTAAAGTACGGACTTTTGCTTGTTGTTTAGCACCAAGATCATCCCTTTCCATATTTTCAATAACATGTGGTAAATATATTTCAGAGTCCAAATTACCATAGTTAGAATAGTATACAAACTTTGGTATTTCACTTAATATTTTTTGCCTAGCTGTTTTAAATGATGAAGGAAGTGGCCTATTTAAATTGTTATAAATTTCATCTAAAGCTTTACCTACATTATTTATGTCATTCTTAATATATGCTGGTATAACAACATTCTCTTTTATAACTTGTATAATAAGATTGGTGTTTTCTTCGTCTTCCTCAGTTTCTTCATTACCATCATCTTTTTCGTGTGTTTTTAGAATAATAGTTTTGGCTATATCACTATTAAACACAGTTCTTATTTCTTCTATCTCTTGTTTTCCGAGTTCTAAGCTAAATGTATTTAGTTTTTCCTCAATCCTTTTTAAACCTGCTAATAGTGCTTTCTTTATTTCTTCTATTTTATCTGAATCACTTATATTTAATACGTTTTGTTTCATTAAGGATATACTTTTATTTATTGTTTCTTTTTGGATAAATCTACATGTATTTTCACTAGGAAAATCAATTATGTATGTACCATCAAATTGTCTACTAACACTAGTTATAGCTACCTCATCCTTTTCAGCACCAGTTATCTTTATTATTTCTGAAATTAAGTTATCATCCAACTTAAATTCAGCTTGTATAAAAACTGGCTTTTCCTCCAAAGTACGTATTTCGTTGAAGTTTTTTCGTGGATAATCTGCAATAGCATTTATTTCACCATCCTTAGCAGGGTTCAACTTCCACAATGGGATTAATAAATTAGTTTTACCAGATTCATTTATACCAATTAACGCAGTTACTTCACTAGTAGAAATCCAACCACTATCTTCAACAGATCTAAAGTTTGTTACTCTAAATCGCAAGAGTTTCATACATGTACCTTTCATTATGTTTATACACTAATAGTAAATCCATTATTAGTCGTTCTATTTAAATTAAAACAAACTCCTTTGCACCTCTTCTACTTCCTCCGCTTTTGCCTTGCTTGCCTTGCTCTTACTTGCACTTGCTGGCTTTTTCTTTCCCTTGCCTGTGTCGTGTAGCCCTGCCGCCACTTCTTCAGCATAGCGTTGATGATTAAGCTCAAGTAGCCTATCCAAGACCTCGCGGCGGGCTTCTTCGCTTATTGTGTAGCGCATGCCTTGTTTTGTTTGGTGAAACCCATGTCCCAAGTCCAAATCGCTCCATCCATAGGCGTTTGCTACAGCCTCATCCATCTCCTTATGTAATTCGCGCAACTTGGCAATGTCTGCTGATGTTTCATTATGGTTGTGGAATCGGTTATAGGTTTTGGTTAACCCTTCTTGGCAAGCAAGCATTATTGATTGGCGGTGGTTATAATACTGCTCTCCAATTTCATCTAGACTGTAATTTATAGGAAAAGGAAATGTTTCAAAGCAATCTGATGGTGAGTAATTAAGTGTTATTCCTCCCAAGGTCGAACTATATTGATACGCCCATTCCCTATGTAAAGAGGATTGTAGAATGGAAAATAAAGGCATTTGCTCTATAGCAAAGACTACCAACTTATGAGCAAAGACTATATTTTGTTCAGCAAAACTAAAAGCTGTTGTGGGACTCACAGCAGCCGTTACCAACACACGCTCCATTCCTGCAATTGTGGCATAAAGCGCAGGACGTTTATCTCCATAAATCCACCATTTTTGTGGTAATGGTTTCCTAAGTATATATTCACCTTTTTCATCTCTGCGTGTGCGCTCAGGTTTCACTTTTTCTTCTATAATTCCTAAGCAGTCAGGATAATCAGCAGCTACAGAATTTGGATAATCATAAGGAACGATGCCTATTTTTAACCACTCCTTTTGTATTTCTTCACTAGCCGCATACCAACTACCTTCAGCTTCTCTATTTAGTGGCCAATCAAAGAAATTAATAACCCAACGGCTAGGAGATTGATCAGAACGAGAGTTTAAGTCTTCACCATTTAAATAAGGAAACAAAACCTCTTTATTTTTTGGATTTTTATCAATTAAAGCTTGGGCTTCTTCTGGAGTTACA
Source organism: Blastocatellia bacterium (assembly GCA_039812885.1). GTDB lineage: Bacteria > Acidobacteriota > Blastocatellia > Chloracidobacteriales > JADJPF01 > JADJPF01. Next base: position 18,345 of record JBDIBI010000031.1, read on the forward strand.
ATAAAGCCCATTCCTAAAACATACGATCCTATGAAAGATTCATCTTCATTAGCTTTTAATCGATATGGATTACCTATAGCTTTACTTGGAATTGTTAGTAATGGCGTAATTCCTGGAACTAGTTTGTCATCTAAAACAAACTCATTTTTCCAATTATCTTTACGTAACCAAACATGAGCAACTTCTAAACTGGCTGTACCAGGCCATTTGCGACTTGGTACAGCACGAGGAATTGAACAACCTTCAGCAACTAGCTGATCTAAGCCAACTTCGCGGCTATCGCCTTGGGCAATGGTGTTTGTAGCAAGTAATCCAAAGCCCCCCTTTGATCCTAATAATTCTTTTGATCTCAAGAAAAAATAGGCACAAAGATCTGCGTGGCCTTTTACCCCATTTGCTAACTGCTCAATAAGAAAATCACGGTAATCTGCCCCAAATATGCCTGTAATCTTTTTACCACCCATAAAAGGTGGGTTGCCAACTATAGCATCAAAGCCTTTTGAACCATTGATTTGCCAAAAGATTTCTGGAAACTCTAGTAGCCAATGGAAAGGCTTACGGTTGCCTAATAATTGCTTTGCTTTGTCTCTTAAAGACTGGATTTTGATATTGTGGTAAGGGTGGCTAGAATCAGAGAAAGCATGTGTTACTTCTCTAAAAATTTCTCCTAGCTCTAGGGCAGTCATATCAGCCGATTTGCTGATATTTCTTAGTGCCTCGCCTATTAGTAAATCCCCAAGAAACCGAACTTGATCCAATGCGTTTTCGGCTTCTAGGAAAAGTTGCTCTTTGTGCTGTATGCCTTGAATATCAGTTGCAGTAAAGCCTTCTAGCTCTTTACGCTTGGCAATAGCTGTTTCAAGCAATGGCTTACAGACATCTTCAATAGATTCACTTTGGATTTTCTTTTCTGGCTGAAGGCTAAAGTATTCAATCTGTTTAGCATCCGTCACGCCTAAGAGCGAATCACCACACTTAAGCGCGTGATCCAAAAAGGTAAAAGGTCGGTTCTTTTGCATTGTCACAAGCCAAAGCGACAACTTAGCCATTTCAACAGCCATTGGATTAACGTCTACGCCATAAATACAACGGTCTGCCACTATGCGTTTAGCTGTAAGCATTCGCTCTGTTGGGTCTTTGGGAACAATTGATTCACCAGGTCTAGACTCTGATAGCTGGCCTTCTGGCGTAACAATCACTTGACCGGGATGTGAGCGTTCAGCCTCTTCCCAAGCTTCCACAAGCCTTTCAGCTAAATAGCGGCAAGCCTGGACGAGAAAAGCTCCTGAACCCATTGCAAAATCACAGACTTTTATCTTTAACAACTCACTAGCCGATTTTAACTGCCATTGTTCTTTAGGTTTACCTTCTGCTACTCCAATATAAACAATAGGCTCAAGTGTGTATTGAACAATAGGTTCGGTTAGACTACGCGGGGTGTAATGAGTTCCTGTAGAGCGTCGGTCTTGTCCTTGTGTCACATAGACACTTCCGCTATTTATTACAATTGGATAACCTAATGTGTCTTTACGTACTAGTCCAGCAAAGGGCTGTACTCGCCCCCATAAGCTATGGTCATTATCACAGGCTACTATAAACTTTTGCTCATCTTGAGCAGAAATAATTAGGTTAAGTAGCTTTTTAAGTGCAGAAGTCGATTTTCCAGTCTCTTCATTTAAGAACTTAAGTAGTTCATCTTCGCCTTTAGCTTTCAGTTGCTCAAGCTTTTCAAGTAAAACCTCTGGCTCTTTGTCTTTTGTGCCTTCAAGCCCTAAAACCGGAGCAGTTGCCCTAACTGCTGTGTGGTCAAGCAAGCCTTCATAGACATGCCCAATTTGCTCCACATCCAAGGCACGAAAAGAAAGCCTACGCGGTTCACTTCCACCACCAGGAAGCTTAATTTGTAGTATTTGCAATGCTTCCAAGAGATGTAAAACAGTGCGATTGTCTACAGGCAAAGGATTTGACGCTGTTTCTAGCCAAGAAGTACCTTCTGTTCTGCCTTCTAGGAAAGTATATTTACCTTCATAACCATCAGGGTTAAATAACTCTCCACCATAAGCAGGAAGTTGAAAAGATTCATGCTCTATTCCACTATGAATAGCACGAAATGTAGCTAAGAGCCTTACCCAAGCATCACTACGGCGTTCTAGGATTTCTTCACCATGTTGATCAGCAATTTCACGTAGTTTAGCTCTTAATGTAGATACGGCATAGTAATGATCATAAAGACTATCCCCTAATAGCAATAGACCTTGTTCTTCAGCAGAAAATAGAAAAACAAGCCTCATCATCACGCTCAAAGCCGCTTCATAAAGGCGTTTTTCGTTAATATCAGCTAACTTAAAGTTATTTTCTCTATCATCTTTTTCTATTTTGTCAAACTTCTGAATTAATACTTCAACTGCTTTTCTTACCTGATAGCCAAGTTGGGTAGTAACTTCATGTTGGTCTTCTGAGCTTTGAGCAAGCAAGGATTCTAGAGTTTCGCTATCTTCAACACCAAAAAAGCGTTGCACTCCTAAAAGACTGCGAAAAGCTTGTAAAGTAACTTTCTCTTCTAACCAAAGGTTGCTATACCAAGAAATAAAGCCTGTAGTCTCGCCTTTAGGAGCATTAACAAGCATCCAACGATGTCCATTTGTAATTAAACCTAAGCGAACATTAGTAGAGTGAAGTAGCTCCATCATTCTACTAGCAGGGCTAGCACTCCAACGGCTGCCAGGAATGCGCTTCTCTAAGTCTTGAGTAGAAGGAAAAATTTGTATTAGCAGACGTGGCTTACCTTCATTTTCTATGCCACTAGGATTAACAAGCATCCAATCTGGCCTTAGAGTTTCGCCATGTTCAGCAAAGTAAGCTTTAATGCCTTCAGGTATCTTTTGCCCAGAAACTAAAACTTCATCAGTAAAAGAGAGGGTTTCTTTTAAAACAAATTCAACCCAAGCCCTATGAATACTAGGATCAGGGCTATATTCTTGGCTAGATTGCCATTCATCAAAAGCAAGTCTTAGAGTGCGTGAATGTTCAACATCATGAGCATCCAAGCCTTGAGGGAATGAATCTACTAAAACTTTTAAGCTAACAAATGGCCCCGATGCTTCTACTAGTGATAGCCATTCTGCATGATGACGAGCAATAGACATTTTATCTTCCCCCTCTTGCAATCTTCTGTGGTACTAAATAAGTAATGGCTAAAGGAAATAATCTAGGTGTAGGATCAGCAAATCTAGCTTTAATGGCTGCCGTTTCCTGCTCAATTTCGCTAGGAATTTGTAGTAGACGAGCTTTTAAGCTATCTATATTTCGTTCAAGTTGGGCATTTTCTAGTTCGCTAAAAAGTAGTAATTGTTTGTTTTCTTGCTCAAAGTCTTTTAATTCCTTAGTAATACTTTCTTTTAGCTCTGTTAGAATCCTAGTAACATCATCTACTTCTTTACTGCATCGCTCTTGTAAGTTCTTTTGTAGCCCACCAGAACGATCTTTCATTCTAGTTTCTAATGATTGCAACAAGGCTTCTTGGTAGTTCGGCCAAAGCTCTGCTAGGCGTTTTTTGATAGATTCAGGAACTTCATCAGGTAAAACAGACTCTAAGCCTAGCTGTATTTGCCCAACATTAAGACGGTTAAAACGTCCTTCTTTTAGCATTCCACCAGCAGTTATTACTTCTTCATGTAGTCTTTGTTGGTCGCCTCCCAAAACCACTAACCTACCATAGACAATTACAGCAGGAAACTCTAAGGCAGAGTTACTTACTACTTTAGCTGTAACACGATTTAGAGATTTAGTGTCTTCTTTTTTCCAAATCTCTGCTCTTAAAAGCCTTAAACACATCTGTACTAATCTATGATTAAGATGCACTAGCACAACATCATCACGACCTTTTGAGAGGTCGGGATCAAAGACAATTGGACGAATTTCTTTAGTATGAGGATGAGCTAACCCTTCTAAACAAAGCCTCCAACTACCTTTCATTGGTAATATTTGATAAGCTTTACCTTCTAAGTTAGCTACAGTAGTTTCTACTAAAGGCGGTTGGCCTGCTAGCTCTAATCCAATACTTACTACAGAGAATATATTATCCGGCGCAAGTCTTAAGTTTCTTCTAGTTTCTAGTAGTTGTTCACTAAGTTTTTCAATTTGTTCTTTAACTTTACGCTCAAACTTAAACATGCGGCGTATTGGTTCTGAATCTTGTTCAGCTTTAGCTGTATCCAAACGGCTACGACGACCTAACATAGCTTCTTCGAGTTGTTCAGCAATAACTTGGCCTACTTTGCCCATTAAATCTTCACGAATATTATTAACTTTTAGGGCTACTCTCATTAAAAACTCTAAGTCCCCATCAAGATCCCCTGGACGAGTTCCTACTAAATCACTTTCTTGGTAGCCTTTACCAACAAAGTGATAAATAAGAACTTCTGGAGCTTTTTGACCATGACGATCTATACGACCGTTGCGCTGCTCCATACGGTTAGGATTCCAGGGTATTTCATAATGAATCAGCCTGGAACAGTGATTTTGTAGGTCTAAACCTTCTGAAGCTGCATCAGTGGCTAGTAAAATACGAACATCAGACTTATCAGGGCTAGCTTGGAAAGCTGCTTTTACATCTTCTCGTTTCTTAGAATCCATACCACCATAGAGAGTCATAAGGTGTTCTGTATCAGCAAAACCTTCTCTAACAAGTAATTCATGTAACCACTTTTGTGTAGCCCTATATTCAGTAAATATTAGTACTCTTTCATCAGACCATTTCCCATTAGGTTTGATATGTGTTTTTAACCAATCAATTAGCTCTTTAGCCTTTGTATCAAGCTTAATAGAAGCTTTTTCAGCCCAATTAATCATACTATTTACTAAAGCTTCTTCTTCTACAGTAAGCTCACGAAAAAGCGGAGCAGTTGCAGCTATAACATCTTCTGTAGCTAAATCATAAGCTTCATCATCAGCAAACTCTTCTTCTACTTGATCTAATTGCCTACGTAAAATACCAATGGTTGGCTTATGATAAGCCGATGAAACACGCCTTTGAGCAGATTTAATTGATTCTTTATGTTTAGCTAAAGTATCACCAAAAGCTCTTGGGGAAGAAAAAAGACGTTTTTTAAGGAGCTTTAAGACAAACTCAGTAGCATAGCGTTCTGTTTGGTCTTCCAAGCCTTTAGTACGAAGCTCAGTATATTTTTTTAAGTTGGCATGTGCTTGTCTTTCATCCTCAGTATAAGCAACAGAAATAGCAGACAATTTACGCTCAGGAAATCTAGGTTTACCACTCCAATCTGGAGGAAGTTCTCGTTTAAGTCTTCTAACCATAATGGTTTCTAACTGCCTACGGTCTGCCGATACACCACGAGCAAACCTTTGGGAATCTAATAATTCCAAGAGTGCAGTAAAACTTTCTGGATAACCATTGTGAGGAGTAGCAGTTAGAAATAGTTTATGTTCAAAATGAGGAACAAGCATTCTAATGGCTGCGGTACGAAGTGAATCAATTGCATATTGACCACTACCAGAGGGCGCTACATTATGACATTCATCTACAATAAGTAGGTCAAAACGTCTTGGATAAAGCCTTTCACCTTCTGCGGGCAATATTTCTCTAAATAACCTTAGTGGACGTTCACGCTTAAGAAAATCTATTGAAGTAATAAGCCTAGGAAAATGATTCCAGGGATTAACATGAATACCTCTTTTCCGCCTTAAGTCTTTCATTAAAGAACTATCAACAATGCGAAAGTCTAAACCAAACTTATCACGCATTTGCTCTTGCCACTGAATTTGTAGAGATGAAGGACAAACTATAAGAATACGTCTAGCACGATGGCGCAAAATTAACTCTTGAGCAACAAGCCCGGCTTCAATAGTTTTACCTAAACCTACATCATCAGCAATAAGTAGGTTAACTCTAGGCATTTGTATAGCTCTAACAACAGGGTCAAGCTGATAGTCTTCTATTTCAATACCACTACGAAAAGGAGATTGGATATTACGAACATCAGCCGAAGAACTAGCTCCCCACCTAACAGCATCTAGAAAAGCATCTAGTTTAGCAGCCTCATCAAAGCCAGAAGGAATAGGTAATTCCATTTTCTCATAAGCACAAGCACCAGGTTCTAGTTCCCAAATAACCTGTAGTTCTTCTCCTAGAGCATCATCTTCAATGGATGATAAAGTTACTAAATGCTGTGGCCTTGCTAAAAGTGGAGTATTTAATAGTAAGGGGTTAGTAGGTTGTGAAGCTTTGCGTACATCAGTAACAACAAAGCGGCGTTGGCGTACATCAACAAGCTGTCCTTGTTCTGGGGGCGTAATTATTCTCATTAATTAACCTATTATTTAATTTAGATAGCAAAATAGCGCAAGTAAGATAAATATAGTAATTTAATACATCTATTAGTTATTGAATTTATGAAAAAGTATTTTAATCTAATTATTAAGACTAGTTCTAGGTTTAATAGATAATACTAATTTTTAACAAGCACACGTCGCCTTAATTTTAAAAGACGACTTTTTGGCTTAAATTAATACAAAAGGTGGAAAAACTTTTCCAGGTTTATATTATTTTGTTGGAGGCAAAGAGTTATCTCTTTCAACCTCGATTGTACAATGAGTTATAAGAGCAGCAATTGCACCAACAGCCGCTAATGCTGGTGCTAGCACAGCCGCAACAACTCCCACTGTTAAGGGTATTTCTATAACTGTATGTCCCTCATGAATTATGCGGATACGCCTGACATTTCCTTCATGAATTAATTCTTTTACTTTCTCGATTAGGTTTTCCCCATCAATTTTAATTGTTTCCATAACTATTACTCCATTTATTTTTTCTGCTATTATAGATAGCTCATTTTGTAACCTAAAAATAGCTGTTCTAGTGAAATAGTAACAGTCGGTAGCGTATTAGCAGATTTTCGAGGCTCATACTATTTGCCACAAGCTGATAGGCTTAACAGTGATTATCCATAGGTAATAATCGCTAATAATTTATTTAACTTCCTAGCTTTGTCATTAAATAATAACTAATAATCTTTGCTAAATATCTTTGCTCTTAAAAACTAATATAACTAGTAAGGAAAAAAGATTCGCCTACAGAACTATTTATAGCCTATCATTTGCTAGTTTTTTGTAATTTAGTAAATTTAATGATAGCTAGGTGACAAAATGAGAATACTTTCAATAATTACTATAGCTTTATTTTTAGTACTACTTCCTAGTCATATTGCTAAAGCTCAAGAAACAAAGAGTTTTGTTTCTAAAGAAGGTGGTTTTAGTATTGATTTTCCTGATAAACCAGAAAAATCGGAAAACGAGTTGAAAGGTTTAATAAAAGGTAAGCTGTATACATTCAGTGTAACTAAAAACAACCTTTCATTTTCCCTGACTTATACTGATTGTGAAGGAATAGACCATAAAGCTACTGCCAATAAAGAAGTTATTGTTTATTCAGTAGCAGGTGGATTTTTAGAATCAAAAAAAGGAGATTTATTAGGCGCAATAAAAACACATTTCAATAGCTTCATTGGAAGATCAATAAAAATTCGCAGTAATGATAAACTTATATTCTATAGGGTATACTATGTAGATGACAAAAAAGATAGACTCTATCAGGTTTCCGTTACCATTAATAAGAAAGATGTATCAGCAAACGAAGAAACTATTTTAAATTTCCTTAATTCTTTCAAATTATTGGATTCTCAAGGAGTAGCAATAACTAATCAAGAAAATAATTTACTGACTAACCCTGATCCTTCATCTCCTAAGCAATTAACTTCAAACAGTAACAGCAATAGCATTACTAATATAAATACTAGTCATAATACTAATATTAGTGATGCAGCATCTCCTTCTCTAGATACTAACATTGTCAGTGCAGGTGTTGAAGGTATAAAAACACCACAGATAACACAAAAAACTAAACCTAAGTATACAGAAAAAGCAAAAGCCAATAGTGTTGAGGGAATAGTTATTTTATCTGCTGTGTTTAGAAGAAATGCAACAATGACAGATATTAAAATTATTAATAGTTTAGGATATGGTCTTGATGAAGAAGCCATAAAAGCAGCACTTCTAATAAAATTCACCCCTGGAGAAAAAGATGGTAAAACCGTTAATGTACGAGCACGTTTAGAATTTACTTTTTCTTTACTCTAAAATGTAGGTTATGCATCATGTTTCCAACTTAAAAATAACAATAAAGGTGAGGTAATAAATGGCAAATCAAAGAAAAGAAATTGAGAGACTAGTTGATGTACCTACTCGTAACCATGAAGTTATACTTCTGCCTAATAAGTCAAACATAAGTGGGTGGCAAAGGGCTGCTCTTTGTTCGTTTAGAGTTCTTGATGGTAGCGGTACTCTTGTAAAAATAGGAGAACGGGTTTTCATTGTTACAGTTCAACATGTTATGAATTTTCTCGCCTCAATCACAAAAGGTAAAATTCCTATAAATCGTGATGGAAAAGTTTTTTTTATGAAGCATGTAAAGCCCACAAATTCTATTTTGGGATTAGATCTTCAAGATCCTGTGATTCTAGAGTTTATAAACCCTGAAGATGAAATCTTGGTTAAAGAAACTTATCATGGAGTTGAAATTTCAAAGGAAAAGCCTAAAGTCAATGATTTCATTTTTCAACTTGGTTATCCTAATTCGTGGTCAGCTAATAAAACCCACATGAGGACTATGGATAGAATTAACTCTCATGCAAATCCAGAAGACATAATTCATCCAGAAACATTATTTAATCTTGTACTATCTGCGGGCAACATAACTTTTATAGATGAACCCCAATCTATTTTTCGTACATCCTCGCGCAGTGGATCTGGTAATTCTGGAGGTGGAATTTTTATACTTTCTTGTGAAACCCCTTTACTAATAGGGGTTTGTGAAGAAGGCGATCCTTCAGAAACAAACGATCCTCAAAATTTACCAGTGATTCCAATAGCAGAAACTGGGTGTTTATCTGTTTGGAATATGGATTTTAAAATTGAGATAAGCAAAAATACGTAAAAATTCTATTCAGTCTCAACCTGTAATAGCCATATCATTAATATAAAAGTTAAAAAGTTAGAAGAGCTTTTACAAAATTATTGCTTCTATTAAACAATTAAACTAGACTAAGTTTAGCTAAGTTTGAGGTAATTTTATGATAATAACAAATATACATGAAGCTAAAACACAACTCTCTAAATTGATAGAGAAAGTATTAGAGGGAGAAGAAGTAATAATTAGCAAAGCAGGAAAACCTTTAGTTAAAATGATAGCTTACCAAGTAACCAAAGAACCTAGAAAACCTGGCAACTGGCAAGGTAAAGTAACAATGAGTGATGATTTTGACGAATTACCTGAAGAAATATTAAAATCATTCTACGAGTAGACAATTAGGCTAAATAAATGAAAATACTATTAGATACACATGCATTTTTGTGGTGGATGGAAAATAATCCTACTTTGTCTACAGAAGCTCGTAAAGCTATAGAAGATCCTAATAATATAGTCTTTGTTAGTGCTGTAACTGTATTAGAAATAGCAATAAAAAAATCTATAGGTAAACTAACTGCACCTGATAATTTGCAAGACGAATTAGTAAATAACCACTTTGAACCATTACCAATGACTATTGCACATGCTCAAGCAGTAGGCTCTTTACCTTTTCACCATGCAGATCCTTTTGATCGTATGTTAATTGCACAAACCCAAGTTGAAGGGCTTATACTTGTTACTCGTGATAATAATATTAAAAAATATGGCGTTGCTATTATAGAAGCTTAGTTTCGTTTTAAGAGTTTTTGATAGAAGCATTTAGCATTAAAAGATTACCATTATGGCAAAACATCAATTAATAATTTCTAGTTGTGGAAATAGTTTAATAACTAATGGAGCCAGCGAACAAGAAAGAAAACTTATTACTATGTACGGCACTATTATAAACAGTAGTGATATTCCTATAAATGCTCTTAAAATGCTAGAAAATATGTTATCTAGAGTAGAAAGAAAACTCTTGTCATCAATGCCAGAACAAGCAGCAAGTTTATCTATAGAAGTCAATTCAATTGTTAGGTTTTATAAAACAAAAATAAAAGATAATAAAAACGACCATCATATTTTTCTATCTACAGATGCTTGGTTATCTGAGAAAATAGCTAATATATTGGCAAAATGGCTAATGGCTAATCAAACTCCATGCCAAGTATATAAACATAATGGATTAAGTATTGATACAATAGATAGTTACCAATTTGCTCTGTCAGAATTGGTAAGCTGCTGTGATGAACTAATAACGCCTTTTAGGGATAAGGGTTACAAAATAATATTTAACCTTAGTGCTGCTCCTAAGAGCTTACAAGGCTTTTTACAAACACTAGCAACATTCTATGCTGATGAGTCCTTTTATATTTTTGAGCCAACAAACCAAGTATTAATTTTTCCCTCTCCACCTATTGAAATTACTCAAATAAAAGCTTTTCATAACGATATTAGACTATCTAGGAGATTATCATTAAACCTCAAAGTAAGCAGTAACCAAGTAGGCTCTATTCCAGAAGCCTTTATACTTAAGCTAAAAGATAGTTATGCTTTATCTCCTTTAGGTAAGCTTGTTTGGGAGAGAAATAAGAAAGCTCTATACTCAGAAAGACTATGGCTTCCGCCTACCGAAAAGGTTAAATTTAGTGCTAACTTTATAAATACTGTAGAAAAATTACCTTCTGAGCAACTTGTTTTAATTAACCAAACAATAGATTTACTTACGAAATTCTTAGAGTCTAATTTACCTCACATAACTGTACATATAACTAAACTCTTGGAAGTAAGACCATTACAAGGAACTTCAAAACCTTCTACCCATCAACTAAATTCTTGGATAAATAAAGATCCTAAGCTTATTCTTGTTCATTATGATAAGGATATTCTTGTATTAGATAGCATTGTTGACCCCACTTTAAGAAAAATAAGTTAAACATCAATGAAAATTATTGATTGCAGATTTTTGGCTAATGGCATTAATAGCAACTTGGTAAGAAATTTGACCCGAAACATAAAGGTGTTGAATGTCACGATCAAAAGCTCTACATCCAGACAAATCAGAGCTATGTTTCATTAAAGAGGAGATAGCAGGCCAATCACAGTTTCTTAAACATTCAGAAAGAGAACCTTCATTTAGGATAAATTCAGTAGCAGGAATACGGCCAGATTGAAGATTACCATTTAAGAGTTTTAAAGAAAAAATGGCATTAAGGTTTTCAGCTAAACGAAATGCAATGTTAGATTTTTCATCATCAGGATAATAAGAAATAAGTCTTTCCAAAGTACTGATAACAGACTCAGTATTAATAGCACCTAAAACTTTAATACCTGATTCAGCAGCATCTAAAGCAACATCAAGTACTTCAGCATTAGGAATCTCACCAATCATAATAATATCAGAAGATTGTCTTAAAGCAGCTTTTAATGCGCGAGCGTAATCACTAAAGTTAGATTTAAGTTCTCTTTGAGTAATAATACCTCTAGTGGCAAAATGGAGGTGTTCAATGGGATTTTCTAAAGTAACAATATGGTATTCATCAGTAGAGTAAAGCTGTTTCAACATAGCAGCTAGAGTAGTAGATTTGCCCATACCTGTAGAGCCAGTAATTAGAGCTAATCCAGGTCTATTACAAATCTCTGAAATAATATCAGGCAAATTAAGCTCAGAAAAAGGTTTAATTGATAAAGGGATAACTCTAAGAACAACACTGAAATAGCGAAATTTGCCAGCTTCTCTAACAATATTAACCTTAAATCTACCAACATTATCTAAAGTGTAAGAAATATCAGCATCATTAATTTGGTTAAGCTCATTAGTGGTAAGAATATTAGGAAGTAACCATTTGACAATAGTTTCTAAGTCAGCTTGAGATAGAGCATCAAAGTCACAAGGGGTTTGGCGGCCATGACCTTTGAACATAGGCGCAAGCCCAACTTTAAGGAAAATATCAGTAATACTTTCATCTATGGCTAGTTGAAGGACACATTTAAAATCTTGATAGGTAAAGCCCATAGTAAATCCTTGTGATATAAAAAAGTTAATCTGAGATTATGTTAGACCATCAAAGACAAGCCAAACATCACCTTCTCCACCATCTTCTTGACTCTTCCAATACCTTTCCACTCTATCTGCTATGGCAAGGCATTTATCAGCAGAAAGATTACGAAGTTTCTCAACCAGTGCAACACCATCAACTTTCCATTTTTTGTCAAGTTCTTCATATTTGATCATTTCCTCAGCCTTTATCCAAAGCTGACGATACCCATCACTTGTGCTATCGTAGTGTACACCATTGAGCATTTCCATAATAAAGCCTTTTTCTTCTTTAGAAAACTCTTTACGTACTTCCCTGAAAGCATTTTGAAGCAGTAAAAAATATCTTTCTAAGCTACTTTCTATGGCACCAGTAAGATTTGTTCCGCCATTTTTGCTTATAAGTGCTATATTTACCCAAAGGCTGTCTTTAATACGCAAATTGATTTTAGTACTTTTTGTCTTTACCATAATAACCTCTTAACGTATAACTAACTACATTATAGGCCTAGTAGATTCTTAATAAATCCAAATATAGTAGTAACTATAATAGGTAACAAATTTTCTCGCCTATTAACAGGCCGTTCATTATCAAGAAAGCTAATTCTTACTTCCGTTGCATTATGGATATGCAATTCTATTTTTTGGTTTTTATCCACTAACTTTTCAAACATATATTTTCCTTTCTATTTAAATTTACTATATTGCGTTTGTACTACATTTGTACTACAGCAATAATAAAAAAACAAGTTAAAAAAACAAGTTAAATTTGCACATATTAATTTAACATTAAACAGCCGTGAATCTATGCTTCACAACAAAATATGAAATTCTATTTTCAGAGCAATTTGAGATAAGAAAAAATGCAAGCCCAATGTTTCAACAAAATACATTTCGCTAGGGCTTTTAACAATCAACTCACCCTTACGAAATCCTGCTAAGTCCGTTGCAGGATTTAAAAACGCTTCACTGGCCTGCATCTTAAGTAGTTCGATTGCTGCGAGTTCTGCTGTTTTCGCTTTGGTTAGATTCGCTTAGAACTTCCGGTCTAAGGCAGTCTGCATTTGTATATTTGATTATCATTCTATCTTAAGTTTATCAACCTGTTGTTTTTGTCCATGTAGTTATCCACACCTAAAGTTTAAATGGTATGTTTACTTGATTTATGGCGAAATATAGGTATAATGAATATTTTTAATGAAGAGGACTATGAGTAAAAATCCCTTGGAGTGGGATAAAGCTTATCATCAAACTTTAATTGGTCAACCAGAAAACTACCACTTAGAATTTAAAAATATAAAACTCATTTAGATGCTATTACTTGATTTGTTGATGCGGCTATAACTGTTATTATAACTCTACAACAATCACAATTGGCATCATTACAAAAACTACAATTAGCCTAATATGCCATGCTGAGATAGCCCATTAAAAACTTTTTCTTAATCAAAAGTATGCATCTGTATTTATATGATAGATATTAAAGAAACTAAAAAACGTTATGGTTATCATCCTGACCAATTAAGCAAATGCAGTAATAAGAGAGTTATATATATCTGTGTCGGGTGCGGCATTCTTAAAGATATAAAAAAGTTGAGTTACAAAGGAGAAAATCATAAATGTTTTCACTGTTCGCATGCAGATCGGTCAATTGGATACGAAAAAATAGTTATTGATATTAAGCGAGTTACAAAATTGCTAGGCAAACAACCTACTACGACAGATTACGTAAATCATGGTGCATATAAACTCGATACAGTTCGCAAGCATTTTGGTGGAATAGGATGGAAAGAAATTTTAAGCACACTAGGATATAAGCGACAACGCTATATTACTGACCCTTATGATTTTGAGACAGTATGTAAGGATGTTGAACGAGTGAGAAAACAATTGGGACATATTCCCAATCATAGCGAATATAAGAAATATGGAAAAATTACCGTAGAGGTTATTTATCGGGTAGCTAAATGTAATAGCTATGCTGCATTTATCGATAAAGTGTATGGTATTAAGGATGAAGCTACTTGGAAATATTTTCTTGGAAAACAAACTTATCGACCTACAGAATCTTATTTTAATCAATTGCGAGAACTGGCCGCTAAACTTGGGCATACCCCAACTCGTAGAGAGGCTAAAAATCATTGCAAGGCAGGAGAGATTTTAATAGAGCGTCTAAAAATTAATTGGAGTGAAGTACTCAAGCAAGCTGGCTTAGATCTTGATAAACTGCCATTAAAAGGCCGTACCAGACGTGTTAGCGATGAGGATATATTTAGAGATATTCGACTGGTTGGTAAAAGATTAAGAAAAATGCCGACCATACAAGAATATAAAGCAAATGGAAAATATGGCGTAAAAGCAATTCGCTTGAGATTTGGCTCTTGGCGAAATCTATTAGAATTAACCGGAGTAAAGCAAGACAAAAATGTCATCATTGCTCAGGAAATAGCAAAAAGTAAATTACAACAAGAAATAATTGAAGATATAAAGTATGTGGCAGGAAAGATAAGCCAGACCCCCTCTTGGAAACAGTATTGTGAACATGGCAAATTTGGTTTTAGAAAAATTGCCAGTGTCTTCGATGGAAAATGGTTAGAAGCTTTGGCGGCGGCTGGTTATTAAAATGTTTGATTCGTAGAAATCGTTTGAATTAGAAAAGAGCAAAAATCATCATCTTTTGCCTAGACTTTTTCATGAGCAACTAAAATATACTTAAGCAACAGATTGCCTGTTGTCCTCTATCCTATGGTTAAGTTCATGCTCCAAATTAAAAGCAAGAAAAGAAATTTCTTCTCTAAGATTGTTGATTTGGTAGATAGGCAAGCTTTTAGAGGAAAAACATTTCAGTTTAACAAGAGGATGTTCTTTAGCTTGGCCTTTTGTGTTGTAGATAACAGAAACTTTTACACTAGGTAATTTTGACAGGATTTTGTCTTTTAATTGCTCTATGAACAAATACGGATTAATAGCACCCAAAGTCTTGCTCGTCAGGCTTATTTGATATATTACTTTACTATCTGATTTATTATCAGAGCTATGTTTTCCATCCATATTTCTTTTACACAACAATATTACTCATAACTTGTCTCAAGCTGCTAAAGGCGGCTCTGGTTCTACTTCATTACAAGCTTGAGTTTGAGCTTTAGCTTTTCTACCTGATTCATTGATTGACCTAATCAGCAAAGCCAACTCATCTAGCTCTTCACCCTTGGGCTGTTTAACCTCATATGGCACCAGTTTTAATTGATTTGGTTTTGTCTTTCTCTTTGTCATGGGCTAAGAGTAGTATTTAGTCAAAGCTTAGTCAATATTATGTTTCGCAAAGAATAATATTAGATTATAAACATTTCAGATATTCAAATATTTAATGATTTAAATAATCAATTAACCACATATACATATATTTAGTTATTCAATATATTGATTATTTGATTATTTAGATATATACTATTTCAGTTTATCAAATAACTGATAGGATCAAAAAAAATGATAATTACAGTAGCAAGTTTTAAGGGCGGTGTTGGAAAAACAACTACAGCAATACATTTAGCGGCATATTTACAACAGAAAGCACCATGTTTATTAATAGATGGAGATGCTAACAGAAGTGCTACACTCTGGGCAAAAAGAGGACAATTACCATTTAAGATAGTAGACGAAAGGAAAGCACCTAAATATGCTAGAGATTTTGAACATATAGTGATAGATACTTATGCTCATCCTAACAAAGAAGACTTAGAAAGTATTGTAGAGGGCTGCGATTTATTAGTTCTACCAACTACACCTGAGTCTATGTCTTTAGATGCTTTGGTCTTAACTGTTACTGCGCTACAAGAGCTAAAAGCAACTAACTACAAAGTATTATTAACAATGGTTCCTCCAAAACCTAGTACTGATGGTGAAGATGCTATGCAATTACTAAGAAAATCAAACTACCCTATCTTTAATACTGGTATTAGTAGGTTAGTAGCTTTTCAAAGAGCATCTATGGCAGGTATCCCTGTTTATTCAGTAAAAGACAATAGAGCAACACGAGCTTGGGAAGAATATTTTTCTGTGGGAAAGGAAATTTTATAAGTCATGACTGGTAAATTTAATCTTAAAGAATTAAAAAAATCTAGGACTTTACTTGAACCTACTGAAGCTAAAGAAGTCCTTACTTCTGAGATAGAACTAAAACAAGTAGATAACATTGATAGAACTCCCAGCATTACCAACAATGCTACAGAATCTAATGTTGTGTTTCAAAAAAGAGGTAGGCCCCCTATTGGTAAACGTAGCAATCCTGACTACATGACAGCCTTAGCTTATATTCGCAAAGATACTTATCATGAAGTAAGAAATAAATTATTCTTAGACCGTAGAGAGTATTCTGATTTAATTCAAGAACTTCTTGAAAAATGGCTTAAATCAAATAAATAGATATTTAGATAACTGAAATAGTGCATATCCAAATATTTAGAATACTAACTTACTAGATATCTCATTATTTAATATCCTAAAAAATGTAAAAGCAAAGTTTTTATTTCCTAGTTCAATCTTGGTTCGACAGAGCAATTATCTTTAATCTTTGAGGAAGATGGGATATCTTTAAAAAGTGAATAGTCAGTAATTTAGATTAATCAAAAAATCAGATATTCAAATATCTAGTTTTCTAAAAATATATCAAACAAAATACTATTGAAAGCTAAAAAGGGTGGTAGTTGCAAAGTTTTTGCAGATTATTTTTGACAGAAAATCGTTGGTTTTCCGTCTATACTATGTGTTTAGTATGAAAATTATCTTCCAATAAAGTTGGCCAACTTTTATTTTTTTATTATAGAACCCTTATTTCTACTTACCAGATTTAGTTTGTTTAGTCGCTTTATTCGCTTTAGCATTAGGCAAAACCATTTGCGAATTAGGAGTAGCAACATTGCTTGATTCTTCATGTGCTAGTAATATTTCTTTCAGATCTTTACCCATTTTGAAGTAAACTACGCTCTTACCCGGTACTTTTACCATAGCACCAGTTTTAGGGTTACGACCAGTTCGCGCATTTCTTTGGCGAACTCTAAAAGAACCGAAACCTCTTATTTCAATCTCATCACCTATTTTGAGGGCATCAATCATAGTTTCAATTATTTCAGAAACAATAGCATCAGCTTCTACCCCTGTTATCTCCATATGCTGACTAACTGCTTTTGATACTTGTTGGGCTAGCTCAAATCTAGTGATAGTAACTGGCTTAGGAAGTTTTCGCTTTGGAGTTTTTGGAACTTTAACAGCTTGGGCTTGTTGCTTACCTTGAGTTTGTTTATTTGGAGTAGCCTTAGTTGCTCGTGGAGCAACTTTAACAACTGGAGCAGATTCATTAGCTTTAGTTGTTTTACCTTTAACTGTTTTACTAGAAGCAGTTGTAACTACCCTTGTATCTTCATCATTGTCCACTTCTATAACTTGGACTTTACCTTTAGGGGCTTTGATATTAGCAGGGGTAATAACAGTGTTTTCGATAAGGTCACTAGATTTTTTCTTTGCTGGCATTTTATCCTCTTATTAAATAATAAGTTATAATTGTATTATTTGCCATAGGTTACACTATTCATTTAATTATTTCTAGCACTTATTTTCAACACTTAGCAGAACTTAACAGAAGTTTACTGAGCGTTAAAGCAACGATAAGATTTTTGATAGCAGGCTTTAATCAAATCTGTTTGTTTTTTAAGCTTTTGGCTTAAACCTTCGGCTAAACTTTGGATTTTCTTTCTAATATTAGGCTTATCAGCAATTGGAAAGGTTAATGGGAGATTACATTCTAGAAAAATCACTCCTTGTTGCTCCAAACAATTCATAATCACTTTAGAGTCAACAATTTCTACTTCTATTAAGTCTTTAAGCCTTTGGGCAAAGAGATAAGGGCTTACTAAGCCTAAACTTCCATCTTTCTCTATTACATACGTTATTTTACTAGTAGTAACAACTTGATTGTTTTCCATAACTCCCATGAAAAATAGCTATCTATAAAGATAGCTACGAATTGTCCTTTTTGATTTATCGTTTGCCACAACTAAAAATTAAATTAAAACAGCAATAATATATTATTCGGTGTTTTTTATTTCAATGGCCTTGTGCTTAGGCAAAAAATCAAAGAAATAGTTATGTTACATTAAGTATATTCATATAGCAAAGAATTATTTAAGTTTCAATCATTGCACAGATTAGCCAATCAGCTAGGTTAAAATTAATTCCATGATGTTCGCAAAAATCTACTGCATTGCGTTTTGCTTCATCAAATTTTTGGTCAACAGGAAATGGAACTCGTTTAGGTTTATCTGTATCAGTGATCCAATAATAACCAGTAAGAAATAAAAAATAATATCTTTTACTTACATTATTAATCATCACTAGATTTATTGGTAGTAGCTTACTAAATTCTTCGCGCTCTTCTATTTCGGCGTTAAAAATATATCCCGGCTGTTTATAACCTATAACTTGGGATGCCCATTCAAGAAAGTCGCAACCATAATCTTCGAGGGCTTCATCATCCCAAGGAAGACTCTGACCTGTAACGTCTATTCCATAACCGAAAATTGCTACTGGATTGACTCCCATCTAAATACCTCTATAATAATGCTTAAGCATTTTTTGTATCAACACGATAACCCAAATAGGCGAATAGCTGAATATAATTAATATAAATAGTATGAATTGTTATAATGATATAAATAGTATATATGGTTTATATCATCGCTATTTTATATTTTAACTTTTACAGCACGACGACCGCTTTTAATTTTGGTTAAGGAATTAATAACTGATATTAATTCTTGTTCGGACATACTTTGTAAAGCCAGAAGTCCAGCACGTATTATTTCACTTTTAGTAACGCTGACACTTGCTTTCAAAGCTCTTTTCTTAATTACTTCTATTAACTGGTAATCTTCTAATGGCAAAGTAAAGCTATCCCTAATTACTTTTTCTACTTTTTCTATTTCTAGCGGCTCATCTTCTGTTTCTGTTTTATGCTGGCTAAAGACTATATCTGCTTGAGCAAACCTTTTTTCTATTGCTTTAGTTTCCTCTTTAAGAGATTTACCTAATGCTGCTTTTATATCTTTTTTCATTTATTAAGCCACCTCTACCTTAGCTAATTGAGGATGTAATATTTCTAAGACTTCTTTAGTAAGCGTATCTATCTCTGTGAGAGCAAAACCAGCTTTTTTGCCTACTTGATTAATAGTTTGTCCAAAGATGGCAATTTGGCGATAGACTTGTCTTTGACCTATTTTAGTTTGACAAACTTCTATACCAAAATCAGAAAGTATCTCTAAAGATTCTTTAGCTAAACTAGTATTGGCCTGGCATTGATTAACGACTAATCTAGCCTCAAGATTCTCATTGATTGTTTTAACTTGAGAAATAATTTCTCTAATACCAACGGCAGCCCATAAATCTAAAGGAGAAGGAATTACTGGGACTATAGCTAAGTCAGAGACTAATAGTGCGCTTTGAGGTACAGGGGAATCTGCTGCTGGAGGACAATCTATTATTATGTAGTCATAATCATTTACAAACTTTTTTATTTCGCGGTGGACTTTTGCATTAGCAACACTTAGCCCTATTACTGCTGCTGGAAAAGAAGTTGTTTCTTCTGCTGAAGCTGCCCACCTAGTAGCAGTTCCTTGAGCATCAGCATCTACCACTAATACCTTTTTTCCTTTATTTGCCAAAGCTCCTGCTAAACACATACTCACTGTAGTTTTACCACTACCACCTTTTTGATTACATACGGTTATTATTTTTGCCATTATAACCACCTTCTTTTAATAAAATTATATATCATATAAATAGTATATATCATTTATACAATTAATATTATTTATATTGTTTATAATATATACACAATAAACACCATGTCAATAGTGTAAGCAAAATCTTGTATTAAATAATATATTATTTATATCATTAATACTATTTATACTTTTTATATTATTTATATGGTAAAAATCATTTATACCATTTATAATATATAAATCATATAAATTAATCTGTATGGTCAAAAGAATATTTATGTTAGAAAAGATAATATCAGGCGGGCAAACAGGGGTAGACCGTGCGGCATTGGATGTAGGGTTGAAGCTAGGCATATCTATAGGTGGATATTGTCCAAAACAGCGAATAGCTGAAGATGGGGTTATTGCTAGTCAATATCCATTAATCGAAACCATCTCTCCTAATTACCCAGAACGAACCAAGCTCAACATAGAACAATCAGACGCAACTTTAATAATCATTAAAGGCAAAATAGGTAAGGGAAGTGCTTTGACTGTAAAAACAGCACAACAAACAGGAAAGCCTTATTTTCTGGTAGACTTAAGCCAAGCTAAAAACTACAACTACACACAAATAATTAGCTGGCTGAAAGAAAACAATATTTCTACCCTAAATATTGCTGGTAGTAGAGAAAGTTCCAACCCTGGAATATACAAAGAAGCTTATTTATTTTTAGAAAAACTGTTGAAAGAAATTAGTTCTTTATTTTGTAGCAAATTTATAGGTAATTAGTAATAATAACATCTTATAATAGTGTAAAATTCATAAGATAACTATTTGAGGCAAAATGGGCGAGACTATAGCAATACAACAATCTCAACCCACTTCATCACTACCATCATTAAGTAGTGGTAATGGTATTTCTTTGAATACCAAGCTAGCACTAAGACCATATCAATCTGAAAGTTTAGAACAAGTCGAAAAAGCGTATAAAAACGGCAGTAATCGTTTATTGGTATCATTACCTACGGGAACAGGTAAGACAGTTATATTTTCGCATTTAGTAGCGAGAAATGAAGGCCGGAGTTTAATAATCGCCCATAGGGATGAACTAATCGAGCAAGCCGCTAGTAAAATACGAATGGTCTTGCCAACCGCCGATGTAGGTATAGTTAAGGCAGAGCGCAATCAAGCAAATTCCCAAATAGTAGTTGCTTCCGTCCAAACACTAGCCAGAGAATCACGCCTTTTACAAGTAGGAAAATTTTCTACCATCATTATAGATGAGGCTCATCATGCGGCGGCTGATTCTTATGTCAAAGTACTAAAGTCTTTAGGCTGTTTTGATAAGCAAAACGCTCCATTAACCCTTGGCGTTACTGCCACACCAGAACGTGGTGATAAAGTTGGCCTAGATAGTGTATTCCAAGAAATCGTTTATCACAGAGATCTCTTGGATATGATTAGCGAGCAATACTTATCTGATTTAACCTGGAAGAAAGTTGATTTAGGTGTTGATTTAGATGAGGTTTCAACTAGGGGAGGGGATTTTGTTGAAGCCGACCTTATTAAAGCTCTCACTGATAAAAACCTACCAGAAAAGATACTATCTGCTTTCCAACAATATGCTATTGATAGAAAAACTATTGTATTTGTTCCAGGTGTAGCTCTTGCAAGAGAAACAGCCAAATTATTTCAAGAGCATAATATTAAATGCGAGTCTATTGATGGCAAACTGTCACCAGAAGACAGAAAAGGTATTCTTTCTCGTCTTAGCACAGGTGAAACTCAAGTTGTTGTTAATTGCTTAATCCTTACAGAAGGGTTTGACGAGCCAACCATTCAATGTGTTATCTTTGCTCGTCCTACTAAAAGTAAGAGTTTTTATCTACAAATGCTAGGGCGTGGTACACGCTTGCATCCTGGCAAAACCGAGTGCCTTGTCATAGATCTGGTTGGTGTTACCCAAAAACACAAACTCATAACTCTACCCAATTTGTTTGGCTTTTCTCCAGATAAACTTAAGAAAAAATCTATCTTAGCTCTACAACAAGAAGAAATTAATGAAGAAGCCAAACGCCAAGCATTAGCTCAACAAGAAGCTGAAAACCAAGACAAAACTGATAGTTCTACAGAGTCCACTACATCAGAAGTTTCAAGAAAAGAACCAAGAGTAATAAACTTTAATTGGCTTAAACTATCCGACACTAGATACGCCCTATCTGTGGGAAAAGGGATTTTATTTTTAGTTAAACAGGCAAATACCCAAGACAAATGGGCTGTTGTGCTAAATGAAGTAGATAAAACTAAGACTTTAATAGTAAGAGACTTGCCGCTAGAATACGCTCAAGGTGTGGCTCAAGATTATGTTCGTTCAATAAGAGCAGTGGCTTTGATTGATAGCAATGCTAGTTGGAGGAGCCAAGAACCTACAGACAAACAAATATCTTTGCTTACAAAACTGGGTATTGACGTTGATTGTGGTACGACTAAAGGCCAAGCTAGTGACTTGATAACCATCTTTTTTGCTAACCAAGATTTATCCGATTCTTCTCTTGATAAATTTATTGCTGATCAAACAAATGACAACCAACAAGTTAAACCTAATCCTGAAAGCCTTCAAAACAATCACATTTCTGAAGATATAGGTAGTAAGAATAGTAATAAGAACAATACTAGTAATAGTAATAATAGCAGTAAGTTTTCTAAAGAAGAAAACATAACACCATTTGCCCAAAAAGAAACTATCACACCCCAGTTAGAAGTACCTAAAATCTCTAGCTATGTACCAAGTTTTGCTAAAATTTGTTTAGCCCAAAGCATAGAACAATTAAAACTTTATGATAACTACACCCTAGAAAATTATATGGACAAAGGGCAACTTGGGTATAGGGCTAATAAAACCCAATTAAATGCCTTGCTTACCATCCAGGACTATTTACAACGGTACTTTGAACAGGAAATAGGAATTATATTAGCTAGTAAAGCTGCTGTTGGCAAAACTCATCTAGCTATCGGGCTACTAAGATTTTTAACCGTTACTTATGATATTCCTACTTTTTTCTGTGACTGTGAGGCCATAGCAAAACGAACTAAGAAAATAGGATATCCTAAAGCTTTAGATGAAGTAATAAGTCTAATAGATAAGTCAAAAGTATTATTATTAGATAATTTAGCCTTAAGAAATAATGATATTAATCAAAAGAAATTTTTTGTTGAAATAATAAAAAATTCTTATAAGGATGACAAAAAATTGATTATTACTACTAAGCATCTTTCCTATTCAACTTCTCTTAATGAAAATGATAATAATCCAGATATTGCAACACAACTAAGCTTAGGCGATGTATTAGGGGTTACAGAAGCCAGTAATCTATATGAGAAATGTGCTTATCTAGAAATAGCTCCTAATAAGCCACCAAAACCTATTGTTAATAAGATCCCAGGTAGTTTAGCCCCTGATTCCCCTTCTGAAAAACCTATAGAAAAAGTAGAAGCTAAAAAATCTAATTCAAGTTTTTCTTCTATGTCTACTATTCTCAATGGTATTGTTGATAAGTTACGCAAGAAATCTTAGTACATTCCTTCAGTATGAATATCAAAGATATTTTTCTAATCCAAAAGACTCCCGGAAATTTTTGGAAAAAAAGTTTTCATAAGTGTATTAATTTTTGCTAAAAAGTAGTCTTTAAATAGTAAATACAATCAACAATAAAAATAAATACTTACAAAAAGCTAAACAAAGTTGAAGTTGGTAAGTAACTATACTGTTATAGACTTTGGCTTTAATGACGATTGGGTTTCAGCAAATGAGTCTACTGATAGTTTATTTGATAAAGATGATCCAGATTATAAGCAATGGATTATGAAGTATTTAGAGTCAGAAAAGCGAACAGTTACTTGTTTGCAAGAAGCACTAGAAAAAAATGATTACTACAAAATAGCCTACATAGCTGACATGCTTTATGGGCATGGGACAAGTGTCGGATTTCCACTAATAACTCTTATTGGAAAAGCAATCGTTTTATCTGCTGAATCTAAAAACAATTCACAAATTTCTGTTTTAATTTCTTACTTAAGTAAATATATTGATTTTCTTTATAACCAACAATAAGATTTTCTCGATATTTTTTCAACTACAGTATAGTTTATTACACTAGAGTTTGATATAATTGCAACTAGCGCAATAATTGCTATACTGGAAAATATTTCTAATAAATTTTTCGTTAGTGTATTATTTTTGATAAAAAACGTGTCTTATATTATTAAGGGCAGTTGTGTCTTATCCCAATAAATCAATAAATCTAAAATAAGGAGTAAATTGGCTCTCACCAAAAATATCATCCTTGAACGCAACTGCCAGCAAAACATTATTTCAAACTTACTATGTCATTAGATGATCTATATAACGACTTACCAGAAGATTGCAGAAAGCTAAACATAAAGCTATTTTTTCTGTACACAAAAGCTCAGTTAAGTAAAGAACAAGAACGCTTTATAGATGTCCACTGTGGCAAATGCGATCATTGTAGAGCTAATTTAGCTTACGTTTATGAAATAGTTAAAGGCAGTGAACGACTTTCTACTGATGGGCAAACACTTCTCTTAAAATACCTACATGATCCTATTTTCAGAGATACCATAGAAAAATTCAAAAATAACATTAGAGAAGAAATTTTAGCTGAAGTTAAACATTTAATAAATGATAACCTAAAAGATGCATCTCTTAACATAGTTAAAATTGGCTCTAGCGTAGCTGATGACAGTAATCACCTTGACAAAGCTATTAGTAACCCTTCTCAAATCTCTATACCTAACACCTTTAACAAAATAATTAATGAAATTACTAATATAAAACCTAATTATTCCTATTTTGTCTCCGCTTTTTTAGTTGTTTTATTATTCACTTTATCTATTCTCAGTTATTTAGCTATTAACTCTAAACCTAATCAGAACCTAGATAATGCTAATATTTCGTCATTTTCCCAACAAGATAAGCAGGTAACTACTAACCTGTATCAAGATCTTGATACAGCTATTAATCAGTATTTGGAGTCAAAAACCACTGACGATTTAAACAAAGCCAACCTTATAGCTAAAACTATTGAGGATAAATATGGTGATAAATATGGTGTTGATTTAGTTAACTTCTATCATTCTGTGCCTGAAACTGCTATAGAACAGTTAGACAATTGCCGCAAACGCTTTGCTAAATTACAAGCTATGCCTAAAGCAGATAATTATCAACAGCGTCTTGAGTTAGCAGAAAGTTTAATTAATGAGTTTTATCTACTTGGCGATTTAGCAGAAAGTTTTAAGGTGAAATTGTTCTTAGCTAAATGTTTGCTAAAAACCTACAAATACACAGAGCTTTCTAGTTTGCTTAATACTTCCCTTAGTTTTACTAAAGAACATAATTATAGTATGTTAGAAGGTTATTTCTTACTTTGGAAAGGTAAATACTTAAGTCTTACTGATACTTTTACTAATACAGAAATAGTGTTTAGAGATGCACTTAACATAGGAAAGATCATAAATTCAGATGACCTAGTTATTAATGCTGGTAACTGTCTTTCTGCTCTTTATCATACTAACAATGAAGACCAAAAAGCTTTAGAAATTACTCAAGTTCTTTTAGCTAAAACACAAGAAAATAATGAACTATTTATAGGGCTTAATCAAATTGCTGGTCTTTCAGCTTTTAACCTAGGGTTTCATACTTTATCAGAAAGCTATTTAAACTCAGCTATTAAACGCGCTGAAGAAATAAATAACCCTTATTTAATCGCTACTTCCTGGGCGTTTTTAGGTGTTACTCTGGCGGAAAATAAAAATTTTCAATTATCTGAAATGGCTTACTTAAATTCTAATAAAGCAATAGACCAAATAAAAGAACAACACTCTAAACTAGATGCTTTGTCAATTGTGTTAGGTTATCAAGCAAAAGCTAACTTATTAGCTGGAAATTTTGAAAAAGCAGCTAATTTGTATAAAGAAACTCTAAGTTCTATCAAAGAGTTAGGCATTAGAAATAATTTAGAAATGGCTCAACTAAATGAAGCCTTGGCAATAGCAGTAAAAAACCTTGGGAAAGACTCTGAAGCACAAGAATATACTACTATTGCCAATAACTATAAAAAACTATCAACAGATAAAAACGAAACTAGTAATTGTTTACTATCTTTTTTACCTGCTAATTGCCACTAATTATTAATCGTAGATTTACCTAGTATTATAGCTTCACACATCAATGGGCGAGGAACATAAGAAGCTTTTTTTACCATCACAGGCATAAACTGTGGTACTTTTTCCTCAAATACATCGTAATAAAAACTAAAGTGATCTACAGTCATCATGTCTTTTGGTGGTAAGTTGGTAACAGACACAGAATAAGATAGACCTGGCTTATAAGGTAAGGTTATCTGTTTTTCTAGGCCACTAATAACTAAGTTATTTTGTTGGCTTAATTCAATGTCAACAGCAGGTCTACCAATCTGACGTTTGAATGAATGTATTGCATCTCCAGCAACAAACTGATATTTGTCTTCTGTTAATTTTTCTGCGTAAAACGTACCTGTATTAAAGTGTATCTTACTGAAAAATTGATCTTTAACGTAAAGTTGTTTTTGGAAAATATCACTTTCAATATCTAAACACCACCTAAAATCAGTAATGTCTTTGTTCATATCACTAGAGTAATGGCGCACAGGAGCAGCTTCTTTACCACTAGTTAGATCTACATTTAAAACTTTGCCTTTTAATTCTTCGGCCTTAAGAGTAGCTATAACTAATTCTTTACCGTTTTCAAGCTGTTTTATCTCAATATTTGGGCTATGGTGAGGAACATTTAAAATTCCGTCACTAACTCTTGACGAATCCCCAAAAGCAATAGCCTGTAGTCCATCAAAATCAAATTTAACCACACAATTACTAGTATGCGCTATTATATTCATACTAGAAAAAGAATAGAAACTCATTACAACAAACATAATCATTACAAATATTTTACTCATTTTTTTCATAGTTTTTCTCCTCAAGAAATTAAGTTTTAAGCTATACATATCGACTAATAGTGATATAATAGATTAGCAACTACTATTAGTTGATATAATTATCATTGCATAAACAAAAATATAGCTGTAACTGATTGAAAAACCAGCTATTATATAAATTTATTCAGTTAATAATTGCTATATATTGTAGGATAACAGTCTAGTGATTTCTAACTTTTAATAAATGGCAAGGTAGTATTTCTCTTTAATGGTTTTAAGATCAGTAAGTTAGAGGTATAAGTTTTTATTACAGAAAAGCTTGTTTTAGAGATCATTGAAGGCTTATGAGTATATAGATGAAAAAATATGATAAATTCGGTCAAGGAAACTCATGATTTTTTCCCCATATTATTTTTGTAGCATATTTCTTAACATTAAAACTTCATTATTCGCTTCTATTTTCAGATAATATATACTAATTAAATATTATGTGTTATACTAACTCTAATAAATTATACACACTATTATCTTGCTAGGAGAATATATTATGGTAACAACTAAAACTGTTCCAACTCTAACGACTAGAGAAAAAGAAGTACTTGTTTTATTAACGGATGGATATACCAATGATGAAGTTTCCCAAATGTTGGGTCTTTCTCAACGTACTGTAGAATCGCACCGCGCCCGTATTATGTTAAAACTCAATGTGCATAATTTGGCTGGTTTGGTTAAATATTGCCTTAAAAATAGCTTAACTACTCTTGATAAACATCGTTCTGATCCAAGGCTTGCATAATCAACTTACGCTGTATTAAATTGTTAGGCCATTAACTTAAATCTTCCGTAAAAATTCATTAAACAGGGAATTTGGCTTCAACAACTAACTTCTCTGTTTATTTTCTTATAAGAAAGATAGTCATAATTACTACCATTATTTAGCTTAAAGAAACAAATTGGCATAGATCCATTAGCTTAGAAAATGTGGTGGAAGGCAAACTATTTTGAATCTGATCTAGACTTAATCTAGTGGCTAAAATTAAGGGTAAACTATGGTTGTAGCGATGAGCGACGAGATGCGAAAAAATATTTCCTTCCATTTCTGAAACATGCTTAAAGCTAAAATTATCTAAAACTAGTAACTCTTTTTGTAAGAAGTTCTCATAGAAAAATTTATCTCTTTTTTTATTCATGTCGGGAGGTAACTCGTATGGCCAAGGCTCGTTCTCTTTATATGATTCAAATCTTGGTAAGTTAACCTGCTCTAAGTCTGATATAAAGCTAAAGACCGTATCAAAAAAATCACCATAATCCATGGAAATCTTACCTGCTAATATTAATTCCCTAAGTATTGCTATAGACAAATGCGTTTTAACTCATTCATTGATATACCTCCTTAGGTTTGAAAATTTTTTGAATTAAACAACCCATACTGCAAGCACAGGAATTATAAGCTTGCGGCGGGTTGGGGTTATATACATTGGTTGCTCAGAATATATTAACCAAGAACAAATATCATTCCAAATTTCCATCTTCTCGTGCATTTATAAAATGTGTTTTTTGTTTAGCAGAGGCAATTATGAGCGAAGCAACCTTCTTAGGACTACGAAGAGGTATGTTTGATGATTCAGCATTATCAAAATCAGATAGCATAATTGGTTCATTTGCTAAAAGTATAAATTGTTCTGTGACTTGATGAGGTTTAGTACAATTAGTTAATTTTACTATATCTAAAATAAACTCCATTTCTTAACTCCAGACTGAGATTTTATATAATTATGTTTGAGATAATTCTTTTAATCTATGGTGATCCCAAAGCCTGATTTAGCAGCAGAAATGGGTTTAGCGTTACAAAATTAATTTTATTAATCTTCTATTAATATTTTTTATATACAATAATTAGTGTTTTGTACCAGATTTGGTTTTAAAAAATCTATCAATAAGATGTAAGGTGTTCTTTTTCAAGCAGTTTTTCTTATAGCGTCTTATGGCAGCTACCTTTAGTTGTACCTGGTTTATAAATGCTCCAGTAATTAAATAACTACAAGAGACAGGTATTCGGGTATTCAAGCTAAAGAATTTACCAAGTACCACTTATATTCTAAAGGTATTATTGCCGATAGCCAAACTTTCTTGGGTTTTTAAGACTTTAGTAGCAATAGGCTTATTAATAACAGAGAACTCTGATAAAACTGTTTAGTATGGTAGTTGACATGTTTTCTCAATAGCCTTACACCTTGTTTTATCTCTTAAGATAAAACAAGGTGTAATTTTCCCCTATATTCAATCTACACTCTGTATTACCTATTAGGATAAAATAGAGTGTATATATTTTATGTTTAATAATTTGGTGTAATTACGTAAGTATTAACCAAAATATTGTTATATAAACTAAATACAAGTGAAGCGTCAGATGGTCCATATAACTACTTTTTCTTTTATACCTTTAGCATATATTTTTACTATATCTTCTGTCTTTGTATGCCTTGTTTATAATAACTGTTAAAATTAAGCCAATAAAATTAGGCCAATGTATTTTAATTTAGTGTAAATACTTTAATATATATAAAGATCATAAAACTATAACACATTGATTGAAAAAGAAGTTACCTAAAAGAAAATTCATGAATTCTAAACCTGTTGTTTTAGTTGTTGATAATGATCCTCAAATTTTAGAGAGCTTATATTCAAGTTTATCTCTGCAAGGTTATAATGTGGTAATCGCTAATAACTACCAAAAAGTACAAGAGATATTAGAAAAGAGTGTGATAAACCTAATCATTTTGGAGCCAAACATGCCCGTAGCGTCAGGATTAGATTTCTGTAAAATAATTCGCAATACTTCTAATGCTCCAATAATTTTCTTATCCACCACAGACAAAGAAGAAAATAAGGTTCTTGCATTAAATTCAGTAGCAGACGATTATATTGTTAAACCATTTAGCATCAACGAACTAATGGCTCGCATTAGGGCTATTTTAAGAAGAAAAAATAAGAATAATACAGGCAATAAGATACTTGTTGTAGGTAGCCTAAGGGTTGATCTAGATAATTCAGAAATTTTGTTTGGCGATAATAGAGTACAATTATCACCAACAGAATTGAGATTATTAAAACATTTAATGAACAATGCTGGTAAAGTGATGAGATATCAAGTATTACTAGAAGCCGGTTGGGGAGTAACACCTTCACAACACATTGATTGCGTAAGAGTTTATGTCAATCAAATACGTAACAAAATAGAGATTGACAAAAAAAATCCTAGATATATTAAGACTATACATGGAGTTGGGTATACGTTTGTTGATTAACAAATCATTCCTACAAGTTTTGTATATACCAGATTTAATCTGGTTCTTTATAAAGGATTAACTTTTATGAATACTTGCAAATTTATCTCTACCAACATTACGAGAGTATTGGTTATTTTTCTTTTCTTTTTAACAACTTCTTTAATCTCATTTGCTCAACAGCCCAGCACAGGGGCAACTCCTACGCAAGTACCCAGAACTAATCTAATTAAAGATATAATAAAAGACCAAGTAGCTATTTTTAGCAAACCAATAACAATTAAAAAACGTGATCTAAAATTCATAGTTCCATTCACCACTGTTACAGCAATATCATTGGCAGTTGATGAAAAAGTTAATAAGAATCTTAGTATGTCTAGTAGTTTCGTGAAAAACAGTAAGAAAATTTCTGAGTTAGGGTCTGGCTATGCAATGTTTGGTACTGCTGGAGCTTTCTACATAATTGGACGACTTTCTGGTAATACTAGAAGCAAAGAGACTGGAATACTTGGGCTAGAAGCTTTGGCAGATAGTTCTATTGTGGTTAATGTAGTTAAGGTGGTTGCTAGGCGGCAACGGCCGACTACAAACTTTGGAGAAGGTGAGTTCTTTAGAGGGGGAAGTTCATTTCCTTCTGGACATGCAATTTTAGCTTGGAGTATGGCTTCTGTTGTTGCTAATAAATATTCCGACAAACCTATTGTAAAGTTTGGTGCATATGGGTTGGCTACATTAGTAAGTGTGACAAGAGTTACTGGTCAAAAGCATTTTCCAACGGATGTTTTAGTTAGTAGTGTTATTGGTTATTTAATTGGGCATTATGTAGTAAAACACCATAATCATCCTTAAGTTGTCTATGAGTATTATATTAATCTCATTTTAGCATTATTGTTACTTAAGGTTTATAAACTACTATTAACCAATAACTTGGTTTTTAATTTTTATATTGGAGTTTTTATGAAAGTAAGTAGATTGTTTTTTTATTCTTTAGAGTTTTTTTTATTTCTGGCTATTGCTGTTTCTTTCAGTAATGCTCAAACCAATCAACTAGATAATGGTTTGAAGAAATCAAGTTATAACTTATCAAAAACCATTAACATTGGTGGAGAAGGTGGTTGGGATTACTTAACTGTTGATAGCAAAACTCATCATCTATATGTGAGTCATAGCACAAAAGTTGTTGTTGTTGATACTGACAAAGAAAAAATTATTGGTGAAATCCCTAACACTAATGGTGTTCATGGAATTGCGATAGCCACAGATCTTGGACGAGGCTTTACAAGTAATGGAAGAGATGCAACAGTAACAATTTTTGATTTGCAAACTCTAAAGGCTCTAGGAACTGTAAAAACTGGTACAAACCCTGATGCAATAATTTATGACGAAGACTCTCATTATGTCTTTTCTTTTAATGGTGGAAGTAGCAATTGCACAGTTATTGATGGAGCTAAAGGAGAAGTTGTAAGCACTATTGCTCTAGGTGGTAAACCAGAGTTTGCTACAGCAGATGGTAAAGGTAAGGTGTTTGTTAATATAGAAGATACAAGTGAAGTAGTTGCACTGGATACACACAAACTTTCTGTTAGCTCCAGATGGCCATTAAAACCAGGAGAAGAACCCACAGGAATGGCTATTGATACAAAACAAAACAGACTTTTTGTTGGTTGCTCAAACAATTTAATGGTAATAATGGATGCTAGTAATGGTCATATAATCACCACTCTTCCTATAGGCAAAGGAGTTGATGCTGTTGCCTTTGATCCTCAAAGCAATCGAGCTTTTAGCTCCAATGGAGAAGGAACTCTAACAGTGGTTCAAGAAAATTCTGGTAAATATGAAGTTTTGGAGAATGTAAAAACTAAGCCTGGCGCTCGCACTATGGCTTTAGATTTAAACACACATAAAATATTTTTAGCTACTGCACAATTTGGTGATCCACCCGCTCCAACCAAGGAACAACCTCATCCTCGTAGAAGCATTGTTTCTGGCTCTTTTGAAATTTTAGTTTTGGATACAATAAACAAATAAAGTAACTAAAAAAGCCAGCTAAATAAGGGCTACTATTTAGCTGGCAAAATACTAAAATCTGAAGCGGGCCATTAACTGTAGTCTACGGGGTGGTTGTGAAGCAACTGCTTGGCCAAAGAAAGGCGAATTGATATTACCTATAAAGCTAGCAAAGTTGACTCTGTTAAGAACGTTGAAAGCATCCAACCCTATTGTTATCACCATACCTTTATCTTTTTTGGTTTTGTTCAAGAAAATATCATGTGACCAGCGAAGATCTAAATCAGCATAACCAGGCCCTTGTAAACTATTGCGTGGTATGCCAACTGGGCGAGCATTTCCTAACCCTGTATGAAATAAATCAGTTCCCGTTGTAAGTGTATAAGGTGCACCAGAAGAAAGTGAGAGCGATAACCCTATATTTAACCATTTGTTAGCATTAATTGCTCCCAATAATTCAAAACGGTGACGACGATCAAAATCTGATCTAGACCATTCACCTGACAGATCATAAGTGTTAGGTGGAAAATAAGTAATACCACCACTATTATC
The DNA here is from genome assembly GCA_039812885.1 of Blastocatellia bacterium. GTDB lineage: Bacteria > Acidobacteriota > Blastocatellia > Chloracidobacteriales > JADJPF01 > JADJPF01. The sequence goes on from JBDIBI010000031.1 coordinate 50,997, forward strand.
AGAAGATTTAGCTAGTCTATATTGCATCATTCCAGTGAAAAACCGAGTTATCTGACCGCGAAAAGAAAGTTCTAAAGATTTACTTTGGCTATGACCTGTTGATTCAATTTGGCGAATTTGTCCAAATTCTGCATTTGGGCGCACTTCATAGCTAGGAGGTAAAGGTGCATTAATATCACGTGAACGGAATATATCAATGCCTCGTGAACTGATAAAGTTAACACTTACTGAAGTAACCTTGCTTAATTGGCGTTCCACTCCAATGCTTAATTGTTCGGTATAAGGAATATTAATTTGTGGCGATAGTTTAACTATGCTTACGGGCATAGATGATGAAGTTTTGCTTATATTAATGGAATTAGAAAAATTAGGGTTTGGTATAACATATGCCATTAATCTATTGCCATTAAAAAGTAAAATATCTTGAATAGGTCTAGGGCCACTGCGATCATAAAATATACCCACACCTCCACGAATTACTGTTTTATTACTACCATATGGAGAATAAGCAAAGGATAAGCGTGGAGCAATATTATTACTATCCTGAAAGTAATTTTGCCAATCATAACGCAACCCTGCTGAAATCATTAGATTTGGTTTTAGACGAAAGTTATCTTGAATGAAAACACCCAAAACTTTTTCTAGGAATTCTAGATGACCATTACCTTGTTGTTGAGTAAATGAAAAAGCTTTATGTGCAAGGTAGTCTTGTATGTTAGAAAAGTAAAAGGTTCCTCCTGTATTTATATTGTTCTCAACACCACGGTAGCTCCAGTCAGGAATATTAATACCAGTTTTGATTGTATGTTTGCCGCTAGAATAACTAATTGCCTCAGTTAGTTCAAAATGATGTTCAGTACGTAATAGGTTTGCTTGTGCACCGCCACCAGTAAAAGTGTCAAGAACAACTATCTTAGGATTAGAATTTAAGCTAATAGTAGGGTTACTATATTGTCCTATTAAAAAAACAAACTGATTTACTAACTTGGGCGAGAGTATAGCTTGATAGTTTAAGCGAATCTCATTTTCCCGAAATTCACTATTTACACCTGCTTCAGGTAATATAGTGCCACCTATTCCTTGATTTTTCTGAGATCTATCTTGATAAGAGAAGCGTAGCGAAGCTGTATTATTAGTGTTAAAAGAATGAGTAATTGCTCCTGCCACAAGCAAATTTCGCAATGGTGTAGCTACATTAGTTTGTATCGAACCCGATGGAGTAAGAGCAAATACTACTGCTTGTGTATCCTCTTCATTGCGATCTAGAGAAAATAAGAAAAAAGTTTTTTTACTATGAAAAACAGGCCCTGTTAGTACTCCTTCATAAATGCGACGTTGTTCAGGTGGACGTGAGCGAGCAAAAGGGTCGCGAGCATTTAGTATTGCATCACGAAATGTAAAATTGAATTTTCCATGATATTCAAGAGAACCTGGTTTAGTGGTAACCTCAACTCGTCCTCGTCCTGGGCGCGAAAACTCTGCGGAATATGGGTCGCTATTGATTTTTACTTCTTGAATAGCAGAACTTGAAACTCCTACGCTATTAGCTTCTACACCATCTACTACTAAAGTCACTCCACTTGTACCAAGCTCTCCTGAATCTAGAAAACGCGAGAGTGTGCCAACATAATCTTGATCAAAAATAGGTAGATTATTTAGGGTATCTTGTGATACGACAATAGCGTCATGATTTTCACTAGTTTCAGTGCTAATTTGATTAGAATCAGCAGTTACTACAACTTCCTGGTGAACACTAGCGATTTCAAGAGTAATTAAGATGGGTTGAGCTAAACTACTATCTAGTTTGACAACAGTATGAGCAGTCTCAAAGCCTTCAAAGTGAGCATCTAATTCATATTCTCCTAACGGTAAATCTGTAAAGTGAAAATACCCTGTCTTATCTGTTGTAGTATGTTTATTTATATTGTTTCCGTGCAATTCTAATTGAGCCTCTTGCAAGACAATTCCATTGGAGTAGTTTACTTTCCCAGAAATTGAGTTGTGATTGCTTTGTGCAAAGTCAACATTAACAAAAAGATATAGAAAGATTATTTGAAAAAATAAGTAATACTTCCATTTTATTTCCATATAAAACTGCCTTTTATTTCCAAAATATTGTTAAAAATAATAATTAAAGAAACTGTATCTATACTATATCATCTCAGCTAACTTCTTTTTATTGATAAGTTACTAAGGTATTATGAGTTTTTCCGTACTTAGTTTTAGCTGTGTAAGGTTTATTTTTTCTTTTTATTTATGACCATATCAGCTAAGTACTCTATATGTTCTGCACATTATTTTGTTTGAAGTTATAGTGCAAGATTGCAAATATAGTTGGAGTTACAACTAGTGAAAGCAATAAGGCAACGGTTAAACCTCCGATAACGCCAATGGCTAGCGGTTGAAGCAGTTCTGCCCCTGAGCCAAGAGCTAGAGCTAAAGGCAACATCCCTAAAATTGTTGCTAAGGAAGTCATTAACACTGGACGAAAACGACGACGGCCAGATATCAGCAAAGCATCTTGAAGCGTGTGACCTTCTGCTAAACGGTCTTTAACTGTATCCAACATCAAAATTCCATTTTTAGCTACAATCCCAACTACCATAATCATTCCCATCAGCGAAACTACATTAAGTGTAGTGTTGGTAATAAAGAGCGCCGCTAAAACGCCACTCAATGCTAGGATTGAACCCATTAAGATTGCAATTGGATGTGTAAAAGATCGAAAATTTATAAGCAAGACAAAAAATACTAGCATTGTTGCTAAGGCTAAGACCCAAACTAATTGGCGAAAGCTTTCTTGTTGTTCCTTATATAAACCGCCGTATTCAATGGTCATTCCAGGAGGAAGACTAATTTTTTCAGTAACGAGTTTTTGAATTTTCTTAATTGCTGTTCCAAGATCTGTTCCTGTAAGTCTTGCCCGGACAGCAACAGATTGTCGTAGCCCATCGCGCTCAATTTCTGTTTGTCCTGTGTCATAGGCTACATCAGCTACTTGATCTAGCCTAAATAACACTCCAGAAGGTGAGCGAATTGGTAGAGCTTGTAAAACATCTAGTGAAGTTTTAGAAGATTCAGGAAGTATAACTCTTACCGTAATAAGACGACCTTGTTGTAAAATTGTAGAGGTTGGATCGCCAGTCATTGCAGTTGTAACAGCCGTTGCAACATCATTTGCAGTAACACCAAAACGTGCTAGTTGTTCTGGCTTTACTCTGAATGTGATAGCTGGGCCACTAACTACAACTCCATTAAACACATCCACAACCCCAGAAACCTGTTTGATAGCTTCGGCTATTTCAGTTGCTTTTTCATGGAGTGCTTGAGCGTCTTCGCTAAACAGCTTAATTTCAATAGGATCAGGGGAACTTGTTAAGTCACCTATTAAGTCAGTCAAAATACCTATAAATTCGACTCTTAAGGAAGGTTCTGTAGATTCAATATCTTTACGAAGATCGCCTATAACTTCTTCTGTAGGGCGCTTATGATCAGACTTAAGTTTAACTAAAAAATCACCTACATTTGGTTCAGTAATTTGTAACCCAAGCTCTAGCCCTGTGCGGCGGGAATAGCTTTCAACTTCTGGGGTTTCTCCTAATAATTGCTCTACATGCTTTAATATTCGATTAGTTTCACTTAAGGAAGTTCCAGGGGGTGCAGCATAATCAAGCACAAAAGCGCCCTCGTCAAATGCTGGAAGAAACTCAGAGCCAAGATGGTAGTAAATCTCAATTGAACCTAGAACTACAGCGGCAGAAATTATCAAAACAATTGCTGGGTAATTAAGTGCTGTGCTTAAAATTCCTTCATAAATGTCTATAATCAAGCGCAAAATTACACCAGATTCTTGATGGTTTTGGGTAGGTTTTAACGGAATAAACCTAAGTAGTTTATCTGCTAGGGTAGGCGTTAAGAAAAGAGCCATTACTAGTGATGTAAGTAGCGCTACAGACATTGTTAAAGCAAGTGATCTAAAAAACACTCCAACTACACCAGAAAGTAGTGTGAGAGGAAGAAAAACTACTACAGGAGTGATAGTTGAGCCAATAATTGGTGAAGTAATTTCTTTTAGAGCTAGCTCAATTGCTTCTTGTCGGGATTTGCCTTGAATTAAGTAGTTATAAATAGCTTCTACTACAACAATTGCATCATCAATTACTAATCCAATGGCTGCTGCTACGCCACCTAATGTCATTAAGTCAAAGCTTAATCCAACTAGTTTCATTACTAGAAAAGTTGCTAGCACTGTTACTGGAATAACCACTACAGCTACTAAGGTAATTCCCAAATTACGTAAAAAGCTGTAGAGAATTACTACAGATAAAAGTAAACCGATTATAATAGCATCTCTAACGGAATGGACAGAATCATTTACAAGTAAGGATTGATCATAAAATGGAGCTATTTTTACATCTTTGGGAAGTTGTGAGCGTAGTGATTCAAGCTCTTTTTTAACATCTTGTTCAACACTTACAGTATTTGCATCAGGCTGTCTAAGAATATTAAGTAAAACTGCTGAGTGTCCATCTGCTGTTACAATAGTGTAATTAGGAGCAACGCCTTCAACTACTTTAGCTACCATTGATAGGGTTATAGGTGAAGAGTTGATAGTAGTAATGACTATGTTGTTAAGCTCATTAGGTGTTTGTGCCTGTCCAGTGACTAAAGTAAGTTCAAGTTGGTGATTTTCCTCAATAAGTCCAGGGGAAGCAAGTATATTTGAATTTTTGATAGCATCAGAAACTTGTTGCAAGGGTATATTAAGTGCAGCAAGTTCTTTAGGATCAACAACTACATGGTATTCTCGAACTTCGCCTCCTGCTATACCAACATTTGCAACTCCTTCAATACCAGCAAGTCTAGGCTTAATTGTGTAAGTAGCAATTTCTCGTAAGGTTGCAGGGTCGCGTTTATCAGAGGTTAAGCTATAGCCAACAATTGGGAAGACGGCAAAAGTAAGACGTTCTGAGCGCCGGATTTGAGCAGTTGAGGGTAAAGTTGTAGAAAGTTGCGAAAGCCGAGTTTGGACTAGTTGCAAAGATTGAACAATATCAACTTTCCAGTCAAAAAACAGGCTTACAGCGACTGATCCACGGGAAGTTGTTGATTTAATACGAACTATTCCAGGAACACCTCTCATAGATTCTTCAACAGGTCGAGTTGTAGAAACTAGCATTTGTTGGGCAGGAATTACACCATTATCAATAATAATTACTATTCTAGGAAAATCAGTTTGCGGAAAAATAGCTGTTGGAAGAAGTGTTGCAGCATAAATCCCTCCAACACAAATCATAAAGACTATTACTAGTATAGCTCGCCAATGATCTGAAGCAAATTTTGCTAGGTTCATAATTTATAGATCGCTTTACAAAATTTTTAAAGACGGGCAGGGACAAGTCCTGCCCCTACACCAAATACCCTACATTAATTTATTTTCCTTCTTTTTCGTCATCGTCTTTATCTTTTTTCTTCTCGTCTTTGTCGTCTTTGTCATCCTTCTCGTCTTTTTTCTTATCTTCATTAGGTTTTGCAACTTTGACCTTTGTTCCATCTGGCAAGGAATAATTTCCTTGAATGGCAATAGTTTCACCACCTTGTAAGCCCGATGTAATTTGCATTTGGTCAGGTGTACGGATGCCTACGGAGACTTTTGTTTCATGTGCAATAGACTTGTCATCGACTACAATAACTGTGCCTTGGTTTTCATTACTTGCTTCTAGAGTTACGGCTGAAACTGGAACCACAATCGCATCTTTTACCTGGGCAGTTGTAACAATAGTTTGAGCTATACCACCTATGTGGAGCTTTCCTTGGTCATTTTTGAATTTTCCCCAAACTTCTACGGTTCTACTTTGTGGGTCAAAAGTATTACTGATTAGGGATATTTCTCCAACAAAACTTTCTCCTGCTAAATCAGAAGGCAGAATTGTTATATCATCACCTAGCTTAAGAGTTTTTGCTACAGTATCGGCAAAGGAAACTTTTATAATAACCTCACTAGTATCAGCAATAGTAAGCAATTTTGTTCCAGGAGTAGCAAACTCTCCTTGAAATTGGAATTGATCCGTAATAATTCCCTTAAAAGGAGCATAGATATTGGTATAACTAAGCTGTACATCAAGAGTTGCTAGCTTTTCTTCAGCTTGTTTGATATGGATTTCGGCTACTGCTCTATCATTTGGAGTAAGTGCTTCTGAGCGAAGCTTGCTTGTATTTTCAGCTAGGCGTAGCTCGTTTTCAGCTAGAGTTAAAGCAAGTTGTGCTGCTTCAACGTCTTTTTTAGCAATTCCACCTTTTTCAAAAAGATCTTTGCGGCGTTCGTAAACAGCTTTAGCCGTAGCTAGATTGGCATTAGCATCTCGCAGGGCTTTGTCATTTTGTACATTAGTTTGTGGAATAGTTCCTTTATTAAGACCTTGCAAGGTGAGTTTAGCTTCTTCTATTTGAGCAAGGGTTTCTTTTCGTTGTGATTGTAGGTCACGCGATTCAATACTTGCTAGTAGTTGATTAGCCTGGACTTGGTGATTTTTTAGTAGCTCCATATGAGTAATTTGACCTGATATCTTAGGGCTAATGGTAGCTTGAGCTTTAGGAAAAATAGTTCCTATTGCTGAAACTTTTGAGACAATAGGCTTTTTCTCAGCTATTGCAGTCTGCACGCTAACTACTACGGAATCAGGTGAAACCTCTTCGCTTTGTTCTTTAGCAGGTTGGCGAAGCTTCAAAATAAATACAAATATTATTACTAGTATAAATCCTAGAGCAATTAAAAAACGCCTTTTGCCTAATTGTTGCCAAGAAGAAGGTTGAGGCTTTGGATCTTGTGTATCCATTGTACTATTTTCCTTAATTTTATTGCCCAACAATTTGTAGCAAGCGAACTTTTGCTAGTTGATAATCATAAATTGCTTGATTAAGCGCTGAACGCTGTGCTGCAAGCGTATTTTGAGCATCAGTAACCTCTAAAATTGCTGCCTCTCCACCACGATAACGAGCAATTGAAATTGCTAAATTATTTTCTGCGTCAAGAATACTTGCACTAAGTAACCTAATACGTTTTTCTGCGGATTGTGCTTGAATTTGTGCAGCATAAAAATCTTGTGCAAATGATTTTAATGCTAGATTTTTACTTGATTGTAGAGTTTTAAGGCGGAGTTGTGCTTGCCTTTCATGGCTTTTGCTTAGTCCCCAGTCAAAAATTGGAATAGTTAAACTTAATGAAGCAGAAGCGCCAGAACCTTGTTGTAAAAGACGAGATCTAAGTGAAGCTGAATCAAAGCCACCATTAATAGAATAAGTAAGCTGTGGCCTTCGTTCAATACGAGCTAAACTAACTTCTTTTTCAATGGCTTGTTGTTGAAATTCAAACTGTGCTAGTTCAGGGCGCTTAGCAATTAATTCATAAGTAAAATAATTTAGCTCACCACTAATAGGCAATGTTGATGATAAACTTGTAACTTCAATGGGTTGGCTAAAATCATAGCCAATCAAAACCCTTAAACTATTAGCAGCTATTTGTTCTTGAGATGTTGCTTGCTCAAGTTCATTGATTCTTGTAGTAGTTTGTAAATGTGCTCTAATTAAATCTACTTTAGCAGATTCGCCGTTTTGAACTAGTAACTCTGTTATATGTTCAAAATCTCTAGCCGTAGCTAGATTTTGCTCAGCAATGCGGTGCTGTTCAACAGCAAAAGCAAGTGCATAGTAACTTTCATTAGTAGCACGAACTAAGGTTCGTCTTGCTATTTCTGTTCCAGCACCAGCAGCCTGAAGAAGTGCTTGATTACGTTTTAATAAAGCTCTTAAGCGTCCAGAAATATCAAGTTCACCACTAGCACCAGTCAAAACGATAAACTCAGATACGGCATTTGCAGCAATAAAGCTTGGCGTTGGGGGTGTTCCAGGTGGTAATCCTTGACTAGGTGATGTGTATGTAGCCGAGGTAGAATTACTAAGTTTAGGAAGAAAGTTTATTTTTGCTTGTTTAACATCTTCGGCTGCACTTTGCTCAGTTATTTTAGCTTGTTCAAAGAGAGATGTTTGAGTTAAAGCAAGCTGCACAGCCTCATCGCGCGACAAAATTGTAGTTTGTTGAGCTGTTCCACTTGTAGTGGCTATGACTAGGAAAAAAAGTACTAACAGAATACGAAACAAACTTTTTCCTGTAAAGTTAGCCATTATTTTTTATTTGTTTCTTTAGCTTCTTTCTTTTTTTCAGCTTCCTCTTTCTTGGCATCTTCGTGTTCAACACGAACAATTCTGCCTGTTATAGCACTAACTTGGATTTCTGTTACATCTTTTGAGGTACGAATGTCAAAAGAGTAAACTACTTTGCCATGCTCGCGTTCTAACTCGCTACTAACTACTTCTCCTTTGGTGTGTTTTAGAGCAGTTTCGCGGGCTTGTTCCAATGTAATTTTAGCTTTTTTAGATAATTCGTCTTTCTGCGTTGTTTGAGAGCTATTTTGACCTAAGCTATTTTGCGATATTACAAAATTTACTGTGATTGCCAAACAAAATATTGTTGCAAAATTTATTAGTTGTTTTATTTTCACTTGAGTTCCCTTACATCCTTTATTTCTTTAATATATTTACAATTTTATTATCCTTTAGATTAATAGAAGATTAATAATTTTGCGAAAAGTAGTTTAGAGAGAATTTTGTATTGGGAGTGTTATAGTAAATGTACTTCCAAAAGAATCTGAATGAGAAAGTTTTATAGTTCCCTTATGAGTTTGGGCAATCCATAACGCAATAGAAAGACCTAAACCTGTGCCGCCTCCATTTGAATCTATGCGAGAACGAGACTTATCCGCTCTAAAAAACCTTTCAAATATATGAGCTTGAGCATCTTGAGGAATTCCAGGACCATTATCAGTAATTGCAATAACATAAGTATCTTTTTGTTTTTCACATAGTATTTGAATAATCCCTCCAGGCATCGTATATTTTCTAGCGTTGTCTAGTAAATTCAATATCATGCGACGAATAAGAACTTCATCACCTTGAAATAACATTTCTTCACGAATTTCACAGATTATCTTTATATCTTTTTTAGAAGATAAAGATCTAATTGTTCTCACGCAATCAGCGACAAGTTCATCTAAGTAGAAACTTACAAACCTAATTTGGTATTGCCCTGAATCTGCACGGGCAAGGGTTAACATATCTTCAACTATTTTTGATAGCCTTTTTGCTTCATCTTGAATAATACTTAAGGATTCCTTAGACCGTTCTACACTACAATTTGGGTCTGAGAGTGTTACCTCTGCCTCACCTTGCACTATAGCAATAGGAGTACGGAGTTCATGAGAAGCGTCTGCTATAAAACGGCGTTGCATTTCAAATGATTGATTTAGGCGTTCTAGTAAATCATTAAATATTGTAGCAAGACGGCCCAGCTCATCTTGATTATTGATAACAGGAAGACGTTCATATAAATTGTCTGCTCCAATTTGCATAGCTTGTTGGCTCATAACAACTATAGGGCTAAGGCTTTTACGAGCAAGTAGCCATCCTCCTATACTTGCAAGTACAAGTATGAATGGGATTGTAATAAAGAATATGTACTTTAATTTGCTGAGGAATTTCTTTTGATCATTAAGAAAACAAGTAACAACTATTGTGTACGGCTGTTTCTCTACTTGTGAGGTTATTAAAAATAGTCGTACCTGATATTGGTTGATTATAAAAGTTTTATAAAAATGACTTTGTTTAGATTCAGACTTATCTATCAAGTTAGGTAGTTCTGATAATAAAAAAGGAAAAAGAGTGTCAGTAGTAGAATTAACTAGTATTGGTTCTGAATAGGTAATAATTTGTTTATTATTGTCATAAACGAAAAAGTAATAATCCTTAAATTTAAAATCATTTATTGTTTCATTAGCTATATCCTTAATAGATTTCACTTCATTAGTTTCCTGAGAATCGTTACCTTGCTGAATTTCACTAACAAAACTATTGAGAAAAGCAGTTGCCATTTCTAAGAGAGCATCATCTGTGAGTTGTTCTTGTGTGTAAGCAATAAAACTATAAGTAAGAACTGAAAATACAACTAATACTATTGCTAAAACACCACTGTACCAGAAAGTTAATTTTGTTCGTAGTGAATAAAACATAATCTTATATAGTAAGTAAACAATTTAATCTTATGTTGGTTTTTCAACATCATCTAATGCGGCGAGAACATAACCAACTCCACGGCGAGTATGTATTAAGCTAACTTCAAATTTTTCATCTATCTTGTAACGCAAACGGTTAATATAAACTTCAATAATGTTGGAAAAAACATCAAAGGCTTCATCCCAAACATGTTCAGCAATCTCAGCACGGCTAACTATACGTCCAGCATTTCGTGCAAGGTACTCAAGCAAAGCATATTCTTTTGTGGTAAGGGAAATCTCTGTTTTGCCTCGCCAAACTCTCTGGCTTTGTATATCTACAGTAAGATCAGCAATATTTATCTTTGTTTGATATACCCTTTTGCCACGTCGTAACAAAGCCCGTACTCGTGCTAATAATTCGCCAAACTCAAAAGGTTTAGTTAAATAGTCATCTGCTCCCATTTCTAACCCTGTAATTTTATCTGCCACGGCATCACGAGCAGTAAGCATAAGAATAGGAATTTGTGAACCTTCAGTACGCAACTGATGACAAACCTGGAATCCATCAATGTTAGGGAGCATAACATCCAAAATAATTAAGTCATAGTCATTTACTGAAATTTGAAAAAGGGCATTTGAACCATCATAAACAATATCAACAGCATACGATTGTTGACGTAACCCTTTAGCTATAAAATCAGCAATTCTTGATTCATCTTCTACAAGTAAAACTCTCATATACTTACCGTTAAAGACACAGAGAAAGTTATTTTAGAGTAGTTTATAAACCTAAAACATCAAAATAAATAAATATTAATCTTCTATTAATATTTATTTATCTAAAATGATCAGCATTTTGTACCAGATTGATTTTTAAAAAATCTATCAATAAGCTTTCTGTATGAATAGTAATTTATATAAATTACATAAGCATAATAATATATTTACTATATAAATAAAATTAAAAATTGTATTAATGACCCTAATAATTAATAGGGTCTGCTTAGAAATCTTTTTCTTAAACGAAATTTTCTATAACTGCTTTAAAATCATAAATTAACGCAACTTTTTTAAAATATAGTCGATAAACAGAATGAAGGTTCATTCACTTACTTTACCCTAACATATATAAGGAGTAGCTAATGCGTATTAATGATTCCCAAATTCAAAATATAATGGTAAAACCAGAAGAGAATAAACAGGTTGAACAACCAGTTTCCAAACCTGTAGAAAATGTTATGGTTCATCAAGTCCCCTATCAAGAAAATGATCCAAGAGTTGCTAGAAAAAGCGCAGAATCTGGCATTAATAGCAAGATGATGGTAAGCAATTTATATAGTAGATTATCTAGCAAAGCTACTTCTAGTCCCTCCGTACTGCCTCCAGATCCTCAAGGAACTAGCAATGGTATTAAGAATTTCTATCAAGAAGAGAATGGAATATACAGAGGAGGAGTTCCTTCTGGACAAGCAGGTTATAAATGGCTTCACGATTCTAAGGGGGTTGGTGTAGAAATAGACTTACAAGAAGCAAGTGAACCTCCTGGAGATGGAACTGCTGCTGGCTGGGCACAAGCTGCCGGTATTCAACATGTTAGCATTCCTATTCCTGATGTTGGTATTCCTACTGGTGATCAAATCAACCAATTTATGTCTGTTCTGGATAATGCAAAAGCTCAAGGCCAAAATGTCTTTGTCCATTGTTTTTCTGGCCATTATCGCACTGGCACTATGTTAGCTTTGGAAAAAGTTAGAGAAGGTATGAACGGTGATCAGGCTATTGCTGATGCTGAAAACCATGGACTAAGTCCTAGCTTTGTTCAAACTAAGAATGGTAATCATGCTTCTGACGAGGTTGATTTTGTTCAAAAATATGGCGATTGTTATAAACAACTTGGCGTTACTCCTGGCAGCAGCAAGGAACAAGCTTTTAATAAGGCATTTGCCAGCTTCTTTACCAGCAATCCTGGTATGAGCAGAACTGCTTTTGATTCTGCTTTTGCTAAATCTTTTAATCCTCCTATTCCTACTCCAACACCAGTCCCAACGCCTACTCCAACACCAGTTCCAACACCAACACCAACTCCTATTCCAACACCAATCCCAACACCAGTTCCAACACCAACGCCAGTTCCAACACCGGCAGAAGCTAAAAGTTTATTAGGAAAACTAGGATTGGATAAAACAGATATAGGAAGATTGGATGATAAAACAGCAGTACGTATGGCACAGCTTTCACCTGATACATTAAAAGGAATTGCTTCTATGTCAACTCGTCAACAACTGGTGGTTGAGGATAGAGTTATGAAACTAACTGATCAAGAATTTAGCACTCTTAGTCAGCTTTCTTCCACTGATCAAACTAAACTTCTCAAGCTTCCTTTTAGCCAATTACAGTCAATGCTTGATTCCATCAAACCAACGCCAACCCCTACGCCAACTCCGACTCCGATACCAACGCCTACTCCGACGCCGACCCCAACCCCAACTCCGACGCCGACCCCAACCCCAACTCCTACAGGGGGAACGGCAACAGTATATACAGAACCAGATTCAGGGCCAGCACCAATAGTAAGTGCAATAAAGAATGCAACAAAATCAATAGATTTAGAGGTTTACCAACTAAATGACCAAAATGTAATAGATGCATTAAAGCAAGCTGCTCAAAGAGGAGTACAAGTTAGGGTAATGCTTGAGACTAAATCTATAGCAAATAATTCTCCTACTCTTATGTCTGATTTACAATCTGCTGGAATAAAAGTAGAAGCTACTCCTCCACAGTTTGATAATGGCTTTACGGTTGATCATGCTAAGTTTATGGTTCTAGATGGCAAAGACATGATATTTGGTACTGGTAATATGTCTCAATCTAGCCTAGGAGATAAACCAAATCCAAATCGTGATTTCTTTGTTAATGACAATAGAGCAGAATCCGTAAGTGAAGCAGAACAATTATTTAATGCTGATTGGAATCGTCAAGACACTAAAGGTATTAATTTCCAAAACCTTCTAGTAACTCCTGATAATGCTGACCAAAGATTACTGAATTTAATAGATGGAGCTAAGAGCAAGCTCTATGTTTACAACCAAGAAATTTATGACCCAACTATAATTCAGCACCTAATTGCAGCTAAACAACGTGGAGTTGATGTAGAAGTTTTAGCAGCTAAAACTCCTCAAAGTGATCGTAATGCTCCAGCAATTCAACAGTTACAAGCAGCAGGTATTCAAGCTAAAGAATTTACTAAATACTACTTACACGCCAAAGCTATAGTTGCTGATAATCAAACTTTCTTAGGTTCTCAAAACTTTAGTAGTGGTGGGCTTATCAATAACAGAGAAGTTGGTGAAATTTTTAACGACCCAACTATTGCTAATCAAATCTCTCAAATTTTCAAATCTGATGAAGCCTCTTAACCTTATGGTTGAATTGTTTTCTTAATCGTCCTACACCCTATTTCATTGTAAAAGATAAAATAGGGTGTATTTTTTCTTATATCTAATAAGTTAGGTTCAAATATTTATGCAAGCTAGTCAAATATTTTATTATATAAAACGAAATACAAGTGAAGCATCATACGCTTATGAAACAGTTGATGGGCTAACAGTACCCATTTTTTCTTCTATGGGTTTAGCGCAAAATTTCTTGCAAATAGTTCGTATTCGAGGCCATGAAATATCTTTAATTTCTCCTACACAGATGGAAGCTTTTTCTCTTTCCTGTAAAGCGTTAGGAGTTAAGTTTCTTCAACTAGATCCTAAACCTAATGTTTTAAAAACTGCAAAAATTAAAGATATTGGCGGGGTAGGTAATTTTTCACTTTAGTGCTTAACTTATGATAAAATAAGTATTCAAGACTACTATAATAGTCTTGATATAAATAAGTTATTACTCGTATTATCTTGTCCATAATTTTCATTAGGTCACTTTTATGGTCAAAATTAAAACTATTAATGGAAGACATAAAACAAAGCTTGAGAATGTGTTTGGTGATGTTGATCCAAATTATATCCTAGCTTATTTGCTAAAAAATGGCTTTAATTGGGAAATAGACTATTCTAATTGTGGTGCTGAAGAGGCATTTAATTGGGGTAAGGCTGATTTTATGTTTCGTTGTATACAAGCTATCAGAAAAGGATACTTAGTGTATCTTTGTCATAAAACTTACACTAGGTTAAACCAATTAAATGATTTAGAGGAAACAGTTATTAATTCTACCTGTTTATTTTCTCTAAAAGCTTCTATGTCTAATAGATCTAGATTAAATGTCTATTTCTCAATTAAATACATAAGCTAGTTCAAATTGCGAACAACATTGAAAAGTAGAGAAAAAGATCAAAAGAAACATAAGCATAAAGCACCAAAATCGATGTGTCAAAAATAACCTAACGACTTGTGCTAGTTAAACCAAAGATAATTAACAATAGAAGAAAAGTACAAAATAGGTTGAGCTAAAAGCATATTAAGATAATTCTCAAGCACTTAGGGTAAGATAAAGATAATACCCTGTATATCTACTTTATACCTTCTATTTCTCATTATAATAATTTATGCTGAAATTTATAATTTATTGATAAACAAAGCATTATAATGGTTATACCACATCAATAACTACTATAATTCTTCTAACACTTTCATAATAGTTAGAGCTATAATAATCCAAGCTGCCACCTTAGGTAGTAACACTAAGAGTTGGGCATTTTACGTCAAAACAAATCAAATAGAAAAAGTGAAGAGAAGGGTTTTTCAAGGGAAAATCCTTTTCAAGAAGCGTAGCTTAAAGCAATTTTGCGTTTCGTAGCATAAAATATATATAAACTTTACTCCCAAAATCTTCAACTCTCTCAATTTCATCAACTTATTCTTTCTCTTTTCTCATTCTTGCTTTTCTTTTTTTCAATATTTCTATAAATGTCCAAACTTTAGAGCCAGGAAGGAGTACTCCTTCCCAGCTATTCTGCCAGCCACTCACTTTGGACACAATTGTACAAGCCGTTCAAGGAGTTCTGGAGTAGCTTGGATCAGCCAATTTTTGCTGTGTGGATGACGACTAACATAGCAAGGATCAATTTTACCATTAACTATTTGTCGATAAATCCATGCTGTATCAGCATTTAAATATTTTGATAAGCCAAGTATTGTTAGTTTTCCATCTAATTCTAAAGTTCCACGACATTGATGAAAGCTGGTATACCACCCATTAGTTAAACGAATCTTCTGAACAGCTTTAGGTTTTACACCTTCTGAGCGTGATGAGTGAAACCCTTCTTGTGTTAATTTGGTGGCAATCTCTTCATCACTATTAAGTCCTTGCTTGCATAAAGCTTGGACTCGATCGACCATTTCTTGATAACCAGTAACATCACATTCTCGGCTAATTGGTGGTCGAGCTATCACACAACTGTAATGCCCAGAAATCCATACTATTTTCACCTCTACTTGATCGGGAGCTATTCGCTTCAGAATTACTTGTGAGATTAAAGAACGTAGTAGTTCTTTTTGTTGGCTAAATGATAGTTTTCCACTTGACCAAATTGCTGGTAGTGTTTCTGATAAATGCTGAAATTGTACTTTTTGTTCTGGTGTTAGTTTGGTGCTAACAGGCCGTTGTTGAAAACGCATATACCCTTCTTCTACATTACGCAACTCCCGCAGTTTTTCTTCCCATCTGCGCTCTAACTCAGAAGCTACCAAACGGTTTTCTGGATCAACAGTGTTATATTGGCGTTGTGCAAGGCGAACTTCGTAGTTCGCTCTTTTAAGCTGATCTTGCCAATAACGATCTACACGCTCAAATTCAACAGTTTGTTGTGCTAAAACAGCTTCTAAAGCATCTAGTTGTGCTGGGCGAAGTGCATCAAAGAATGCTTCTACTACTGCTTTATCCAAAGATAATCCATGTAAAGACCCACAAGTACTAGCCAAGGTTTTTTGCTTTAAGCTATGACAGAAATAGCGGTGTGTTGCTTTGTAACAAACCATCATTCTTGCTCCACAACGCCCACATATTGCAAGTCCTTGCAACAAAGCCGTACCTTCCCGCGCCGAACCTTGTCTACTTGGTGAGACTGCAAAGAGAGTAGAGTTTTGCTCTATACGAGCTTGGTTTTCCACAAATTGCGACCAGGATATATAGGCAGGGTAAACACCTTGCTGTAAGTGCAACCACTGATCCATTGGTCGATATAATCAGCCAGTGCCTGGCCGATGTGGTTGCTGACGAGTTGG
The DNA here is from genome assembly GCA_039812885.1 of Blastocatellia bacterium. GTDB lineage: Bacteria > Acidobacteriota > Blastocatellia > Chloracidobacteriales > JADJPF01 > JADJPF01. The sequence continues at coordinate 67,331 of JBDIBI010000031.1, forward strand.
CACAACCTGCTTTCTTCCATAAGCAAATGCACCGGCGTAAGCTGGGTTGTGGAGTATACAATGCAGCATTGAGTCAGTCGCTGGTTTCCAAAGCAACTCTCTTGCGTGTTGCCCAGCACAATGCTGGCGTGGCAGCAATATGTTTTCTCGCCTCAAATAATGAAATACTTGCCGACAACTTCCCAATTCAGAAAATTTGGCAAAGACTAATTCTATAACACGTTGTACTTGTTGATCTGGATCCTTAACTACACTACCATCTAATGACCGAACTAGTCCTGCTGGTAAAGCTTGCCGATAAGTTCCTCGCTGCACTTGATTCATCCTTCCTGCTTCTAAACGCATATGGAGCAAATGAAGTTCGGCTTCTGACATAGTACCTTTTAAGCCCAATAAAAGCCGATCATTATAGAGACGTGGATCATAAATACCATCACAATCTGCAATTAGTGTCCCAAAAACAGCAGCTAAGTCTAATAACTGATACCAATCACGGTTGTTGCGAGCCAAACGAGAAACTTCATAACCAAAAATAATACCCACATATCCAAGAGAAACTTCAGCAACTAATTCCTGAAATCCATCTCGGTACTCAGCCTCTTTACCAGATAAACCTAAATCACTATCAATAACCTTGATACGCTCAGCACTCCAGCCAATATCTCTGGCACGTTGTGTCAGTTGATACTGGTAAGCTCGGCTTTCACGGTTATTTTCAACTTGTTTAAGTGTAGATTGCCTTACATAAATATATGCCAGTCGCTCCAAATGTTTGAGAGAAACTTTAGAAGAAATAAAACTATTGTTAATCTTATTCATTGCTTACTTCCTCCTGATCTTTTATCGCAGCTTTTGATTTGACGAGACTGCAACAGATTTTCACCATCTGGTGGAACAGTTTTTCTCGTTGGTGCTGATTTAATACTGGCCAAACTTGCTGAGGAGTAATTAGATTGTTGGTTGTTGGGTTTACTGTTGATATTTTCTTCTGTTGATATTTTGATTGTGGTATTGATTGTTGAATCTTTGATGACTTTAATGACATGCTTATCTTGCTCCTTAAGTTGTTGACTAAGGTGAGCATAAACTGTAAGTAGCTTCTCTAATGAGAAAAGATTAAGTGGTATTGCAGGTGGTGGCATAAAAGGAACAAGGTTTGTTGCTGTCCGTGGGATATGTCGTTCTGTTCCTTCAGGTAACCAAACAACGTAGCACAAACCATGATCTGGTCGATTAATTTCTCCAACTATCTGAAAGCACTGTCCATAAAGTGGATGGCGTGGGTCAGTAACTGTAATTGTTATTTCGTCGGTGGAAACATTCCGCCCGATAGGGGCAGTTATTTGAGTGGGTTTTCCCTGTTTGGTTATAGCCGTAAAATATAATACTTTGGGCATTTTTATGGCCTAGTGTTAAAAAGTTATCCACAAACTTTTCTGCTATTTCTTTAGCTTTTTCTTGTTTAGAGTTTTTTGGTCGGTAATTAAAGAAGCTACAATGTTTGTCTTTATCGTGAACTCCTATCTTGGTAATTTTCTCTAGCAAATGGCCTAATGCTTTACAACGTACTACGCCAGACCTGTTATTAATAAGGATTCTTTTCCATCCGGTTCCAAAACAATCTTGGCAACTGATTGCTATTTCTTGTTGTTGGTTCAGAGAATCTAGTTGTTCTGCTACTGCTGGTGTATTTATGACTAAGCTAAAAGTTTGTCTATCTTGTACGTTAGCACTCATCCTCACCACCTCAGAGAAATTTTCTCTTTTTGATCTTATGTATCTAATATTATACAAAAGACTTAGCAATAAGAAAAGTACTTAGGTTAATTTATTTTTAGGTTTTTAATTAGTTCTAGTTTTAGAATAGGCTGAAAAAATATTGGGATTAGTTCTGATATCTTAATTTACAATGATTGCAAGATTTTAACGAGAAAACACCTCGCAAATGCCATAAAACAAAAGCCTCCTAGCTGTAACCAGCCTAGGACGTTTTTACTTTTATCTCCAGCAAAACATAAAAATCCACAATTAACTAACCCAAATATAAAGATTAGACCAAAAATTAGATCAAAAATGTTATTAAATCGTTGATTTTGAAAGATATTGATTCTGAAACATATTGATCCATCTTCTGCGCGAGCGCAAACTCGGTTCTTTAGATCCGAGACAAGCGAGCAAGATACAAACACAAAATATAAACATAAATTAGTAGAAATATAAGATAATATATAGTAAACTATCCTAACTAGATCAGAGGTAATAGGTAAGTTTATGTCACAATGTGGAGTAAAGTTCAAAGCTAATCCAACAGAAGAACAAAAGCTAAAGCTGTCTCAGTGGATGGGGTGCGCTCGCTTTATCTATAACGCCAAATGCGATGAAGATGAATACTTTCGTAGATTTCGCAATCACTCTCTAGCGTTAACAGGAGAACATATTCCTATAGATCGAACTTACTCACAGTTTAAGACAGAACTAACTCCTTGGTTAAAAGATTGCCCATCACAAATACTTAGAAGTAGTGCATTTCGCTGGTATGAAGCTTATCAACGCTTTTTTCAAGGGCTTTCAGGACGACCAACAAAGAAAAAGAAGGGACAACGTGATAGCATTTGGTTAACTAAAGAACTCTTTAAGCTAGAAACTATTTTAGATGATAAAACCGGACAAACAAAATATAGATTATTTGTAGGAGCAGAAAGAAATAACATTGGTTATTTGAGTTTTGAGCCTCATAGAGACTTTCTTAATCCTAATTCTGTTACTATTTCCAAGAAAAATGGCAACTACTATGTTTCTTTTAACTATGAAGATGGTAAATCTCACAAAACACAAGAACAATTAATGCAAGAATTTTCACAGTTAGATGAATCTACTCTAGCAGAAAAAGCTAATGGATTAGATAGAGGTGTAGTGATTCCTCTCTACTCATCAACAAATGAGCAGTTTGACTTTACTCCAGAACAGAAAAAAGCCTTAGCCAAATGTGAGTTAAAGCTAAAAGAGTTTCAAAAGAAATTATCTCGTCAAAAATTAGGCTCAAAGCGTAGAGAACAAACTAAAAGAAAAATAGCTAATATACATCAGCATATGGCTAATATACGTAGAGACTTTGCTCATAAGACTACTCACAAACTAGTTAGTAGTGATAAAGAAGTCTTTGTTTTGGAAGATCTTAAAGTTAAGAGTATGACGGCTTCTCCAGAAGCTAAGCTTTCTAATGATAAAAAGACTTATTTACCTAATAAAGCAAGTGCTAAAGCAGGGCTTAACCGTAGTATTCTAAACAGTTGTTGGGGTTTAATTTCAACATTTCTTTCTTATAAAGCGTTAAATTTAAATAAGTTAGTTGTAAAAGTACCACCAAAGTTCACTAGTCAGGAATGTGCCAAATGTGGCCACATTCATCCAGAGAGTAGACTTTCTCAAGCAGAGTTTGTCTGTAAAATCTGTGGACATGCTGAAAATGCTGATTTAAATGCCTCAAAAGTGATTAAGGCTCGTGGTATCAAACAACTTCTAGATTTTTCTGAATCTCAGGGCGCGAGTTCTGAGTCATCACTTGCTGGAATGCGAGAGAGGGCGCGTGGAGGGATTGTAAGACCTGTAAAACCCAAAGTTTCTCAGGCTACCCTAAACTCAGCTAGTTATTTTACTAGCTGAAAAATACGCGAAGCTTGGCCTTTCAAGGCCGAGTAATTCACTGGTGGACTAGCCAACAATAGATAAAACACCACCAAACTTACTACTGCATATGTCAGCTATCTTAAAGATTGGTTCTCCCGTAATTTTGGTGGTTATGGTACAGACCTTAACAAATAAGGATGAAAGCTTATTTGTTAAGCAACCCTCAAGACTTTAGCTTTTAACAAATCAAAATTAGCTCTACCAAACATTTGGCGTTTAATAAGCTTAAGACGATTAACTTGGCCTTCAGACTGCCCATTGCTCCATTTAGAAGACAAAGCTTCCAGAACAGCTTTTTTATCTTGTAGCAAGCCATAAACAAATGATTTGAATTCTGCTATGTTGCTTTTTCTCACTTCATCTATCCAACTATTAAGTTTATCAGCTTGGCGCTGGCGAGCCATTTCTATGAAGGAAATAACCAAATCTTTACCAATAGCAATTTCTGGACAACAGTTACATAAATTACTTATCATCAAAGATTCTTTTTCATCAAGTTTCTCTGGCTTTAATAACATCCAAAGAGTTTTTCTTGCAGATGGAGTTGCTATCAACACTTCTGTTTTCACTTTACAAACAGGTCTTGGTTTATCGCGACGTTTTATCCTTAGTTCTAAATTGCTATTGTGCTTATGTAAATAAGCAATTAGTGAGGTGTATGCTCCTTTATATCCAAGCTCTTTTAGTTCTTTCCAAAATTGCCTAACATTGAGATAACCTTCTTGCAATCTCCTTGTTATATAAGGCAAATAAGCATCAAGCTGGCTAGGGAAAATTTTGGTATTTTCTTTATATTTTCCTCGTTTTATCCACCTATATACAGTAGCATCATCTTTGCCTACTCTTTTTGCTATCTCAAAAACAGGTACTCCTTTTTGCCTAAGTTCCATTGCTTCATTGTAAAGAGATAAACGTTTTTCTCGTCTAGTTAGCACACTTTTAGGAAGTCTTGATAAGTTTTCAACTTCTAGAGGGTTTGAATTAACATCAAAATCAACCTGTGGTTGTGTTTCAGGCAATTCTACAATAGGGTTTGCTGCATCACGAATAAAACGATGATGTCGGCTTAATAAGCTTTCCAATGCCTCTGTTAAATTTTTAATTAAATGCCATCTATCAGCAACTTGCACAGCATCAGGTGCTCCAGCCCTAATTGCTTCAGCATAAGCACTAGAACGATCACGAGTAACTATTTCTATTCCTGTATGTGCTTTTAACCAAGCTTCTAAGGTTGATGATTCACGATCTTTTAATAAATCAATAACACAGCCTTTCTCTAGATCTACTAAAATGGTGCCATATCGTTTTCCTTTACGGAAAGCAAAATCATCTACACCAAGCATGCGAGGAGTTGTTATATTGAAGTTGGCAGCTTTGCGGATACGATTAATCAAAGTATCTGGACTAACACTCATACCAAGCTCTAAAGCCAAACGAGAGCCAGCTTCACCCCCTATAACATAGCCAATTAAAGTAAGAAGTTCATTTAACCGTACGGTTTTACGTGCATAAGGTTTTACAATTTCAGGCAAACGTTCAGTAAATATCTTTCTCTCACAAGCTAAAGTAGAACAGTAAAATTTTCTTGTATGAAGCAATAACCCAACAGCAATACCACTCCAAGGCAAATCAGCGATTCTGCGTGAGTAGTAGCTATGAACTTTCTGAGATGGATTTTGGCACAATGGACACAAGGCTGAGGATGCAATGCTTTTTACAACTATAGTTATAGAATCTTGATTGGAGATTATTTTTTCTAATCTAATTCCAGCACATTTTGGCACTAAACTAGTCGTCATTACAAACCTCCTAGTTAACACCTCTATTTTTTCTTACTATACAATACTGCTTAATTTCTTACCACCAAAATTACGGGAGAACCAAAGATTACGAATTTATCTCAAAGTTTGCGAGTGAAAATAAAATTGTAACAATAAGCAATGATTGAAGTTAGTGCAAAACAAAAAATCAAAGCTTATAAACAGTAGCAACTATTGCTCAAAATAGATTACAGTAACTCATTCTATTTAATGGTTTTACTCCTATTCGCATTGTTCGTGATGTATTCGCAAGCTTTGAGATAATTGACAGCATAGCAAATTATTTGCGGCACTAATCCTATTTCGCCAAAATCTAATTGTTTTTTGGTGCTATTTGCTGTTGTTATCGGAACTCTGATATCTTTGCACCTCTGGCAAGTATTTGATAAAGCATCAAAGCAATCTTCTTGGTGGCAAATTTCGCAGCGACTGGCAGTATATTCTTTATTAACCACAATATTTCTCATAACTTACCCTTATAAAACAACAATTTAATACAAAAATAAGTAATTTATCAGACTAGCATTATTAGTGATTAGATAAAGCTGCATATATTCTATCTACCATATCTTGTTCGGCAGGTTTGCCGCCTTCAAACCAGAAAATAAAGCGTGTTCTACCAGCTTGGCCATTATCTAAAGCTTTCATCAAAGCGATAATTGCGTTAAGGGCTTCTATAGTTTGGGGCCAACCATCCTCTAAAGTTTGATACTTATGGTGAATTTCTTGCAATTCTTCTACCATGAACCAAGAAAATGTGTGAGCATCATAATCCAAAATTTCACCCAATTTTTTATTAAAATATCTTGATTGACCTTCATTTATAAGCTCTTCGGCTTGGCTACGCTTGATATATCTAGGGTAAGAAGATTCTTCATGGCCTAAAGTCCATTTAGCATCATCAATAGCTATTACAGTGTAAGCAGCTTGCACTCGCCAGCTACACATTGTTGGAATACCTTTTGGAGCAAATAAAGCTTCGCCTTCGCCACCAACACCTGCTAACAAGCTAAATAATTTTGTGTCCCTATGGATAAATATTTCTCCAAAACAATGAATGCTACAACTTTCAATAAGCTCTGAATCGCTTTCTAATTCAGGGTCTAATGAAGGCCATACATCGATAAAAGCCTTAATATCTATTCCCATTTGTTAAACCTCCAAGGGTAACAATTAACAAAACCATATTTGGCCCAGTGTTAAATACTGTATGTAGTATATAAAAAATGATATGCCAGTATATATAGTGTATTTTAATTCTTTAATTAGGTTTCTGCGCCCTTGATATGGCTACATTATTTTATGCCTATTTTGTTTTATCAACTTCTTTTTCTACAACAGCAACTTTTTCTACAACAGGTTGGTTTACTTTAAGCATTTCCTGTTGTTTAGGTAAAAGGTCTGATAGGTTTTGCTCTACCATAAATGCTTTCGCACCAGGTCTACGAGCAATCCGATTAATTTCCTGCAAATCTGATTTTTTCATTTTTTTCCTTTCAAAATAAACATACATAACTAACCATTAACTTAATTGTTTCTATAGTTATGGGCTAACTCAGAAACCGGCTCTATATGATAAACTGAAGCTCCTCCGCTTAAGATAACAGCACGTACAACACCCTTCGGAATTTTGCCATAAAGCCCATCTTTAATGTCTGGCACGATTTTAACAAGAAGATCACGTATCTCAATGGGTACACTGCCTCTTGCAATAGGTTGTTCTCCTCGATCACGAAACTGTTGCCAATTACTATTTGGCATTAAATAATCTGCTAAGTCTCTAAACATGCGGTTATCATCAACATCAATACAAATAACTAGAAAATCTCTTGGACTTAACCCTTTTATAAAAATAGCTCTGTGAGCGAGTTCTTTTAATCTGTTTTTATTAGCCTGAAAAAGTTCCTCACGTTTTTCTGATGACATATGCAAACTCCCTGTTTTTAAGGAAAATTCGTCTTTGTTTAGTTTACCATATATAGTTTGTCTTAACATATTATACCCTAAGAATATATAATGCATTAGGACTAGTTTACTAGTTTGTTTTTACTAGTATTATACACCAAGTTTTTAGCTTATGTCTTTCTCTATCATTTGTCTATATTTTACTTGTTGACATTTGCCAAACTTGAGTTTCCATTTTAGTAGTTTTTTACAAAGGGACTATTAAGAAATTTTACAAAATCAGGTATTTCTTTATCCGTCAATTTTACACTAATAACTATGCTTTCGTCTGAATGCTTACAAACAATATAATACGTATATGATTTAGGAGTTTCCACTGAATTAACAGCAAAAACTGACAATTCCAAATCAAATTTATCCTTAAAAAGTCTCCCAGTGTCAATATTATAGGGATCGCTAACTAGTAGTTGAGTTT
>JBDIBI010000032.1:0-74490 GCA_039812885.1 Blastocatellia bacterium
GAAAGAGGCTTAGATATGCTTTTTTCAGCTCTAAACCGTATTTTGTCAACATAAAGCCTAAAACTCTAAAATAAAGAAAAATGCGGGTTTTGGCCCGCATTTTATTTTTAACAAACTAATTCTAGCTTTTAGAGTTAAGCTTATAAAACTATTATATGATTGCCTGCCATTGCAGCCTGTAGTTGAGCAGTAGCTACAATTTCAACTAAATCATCAGGATTTGCATTTCTTCCAGGAGTGCTACTAGAAATACCAAAACTAAGTGTAACATATTGATTAGCTTTAGCATGTGAAATATTTAGGGCTTCAACACAAGCTTTTAATCTTTCTGCCACAACAGCTGCACCATCAGCAGGAGTTTCAGGTAAAACAATTGCAAAGCCTTCTCCCGGATAAGTAATTAATTCATCTCCAGGGCGATTTAGTTCTCCGGCTAAAGCATCAGCAACTCTCTTAAAGCAAGTTTCACTCATTTCTTCGCCATATGTTTCTAGGTAATTTGAGAAATCATCTATTTTAGCTATGGCTAAAGCAATTAACCTATTGTAACGACAAGCCCTACGCCATTCTTTCTTAAATAACTTATTTGCAAGTATTTTTGTAGAAAGATCAACAGATGCTTTACCAAAAGCCCCTGTAGCTCTTGGATAAGCGCCACTAAGACTTCCTGTTCTACCTTTAATACCCAATGGATTTGCTACCGAAGTAGCTGGAGTGGCTGGAGCTTTAGCAAATGCTCCTGTGCGGTTTAAGGTTTGAGCAGCAGCAAATTGCCCTGTTACAGAAGGTGGTTTTTCCTGCGCACCTCCTGTTAACATACTAAGTTTATACCCTTCTGTTAACATCTCACGAGCAAGCTCTTTATTTCCTTGAGATTCATAAATTTTACCTAATGCTAAAAATTGCTCAGCAGCTTTATCTTTAAGCCCTCGTTGTAGATAACTGTTCTTTAGCTTAACTCTAGCTTCAACATAATCAGGATAGGTAACTACCATTTCTTCTAATAAACTAATTTGGCTATCAAGTATTTCTGGGCTTTGATTAGCCATTCCTTCTAGTAAAGCTGAAGTACGTGTAGAGCCTACCTTAACCGCTTTCTTTGCCTCAGGTTGAGGTGCTGGCTCAGGACTTACTGAAGTAGTAAGTGGATTTAATGTTTGTAGTAGAGGATCTTTAGCTATTCCATCATCTTCACTAACTGGTTCATTTTCTTTTAGGTTAACAAGTTGTGCTTTGGCTTCTTCATTAGGCTCAAGTGTTAAAAGCTGTTGTAATGCCATAACTGCTTCTGCTTTGTTTCCTTGGTTAAGAGCCGCTTGAACAAACAGTTTTAGTGTAGAAATTAAATTATTATTCTTTTGAGTACTCATATAAATATACCCTAGTCTACGTAGGGTTTGCATATGAGCAGGATCTTTCTTAAGTAAATTTGTTAGTATATCTGTGACTAAACCTTCTTCTTTAATTTGAAGCAAGTATTCTAGACATCGGTCAATAGTAGTGACGACTTGATCTAGTTGGTCTGCATCTAAAAAGCCCTGAGCTACGTCTAGGAGTTGTTTATAGTAGTTTTTGTTATTTTGGTAGAGATAATTAAATGTAGCTTCGGCTTGTTCAAACATCTTACTCTTAAGATAAATATTTCCTAGCAAATCTAAGTACTCTGGGTCTTGAGCATTTTTACCTAAGGCTTCATTTAACATAGCAAAAGCTTTATCTATTTCACTATTAGCAGTAAAAGCTTCTATCAATCCTTTGAAGGCAGGTTTATAGTTGTAATCTATGCCTAAAGCACTTTGGAAAGCAAATATAGCCTCATTTATTCGTGTTTTATTTAGGAGGCTATTTCCTACAATAACATAAACTTCTTTAGCATCATTATTTAGACCTTCATCCTTGTAACTTTTTGCTAAATCCATTCTTAAATGCACATCTTCAGGATCTAGATCAGAAACTGCTCTCATAATCCTAAGTGCATCTCGGCTTTTACCATCTCGTTTATAAGCATCTAATACAATATTATATTGATGTTTAGCATCTACGTTATGTCCTTGAAGAGCATAGAGTTCTGCAAGTTTTAAGCATACTTCATAATTTGAGGCATCTAGCTTGTTCATCTTTTTATACATAGCAATAGCTTTTACTATGTCTTTATGTGATTGGTAATTTTCTGCTACTTTTAAGTAGTAACCTATAGCTTCTTTGTTTTGGCCTATTCTAGCGTTAAGATCTCCCAAAGTATTAAGTATATTAAAATCATTAGGATCAAGTTCTACAATTTTTTGGTATTCGGAAATAGCAGCAGGTACTTTACCTTGTTGCAAATATTTTTCTGCGGATTTTAAGAATTTATCTTTATCAAAAGCCACAAGCCTGTCCTCCTTATAAAGTCTTAGTATTAAGCCATGTTCTTAGGTAAAAATTTGCTGGGTAACTTAGAAAATAAAAATTATAATAGCAAATTGTTAGATAAAAGCATAAGTCTATACACCAGCCTATAAGTATTACAGGCAAACCTATCTAGTGTACTATACCAAAACCTATAGAAGCTTAAGGGTTTTTAATTATTTTCTTCAAATTTTTCTGATTTACCCTTTTTGGTTCTAACTTCTGTAAGATCCTTTAATAATAAAACTAAACCAAGTAAAAAAGGAATTCCACAAAAAGCTATCAAGGCAAGCAAAATGGCAAAAGCTAAATAAGTTTTAGCATTAGGGTCTGTTTCTTTAGAAAAAAAGATTGTCGCTAAAAAAATAATTAATACAAATATAACTAAGGCTAAAAGAGTCCAGGCAAAACCTTCAGATATAGTCAAGGATACAAGGCCAGAACGACTAGCCAATCGGCTACGACGAAATTTAGCATCAGGTCTTTCTAAAAATTGTTGTATTAATACTAAATTAGTAGAACAACCTTCGCAAAAATCTTGATCTTTATTTTTACTTTCTACTCCACAAGAAGGACAATACATAATTACCTGATTTATAACCTACTATTTAAATCTTAATATATAATTACTAAAATAATTACCTAGATTAACATATAAAATGTTTCATTTACAGAAGACTTAATCATCTAACTAATCTCTTAGAACGTAGTGCAAAAAGTTTACGTAAACTAGTTTCATAAGGTTCACTTGTAGTTAACTCTACATAATCAATAGACAATTGACCAAAGAGTTTGCGAAGAAACACTCTTTCCTGAGAGATAATTCTAGTAAAAGCTTCTTGAAAAATCTTACTACTACTATCAAAAAGAAGTCTTTCACCTGTTTCAAAGTCTTCTACTTCAACCAAACCTAGAGAAGGCATATATTTTTCTCTAACATCTGTTAAGTGAATGGCAACTGTGTCATGTCGCTGAGCAGTAACTCTTAAGGGTTTTTCAAAGTTTTTATCTAAAAAATCTGATACTAGAAAAACTACTGCTCTTCTACGTAAAATATGATTTAAATAGTTGAGAGTAGAACCAATATTAGTTTTTTTGCTTTTAGGCTCAGCTAAAAGTAAATCCCTAACAATTCTTAGAGCATGTTTTAAGCCTCTTTGGGGTGGAACATACTTTTCCACCTGATCTGTAAATAAAAGTAGCCCAACTCTATCATTATTGGTAGCAGCAGCAAAGCCTAAAATACAGCATATTTCTGCGGCAATTTCCTTCTTACTATACTTTGATGTAGTAAAATCACCTGATTTAGATAGATCAACAACAAGTATTACAGTTTGCTCTCTTTCCTCTATATGTTTCTTTATGTAAAGTTCTGCTGTACGAGCAGAAACATTCCAATCAATAAGCCTAACATCATCCCCAGGACTATAAGGACGAACTTCATCAAACTCCATTCCACGACCTCGAAAAACACTACGATATTCACCTGCAAACCCATTTACAATAAGCTTGCGGCTATGTATCTCAAAAAGCTTGATTTTACGTGCTAATTCTGGAGGTAGCCCTATAGCGCTTTTATTTTCCATAAAACTTATGGCACATTAACCCTATCTAAAATACGTTTAATCAGATTATCTGACGTAATATTTTCAGCTTCAGCCTCATAACTAAGTATAAGACGATGGCGAAGTACATCAAAACAAATCATTTTAACATCATCAGGAGTAACATAAGCTCTTCCTTTTAGATAGGCATAGGCTTTAGAGGCTAAAATTAAGTAAATAGAAGCTCTTGGGGAAGCACCATAACGAATTAATGAGTTTAACTCACCTAATTTTATGACTTCTGGATTACGAGTAGCATGAATAATGTCCAGGCAATAATCCTTAATACGATCATCTACATAAATTTTATTTACTGTAGAGCGCAGTGAAAATAAATCTGTTTTTGTTAAGACTTTTTCTACTGAAATTAAACTAGCATCGGCAGAATCTCCGCTAGTATTATCTGGAATAAGGCGATCTAAGAGTTCTCTTTCTTCTTTACGAGAAGGGTAATCAACCACAACTTTTAGCATAAATCTATCTACTTGTGCTTCTGGAAGTGGGTAGGTGCCTTCTTGTTCTACAGGATTTTGAGTAGCTAAGACTAAAAAAGGTTCTGGCAAATGATATGTAGTATCGCCTATAGTGACTCTTCTTTCCTGCATAGCTTCTAATAAAGCACTTTGAACTTTAGCAGGAGCACGGTTAATTTCATCTGCTAGAATCATATTTGCAAAAATAGGGCCACGTCTAGCAACAAAGTCTCCTGTTTTTTGGTTGTAAATTAATGTTCCTATTAGATCTGCAGGTAAAAGATCTGGCGTAAACTGAATCCGACGAAATTCTAAGTCTAAACACTCTGATAAGGTTTTTATAGTAAGAGTTTTTGCTAGACCTGGAACACCTTCTAATAAAATATGGCCACCTGTTAGCAACCCTATCAATAAGCGTTCTAACAACAAAGGTTGACCTATTACTCTTTTACGGATTTCATTTATTAGGCGGTTTATAACTGGAGATTGTTCTCGTACTATTGCAGTAAGTTGTTGAACATCTAAAGGCATTTTGTTTCTCTTTTCGGTTGTTTCCAAACTTTACACTTAATTTAAACTACTTTGTTAGGGAGCCATTTCTTTACAATTTCTTTAAGCTTATCTGGTTTAAAGGGTTTTTCTAAAAAATCATCCATACCTGCTTTAAAACACTTTTCTGTTTCTTCTGCATCTAAAGCTGTTAAAGCAACTATTGGTACACGCTCAAGTTTTAGACCATTTGATTTTGTCTTTTCAAGGTTACGGATGTTAAATGTAGCTTCATAACCATTCATTTCAGGCATATAACAATCCATTAATATTAGCTTGTAGTCCTTATTATTAAAAGCTTCCAAGGCTTGTGTTCCATTAGATACAACATCTATTTTGTAGTCCCATTTTTCTAACAAGCTTTTTACTATTTTCTGGTTAATTAAATCATCATCTACTAAAAGTACCAAAGACGATTCAGCGTTTTTTTCCTCAGATTTTAAAATTTCCTCTAATTCTAAATCTCTATCTTGGTTAGTTTGGCTAGTTTGGCTAGTTTGGCTAATTTGGTTAGTTTGGCTAAAATCATTAGAAACATCTTCAACTTGTTCATTTTTTGCGTTTAACATTGTTGTACTAGTAATATTGCTATAAGTAGGCAATATAATGCTAAAACAACTACCTACACCTAACTGGCTACGAACAGAAATATTTCCTCCATGTGCAGCAATAATTCTTTTTACAATTGCCAATCCTAAGCCTACTCCAACTTTTTTCTTCTTAGATTCAGCTTGTTGATAAGGTTCAAATAAATAAGGAATTGCTTCAGGTGGAATACCCTCTCCATTATCAGTAATAGAAATTAATAGAAAGCTTAAACCTTCTTCTATTCCAGTACCTTTAATTATTTTTGCTTCTATTTTTATACTTCCGCCAGAAACACTAAATTTAATAGCATTGGATAAGAGATTAGAAAAAGCTCTTTCTAATTTATTTACATCTGCAAATATTTTTGGCAAAGGGCTTTCACAATGTAGCTCTACAGAAATATTATTAGTTTTTGCTACTAGGCTTGTAGATTCTGCAGAAGTTTGTAAAAACTGCTCAACATCTAATAGCTGAAGTGAGAGTTTTATTTCTTGAAATTCTGAGCGGTAAAACTCTAGTAATTCATTTACTAAGGCCAAAATCTTGTCTATATTTTTTTCAGAAACTCCTATAAATTTCTTTATCTTAGGGTCTTTAATAGTTTCTTCTGAATCCAAAAGTCCTAAAGTAGTTCTTACAACAGTTAATGGTGACTTTAAATCATGTACAAGCATTGCTGTAAAATTAGCTTTTATTTGGTCTAATTCTTTAAGTTTTAAGTTGGCATCATTAAGTTCGACATTGCGGAGACGGAAAATTTCTGAATCTTTTTCCTTAAGTTTTAAGTTATTTTCTGCTGCTTGTTTTTCACCTTGCAATATATTGATGCGATCAGCCAAACCAAAAGAAAGACAAACTTCTCCTAAAACTGTAAAAATATGAAACCCATAAGCTACAAATAAATTATCTGTAACCATTCCAGCATTTCTTAAAATTGTGATAACCCCACCTATTACTAACATTAAAGATGTATTTAAATAGAATTTGGCTGGTCTATATCCTTTTCTAGTTGTCAAAACAGCCATTACAAAAGTAAGGATAACAAAGTTAAATGCTGTAAAGTTTATTACCGATGCTATATTTCTAAGAGTAACTCCAAAAGTAATTCCATCTATTGGAATTAGCAAACAACCTAAGACTAGAAAACTAAACCAAACTACAAGACATTTTAAAATCTTTTCAAAAGTCGGAAAATTTATTTTTAAAGCCAAGTATTCCTTGCTAAGAAAACATGCTGCAATACAAACTAAACCTGAGCCAATTGGAAATGAGCGCATTGCAAAATTTGATGAATTTGGCCATAAATACTGAGCTGACAAGCCATCCACCGTTAATTGAGCAAGTACAATAGCTAAACCTCGAAAGCCATAATAAAAATAAATTTTGTCAAATGTCCCCAAGTAAATAAACAAATTATATACAATCATTATCATAATTACGCCGTAATATATCCCTAATAAGAATAGCTCTTTATTATCTTTTTTATAGAGAGCGTCTTCTTGCCAAATTATTGCAGGTAGAGAAATTGCACTATGACTTTGAATTCTTATATAGAAAGTTTGTTCTGTTTGGGGTAAAAGTTCTAAAGGAAAAACTAAGTTGCGGTGAGAGAGTTCCCGTTGAGAAAAAGCTATTGCACTCCCAGAACTCTTTTTATTAAAAGCTTTATTGTTATTGACTAGAGTATTAGGCCAGTATAAATCTATATGATTAATTCTAGGAAAAGCTATTTCAAGCAACCATTTATGAGGATTTTGTGATTTATTATTTACCTTCAGTTTTAGCCAAATAATAGAGCTTGTATACCCAAAACTTGGTATAGTTTTTTTGTTAGCTACAAAGTGAGAAGCCATTTCTGAAGAGGCAACATCTTCTATTTGAAGAGTTTGTGTTTTATCTTCTAAAATTTCAAAACATCCTTCAAGTGGATATCTTTTTCCTTTATCAGTAAGTTCAACTATTGGAGTATCTAATTTTTCTATTAGCTGTGCATTTGACGTACAAGTACTAATAGCTAATAATGAAATAGCTAAAAAAATGAATAAGACATTTTTTTTCCAATTTAAAGCCTTCAAAAACACAAGGTATTTACTTAAATTCATATGCTTGAAAACGCTATTGTAGCTATTTGGATTACTAGCAAAATATACTATGTTAAAATTAGAAAAGTTCTAGATTATCCCAGTAAGGTAAGCTCTATCAATAATATCAGGAAGCACTTTGTAAAAGCAAAAAGATACGGAAGGTTAACAAATGGTGAGCATGTAATATGACTAATGCAATTTATACTATTGGGCATGGTCGCCAACCAATAGAGAAATTTTTATCATTACTTATAACCAATAATATTGAAGTGTTAGCAGATGTTAGAGCAGTAGCAAGATCTCGTTGGCCCCAATTTAATCAAAAAGCTTTAGTTACTACTCTTGGTGAGAAGAAAATTTTTTACATCCATTTCCCTGAATTAGGTTGGAAAATACAAGCTCCTAAAGAGGATTTTGATTTTGGAATTAGAGAGCTTATCAAATTAAGTGAAACTCAAAAAGTTTGTATTATGTGTGCAGAAAGCTTACCAGATAAATGTCATCGTAAATTACTACTTACCCCAACACTACTAGATAAACATGCCAAGGTAATTCATATTTATCCAGATGGAAAGTTAAAGTCAGAAGGTTAGCTAAAGCATTAGCATTTATTAGAAATTAGATACTTTTTCTAATCTAAAAATAATGTTGCGTATATTGTCAACTGCATACTTAAGCTCAGTTAAAAAGACCATATCTATAGGTTTTTTAGCTTCTAAATCAGCAGAAATAATTTGCATTAAAATAGGTGTTTCTCTAATTAAATGAGATAGTTGCTCATAAAGTCCTGCTACTATTTCTGGATCTTCTATTTTTATTGAGTTAGCAGTTGGTATATCTTCTGTGAGTTCATCATCTCCACCCCTAATATTTTTTACCACTGTTAACTCATTACTAGTTAAAGAAAGATAGGTATTAACGGTTCTATTTTGGTTAAGAGATGTTGTTTGAGTAGAATTTTGAGTAACAGCATTGCTATTTTGTTCTACTAACCTATTATCTGAAGAAGCAGCTAAGGGTTTAGTATTGCGGCGTCTTTCAGGACTTATAGAACGTTCAGGGCTTAAAGTACGCTCTATCATTTCCAAATATCTATCTTTTATTTCTGGAGTATTTGACAATGAAGACATATTACTTAAATTGCCAGTAAGCAAAAGAGCAGCTTCTAAATCCTCATCACTAGCATTAAGAAAAACAGATTGAAACTCCTTTTCTGTAACCATTTTAATTACAGTTTGTAACTCTTGAGCTAAAGCCATCACAGATTGAGGTCTATTTTCAGGCTTTTTCTCCATCGCTTTCATTACTACTGCATTAACAATATGTGGAACACCTGGGTTAACTTCATAAGTTGGTCTAGCTTTTTCTCTAGCTTGTTTTACTGCAACAATTGAGAGTGAACGATCATCAAATGGTAATTGACCTGTCAACATTTCGTACAACATAATCCCTAAGGCATAAACATCAGATCTAGCATCAACATCTCTACCATAACACTGTTCAGGGGACATATAATGAGGAGTACCAATTAAAATCCCTTCTTGAGTAAGGCGCATTGCTCGTTTTTGTTGATCTTCAGTAACACCAGTCATTCGAGCAATTCCAAAATCAAGCACTTTAACTACTTCATCTCCGCCTTTACTGGAATCTAGAAAAATATTTTCTGGTTTTAAATCTCGATGAACTATACCAACACGATGAGCAACACTTACAGCTTCGCAAATTGGCTGCATTAAAGCGTTAGCTTCTTCTAGGCTAAAAACTGGTTTTCTTTCTAGTTTTTCGCGCAATGTAATGCCTGTTAGAAATTCCATTACCACATAAACTAAGTTATCTTCTGTTGTTCCATAATCCATCACCGCAATAGCATTAGGATGACGAATTTGCATAGAAGCATAAGCTTCACGACGAAAGCGCTCTACAGCCACGGCATCATCTGTAAACTTGTTATGTAAGACTTTGATAGCTACAGTCATGTCCAATTTCACATGACGAGCGCGATAAACCGTACCAGTGCCACCTTCACCAATTTCTTCTTCTATTAAATATTTATTGTCAATAACTCGGCCAAGTAATGCTTCCTTAGCATCTTTAATCAATTTACGTCCATGAATTGGGCAAAAAACTGTTTTTTTATCGTAGGATTTGTTGCACTGTGTACAAAACATCTGAGTCGCCTTCAGAAATAATTAAATATCGGGGATATTATCAATCTATTTAGTGTTGGCTTGCAAGTATTTTGCATGCTTTCCAGCAAATTATCTTCCAATAGTCATGGCAACTAGCTAAAAAGTCAAGAAATTATGCTAAAAATTAAATCTCCGTTTAATAACTAACAAACCTGAATATAATCATAAGTTAGTCATCAGCAGTGATTTAATTAATGATATTTAGAAGTAATTTAATTAAAAAGTTATTCTCTAGATTTAATTATTTTACTACCTAGCAGTTATGGAAAGGGGATTTTAATTTTATCTGTCATCTTCAGTTTATCTAATACATTATTTAAATCTGAAGGTAGGAAATTCTTAATTCTTGAAGATAATCCTGCTTGAGAAAGTACTTCAAATGCTGCTTTGAGAGTAGGATCATATTCTCTAGCATCCTTCTCATAACCTTTTCCAGCTTGTATATAGGAATTGCCTCGTGTTCCGCCAGTTTCTTGCCCTTTTTGTTGGTAAAGAGTTGATAGAGCTAAATTATTTCCAGCCATCTCAGAACTGTTATTAGTTTGAGTTCTATAACTTGTAGCATTTTCATAATGTTGAATTGCTTGATCAGTATCACCAAGAGCATGATGGCAATAAGCTAACTCTCTTTGTGCTTCATAGTAGTCAGACCGCAAACTTATAGCCTTATTTAATTGAGTAATAGCATCTTGGTACTTTTTAAGTAAACGATACCCATAACCTGCACCATAGTAGGCTTCAGCATCATCAGGTGTCATAACTGAAGCACGTATAAATACAGGAATAGCCTTTGACCGGTCTTTTTCATCTATCAAATAAGCAAACCCTAATGCAATCTGAGGTGCAGCAAGATTGCTAGCCTTTCCTATAGCTAGTTCTGCTGCTTTTATAGCTTCTTTACGAGCATCACTATGCTTAATTGCTTTGCTAGGGCGAGCATTACTTGAAATATCTTTTTTTTCATCCTTTTCTGCCCAAACACTTAAGGCCCGTGAATATTGAGCTATAACCATAGCATTATCAGAAAATTTTTGTGTAGCAAGCATTAGTAAATCAACTGCATCACGATAACGCCCTAATTTTAGATAAATAGTTGCTAAACGTTCATAAGCAGCTACTAGGCTTGAATCCTCTTTAATTGCCTGTTCAAAAGCAAAAATTGCTTGAGGTTCTAATCCTTGAGCTTGAAATTGCACTGCTTTTTCATAGCTTGCAGAAGATGTTGTTGGTTTAAGATTTAGAGAAAGTTCCTGATCATATCCAGCAATAACATTAACTGAAGTTTCTGTTGGTTGAAAACCTGCCATTTCTGCACGTATTTTATATTGACCTGGTGGAAATTCTTTTTTAATTGGCCCTTTTCCAAGTAATTGTCCATTAATAAAAATGTTTACATTGTCTGGAGAAGTACTTACTAAAATTTCTCCATTTCCAGATGCTGATAGATCGACTTGTGTAGCAGAAGCAACTCTAAGAATTATAACTGGCTCATGTATTTCATTAGCTATCATGGTTGGAGTTTGCTCTATAGCATACCTAGCACGTGCTTGAAACTCTCTAGCCCAATTTCGTACATTTTCCTTTAGATAATTTGCTAGCAACCCTGCTTCTATACGACCATCTGGACGAGAGGCTAATTCTTTAATACCAGATAAAATAAAATAAGTGAAAATACCATGTCCAAGCTCATCACTTTCATAAGCCCGCTCTCCAATTTGGCAAGAATAAAAGGTTACAGTAGTAACAACTTCAGCTTGTATGGGCTTTACACGAAGCCCACGAGCCATCACATCAGTAAGAGGATTGCCTTTAATACCTCGTCCAGGAAAAGGATCTTCCCTACAAGCATCAACAAAAATAGTAAACTGTTTTGCTTTTAATAAACTAAGTTTGCTTGAAAACTCATTTAAATTAATAGCTGTTTTCTCAAGCATTTCCTTGCTTTGTGCATCTACATCAAGAGGGAGAAAATAGCTCTTAGCCTGATTGCCAAGGCCAGTGGAAAATCCATGACCTGCTAGAAAAACAATTATTTCATCTTCTTTCTGAACTTTTGGAGTTAGTTCTTGCTCTAAAACAGAGAAAATATTTTGCTTAGTTGCTTTAAGCCCATCTTTATCATTATCTGTTAGCAAAAAAATATGATCATTTTGGAACCCGGCTGAATCAATCAAAGTTTTTCTGATATCCAAAACATCTTGTTTGGCAAAAAGAAGATCTTGTATCTGTCCAGGATAATCACTTATACCTATTAATAAAGCCCATTGATGTTGATTTTTGGGAATTTCTGTTTTGGGTGGCTCTGTTTTGGGTGGTTCTGTTTTATTTAATAATGGCTCTTCTTGTTTGTTTACAGTGGTTTCAGCCTTCTTTTGTTGTGTTTTATTTTTCTTTGTTTGTTGCTTACTCTGTTTTTGTTCTTGTGAAAAAAATAATGGTTTTTGCTGTGCTAAAACTAGTTGTTGTGTTGTTAAGCCTAAAAATAAAGATAGAAATAACATAATTAGCAAAACTTTTCGCATGAGCATTTCTGCCTCCTTTGGTAAAAATTCCCCCTCTAAAACCTAATTTTTACCATTGAGAAATAAATTTCATTTGCCATCTTATTGCCTTCTAAAACTCTATTTTGATAAAAATCACTATTAGCTTCTTATCTTTTCCTTTATCTAGTACAACTTACTTAAATAGCTCACAATATATTTAATTAAAACTTTGATAAGAACAAAAACTACAATTTAGCTATTGCAATAGATATACCACTAAAAAATTCCTATTATACTAGTATTATCTCTTATGAAACTTATCGTGTATAATGTTTTTGTTTAGTAAGACTCACAGACAAAATTCAAGCACTCTGTTACTATTTAGAAGTGAGGTGTTATTTATGAAATTATTGGCAAAACTTTTTTTACTTTTTACTGTTGTTACAACAATTGAGACATACCTATTAGTTTTACTAACGCGTTACACTAATATTTGGGTAACTATAGCAATGATTGTTGTGCCTGGGTTATTAGGAGCTTATCTTGCTAAACGGGAAGGAAAAAGGGCTTGGGATCAAATAAAAGCAGCAATGCGATTAGAACAAGAACCCACCACAGCCGTTTTAGATGGAGCATTATTGCTACTAGCCGCAGCTTTTTTAATTACCCCAGGAGTTTTAACCGATTTGACAGGTCTATGTCTACTTTTGCCTTTTATACGTCGGCCTATTCGCGAATATGCTAAAAAGCGCATTCACCAAGCTATAGAAAATCAAATTGGTTCAGGAAACTTTAAATTATTTTCTATGGTGTCCTCTTTTGGAACTGACCCAGATAGATTTTCCCGCCAAAATGATAATGTAATTGATATTAAACCAGAATAATTTAAATTTGTTGGAGTATTTTTAATGAAAAAATTCATTCTAATTTGTCTAATTTTGTCACTACTTCACATTAGTTTATTTGCTCAAGAAAACTTAGAAAAAAATAAAGACTCTGCTGAAAGAAAAGAAATAGGTAATTTAATAATAGAAAATATTCCTAATATACCTAGTGAGACATTTGAGCGAAACATTCAATATCAAAATGTTAGATCAGCCAGCTTTGTAGGCTGGAATCCTGTAAATAAAGGTATTTTAATTGCAACTAGATTTGCTGATTCTGCTCAACTTCATTTTGTTGCTGCTCCAAATTATTATCGTAAACAACTAACATTTTTCCGCGAGCCAATTAATGGTGCATCCTACAGCCCAAATCCAAATCGCCAAGGCTTTATATTTAGTATGGATAATGGAGGAGGAGAGTTTTACCAATACTATTGGTTTGATGAAAATACAGGTCGCCATACTTTACTTACAGATGGAAAATCTAGAAATGAGTCTTTTGTTTGGTCAAATAAAGGAGATCGTGGTGCTTTTGTTAGCACAAAACGAAATGGCCGAGATTTTGATGTTTACCTTATGGAAGGTACAGACTTAAAGACTATTAAGTTACTTAAGGAGCTTGATAGTCAATGGAATGTTTTAGATTGGTCAAAAGACGACCAAAAACTACTGCTTAGAAAATATATTTCTGCAAATGAAAGTTATTTATTTACGTTAGATGTTTCAACTTCAGAACTTAAAGAAATTAACTCTACAAATAAAACTAAAAAAATCTCTTACGGAGATTCTCTTTTTTCCCGTGATGGAAAAGGTATTTACTATGCTTCTGATGAAGATAGCGAGTTTCTGCGTCTTACTTACTATGATTTAGAAACACAAAAAAAACAGTTTGTACTCCCTGACTTAAAATGGGATATAGAAAATATAGAGCTTTCTTCTGATGCAAAACAACTTGCTTATTCTGTTAATGAAGGTGGTATTAGCACCCTTTATCTAACAACTACAGCAAACCCTAAAGAAGCACATAAAATAAATATAGAAAAAGGTGTTTTAGGAAGACTACATTTTAACCCTGACAACACATTGTTAGGGTTTAGTTTAAGCACTCCCCAATCTCCAGGAGATGTTTACTCTGTAGCAATTAAAAATGGTGAAGTTACTCGTTGGACAACTAGCGAAGTAGGTGGACTTAATCCAGAAAGCTTTGCTAGCCCTGAGTTAATAGAATTTCCCACCTTTGACGAGGTTTCAGGCAAACCTAGACTGATACCGTCTTTTTATTATCGTCCTCATAAAACAACTAAACCTTTACCTGTAATTATTAATATTCATGGTGGGCCAGAAGGACAATCTCGTCCTCAATTTAGTTCAGCTATTAACTATTGGGTTAATGAACTTGGAGCAACAGTTCTTGTACCAAATGTCAGAGGCTCAAGCGGTTATGGCAAAAGCTATTTAGAGTTAGACAACGGCTTTAAGCGAGAAGATTCTGTTAAAGATATTGGCAAGCTTTTGGATTGGATTGCAACACGTCCAGAGCTAGATGCTAGTCGTGTAGCTGTTATTGGTGGTTCTTATGGTGGTTATATGTCGCTTGCTTGTATGACCAACTTTAATGCTAGACTAAAATGCGCTGTAGATGTAGTAGGTATTAGTAATTTTGTCACTTTCCTAGAAAGTACTCAAGAATACCGTAGAGATTTGCGCCGCCCAGAGTATGGCGATGAGCGTGATCCAAAAATGCGAGAATTTTTACTAAAAATCTCCCCTGCTAATAATGCTAGTAAAATAACTAAACCTCTTTTTGTTGTACAAGGGAAAAATGATCCTCGTGTTCCTTTAACTGAAGCAGAACAAATGGTTAAGACTGTTAAAAGTAATGGTGGAGTAGTTTGGTATTTGCTAGCTAAAGACGAAGGCCATGGTTTTCGTAAAAAAACTAACCAAGAGTTTTATACAAGCGCAGTAAGCACATTTTTCCAAGAACACTTACTTAAATAATTTGTTATGTTTATACTAAACTATCTTTAGAAACAACTTATCTAACTAAATAGATTAATTGTGTATAAGATAGTTTAGTAAAGTAACTGTATAAACTATAAATTTAATAAGCTAATGGAATAGCCTGAGGAAGTTCATTCAATGGTAAAATTCTGCTAGCAGCACCAAGCTCTATAGCAGCTTTAGGCATACCAAAAACCACACAAGTTTTTTCATCCTGTACAAAAGTCATAGAACCAGCCTTTCGCATTGCTAAGAGACCTTTTGCACCATCTTTTCCCATACCAGTTAATAATACTCCTATAGCATTAGCTCCTATACTATTTGCTACTGATTCAAACAAAATATCAACACTAGGACGCTGAAAATGAACTTTAGGCCCACCTCTTAACCTAACATAATAAGAATTTTGCTCTCGTTCAACTGTCATATGATAATCACCTGGAGCAAGCAGAGCTAATCCCGGTTTAAGTTCATCGTAATCACAAGCTTCGCGAACTTCCATAGCACAAACACTATTAAGTCTTTTAGCAAAACTTTCTGTAAAGGTTGCAGGTAAATGTTGAACAATTACTGTAGGTGGACTATTTGCAGGAAGTCGTTTTAAGACGGTTTCTATAGCTTGAATACCTCCTGTAGAAGCACCTACAGCTAGCAATTTACTTTTAATGCCTTTTTTGATGTGTAAAGTTTTTTTAGTAATATTTTTTTCTGTAAAGAAACTTGGTTTACTTTGTCTATCTCTAGCAGAACAAACACTGCGAATTACTTGTACTAAGCGTCTTAAGGCTTCTTCTCTATCCTCATCATTTTGAGGTTTACAAATCACCTCTACTGCCCCTATTTCTAGGGCTTGTAACGCAATTTCACTATTTTTTTCACCAAGTGAGCTAAATATTATTACAGGTAAGGGATAGTGTTTCATTAATTTATCTAAAAATGATAAACCATCCATTCTAGGCATATTTATATCTAAAGTAATTATATCTGGCCGTAGTTGAGCAATTTTTTCTCGTGCTTCGTAAGGATCTTTAGCCGTACCAACTATTTCTATATCTCCACATTTAGAGAGTTCATGCTTCAAGATATTACATATAACAGCAGAATCATCCACTATTAAAACATGTCTCATTTTGTTACTCCTTTACATAGGTTTTCTATAAATAGCTGGCTGAACATATTCAAAACCATTATCTACTGGTAAACTTTCAGAATGGCCAATAAAAAGATGTCCATCTGGTTTAAGAAGATCCCAAAATCTATCTATTAGTTGTTCTTGTACTTTTTTATCAAAATAAATCATTACATTACGGCAAAAAATAGCATCAAACTGGTTTTTCATAGGCCACTGAGACATTAAATTAAGCCGAGCTAAATATATTAATGACTTGGTTTGCTTATTAACTTGGTAGCGCTGAGGAGTTGTTTTTCCAAGTGAAACAAAATATTTTTTCTGCAATGGCAAAGGAACATCGGCCAAAAGAGTTTCTTCATAAATTCCTTTTTGTGCTGTAAGCAAGACATCATTAGAAATATCTGTAGCTAAAATACGGACATCACGAGCTGAGATATTTGGTATTGCTTCTTGTAAAACCATGGCAATTGAAAACGGCTCTTCTCCTGTAGAACAACCTGCACTCCAAATACGAATGGAATCCTGATCGTCAATATTAGAAAATATACTGTATAAATAGTTAAAATGTTCTATTTGACGAAAGAAAAAGGTTTTATTAGTAGTAACAGCGTTTATCATTAAGGAAAATTCTTGACCAGAAAAATCATTTCTAACTAACTCTAAGTACTGATCAAAATTTTCCAATCCTAATACATCTAGCCTTTTTCTTAATCTGCATTTAACAAATTCTTCCTTACCGGATTGTATTCTTATGCCAGTAGTATTTTCTACTAGAGAACAAAGTTCCTTAAATACCTTTGGACTTAGTAATTGTGAGTTCATAGAAACTGTTTTCATCTCCATATTTTTTTCCCAATGTTAAAAGATTTTGGAGTTAGTATTAAGTTAGCTAGAATTAAAGAAAGTCTACTCCTAGCCAACGTTTGAAAATCAAAAATCATGTTTACAAATTAAAACTTCTGAAGAATATTAACGTCATTATCTTCATCAAAAGGAATTAAGAACTTACCACTAAAACTAAAGTCTTTGTCATGACCATTATGACCATTGGAGCTATGTCCATTACCATTATGCTTATTTTTCTTATTTGGAGATTTTGCTTTTCTAGGCTGGAATGCTTCTGCAATATTAGCTTTATTGGATATTGCATTCATTTCATATGATGAATTTGTGTTTGCTTGTCCAAGAGAAGATACAGCTTGGGATTTTCCTACCATAAAGAGCAATTCTTGAGCTTGGCTTGCTAATTCCTCTGCTGCTGCTGCTGATTGTTCTGAGTTTGCTGCTACTTGTTGAGTTACTTGGTTCATTTGCTCTATTGAATCACTTATATCATTTACATCTTTATTTTGTTTATCTGACGCATTTGCAATTTGTGCAATTACTTGGCTTGTTTTTTGTACTTGTTGGTTTATTTCATCTAGATTTAGCAATACTTCTTTATTAATAGCCACACCACTTTCTGCATTTCTAACAGACTCTTCTATTAAGTTAGCTGTATTTTTTGCAGCCTCTGCACTTCGTCTTGCTAAGTTTCTAACTTCTTCTGCAACAACAGCAAAACCTTTTCCTGCTTCTCCTGCACGTGCTGCTTCTACTGCTGCATTTAATGCTAACAAGTTAGTTTGAAATGCTATTTCATCTATTGTTTTTACTATTTTAGCTGTTGAATCTGATGAGACTTTTATTTTATCTATTGCACTTGAGAGTTTCTGCATACTATCTACTCCTCTTTCTGTTGTAGATAGTGCTGTTGTTGATAAATCTTGTGCTTCTTTTGCATTAGCAGCATTTTTCTTGGTAGAAGTTTTTATTTCTCTTAGACTACTTGAAATGCTTTCTATAGAAGAAGCTTGTTCAGATGCACCTTGAGCAAGAGATTGACTTCCTGAACTAATTTCTGCTACTGCTGAGTTTACTTGTTCACAAGCTTTCTTAACTTGAGAAAAAGTTTCATCTAGGTTTGCTGTCATTGTTTTAAGTGAGTCTCTAATTTTATTGATGTTTTGTGCAAGTATATCTTGGCTTGAGCGGGAATTTACGTTGACACTTAGATCGCCTTTACTTATTGAATTAGCTGTATCAGATATGTCTTTTATGTAGCTAACCATATTGCGAAAAGCATCTGCTAATATTCCTATTTCATCTTTTGAATGATGTTCTACTTGTTGGTTAATGTCTCCAACTGCTATTTTAGTAGCAACTTCTGCCATTCTACTTAATGGTTTAGTTATTAGCCAAGAAAGAAACAGTCCCAACCCTATAGCAAGCAAAACAGAAAAACTTACAATAACAATTTGAGTTATTTTAGCGTTGTAGAAAGATTTTTCTGAAGCTTCAAAATCTTTTTTACCTAACTTTAGTTGTAAAACTGTAAGGTCTGCAAGTTTTCCAGTAATTGGATCTATATTTGGATAAAGATCATTTATTGTAAATGCTGCTATTTTCTCTTTATCTTCTTGTTTTACTATGTCTTCTAATTTATCTAAAACAATATCTGCCTTTTTTAATAATTGATTTATATCTTTGGCTAAAGCTTTTTCCTCTTCATTATCAATTGTTTTAGTATTGTAGTCCTGCCAAAGTTTGTTGATTTCTGCTCTAGCTTCCTGGATATTTTTACGCCCTTCAGCCCAAGTTAAATTTCCATTACGCACTTTGTGACTAGTATCAACTATGTTAACGCCATAAAGATCAGATATAACCTTTAGATCTTGCAATGGCACCATACGGCTATTATAGGTGTTCTCAAATTGGCTTTGGATTTGGTTCATGTTGTATAAACCTTCATAACCAACTAAAGCACATAGAAAAACTACTATAAAAAAACTTGCTATCAACTTAGGTCCAATCTTTATTTTATCAAGCATATAGTGGTAACTCCTAAAGAGAAAGGTATTTACATGACTAATCGGTTAAATCTTAAAATGCTAAATAGGCACTATTACTTGGTTTATGGGATTTCTTAGATCATTTTTGATCTTAAGTTTGATCTATTGACTAGTGACACTATTTTATTGTTTTGCTAAGAGGGAAGTTTTTTATTCTTGACTATAAATAACAGCAAATAGAGGCTATTTAGATAAAAGTTGTTTACATTAAAGTAGTTATAGTTAATATAAGAAAACCTATTGCTTCTACTCTATTTATATCTACTATATGTAATAATACTTTTATCTAAATAGCCTCTCAATTTAGGATAACTTTTGGTTTTTCACTAAAGCCTGAATATTATTTCTACCAGTTAAACTTAAAACTTCTGAAGAACATTAACGTCATTATCTTCATCAAAAGGAATTAAGAACTTACCACTAAAACTAAAGTCTTTGTCATGACCATTATGACCATTGGAGCTATGTCCATTGCCATTATGCTTATTTTTCTTATTTGGAGATTTTGCTTTTCTAGGCTGAAATGCTTCTGCAATATTAGCTTTATTGGATATTGCATTCATTTCATATGATGAATTTGTGTTTGCTTGTCCAAGAGAAGATACAGTTTGGGATTTTCCTACCATAAAGAGCAATTCTTGAGCTTGGCTTGCTAATTCTTCTGCTGCTGCTGCTGATTGTTCTGAGTTTGCTGCTACTTGTTGAGTTACTTGGTTCATTTGCTCTATTGAATCACTTATATCATTTACATCTTTATTTTGTTTATCTGACGCATTTGCAATTTGTGCAATTACTTGGCTTGTTTTTTGTACTTGTTGGTTTATTTCATCTAGATTTAGCAATACTTCTTTATTAATAGCCACACCACTTTCTGCATTTCTAACAGACTCTTCTATTAAGTTAGCTGTATTTTTTGCAGCCTCTGCACTTCGTCTTGCTAAGTTTCTAACTTCTTCTGCAACAACAGCAAAACCTTTTCCTGCTTCTCCTGCACGTGCTGCTTCTACTGCTGCATTTAATGCTAACAAGTTAGTTTGAAATGCTATTTCATCTATTGTTTTTACTATTTTAGCTGTTGAATCTGATGAGACTTTTATTTTATCTATTGCACTTGAGAGTTTCTGCATACTATCTACTCCTCTTTCTGTTGTAGATAGTGCTGTTGTTGATAAATCTTGTGCTTCTTTTGCATTAGCAGCATTTTTCTTGGTAGAAGTTTTTATTTCTCTTAGACTACTTGAAATGCTTTCTATAGAAGAAGCTTGTTCAGATGCACCTTGAGCAAGAGATTGACTTCCTGAACTAATTTCTGCTACTGCTGAGTTTACTTGTTCACAAGCTTTCTTAACTTGAGAAAAAGTTTCATCTAGGTTTGCTGTCATTGTTTTAAGTGAGTCTCTAATTTTATTGATGTTTTGTGCAAGTATATCTTGGCTTGAGCGGGAATTTACGTTGACACTTAGATCGCCTTTACTTATTGAATTAGCTGTATCAGATATGTCTTTTATGTAGCTAACCATATTGCGAAAAGCATCTGCTAATATTCCTATTTCATCTTTTGAATGATGTTCTACTTGTTGGTTAATGTCTCCAACTGCTATTTTAGTAGCAACTTCTGCCATTCTACTTAATGGTTTAGTTATTAGCCAAGAAAGAAACAGTCCCAACCCTATAGCAAGCAAAACAGAAAAACTTACAATAACAATTTGAGTTATTTTAGCGTTGTAGAAAGATTTTTCTGAAGCTTCAAAATCTTTTTTACCTAACTTTAGTTGTAAAACTGTAAGGTCTGCAAGTTTTCCAGTAATTGGATCTATATTTGGATAAAGATCATTTATTGTAAATGCTGCTATTTTCTCTTTATCTTCTTGTTTTACTATGTCTTCTAATTTATCTAAAACAATATCTGCCTTTTTTAATAATTGATTTATATCTTTGGCTAAAGCTTTTTCCTCTTCATTATCAATTGTTTTAGTATTGTAGTCCTGCCAAAGTTTGTTGATTTCTGCTCTAGCTTCCTGGATATTTTTACGCCCTTCAGCCCAAGTTAAATTTCCATTACGCACTTTGTGACTAGTATCAACTATGTTAACGCCATAAAGATCAGATATAACCTTTAGATCTTGCAATGGCACCATACGGCTATTATAGGTGTTCTCAAATTGGCTTTGGATTTGGTTCATGTTGTATAAACCTTCATAACCAACTAAAGCACATAGAAAAACTACTATAAAAAAACTTGCTATCAACTTAGGTCCAATCTTTATTTTATCAAGCATATAGTGGTAACTCCTAAAGAGAAAGGTATTTACATGACTAATCGGTTAAATCTTAAAATGCTAAATAGGCACTATTACTTGGTTTATGGGATTTCTTAGATCATTTTTTATCTTAAGTTTGATCTATTGACTAGTGACACTATTTTATTGTTTTGCTAAGAGGGAAGTTTTTATTCTTGACTATAAATAACAGCAAATAGAGGCTATTTAGATAAAAGTTGTTTACATTAAAGTAGTTATAGTTAATATAAGAAAACCTATTGCTTCTACTCTATCTATATCTACTATATGTAATAATACTTTTATCTAAATAGCCTCTCAATTTAGGATAACTTTGGTTCTTCACTAAAGCCTGAATATTATTTCTACCAGTTAAACTTAAAATTTCTAGAAAAATATTTTGTCGATAATCCTTAAGTTTAATTCTAGTTGCTCAAAAATCTTTATGTCCTTTAAAAGTTAAACTGCTACATAGTTACTGGAGTTTATTTCATTACTATGTTTGAAGTTATTTTCTGTTGATAAGTTAGATATGGTTTGAATTTCTTTTACAGAAAGAATTTGATCAATATCTAACAACAATCGTACATTGTCTTGTGCTTTGCTAACACCCAATAAAAAGTCTGTATTTATAGACATGCCAAATGATGATACGTTTTCAATTTCTCTATTACTAATTGCCAATACTTCAGAAACTTTATCTACAATAATTCCCATTTCAACTCCACCAGTTTGAACAACAATGATACAAGTTTCAGGAGTTGGCGTTTGTTCAGGTAAGTTAAATTTTAAGCGTAAGTCTATTACTGTGATTACTTTACCCCTTAAGTTAACAACTCCTTTGATAAAATGTGGAGTTTGAGGAATTCTAGTAATTTGCATTAATCCAATTATTTCTTGTACTTTAAGTATTTCTATACCGTACTCTTCATTACTTAGAAAGAATGTAAGGTATTTTCCACCTAAGTTATTATTTTGTTTTTCTGTTTTTTCTGTAATCATAGAGTCACTCCTTTTAACTGGAAGATTTATGCAATTAGCTTCATTAGTTGTTCTGGAAAAAGCCTTATTAGGTGTAGTTTTAGCTAAACTTATTATTTCACCTACATCTAGCATTAACCCTACACAACCATCTCCTAAGATAGTGCCTCCAGAAATACCAGTAATTTTTCCAAGATTCGAACCTAGAGATTTAGTAACAACTTGTTGTTGACCTAACAATTCATCTACCAACAAAGCACACCTTCTTTTCCCATCGGCAACTACTATTAATAAGGCTTTGGTTGGATCTTCAATTGCGTCAGGAATATCAAAAAGGCGATGTAGTCGGAAAATAGGCATTAGTTCACCTCTTAACATAACCATTTCACCTTGTCCAACAACAGTAGAAAGCATAGTTGCTTTAGGACAAAAGCTTAAGAAAATGCTAAGTGTAGGAAGTATATAGCGTTCTTTTCCAACTCTAACAAGCATTCCATCAGTTATAGCTAAGGTTAGAGGCAGATTTAGAGAAAAAATTGTTCCCTTACCAAGTTCTGAAGAAATTTCAATGGTTCCATGTAGGGCTTCGATATTACGTTTAACTACATCCATTCCAACACCTCTGCCAGAAATGTCTGTGAGTTGTTCAGCAGTAGAAAAACCAGGAACAAAAATAAGTTTGAAAATATCAGCTTCCGAAAGCCCTTCACTAGATTTCACCAGACCTTTATCTAAAGCTTTTTGTAAAATCTTGTTAGAATCTAACCCTCTACCATCATCTTGTAACTCAACTACAACATTACCTCCTGCATGATAAGCACGCAGTTGAACTTTACCACTTCTAGGTTTTCCTTTGGCTTCCCGATCCTCTGGGCTTTCAATACCATGATCTATAGCATTGCGAACCATATGAACTAATGGATCTGTAATAAAACTAACCATATGCCGATCAATTTCTGTATCTTCACCAGAAATAAGGAAATCCACATTTTTTCCACTCTTATGCGCCAAATCACGAACTAATCTATTTAGCTTTTGGAAAGAAGTTTTTAATGGCACCATTCTAATAGTCATGCTGAGATCCTGTAGTTCTCTAACAATTTTTCCACTATCTGCTATTTTTCTTGTTAAATCAGATTCCTCACCAGTAGAAATACTATTATCCTGAGAAAGCATAGAGTGTGAAATTACTAACTCTCCTATCAAATCAATTAATCTATCTAACTTGTCTGTTTTAACTCTAATAAATGACTCTTCAGAACTATTTTTGTTGAGTGATTCTTGGTTAGTAGATATGTCGGTTGAAAGGCTAATTGCTCTTGTTTTTTGCTCAATAACAGTAACTTTATGTTTTAACTCATCAATATTTTTATCTATAAGTTCTCGACTAGGTTTATTTACATAGTTAGGACTTTTTGTTTCTTGCTTGGGTTTTTGTTGAATTTCTTCTTTAACATCTTGTTTTTCTTCTTGTTTAATATCTTGTTTTTCTTGCTGTTCTTCTTCCTGTTTTTCTTTATAGGTATTTTCTTCAAGAAGCTCTAAATCTTTTAAAACTTCTATCAAACAAGTATATTTGGTAGGTTTAAGAACTTTTTCTCCAGCTAAAGCCTTTCTTAGTCTTTCAAGCAAAACCTTAATCATATCTGTAGAAGCAAATGCTAAGTCAGCATATTTTTCTGAAAAAGAAATTTTATTATCTCTTATACGACTTAGTAAGGACTCTGCTTGGTGAGCTAATTTGGACAAAGTGCTAATACCCAAAAGAGAAGAGGTTCCTTTAATGGTATGAAAAGCTCGAAACACTGTGTTTATTGCTTCTAAATTATTAGGATCTGTTTCTAGTGACAATAATGCTGCTTCAGCAGATTCAAT
Source organism: Blastocatellia bacterium (assembly GCA_039812885.1). GTDB lineage: Bacteria > Acidobacteriota > Blastocatellia > Chloracidobacteriales > JADJPF01 > JADJPF01. The sequence continues at coordinate 24,405 of JBDIBI010000032.1, forward strand.
ATAATCTTGGCTTTCTGCAATAAACTCTGCTAAAAGTTTATCATCTCTATCTTTTGGTAAATCTATTAATCTTGTATTTTCTTGATTTCTATCATTCTTTTCTTCTTTTACGGCTTCTCTTACGGCTTCTTTTACGGCTTCTCTTACGGCTTCTCTTACTATTTCTTTTGTTACTTCTTTTATTTGAATTTCCTTACTACTATCTACATTATTAGACTCATCTATTATTTCTTTTCTAAGATTTTCTTGTTCTTGAAGAGAAACTTGATTAGCTAAGTCAGTCTGATTAATAGAAGAAGTTTGCAGTGAGTTTAGTAGTTTTTTTATTTTCTCTATTGCTTCATTTAAATCCTTTGCCTGACCTGTAATTATAGTATTAAGTACATTTAGAGCTTCTTTCAGACACAAGACTTGAGAGCTTTCTGAATTATCATCTGTAAATTTCATTAAAGCTGCTTTGAATTGTATAAGACTTGTTGGATCGCTAGGAATAAGGCTAGAAAATAAATTTAAGATAACCTCAACAGATTGGCTAAGAGGCATATTAGTTATTGAAGGCAAAGGATCTTGTTCTTTATCTTCTGAATTTAGTAACTTTGTCAACAAAGCATTAGCTTGTTTCAACATATGTTGACAAACAGGATTATCAGGGGAAAGAATTACTTGTTCTAAAGCCACAGTAGCAGAAGCAATTGCATGACTTAAAGAATGTTGATCTTTAACTGTTTTTTCATATATAGCTTGTAGACCTACCAAACACTTTTCTAGTAAACTAGAAAACCCTGAAAAATCTTCTGGTATTTGAACAAATACTTCCTCTAAACTAGCACCTATTTGGATTATGGCTTCTTGATCTTCTATATCAAGATTGTTTATTTGATTTCTTATTTTAGTTAAAGATTTAATTAACATTTTATTTATTTCTGCCATAAGTGCTCTTCTTTCTTTTTCAAAGGTATAATTTACTGAAAACACCCATTTATGCAGTTTTCTTCAGAAACTTCTCTACTTTACTTACTGAATGTTCTGTAAGAATAACAACCTTTGTTGCAAAAGGATAATTTGATATAACATATTTATCTTGCAAAACAGCTAGACCTTCTAAAACAGGAATGACACTACGATTTTTAGCCACAGTTGGAACAGACATTTGAGCTTTCATGCCTATTTTTTCTAAGTTAGTAGACACTGTACCAGCAACTAAATTTATTAATTCCCCAATTAAATCAACCATATCTTCACTTTCAAAAGGAACTTCAATCCCTATAAACTTATTTGATAAAAATAATGCTGTCTCTTTGGGAATTTCCAACATAAATACCCAATGAAGTGTACCAACAAAAGAAATAATGCCTATCAGGTTATTAAAGTTAGGTTCTAAAATTGAATCTTCATAACTAGGTGAAAACACAAATGCTTTTGCAAAAGTGCTTACAGTAGCATCTTGAACTATATTTCCTAAAATACCTGATAGCAAGTTTTCTTTAGTATCTATGGCTAGTGTTGTATTATTTTCTACCATAGATTAATTTATCCTTTCCCTAATAATTTGCTAAAAAAACCCCCTGCAGGTTTTGTGGGTGGCGGAGCTTTAGAAGATATGACTGGCAATACAGCTTGATTCATTTTTTGACGTTTAGAAATATCCTCAATTATTTGAGTAAGTTTTTCTTTCATATCTTCTACTGTAAATGGTTTTGTTATGTAACATGAAATTCTAGCTTCTTCATAAGCTTTATTTTGCTTATCCTGTGAATTTTCACTGGTAATCATTACTATAGGAATATGACTTGCAGAACGAATAGATCTAATGTGTCGAGCAAATTCCAAGCCGTTTAATTGAGGCATATTCCAATCAGCAAAGACTATGTTTATTAAATCAGGATCAAAAAGGTTCATTGCATCAGAACCATCTGCTGCTTCAACAAAATCAAACTCTGCTAATTCTGTTTTTGTCAAAGAACTCATCACCAAAGAACGCATAACTTTAGAATCATCAACTACTAATGCTTTTAATTTCATTTTTGGTTCTTTGGATTCGGATTTTTCATCATGTTGAGCGGTTTCTAACAATTTTTTATCCCTCCTTTCTTAGAAATTTAGGTTGGATTATTTGTTTAACCTATCGTCTTTTTGTCTTTAAACTTGAGGGATGTTTTAAAGAAACAGACAAAAAATAGAAATAAACTAAATTAGTACAATTAAATTAGTAGGGAAATATCTAGGATTTTAACAAATATTTGTAGCTATTAAGTAAGATGTATTTTAAGGTGATCGACTTTTAAACAGAGATTTTTAATGGAATACTAAATTTGCTTTAGTTCTGAGAATGTAACGGCTTTACTGGTGATCTGGCTTTAGATATACAGTTTAATACCAAATATTACTATTTTGCTCTCTAAAACTTCTAACAATCATCTAGCTAGAAATTCTAATTCACAATAGCTTGAACAAACTTATATTGGAAAGCAATAAATGCTTCAACTAAATCTACTTTCAAAATTAGCAGAACCGTCAATAACAAAAGTTTTTATCTGTTTGTAAATTCTATCTTTTAACTATAAACTCAATAAATTCAACTATTAATACTGTTTTATATTTTAGTACAAGCCAAACAGATCAAGTATTTTGAGATTATCTTAACTCTGCAAAACTTTATAAAAGTTAAACTGGTATTTGGAAAACTATGTTTAACCAATCAGATTGCTTTTCGTTAAACCCATACCAAATAGCTGAGTTTTCGCCATCAGCAAGTTCTGTAACAAGAAACTTATCCTCTTTTTCGAAAAATGGTTCCAGCAAACTTGATATGTCTTGACAACTAAAACTAGAAACAACAATCCAAGTGGCACTTAAACATTTGTGTCGTGTAGTAAAATTTTCTTTTATAATCTCATCAATTTTATTATGTTTATTATTTGAATTTTCTTTCAAATCATAAGCAATAAGTTTGGAAGACATCTTTTTCTTTTCCCTTTCTTATGAGTCTTTAGCTAGGTAAATTATCTTACTATAAAAATTAACCAAAGAAAAGCAATTAGGTTAATAACTAAAGGAAATCTTACTTATAATAAGACACTTTTTTTTTCTAAATTAATACAGCTATAAAAAATTTTTTGGAACTTCCTTATTTGTTAGGATAAAAATTAATAAAAGAAGAGTTATTACTTCTAAAAAACTATAATATAGATAATAAATTATTAGTACTATATAACATCTAGGTATATTCTTAATAATTAAAATACTACTATATAATATCTTAGTATGCATTTAATTAATTCTATTAATTAGTTCTATTTGTAAAGTAATGGAAGCGCTATGCAAATAAGAGTTTCTTTTACATCTTCATTTAGGTGTATAGATGTAAAAATAGCTCTTGCTACCCAGAGTTCAAGAAAGTACCAGGCATTACCTTACTTATAAACCCTATTATTTTAATTGAAATTATATCATCTTCAATAGAAAGTTTTGATAGAGGAGGGAAAGCCGTTTCTCTTTCTTCTATTATGTATTTTTGAAAGTGTCTTAGGTTAGATCTGCTAATATAACTATTTGTAATTTCTTGAATATAAACACTAGATGATTCTAATACTAGACTTTTGCATCAAAAGCGTAGAAGCAACTTATCTGTATCTTTATTCTTTTTATTTCCTTTAGGAGGGCATATGCATTTTTGTGTAAATTGTTTTAGTTTAATTTCCACATTATCAATTTTTTCTATTGGATTTGGAATTAGATAACACTCAGAGATATCTTCCCAGTCTTTAGTTCTTAAAGTTACAATACCATCTAGAAAATAACTTACCCAAGAATTTCCAATCTTAGAAGTAGCAAATTCCTGATTAAATTTAGAGGTAGAAATACTGACATAGTCATCATCAAGCTCAAAACCAATAAACTTTCGCCCTAATCTTTTGGCTGCTATTGCTGTTGTTCCTGTTCCTGAAAATGGATCTAGCACAATATCTTCTTCATCAGTTGACATCAATATAATACGTTCCAAAAGGTGTATTGGGAGCTGGCAAGGGTGCTCATCTCGATACTTGCTATGTTTAATTCGATGTATATCTGTCCATACATCAGAAACAAGAGGCCCAAAAGGATGAAGTCCTGCTTTTTTACCTCCATAATCTTTATGAAGGTAGTTACATTTTCGACAACGTTTATGGGGATGGCGAATTTCATAAAATTTATTTTGTTTAGTATCTTTTGCATAATAAAGTATTCCATAATGTGAGGGCTGCAAAGTTTTTCCCATTGGTGCAGTTGGTGCATCCCATGAAATCCAGTGCTTAAAATCAGCAACATGATTAAGTATAGTAGCGTAATATGTTAACCATTTAGGAATATTGTGTAAAAAAATAGAACCTGTAGGCTTTGTCACCCGAACCATTTCTCTTATCCATTTTTCACACCAGTTCAAATACTCCTTAAACTCTAAACTATCTTTATTGGAATTATACTTTTTATTCAAGTTAAAAGGAGGATCTGCAAATGTTACATCTACACTTTCGTCAGGAATTGCTCTAAATAATTCTACACAATCACCTTTTATAATTTTATTTATATATTTATCAATCACTTTTTCAATTCCTCAGTTAATAAACATTTGCTTTTGCAGCCCCTTATTAGCAATGTGATTTTTCAGAACAAATAAAGTTTCTTTTATGGAGCTTATATAAGCTTCAACTCTTTCTTGAAAAATTGTGTTGTGAAAATAAAATGTGTGTTTCTCAACAATTGTTTGGAATTTTTATTCTGTAGCACATCCATTGGGTTTGTCTAAATTAGTTTTATTCAGCGTTTCTAAAGATATTAACAATATGTGTGATATCCAAAACTAATTAACTACTACTAGTACATGCTAACTGATTGAAACTAAAGATACACCCTGGGCGATTCGAACGCCCGACCTTTGGCTCCGGAGTCTAGTAAAAGTTAAAATTACTAATATTCACCAAAGTTTACTGATGTTCATTATCATCTCTATTTACAATAGTAAGATACCTATTAAATCTTCTATTGTCTACTATAATTCACGGATGTATACTTTGAATGTGTCCTTGAATGTGTCCTTAGAAGTTAGAGGTAAAAATGGCAAAAGAAACATCTGGTTATGTTTTCAAAGACAAAAAAGACGGCAAATGGATAGCTCGAATAACCTACACCGATTCAACAGGAAAACGAAGAAATGTCAAAAGGAAAGCTGAAAACAAGACAGCGGCAAAAGAACTCCAAAAACAGTTAGTTAGACAATTTGATGATCATGGCAAAAAGATATTTTCCGCTGAAAAGATGCACTTTCGAGACTTAGCAGACTACTTTACAACTCACTATATGAAACCAGCAGAATATAAAGAAAATAGAAAAATTGCTGGTATGAGATCCTATAATATAGCTATTTCTCACTTCAAACCCGTTAGAGAATTTTTTGATCATAAGATGCTGAAAGCTATAACTTATGAAACCATATCACAGTATAGATCCCAACGGCTAAATTCTAAGACAGTTAGAGGAAATACAAGATCCATAGCTACAGTCAACCGCGAACTTGCTCTGCTCAGAAGAGTATTTAACATAGCTCAAAGGCAAGGTTGGATTTTACGTAATCCATTTGTCACAGGAGATACACTAATTAGTATTGCTGATGAGAAAAAAAGAGAAAGAATTATTACTAAGCTTGAAGAAACAAAACTACTAGAAGCTTGTGTAGGTGTACGAACGCACTTAAAACCAATTATTGTTTGTGCCTTGGATACTGGTATGAGACAAGGAGAGATCCTAAAACTTAAATGGACAGATATAGATTTTGTTAATAGAGTAATTACTGTCCAAGCTTTCAATACCAAAACCATGAAAGAGCGTCAAGTCTATATGACTTCTAGGCTTGAAAAAGAACTAAAAAAGCTATATAGCAACATTACTGATCCTACAGTATTAGTGTTTGGTATCAAGAACAATGTTAAAAAGAGCTTTGACTCTGTTCGCAAAATTGCTGGATTAGAAGATGTTCGTTTTCATGATCTTCGCCATACAGCAGCCACAAGACTTGTTACTAAACATCTTCCTTTATCCGAGGTAGGAAGAATACTTGGACACACTCAAGCCAATACTACTTATCGTTATGTCAATGCAAATATTGAAACAGCTAAACGAGCAGCAACACTATTAGAAGAATTCAACGAAGATACAACAGAAATAAAAATAGATGCTAGTGAGCTAGTGAATTAAACAAAAACTATCAAAGATTTTACCTGGGAGAAAATTATGTCTTTGCAAATAAAACGTTTTTACACACTTGAAGAGTATTTTGAGCTAGCAAAAAACTCTAATGAAAAATATGAGTATTGGAATGGTCAAGTATTTTGCATGTCTGGTGGAAGCAAAGAGCATGTTTTCATAACAGATAATGTTCTTAGCTTGCTCAAAGCTAGTTTAAGAGGCTCTACTTGTAGAGCAATGGGAAGCGATATGCAAATAAGGGTTCCACTTGCTCCACCATTTCGATATGCTGATGTTACTGTAGCTTGCTCTCCAGAATTTGAAAAAGTATCAGGACTTGACTTACTTATTAATCCTCTCATTCTAATTGAAGTTTTATCAACTTCTACAGAAAATTTTGATAGAGGCGGAAAATTTGTTCTATATCAATCTATTCCAAGCTTTAGAGAATATATCCTAATATCACAAACTGAGGCTTCTATAACTCAATTTATTAAGCAAGATGATAATTTTTGGCAACCTAATTTTATTATTGGGCTAGATAGTAATCTAACCTTTTCCTCAATTAATTGTACAATATCATTTAGAGATATTTACGATGGTGTAGATTTTCAAACAACCCGATAAATAGCAATAAACATAAGATGCTAGCTCATAGTAAATTCATATTTATAAATTTGCAAAAGGCATATTTAAGGAGCAACTATTATGTCTTACGATGAAGATTACGAAGATAACAATTATGATGACTATGAGCCAGGAAATTATAACTTTTATGATTTAATCAACGATTTTGAAGATCTTGCTCTCAAAGTCTTACAAGAAATGCTTAAACAAAAAGGAAACCATTTTGTTTATAATCCAGATCATGGCCAATGGGATGAGTTCTTAAAACAAATAAAAAGACAAATCTCAAACGAAAAACTGGAAGGCATGACAGATGAAACCTTGAAAGCTTTAGGGTTAAATACTTTTGCTTGCAGAATTTTGAAAACTAATAGAGAAAGACGCTATTGGCAATGGCAAACATTTGGTCTTTCTTTATCGCCAGAAGTTATATTTTGGCAAATTTTGGACGAAATAAGGCCAGAGGTTATTGATGAGTTATATGATGAACCCTTAAAAAAATTTATAAAATTGAATGCTCTTTCAGAAAAATATAATCACAGTAACTATGTGAAAAGAAAGCTAACTGAAGAAAAAAATACTGATGAAGAAAAAGAAAACTATTTAAAAACTATCTCAACTTTAAAAGAAGAATTTATAGAAAGCATTAAAAAGTGGTGTAAAAAACATAACTTCGTTAACCAGAATGATAAACCTTTGAAGTGGTGTTTATAAAGATCAGAAGAAATAGTGAATCAACAAAGAAAAGTAATTGCTGGGCTTAGACCTAAAAGCACAAACTCAGATAATAGAGCTATTTGGCACCCTAAGTATATGCCAGAAATTTTATGCTCTAACCAAATTCAAAATAAAAAAACAGCCCCTTTCTTTTTTGATCATTCAGGATGGGATCCCAAAACACAAACTAGAGAACATGCAGCAAGAGAAATAAGGAAAGACTTTGAAAAAGATTTGAATTCTTATCTTAACTTGATAGGCCAATTGCACGGAATTAACAGAAAAAGCAAACAAGATTACTCAAACTCCTTAGAGGATCATATAAAATGGCTTATCTTGTATCAGTGTAGCCCATATTTTTCCGATAGAGAAATTATTGATAAATGTGCAAAAGACCAAGAAACTCAACAAAAAGCCTCTAACAGAAAAGAGAAAAATGTAGAAAACTACAATGTTCAAGCTATTAGTAGTGGAATACGTAATGTTGCTCGACTTTTACAAATGAAAGTTCGAGAAAAACCAAAAAAATAAAACTCCTGTTTTTAACACCATAATTCATAGCTCAACCTATGGATTTGTAGCCCTCATTTTATCAGCACTCTATAATCGCCTAAGTTCACAAATTGCTAGCAAAGTTCTTATATGGCTTAGGAGATATACATATGGGTTCTTCAAACAACATAGATTTTTCACAGTATTTAGACATTCAAGATGTTATGCGTATTACTAAACACTCTAGAGGTGCCGTTCATAAATGGCTATCTCAAGGGAAATTACTTAAGATTAAAATAGGCAAACGTGTTTTAATTGATCCCAAAGATCTTCATAGTTTTCTTACTTCTCATAAACAACAAAGCTAATTATTAAGTAGTCATTGGTAGCAGTTTTTGTTACCACTATGAGGCAATCATGTATGATTCAGTAAAACTATGGGATCCTTCAATTACACTATTTGAAAACAATAGAATATTATCCAGGTTAGTAAATGTTAGAGAAGAGTATATACCTTCTACTGGAAAAATTAACTATAGAGGGCAATTAAGCAATTTAAGAGTCAGAATTTACTCTAGTAGGTTGTGTGTTGAAGGATCTTGGCCTAAATATATTAGGGGGAACAATTTACACAGTTTATCTACACAAGAAATAAAAACAGCAATAGAAAAATTAAGTGATGAGCTAGGAATGTCTATAGAAAACGCTATAGTTTCTAGGGTAGAAATAGCAGAGACTTTTACCATGAGTTATCCTATAAGTTATTATATAAGCTATTTAGGGAGTTTAAAGTATTGTAAACGTACAGCTTTTGGTAAAGGACTAATGTATCTTAATAAACAAAAAGCTCTCACATTCTACGACAAAATAGAAGAAATGATTCAAAACAAGCAAATCATCCCCAAAGAGCTAACAAAGGAAAATTTATTAAGATATGAATTAAAACTTAATAAAAAAGTATCTAGGCAACTTAAGCTAGCAATAATAACAACAAATATGCTATGTAAAAAAGAACTTTTTGATAAGTTTATAGAAAAATGGCAAAAAGAATATTTTTCTATCCATAGAATAAACAAGCCTGTAGTTCACAGTATAGAGATTATTAGAAACACACGCCATCTCATTAACTTTTTAGCAATTAATGGGTTGCAATATATAGGGTATATAGACACTTTGAACATGCTAGATAGTTTCAAACGTAACCTAAGTAAAATTCAGCTACACAGATTAAAAAAGAAAATAAAAGAACTTGTTCAAAACAAACATTTTACAGAACCCTCCGAACTTATTGTTGAGTTAGATCAAAAAGTTAAAAATACAGCTTTAAGCTATCTAGGATAATTACGTGATTTATCAGGAAATGTCATAATATGTCAGATCAAAAAGCAGAAAAACAAAATTTAAGCACCAAACAGGAAAAAGCTCTATTAGCTTTGCTGTCTGAACCCACTATTGCAACTGCAGCTAAAAAAGTGGGTATAACTGAACGTACACTTTACAGATGGCTAGCAGAACCTTGTTTCAAAGAAGTATATCATGATGCTTGCCGTTCATTAGTTCAACAAACTATGTCTCAACTACAAATAGCTTCTACTAGTGCATTAAGTGTAACTTTATCAATAATGAATAATGCTAATGAAAAGAGCAATATTAGACTAATAGCAGCCAAAACTGTTTTAGATGGTGCAATGAAAGTGCTTGAAATACGAGGCTTAGAAGAAAAAATAACTTTTCTAGAAATGGCAGTGGAGCAAATGAAGAAATGAAACCTTATGCTAATCGTCTAAAAAAAATAGATTCTCTTCTAAACAAAGAAGCTTTTCGCCGATCAGAACAATTTGGAAAAAAGTTGGATAGATGCTCTTTTGAAGATGCAGCAAAAGGCTATACATATGTTTACAGTAGGTTAGTTAATGAAAATATTTTACCTAATACATTATCTAATATTAATGTATCCACTATAGAAAAATTTGGTGATTATACACAACAAGTTATTAAATTTGCCAAAACTTTGCCTTCTGATCTTTTCATTAAGTTTTCTTGCAGGCATTTGTCTTTATGGGATGAATTTTTTGAAAGCATGCAGCAAACACCTATAGTAACTGACTTTGAGTTAGTTGAGTAGGATTTGCTTTTCATTTACATTTATTTTATTCGATTAGGATTTTACTTTTTTCCTAAGATTAGCAAAACTTTGTGAAAAATATCTGGATTGGTTAAAGAGTCCCAGCTTTCCTGCAAATAGTCGTCAAAGTAGAAATTTCCTTTATTATAAAGGTATATCCAGATTCCTTCTTTAGAAGCTAAAACCATAACTTTTGATTGTAGCCTTAAAGCATAAGATTTAGCTTGATAATAAGCATCTTTAAGTTCTTTTTTTGTACTTATTTGAAACTTTGACTCTAGAACCATTGTGGCATTTTCTTCGCCTCTTTTGGTCACAGCGTTAAAAGCATAATCAGGATAATTTCTCTCTCCGCGTCCCATTTTTATTGGCATTTGTCTAACCCAATCTTTTTCACTATAGCCTAGTCTACTAAGCAAAGGTTCTATCAAGTGAATTTCTACATCTCTTTCCTTAGCTAATTCTACATCAGTCAAAAACTTAGTTACTGTTATTTGAGGTAAAATGGATATATCTTGACCTTTGCTTTCCATAATCTTCAAAATTGCTTGATATTCTTCAACAGAAAAGGGCTTTCCACTAGGCCCCTGTAAAGAAGATCTTACGTACCCATTATTTGAAAGTAATGGATCTTGTTTTATTTCTTTGAAACTAACTGGTACGGTTTTGATAGGTGATTGTATCCAAATAGTGCTGTAATAATAAAAAAAAGGATCTATAAATCCATCACAACTAGCTCGCCATATAGAATGGATATAAGATCTTGGCGAAACACAGTACATTAACAATATATCACCTCTACGAGTATCAATATTGCCTTGCCAGTAAGAAGTCGAGTCTTCATTTGCTTCATCTACAAATTCAAAATCTCCATTGCCACCTGCACCACCTTGAATTAGCCAAACTCTTGACGGTGGTGGTAACTCGCCTTCTTCAACTTTTAAATAGTTTTGAGCAAAATCGTATAAAAAAGCACACATTTCAGCAGGGCTAAGATCATAGCTTTTTCTAAACTCAAAAAAAGACTGGTTTAGTTTTGCATAATACATAGCTCTGTCTAACATATTTTTTTTGTTAGGGATAGGTGGAATGGGTATATTAAATTCTTCACATATACGCTGTAATTTATTAAACTCCGAGGTAAAACTGTAAGGTATAAAATATTCTGGGTAGGCTAGATAAAGGCCAAATGAAACATTGATTATGTATGTAGCAATAAGTTCGTGCCAAAGAGCCGTTTCTTTATCACCATTATTTGTTATAAGTTGATTGGTTAAATACAAACCTTCTTGGACATATTTTTCATATTGTTGCATTGCCTCCGTAAAATCATTAATTTTTACCTTTGAGAAGTAATTTTTGGCATGCTCAGTAGGAGAAATTTCAATATTTTGTTCAGATAGTTCAAATACTACTGGTTGATCATCTATTTCAGAATTAACTTGCTCATAGTCTAACTCTAAAAACTCTTCTATAACAGAACTTCCTTCTTCAGAACTCTTGTATATATCCCAAATATATTTGTTAAATTTCATAGATGTTAACCCCTAAGGTTATAAGAGGTTCAGGTTTGATTTCTAATAATTTAACTCTAAATTTTTATCCAAAAGCTATTTAACTTCTACCCTTAAGCTATTCTAAAACTATACTTTTACTCTAAATTAAGTATGAGAAAAATATTGTTTAATGTGTCCCTAAAAGTGTCCTTGGCTAGATTTTCTAATTTATGAATCTCTGTAACTTATTGAATCTAAAGATACACCCTGGGCGATTCGAACGCCCGACCTTTGGCTCCGGAGGCCAACGCTCTATCCAGCTGAGCTAAGGGTGCAAAACTTAACTATATGACTACATATTAACTACTATTAGTTAAATATCTATTTATATTCCTATTTTCAAGAAAATAAAACACATTTTGCTAGTAGGCGTATTCTACCAAAAAGCCACTTAATTTCAACTTCTGCTGCAAAAATACAAGTTATTTTGGCAAAAATAAGCTAAACTACTTACTAAAATAAAGTTAACTCAAAACCAAATATAAATAAAGTTAGTTTTTGAAATTCACTTAACCTTAATTTTTCGTCTCTTACTTTAAGATAATAGCCTTTTAACAAGCTTTAAATAGGCTATAAGAAAGTTTCACTGCAAAATATTTGTATGAATCAAGAAGCGGAAAAAATATTTTTTTGCTAAAGGTCATTATCTTTTTCTGCTTCTTGTAAATAATCTCTTTTATATGTTGAAAAAATCTCTTTTATAAACCACTTAACTTGAAAGTAATCTAACTAGGAGAAAAACTATGAAGAAAATTACTAGATGGTGTAACTACTTATTAGCTTTTTCAATTTTATTTATAATAAATACCCAAGCTAAGGCTCAAGAAATAGTGCTGGATCCAGTATTAAACAAAGCTTTGGTGACGTTCCAACAACAATTTCCTCAATTTATTCAACAAAAACCTGAATTAACTAGCGGTGTTAGTCCAGAAATAAATTTGAATGGAGGAAAAGGAAAAACAACTTTCACCTTTCAACAACAAGGACAATATTTGATTGATTATGATAGTCTGCAATTTAGTCCTACTACTCCCATTAGTAGAAATACTTTTCAAATTACTCTAAAACTCAAAGATGTTTCTTTGATGGGAAATGCAGCTTTGATGATCATGGCAAAAGGAAAAAATTTTAATCTACAATGCTCTAATAATATATTTATAGTAAATAACCTTGCATTTACTAGCCTAGTACAAGTCGATAGAATGAATGTTGCATTAAGTAATACTCAAGTTAATTTTGACCCTAAAGCAATAACAATTAGTATTCCTTGTTTGAAAAAAAATGATAACCAGCCTACTGAAGCTATTTTAGAAGAAATAACACCAGAAGAAATAACACCAGATTTGACAAAAGAACTTACAACTACCATTGTTAACAGTATGACAACGGTATTTTCACAAGGTGATCAGCCAACTCAAGGAACAATTAATAAAGTAAGTTCAAGTTTACAAACTAGTGCGACTCAAACTAATTCTTCTGTTTCTATGGCTGCTAGTTCTACTTCAATGTCTTCTAGTATGGCTGTTGCAACAAATGCCACTTCTCCCTGTGGAGGTAATGTAAATAATGATGCCAAACTAGTAATTATGGATTTATCTAATATTGCCGCTCAGGCTAATGCTAATGGATTTCGCACTGCAATACAGGATTTTATCAATGTTCTAAAATCAATATTACCTACACTTAGTCAACCATCTCAACAAGTAGTTCAAAAATTTATTAATGATCTTAATGCTGCTATTGCTGATGGTCAAATTTCTACCTTAGAGCAAATTACTTTATCAAATGATCTTTACAACCTAGTAATAAGCACAGGAATTACTAGCTCACAATTGACTTTAATTACAGATTCTCTTGCAAATGTTTTAAGCACATTATCAGGCATTTCTACAACACAGCTAAAAACAGATCTACAAAAACTAGTAACTGATGCTCAAGCCTGCTTAAAACAATAAAGTTATGCCTTAAAAATCTTCTACATCTATAAAATATCCTCACGTTTTTAATCTAACTCCAGCTATTTCTAAAAGGTTATTTTAGAAATAGCTGGTTAAATTTTTCAGGATTATTACTTAAGAATCGATTTTGTGCCACTATTCTCCACTACCAAGTAAATTTTTTCTTTCCTCTTTTTCTAGAGAAAGAGGTGTTGCAATACCGTCTAAGTCTAGTCTTACCATTCCACCAGCATCACTAAAGCCTTCAATCGCAACTTTCTTGCGACGACGGAAATAAAAGATTAAAAGCCCCATAGTACAACCACCTATGATGGCAAAAATTAAAGTGACTCCAATAAGACCAAAAACACTGACAAGTATTTTAGCAGTTTTAGCAGCTTCACTAGCAATACTACGACCATTACCAACTGCATTATCATCATCAAGCCATTTAACTACATAGCCATACTTAACATTTTCAACTATATTTTTTGCAACTTTATCATTAGAAAAATTAGTAGCTTCCACAATATAGTTACCTTCTCGTTTTAGCACTATTTTTGCCTTTTCTGCTTCAGGCAAGCCATTTTGATAGTCTGTTAAACGCTTAAATGCAGCAATAGATTGTTGTGGAGTGTGGTATTCAATAATGAGTAAAGAAGATTGTCCATCGGCATAATTGTCATTAGCTAGTTTAACTTTCTGATATTCACCATAAGCTATTTCTGTAGCCATATTAGGATAAAAATCATATTGTGAAACACCCTGTTTAGTGAGTATGCCTAATGCTTTTGGCCCTAAGATATATCTAGCCGTACGTAGATTTAGGCTACCATCTGGAAGGTTACGCACAACACTTGGAAGTTTTTTAGCTAGATCAATATCTTGAACAGCCATATTCTTTTTATCTAATTCTGCTATTTTCTCAGATAAAGCCTGAGCCAAACCAATCATAGTGTTAGTTGTTTTTTCACTGCGATCTTGTTTTTGGTTAAGTACTTGAACAAAATGTGTTCCTTGCCAAAACATGACTTTACCTTCAACCACATCTAAATCGCCTTCTGTTCCAAAATCTGTAGTTGAAGCTATTGGATCGCGATAAAAAGTATAAAGACCATAAGCTTGATTGCTGTTACCTGTCCAAAATACACGTACTAGAAAATCGCGGTATTGGCGTTCCACTACACCTTTTACGCCATATTCAACATAAATATCACTATCTGTTAATGAGGAATCTGTAGCTAAAAGGCTACGTAGTGCTGTTGTTGCTGTTGTGTTAGCAAGCGAATTGGCTAAAAACTCTTCTTCTGGAGGAGATTTTTTTTGAGCTTTTTCTTGTTTTTGAGTAGAGTCTTTTTCAGTCTTCTCTATTTTCTCAGTCTTTTCATTTTTTTCAGCTTTCTCAGTCTTCTCAGTCTTCTCAACTTTTTCAGTTTTTGGTTTATCTTCTGCTGCAAAAGAGAAGTTAACGAGACTAAATGAAAAAATAATCAATAAAAATGCAGTAAAGTTAAAAATGTTTTTTTTCAAGACCGTTTCTCCACTACAAACCCTGTAATTAAATAACTATGATGTTTTAAGACACCAAATTAACAAAAATTGTTCCAAGACAAAATTTTACTTTTTTATAAACGATTATAGGCTGATAGAAGTAAATCTGCTAATACGAAAATTACAGCAATAGCTAGAAAATATTGAAATCTTTCCTCTCGTTCCTGCAAAGTAAAACTACTGATTTCCCCTCGGTTTAGCTTTCCAATAAAATCTGTTATCTCTTTAACTTCACTAGAATTAGGTTGTAGATGTAAGTAATTTCCTGATGTAGTTTCTGAAGCTATTTGCAAAAGATTTTCCTGTAATTTGGTAATAACGGTCTTACCTTCTGAATCTTTCTTAAGTCCTGGTTTTCCAATATTATTCAAGGAAATAGTGCTACCTTCTGTTGATCCAACACCTACAGTTAAAATCACTATACCATTTTCCGCAGCCTGTTGTGCAGCTTGACGAATAGCTGTTTCAGGATTATCACTTTGATCTTCTCCATCAGAAATAATTATTAAAACTTTTGATTGTTTACCAGCACTTTTTAAACTTTCTGTTGCTTGACTAATAGCTTGGCCGATGGAAGTGCTTGAGTTTTCTGCTAGTTGTGCATTTAGCGAATCAATAAATGATTCTAAAGCTAGTTTATCTAAAGTCAGTGGCATCAACCCTGAATTAGTGCCAGCAAAAGCTATTATACCAATGCGGTTGCCAGAAAGAGATTCTACTAAATCTGTGCAAAGTCTACGAGATCTAGCTAATCTAGATGGTGATTCATCGGCCGCTAACATACTTAAGGAAATATCTACAGCTATAATAACATCAGCCCCTTTTATCTGAATAGTTGTTTGAGTCTTTCCCCATTGAGGTCTAGCTAGCGCAATAATGCTTAATCCTATAACAAATAAAACAAGTGCAGCTCTTAATTGGTAATATTTAGTTAAACGAATTGCTCTAGTTTCTAATTTTGCTCCCATCAATGCAAGTAGAGCTTTTTTTCTTTGTTCAATTAGCCAATAAAATAAATAAGCTACTGGTAGGATTGCCAATAGAAGGTATAAGTAATTGCTATGGCGGAAATGAAGATCCAGCATAAATTTATTGTCCTACTTTTGCATCTGAGCTAGTACGATAGTTTAAAGAATTAAAGAGATCAATTGCCTGATTTACTTTAAGCCTAGCAGAATCAATATTTGGAATAAATTGAGCAAATTTCACCATATCACATCCATTTAGGACTTGTTCGAAGGTAGAATAAATCAAAATAGGTACTCCTGTTTGTCCTAGAAGTTCTAACAATTCACTAGTTGTATATTCTTGTTTTTCAACACCATAGCGGCTAATAGCGTAATTTGTCATAATTTCTGAAAGCTGTATATGAAACTCTTTAAGGTCTTTATAAATTAAGTCTGAAGCCAATAAAGCCTTTAGTTTGCTTATAGTTATATCTTCTAAACTTTGCTTTGGTAAGACAATCTCAGGTTCTTTTTTAGGAGTTTTGGGAAAAAGTTTATTCCAATAAGCTAGTATCCAATTGGTAAATATAGGGTTTATAAAGCGCAAGGTCAAATAACCAACTGCTGAAAACAGTAACAACCCCAAAACAGCAACTTGTAACCAACCATTTTTTGGAGGAGTTGGAATGAGTTTTATATCTTTAATTTCTTTATCTTGTTCTTGTGTAAGAGTTTGTACTTCTACTTCCAGAGGTTTGGTTTTTAATTCCTCATTAAAATTACTTACAACTGTTAATGGAGGAATTGGTAGTTTTCCAGTTTGAAAAGGGATTAAATTAACTTCTATTTGTGTTTGGGTAATCATGCCATTTAGAAGTTGAGTATTGCTTATAGGTTCTCCTTGTATTTCAAAAAACTTTATTCCTTCTTTATCTAGTTTTAACTTATACTGTTCATTAATGTTATGAAAGATTGTAATAACTAGCTTTAATTTATCTCCAATTAAAATCTGCTCATTTTGTGCTTTTTGATACACAATCCTGGCATCAATAGATTTATTTTGAGCAAAAATAGGAGACAAAAATAACAAAATGATTATAACTAAAAGACTTAGCTTTAGGAGATAGTTTGTAAAACCAAGAAATATTGTGCTTGTTATATTTGACCAGGATTTCATGTTTATAGATTATCCAAATAGCTAAGCCAAGATGCTAGCAATTTTTGCTTAGTTTGTTGCATTTACTTAGGCAAAAAACTTTATTAGTTGCATTTTAAAAAGCTAAGAGACTATAATTCTAAAACTAATAACATGAAAAAATTATGGTTAAGGGCATGAAAAAATATAAAATTTTTGCAACGGTTTGTTTGTTGATTTTTTCCGTGTTGACAACTTTTACTGATTCTTTAAATGATACAGCTAAAGCTCAAAATACCCCTAAAGCTTATAAAGCTCAAGATCTAAACGCATTACAACTTAGCCCTGAAGAACTGCAATTAGTAGAAGCAAAGCTATCTTCAAAAGCTGCCAGTCAAAATATTATTCCACCAATAAAAAAGAAGAAAATGGTTGCTTGGTTAAAAGCTGGCCTCTATAAAGAGCTTTTTATTGGTGAACCTGCTGTTCATGGCTCATTAGGCCCACATGGCGGAAATGTTCGTATCTTCTATAACCCAATATTAGTAGAAAATCTTCGTGCTGGTAAAAAAACTTGGGATGTTGGCGCAGCAATGGTTAAAGAGCTTTACCTAGGCAGCACAACCCAAGTAAGTGGCTATTCTGTAATGATTAAAGTAGATGAGCAAAGCGGTAATGATGGTAGTGGATGGGTTTACTATGAAAGTTTTAATGGTTCATTAGATGGAGCATTTTATGGTCGTGCTGTGCAAATTTGTGCTAACTGCCATCGTGGAGGCGTAGATTATCTTTTAGCTGGTTTCCGACCTTAAATTCCTATTTTAGTTTGATTTAGAGAATAAAAGAATTTCAGAAGATTTTTAGAAAGAAAGCTAGGCAAGGGTTGGCTTGCCTCTTACTTATAAAATTAATGCCTGCCTAGCTTTATAAACCAGAGAATGGATTAAGTACTTCCATATAAAAATAGTCGTTACTGTTATTTGAATAATAAGGAGTTAAAGGAAAATAGGCAAGTAAACATCTAGTAACACTTAAGTAAACAAAAAGTAACATTCCACATTTTCCTGCAAAAAAAGAGAAGTTTCCTGCAAAAAGAGAAAAATTTTTGATAGAAAAAAATTAATCCTATCGCCATGTCTTAATGTAATTCATTTTCAAAGAATCCTAATATGTTTGCTAACACTAAATCTCCTGTTTTAGAAGATTAAACCTCCCATCATTAAAATTAAGTAAGGGTATCTTACTATTAACTTAAGTAAGATACCCTTTTTTATAACTACTAATCTAAGGCTTTAGGCTATAATACGCTAGCTATTTATAGTAACAAGATAATCTTTTAGCAACTAAGCCATTAGGAGTTTCTTCAATTTCAACACCAGAATCTTTAATACCTGTTTTTACATCTGCTAGGGAATTTAGATTTTTGTATCCATCAAACTTTGTTTCAGAGGTAATTTGAACTTCACGGCCAAATATAGTAACGGTTTGTTTTACTAAATCTACTTTTTCAAAAGCACCATCAAAACTTACTGATTTTGAGCTAATTCCAAAGCCTGTACCCATATATGGATCTTGATTAGTCATAGCAAACATTTCAGGAATGGTAAGTTGAGCTAATATTCCATCTGTTAAATCTAATGGGTAAGGGAAAGTTTGAACAAGATGGGTAACATCTACTCTAAAACCACCATTTATTGTTATAACACCAACACTTTCAACCTTTTGAATAAGACCAACTACTATAGGGCTTATATTTCCAGGATATAGACCTTCAACAACTCTCTTAGCTACTATTGAACCGTCACTTTGTAAAACTGCATCAATTGTAACTTTTTGACCAAGACCTAAAGAAACAAATGTAGTAGGTTTGTTTTTCTTTTTCTTTCTTTGAAATAAAGCTGTTTGACTATCAATTAAAATTTCTTTGTTAAGAACAGTAATAACTTTGCGCTCAGGATCAATCTTTTGTATTGGAGCAGCTACTATTATTTGTTGAGGTAATGTTACTTTAGCTTCAGTAGCTTTAAATACTGTATGACCAGGATTGCTTTGAGATAAAACAGCTTCTCCTTGAGCACGAATTACAGTCCCTGGTCTAATGTCAGAAATTTTTGTGTCTTTAAAATCTTCTAATTCTGTCTCTAGTTCAGCTTGAGATAAGTCTACTGTAACTCCGCCTGTACATTCTACCATGCTACCATTAACTGATTTAACTACTCCACTAACTCCATTAGGTGGAGCTTGTTGAGCAAAAGCTTTGTTAAGAGGTAATAGGGTCAACCCTAACATAAAGACTAAGGTAAAAAATTTATAAATAATGTATGTGGGCATTTTTGATAGCATAAAATCCTCCGAGATTGATTATTATTTTATTTAAGTTCGTTTCTATCTAATGACGCGCAAGCTTCTTAAAAAAACTATCATCTTTTTTGGAAGATTTTCCGGACTTTTGTGATAGATAATTAGCATTTATGCCAACTACTTAAGCACTTCTTTTTAACCTAGGTTGTTACCCAAAATACATAAAAAAAGGTTAGGTAAATACTAATTACCTAACCTTATAAATTAAAAGTAATCTTCTAGGTTTCTAGCTTTCGCTATCTTGCCCATAAGCATCAAAAATATTTGCCTTCACTTTTCTCATATTAGAAGCTAGAACTCTCTTACGTAACCTTATGGAATTTGGAGTAATTTCTACTAGTTCATCATCTTTAATATGAGCTAAAGCATCTTCTAAAGTAAGTGGTTTAACAGGAATTAAGCGAATAGCTTCATCTGCTGTAGATGCACGCATGTTGGTTAATTTCTTATCCTTAATAGCATTAACATCTAAGTCAACAGCTTTAGCATTCTCACCTATAATCATTCCTTCATAAACTTGAGTTGTAGGAGTAATAAAGAGTTGGCCTCTTTCTTGTAAATTATAGAGGGCATAAGCTGTTGCAACTCCTTCACGATCTGCAACAAGTGAACCAGTTAAACGAGATTTAATTTCTCCTGCCCAAGGTGCCCAACGTAAAAATAAGGTATTCATAATACCTGTTCCACGTGTGTCAGTAAGAAATTGTCCCCGAAATCCTATTAGGCCACGAGAAGGAACTTCAAATTCCAAACGAACTCTACCTGTTCCATGATTAACCATTTTGATCATTTGACCTTTTCTTTGACCAAAAGCTTCTGTAACTACACCAATAAATTGATCTGGAATATCTACTACAGCAAGCTCTATAGGTTCATGAAGCTCACCCTCTATCCTACGAGTGATTACAGTAGGTTTAGAAACTTGAACTTCATAGCTTTCTCTTCTCATTTGCTCTAGTAAAATACTTAATTGAAGTTCGCCACGTCCACTTACCTTAAAGCTTCCAACTCCTGTATCTGAAGTAGTTTGATTAACTCCAGCTTGAGAATCAGCATCTTCAACTCTGATGGAAACATTGCCTAACAATTCCTTTTGCAATCTTTCCCTTAACTTACGTGAAGTTACATGCTTTCCTTCACGTCCAGCAAAAGGAGAATTATTTACACTAAAGATCATTGAAATTGTAGGTTCATCAATTTGAATCTTAGGTAGCGGATCAGGGTTATTTTCACTAGAAATAGTCTCACCTATCTCTATACCTTCAATACCAGCTAAAGCAATAATGTCTCCTGCCTTAGATTGCTGAATTGATAAGCGTTTCAGCCCTTCAAATGTATAAAGTTGAGTAATTTTTGTCTTTTGTATTTGACCATCTATTTTACAAATAGAAACTATGTCCCCAATGCTTACTGTACCTGAAAATATTCTACCTATAGCAAGTCTTCCTACATATTCATCATAATCTAAATTAGTAACTAAAACTTGGAGATTATCAGACTCTTTAGCAGGAGGACAAGGAATAGTATGTAAAATTTGGTCAAAGAGAGGTTGAAGATTTTTATTATCATCTTCAAGGTCTTTTTTAGCGATGCCATCGCGAGCAATACAATAGATAATAGGAAAATCTATTTGTTCATCATTTGCATCTAGTTCAATAAAAAGGTCATAGACTTCATTAACAACTTCTTGAACACGAGCATCTTGGCGATCAATTTTATTGATAACAACAATAGGTTTAAGGTTTTGTTCTAAAGCTTTACTTAAAACATAGCGGGTTTGAGGTAAAGGGCCTTCGGAAGCATCTACTAGTAACATTACTCCATCAACCATTTTTAAGACTCGTTGAACTTCGCCGCCAAAATCCGAGTGGCCTGGAGTGTCTAGAATATTGATTTTCACCCCACAATAAGTTAAAGAAGTGTTTTTAGCCATAATGGTAATGCCGCGTTCTCGTTCTAAATCCATGCTATCCATTACACGTTCAACAACTCTTTCATTGGAACGAAATAGTCCAGATTGTTTTAACATTGAGTCAACTAATGTAGTCTTACCATGATCGACGTGGGCAATAATAGCAATATTGCGGATATCCTCACGAACAGGACTTTTAACAGCAACATTACTGTTTTCTAAATTTGTTTGATTACTCACAAAGTGCTCCCTAAAAAAGAAATTAAAGCAAAAATAAACTCGTTAGAGTAGCAGATATTTTGTGACTAGCCAACTTCTTTATCCGATAGGGCGATAAAATAGGAGTTTGAAGCCTTTTTAGGTATTAAAAAATTTTACTCCTAAACTCTTTTCTGTAAAATCTCTGTAAACTCATCAGAAATTAACCTAACTTCATGCACTAGCTTTTTTCTTATTCTAAAAAATAAAACCCAGCAAAAATGCTGGGCTAAATATTATACTTAAGTAAAATATATTTTTACTAGAAATTAACTCTAAAACCAAACTGTATTTGACGAGGAGCAAATGCACCACGATAACGCTCTGGTGGAACAATAAAACGGCCTCCATCTTTCTTAGGTAGATTAAAATTGCCTTGAGCATCTGGTAAAAAGACTCTGGCTACAGTTCCAGGATCTATATTGACCCTATTAAAAGTATTAAATGTTTCTACGTAACCTTCTATCTTATATTTTTCTTTAATGTTAATAGTTTTGGTTAAGCGTAAATCCACATTAGCAAAACCTGGAGTAATACCAGTATTGCGACCAATGCTAACTCCACCTTGAAGTGGACGATCTCCTGGAGGGTTATCAAAGTTACGGTTTAAGTCTACACCAGCTAGTAAGTTATATGGTCTGCCAGAGGTTAAAGTAGTAATAGTAGAGAGTTGAAAACCTTGTAAAAAGCGATTTTTTCCATAGCTTAAATCCCAAACCCCTGATAAAACAAATCGGTTGCGAGTATCTAAATTCCCCAAACCTTTTTCATTTCTGATATTTAGAGGATCCACGACTTCACGGGCTAAAGTTCCAAAATCAATAGTATCATCAATTAGCTTAGAAAAAGTGTAGCTAGCAAGTAAGCTAAAGCGCTTATCAAATCTCTTATTTACAGAAACTGTAAAAGAGTGAAAATAGCTATCAAATGCAGACTCAAATTGTTGAATATCGCCTTGTGTTGGATCTACTCGGCCAGTTAACAAACTTTGTGTAGCACTAGCAACAGGGCGAATAACAGGATTTGTATTACGTGTTGAAAACAATCTGATTCCTCTAACGTAATCATAATCCAGCGAAACCAAGTATTTGTTTTTTAGTATGTAATTAACACCAAAGTTTATTTGTTGAGTATAGCTACTACGCAAATTTGGATCATATCTAGCAGTTTGGCTAAATTGAGGAATAAAGTTAGCTCCAGCAGGTACAGTAACAGAATCTTGGAATTTATGTCCTGGCAAAGCAAAGGGCAAGATTGAAAATGGGAAAGGTATAACAGGCACTTTAATTCGTCCGCTACCAAGCAATTTAACGCTTACAGCTACGCCAGTAATAGGAACAGCGTAAAATAACCCATATGAACCATGTATTCTAGCTCTAGGCAGTTTACTTGGATTATAAGAAAAAGCAAGTCTTGGGCTAAAATTGCCATTGTTATCAGGTATAAAATCACTTCTATTTAAGTCATATCGAATACCTGCTTTTACTAGTAAGTTATTACGTACTTTTATATCATTTTGAGCAAAAACAGCAAAAAACTTAGCTGTAACTGCAATATTTGGATCGCCAAAACCTTGAGTATAAGCTGTAGGAAGAGACAATTTTGCTAAAGGCAGATTGGCAGGAAATCCAGGTGCTAATCTTGGTAAAAGCCCAGCCAAGGCTGTTAGAAAAGCCACTTGAGTAGGGTTGCGTAAAGTAGGATCAAAAGATTCTAATCCACTAAAACTAGGTAGATTAGGAACACCTGTCAAAGCAGTAAAGTTTATAGGGCTAAAAATTGCTAGTCCGCCTGGAACAAAAGGTAAAGCTGATTTACCTGGTGGTGGTGAAATGGAAAAGAAATCTACCCCAAATTTAAGTTGATTACGGCCACGTGTAAGTGAAATATTGTCTACAAATTGATAAAAACGTTGATCACGAGGTTGAGGTAAGAAAGAACTACGTCCAAAAGTGTTGACTCCATCATTTGTTGTAATACGAACCTGTGGGCCTGGTGTTATAGGCATATCGTCTTGATTTCTCTTAGTAAAAAGAAATCTTACTTCATTAACTAAATTTAACCTTGGAACAATATGTGTATCGCTAACAACTATAGTATTATCATCTAAATCCTGTCTTCCACTATTAGTATAATCTATTAGCCCACCAAAAAAGTCAAAGCCTGAGTTAAAGGAAAACCCTCCGTTGTAGCGTACAAATAAGGAGTTTTGAGAACTTAGACGAAAATCAAATCGTCCTAATAAGGTTGTAGTACCTATAGAAAAAGGGCTTGGCCCATTATTTACATCAAAGCCTTGTCGTCTTCCTGCTGCAACTACTGCATCACTAATTGAAACAATAGTGTTTTGCTTAATAGAAAGACGTTCAAAAGAAGTGAAAAAGAAAGCTTTATCTTTTTTGATAGCGCCACCTAAAACTGCACCAAATTGGTACTGTTTATATTCTGGATTAATGGCAGAAAATGGCTCTCTAGCACTTGTTCCATCATTACGGTTAAAGAAAAACAGTCCTCCATGTAAGTCATTTGTACCACCACGAGTTACAATATTTACAACTCCGCCTAATGCACGACCAAATTCAGCGCTATAACTATCAGAAATAATTTGAAACTCTTGAACCGCATCCTGGCTAAATGTAGTACGTACACTACCAGATCCTGTATCATTATTATCTAATCCATCAATTGTTACATTGTTAAAACGTCCACTTTGTCCATTAAAAGATAGTCCTGAAGTGGCTGTAGCACCGTTTGCACCGCCATCTGAAACCACTCTAGCAGCAGTCAAAGAAAAGTCTAAGAAATTACGTCGATTTATCGGAAGTGCATCTATTTCTATACGATCAACATTGGTACTACTTTCTGTTTTTCCTTCTAAAACACTGTTAGCTACAACTTCAACAACTGCTCCTGTTTTATCTACTTCTAATTTGACAGGAATTAAAGTATTAGTCCCTAGTACTAAACTTAGAGGAATAACTTGTGTAGCAAAACCATCTGCTTGAATAGTTATTTTGTAATTGCCTGGAGGCAATAAGCTAAGAGAAAATGATCCATCATTACTAACAACAATTTCTCTAGAAAAATTTGTATCAATATTTTTTGCTGTTACTGTAGCAGAAGTAATTACTGATTCTTGTGTATCTACAACTCGCCCACTTATAGCAGCCGTTGTTGACCCTGTTTGAGCTAGTACATTAGAACGATCTGCCATTAACATAAAGAAAAATAAGAGAGTTAATAAAACATTTCTAATCTGTCTAGTATTTTTAAACATACTTTTCCTTTTAGGTTTAAGTGATTGCCCTAGTCAATATTACGATTATATTTTTTATTTTTAGCTATTAGGAAATTCCCAAGTTTTGTTTATGTCTAGAAGATTTACTAATCTGGAAATTCCTTTAATAATTTTGATTACATGAAAATCTATTTTAATAAAATTTTTATATTTATGCTTTGTTATTTCGCAAGAATCTTAAACAAAAGTCTATGCTAGTTGAGATTACTAAAGGTGCGTGATAACATTTGTCTGTTTTGAACCTTTTTTTTCTTCTGTGTTAAAGTCTATAACCAAGATTATTTAGAAAGTGTTGGAACTTTTCTTATGCGTGCTGTGCTTTGTTATCGTTTTTTTATGTTATTTTTAGCTGTTGTGTTTGCTTTTCAAATAAACACTACAGCAAAAACTATTGAGGAACCTAAAAATGATCCCCCTAGTGAATCACATCACTACTTAATCCACTCACTAAAACATGATAATCAGACGCAAGCACCTTTAGAAATAAGCCAAAGTGGCCAACAACGTAAACAAAGCCGTCAAAACAAAGAAGCCACTGACAAAGTTGATGACAATTCTAAAAAAGATAATAGTGTAACAACTCAAGAACCTACACAAAAACAAGAAGCAATAATTGAATCTGATGAACAACAAAGAGATGGAGATACTTATATTGCTACAGGTTATGTAGTTATTACTTATGGAACAAGTAAGCTACAAGCAGACAAAGTTATTTTTAATAGCGTTACAGGAGACACTGAAGCAGAAGGTAACGTTATTTATGATTCTGATCAGAATCAACGTATTACTGCACAAAAAGCAAATCTAAATGTTTACACTCGTAAAGGTACTTTCTATGAAGCTCAAGGTTTTACAGATCAAACAAAAGACGGAACAACCCTTAATTTTATAGCTGAGAAAGTTGAAAAAACTGGTTTAGATTCTTATACCCTTCATGGTGCTAGTATTACAGCATGTGAGCAAGCTACTCCTGCCTGGCAATTCCAAAGTGAACTAGCTAAGCTTCGCATCAATAACAGAGCTATAATAAAAGGTGGTCTTTTTAAGTTTAAAAATATTCCTTTATTTTATATGCCCTACGTAGCTCTACCAATAGGCCGTCGAGAGCGTCAATCTGGATTTTTAATTCCTAGTACTGGAAGTTCTACTCAAAAAGGTAGATTTTTCCGCCAAGCCTATTATCAAACACTTGGCCGTAGTGCTGATGTAATACTTAGTACAGATATTTATACTAAACGTGGAATTGGAATTGGAACAACTTTTCGTGCTCGTTTAGATGAGCTTTCTTCCTTCAAAATAGGCACATTTACTGTATTTGACAGGCTTTTTGGAGACAAAAATCTTCCTGGGCAAATAAATGAAGGAGGAACATTATTTTTTGCTAAAGGTATTCAATACCTACCACATGGCTTTATAGCTGGTGTAGATGTGGATTTTACTACCAAATTAGAATTCCGCCGGACTTTTGGTAGCGATGCAGAACAAGTTTTTAACCCAGAAAATCGTTCTCAGCTTTATATACTTAACAACTTTACTACCGGTGGAAGTAACTATAGTTTTTATATGTTAGCTGAAGGAAAATCTGATACAGTTTTTAACACTTCTAACATAACTGCCCCTCTTTCAACTGGAACTGATACAGATATTATTGTTCGTCATTTACCATCTTTTGAGCTAATAGGCCATGGTAGGCAAATTGCTAATTTACCTTTTTATTTATCTTTTGACACATCAGCAGAAGGTCTTTATAGACGTGAGCGCTTTAACGAAACCATCACTTTTATCACTCCTACAGTTGTACAGCGCTTTGATATGTCCCCAAAACTTACAGTTGTAGTGCCAGATTTAGCTGGTTGGATAATTAGACCTGAGTTTAGATTTCGTTCAACTTATTATAGCGATAGCCTTAAGCCTTTTACATTAAATGCTCCTACTATTCCTCCTCCAATATCAACATTACCTCTAAGCAATCAACTTAGCTCTAATAATGTTTTTCGTAAGTATGCAGAATTTTCTTTGAATTTAAGACCTCCATCTTTAGCAAAAGTTTATACTAACAGTGATGGATCTCCCAGAGTAAAACACATAATCGAACCAACTATTACTTACCATAACATTAGCGGAGTCAACAATTTTGATAAAATAATACGTTTTGATGATCGAGACACAGTAGCTAACACTAGCGAAGTAGAATATGGAGTTGTCAATCGTTTCTTTGTTCCACGCCAAAAAGCTGATGGAAGCCAAACTACACAAGAAATCCTAAGCATTGCCTTAACTCAAAAGTATTTCTTTGATCCCACCTTTGGCGGAGCATTAAAACCTGGATTGCCTAATCAATTTTTCCCTATCAATACATTGTCAGGATTTACTTTTGGTGGTCAAAAACGTGATTTTTCTCCACTTAATCTTAATGTTCGTTATCGCCCTGCCAATTCACTTTCAGCCGATTTGCGGATGGATTACGATACAGAACGCAATAAGGTAAGAAATTTTTCTGCCACTGCTTCATATACAAAAAGCAAATTTAGTATTTCAGAAAGATATTATAAGATTTCAAGGCTACAAACTGCACCAGGTGTAATTGAACCTGGCACATTTCCTGGTAGCTTATTAGTAACTACAATTTCACTAGGTAATGATGCTAAAGGTTATTATGGTGGTGGAACCTTCACTTATGATTTTACTGATGTAGTAGATCCAACTACAGGAATAAGAACCCGTGCAGGATTACGTCGTTCATCTAGCTATTTTGGATATAGCTGCGATTGTGGAAATATAGAATTAAACCTAACTACCATCAGTGTTAACGGCTTTAAGGAAACCCGTTTTAGCCTTTCCTTTACTTTATCTGGTGTAGGATCTTTTGGTACAGAGCAAAAATAAAGTTATGTCTCTTGAATATACTATTCGGCGTTGTGAGAATTTTGATGATTACCAAAAATGCATAGATTTGCAATGTAGTGTATGGAATTTTTCAGAATTAGAAGCCACTCCACCACGTATTTATGTGATTTCCCAAAATTGTGGAGGCTTTTTAATAGGGGCTTTCACTCCTCAAAATGAACTGCTTGCTTTCTTACACTCCTTTGGTGGTTTTGATGAAAACCTTCAGCCTATGTATTATTCTCATATGCTAGCTGTAGTTCCAGAATACCGCAACAGTGGATTAGGACGAGAGTTAAAGCTTTGGCAACGTCAAGAAGCAATAAAACATAAAATTAAAAAAGTAACTTGGACGTTCGATCCTCTGCGTTCACTTAATGCACATTTTAATATCAATCGTTTAGGTTGTATCATTCGTCAATATAGAGCTAACTTCTATGGAACTGGTAACACTAGTGTTTTTGATTCAGGAATTGAAGCTGATAGATTAAAGGCTGAATGGTGGGTTAGCACTGATAGAGTCGCTAAAATGGTTGCTGGAGAACTTCCTTCTATACCTCATGATGCTCCTTATGTAGAAATCCCAGTAGATATTTCCGCAGTACGAGAAAACAGTTTAGAAGAAACTAAAATGTGGCGTTTAAAAGTGCGTGAGGAGTTTCAAAAAATGTTTGCTCAAGGTTTAACCTGCACTGCTTTTGTTCGTGGTGAGGGAAATAGCTTAAGCCGCTACTACTTTACAGAATACTCTCCAGAAACCACTTAAAGATGAAAATAGAAAAAATTGAGTTAAGAGAAATTTCTATGCCATTGGTTTCAGCTTTTGAAACCAGTTTTGGCCGTACTACAGTACGAAGAATTTTGCTTGTTAAAATTTGGGCAGATGGTATTGTTGGTTATGGTGAGTGTACTGCTCCAGAACATCCATTTTATAATCATGAATCAATTGATACAGCTTGGTTAATGATTTCTAGCTATCTTGCACCTAGCTTAATAGAAAAAGAATTTACTTATCCACCAGAAATTATTTCATTTTTCCCTCAAATACGTGGTCATAACATGGCTAAAGCTGCACTAGAAACAGCTGCTTGGGATATTTACAGTCAAGCAACTCAAATCCCTTTAAGCAAAGTACTAGGCGGAACTTTAACAGAAATCCCTTGCGGTGTATCCATTGGAATTCAAGATGATATAACTAGCTTGCTTAAAAAAATAGAACGGGAATTAGCAGCAGGCTATCAACGAATTAAAATTAAAATTAAACCTGGCTTAGATTTAGCACTAATTAAAGCAGTGCGAGCTGAGTTTCCCAATATTCAATTAATGGTAGATGCTAATTCTGCTTATACCTTATCAGACCTAAATTTACTTAAAAGTTTTGATGAATATAATTTAATGATGATAGAGCAGCCTTTAGAGCATGACGACATAATTGATCATGCAACATTACAACAAAAAATAACTACACCTGTTTGTTTAGACGAATCTATTTTAAATGTAGATGATGCCCGAAAAGCTTTATCCATAGGCGCTTGCAAGATTATAAATATCAAGCTTGGTAGAGTTGGAGGACATCACTCAGCACAAAAAATCAGTCAATACTGTCATCAAAATAATATTCCGGTCTGGTGTGGTGGAATGTTAGAAAGTGGAATTGGACGTGCTCATAACATTGCACTATCATCCTTAGAAGGCTTTACCTTACCAGGTGATGTTTCAGCAAGTAAACGCTATTGGACTCAAGATATTGTAGAACCAGCCATTGAGGTAACTTCTAAAGGAACCATTATTGTGTCAAACTCCCCAGGACTTGGCTATCATATCAACGAAAAACTCATTGCTCAACATTCCAAACGTTCCATTTATATTTGAACCCGGGTTGCGCTCATTTCATTCGCTAAAACCCCAGGCTAATATAGGTTGAGCTATTATAAAATTGAGCTATCTATTTTTATTAAAATTATTTCAAACAGAGTATATACATTAGACCCAGGTTTTAATGAGTATAATGAGTTTACCCTTGCATTCACAATCACAATCTAAGCCAATAATTTTTCTAATATTACCTGCTAAAACATTGAGTTAACATATGGACGAATTTAAAAAGCTTCGTAAGAGGCATTTAGATTTTCTAGCTATATAATCTCCAAATCTCAAACACATAATTCTAAACATTCCTAATTAATCATAATCACCTACACTTATCATTTATTAGGAAAGTTACTATCTAAGGAAAATTCTTTATGCACAAGTATATTAATCGATTTTTGCTGCTTAGCATTTTACTTATTTGTTTTCTGTCAATAAGCAGCATATCTTGTAAAAAAGCAACTAAGAGCAAAGAAGAGTTAGTAAGTGAGTTAACGTCTAAGTTAGACAATCTTAATACTGCTGCTGAAAAAAATATCTCAGATCTATATGAGCAACAATGGGATCCAGCGTCGTTTGAAAAGCTAAAAAAATTAAATGCTAAACATGGACAAACTTTTGGCAAGACTTATTATTCCTCGCCTTTACACAAAATGAGTGATTACAATTTTTTAGATATTAAAGAAAAAGGTGATTGGTTACGAATGGAATTTGTTTCAAAACCTGGAGTTGAGTTTAATGGCGAAAAACTTCTTTTAACAGTTTTTCACCGCGTTAATGATGATTGGAAACTATATTCTTTAACTTCTATACCGCAAGACAAAACTAAAACAGTAGATGAGTTGATGATAAACAATTCTTCAACACTTGAAAGCTTTATACCACCTATTACAGAGCTAACTCCTGATAAATATACTAAACGATCTATGGAAGACATGAGAAAGTATTATAATGATTTAGACTTAACAGGTAATTTTGTTGAAGTAATGGGAACAATGCAACATCTTCAGGATTTTTGGTATTTAGGTGAAAAATCAGACTCTAGACCTGTAGGATTAATCTTTGAGCCATTTGTTCCTGACCCAGAAGCAATAACTAACCAATGTGATTCTCCTTGTAAAGTACTTGTACGAGGAATGGTTCAAACCTACAAACAACTTACTAACACTGGCCCTAACAATATAGTTGTTACACATATAGAGTTAGCTAAATAAAGAATTTATAACATTAACTTTATATAAATGTTAGGTATAAGACCTAAATAATAATAAATGATGAAAGGTAAAATATGTTAAGAATATTTTTTTCGTTTTTCCTATTATTTGCAATAGCTACAACAACTTCAGCACAAAAAGCTAAGACATTGAGTAATGATGATTTTACACCATCAACTAATAAACCAGCCCCATCCGAGCCAGTAAGAAAAGTTGAAACAGCTCAAGCTTTACCTCCACTTCCTCCCACAGTTGAAGTTAATTGCCATATTAATGAACGTGTTGATTTACGTAACAACGAAGTTATGATTATCAAACCACAAACAACTTCAGATTTTGCCAAAATTAAAACTAAAAGTAATCCTTTTGTTCTATCCATTGAATTTGAAGGAAAACCAACATCCCCTGACCCGTCGATAAAACTTTTTCCAACCTTAAGCATTCTTTATGGTCATGAGGATTTTGCCACTATCAAAATTGGGAATGAATCATTTCCTGTTATAGCTTTTGAACAATATAATGACTTTTACAATTCGAAAAAAAATGCAACTCCTTCTTTACTAACAGCAGGAAGTCAAGGCCAAAGTTCTAGAACAATGGATTATCATGATTTTATGTTGCTTTTATTTGATATTCCTACTTCTAAGCTAAATGAAAAAAAGGACTTAAAACTTTTTTTCTACATAAATAGAACAAAATTTACTGTAATAACACAAATCCCCTAAAGAGTTTTGTTCATTTTTGTGATCTTATTAATTATAGAAGTGTTTGTTCCACAAAAACTTCAGACTAATATATTGTTCAGATTGAAATAGATTTTAATTATTAAGATAGGTCAAAATTAACTACACTCAACCCATATTAGCCCCAGGTTTTAGCAAGCCGCAGGCTGGCGCTACCTGGGGACACGTTTATTAGTCAAAGATACAAGTATTTAGCACTCCATGAGCAAAAAGTTCTGCTGGGACAATTACTGGTATAGCAGCACCTATAACTACATATTGTCCAACCTTTATAGTTTGATCAAAAACCTTCTTGCTCCCTTCTTGAAAAACTTCCATTCTAGTTTTAATAAATTTTATAGTAACAAGTTCTGAAGTTGGAAATTTTTTGGTAATTAGAACATCTTCAAGAAGAATAAAATCTTTGTTAAATTGCATTACTTTACCACGAGCTTTTTTTCCGTTTGTTAGCTGAACTTCAACCACACTATTAATAAAAGTGTCAGCCATTATGGTTCCAGGAGTTGGCACAGTGTAACTTTGATCAAGAGTATGCGAAGATTGATTATGTTGTGTTGTTTCAAAGTTCTGTCTTGAGTCAAAACTTTGTGCAGAAGCATTAGCTGGAGCAAAAAATGTAACCAATCCTACTACTATAGCTGCAAATATTCCTAAGTATATGTTTTTCATAGTGTTCTCCTAAATCTTGAAGTGTATTTCTTTTATATTTAGAAGAATGTTTAGGTAAATAAAACTTGCGGAAAAAATTTAAATCTTTACGATAAAATTTTCGTGTAGCAAAAATTCTGCATCTAATGTTGGTTTTGATAAAGCAGAACTTATTTTCAATAAAGAAAGCTAATTAAAAGCATGCTAATTAGGTTATTTACTTTGCTAGTTTTTTTAACTTGTGTTTTAACAATTTATGCTCAGACTACTTCAGATCAAGTAATAAAGATAAATTCCAACCTAGTGGCTTTGGATGCACAAGTCATTGATTCAAAAACAAATAAAGCTGTTCCAGGGTTAAAGAAAGAAGATTTTTTACTTTACGATGAAAAAGTTTTGCAAGATATAACTTTTTTTAAAGAAGAAGCCTTACCACTTTCAGTTATTTTACTTTTTGAAGTAAGTAACACTTTATCCCCATTAATAGACAATTTGCATCCTGAAGAATGGCCTATAACTAAGTTATTTAAAGACCAAGACGAAGTAGCAATAATGGCTTTTGGCTCACGAACTGAACTAGTTCAGCCTTTTACAAAAGATAGAAGAGTAATATTAAGTAAACTCCGAGATCTACCTAAAATTGATAGCAAATTAGCCTATCAAAGAGAAGCCATCTATCAAGCATCTCAACAAATGAGAAGGGCTATAAACCCTTCTGGAAGACGAGCAATAATTGTTATTACTAGTAATTTTTCTAGTGAGCCACTATTCACTTCTGGAAATTTAGCAACAAAAGAAGAAACTCTAGAGCAGCTTTATGAGTCTGGCGCTACAGTTACAAGCATATTATTTGGCAGTACTGGAGATAAGATACTTAGAGAGCTAGCAGCAAAAAGAACTCCTGATCAAATTTTAATTAGCAAGTTTTTCTCTAAAAGTAATATTCATATTTTTGCTAATGAAACAGGAGGTGAAGTAATACCAGCAATAAGAGAAAATTTTTTAGAAAAACTTACCTATCACCTTGAATCACTTAGAACACGTTATAGTTTAGCTTTTGTGCCTTCAGTTGAAACATCAGAAAAGTTTCGTGAAATTCAGCTAAAGCTTTCTGATAAGTTAGCAAATTCAAATAACTTTGTAGTAAAGACTAGAAAAGGTTATTATCCTGGCAAACCAACATTTATTAGCTACAATCAGCTAATTTTGCCTAAAACTACACAACCAATTGCTGCACCTTACAAAATAGTCAACCTAATGCCAAAGTTTGAAGAGTTTTTAGAAAAAGTAAAAGATCAGGATTTAGCAGCACAAACTAAACTTTTTCAAGAAACTTTTGTAAAAGTCTATCCTGAAATATTTAATACTAAAGTTTTAAATATTGATACTGAAGGCTTTGAAGAAAAATTAAATAGCCAAATTCAGATTTTTCTTTCTCAAGTAAAAAGAGAACCTAGTTATAAACTTAAGCGATTGACAAATGCTCTAGTAAATGAACTTAGCACCAATGAAGAAAAATTCCTTAGCCGATTTTCAAATTTTAATTGGGATGGAACAATTTATTTTGCACCATTGTTATCAACTTCTATTTCTAAACAAGAAGTTATTGAAGGCAAAAAAGTTTTGATTTTTGGCTTAGATACAATTGCTTTTACTAGAAAAGATGAAGTTAGTTTTTGGCCTATATTTCACCATCAACTTTTCCATCTTTATCATCAACAATTCCAACCTAATGTTAGGCATTTAGATTTTGAACAACCATTATATGACTTTATCTGGAATGAAGGTCTAGCAACATATGTTACAAGCCTATTAGATGCAGAAATTAGCAAAGGAGAACTTATCCAACTAGATTCTCTAAAAGGTACACCTAAAGCTACATTAGCAAAAATTGCAAATGCTTTAAGACAAGATCTTAAAACAAAACCAAAACAAGCTTATCAAAACTATTATGCCTTTGATACTAATACAGATATAGTTGATAACTATATAAATACTGGAAACTACCTTAGTTTACTTATTGCTGAGCGCTTAGTTTTAGGACAAACATTTTCCAAAACATTAGAATTAAAAGGCGATGATTTAGAAAGAGTTGTAGACATAATGCTCAGACGTATAGAACTTTTGCAGTTAAAATAATTATCTTTACAGATCATTATGCTATATATATAATTTCGTCTGTATTTTACTTAAAATATTATGACTAAAAAACTCTGGTCTTAAAGGAAATAAACAATGACTACTTTAGAAACTAGTATTTCTGATGTCACTATCTACACAGACCGTGCTAGAGTAACACGCTATGCTAAAAGCAAGCTTTCTACTGGAGAACAAAGTGTTTTAATAACTAATTTGCCTAATACTCTAATAGAAAA
Organism: Blastocatellia bacterium; assembly: GCA_039812885.1. GTDB lineage: Bacteria > Acidobacteriota > Blastocatellia > Chloracidobacteriales > JADJPF01 > JADJPF01. The sequence goes on from JBDIBI010000032.1 coordinate 59,278, forward strand.
CTCTGTACGTGTTAGCGGTAAAGGTGAAGGTGTTAAAATTATTGGAGTAGAAGTTAACAAGAAATTTTTTACTGAGTCTCCAAAAGAAAAAATTTCTGAACTTGAAAAAAATCTACAAAACCTAAAAGATCAAGAACTTGCTTTAGCTGATGAAGATAGAGTTATTTTAAGTAAAATAAATTCCCTTCAACAACTACAACAAACCTTAAGTGATTCTTTTGCCAAATCTCTTAGCTTTGGTAAAAATACCATTGATAATCTAGACACAACCTTAAGCTATTTAACTAGCCAGTTTCAAAGCACTTATCAAACCCGTCAGGAATTATTAAAAAAAGTCCGGGATCTAGCTAAAGAAATAGAAGTAGCTCAAGCAAATCTAAATAAAGTAGGTACAGGCGTTAGTAAAACTTGTTGGGAAGTATCTATTTTTTTAGAAATAGCTACAGAAACAGAGTTAGAGCTAGAGGTTTCCTACTTGGTTTATGGAGCATCTTGGACACCACTTTATGATGTACGATTAATAGAAAATGCTGTTACGCTAACATATCTAGCTAGTATTACTCAACAAACAGGAGAAGAATGGCAAGAAGTTAAATTATGGCTTTCTACTGCTCGTCCGGCTGTAAATACAACCATTCCAGAACTTTCTCCTTGGTATCTAAACATTTACATACCACCACATCCTCCAATGCCTAAATCAGCTGGGTTTGGAGCCAGAGCAATGAGATTATTACAACATAATAACAATGTAGAGCGTGGGGCTAGTGATGATGTATTTCTAGAGGAAGAGGAAGATGAGTTTGTACCTCAACAAGCACTTGCTCCAGCAGAAATAGCAGTTGCATCTGTAGAAACTTCTAATTCTGGAGCTTCCGTAACTTATCGCACTCCTAAATCTACCAATATCCCTAATGATGGTTCACCTCATAAAACTACAATAGCAATAATTCCTCTAGAAGCTAATTTAGACTATGTAACAGCGCCAAAGCTGGCAGAAGAAGCTTATTTACGAGCTAAGATAAAAAATTCTTCTGAATATCTTTTACTACCTGGAACAGCTAGTATTTTCCATGGCATGGAATTTGTTGGCACTACTTCATTAGAAACAACTGCTCCAAATGAAGAATTTGAAGTTCAACTAGGAATTGATAGCAGGATTAAAGTTGAAAGAAAGCTCTCTGAGCGTACCGCTAGCAAGACTTTTTTAGGTGGATCAAAACGTATTACATTCAAATACATAACTACTATCACTAACAATGCAAATATTCCAATAAAGATAAGTATTTTTGATCAACTACCAATTCCCTACAATGAACAAATTAAAGTAAAAGGCAGTGAGATTTCTCCAAAACCTGTAGAACATGACGATTTGCAGATTATAAAGTGGGAATTAGATTTTAAGGCAGGAGAAAAGCGAGAAGTTCATATTTTATTTACAGTTGAATTTCCTAAAGATAATAGTGTAACTGGGTTAGAGTAATCTAATAAGTTAATCTTCAATATAAAAAAATGCTCCAACCCAGCCCTAGATTGGAGCAAATAAATAAGAGGAAATAGCTTTGCACGCTATTTATTTAGAGTGAGGAAGAGGAAAAAATAGCACAGCCTACTAAACAGAAGCTTTAGAAAGTTATTCCATAACGCATTACCCAAGCGTTGTTAGACTTTTCTACATTAGAAAACTGGTAGCCAACTTTGATGTTATGTTTACCTAAATTTATACTAGCTCCAGGAGTAAAAGCTCCTAAACGATGATCTCCTGACATCCAATCAGCAATAAAGTTAACATTTCTAGTAATAGGTTGTTCAACAGAAAGCCAAGCACCTGTTACATTATCATTAGCCAAAGCTCTTGCTGTGCCGTTGTAAAAGCCTGCTGCTAAACGAGTCCCTACTGTTCCTAGTTTTTGATGTGCTCCAGCAAAAACCAAGGCAGATGCTTTTTCTGGTGGATCTCCAGGTATAAGAGTCAAATCTCTAGTTAAAAATTTGCCCTTTGGGACAATTACATCAAAATTCATACCTTGAGAAGTTCTTAAAGGAACATTTAACAAAGTAGTGACTTGAAAACTAGTCCCTTTTTCTTCATTATCATAGAAACGCCATTTACCACCTAATTGTAATGTAGTTGTATCATCTAAACGCCCACCTTCTACATTTAAAACACCACTGCTTAATTCTAAGCCATTGCCTAATCCAACACTTACTTTAGGCAAAAATGAGCTATAACGATTGTCTGCATCTGTTCTAAATCCAGATGTTAGTTCTAAATGTGTCCGACCTTGCTGCAATGTATTTGCAGATGGAACATTAAATATTGTCTGCTGTGCAAAGCTATTTATAGCTGAAACAGCCATTATGGCTAAAAAAGCCGTAATCATTAATGAATAACGAAAAATATTTTTGTTACTTGCAATTTCATAGTTGTTTAACATATGTTTTCCTTCCTTTTTGTCTAACAAATCTTTTTTATAGACTTATTTTTGTTATTTAATTTTGTACCAACAACTATCGCAAGATATATGCCAAACTATTTACCTGCATGCCCTCTTCGGTAAATATCAACATACTCAATAACTTAGAACTAGCCATTGTTTTCTATTATAAAATTTTGGTATTGTTGTAAAAAGATTTGGTACACAAAGTCCAATTTTTATTACAAGTGTTACAAAAATTGGACTTTGTTATTTATTGGATATGTTATTGTTGCGGAAATATTATTAAATTCTATAACTTAATGTGCTTTTATGTTAAAACCCTTAACAAATAAGAAATAGTAAATTTAGTCTATTTGATTTTGTATTTTAATTTCTTCTTTGTGGCCAAGAAATTTAGGTTGCTTACCAATAAACAAATCTAAAACAGCTTTTATTCTTGCAAAATATTCTCTTATATAAGCATTAGGAGACAATTTAAAAGGAACTTTTTTAGAACAAAACCCAACTGCATCTATTCCAAAATGCTTAGCTAAAAATAGAGATCTATGAATATGAAACTCATCTGTAATAATTGTTAATTTTGTAAGGCTGAAAATTTCTTTTGCTCTAACTACAGAATCTAATGTTCTAAAGCCTGCATAATCAAGAGTTACTGCTGTTTCTGGAACTCCTAATTCTATTAGAGCTTCTTTCATTGCTGTAGGCTCATCATAGTATTTAGTCCCATTATCACCACTAACCAATAAGTGTTTAACTTTGCCTTTTTTATAAAGATAAGCTGCTGCTTCCATACGAGCTTTAAAGTGGAGATTTATATAACCGCCTGCTACATATGGACTTGTGCCTAAAACTAGAGCTACCTCATTTTCTGGTAACTGGTCAATTTGGTGAAAAACGCTCTTATTTACACTATAAAAAACCCAAAGATTCAACAAAATCATAGTAGATACAATAAAAACTGCTAGAAAAACCACTATTTTCCATCGATGAAGTTTTAACCTATCAAGCAAAGTTTGTGGTTTTGTAGGTTCATCCAAGAGTTTATTGTTTTGACTAAACATATTTACTTTATCATATTAGTCCAGTACAAGTTGCATAAGTGTTTTACCAAAACGAATTCGATTTCTATCTTTTATTAAGTAGAGTTGTTTTGGTTCCAGCCTAATTAGAGTTTCTCCATCAAATAAAAATGTACCATTTGAACTTACTAAGTCTTCTACGTAAAATTCTCCATTTTTGTTATAAATATTTGCATGGTAGCGAGAAATTGTATTTTCTCTATCTAAATAGGTTAAATTTATATCTGGAAGAAAATCTTTAGAAGCATCTTTTTTACCTACTAAAGAAATTTCCTTATTGAGTTGAAAAAACACAGGTATATCTTTATCAATAAGTAAAAGTTTGGCAGATTTACTACATATAGAACTAGTACTATCTAAATTTTTTCCACAACAAGGACAGTGAGATATTTCTATACTGCATGTTTGACATTTCATAATTTACTCCCACACTTAACTTTTTAGTATTTTAATCATATCGGATAGAACTTAATTTGACTGTCAGAACAGAAAAAACCACAACAAACACTAGCGCAATTACACTAAAAAAAGAAGCTTTTTCATCAATAAAAATATAGGCTAAAAAAGCAACTATGGGAAGACGAAGAATTTTGATTGTACCAGCAGTTAATGCCCCTAAATGCTGTATGCCGTAGTAGAGAGAACTAACGGCTAGGCCAACAAATAAACCTATTAAAGCCCCTGCTCCTAAAGCTAACAGCCAATCGCCCGAACTTCCAGCTAAAGACGAGCTACCTAAAGCCCAATTCACAAATAATGAGCAAATGGCTAAAACTACTTGCATTGCTAAAACAAAGGCAGGAATACCTTCTTTTGGAACAACTTCTCCTGCAATAAGTGCTAAACCTGTAGTTAAAATGCCAATAGAGCTAATAAAAATAGCTAGACTAGTTATTTTTTCAGGCCATTGACCAACAGTAGCACAACTAGCAAGAACTAATATAAGTAAAGAAATTAGGGCTTTAGGAAAAAGTTTGCGACCTTGAATAAAACGATGGCCAAGCATTAAAGGTAAAAGGGAAAGAGGTTCAATAAGTCCAACCAAAGCAGCGGGAGCCAAACGAATTGTAAGATAAAAAGAAAAGCCACTTAATGTAGAAAGGGCTATTGCAGGCCACCAAAGTTTCCAATTAATATTGGAAAATCTAGCTCCTAAAAAGAGTTGAACTAGCGCAGCCATGCTACATTGAGCAAAAGCAATAATTCCTGTAGGCAAGTTCTTTTTTGCACAAAACCGCAAGCTTAAAGACTCGCCAGCAAAGACAACTGTAGCAAATACTACAGCTAAATATGCTATTAATGTAATGTTTAATTGCTCTTTTTTCAAAACAAAATAGGTTATCTTTGTGGGATTCCTTCTAAACGTACACGAACTTTTGCTAGCCTAGCAACAATACCTACAAGCCCAGGAGATTCACCTATTTTTTCGAGTATTTGCAAGGCTTCTTCTTTTTCCAAGCTATCACCTTTAATATTCAGGTCTTTACTTGCTTGCAAAACAACTTCATTAGCTTTTTCTTGCCCAATACTTTTTGAAAGAAGTTCAGCAATTTTGGAGCTATGAATTTTAGTATTTGTTGTTAGACTTGACATTCGCAAAAACCTACCCGAAACCCAATAAAGTGTTTCTATGATTCTATATAAGTTAATTATTTTCTATAAGTTAAACTTATGAGAATGCTAATACTACTGTTGTAGTATTATGAAAACCAGACATATCTCCAGCATCAAGAGCAATTTCTCCATAAGTTTCAAACCCAGCTAATGGAACGTTTCCTAATTCACAGGATATAGCTTGAATAGCTTTCTTGAAATCTTCATCTAATATAAGTTTGCGACAAACACAATCAAAAACCAATGCTCCTGCTACAGGAATATCACCTAATTGAGCATGTGCTTTACGTGCAGCTTCTTTAGCGCTACAAATTTGATCATCTGAGTTACTTTCAGTAATTCTAATTACACTACCTTCAGGAATACCACAAGCAAAAGTTAAGGATTTATCATTGTTACATGCTAGAGGGGCACGGATTTTATATTCTTGTCCGCTTGCAAGTCCAGCTTCGTAACGCAAAAGGAAAGCTCCTATTTCTTTTTCTTCAAGTTTATCAGGATCAATATTTTGTAAAGCAGTAGCTTTTTGTGTTCTGTCTTTCCAAACATCCCAAGCTACTTGGCCTTCTATTTCATAAACTATATTTTGAGAAGAACGAGTAATACGCAAAGGGTCTGAGAGGGCTTTATGTCCGTGTGAAACCCCTACACCTACAGGTTGTTTAGAAAATAGCAATGCTATCACCACACCATCAGAATGAACGCTATTGTTATAAGCAACATAAGTTTTCTTCATTAACAAATCATCACCTGATGCACCACCAGCAAGCCGTAAGTCTCCACCAAACATTGCAGCAGTAATTAAAACAGCTTCTTCTCCACTTCCAGAAAGCGGATCAAGCAACATTATACCTGTTCTATAAGGATAACCTTCTACTTCGTGAGGTAAGTGACTAAGAGAATTAGCTACAGCTTCTTCCACATTTTCTTTTAATCCTGTCGCCATACCAGCAAAAACTTTGAAATCTCCTGAAAGAGCCCACAATGCAACAGAATCCTTTTTATCTCCACTTTCAACAAACTCCCCTGCACTAGAAGCAGCTAAAATTACTGTATCAGAAAAATGAGAAGTAATTTTAGGCATGAGCTCTTCTAAAGGCTGAGTAGTTGAAGCAAATAGCATCATCAACACAGGGTTTTTATCACCAAGATCTGCTCTAACAGCATCTACAAGTTTTTTTGCGGCTTCTTCTGAACTGCCACTAGCCAAAGCTGTAGTAATTTTTGTTGTCATGGCTATCCTTAAAATCTTATTTGTTTCTAAAACGGGCAAATTATAGCACATAGTAAAACATTTATATGCTTAGTATTTTTTCAATAAATTACAAATTAAATACCTAGTCATATGTTCCATCATGTACTTTACTTATTTGCAAGGTTCATATCTATTTGTATGTCAGGGTGAGTTTCTTAGCTGACTATAGCCGAAAATTCAATAGAACAAAGCCATTGTAGCAAACATGGAACTTTGTTAAAGATCATTGCGTTGAAGACTACAACTATAAAACCTTTTTTTTCACAAACTCAAGGAAGAAAAAACCATGAATTTCTGGGAAGCTGTAGCAATGGCTGCCAGTTCACTTAAAGCCCATAAACTGCGCACTTTTTTAACTTTAATTGGAATTATAATTGGTGTGGTTGCAGTAGTAGTGGTGATGGCTCTGATTGAAGGAGCTACTATATATGTTACAACTAAGGTAGAAGACCTAGGATCAAATACTTTTATAATTGATAAATTTGGTATTATTACAGATTTCAAAGCTTATCTAGCAGCCGTAAAACGCAATAAAGACCTCACAATGGATGACTTAGCAGCCATTAAAGAAGGTGTTCCTTTAGCAGAAGCCGCAGGAGCAATGGTTTATGGTGGAGGAGAAGTAAAATATAACAATCTATTTCTAAAAGATATAGGTATAATGGGTGCAACAGCCAATATGGCTTATATTGATAGCAAACAAGTTGCTACAGGTCGATATGTTAGCCCCATAGATGAAGAACACAGACGTAATGTTTGTTTTATAGGGTCAGACATTGCAAAAAAACTCTATGCCAATCTTGACCCTATAGGTAAAGAACTTAAAATAAATGGTTTACCGTTTCAAATAGTAGGAGTAGCTAAAGAAATTGGCTCGACTTTTGGCCAACCTCAAGATTTATATGTAATTATTCCAATCTCAACTTATCAGAAAATTTATGGAGACCGGGAATCCATTAGCATTCAAATTCGTGGTCGTAGTGATGTGGCACTAGAACAAGTCCAAGACCAAGCCCGCCAAATTATAAGAGCACGTCATCATTTAAAGTTTACAGAAACAGATGATTTTGGAATGCGTTCAGCTGATTCTTTTCGCAACCTTTTCAACCAACTTACTGGAGTCTTAGCCACTGTAGCAGTGCTTATTGCAGGAATTTCTTTAGTTGTTGGTGGAATAGTTATTATGAATATTATGTTAGTTTCCGTAACAGAACGTACCCGTGAAATAGGAGTACGTAAATCACTGGGAGCCAAAAGACGTGATATTTTATGGCAATTTCTCTCTGAAGCAATAATTATGTCTGCGGCGGGTGGTATCTTGGGGCTATTAATTGCCTATGGATTAAGCAAATTAATCCCAATTCTTACACCACTTCCAATGTCAATGCCTGTTTCTGCCGTAATAATGGCTATTACAATGTCCACAGGTGTAGGGATAATTTTTGGAATATATCCTGCCTGGAAAGCTGCAAAACTTAGCCCAATTGTTGCACTTCGCCAAGAATAAATTTTACTTATATATTTAGAGAAGATTATGAAAAGTTTTGAACTCCTTGAAATTCTTAAACTAGCTATTTCAACCTTGATGAGCAATAAATTTCGTTCTGCTTTGACAGTTTTAGGTATAATTGTTGGCACAACAACAGTTATTGCAGTTTCTTCTGTTCTTACAGGAATGAACAAACGTGTAGCTGATATTGTTGAAGAATTTGGAACTAACACTGTTTATGTTGCTCGTTTTAAATTTGGCCCTCGTTTTGGTGACCCTTCAGAAGAAGAACGTAAACGCAAACCCTTAAGCAAAGAAGATGGTTTAGCAATTCGTGAGCTTCCAAGTGTTCTTTCTGCCTCTATCTCAATGTTTCCAAATGATATTCCACCCATAATAAAATATAAAGCCCAACAGGTTCAACAACCAAATCTACGTGGTGTTTGGTCAACCTATATGGAATCTCGTGGTTATTTGTTAAAAGAAGGTAGGTTTTTTACTGAAACAGAAGATGACCGCCGTGCCCAAGTTTGTATTATTGGAAGTAATATAGCTAGCACTCTATTTCTTAATGTTGATCCTTTAGATAAAGAAATAGACATCAAAGGCAATAAATTTAGAGTTATTGGAGTGATGGAAAAAACTAAGTCCAGCTTTGGAGAAGAACGTTTTGAAGATAGTTTAGTATTAATTCCTTATAATATTTTCCGTACATATTACCCTACACAAGATGAACATGTAATTTCTGCACGTTCTAGATCAGGGCAATTTGAGAAAATGAAGGATGAAATAACAGAAGTTCTTCGCCGACGTCGCAAAGTACCAATTAATGCACCTGATAATTTTGAGATAAATACTTCTAGTTCTATTATTGAGCAATTCCAATCAATTACAGCTGTAATGGCTTTAATAGTTGGGCCAATCTCTGCCATAGGAATGTTGGTTGGTGGAATTGGAGTAATGAATATAATGTTGGTATCTGTTACTGAGCGAACCCGTGAAATAGGCATTCGTCGTGCTATTGGTGCTCGTCGTCGTAATATTATTATTCAGTTTTTAATTGAAGCTATGATGTTAACAGGTTTAGGGGGATTAATTGGAATCATAGTTGGTCAAATTATTAGTGTAATTATAAACACTGTTACAAGTTTTCCTTCTTATGTTCCTGTTTGGGCTATGGGATTAGGTTTTTCTCTTTCAGTCTTTATTGGATTAGTTTTTGGGCTTTGGCCTGCTATTAAAGCAGCTTATATAGATCCAGTAGAAGCTTTGCGTTATGAGTAAAACTAACAATATTTGTTAGCCCTTTTGCAACAAAGTTTGTTAGTTAATTTAATTTTCAAAATATTTAGTCTGTAAAATGGCTGCTTTGGCAGCCATAATTTTTTATAACAACATTAAAGTAATATTGGAACGTTTCTTGCTAAAGCTCTACTCAAAATCTAATTCTAATAATTGCAAGGAGACATTAATTAAATGGAAAAATCCCAAAACTTAGAAAATTCTGTTACTTGTTCCAAAACAAAATGGTATCAACCAACTATTTATAGAGTATTAGCTTTAGCATTTTCCATAATTTTTGCAATTACAATAAACACTATTAACTATTTCAGCCAAAGCTTTCAAAAGCAACATGTTAACGCTGAATTAAAAAAACTAACATTTGAAGATAAATTAAAAGAAGATACTTATAATTTAGTTAGTCATGTTGAAGCTAGAATATTTGCTATCAAAGAGTTACGTCTATATCAACATAGTCCAATACACACACTTTCTCAAATCAACAAAAGACTTTCTTTTTATGATCATATTAAATTAGATTCTATTACACATAACAACAACCTAATAACAATAAGTGGAAACACTTCAAATATAGAACAACTTGCTGCTTTTACTAAAGATTTTGAGTTCTCACAAGGTCTTTTTACTGGAGTTTCATTTAGTTTTAATTCTATTTCAGAAAATGAGATCTACTTTCAAATAAAATCTACTTACAATCCCCCAATAGCATCTGCTGTTAATAACAATGGCTCTGAAATTCAAGAAAATCAAACATCCCAACCAAATGAAATTAAAGCAACTGTTAAAAAAAGTATTGTTCCTGAAGCTCTTAGAATTAAGCTTTGGCAAAAAAGGTATGAAGAAGCTCAATTAAATTTAAGAACATTACAAGATTTTTTACCTGAAAATATTGAATCTTCTTTAGTATTTGAATTACTGACAAAAGAATCTAAGAAAAATCAATTGCAATTACAAAAATTTTCTCTAAATGATTTAGTAAATAGAGAACATTGCAAAGAACAACTTGCAACTGTTTCTATAAGAGGAAACTACAATAATGTAGGAAAATTTTTAGAAAGTCTTGCTTGTTCTCGGCGAATATTAGAGGTTAATAACCTTGAAATTAAAAAACTTCCCAACCCTTCTAAAGACCAAACTGTTGAAGCAACATTTACTTTAAGTATGTTCTTTGCTACAAAAAAAGATGTTACCCCTTTGTTTTCTATTTCAAAAACAGAGTTTTATAAATCTTTTGATAATTCTGTAGAATTATTAGAGCAAAATAATTTTCAAGAAAGTGAGCAAAACTTAGAAAATTCACCAGAAGAACAAACTCAACTTCAAGAAGATGACCCTTACTATAATGGTTATACTACTATAAAAAATAATCCTTTTAGATAAAAGCTTTTTAAAAAGTTATCCTTCTTGCCTCTGTCATATGTTGTTTTTCTTTTTTTTGTAGCTTAAATTGTAATACTAGAATTTATTAAAACTCTAGTATTACAATTTTGAGATATAGCAGTGAATTTTGATCTAATAATTTCAAATATATTAAATCCTCCTGTTTTATTTTATTTTTTAGGGTTAATTGCAACTCAAATAGGTTCAGATCTAGAAGTACCTCAACCATTACCTAAACTATTTTCGCTTTATTTACTTTTATCCATTGGTTTTAAAGGAGGATTAGAAATAAGCAAAAGTGGTTTTCATCAACAAGCCCTAATAACTTTGTTAGCAGCAAGTTTAATGGCTGTCATAATACCACTTTATTCTTATGTTATTTTGCGCCGAAAACTAAACTCAGCCAATTCTGCCGCTATTGCTGCAACTTATGGTTCTGTAAGTGCAGTAACTTTTATTGCAGCAACTTCTTTTTTGAGCAAATTGTCTGTAACTTTCAATGGCTATATGGTTGCAGCAATGGCATTAATGGAATCACCTGCAATTGTTGTTGGTGTAGCGCTTTCTAGAATGTCTCGAAAAAAATCTGAAGAACAAGATAGTTGGAAGCATATTTTTCAAGAAGCTTTCCTAAATGGCTCTATTGTTTTGTTAGCGGGTAGTTTAGTTATTGGCCTTTTAACCGGTGAAGAAGGCGAAAAAGCAATAAAACCTTTTACAGGAGATATCTTTAAAGGAGTACTATGTTTATTCTTGTTAGATATGGGGCTAGTTAGCGGACGTAGATTTTCAGATCTTAAATCATTAGGTATATTTCCAGTCGCATTTGCAATATTAATGCCTCTATTTAATGCTTCTCTAGCGATTTTTATCGCTCATCTGTTAGGTTTAAGTTTTGGTGATGCATTGTTATTTTCAGTTTTATGTGCTAGTGCTTCTTATATAGCTGTTCCAGCAGCAGTTCGTTTAGCAATTCCTGAAGCAAATCCAAGTTTTTATGTTACTATGGCATTAGCTGTTACTTTTCCTTTTAACATTCTAATAGGTTTACCAATCTATTTAACAGTTATTAAAAAGTTTTGGGGGTAACTTATGCAAGCTGTAAAAAAACTAGAAATCATTGTAGATTCTTTTGGAATTAAAGAAGTAATAAAAGAAATAGAAAAACATGGTTTAGTTGGTTACAGTGTAATCAAAGATGTAATAGGAAAAGGTGAAAGAGGTTTGCGTTCAGGAGATGAGCTAACAGATGTTTTCAAAAACAGCTATTTGATGACCACCTGCGCACCTGAAAAACTAGACGAAATAATTGGAGCTATTCGCCCAATACTAAAAAAACAGGGTGGAGTTTGCCTAGTTTCAGATGCTCAGTGGGTAAATCATTAAGTTTTATGGAGTTAAATTCCACTTAAAATTGAGTTAATCTTTTTTAGCTTTTCTATATAAAAAAGGCATTTCCCCAAAGCGAAACACCCAATCTTGGCCTACTAGGTTACTACCGTAAGTTTCATAAGTACAGGCAACTTTTCCACCATTATCTACACCATCATACCCAGCAAACCAAATCACCGGAACATTTTTTTCTAAACGGTATCCAACAGGTTTATTTGTAACAGGATCTATGGGTAGTTTAAATCCAGTATTAGCAAAAGCTTCTTCTAGATTTGATGGAAACTGGCCATGAGTTTGCTTGTAGACAAGACAAACTGCAAAGGTTTTCCAAGCAAGTGAAATTGTTCCAAATTGATAAAAAGTCTTTATATCCGCTAGATAACTGTTTGCCCGCATTTTGAAAACACCTTCTGCCGCAAAGTTCTCTATAAAAGGAGGCCAGCAATAATATAAAAATGAATCCAATGATTTTGTATAGTCTTTCATACTTACAAAATCATTTTTCTTTACATACAAAAGCACTTGCTTTGTATTCTCATTGTATTTTTGAATAACATAATTATAAGTTCTAAGACGAAGACCATAAAATGGTTTTATGATTAAAAATTCCCTTTCCAACTCCCACAAATTGCCATAGATATCTGTTATCGTATTGTTGCTTACCAGTACTTCTCTTACATCTGTTGCAAAATCTATATACTCATTTTCAACCATTTGAACTGGTGATAAAAGGCGACTATCTAGAATCTCTATATTTTTTACTAAACTAATGTAATCTATATTCTTACTATATTCACCATTCATCCAAATAGTTAGAATCTTTATAGCTCGACCATACTGCATATACCCAATAAGATAATGCACCATTGGAGCATAGGGTTCTGCTAATAAGTCTGTAGACATTTTATAAACCGCTAAGACTAAATCTATGGCCTCCTCTGTTTTCCCTTCTATCATTAAACGATGGGCTTGCGCTAGAGCAATATATGTTATTCCTAATGTTGGAAGTAAACCGATACCTTTAATATAAGGTCCATGCTCTGTATAATATTGTGCTTTAGTTTTTTTACTTCCAGCTATAAGGTATTCTACTATAGGTTTATAACTATCTAAGAAACTTTTTTGTTGTTCGGTTAGGATTGAGGTTTTAACTATCTCTTTGTAAAAATCTTCATAACCTTGTAAAGCCTTAAATACTTTGCTTGCACTATCAGAACTCAGAGTTGTATTACCCGAAGAAAGTTCTGAGGGATCCATAATAGACATCATATTAGTTTTGACAAGCTGCCCAAGAGCCAACTTATAATCAACCCAAGCATTTTCTGAATCAGGAATTTTTTCGATTTTTGGTAAATCAAGTTCAGCTATTTTTGCTGGTGGAACAAATAATGTATATGACAAACTTGACAACATCATCATTATTATCATCAAACTAGCTAAAACAATTTTGCTTCTTTGTTTTATAGCAAAACGGCCTGAAATAAAATTTTCTACCCTAACTAAACTAGTGGTTTCATTTGCTGGTTCTCCTAGAATTTCTCGACTCTTAAAATATATTTGCAAAAATGACATTGCAATTACTGGCTGAACAAAGATTGCTATCATTCCTGGAATTAGTATAACTAAGATAAATGCTCATACATAAAAATCTTCTGGATCCACTCCAATATTTTTCATTTTGGAAAAATCCAACACATCATCTAAACAAAATGGTAAAAATGAAAGGAAAAATATTGTAAATATTGTAGTTAGTGCTCTAAGTTCAAGCCCTACAACTAATGCTCTCAACGGTGCAACTAGCTTTCTAGAACGTTCTAATGCTGTTTTTCCTTCTAACTCTTCTATTGCAACTACACAACTCGACATTGATTGTTCAATATGTTTTTTCCAGCCAGGTATTATAAATTTGACAAAATTGGCTAATGTATTTAGAACACTAAGTCCATTAGTAATAACTATTCCAAAAAAATTATTTACAACATTTAACAAAAATTGTTTAATTGGAATATCAATAGGTTTATTTTCATGAAATTGTTTTATAATTGGAGCAAATGCCAGTGTATTAAGCCCTGCGCTTATCATAATAATAACAAGCGGCAGTAACCACCATAAAACTGGTATATATTCAAAACCTGGATAAACATTTGGGTTTTGCTCAAGAAAACAAATCAAAATTCCGCTAAGTAGCACTATTGGCAAATTTATTATTGTTGAAACACGAAAAACTTTAACAAAATTATGTCGAAATATATCAATAGCTTGGCTTATTATTGGGCTTTCGCCTTCCATTGCAGTCCTTAAAGCTATGGCAAAAGCACTAGCGCTAATAGGACGTTTTTCTGGATCTTTGGCTAGTGCAGACATTACTAAATCTGCAACTGCGCTAGAAAGCTTTGGATATTTTTCTTTAAGCTGAGGCGGTGCATTATTTGTGTGCTGAAACATCACTTGATAAACATCACCTTTAAATGGAGATTCTCCAGACAACATTTTATATACAATAACAGCTAAGCTGTAAATATCAGACCTAGCATCTAGGTGAAGCCCTTGACATTGTTCAGGTGACATATAAGTAGGTGTTCCAACTATTGTTCCAACCTCAGTTAACCAATTTTCTTCAGTATAAGGAGTTTCATTTCCAAGAGTGTCACGTTTTTCTATAATCGCTGTACTTGCAGCACTTAAAGACGGTGGTAATGCTAAACTATTTCCATAAGCTAAAGTCAAAAAACTTTTAGCAACATTATTTACCTGACCTTTTATTAAAGTAGCAACAGATTTGCTTTTTTCTATTTGACTGAAATTTTCTCTATCAAATTTAGAATCATTAAAAGTTTTATTTGGATCTATATTTTTAGAAATATTGTGTAATTTAGCTATTCCAAAATCCAAAACCTTAACATTATAACCACCACGTCCATTAGGCTCTAACCAAATATTGTCTGGCTTTAAATCTCGATGAATAATACCTTGACTATGTGCTAATTCTACAGCTAAACAAACCTGTTCAATAATATCAACTACAAATTCTAAAGGAAGCTTTTTCTTTTGCTGTAATAAATCTCCTAATGTATATCCATTAAGATATTCCATTACAAGATAGGCTATATTATCTAAACCTATTTTAGTAAAACCAAAATCAGTACTTTGTAACATAAATAAGTTTGGATTTTTCGATAAGAAAAATGTAAACTGAGAGAATGATAAAAGAACACATAAAATTAAGCAAAGAAGACAGAGGAAAATTAGAAGAGATAACAAGTA
>JBDIBI010000033.1:0-70607 GCA_039812885.1 Blastocatellia bacterium
CTTTCTCTTTTTTGCCATTTTTCTAGCTTCTTTGCTAGCTCTTGCTGGTATAATCCTTCTAATTTTTTTTCATTGTTGTTTCCTTTTAGTATTTTTACCTCCGGGTATTAAATCACTAAAAGGAGACTTTTTGAATATCGAATTTCTGAATACTTTTCTATCTATCTGATTTTGGATTGTTTATTGCTTTTGCTATAGTTTTAACCCTTTTCACTAAAGGATTATTTTTACTGAATAGGCTAAGACTAGAACACCTAATTAATTCTCTCTTCATCAATATTGCTATTATTAGCTTCTAAAAGAAAAACATCTAAAGCTCTTGCTACCCGTTTAGCTGTATCTGCATTAGCATTAACATAGCGATAGGTTGTGTTTGCTTGAGTATGCCCTAGAATCCTGCCGACTTCTTGTAGAGGTATGCCAGCTTGTATCATTCTAGTTGCTGCTGTGTGGCGTAGGTCATGAAAGCGGATATCAGTTAAGCCAGCTAGCTTCTTAAGTGTAGAAAAGGCTTTTCTACAAGTTTTTTCTACACCAAAAACTAAAGTGTTCGGTGGAATAGTTGGGACTTGATGAAGTGCTAGTAATTGCTGTTCTAGCCTACTAGTCATTGCTATTTCACGTTGTTTGAGGGTTTTAGAGTTAAGAGCCTTTACTGTCCTACTTTTGTGGGTATTTTTACTTTTAGTAATAGAATGTAGAAATTGTTTAAGCTAGGTTTTTGAAAAATAAGAAATTTACAGAAAATTTAAGAGGTGCCGAAGGTGGGACTTGAACCCACACGCCCTTGCGGACACTGGATTTTGAATCCAGCGCGTCTGCCGATTCCACCACTCCGGCTTATTGAGAATGCCAATAATTTAGCCAAAACTGCTCTTACTTTCAAGCTGAATCCCCATTTTCGTTCCCATTTTTGCAAAGATAATTAATTTTCTTATATGTATCTTTCTATGTAATAGTAGTGTTATGTTGGTAAATTTATGATAACTTGCTTAAATTTAAATTAAAATTATTCATCCAATTAATTTTTTTCTATACAGACAACTACGGTTTCCATTGGGGTGAGACGCATTTTTAAGATATTTATAACAATAAATAAAATCACATTTAGTGCATAATGATAAATTTTCTTCAGAGTAGCTATTTCCAAAACTATAACAATAGTATTTTCCAAGAAATATTTTTCCAACGATCTAGATTATGTTCATCAATGCTCACTTTAATTAATTGAGCTACTTCTTTTATTATAAACTTTTTATAAAACTCCATCCTCTTAACAACTAAATTATTTCTCTCCTAGGTTTTTTTCTTCTTGTGATTTTAGAAATTTC
This sequence comes from Blastocatellia bacterium, assembly GCA_039812885.1. Lineage (GTDB taxonomy): Bacteria > Acidobacteriota > Blastocatellia > Chloracidobacteriales > JADJPF01 > JADJPF01. The sequence continues at coordinate 1,332 of JBDIBI010000033.1, forward strand.
TTGCCTATTTCAATAAGTTCATTTATTGAAGTTTCTTCTTTAAGAGTTTGAGGTAATTTTTTTATTGTAGATTGTTGTGTTAACTTGCGACCTGTTTCTATTAATGTAGATAAAGTTATGTTAGTTGAGTAAAGGTTATTCATAGTGTTTCTCCCATAACTAAACCATAGATGTTATTGATATAGCCAATCAATAGTAAACATTATGTAATATAGACTATGTAGTTATTATATGTGATTAATGCTTTTATTATTGATTTGCTTGAACTTATTAAGAATAATCTAGGGGAAATAACAAATCAATTTTATTATTATTTTTTTATAAAAATTTAATTTTTATTTAACAATAATTCTATCTCATAATATAAGCAATATAGTATGATTACAATGCTAAATAGCTGCACTATAATATTACTAGATTTATTACTTCAGTATAATATCATAAAACATATTTAGTTATCAAAGTTTTTAAGAAGCTTAATTACAATGAATTTTTAAAACATAAAGCTTATACGGTAATTTATTGGAATTTACTAGTTCTTTAGCTAGTTATAAGAGATTATTGCTTGATTTAGTTTAATATCAGGATGAAAATTAACCCTTATAAAAATTAACCTTATAAAAATAGATTTGATTCTGGAGATATTGTTATGGAATTTCATCCTGTTTGTAAGTTCAGTGAAATTGGTTTAGGAGAAGCTAAAGGAGTTGTAGTTGCTGGATATTCAGTAGCAATATTTAATATTCGCGGGAAACTTCATGCTATTGAAAATATTTGCCCACATATGGCAGCTCCTTTAGATGATGGTGTAGTTAATGAAAAAAGAGTAACTTGTAGATTACATTTTTGGGAAATAGATGTCACTACAGGACAATGTATCGAGCCTGCTAATGGACATTGTGTAGCCACTTTTCCTGTTAAAGTGGAAAGAGGCATAATAAAAGTAGGTATTGAATCAGCAAAGGCAGAAGTACAAGAATAAGCAATATACAATATCAATTAGAAGTCATTTGCTCCCTAAAATACTTCTAGTAACTTACCTGTATAGTCTATAACTTGACCAATTTCACAAGCTTGGATTCCTTGAGATATTATTTTTTCAAGCAAAAGGTTAGCTTTTTCTGATGGTACACTAATTAATAATCCTCCAGCAGTTTGTGGATCAAATAAAACAGATTGCATTGATTTTGATACATCAGGGGAAAATTCTATTGTATCCCCAACATATAAACGATTATTGCGATCCCCTTTGGTCATTATTTTTTCTGCTATTAACTCAAAAACTTGAGGCATAATGGGTATTTTATTAGCTACTATTTGTAGTGTAACATTACTATATTTTGCCATTTCATAGCTATGACCTAAAAGACCAAATCCAGTAATATCTGTTGCTGCATTTACCCCTACTTCTTGCATTGCTTCTGCTGCTAGACGATTAGGTTCAGTCATAGCTTTTATTGCTGCTTCTTTTGCTTCTGCTGAAGCACGTTCAAACTTAATTCCAGAACTTATAATTCCTGTTCCTAGAGCTTTAGTTAAAATTAATTTGTCTCCAGCTTTTGCTCCTGAATTAGCAACTATTTTGTTGGGATGAATTATTCCTGTTACTGCATAACCAAACTTAAGTTCTTTGTCTTCTACAGTATGACCTCCAACTAAAGACACACCTACACTAGCAAGCATTTCTGCTCCACCTCTTGCTACTTCACCAAATACACTAAGATCTGCGTCTGCTAATGGTAAACCTGCAATAGCCAACGCTGTAATTGGTTGTCCACCCATAGCCCAGACATCACTTAATGCATTTACTGCTGCAATTTTCCCAAATAGATAAGGATCATCAACAACAGGAGTAAAAAAATCTACTGTTTGAACTAAAGCTATTTCATCAGTTAACTTATAAACTCCAGCATCATCAGAAGTGTTAAAACCAACAAGCAAATTTGGGTTAGGTTGTAATTTAGGTAAATAGCTCAAAACTTGAGCTAAAGTGCTTGGTGCAACTTTGGATGCTCAACCACCACATTTAGCCATTTCTGTTAGTCTTAGATGTTTTTCTTTTAATTTAGCTTCGTCTGTCATTTTTTACCTTATAAGTGCTTTTTAGTGTCACATTTAATTGCAATGTTAAAGTCTTTCATAAGTAAGTTTATAAACTTGTTTCTCCAAGTGTTAAAACTTAATAGATTGTTAGATTCTCCTGCAAAAAACAAATCTATTTCTTTGTCTACAAAAAAATCACTTCCAACATATTTATCTGCTATATATCCAGATGCGGTTAGTTTTATACATTCAGCTGTTATTATCAAGCAAAGTTCGTTCATTTCATCATAAGAATCCCATTCATCTAAAGTTGTAAGTTTTATTTTAATAATAGAATAAGAAGAGGTGTTTTTTGCTTGGTTAAACAAAGCTAAAGCTTGTTCTAAGATATTTTTTTCTTCTAAACCAATTTTAGGGTGAGAGATTAATTGGTTTATTAGTTTGTGGGTGTCATTAATAGTTTGGTTTAGTAAATTATTATTTTCTACATTCATTAAGCAAAACTTCCCAACATTTTTTTTCTACTAGCGGATCTACTAGATAAGCTACTTTTTGACATTGCTCTTTTAACTCTTTGTAAAAACTAGGATTAGTTTCAGCTTTTATTAGTAAGTCTGTTAGTTCTTTAGTTGATTCTAGAGTAAAAAAGCCTGAGTAATTATAACCCAAAGTTGCTACTAAACTAGATATTTTACTTGCTAAAACTGGAGTTCCTGCGGCTAGAGCTTCACACAAAACATTAGAGCCTCCTTCTATTTTAGATGTAATTGAAACTAAATCTGTACTAGCAATCAGTTGTTTAGTCTTTTCACTAGGTAAACTACCTAGCCAAGTATAGCGAGGATTATTTTTTTGTACTTCTGTTAATTGTTCCTCAAAGTCTTTATTAAGAGGAAGACCAACATGAAAAACCTTTATTTTAGAGCTTAATGGCAAATTAGCTGCTGCTAATGCTGTGCGAAAAGGATCTTTTTCTTGCCGTAAATTAGCTACTACTAAGATGTTAAAGTCATTTTTTGAGAAAACTGTTTGAGTTGCTTCAGCTTTAGTTGCAGATTGATAAATTACTTGTGTTTTTTTTCTAAATTTTTCTGGTAGTTCCTCTAAACCTTGGTTTTGTAGAACTACTAGTTTAGTCGCCCATTCTAAAGATTGTTGAGCTTCTTTACTAACTTGAATATTTTGATAAAGATCTGTTCCTGTAAGTACCACTACCAGCGGAAGATCTGGATATAGTCAGCGAAAAAGTTTAATAGAAGCAAAACTACGTAAGGCATGTAATGCAATCATTAAATCAGTTGATTCACCTTGATAGTCTTTAACCATAGATACTTGGTGTCCAAGGCTGGTTAAAAATTGTTCTATTCTTAAAGCTGTAATATGATTGCCATTAATTAAATCTTCTGATGATGGGGTAATTAATTTGATTTGCATATAAATTTCCTGGGGTTGCTCTCGTTTCCTGGGGTTGCTCTCGTTTAACTTGCTAAAACCCCAGGCTAATATAGGTTGAGCTAGTGAAATGGGAACTATTTCTATTTATGCTCTGTTTGAAACGAGATTATAGTATTACAAATAAAAAATACAAAAATGAAATGATTATATGTAATCTATTGCTTACAGGTTAGTTAGTGAAATTCATTTCTTTTTGTTTATATACTATATTTATTGAAATAGACCAAAATAATATTAGTTGAACTCATATTAGCCCCAGACGTAGTGCTCAAACTATTGAAAGCGCAATCACCTCACGCCTGGGGGATACATAAACACAAACAAATATTTTATGACATCCAATTAGTTGCTGCTTCGATGTTCCATTTGGTAGTGACTTTCTTGGACTTAGTCCAGAATTCAATTGAACCACGACCAGTAATATCACCTACACCAAATTTTGATTCATTCCAACCACCAAATGAAAAAGGTTCACGAGGAACAGGTACACCAACATTAACTCCAACCATTCCTGCGCTAGCTTTTTCTATAACATAACGAGCTGTTCCACCACTCTCGGTAAAAACGGATGCTGCATTTCCGTATGGTGAACTGTTTTCAACTTTTAGTGCTTCATCTACATCGGAAGAACGAATAATAACTAAAACTGGGCCAAAGATTTCTTCTTGAGCAATTCGCATTGTTGGTTTTACATAATCAATTAATGTTGGGCCAACAAAAAAGCCATCTTCTTTACCAGGAACTACTGTATTACGACCATCAACTAAAATTTTAGCCCCTTGTTGTTCTGCTTCTGTAATATAGCCTTCAATACGAGCTTTAGCTTCTTTTGAAATTACTGGCCCAATACTTTCACCTGGAATCATTTTTTTCATATAGTGAACCATTCGTTCAATAATATGATCAACTTTACCTACAGCCATCATCACTGAAGCAGCCATACACCGTTGACCTGCACAGCCTGACATTGAAGCTACAATATTAGTAGCACTCATTTCTAAATCAGCATCAGGCATTACAATGAGATGGTTTTTAGCTCCACCTAAAGCTAACACTCGCTTTAAGTTAGCTGTTCCACGTTTATAGACAATTTTGGCTACTTTAGTTGAACCAACAAAGCTTATAGCTTCAATTCCAGGATGATCACAAATAGCTTCTACTGTTTCTCTACCACCATGAACTATGTTAAGTACTCCATCTGGTAAACCTGCTTCTTTAAGTAACTCGGCTATGCGGCCAGCACTTAGTGGAACTAATTCAGAGGGTTTTAGTATCATACAATTACCCAAGGCAATAGCATTAGGTATTGTCCAATTTGGAACCATATTAGGAAAGTTAAAAGGAGTGATTGAAGCTACTACTCCGACAGGGTGTTTATCTATTCGGCATTCTACACCACGGCTAACTTCTAAAACTTCACCTGCTATAAGTTGGGGCAGGGAACAAGCAAATTCTGTTAATTCAATAGATTTCAATACTTCAGCTTTTGCTTCACTGTAAATTTTACCATTTTCTTCTGTTACTAATGCAGAGAGTTCTTCTATATTTTTCTCTAGAAGAGTTTTGTAACGATAAAAAACTTGTACACGTTCTTTAATTGGTAGGGTTGACCATTCAGGCAAGGCTTTTCTAGCTGCTTCTACAGCTTTATCTAATTGCTCACTAGCACTTAGTGGGACTTTTGAAATTATGCTACCATCAGCAGGGTTAAAGACATCTAAAAAGTTTGAACCTCCAGCGAGAAATTGACCATTAATGTAATTTTGTACTTCAGAATACTTCATTTTTTTACTCCATCTAAAATAGGGGAAACTAAGCTAAACAAACGATTATATAGATTGTTCATTGTTATTTAAATGAAAAATTTATTACTTAAACCTAAAATTAGTTTGAGTAAACAGGTAATAAATACTTTAATACAATACCTAGAATTGCTGCTCCTAGCATGACTAAAGCTGGACTAGTACGCCATTTTAATAAGATTAAGCAAGAAGTTGTTGCTAAAGAAATTCCAACAACTGAGTGAATACCAGCTTCGCCTATTTTAACAACAGAAGCTGCCATCATTCCTACTACAGTTGGAGTAACAGTATTTAAAAAAGCTTGTACTTGAGGATTAGTTCGAACTCTTTCCAAAGGATGTCCAATAATAATAGTGGTTAATATTGATGGTAAAAAAACTGCTATAGTTGCGACAATTGCTCCGAAAAAACCTGCAACATAATAACCAATAAAAGTTGCTGTAATTAAAACAGGGCCAGGTGTAATTTGCCCTAAAGCCATTCCATCTACAAATTGTTGATGTGAAAGCCAGTGATAATGGTTGACTACCTCTTGTTCAATTAAGGGAATCATCACAAACCCACCACCAAAGGTTATTGCTCCAATACGAAAAAATATTAGAGCTAGTTTTCCCAGTAATGGCAAAACAGGAAGAGCTAAACAAAGTAATGGAATAAGTGCTAAACGTTTTTCTGGGCTTCTTGAAATAATACTTTTATCATTTTGGGAATTAGATAGTTCTTTTTTAGATTCATCACTAGATGTATCAATGGTTGAATTAGGGTAAAGTGAGTTTAGAAAAATTCCTATAACCCCAGCAATTAAAACAACTTCTACTACAGTTAATAATTTAGATAATAGTGATATACAAGCTAATATTGCCATTAAAATATGGGATTTACTTTTAATGCCATTACGACCGAGTTTTATACTTACAGCAAGCACTACTCCTACAACAGCAGCATTCATTCCCATAAAAATACCCGTCAAATATTTTGCAGGATTACTTTGTAGTTTTTGATAACTAATAGTGAAAGCCAACATCATAAGAAATGATGGAAGGACAAAAGCTGTAGCCGCAATCAATGCTCCAGAAGTGCCTTGCAATCGCAAACCAATATAACTTATTGCATTAACTGCGGGTGAGCCTGGAAGGCTTTGTCCAAAGGCAGCAGCTTCCCAGTATTCACTTTCTTTTAGCCAAGCTTTCTTTTGTACAATTAAAGTGTAAATTTGAGCAAGTACTGCTATGCCACCACCAAACCCAATACAGCCCAACCATAAAAAAGTCCACCATAAACGAGTACGAGAAACCATAGATTTTTAATTGCAAATTTTCAGAAGGATTGTTATTTAGACGTTATGGCTATTATGGAAAAAAAAACTAGCTCAGTAAAGCTTGAGCTAGCTTTTAAGCGTAAATTATTAGAACTTTTTAATTAACTCTCAGAAAAATATTACTTATTTAGAATTTATTGAGTACTAAAGTTATATTCTAAACCTAATTAATGCCTAGTCAAAATTTTAGGTGGTTCTTCTAGTGTCAAAGGGCCATTACAAACAGGCTCTTGAGGAAAAGATTGCAAATCTATTCCGATTGCAGCTAAAAGTATTTGAACTCCTAACATAATTAACAGTGATGGTAATACTACTGTTCCTGTAGGACTAGGAATCTTAGCTGTTGAGTTAACATACCAATAATAACCCCCGTAACTACTACCTAGTAATATCATAGGTATGCCTAAGAGTAGGTATATACTATCTATTGAAAAATCATAAATAAATTTCTTAAGGATAATTCTGCGGCAAAAACAGTAAAAAAGTTTTCCAGGGAATTCAACTAAGACTCTTTTAATAGAGAGGTTTGATTTTTCATCTCCATAACGAGCAGGTATAGCAATATCTTTTACTACTCCATTAAGCAGATATATTTGGCTAAGTAGTGAAATTTCAAAGAAATAAGATAGATGTATTTTGTCTAAAGGAACTAGTTTTAATACATCGGCTCTAAGAGCTAGAAACCCATTTGTTGGATCAAAACATTTCCAATAACCTGTAGCTGCTTTTACTAAAAAACTTAATCCTATATTGCCAATTCTTCTTATAGGAGGCATTTGACGCAATGCGTTAAAATCACGGAATCTATTGCCTTTAGTATAATCAGCAGAGCCTAAAACTAGAGGTAATACTAAATCTGGTAAAAATTCAGGGTTCATTTGACCATCTCCATCCATTTTTACCACAATTTGTGGGTTTAGTGTTAATGCTTTAGTAAAACCTGTTACCATTGCACCACCAACCCCTTTATTTTTTTCATGTTCAACAAAAACAATTCTTGAATCTTTTTGAGCAGCTAATTTAATTTTTTCAGCCGTCTTATCTTTAGAAGCATCATTAACTGCAACTATATTAGTAACAAATTTAGGTATTGTATCAAGCACAGATTCTATCTGATTTGCTACATTATAGCAGGGTATAACTACTATTATATTAAAACTTTTTAACCAGTCTTCTAAGGAATTATTTTTGTAACTCATTGTATTTACTGATTCTTCTCTCAAGCATGACTCCAATTTAATTTAGTAAGCTTACTTTACAGTGTTCAAGAGAAATAAAAAAGACTAATTAAGCAAATGCAAGTTCATGTTAATAGAATCATAAAAGCCAAATAAAGAGAAAGTAGCAAAATAGTAAAAGGGTATTCAAAAAATTAGATAAAACAGTATTAATTTTCAGAATTGAAATTACTTAATTAACAGAAATTTTTTCTTTGCTGATAGATAAATCAACTAGATTAAATGAAGCAGGTGAAGAAGTTAATTTTATATAAAATGAACTTCCTTTACCTCTGCCAGGAGATTCAACCCAGATTTTCCCCTCATGTGCTTCTATGTAACTCTTTGCTATAGCAAGTCCTAACCCTGCACCACGTGCTCCAAATTCATATTTTCCAGATTTATGGTGTATTGCATCTCGACCAGTGTAAAACTTGTCAAAAATATGATCGATATCTTTCTCATCAATACCTATACCATTGTCTTTTATAGTTAAGTATGTGAAATCTTTATCGTTAGAGACTATTATTTGAATTTCATTATCGTCATGACTAAATTTAATAGCGTTTTGTAACAAATTAATCAATACCAATTTTAGTTTTTCTTGATCTGCTAAAATTTCTATTTTTGAGGTTTTAATATCTAATTTGATTTTAAGATTTCTTTTTTCAATAAATGGTGAAATTTCATCAAGTAATTCATTTATTAAAGAGATTAAGTTAAAGTTAGTTAACTTTAGAACTACTTTTCGTTCTTCAATACGTAACATTTCTAGTATATCGCTTACAATGCTAGCTAATCTTTCAATAGTACGATGGCAAATTTGCAAAGACCGTTTTTGAGACGAAGATAAGTTATCTGATTGTGTTTCTAGCAAAATTTCATGATAGCCTTTTAATACAGTTAAAGGAGTTCGCATTTCATGAGAAGTAACAATCATAAAATTAGTTTTTAAGTCATTGACTTCTTTGAGTTTATTATTTAATTCTTGAAGTGTTCTAGTTACTTCTAACTCGTTACTATAGAGTTTTTCTATTGCTTGAAAAGACTTAACAATAGTTAAATTCTTTTCTTCCAAAGAACCATAGAGTTCTGCATTTTCAATAGCAATTGCTGCTTGATCAGCTAAAGATTCAAGTAACCTCGCATCAGTTTGAGTAAATGCAGTATGTTTGTTATTTAACCTAATATTTAACACTCCTATAACTTTTTTATCACGGTTATTTATAGGAACATATATGAAACCAGGGGAGAAATATTTTTTGACTTCTTCTGAAAGAGATACTCTAGAATCATTTATTACATCATTTACAAAAATTGTTTTGCCTGTAGATGCTACTTCTCCAGCAATACCTTGATTAAGGGGACAAGAAAGGGAAACTTTTTCCCAATTATCTTTATACCAAAGATAGTCAAAAACAACTTTATTGTCTTTAACTAAACCAACTCCACCAGGTTCAGCTCCAATTAAATTCGCACCTTCAACTACAATGTTTTGTAAAAGCAATTGTATGTCAAGTTTTGAATTAATTACACGAATACTTTCAAGTAATTGAGTTAAGCTCTCAATTTTTTGATTATGATGATATTGAAGTCTACTAACACGCCAGGAGTAAATTATTATAACTAAGGCAAGTATAGTAAAGAAAATTAACAATCGAAACCACCAAGTTTGCCAAAAAGGAGGAAGAATTTCTAAATTTATAATTTGAGGCTCACTCCAAAGATTAGAACTGGAACTAGCTTTAACAAGAAACTTATACTTGCCGACAGGAAGATTGGTAAAACGAACAGACCTTTGTGATGTAGTTTCTGACCAATTTTTTTCAAATCCTTCTAATAAGTATTTATAATGAACTAAGTCTTCATTAGTAAAAGATAAGCCAACAAACTCAAATAAAATTGTGTTTTGATTGTGAGGCAAAGACAAAACAGAGCTTTCAGATATTTCTAAAAGCGTTTTTTCTCCTAAATTAACACTTGTTATATAAACCCTAGGTGGTAGAGAGAGAACAGTTTCTTTTACTTGTAAGTAACGTGAAACCCCTTCTGTTGTGCCAAACCAGATACTACCATCTTTTCGTCTTAGAAAAGTACCTAATGAAATATCATCGCTTATTAAACCGTCTTTAACTGTATAGTTTTTAAAATTTTTCCCATCAAAAGTTGATAAACCTCCAGAAGTACCTATCCAAAGGAGTTTATTACTACTAGTTATAGTGCGTATGAAATTGTTAGCTAACCCATCACTTACTTGATAAGATACAAAATTTTTCCCATCAAATTTTGCCAAACCTCTAGCTGTACCAACCCACAAGTTATTATCCTCATCTTCATAAGCACAAGTAACTAGATTATCAGGCAATCCATTTTGTCGAGTGTAGTTAGTGAAAATACTACCATCAAAACGACTTAAACCATTGTAGGTACAAATCCAAAGATTTCCAGTTCTATCTAATGCAAAAGAATTTATTTGGTTATAGATTAATCCATCTTTTTGGGAATAATGCTTAAAACTAGTTCCATCATAAACAGTAATACCGTTACTTCCTGACCAATTTGAGCCAAACCAAATTTGACCTTTTTGGTCTTCTATTGCTGTAGTAATTCTATTGATTTCTCCTATATCTATTAAAGAAAAAGATTTAAAGTTTTTACCATCATAATAGCTAGCACCTTGATGACCAGTTGTCCATACACGATTTTTGCTATCTACCAATAATGACCAGATTTCATCTTCTAGGAGTCCATTTTTATGGTTGTAATGAGAAACTTTACCATCTTTATCCAAGCTAAATAGACCATTGCTAATAGATGAAAACCACAATTTAGAATCAGAAGATTCTTGAACTCCAGTAATTAAACCTTCTAAGCCTATGCTTTTAGTATAGTTAGCAAATAATTCATTTCCAAAACGAAATGCTCCATTCCACATTGTGCCACCCCAAATATTACTTTCATAATCTTCAAATAGGGTGAGCATATAATTATCTGGTAAACCATTGTTACGATTAAAGATGCTTATTTTATCTCCTTCTATTCTTGAAATTCCTCCTCCATAAGTAGCAAACCACACTCGATTATAACGATCTACTAAAACACCGCTGCCTCTTTCGCTGCCGACTCCATCTTTAACTCCATAGCAATGAAAGGTTTTACCATCAAAACGACAAAGTCCTTTGCCTGTAGCTATCCAAATATTATTTTGTGCATCTACTGCTAAACCAAAAATATTAGGATCCGGTAATCCTTCAGCAATATTAAAAATAGTGAAAATACCATCCTTAAATTTTACTAATCCTCCACCTCTTATTCCTATCCAAAGTACATCGTTTTTATCTTCTAGTAATGCTCCAATTAGTCCACTTGGAAGCCCATCAACATTTGTATAATTAGTAAACTTAGTGCCATCATATTTACTTAATCCATTTGCTGTGCCAAACCACAAGGTTCCATCTTTAGCTTGTAATCCACAACGAGTTTCATTATGAGCCAGACCTTCTTTAGTAGTGAAGTTAGTAAAATTTTTACCATTATATTTACTAAGTCCTCCTCTAGTCATTAGCCAAAGGTAATGGTCTTTATCTTCAAAAATGCCTCTAACTATAGGATTTATGAGTCCTTGTTGAGTATCAAAGTTTTTATAGTTAATTCCATCATACCTACATAATCCACCTTCTGTTCCAAACCATATATAACCTAAATGATCTTGAAAAACACTGTAGACTTGATTATTAGGTAAACCACTAGTTGAACTATAGGATTTAAACCTGTAGATTTGGGCATTTGCTATAATTGTAGTAACAATAAGTAGCAATGTAGCTAAAATATATCGCATAGATCCAAAAGGTTAGATTATCAGGATTTAGTTTTATTTGATTGGAGATTTTATCAGGTATTATGGATTATTTTTAGCTTTTATTTCCCAAATAAGCTTTTAATAAGGTGTTTTCTAATATAGTGGAGTAATTTTGGGTTAAACTAATATTGCTTTTAGAGGAAAAGAATAACTTGCAGTTAAAACTTTGTTATGTGAAAATCACTATTTGCAAAATAAGCCATCTTTTCAAGTAAAGGTAAAAGATTTAGCCAGCTTAGCTCAGTTGGTAGAGCAGCTGATTCGTAATCAGCAGGCCACGAGTTCAAGTCTCGTAGCTGGCTTTTATTATCAGTTACTTACAGTTTATATTTGAAAGATAATTTTGTCATACCTAATTTGAAGCCCAAAATAAAAATGTTTAATATCAAAAAGTAATAGGTGCAATTTCTCTGTGATCTGGTAAAACAACTGCAGCCTTATTATTGAATGATAATACCATTTTGACCAAAAGCTGTGTCAAGGTTTCCATAGCATAAGTATATTTAGTTTCTTGATTTGTATCTAAAAAAGCAACTCCTCTATCAGCAAATTCTGGATCAATTAGCCCATTACTATTCAATCGCACTATAATGGCTATTGCGTTTCTAGAAGTCCCACCGACAAGAGCACCTGAACCTACCACTATTATTTTCCATCTGACTGAACAGTAACATTTGTAGCAACACCTCTTACTAAGGTTGGGTCAAGAATCATATATCCACTGTTGCCAAAATTTGGATCAAAATTACCTTCTATAGACTGTGTTGTCTACAATAGGCATTTACGAAAATGAAGTGCTTAAGCAAACTCGTGGAATTACTGGTTTAATCTATAAAAGTGTGCGTAATACTGCATTATTAGTAGGTAAAGGCATAGATACGTTCTTGGCCAAGCTGCAACTTTTAAGTTCTTTCTATCAATTTTTCCAAGCACACTTTTAATTTAATAGCGAGAAGCAACAAGTTCCTCATAACCTTGCAAAGGTTTTGCTTCAGGGTGGTATGAAAATCCCTGTTTTTTCCACTTGCGTTGTTCTTTTGGTGTGCCGTAAAGGTTTTCATAAATAAAAATCCATTGTAATACTTCAGATGAAAAATTTTTAAAGTTTTTATCCTTTGGATTTATTACAGGATTCTTAATTTCCTTACGAGGTAGTCTTAACAGTTCAGCTAGAAAAAAGGCTTCTTGGTCTGAAAGCGCCGCAGGGTAGGGTACATCATTGTTGTCAATAGGACTCTCAAAACCTGTAATAGGGGTTTCTGTAGTGAATTTGTAAATAGTTGCGCCTATGTGAATAACTGCTTACTTAGCCATATTAGATTATTTAATCCATAAAAATTATTTGACAAACAATAAAAGTATTATTAATATATGCACATATATGCACATATTAATAGAAAAGCAACTAACAAGAGAAGAAGCAGCCAATAAAATATTGGATGTAATAGATTCAGAATTCTTCAAAGCCTTAGCAGAACCAGTGCGTGTTGAACTAATAAAAGTGTTGTTACTGCACGGTCCAGCAGATATAAATTCAATATCAAAGTACATGCCTCAAGATCGTTCTGTAATTTCCAAACATTTACAAATACTTTTAAGAGCAGACTTACTTAATTGTGAGAAAAGTGGTAGACACCGTATTTACTCTCTAAAAGGAGAAGCTTTTGTGGGTCAATTAGAAAAGATTTTTACTACTGCACAAAAGTTAGTAGCTTGTTGTTGTCCTTCAACTAAATAATTTTTTTGATTATTATGTGCATATATGCGCATATACATATAAATAGGTGATTTATGATATGGTTAAGTTTTATTTTATTACTTCTATTTTTAGCAGTTGGGGCAATAGATGGGATGTACTTTCATCTTAAAAAATACCAACTGTTTGCACATCAAGAATCTCGTACAGAACATTTACTCCATAGTATTAGAGCTTTATTGCTTGTTCCTACTATTTTATTGCTTTATGTTCTTCCAAGTCAGGGATGGCAACTCTATTTGGCTTTAGGTTTAGTAACAGTGGATCTAGTAGTGATGGTTGCAGATGTTTTGATTGAATACAGAAGCAGAGCTAGTTTAGGTGGGTTAACTAATGCAGAATATACAGTTCATATGGTTGCCAATAGTTTGCATATGATGGCTATCACATTAGCTTTTGCTAGTCGTCCTTTAGAGTATTGGCAACTTAATCACAATTCTACCTTGAGTTTTTGCCCTCCTGAGTTAATTAAAACTCTTAGTATTGTATTAATATTTACTACTGCCTTTGGCGCAATACAGCATTTTTTATTACTCCATCCTAAATTTAGTAAGAAATTTGGAATGTTACATCAAGTTAACTCTAGCTTAAGCCTATAAGCTAACTATTATTGAAATTTAACTTACTTAATAAAGAGGAACGTATGAAAATTATAAAAACTCCTATAAGTGCTAATACTGCCTGGTTAGGTAAAGCTATATCACTAGAAAACAATTGGATACACAAACTGCAAGAGTCTGAAATTGCAGAAATAAACACTGCCTTAGAAAAAGCAAAATCAGCAAATAAGCACTTATCAGAACTTACTTATAAAGACTTTCCTTTAACTAGCTTAGTCCCAACAATAAAAAACTGGCTCAAAGAACTAAATGATGGGCTAGGTTTCTTACTTATCAAAGGTTTACCAGTGCAAAAATATAGCCAACAAGAAATAGAAATTATTTATTATGGGTTGTCTTTATACTTGGGAAAACCTGTTAGTCAAAATGCAAAAGGGGATTTGATAGGCCATGTTCGTGATACTGGAGCTAATAGTAAAAATCCTGGTGTAAGGCTTTACCAAACCCGTGAAAAGCAAGATTTTCATTGTGATGGCTCTGATTTAGTAGGGCTTCTTTGCTTAAAACGTGCTAAAAGTGGAGGGCTAAGTCGTATAGTTAGCTCTATGTCTATATATAACAAGATCTTAGAAACGAGATCTGATCTAGTAGATTTGCTATATCAGCCAATGTATTTTGACCGCAATAATGAAGAACCTCTAGGGGAGCCACCTTTTTTTCCATTACCAATTTGCCACGTTCATCAAGAAAAGCTGAGGTTTTTTTACATAGGCTGGTATATAAGAAATGCACAAAGACATAAGGAAGTTCCTCGTTTAACATCTCAACAAGTTGAATTATTAGAGCTAATAGAACAAATAGCCAATGATACTGATTATTATTTGGACATGGATTTTGATGTTGGAGATATACAATTTTTAAACAATGGGGTTATTTTGCATTCAAGGACAGAATATGAAGATTATGATGAACCTGAGTTCAAACGTCATCTACTTAGACTTTGGTTAAAAACCCATGACTTTTCTATTGTTGAAGACATGCTTAGAGAAGGTATTTTAGCTAAATATAGTAAGTAATAATATGAAAGTATTTTAATTTTACAGTACTCAATAGACAATTAAAACAATTAAGTTGAAGTTTTCAGTCTATAGTAATCAAAATAAAAGAGATGAATTAAGAAAAAGATTCCAAAGAGGAGCAAAATAAGAAAAGCCAAAATCTGCAAGTGTTAAGCTGATTAGTGAGTAAAAAGAACTGATTTTTGATGATATTTATGGTGCTAATGCTCCAACTCTTCTACTACTACAAACAAAAATAATGGCAATATTGGTAGCATTCGTCTTATTCCTGAAAATGGTTCTACTCCTATAGACCAATTCTTTGTTTATGATGAACTTAACAGACTTAAACTAGCTAAAGAGTTTGCTACACCAGCATCCCCAACAATTGTTTCTATAGATCCAAATACTGGAGGTCAAGGTACTAGTTTTGGGATTACTATTAGGGAAGTAATTTAACAGGAGTTCAAAACATAGTCTTTAGTCCTGTTGATGGTTTAAGTGTAAGCAATATTACTTCTAGCGCAGATACTGTAACAGTTACTCTTACTATTGCTAATGATGCTCCTATTTCAGATCGTAGTGTTAAAGTTGGCTGAGTTTCCGGGTCGGTTGCGACGTCTCACGACGATGGCTTTGTAGTTGGTCTTAGCAGTTCGCGCTTGCTTCTGCTACAAGTAAAGTAGCAGAGTTGCGGGGGCAGCCTCTCAATCGCTGAGTTAATGGGTCTTACAATCCTTCTACGCGCACATTCCCGCGTTCCATCGGGTGTTAATGGTAACTTCACAATTACCACAGTTATTTTTTATAATGTTAGCTTTATTTTGTCTATCCTTTTCTTTATTTTCTCTTTTATTTATCACCTTTCGGTGATTGCTCGCTTAACTCGGCTCTAAAGTAGCCGAGACTGTGCTCGCACAAGAGGGTTCAATAACAGACTTAGGAAATTTTCTTTCACAATTTTGATTTACAAACAAAAAGTGCCACTAGAGCCTGTTATGAAAATTTTTCTCCTGTTTGGCTTTATGCTTACTATCTTTGTTTTGAGTATTTATACTTATTTTTAAGTCAAATTCAAATACTTGATACCTTCTTTCAAAAACTCTTGTTGGCATTTATAAAAAAACTTTTGTTGTAATTGATTTTCTTTACAGATTATTGATATGGGTTAATTTTCTATCAAATGTTTTATGATGTTAGGTATCAAAATATAATAAAATGTGCAATGACTTATTAAACCCAAATTTTCTCTTAAATCTATAGTGTATGTTGTTTTCTAATCATAAAATTCAAAAAACTAAAACATCCAAGTAAAGTTTTGTCATTAGCTTGCCATATCAAGTGAATGAACAAGTACTTTGCCTTCCATAGTACCAGAAGCAAGCCATTGACCATCTAATGATATTGCTAAACTAGAAGTTCTACCATAGTTATTAGTGCTTACCCAAACAGATTTCCAGCTACTAGTATCTAACAAATGTATTTTTTCCCAGGATGCTGCGGCAAGTAACTTGCCATTAGGATGAAAGGCTATGTCGTAGAATGGACTAGAAGAATGTACACTTTCTGTATGGACAGAATCAGGCTTTATTTCCCAAACCATAAGATTGCCTGAAATTATACCAACGGCTTGTGGCAATTGTGGATTGGTAGCTAATAGGTCAATAGTGAAGGGATCTGGGAAAGTTGGAGGTGGAGCAGGCAGTTCATACGTTTTTTTGCCTGTATTAGCATTATAGACTACAGCTTTTTCTAAATAACAATTCTTTAGCTCATTGAATTGTTGTTCTACAATAACAAAAGATTGTTCGTTAGGTAATAATCCTAATCCACGAGCAACAATATTTACATCACTTTCAAGTTTTGATGACCAGTGTTTGGAAGCTTTGCCTTCTAGAGGAAGTTTCCAGGATTGGACTCCAGCCCGGCTAGCTGTTACATACATTTTGCTATAACTAATAATTACTCTACTTGAGTCTGCTGTTAAGGCAAATGAACCAATTGGATATATAGGCTTGGAAATCAAAAGTAATTCTTTTTGCTGAGTAGCATTATCTAGGGCATAACCTTTTAAATAGTTACTATCTGCCACTGCAAGTAAAGCGCGATTGGTTAAAAAACGAAATTGCTTATCTTGGCTTTGTGTTTGATGGCGAATTGGAGGTAAATTAGGATTAGTTAAAGAGCGTATCTCTATTTCCCATTTATTAAGTTCAGCTATAGCCAACCAACAATTATCAGGACTGATTGCTAGGCGATGGATTGGGTAATTGCCAATATGGTGAACAATTTCGGTAGATATATTGATTTTTTTCATCTTCAATTGTCCTATCAGGTGAAAATATCTATTTGCAAATTAACTACATAAATTAAATAACGTGAGTAAATCATGCATCTGTGATTCACAATGATATATGAAAATGTCTCTATTTTCAGAGTAATTCGAGATAAGAAAAAATAGAAGTCTTAGTAAAGAAAAAAGCCTTTATAAATAAAATCCGGAAATTTTTCTGACCAAATTTTTATTTTTTACGCCTTACCTTATTAAATTGAATTTTGTATTTCCTAATCTGGAATTGCAAAACCTAAGCTTAATAAATCAAAAATTAAAATACTAATTAACTTATAGACGAGACAACTATGAAAAGTTTAATAGAATTTCTTTGGAAAAACTCAATTTCTAAGGCAAATAATCTAGCATACAGGTTTTTAGAAACAGGAGATGTAGTTGGGCCATATCATGAAATTACTTGGCTAGAATTAGCTGATAAAGTCAAACAAGTAGCAGCCTTGCTTCAAACACAAGCTAAAGCAGGGGATAGAGCCTTGTTACTTTATAAGCCAGGGTTAGATTTTATTATTGGGTTGTATGCTTGTTTTGCCGCAAATATTATTGCTGTTCCTAGCTATCCACCAGAATTTAATAGGATTAATAGAACTCTACCACGCCTTCAAGCAATTATTTCAGATGCTAGTGCAAAAATAGTTTTAACTAGTTCTGACTTATTAAAAGCTACTGAACCAATTTTAGCTCAGGTTGATGAGTTAAAACTATTGCATTGGATTGCTACAGATGACCTAGACAATACATCTAGGGATTGGAAAGAGTTTTCCCCAAATCCTAAAGACGTGGCTTATTTGCAATATACTTCTGGTTCTACTGGAGATCCTAAAGGTGTAATGGTCACCCATAAAAACTTAATAGTATCTTGTCTGGATTTTTTAGATAGTCTATCTTATGACCTCGATTTTTCTCACCATGTTTCTTGGCTTCCAGTTTTTCACGATATGGGTTTAATTTGGGGCTTAATGACACCAATTGTTGGTAGTTTTTCTTGCACTTTTATGGCTCCAACAGCATTTTTACAAAAACCTTCTCGTTGGCTTGAGGCCATTAGCCATTTTAGAGGAACTGTTACAGCTTCACCAAGTTTTGGCTATGATCTATGTCTTCGCAAAATAGATGAACAAACTTTGAAAACACTAGATTTATCTTCTTTAAAAGTCTCAATCAATGCGGCTGAGCCTGTTAGAGCTGAAACTATAGCTAAATTTCAAGAACGTTTTAAACCAGTTGGTTTTAAAACCAGTACAATGTGTCCAGGTTTTGGCTTAGCAGAAAATACCTTACAGGTTACTGTAAAATCACCTACTGTTAATAAACCAATAATTCTTGCACTTTCAAAAAAAGCTCTTGAGCAAAATCAAGTTTTGCCAGCAACTGATGGTGACTTAGTTGAAATTGTAGGCTGTGGCTCAGTAAAAGAAACTTGTAATGTTAGAATTGTTAATCCAGAGACATTTGAGCCACTTCTAGAAAATCAAGTTGGAGAAATATGGCTGTCTGGCTTACTTGTCACAAATGGATATTGGGAACGAGATGAATTAAATAAAGAAGTTTTTCAAGCTCGTATTAATGGTCAATCTGATAATTGGTTAAGAACGGGAGATCTTGGTTTTATACAAAATGCAGAGCTATTTATTACAGGTAGATATAAAGACTTAATAATAGTAAGAGGTCGTAATATCTATCCTCAAGATATTGAAAAGTTTGTTGAACAGACTCATAAATCCATTCGTCCAGGATGTGTAATTGCATTTTCTATAGAAGTAGAGCAAGAAGAATCTATTGTTGTAGTTGCTGAAGTCGAGCTTAAAAACTTTGGAGGTAAATTAGAGGCTGATAAAGCTGATGAAATATTAACACTTTTACGTACTTCGATAATCAAAGAATTTCAAGTTGAAGTTCAGGCCATTGTATTAATAGAACAAGGCTCTATTAATAAAACTTCTAGCGGTAAACTTCAACGTAAAGCTTGCCGTAAGTCTTTTCTAGAAGGCACTCTAAGTCAAATTACAGCTTGGAACAAAGAATCCTTCAAAAATGTTTCTACCAATACATTATCAAGTGTTTCTACTAGCAATAATTCAGTAGAAATAAATATAACATCAGATTCTTTAAGTCGTAATCGTGCTAATGAGATTATTAATTGGCTTCGTAACTATGCAGGCGAAAGGATTAATTCTCAGTTAATGGATGAAAGGCGTTGTATTGCACCTTACATAGTTCTTGATTTTGGAAAACGTGGAATATTAGGTATGATTGCCTCAGAAAAATATGGAGGCACAGGGCTTAATAACACTGATACTGTAAGAGTTGCAGAACAACTTGCTGCTATAGACCTAACATTAAGTTCTTTTGTTTTAATTAATAACACTTTAGGTATTCATCCTATTCAATCTTATGCAACTAAATCCTTATGTGAAGAAATTTTACCAGATATTGCTAGAGGTAGAGATTTAGTTGCATTTGCTTTAACTGAAGAAAGTGCTGGTTCTAATCCTAGAGCTCTTTTATCAACAGCAGAGCCATGTGGAAAAGGAAAATGGAAAATTAATGGAGTAAAGTATTGGAGCGGTTCTTCAGCTTGGTCAAATTTTATTAATGTTTTTGTTTATCTAAAAGATAGTCAATCAAGTCTTGGTAATTTAACAGGTTTTGTTGTGCCTTCAAATTCTCCTGGACTACGTTTTGGCCCTGAAGCTTTAACTACTGGTTTAAGAGCAATGGTACAAAACTCAGTAATATTTCAAGATGTTGTTGTAAGTGAAAAGCAATTGTTAGGACAAATAGGACAAGGCATGGAGGTTGCTAACAGTGCAATGTATTATGCTCGTTTAGTTATTGCAGCTTTAAGTTTAGGTGGATTAAAACGTTGTTCTCAACTAATGCTTAGATATGCTTCTCGTCGTCAAGTTTCTACTGGTCGTTTGTTAGATAATCCTGTCACTATAAACCGACTAAATGAGTTAAATGTTTCTATAACTGCTTTGCAATCTTTAGTTAAAACTATAACTGGCTTTTTAGATAAAAATATTAATGTTCCTGTGGAATGTTTTACTATTTGTAAGATTTCTGGTTCAGAAATGTTGTGGACAGGAGCTGACTATTTAGTTCAGTTACTAGGGGGACGAGGTTATATAGAAAGTAATATTGCTCCACAAATTATGAGAGATGCCAGAATATTAAGGATTTTTGAAGGACCCACAGAAACTCTAAATATGTTTTTAGGTTCTCGTCTTATTAATCAAGGAAAAGATTTTTACTCATTTATTGAACAACAATTAGGTTGTTCTTTTGTTGCCAATAAAATAAAAGAAGCTGCATCAGAAATAGTTTTACTCTCAAAAAATAATTCTTACTCACCTTCAATAATTAATTGGGTAAATTATTTGTTAGGTGAATTAGCTAGTTATGGCTTTCTATGGGCATGTGTAGAGAAGGATATTAAACTTACTCCTACAAAATCCCTAGAAAAAGCAAAATACTGGATACAAGTAAGGTTTGAAGAAACTGTCTTGAAGGCTATTAATTCTGTATCTAAAGGAGTTCTATCTACTGATATTACTGATACTATTGAGGAAATTTACAGCTATGATGAAGCAATAGGAGATATTGAACAGACTCTAGCTGGAGAAGACCATAAACTTGATAATTTCTTGGTTAAAGACCCACTAAAAAAACAACATTATCATTCTTTATCTCTAAGTTCTGTAGAGTTTTTAGACAAACAGACTATTCAAGAAACAGAAGAAAAAACTCTTAATACTACTTTATTGTCAAAAAAACTACCTGTAAATACACAAGTGGCTAAAAAACAAAGGAGTTATGTTGAAAAAGAATTTATAAAAGAATTTATAAAAGAATGGATAAGCAAAAAGTTAAAAATTTCTATAAAAGATATTATTTTAGAGAAAGAGTTTTCCTATTACAGTATTGATTCTGTTACAGGAGTAATGCTAGCTCAAGAGTTAGAGGATTTGTTAGGTTTTTCTATAGATCCAACATTTATTTGGGATCACCCAACTTTAAACAGAGCAATAGAATATCTTTATAAAAATGCAAATCAAAATTTAACAGAAAATAATATTTCCAACCCATCTGATTTGGCCAAAGAGTTTCCCAAAAAACAAAACAAAATAGATGACATTTTTGATTTAGTAGATAACTTACCTGAGGATGAGTTTAAGAATTAATCTTAAGGTAGTACTTTGCAGCTTTTAACCTAACTAAGAGGAGATTGTTTGTGAGCAAATTTGTTGAACGTTTTTCTAAAATGTCAGCACCAAGACGACAACGAGTTCTAGAAGAAATGAGCAAACTAGGCTTAGTTGAGCCAGTAGCAATTATTGGAATAGGTTGTAGATTTCCTGGAGGAGCTAATAATCCAGAAAAATTCTGGGAATTACTTAAAAATAAAATAGATACTACCAGTGAAGTACCTCTAGAAAGATGGGATAACAATGAGTTCTATAATAGTGATCCTTCAATTCCTGGGAAAATAAATACTCGTTATGGGGCTTTTATTGACAAAGCTTATGAGTTTGATGCTTCATTTTTTGGGATTTCCCCTCGTGAAGCAATTCATATGGATCCTCAGCAAAGACTATTGCTAGAAGTAGTTTGGGAAGCTTTAGAAGATGCTCGTCAACATACAGATAAACTTAAAGGCTCTCAAACAGGTGTATTTATAGGTATTGCAACAGATGATTATGGTCGGATGCAACTAAGTGATCCATTAATTGATAGTGCATATATTGGAACAGGAAGTACTTTTAGCATTGCAGCTAATAGAATTTCTTATGTTTATGATTTTCATGGACCAAGTGTAGCAATTGATACTGCTTGTTCTTCTTCACTTGTTGCAATTCATTTAGCTTGTCAAAGCCTCTTAAACAAAGAATCTAATCTAGCTCTAGCCGGAGGTGTAAACTTAATACTTTCTCCTGGCCCTAGTGTTAATTTTACAAAAGCTGGATTTCTAGCTCCTGATGGAAAGTGTAAAGCTTTTGATTCAAGAGCAAATGGTTATGTTAGAGGAGAAGGCGCAGGAATAGTAGTCTTAAAACGTTTAAGTCAAGCACTTGAAGACCAAGATCCTATTTATGCTGTTGTCCGAGCAACGGCAGTTAACCAAGATGGTAGAACTAATGGTTTAACAGCTCCAAATCAAATCTCTCAAGAAGATGTCTTGCAAGCTGCTTATAAAAAAGCAGGTATCTCCCCAGGGTTGGTTTCATATATTGAAGCACATGGAACAGGAACAGCTTTAGGTGATCCTATAGAAGCAAAAGCCTTAGGTAACATACTAAAACAAGACCGTTTAGAAGGAAATAAATGTGCAATTGGTTCAGTAAAAACTAACATAGGGCATCTTGAAGCTGCTGCTGGGATTGCAGGAATAATCAAAGTAGCTTTATCCTTAAAAAATCGGATGCTTGTTCCAAGTCTTAACTTTGAAAAGCCTAATCCATTTATTCCATTTGATAAATTACCTCTAAAAGTTCAACAATCTGTAAGCGATTGGCCACAAATGGAAGACGGTGCAATTGCTGGAGTTAACTCTTTTGGTTTTGGTGGTACAAATGCCCACGTAATCTTAGAAGAATTTCCATTAGATACAACTATTACTGTACCTTCTTCTCTAGATAAATCGACTAGGCTTTTACTGTCAGGGCAAACACAAGAGGCTTTAAAACAACAAGCTCAATCTTATCTAGAATATATAGAAGCTCATCCAGAAATTGAAATAGCAGATATATGTCATAGTACAGCTATCTATAGAAAACACTTTTCACATAGATTAGTAGCTCAAATAACTGAAAAAACAGAGCTTATAAATGAGCTAAAAACTTATATTCAAATAGGTAATTCACCATCTATTGAAACAGCACAATCAAGCCCTGAGCCAGAAAAAATAGCATTTCTCTTTACAGGACAAGGTTCTCAATATGCAGGCATGGCAAAAGAGCTTTATGAAAATGTAGCAATATTTAGAGAAACTTTAGATAAATGTGCAGAAATTACAGATTCTTTATTAGATCATAAGTTATTAAGTTTAATCTTTGCTGATAAAGATACTTACTACGCAGAGTTGCTTAATCATACTAAATACACTCAAGTTGCTATATTTGCCATAGAGTATTCTTTATATGAAATGTGGAAATCTTTTGGTCTAACTCCTTCTGCTTTACTAGGTCACAGCATAGGCGAAATTGTTGCCGTAACTTGTGCTGGAGTATTTTCTCTTGAAGATGGCCTAAAAATAGCAATAGAACGTGGAAAGCTTATGGGATCAGTTGCTGAAGGTTCTATGCTTTCTTTAGATGTTGACAAACAAGAAGCTTTAGAATTAATAAAACCTTATAAAAACCTTTCAATCGCAGGATTAAATTCACCTAGTCAAACAGTTATTTCTGGGCAAAATGATTATATAGAAGCTCTTATAGCTACTTTAAAAGAAAAATCCATCAAATACAAAAAACTAAAAGTATCTCATGCTTTTCATTCTTCTATGATGGATTCTATTCTTGATAAATTTGGACAAGTACTAGAAAATGTTAGCTTTAATGAACCTTCCATTGCGATTGCTTCTAATTTAACAGGAAAAATAGAAAAAGAAGTTTTTACACAACCACATTATTGGATAAATCAATTAAGACAATGTGTTAATTTTGAACCTGCTATTAAAGCTTTGGCTGATTATGGAGTTAGGACTTTTGTTGAGATTGGTTCTCAAGCTATTTTATCAAGTCTTGCTAGCATTTGTTTAGAAAATATTGAAGATAAATTTTCTTTTATTGCTTCTCTTAAAACTAATCAGTCAGATACAAAAACCTTGCTTCAATCTGCTACAAAATTGTGGCTTAGAGGTTTTGAGCTTAAATGGGAAAGTTTACTTCCTGGAAAAGCTGTTGCCTTGCCCACTTATCCATTTCAACGCCAGAGATTTTACTTTGAGCCAAAAACAAGCATTACTTCAGTTGGTGAATATGAGCTAAGCGGTCAAAAGATAGATTTACCTGCTGGTGAATTTATTCATATACTTCAACTTAGCCCTAATAAACAAATAGAACTAGCTGATCATAAAATACATAACCATATAGTCTTAGCAGGAACCTACTATTTAGCTATTTTGCTTGCTGTAGCTCAAGTTCATTGGCCTAAACAGGCTTTTGAAATAAAAGATGTACAATTTCTTAGAGCTTTAATTTTTGATTCCACTCAAACTTCTGTCAATATTCAAGTTAACCTAAAACCAGAAGGAGAAAACGGCTTTTTTGTTACTCTCTCAAGTCAACATAAAGATATTTGGGTTGAGCATATCCAAGCTTATCTGTTTTCCTATCAAACAACCTTTGAAGATTTGTCTTATAAGTTTGACTTTAATGATTTAGATTTACCCAACTTGTCACTTACAACGATTGATGCAATGTTACAAGCTTCTAATGCTGAATGGGGAAACAATTGGTGGTGTATTGAACAGGCGCTAGAATCAGAAAATAGTATATTTAGTCGCTATTCTGTTTCAAAAGGTGGTAGAAAACGTTCTCTTATAGATGCAAAAGTAATTGACAATGCTTTTGTTACTTCGTTAGCAATTGCTTCAAAATTAGATAATCAAAGTTTCAAAGAGGGTATTCCTTTTCTGCCCTTTACTATAGAGAGATTTTCTTGGTATGGAGATACAAAAGACGTTGCTTGGGTAGAGAGTAAACTAATTCAATCCACTAAAACTAATAAAGAATCTACAATTTCTGATTTATATTTTTGGGATGAACTAGGCCAGCCTTTGGCAAAAATTACTGGTTTTACAACTAGAAAAGCTCCTGTAGAACAATTTTTGTCCAAAACTTTAAGTGGTCAATTTTATCTTTTAGACTGGCAAAAAGCTACAATAAGTGTTTCTAGTACTACATCACAGGACAAAGTTGTCATTCTTACAAAAGAGCTTGAGCTAGCTACAAATCTAAAAGAAACTTTAGAAAATAGCTTTAATAAAATAGAACTTTATCAAGATTTTACACAACTAGCTTCAGCCTCATTTGATGAAAATAACATTCCCAACATAATTGTAGTTTCTTTTATAAATGATAAAACTGAAAATACACAAGAAGCTGAAATAGCAAGCTTAGCTTTGTTAGAAACACAAAGAACTGTAAAAATTATTCAAGACTGGTTGCAAGAAAAAAGATTTGCTAATTCTAAATTAGTAATATTAACTCAACGGGCTTTTGCAATAGGTAATGATTACAAAGACTTAGACTTAATACATTCACCTCTTTGGGGCTTAATAAACACTCTTGAAAATGAATATACAACACGTAACATTTTACTTTTAGATATTGATAGCTCTAGTGACTTACAGCAAATTACATCTTCTATATTAAGTAGTTATAAACAACTTGCAGTTAGAAATAACCAAGTTCTTTATCCAGTAGTAAAGCCAACTAAGGTAGTAGAACATTCTACAAAACTAAATTTAGAAGGGACTATATTAATAACTGGTGGTTTAGGCAGTTTAGGAAAAGAGATAACAAAACATTTGATTAAACAAGGTGCTAAGTCTTTATTATTAATTTCCCGCCAAAGTTCAGAAACAACAGAACCTTTAGGTTTTCTAAAAGACTTACAGCCATATGAAGCTGATGTTAAAGTAGTGTCTTGTGATGTAACAAACTTAGATTCTTTAGCTAAGTTAATTAACTCGCTACCTGAAAACAAAGCACTTAAAGGAGTTATTCACTGTGCTGGATTATTAGATGATGCTTTCTTTTTACAACAAACACCAGAACGTTTAGAAAAAGTCATGTCCTCTAAAATTATAGGTGCATGGAACTTACATCTTTTAACCAAAGATAGAGCATTAGAATTTTTTCTAATGTTTTCCTCACTTGCAGGAATGCTAGGAAATATTGGGCAAGCTAACTATTCAGCCGCCAATAGTTTTCTAGATTCATTGGCTTGTTATAGAAATAGCTTAGGATTACCAGCAAAAAGCCTTGCTTGGGGGCCTTGGGCTGAAGTTGGTATGGCTGCAAGGCTTTCTACTAGTGCTCACAAACAATTAGAAGAACAAGGTTTATTTCCTATAGCTTTAGCAGAAGGATTAAATCTTTTTGATATTGCACTTACTAGACCTGAAGTTGTTCTTGCTCCAGCATCTATAAACCTTTCAAGTGTTAGCACTGAACATAATGTACTTTTGCTACTAGAAACTTTAAGAAAAGATAGAACACCTATTAGGGGAAAACACTCTTTTCAAAATACAAAACTTCAGCAACAGCTTGTAGGTTTGTCAGCAACCGAACGTGAACTGGCTTTAATAAAACTAGTTAGTTCAGAATTAGAAAAAGTTCTTCACTTAAGTGAAAAAGAAAAAGTAGATATCAACCGGCCATTTATGGAAATGGGGCTGGATTCATTAATGGCAGTTGAGTTAAGAGAACGTTTAAGCAAGGTTACAGGACTAAATTTACCTACAACATTAGCTTTTGATTATCCAACCGTTAAGATATTTGCAAAGTTTCTAGAAGACAAATTACAAATTGATAAAGTTACAACAGTTAAACCTAAAGTAGCTAAAAGATCTAGAACTACAGTAAACGAACCAATAGCAATAGTATCAGCAGCTTGCAGGTTTCCTGGAGGTGTAGAAAATATAGAATCCTTTTGGCAACTACTTACAGAAGGAAGAGATGCAATAACGGAAGTACCAAAAGAACGTTGGGATATAGATGCTTATTATGACTCAAACCAAGATGAAAAAGGCAAAACTTATACTCGTTGGGGTGGTTTTATAGGTGATGTAACTAGCTTTGATGCTTCATTTTTTGCAATTTCACCAAGAGAAGCTATAAGTATTGACCCACAAGAAAGATTGCTACTTGAAACTAGTTGGGAAGCTCTAGAAAATGCAGCAATAATGCCTCAAAAGCTTATGGGAAGTAATACAGGGGTTTATGTTGGGATCTGTGGAAATGAATATTTAAGCAGAGTAACAGCTGATCCAAATGATATAGATGCATATTCACTACTAGGAACATTACATAGTGCAATTGTAGGCCGCTTGTCTTATTTTCTAGGATTAAAAGGGCCAAACTTCCCAGTTGATACAGCTTGCTCTTCATCTTTAGTAGCTTTACACCTAGCTTGTCAAGGTTTGCGTCAAGGTGAATGTGATGCTGCACTTGTTGGAGGTGTAAACCTAATAATAGCACCTGAAGGATACATATATTTTTCTAAACTAAAAGCCCTAAGTCCAACAGGAAAATGTCATACTTTTAGCTCAGATGCCGATGGATACGTCAGAGCAGAAGGCTGTGGAATGCTCTACTTAAAGAGGTTGTCTGATGCTCAAAGAGATGGTAACCCAATACTTGCAGTAATAAGAGCAACAGCTATAAATCAAGATGGGCGTAGTAATGGTTTAACTGCTCCTAATGGCCCTTCTCAAGAAGCTGTAATAAGAGCAGCACTTTCTCAAGCAGATATAGAAGCTTCTTCTATTAGTTATGTAGAGTGTCATGGTACAGGAACACCTCTTGGTGATCCTATAGAGGTGCAGTCTTTAGCAAAAGTATATTCAGAAACTTCTAGAAAAGAGTTTCCTCTCTACATTGGTTCAGTAAAAACTAACATAGGACATACAGAAGGAGCAGCAGGAATAGCAGGAGTAATAAAAACAGCACTTTGTTTACATAATAAAAAACTTGTCAAAAACCTTCACTTTTCCTCTCCTAACCCACTTATATCTTGGGCAGAGATGGATGTAGAAGTAGTTAAAGAAAATATTGATTGGCTTGTAAATGGTATTCCAAGGCGTGCAGGAGTTAGTTCTTTTGGTTTTAGTGGTACTAATGCCCATGTCATACTTGAGGAAGTAGCTGAAAATAAAGAAGAAAAAAGCCAAGAACAAAAAGCAATAGGCCAAAATTTATTGCTTTCAGCACAATCAGAAGAAGCATTAAAAGACCAAGCAAGATGTTATGCAAAATATATAGAAGAACACCCAAAACAGACTCTTAATGATATATGTCATAGTGCTGTAAACTATAGAAATCATTTTGTTTATAGGTTATCAATTCAAGCTAATGAGGCTCAAAGAGACTTTATAACTAGTCAATTAAAAGAATATGCTGCTAAAGGTTATGCAACATCTGTTGAAACCAAAGTTCTAAGTCTAGAAGCTCCTCAAATAGCCTTTTTATTTACAGGGCAAGGAAGTCAATATTCTGGAATGGCTAAAGAGCTTTATGACAATGAAGATATCTTTAGAGAAAGCTTAAATGCTTGTGCAAAAATAGTTGATCCAATTCTAGATTATTCATTGTTAAGCCTAATTTTTTCTAGTGAAGGTAGTAAGGAGGCTGAGCTATTACACCAAACTAAATACACTCAAGTATCTCTATTTGCTATAGAGTATTCTCTATATCAGATGTGGAAAGCCTTTGGTATAACTCCAGCAGCATTGTTAGGCCACAGTATAGGTGAGTTAGTTGCAGCGGTTTGTGCTGGAGTATTTTCTCTTGAAGACGGCTTAAAAGTAGCAATAGAACGTGGAAAGCTTATGGGATCAGTTGCCGAAGGTTCTATGCTTTCTTTAGATGTTGAAGAAGAAAAAGCCTTGGAATTAATAAAATCATATCCTAGTTTGTCAGTAGCAGGTCTAAATTCTCCTAACCAAACAGTAGTTTCTGGACAAAATGATGATATAGAAGCTCTTATAGCTATTCTAAAAGAAAAATCCATCAAACATAAAAAACTAAAAGTATCACATGCTTTTCATTCTTCTATGATGGACTCTATTCTTGATGACTTTGAGCAAGTGCTACAAAATATTATACTAAATGAACCATCCATTC
Source organism: Blastocatellia bacterium (assembly GCA_039812885.1). Lineage (GTDB taxonomy): Bacteria > Acidobacteriota > Blastocatellia > Chloracidobacteriales > JADJPF01 > JADJPF01. Next base: position 30,605 of record JBDIBI010000033.1, read on the forward strand.
CCATTGCTTCTAATCTAACAGGAAAGATAGAAAAAGAGTGTTTTACAAAGCCTAGTTATTGGTCAAAGCAAATTAGACAAAGTGTTAGGTTTGAGCCAGCTATTAATGCTTTAGCTGAGTATGGAATTAATACCTTTATTGAGCTAGGTTCAAATCCTGTTCTGACTGTTCTTGCAAATCAATGTTTAGAAAATAGCCATAGACCATTTAATTTTATTTCATCTCTTAAAAGCAAAAACTCTGATATTAATTCATTGTGTCAAGCTATTGGTAAAGCTTGGCTTTGTGGGATTGAACTTGATTGGTCAAAGATCTTACCTGGCAAGTTTATAAACTTACCTACTTATCCTTTCCAACGTAAAAAATATTGGATTGAATTAGAGTCCAAACTTGTAGACATAAAAGCTAAACCATTGATTTATGATATTAAGTGGCAGTTGGCACAAGTGCCTATTTCTTTGGAAAATAGCAAAGGTACTTGGTTAGTATTCTCTGATAATACAACAGTTAGCAATGAGTTAGTCTCAAACTTGTCTGCTAAAAAAGAGAAAATCATATTAGTAAAAGCAGGAAATTCATTTACTGAAGAAAGTGACAATATTTTCTATATTAATCCAAATTTGGTTGATGATTATTTACAACTTTTTGAAGTACTTAGAGACAAAAATATAAACCTAAGCACTATAGTTTATTTATGGTTGCTTGACTTAAATATAGCATGTGATTCTCAAGCTATTTTTAGAGAAGGAGTTTTACCATTACTCAATTTAGTCAAATCTCTGGCTTTTGAAAATATTTTAGCAAGCTTATGTTTAGTGACTAACAAAGCACAATCTATTAAAGAAAATCAACATGTTATAGCTTCACAGAGAATGTTTTGGGGACTAGGAAAAGTACTAGCTTGGGAATATCCTACTATTTCTTGTAAGTTGATTGATCTAGATATAGAAAATATTAATTTGAAAGAAAATATTTCATTATTTGAAAACTTATGTACTTGGTCTGAACCTGAGCCAGAAATAGTATTGAGAAATAGTTCGGTTTATAAAGCAAGGTTAGAGGAATTAAATCACTTAGATGAAGAAGATTCAATACAAGTGAAGGCAGATGTTAGTTATCTTATCACTGGTGGCATAGGCTCTTTAGGACTTGCTTTAGCTAAAGATTTAGCAAACCGTGGGGCACGAAATTTAATACTTTTAAGTCGTAGCGGGCTTAATAATGATGAGCAAGAAAAAGTAATCAGTGAATTGCGTCAAGCTGGTGTAACGGTTTGGACTCCAACTATTGACATATCAAACAAAGAAAAGCTAGAAACACTTTTCTTACAAATAAATAAAGATCTTCCGCCATTAAAAGGAATTGTTCATGCGGCTGGTGTTATTGAACAGTCTTTATTAAGTGAACTAACAGAAGAAATTTGGCTTAAGCACACCAAAGCCAAAGTTGATGGAGCTATAAATCTTCACAATCTAAGTTTAGAGCTTAATTTAGACTTTTTCATTCTATATTCTTCTGCATCTGCTTGGCTAGGTTTAAGGCAAGCTGGAGCTTATGCTGCTGCTAATGCCTTTTTAGACGGATTAGCGGTTGAGCGTTGTTCACAAAATTTACCTGCTTTAAGCATAGCATGGGGTGCTTGGAAAGATAGCAAGATGTCTAGTCAAAACCTGTCTAGTCAAAGCTCAGCAAATAGCTTTGGTATTGGCTCACTCTTTGTTGAGGAAGGGTTAAAGATATTTAATAAATTAGGTTTAATTAAACAAGCTTCTATAGGAGTATTACCTTACAATTGGCAACTTTATAAAAAACTTTTAACTTCTTCACAAGAAAGACTAATAACAGAGCTAATTCAAACAGAAAAAGAATCTGAAAAAGTACAAGAACCAGAACTTTTACAACAACTACCATTGCAACAACTACCATTAAATGAAAGAAAAGCCGCTATAACTCAGCTTGTTAGAGATGAAGTTGCTAGGGTACTAGGAACGGTAAGCAATAATATATCGCTTAGACAAGGTTTTGCTGAACAAGGTATGGATTCTTTGATGAGTGTAGAGTTACGTTTGCGCTTGCAGCAAGCTTTAAACTTATCACTTTCAAGCACTATAGCCCTTGATTATCCAAATATAGAAGAATTAAGTAATTATTTATTCAATCAAATAGTAAATATTACAAGTCAATCAGTAGCAAGCACAAGTATTGTGGTTGAAAACAAAGACGAACCAATTGCAATTATTGGAGCATCTTGCCGTTTTCCTGGAGGAGTAAACAGTTTAGAAAGTTTTTGGACATTACTAAAAAACGGACAAGATGCTGTTAGGGAAGTTCCGCCAGATCGCTGGAATTTAGAAGGTTTTTATGATCCAGATCCCAAAAAACAAGGCATGAGTTATTCTAAATGGGGAGGTTTTCTTACTGATATAAAAGGCTTTGATGCAGCTTTTTTCCGTATACTTCCAAGAGAGGCAAAAGCTTTAGATCCTCAACAACGTTTGTTAATGGAAGTTAGCTGGGAAGCACTTGAAAACGCTAATATTGTCCCAAGTTCTTTACATCGTAGCCGCACAGGTGTTTTTGTTGGCTTAACTCCAAGTACTTATGGAAGTTATTCAAATTATGAAGAAGAAACAAGTAATTATGTTGTAACAGGAAATCAATCAGCATTTTTAGCCGGACGTGTTGCTTATGTGTTAGGCTTGCAAGGGCCAGCAATAGCAATAGATACAGCTTGTTCTAGTTCATTGGTTTCTCTACATTTGGCTTGTCAGGCTTTACATAATGGAGAATGTGACACGGCTTTAGCTGGAGGTGTAAGTCTTATACTTTCAGATGAATCTTATAGGTTGTTGTCTGCCATTAAAGCTTTATCTCCAACAGGACGTTGCCATACATTCTCAAATAAAGCAGATGGATATACTCGTGGCGAAGGTTGTGCAATAGTTGTACTTAAGCGATTATCTGATGCTCAAAAAGCAGGAGACAATGTTTTAGCTGTAATAAAAGCAACAGCAATAAATCATGATGGGCCAAGTAGCGGATTAACTGTTCCAAGTAGCCTAGCTCAACAAGCTGTAATAAGCGAAGCCTTAGCGAAAGCTAAAGTTGCTCCATCTGAAGTTGATTATTTAGAATGTCATGGAACAGGAACAGAACTAGGTGATCCAATAGAAGTACAAGCAGCAGCAGCTATTTATGGAAAAGAACGCTCTAAAGATAAGCCATTGCTTTTAGGTACAGTTAAAACTAATTTAGGTCATCTAGAAGCTGCATCAGGTATAGCAGGAGTTTTAAAAGTAGTTCTAGCACTTCAAAATAACAAACTTCCTAAGAATTTACATTTTACAGAACCTAGCTCACATATTAATTGGGCAGAATTGCCTGTCCAAGTAAATAGTCAAGAGCGGGATTGGTCAAGAAATGGACATCCTAGAATTGCTGGTGTTAGTTCTTTTGGGCTTAGTGGAACAAATGCTCATGTTTTAATAGAAGAACCTCCAACAGCTTTTGCTAACCAAGAAAAAACAAACAAATCTTTAGTTTCAGGAAAATTGTTTTTTCTATCAGGCCAAACACAAGAAACCTTAAGAGCACAAGCAAAACAATATGCAGATTATATTGAAAAGAACTTAGAACTTGACTTATCAGATCTTTGTTATAGTGCAGCTATTCATAGAACACACTTTGCAAATCGAGCTTCAATAGTAGTTAGAGATAGAGAGCAATTAGTAAGTTCATTAAAAGAAATTGCCAGCCAAACCCCTACTTCACTAGCCAGCAGAGCAGAAGCTATTTTAGAAACCCCTAAAGTAGTCTTTGTTTATCCAGGACAGGGTTCTCAATGGCTTGGTATGGGGCGTGAACTCTTGGAAGTTTCAGAAGCTTTTAGAAAATCTATTAAAGAATCTGATGAAGCAATAAAGAAAGAAGCAGGGTTTTCAATAATAGAAGAGCTTTTAGCTACACAAGAAAACTCAAAATTAAGCAATATAGAAGTAGTTCAACCAATTCTCTTTGCAATGGCTGTGGCTATAACTGCTGTGTGGAATGATTTTGGAGTAAAAGCAGATGTAGTAGTAGGACATAGCCAAGGAGAAGTTGTAGCTGCCTACATTGCAGGCATTCTTACATTAGAAGATGCTGTAAAAGTAGTTTGCCGTCGTAGCAAAATAGTTAAACAACTAACAGGCCAAGGTTTAATGGCAATGCTTGAGCTTACTATTGAACAAACTAAAGAGAGATTATCTAAACCTTGTTATGAAGGAAAACTTTCAATAGCTGTAAGTAATAGCCCTAGTCAAACAGTTGTATCTGGAGAAAGTCAATCAATTGAACATTTGTTACAGGAACTAGAAGCAGAAAAAGTCTTTTGCCGTAAGATACAAGTAGATTATGCTTCTCATTCTCCTCAAATTGATTCTATTAAAGATGAGTTACTTGAGGAATTAAAATCTGTTACACCTCGTTCATCAAATATAAGTTTTATTTCTACTGTAACAAAAGAAAAATTAGAAGGAACAGAATTAACTGCTGAGTATTGGTATAGAAACCTAAGAGAACCTGTAGGATTTGGTAAAGTTGTAGAAGATTTATGGAAGAGTGGTGAGTGTGTAATGATAGAACAAAGTTCCCATCCTTTACTAACTTTATCAATGGAGGAAATAAGAAAACAAATTGAAGGGCGAGGTGTTGTAGCTAATTCGCTTAAGAAAGAGCAGCCTCAACTAGAGTCTATCCTTTTGTCTTTAGGTTTATTACATTGTGCTGGTTTACAAATAGACTGGTTAAGTTTATTGTTAGGCAAGACTATAAACCTACCTACATATCCTTTCCAGCATCAAGATTATTGGGTAGAAAATATAGCTAGGAAAGTTGTTAAAATTAGTGGTAGTTATGCTTTAAGTGGAGAAAGAATAAAGTTTCCTGATGGACAAATAGTTCATAAATTAGAAGTAGGAGTGCCACTTCAGCCTTATATTGGTCATCACGTAGTTTATAATACTATAGTAGTGCCAGGTGCATTTCATCTTGCAACTCTATTAGCAATAGGAGAAGCCTGTTGGCCTAATAGCCCAATAGAATTAAAGGATGTGCAATTTATTCGTGCTTTAACTTTTGCTGATGCAACAAGTCAAACAACACTTTTTATTCAGCTTGTACCAGAACAACAACCAGACTCTTACCAAGTAACTATAAGCACACAAACCAAAGAGGAAAAATGGAATGTTCATGCTAAAGCAAAACTTTCTTTACTAAAAAATGTAGAGTTACCTCAACAAAATACAAAACAAAATTTAGTCAATAATTCACAAGCAGAAAATTACTTACAACCATTATTAAACCAAAGAGAAATAGAATGGGGTGAATTATGGTGGTGGTTACAAGATGCTGTAAAAATAAATGATACAACTGTTTATGGACGCTTTAAGCCCCCTAAAACTGTTCCAATAAATGATGCTCCAATTCCACCAGGACTTATAGACAATACTTTTGGATTAGAGGCTTGGCTATTTTCCAAAGAGGAGTTAGAACAAAATCTTGTAGCTCGTCTACCTTTTGCTGTAAAACAGCTACAATGGTTTGGAAATAAAAACCTTGTAGTTGCTGCACAATCAAAACTTGTTTCAAAGAACCAAGATTCAAGCGAAAGTAATATTACTTTTTGGGATGAAAGCGGTCAGCCTGTGGCTTTTGTAAAAGGTTTTACCACTCAAAAAGCTCCTGTTGAAAAGTTTTTATCAAAAGCAGAAATTTCTCATCTTTATAAACTAGATTGGATTAGCTTACCTAAAGACCAACAATCTCCAGAAGTTAAAGAATGTGTAGTAATTGGAGAAAGTTGGTTAGCTAAACAGTTGAATTATAAATATTTTCAGGATTTGGAAGAGCTATTTGTTTATGTAGATAAAAATTCTCCTCCAGAAAAAATTATCATAGAAGTGGCTGTTGCAGAAACTTCAGATTTAGCACTTCAAGCAAAACTAAACACACAAACTGTTTTAGCTCAAGTTCAGGCTTTGTTATCTAGAGAAAAACTAAATAAGACAGAGCTAATTTGGCTAACAAGAAATGCTGTAGATACAGGGTTTAGCGAAGATTTAGATCTTTCATTAGCACCTATATGGGGATTAATTAGAACAGTCCGCAATGAAAACCCTAATCGTTCTATTCGTTTAATTGATGATGGCTCAATTAATACTGAACTATTACAAAATGCTATAAGTAGCTCTGAAGAGCCAGAAATAGCTTTGCGTAAGGATTCTATTTTAGTTCCTAGACTTAAAGCCTTTAAACCTACTTCAACTAAAGATTGGCTTGCTTTCCCTACAGATATGCAAAATACAGAATCTTGGCAAATTAATATTGATAAACGAGGCAGTTTTGAAGGGTTGTCAATTAAAGCTAATCCTAGGGCTATGGCAGATCTTGAACCAAATCAAGTAAGAATAGCTATAAAAGCTTCAGGAATAAACTTCCGTGATGTTATGAATGTGTTAGGGCTTTATCCAGGAGATGCTGGTGCTTTTGGAGGAGAAGGTGCAGGTATTGTGATGGAAGTTGGCAAAGCTGTAAAAGATTTTTCTCCTGGTGATAAGGTAATGGGAAATATGCCTTGGGCATTTAGCACAATAACTATATCAGATAGCAATGAAATATTGCCTTTGCCAGACGGTTGGTCTTATGAAGATGGAGCAACTGTAATGGGTGTATTTTTAACTGCTTGGCTTGGTTTAGTTGAAATAGGAAAATTAAAGAAAGGTGAGCGGTTGCTTATACATACAGCAGCCGGAGGTGTTGGTAATGCTGCTATACAAATTGCTAATTATATTGGGGCTGAAATTTTTGCTACAGCACATCCATCTAAATGGCAAACTTTACAAGATTGGGGAATAGACCTTTCTCATATTTCAAACTCTCGTACTTTAGAATTTGAAGAAAAATTCCTTAAAGCTACAGATGGAAAAGGGGTAAATGTAGTTCTTCATAGCTTAGCAGGAGAATTTACAGACGCTTCCTTAAGATTAATGGCTGAAGCAGGACGCTTCCTTGAAATGGGTAAATTGGACTTAAGGGATCCAGAAAAAGTTAAAAGTGTATATCCAAAACTAGATTATCTACCATTTGATTTATATAAACATCCTTCTGAGAAAAGAAGACAAATGTTTTTAACTATTAATGAGCTTTTCAAAAAAGGAATTCTAAAGCCCATTCCAAGAAAAACTTGGGATCTAAGAGAAATTCCTGCTGCAATGTACTATATGATGCAGGCAAAACACACTGGCAAAATCATATTACGTTCACCTAATCCTATTGATCCTTGCTCAACAGTCTTAATCACTGGAGGCACTGGTGATTTAGGGGCTTTAGCTGCTACTCATTTAGTAATAAAACATCAAGTAAAAAACTTGGTGCTTTTATCGAGACAAGGTTTAAATAATCCAGAAAGTATAAAACTAAAAGAGAAATTAGAACAATCAGGTGCTAGGGTTGATATATTTTCTTGTGATATAGCTGATAAAAGAGAGCTTTCAAACATAATTGACTCAATACCTAAAGATAGGCCATTAAAAGGAGTTATTCATTGTGCAGGATTACTAAATGATACTATTTCAACAAAGATGGACAACGAAAAGCTAGCCAAAGCACTAGCTCCTAAAGTTGATGGTGCATGGAATCTACATTCTTTGACAAAAGACAAACAGTTAGACTTTTTTGTTATGTTTTCATCGACTTCAGGCATATTTGGTAGTGCTGGGCAAAGTAATTACTCAGCTGGTAACACATTTCTAGATGCCTTAGCTGCTTATCGTCAAAAATTAGGTCTTCCTGCACAAAGTCTTGCTTGGGGATTGTGGAAACAAGATGGTAAGGGAATGACTTCACATCTTTCAGATGTAGATATAGCAAGAATAAAAAACTTAGGCAGTATTGCACTTACTAAAGAAGAAGGTGTAAAGCTTTTAGATAGAGCTATTTTAGAACCATCAGCTTTATTTGTTCTTGTGAACTTAAACTTACAAAAAGGAGTTGCTTCAGTTCCAGCTTTATTAAGAGAGTTGGCTAAAGGCAGTCTAATTCAACAGAAAAAAGAATCTAACCTTGTTTCTTTGAAAGAAAAAATTAATAAATTACCAGAACAGAAAAAGTTTTCTTCACTTTTATCTTTTGTAACCATAGAAATTGCGATGGTAATGTCTTTGAATATTTCAGCTATACCTGCTAAAAAACCACTTAAGGAATTAGGCTTAGATTCATTACTAGCTATCGAAATAAAAAACCGCTTATCTGCAATGGTTGGAGAAGAACTTCCAGCCACATTGCTTTTTGATTATCCATCAGCGTTTGCTATTACACAGTATTTGTTTGATAGGTTCTTTAAAGAAAGTCTTTCAGCAAACCGCTCAGATGTTTCAAGTAGTTACTCAAAAGCTCACTCAAGAGCTAAAGGAGGGCTTAAAGCTGATAATTCTAATTTATCAGATGAGGAAATAAAGAACATTCTTTCATCTATACCAATTTCTTCTTTGCGAGAAAATATATTACTTGAACAGCTTATAAAATTGTCTGACTACAAGCCTAAGCTACAGAAAAAGGAGACTACTGCAAAACAGAATAAAGCTGAGGAGTCTGGAGAATGGTCAGATATGGATACTATGAAGATTCTTATGAAATTTGGTAAGAAAGATAATAAGTAAGGCTGTTAATCAAAAATTACCCAAAGGAAATTACAATGTCAGAAGAATATAAAGATTTAGCTAGAGCTTTTCGTAATGCCCAAGTAGAACTTAAAAACCTTAGAACAGACTTAAAAAAACTCCAAGAGCCAATAGCTATTGTGTCTATGGCATGTCGTTTTCCTGGAAAAGCAGATTCTCCAGAAAGTTATTGGAAAATACTTGATGAAGGAAAAAATGTAATAGAAGAAATTCCTCAAGAAAGATGGGAAAAATGGAATGTTTCTGATTTATATGATCCTAATCCAAATGCAGTAGGTAAAACCTACTGTAAAACAGGTGGATTTCTGGAAAACATAGATTACTTTGATGCAAATTTTTTTGAAATAGCGCCTAGAGAAATGTTTTCTATGGATCCACAGCAAAGATTAGTTCTTGAAATTGTTTGGGAAACATTGGAAAGAGCAGGAATTTTACCCTATGAGCTAAATAAGACTAAAACAGGAGTTTACATAGGTGCAATAGCTTCTGATTCCTATCAGCAAAAAGATCTAACAGAACTAGATGGTTATACAATAACAGGTAAGGTGGCAAGTGTAATATCAGGGCGTGTAGCATATACATTAGGGTTGGAAGGCCCTGCTATAACTGTAGATACAGCTTGTTCATCTTCTTTAGTAGCTTTGCATTTAGCTTGTCAAGCCTTGAGGATTGGAGAATGTGATTTAGCTTTAGCAGGAGGAGTTCAATTAATAACTTCTCCTGTTGGGTTTGTTGAATTTAGTCGCTTAAAAGCATCATCACCAGATGGAAAATGTAAAAGCTTTTCAGCTCTTGCAGATGGAGCAGGATGGAGTGAAGGCTGTGGAATATTACTCCTAAAACGACTTTCAGATGCTCAAAAAGATGGAAATAAAATACTTGCACTAATAAAAGGAAGTGCAATAAACCAAGATGGCCGTAGCCAAGGTCTTACTGCTCCTAATGGGCCTTCACAAGTTAAAGTGGTAAAAAAAGCATTAGAAATGTCAGGTTTAACACCTTCAGAAATAGATGCAATAGAAGCACATGGAACTGGAACAACTTTAGGCGACCCTATAGAAGCAGGTGCATTAGCTGAAGTATTTTCCTTAAGCCACAAAAATACTAGACCAGTTTATTTAGGTTCAAGTAAGTCAAATATAGGCCATTCACAAGCAGCAGCAGGTGCTGCTAGCATTATCAAGATGGTATTAGCCCTACAAAATGAAAAACTTCCTAAAACTTTGTATTCAGAACAACCAAGTCCTTATATTAAATGGGAAGGAAGCGGTTTAGAGTTGTTAACTGAAGCAAAAGCTTGGCTTAGAGGTCAGCAACCAAGAAGATGTGGTATTAGTTCTTTTGGTATTTCAGGGACTAATGCCCACATTATTTTAGAGGAAGCTCCTGAAGTTTTAGTGGAAAAAAAAGAACCAACACAAGAAAAAAATGTATTGCTAATATCAGGGCAAACTCAAGAAGCTCTAAAAGCACAAGCAAAACAATATTCTGAATATATAGAATTACATCCAGAAATAAGTTTAGAAGATCTATGTTACAGTGCAGCTTTTTACCGAACTCATTTTCTACATAGAGCTTGCATCTTAGCTATAAATAGAGAAGAAACCGTAAAAGCATTAAAAGAATTTTCTCAAACCTTTGCAAGTCCTTTAGTAAATAAAGCAGAAAGCTTATCAGGAAACTGTAAAGTAGTATTTGTCTATCCAGGACAAGGTTCTCAATGGCTTGGTATGGGAAAAGAGTTGCTTAAAAAATCTGCTATATTTAGAGAAATAATAGCAAAATGTGATAAGGAAATAAGTAAAGAAGCAAATTTTTCAGTAATAGAAGAGCTATTAGCAAAACCAGAAACATCAAGACTAAAGGAAATAGAAGTAGTTCAACCAGTACTGTTTGCAATGGCAGTAGCTTTAACAGCTATGTGGAAAGAGTTTGGAGTTAATCCAGATATAGTTGTAGGTCATTCTCAAGGTGAAGTAGCAGCAGCTTATATTGCAGGAGCATTATCTTTAGAAGATGCAGTAAAAATAGTTTGTCGCCGTAGCCAAATTGTTAAACAAATAACAGGTCTAGGGCTTATGGCAATGATTGAGCTTACTACTCAAGAAACCAAAGACAGAATAGAAAAACCTTTATACAAAGGCAAATTGTCAATTGCAGTTAGTAATAGCCCTAATCAGACTGTTGTGTCTGGTGAAACTCAAGCTATAGAACAACTTATAGAAGAACTAGAGAATGAAAAGATCTTTTGTCGTAAAATCCAAGTAGATTATGCTTCTCACTCTCCTCAAATAGAAACTCTAAAAACAGAGCTTTTAGAAAAACTTAGTGAAATAAAAACTAAAACTACAGAAATAAGCTTTATTTCAACTGTAAAAAAACAAGTTCTAGATGGAACACAATTAGATGCACAGTACTGGTATGAAAACCTAAGAGAGACAGTGAATTTTGCAGAAGTAATAGAAAAACTATGGCTTGATAGTGAATGTGTAATGATAGAGCAAAGCTCTCATCCTCTTTTAACCTTATCTATGGAACAAATAAGAAATAATACTAAAGCTAGAGGAGTAGTAATCCATTCACTTAAAAGGGAACAGCCTCAAATAGACACTTTATTTTCATCTATTGGCTTAGCTCATTGTGCTGGTGTAAAAGTAAATTGGGCTAAAATACTAACTGGAGCTTTTGTTGAACTTCCAACTTATCCATTTCAAAGACAAAAATATTGGCCAGAAAATAAAAAACAAGAAAAAGCAGATGTAAAAGAAGCAGGGCTAGAATCAACAGACCATCCATTCTTAGGCGCAATAACACTAGTAGCAGAAGAACAAGACTATATATTTAGTGGAAAAATTTCATTAGAGAAAGAAAAATGGTTATTAGGTCATAAGGTATTTGATACAGTACTATTGCCAGGTACAGGATTTTTGGAACTAGCTTGGACAGTAGGTCAAAGCATAGGTGCAACTGTAGTAGAAGAATTGACATTATTTTCACCTCTAGTTTTAATAGAGAAAAAGCCAAGACAAATTCAGATAAAAGTAGAAAAAGCCAATGAAGATGGAAAAAGCCAATTTACAGTTTATAGCAGAGAAGAAAACTTAGAAGATAAGTTAGAAAGACTCTGGAATAAACATGCTAAAGGAATATTAAGTAAAGAAGAAATCAAAATAGAGTCAAGAGAAGAGTTAGGGGAATGGCCTCCTATTGATGCACAACCTATAGAAATAACAGGTCTTTATGATAAGTTCAAAGAGCTAAAATTAGATTATGGAACAGAGTTTCAAGGATTAAAAGAAGTATGGCTTAAGAATGATTATTTATATGCAAAAGTAGAGTTAAAGCAACAAACACAAGAAGCAGATAAATATAAATTACATCCAGCACTCTTGGATGCAGCACTTCACACAATATTTTTTGCTAATCTAGGCACAAAGGAAAAATTCGTAAAAATACCATTTCGTTGGACAGGAGCAAAACTTTATGCTGTAGGAGCAAAAGAATTATATCTTAGAATGAGGGTAAGAGAAGATGAAATAGAAATGAGTCTCTATGATATTGCTGGACAATTATTAGCAGAAATAGAAAACCTCTCATTAAGAAAAGCTGAAAATGAACAAATAAAAGCTTCTGTTTTAGAGCAAACTCAAGAAAATCAACATCTTTACACACTTAAATGGCAAGTAGTAAAAACAGAAGCAATTTTTGATGACAATATTGTAGATAGACTAGAAGATTACATTTTATTAGGAAAAGATAATTTATCTAATGAGCTTGGTATAAAAACAATTACTAGCATAGAAGCACTAAAAGAATATTTAAGTAAAACAAAAGAAGCTCCTAAAGCTTTGATAATAAATTTAATAAACGAAAAAGAAAATGTTGGGGAACTAGCAACAAAAGCCATAGCACAAACAGAAAAAACATTACTTCAAATTCAAGAATTGTTGAAAATAGAACAATTACAAAAAACAAAGCTAATTTGGATAACACAACAAGCAGTTTCAGTAGGTGTAAGTGACAAAGTAGAAGATTTAAGTAATACACCAATATGGGGATTTATTAGGAGTGTTAGAAACGAATATATAGATAGGCAATTTCAGTTAATTGATATAGATAGTCAAACAAATGAAAATCAACTAATTAATTCTTTTAGTCTTTCAGAAAGTGAAATTGCTATTCGTAGTGGAGCAATACTAATTCCTCAACTTCAAAATTATAAAACTAGTCAACAAAAAACAGCTTTAGCAGAGTTTATAAATTTAGCTGGAACAACGTTGATAACAGGAGGTTTAGGAGAAATAGGAAGTGTAGTAGCAAAACATCTAGTTACAAACTATAAAGTAAAAAATTTGGTCTTAACCTCAAGAAAAGCAAGCTCATCAGCAAATGCTTTATTATTAAAAATAGAATTGGAAAAATTAGGAGCAAAAGTAGAAATAGCAGAGTGTGATGTAGCCGACTATCAATCACTTAAAAAGGTAATAGATTCAATAGAAAAAAACTCACCGCTAAAAGCAGTAATACACTGTGCAGGAGTACTAGAAGATGCAATTGTAGTTGAACAAAATAAGGAAAAACTAGATAAAGTACTACTACCAAAAGTAGCAGGAGCTTGGAATTTACATAAGTTAACTAAAGATTTAGACCTAGAATTATTTATAATGATGTCGTCATTTGCAGGAATCATAGGAAGTCCAGGCCAAAGTAACTATGCTGCTGCTAATGCTTTTCTTGATTCACTTGCAAGCTACAGACAAAACCAAGGCTTACCTGCTCAAAGTTTAGCTTGGGGTTTTTGGAAACAACAAGGCTATGGTATGACTTCTTCTTTAACTGATGTCGATATTGCAAGAATCAAACGCCAAGGCTTAGAAGTTATGACACCTCAACAAGCTCTAGCTTTATTTGACAGTGCTATTTCTTCTCAAAAAGCTTTTTTAGTAACAGCTTATATTAACTTGTCTGCAAGCTCATCAATTACTACACCAGCTTTATTAAGAGGAATGGTAAAAGAACCTAAACCTAGAGCAAGTACTAAAGGACAAATAGGCAATGTAGTTTTAAGGCAACAACTAGCTAAAACCCCTGAAAAAGAAAGACTTGCAGTAATAATGCCTTTAGTTAACAAAGAAATAGCAATGGTGTTAGCTTTGTCAAATACAGAAGCTTTAGTTGCAGACCAACCTTTAAAAGAATTAGGGCTAGATTCATTGATGGCTGTAGAGTTACGCACTCGTTTATCAAGTAAGTTTTCTATAGACCTCCCATCAACTTTTGCTTTTGATTATCCAACACCTAAAGCAATAGCAACATTTTTGTTGGAAAAAGCTTTTCCAAATCTAAATAGTGCTGAAAAATCCTTGTCCCCAGTAAAGACAAAAATGTCAATAGATGAGCCAATAGCAATAATATCAATGGCTTGTCGTTTGCCTGGAGATGTTTTTACTCCAGAAGATTATTGGCAAGTGCTTGATAAAGGGCAAGACGTAGTTGATAAATTTCCAAATAGATGGAATGTTGAGTCAATTTATGATTCAAACCCAGAATCAAAAGGAAAAACTTATTGTAAAGAAGGTGGATTTCTTAAAGAGATAGATAAATTTGATGCTAACTTTTTTGGTATTTCACCAAGAGAAGCTCAAGCTATGGATCCACAACAAAGATTGTTATTAGAAACAAGTTGGGAAGCATTGGAAAGAGCCGCAATATTACCAGAAAAAATAAAAGAAAGTTTGACAGGTATATTTATTGGTCAAATGTATTCTGATTATGGTTCAACAATGACTTCAAGCCCAGAAGAGTTAGATGGATATGTAGGAACTGGAAGTGCTGCATCTGTAAGTGCAGGGCGAATAGCTTATGTGTTTGGTTTACAAGGGCCTACAATGACTATAGATACAGCTTGTTCTTCATCTCTTGTGAGCATTCATTTGGCATGTCAGGCATTAAGAGCAAGAGAATGTAATTTAGCTTTAGCAGGAGGAGTTGCTATAATGGCAAGTCCTGCAATTTTTATAGAATTTAGCCGGTTAAAAGGGCTTGCACCAGATGGAAGATGTAAAAGCTTTTCAGCTCTTGCAGATGGAGCGGGATGGAGTGAAGGCTGTGGAATTATACTCTTAAAACGGCTTTCAGATGCTCAAAAAGATGGAAATAAAATACTTGCAGTAATAAAGGGAAGTGTAGTAAACCAAGATGGCCGTAGCCAAGGTCTTACTGCTCCTAACGGTCCTTCTCAAACAAAGCTAATAAAGAGAGCATTAGAAATTTCAGGGTTAAAACCATCAGAAATAGATGCAATAGAAGCTCATGGAACAGGCACAACTTTAGGTGATCCTATAGAAGCAAACTCTTTAATAGAAGTATTTTCATCAACTAGATTACAAGATAAACCATTGTATTTAGGTTCAAGTAAATCAAATATAGGTCATACACAAGCAGCAGCAGGTGTTGTTGGTGTTATCAAGATGATTCTAGCTTTGCAAAATAAAAGATTACCTAAAACTTTGTATTCAGAACAACCAAGTCCTTATATTAAATGGGAAGGAAGTGGATTAGAGCTTTTAACAGAAGCAAAAGCTTGGCTTAGAGGTCAACAACCAAGAAGATGTGGTATTAGTTCTTTTGGTATTTCAGGGACTAATGCCCACATTATTTTAGAGGAAGCTCCTGAAGTTTTAGTGGAAAAAAAAGAACCAACACAAGAAAAAAATGTATTGCTAATATCAGGGCAAACTCAAGAAGCTCTAAAAGCACAAGCAAAACAATATTCTGAATATATAGAATTACATCCAGAAATAAGTTTAGAAGATCTATGTTACAGTGCAGCTTTTTACCGAACTCATTTTCTACATAGAGCTTGCATCTTAGCTATAAATAGAGAAGAAACCGTAAAAGCATTAAAAGAATTTTCTCAAACCTTTGCAAGTCCTTTAGTAAATAAAGCAGAAAGCTTATCAGGAAACTGTAAAGTAGTATTTGTCTATCCAGGACAAGGTTCTCAATGGCTTGGTATGGGAAAAGAGTTGCTTAAAAAATCTGCTATATTTAGAGAAATAATAGCAAAATGTGATAAGGAAATAAGTAAAGAAGCAAATTTTTCAGTAATAGAAGAGCTATTAGCAAAACCAGAAACATCAAGACTAAAGGAAATAGAAGTAGTTCAACCAGTACTGTTTGCAATGGCAGTAGCTTTAACAGCTATGTGGAAAGAGTTTGGAGTTAATCCAGATATAGTTGTAGGTCATTCTCAAGGTGAAGTAGCAGCAGCTTATATTGCAGGAGCATTATCTTTAGAAGATGCAGTAAAAATAGTTTGTCGCCGTAGCCAAATTGTTAAACAAATAACAGGTCTAGGGCTTATGGCAATGATTGAGCTTACTACTCAAGAAACCAAAGACAGAATAGAAAAACCTTTATACAAAGGCAAATTGTCAATTGCAGTTAGTAATAGCCCTAATCAGACTGTTGTGTCTGGTGAAACTCAAGCTATAGAACAACTTATAGAAGAACTAGAGAATGAAAAGATCTTTTGTCGTAAAATCCAAGTAGATTATGCTTCTCACTCTCCTCAAATAGAAACTCTAAAAACAGAGCTTTTAGAAAAACTTAGTGAAATAAAAACTAAAACTACAGAAATAAGCTTTATTTCAACTGTAAAAAAACAAGTTCTAGATGGAACACAATTAGATGCACAGTACTGGTATGAAAACCTAAGAGAGACAGTGAATTTTGCAGAAGTAATAGAAAAACTATGGCTTGATAGTGAATGTGTAATGATAGAGCAAAGCTCTCATCCTCTTTTAACCTTATCTATGGAACAAATAAGAAATAATGCTAAAGCTAGAGGAGTAGTAATCCATTCACTTAAAAGGGAACAGCCTCAAATAGACACTTTATTTTCATCTATTGGCCTAGCTCATTGTGCTGGTGTAAAAGTAAATTGGACTAAAATACTAACTGGAGCTTTTGTTGAACTTCCAACTTATCCTTTTCAAAGGCAAAAATATTGGCTAGAGAGTGAAAAAGAAAAGAGCATAGATATAAGTTTGATGGGGTTAGAATTAGCTAAACACCCGCTCTTAGGAGCAATGACCCAATTAGCAGATGGAGGCTATTTATTTACAGCAAGTTTATCCTTAAAAGAACATCATTGGCTAGAAGATCATAAAGTATTTGGTAGCGTAATATTACCAGCAACAGGCTATTTAGAATTAGCATGGAGAGCAGGGGAATTATTAGGAATCAATTCTGTATCTAATTTAATGCTAATAAATCCAATTGTGTTAAGTAAAGATACTTTTACCCAACTTCAACTAAAAGTAAAGAAAGAAGATGAAGCAAATAATGTAAAATTTGCTTTTTATACTAAAAAACAAACTGATGATAGTTGGTTAGAACACTCTGTAGGGGGACTATCTGAAACTGAGGAAAAAGAAGTAGAAAAATTAGGAGAATGGCCTCCATTAAACTCTCAAAACCTAGATTTAAAAGAATTTTACTCAAAAATAGAAAAAATAGGGATAAGTTATGGTATTAGCTTTCAATGCCTAAAAGAAATTTATAGCAAGCAAGGGGTAATTTATTCAAGAGTAGAGTTAGGCAAAGAACAAGAAAAAGAGGCAGAAAAATATGCAGTACATCCTGCATTATTGGATGCCGCTTTACAATCTATATTCTTTTTCTCAGAGCTAAAAAATCAACAAAACACTAAGCTACCGTTTCAAATAAATGGTGCAACACTTTATGCTAAAGGTGCAAAAGAACTTTATGTTCGTTTAAGAGAAAAAGATGAAGAAATAATAGAAGTAAGTTTATTTGATTCAACAGGATTACTAGTTGCTCAGCTTGATGAGTTAGTTGTAAAAATAGCTACACCAGAACAAATAAAACAAGCTTCAAAAGCACAAACTAAGCATCTTTATAAAATATCTTGGAAAGCAATTGCTCTTAAAGGAGAAATAACAAAACTAGAAAATACAGTAGTTTTAGGTAAAAGTAAACTAGCACAAACCCTTGGTTTACCATCATTTGAGAGTGTTGATAAGTTATTTTTAAGTATCAAAGACTCATCATCACCTAAACAAATCATAATGGACACAACTAGTTTTATAGATGAAACTCTAGAAAATGAATTGTTGCTACCAAATATTGTAATAGAAAATAGTCAGAGGGTTTTACAAGACTTACAAAAACTATTACAAGAGGAAAATTTTTCACAAACTAAGCTTACATTAATAACTAAACAAGCCATAGCAACTAGTAGTGATGATGTAATTTTAGGTTTAGCCTATTCTTCTATTTATGGATTGATTCGTACTGCAATAAATGAATATCCTAATCGCCATATTCATCTTATAGACATTGCCGAAAACACTAGCAAAGAGCTTTTGTTAGAATCTTTAGCAGAAGAAAAAGAAAAAGAACTAGCTATTCGTATAAATAAAATACTAGTACCTCGTCTAGTTTCCATTAACAAGACAGATGCTTTGACAATTTCTCAAGAGACAAAGAATTGGAATCTAAGAATAGAAAACAGAGGAACCATAGAAGCTATTAAAATAGCCTCAAACCCTGATGTAGAAAGACATTTAGTTAGTGGAGAAGTAAGAATAGAAGTAAAAGCTTGTGGGCTTAATTTCCGTGATGTTTTAGGAGTACTGGGAATGCTTCTAGTAGATCCTGGGCCTATAGGCTTTGAAGGTGCTGGTGTTGTGGTTGAGGTAGCAGATGATGTAACTTCTCTAAATGTTGGGGATAAAGTTATGGGGCTTCTAAGAGCAGGAGCTAGCAATCAAGCTATTTCTCTAGCTAAAGTTCTAGTAAAAATGCCTTCAAATCTTTCTTTTAGAGATGGGGCTACTATTGCTTTGAACTTTTTAACTGCTTACTATGCTTTATTTGATTTAGGTAAGTTAAAAGAAGGGGAAAAAATTCTAATACATGCAGCAACAGGAGCAACCGGAATGGCGGCTGTTCAACTTGCTAAAATGGTAGGAGCAGAAGTATTTGTTACTGCTAGCCCAAGTAAATGGAATGTACTCTATAAACAAGGGTTTGCAGCTTCACATATAGCATCAAGTAGAACATTAGATTTTGAAAAACATTTCTTTGAGCAGACTCAAGGAAATGGCATGGATGTAGTATTAAACTCTCTAACAAAAGAATATATAGATGCATCACTTAGACTGTTGCCAAGAGGCGGACGTTTTCTTGATATGGGAAAAATAGACATCCGTGATAGTAAAGTGATAGCAAACAATTATATAGGAGTAGAATATCAAGCTTTAGATTTAATGGATGCTGGAGCAGATAGAATTTCTGAAATATTAAAAGAACTAGCTAAATTGTTGGAAGAAGAAAAACTAAGACCATTACCATATGAAACTTATGACATAAGAGAGGCGCAATCTGCCTTTAGATATATGGCAAATGCTCATCATATTGGCAAGCTCTTACTTATTCCACCACAACCTTTAAGATTGAAAGGAACAGTCTTAATAACAGGAGGAACAGGAGAAATAGGTGCTTTACTAGCAGAACATCTAGTAAAAGAGTATGGAGTTAAAAATCTTCTACTAACATCAAGAAAAGGACTTAATGCTCCTAATGCTTTAGAACTAAAGACTAAACTTGAAAAACTAGGTGCAAATGTAGAAATAAAAGCTTGTGATGTTAGTAATTATAAAGCATTAAAGGATTTAATAGATGCGTTATCAAAAGAAACCCCACTAGTTGCATTACTGCACACAGTTGGAGTATTAGATGATGGAGTACTAACGGAACAAACTCCACAAAGATTTACCAATGTTATGTCTGCTAAAGTATTGGGAGCTTGGAATTTGCATGAACTAACAAAAAATAAAGACTTAGAGTTATTTGTACTTTTCTCATCGCTTGCAGGGATAACAGGAAGTTCCGGCCAAGCTAATTATGCAGCCGCTAACACTTTCCTTGATTCTTTAGCTCATTATCGTAAGAAAATGGGGCTTGCTGGTCAAAGCCTTGCTTGGGGCTTTTGGCAGCAACAAGGAACAGGGATGACTTCTCATCTTGGAAATGCTGAAATTGCTAGACTTAAACGTCAAGGTTTAGATGTTATTACATCAGAGCAAGGTTTGAAACTCTTTGACCAAGCTATTTTGCAGGCAGAATCTTTGCTTGTGCCAACAAACTTTAATTTACCAAACCTAGCACAAAACACTGTCCCTCTTCTTTTATCTGAAATACTAAATACAAAAACTTTAAGAAAAGTTAGTCCAACTGTTGGTAAAAAAGATATTTCATTAAAACAAAGCCTCAAATATTTATCAGAAAAAGAACAGTTTTCTAAACTTTTATCAATTGTTTGCTCAGAAATAGCAGTTGTTTTAGCTTTACCTGATGCTAACTTGATACCTGTAGAAAAACCACTCCAAGAGTTAGGTTTAGACTCATTAATGGCAATTGAGATTCGCAACCGACTTTCAGCCATTTCTGCTGTAGATTTACCTACTACTACTGTTTTGCGTTTTCCTACAATTCATAGTTTGACTTCAGAAATTTTTAGACTAATTAAACAAGATATAGGAAATATTGAATCACCGGATCTTGTTATTAATACTAAGGATGAAGAAAAACAACCTGTTCAGCTTAAGAATGATATCAATAAGGCTAAGCCAGAGGTCAAAGCTTTATCTCTACTCCACCCACAAGAAGTTATTGCTTCCCCTAGTCAACAAAGATTATGGTTTCTAGATCAAGTTCTAGAGCAGAAAGAAACTTACCATGTTTATACTAGCTTTAAAATTAATAGAAGCTTTGATGTTGAAGTGCTGCAAAAAGTGTTTGAAATGCTTATCACTAGACATGAACAATTACGAGTATGTTTTAAAGAGCAAAATGGTGTTGTCAAACAAAGAGTTCTTCCCTGGGTAGAAGCAGATTTTGAAACTTATAATTTAATTGGACTAAATGAAGTTCAACAACAAGAAACTATTTCTAAACTGCTCAATGATTATGCTAATAAGCCTTTTAATTTAAGAAAAGCTCCTTTATTTAGAGTATTTATAGCTAGTCTTAGTCAAAACCAGTCTGTAGTTTGTGCTGTATTTCACCATATAATAATAGATGGAACTTCTGTAGGAATATTCTTAGAAGAATTATTTTTATTATATGAAGCAGAAATAAGAAATACAGAGGTTATTTTAGCCCCAGCACCTTCTTATCTTGTTTATAGCCAAGCCTTAAACTCATGGTTAGAAACATCTGATGCAGATAAACAAAGGGCTTATTGGAAAAATCAACTTAAAGGGCTTGAAGCTTTATCACTTCCAACCAATAAAAATCCATTAGGTAAAGAGAATCAGGAAGGGGATTTAGTTAGTTTTAATCTTACTTTAGAGCTTTGTCAAAAAATAAATAAATTAGCATCTGAAAAAGAAATTACACCATTTGTCTTATTTTCAACAGCTTGGTCAATTTTGTTGTCTTGTTACTCTGGGCAAAAGGATTTTGCTTTTGGCACTTTTACTTCTGGTAGAAAAGTCTCTGAAATTGAAAAAGCAATAGGCTTTTTTGTAAATACTTTGCCTATTAGATGTAATTTGGAAGATAATCCAACCTTAAGTGCTTATATAGCACAATTGCAAGAAACCATCTGGTCTGCTTTAGATAATCAAGACCTTCCTTATAATGAAATTGTGCAAGTTAATACAAACAGTAGAGAATTTTTATCTGGAGGGTTATTTAATACTAGTGTTGTTCTTGAAGAAGAAAATTGGGTTAAGTCTTCTTTTGGGGATTATGTTATTGAACATTTCACTAATTCTTTTGGAACTTTAGAAACAATTGCCTTATTTCCTTTAAATCTTTCTGTAATACATTCAAATAATGTTTATAGAGCTAACATAGACTTTTTAATAGACTTATTTGAAAAATCAACTATTGAAAGAATGGCAAAACATTTCTTAAATATACTAGAAGAAATAGTTGCAAATCCTCAGAAACGGCTTTCAGAATTAGAAATAGTAACTTTGGAAGAACGTAACAAATTATTATTTGAGTATAGTCTAAGTCAAGGTAAGTCTAGTTTTACTCTACCTGTTTATGCTCTTTTTGAACAACAAGTTAAGATTTTTCCAAATAATATAGCCGTCTTGCAAGATGCAGAGTCATTAACTTACTCAGAACTTAATGTTCAAGCTAATCAACTCGCACATTATTTAAAATCAGTTGGTATTGGTTCAGGAAAAATAGTAGCACTATTTATAGAACGATCTATTAAATTAATTATTTCTATTTTAGGAATATTGAAAACAGGTGCCGCTTATTTACCTTTAGATACAAATTTACCAACCGAAAGAATTAAATTCATTTTGGAGGACTCTCAACCACATATTCTCTTAACTGATAGTTCTTTCTTGTACAATGTAGAAGCAAATCATCTTAAAGTAGTAAACATAAAAGAAAAATGGGAACATATAACACAACAAAATCAAGATAACTTGCCTATAAGTCTAGACTTAGAAGACTTAGCCTACATTATTTATACTTCAGGTTCAACAGGTTTACCTAAAGGTGTAATGATTAGTCATAGTGCATTAACAAGCTTTGTAGAATCAGCTAATTTAGTCTATAAAATAAATAATCAAGATACTGTTTTGCAGTTTGCTCCAATAAGTTTTGATTTAAGTGTAGAAGAAATATTTGTGTCTTTAACAAACGGAGCTAAATTAGTTCTTAGATCTAGCTCAATGCTTGATTCTATGGAAGTGTTTTTTAGCCAATGTCAAGCTTTAGGTATTAGTGTGCTAGATTTACCAACAGCTTTTTGGCATGAAATGGTAAATAGTCTTGCAACTAAAGAACTAACTATTCCTAAATCTTTAAGATTAGTAATAATAGGAGGAGAAAAAGCTCTTAATAATAAGCTAGCAACTTGGCAAAAAGAAGTTGGTACAAATATAAGGCTTATTAACACTTATGGCCCAACAGAAACCACAGTAGTAGCTCTTTTCTGTGAACTTACTGATTTAGAAATTAACACAAGAGAAATTCCAATAGGACGACCACTTCTTAATACTCAAGTCTATATCTTAGACAGTTATGGAAAAGTAGTGCCAATAGGAGTAGCAGGAGAGCTACACATAGCAGGCAAGGGGTTAGCTAAAGGCTACTTAAATCGCCCTGATTTAACAACAGAAAAATTTATCCCTAACCCTTTTAGTACTGAACCAAACTCTAACTTATATAAAACAGGTGATTTAGTCCGATGGTTAGAGAATGCAGACATAGAATTTATAGGACGAGTAGACAGTCAAGTTAAAATAAGAGGTTTTCGTGTAGAATTAGGCGAAATAGAAAATGCAATAGCTCAATATCCATCTATCAAAGAATGTGTGGTTCAACTTAAGGGCGAAGAAAGTGAAAATAAACTCTTAGTTGCTTATCTAGTAGCAAAAAACAATGAGTCAAATCAACTAGTCAAAAAGCTTCGCACATATCTTAAAACTAAACTTCCAGATTATATGATTCCTTCCATTTTTTTATTACTTGAAGCCTTACCTTTAAACTCTAATGGAAAAATAGACCATAAAGCTCTTTCAAAACTTAGTATTGGAAACCTCTTAAACCAACAACAATCAAAGACATATGTAGCACCTATGAGTGCTATTGAAAATACACTGGTAGAAGTGTGGCAGGAGACTCTTGGCATAGATAACATAGGAATTTATGATAACTTTTTTGCATTAGGAGGAAATTCTCTTAAAACAATAAAATTAGTAGCTTTAGCTTCCAAAAAAGGGATAGAGGTAAGTTCAAGAGATGTGTTTGTCTACCCAACTATTGCAGAACTAGCCAAGTCTTTAGGAGATGAAAAGCCAAAAAGTTGTGTAAATATCTTAAGAAAAGGCTCAACTATAGGAACAGTAGTCTATATACCAGGGGCAGGAGGAACATTATTTGATGCCCCAATATTAGCTAATGAACTTAAGAGTAATTCCACTATTGTAGGCTTAACAATCCCAACTTTAGCAGGGCTAGGACAAATGCCTAACAGTCTAGAAGATTTATGTGCTTTATATGTCAATGATTTAGCTATAGTAACATCTCCATTTGTTTTGATAGGTCATTCATTTGGAGGAGCAATCGCAATTGAACTTGCAAAACAACTTCAAGAAGCAAAACGGGATGTTAGGCAAGTGATAATGCTAGATAGTTGGCTTCCAGAGATAGTTCCTACTTTAAGTAGAAAAGAGAGTCTTGTTGAACTAGCCTCACAGTTTAACTTAGATATAAACCTAACATATGGAGAAGATGAAATATTTAATCAAATAGTTGATTTCTTAGAGTTTGAAAAATTAGATAGTTTAGATCCTCAAACTTGGTTAAATCTCATTTTTGATGCTATAGAAGCCGTTACAAATATGTGTAAAGCCTGGAAACCAAAACAAATTAGTTCTCCTATACATTTACTAAGGGCTTCCAAAACTCCAGAAATATTTGATTTACGTGATATGCCTATAGATCTTGGGTGGAGTAAATATATTAATCTCTCCAGTAGTAAAGAAGTTATTGGAGATCACTTTAGTATACTTCGTAAACCTTATGTTATAGAAATAGCACAAATAATAAATAATATAGTCTAAGTTGCGACCTGAATTGAAAAGAAATAAGGTTGTTTATAAAACTATTTGTGATGTCATTAGGAAAAATTGCTGGATCAGTAATAGAAGCTAATAGTTGATTAGGAGTAACTTCATAGAATTTTTGTTCTGAAGATAGGCTTTCTTGAGGTTGTGTAGAAATAGAAGAGGATTGTTTGGTAGCTGAAACTCTAGAACGGTATTTTAGCTGAGAGTAATCAATTTTAAGTTCATGGCTGACGAAACTAATTGGATAAGCTTCTGTTAGCTTTATTGCCAGTTCCCATAGCCTTTTAGGTATTTTTTCTTTGCCTTTTCTCTGTTCTCTCCAAGTTTCAAACTCCTCTTTTATGCTGTTTAAATAGTGAGATACAGTCTTTTCCACTTAGCCTCCAAAGTTTTTACTCTTCTTTGGCTACTATAACCTAAAAACCTTTCTGCATCGCACCGGCCAACCGAAAAGATACTAATGAACAACTTCAACTTGCAGGAGGAGAAAGGAGCTTTTGTTTTGATAAACAAGAAGGTACAGAAAAACTTTGGCTTATATGGTCACAAGAAACACTACCATCTTTGGGGACTTAAATCATTGGATGAATGATACAGACAAAGGCCAAATTAAAAACGATGCTCAACTAGCAACAATACGTAAATTTATAGAGGAGCATTCAACTGTTCACCCTAAGGTAGAAAAAGATGAAGTTAAGCAACAAACCAACATCAAAGGTTCTGGAAAAGTTACAGTATCACTTTTAAAATCAACCCATATTTCCTAGTTAATTTACGTAAGATAAAAATATAGTATTTTGCGCGTTTCTTATTGATTTTTTGTAATTTTTGGCAAGTTAGTAACTTAAAATTTACTTTTCTTTTCAAATTGGCTTTAATAAGCACTTTCCTAAAATCTTGGAAAATAAATATATGTTTTTGCTAATTGTGGTTTATGTTGTGGAAATATAGCCCATTTATCAAAATTAACTTATTAAAAAGAGTCTATCAAAGAAACAGAATTTTTAAATTATCATTCAGCTAAATCTAATAAACAAATTTGTACCTTATAAAAAGTTGAAGTTACTAAAGTTAATTAAATTATAAAAACCTACGTATTTGTAGTTTGTTACAAAATTAATTTTTACAAAAATAAGCAAGTTAACAGTTTGTGGATTCTCTATGAGATTTTATTTATTCTTTTTCAATAAGTTATATTATTTGTGCAAAGTTTGTGCAACTTTTGTATGTTTTTTATAAAAAAACACGTCTTATTAGCTAAATGTATTTCAATCAGTTGTTTTGTGAAGAAATGCTTGAAATATTTTAAGTAGCTGTAAAGAGAAGTATTTTGCTTTATCTTAAATATATTTGAAATTGAGACTTATTGAAAATGCTCTAGACACCAAAACAATTGGAGGTATTGAATGTGTTAAGGTTGAACCCGATATAAATTATTTTCAAGACCTCTTAGCACATGCCTTACTTGAGGTGATACCCAATACTTTTACAAGAAGCATTACCGATCCCAAACAAGTATATGTATTAAGGTGGATAGCTGGGAGACATGCAGGTGTTCCAGAGTTTAACCCGCCTTATAGACTAGTGATGGCTTAAGATTTGAGTTTTAGATTAACCAATTATGCTAAAAAAATATCATCTCTACATAATTAAGGATTTAATATGCTAAATATTAACGAAGTAGGTGCACAATTAAGCGAAAGTGCAACAGGCAATTTAGAAGTAAAATTTGGTGTTTACTTACCTAATATAACTTCTAATGATGGTTATCAAGTCATAGTAAGAATTATTCATAAACAAGATCAATTTATTCCAGGAGTTCCTCCTAAAAATTTCTTGTTAACTCATCAAGTTGGCCATCCACTAGATTTATGGACCACCGTTGTTGATTTACAAGCTAATACAGACGGTGTTACTCATTTTGGTAAATCTGGAACTTACTATTATCGTTATCAACTTAAGCGAAACAACAAAATTGTTGTAGATTGGTTTACAGATCCATTTGCCCGAGCTTCAGGCCCTGGTGAGCTTGCTGCGTTCACTACAATAGATAGAAACCCAACATTCACTTGGACAGATAATGGATTTAGTGTACCAAATCTTGATGATATTATTCTATATGAACTACAAGTTGAAGAGTTTGCTGATAATTTTGAAGCTGTAATAGACAAACTAGATTATTTAACTGCTTTAGGAATAAATGCTCTTGAGTTGATGCCTGTTACTAGTGTGAAACAAGAGTTTAATTGGGGTTATGGCCCACTACATTTTTTTGCTCCAGAAGAAAGATTTGGTGGAGAACTAGGTCTTAAAAAATTAGTAAATGCTTGTCATAAAAAGGGTTTTGCAGTAATTCTAGATTCGGTGTATGAGCATATAGATACAAGTTTTGCTTATGAACGTGTTTATAGCAAAGTTCAACAAGAAAACCCAATGATAGGAGCTTTTCTTGAAGGTGGTTTTGGCCCTGAAATAGACTTTAATAAGGAGTTTGCAAGAAATTATTTTCAGGCAGTAAATGAATATTGGTTAACAGAGTATCATGTTGATGGGTTTAGATATGATTATGTTCCTGGGTATTATGATGGTCCTACAGGAAATGGATATGCTCAGTTAGTTTTTCAAACTTATCAAAAATCACTTAATATCGCCCGTTTTCAACATCCTTCAGGCTATAGCAAAATTATTCAGATTGCAGAAGATCTAGACCACCCTCAAGATATAATGCGAGAAACTTACACTTGTGCTACTTGGCAGAATGGATTGTTGGACAAAGCCGTTGATATGGCCCAAAAAAACTATGTTGATGATAGTTTTGTCCATCTGCTAGATCCTCTATTTATCGGATATCCCAATACAAAAAATATGAATGGAAAAGACATTCCTGTTGCTCCACTACAATATATAGAAACCCATGATCATAGTCGGTTTATTTCTTATTTTGGTAAAGAAGATAATAAATTTGGAGACAGAAGTAAGTTCTATATGTTGCAACCATTTGCTATTGCTTTATATACCTGTCAAGGAATACCAATGCTTTGGCAGGGGCAAGAGTTTGCTGAAAACTACATTATTCCAGATGATGGTCCTGCCCGAATATCATTTAGACGTAGTGTACATTGGAAATTTTTTTACGATAATGAAGGCCAAACCCTAATAAGCCTTTACCGTAAATTAGGAAACCTTAGACGTACCATTAGTGCATTACGGAGTCGAAAAACTTTTTACTATAACAATCATTCAAAACCAGCAGATGGGTTAATTGTTTACCAAAGAACAGCAAATGATGAAAGCCAATTAGCAATCGTATTTATTAACTTTTCACCTATAGAACAAAGGCTTTGGTTGCCATTTCCTCAAAAGGGTAGCTATAGAGAAAAGTTAGATGATGGCAGCACCCAACCACAAATAAGTGTTCAAGAGGATGAAGAATTACACGAAATAATAATCCCTTCTCATTATGGTCGTATTCTTGTAAAAGACTGATTTGGTGATTATACAAAGAACTTTATATTAAAATTTTAATCCAATATATCTAACTATTTTAGATTAAAGAGCTTAAGGAGAGATTTATGGCAAAATTTCATGTTACAGCAGAAGCCCTTAATTTGAGAAAAGGGCCAAGTACCGATTTCGACATAATTGCAGAGTTACCTAAAAATTTTGTTGTCGAAAAATTAGGAGAAAGCACAAACGGAAAATGGTTTGAAGTAGAAGTTAACATCCATAACGATAAGCTAAGTGGCTTTGCTTCTGCACATTTTTTAGCCCTTCATCAGGAACCTGAGAAAAGAGAGTTTTTGAGTAATGCACGATTTAATAGAGAACGTCGTACTGAATATATAGATTCCATATTAAAGGAAAATGGTAGCAATACAGGCGATAAATTTAATTTTTTGCGCCCAGCTAGGCAAGCTTTTTCTGGTGGTAGATGGTTACATGGTTATACAAATGAATCAGGAGAACATTTTGAAGTTGGTGTAAGTTGGCGTATATCTCAAGAAGATGGAAAGTTAGAAGTTGTTCAACCAACAAAGCCGCTTACCTCTAATGAATTTGAACTGTTATTTCCTAACCATAATCTATCTACTTTTTGTAATTTCAATGTTTCATATTGTTATCAACAAGCTTACTTTGGACAAAACTTGCAAGATAGTAATGGAACTGCAAGTGGTGGTGAAAGAAGTGCTAATGCTATGGTCTCTTTTTTTGAATCTCAGTGGAGACAAGTTGATGGCCTTACAGCAGCAAAAATAGCTAATGCAGGTGGATTTGTAGCTGCAGCTTGGAGAAACCCTAACGGATCTGGTCACGTGGTATTTCTAGTTGAAGGCTCACCAGAAACAGGTGTTTTAAGTGACTTAAAATGTTTTCATGTTGGTGGTGGGTTACCAAGATTGACAACTATTAAAGGTGCTTTTGGTGATAGACAAGGAATTAAGCTTTTTGTAGATCCAGAAACTCAAGATGAGTGGTTAAGTGATTCTCATACAATCAGTTCTATTCCTCTAATTTCTTCTCCTATTACTCCTAGCAGCACAGAAAGTACTGCAATCGATAGCTTTGATTTTTCAGTATTACCTCCTTTTTCGATAGATAGCGACTTGAAAGAACGCTTATCACCATTAACAGCAGAAAGTATAGACAACTATTTCACTAATAAGAAACCTTCTGCTTTAGCTGGTATTGGAAACGCAGTTATGGAAGCATCCCAAAAATACAAAATTAATGCTACCTATATAGTGGCTCATGCAATATTAGAAACAGGTTGGGGTAAATCTAGAATCTATAGAGAAAAAAATAATCTCTTTGGTTGGGGAGCAATAGACGATTCGCCTTTTGCTGGAGCAGGACGTTTTCCTAGTCGTGAAGCTTGTATAGATTTCGTGATGGGTCGTGTTAATGAGCTGTATTTAAAACCAACAGGAAGGTTTTTTACATTAAAAGCTTGTGTTGGTAATAAACAATTTGGAATGAATGCAAAATATGCTTCTGATCCTAGATGGGGTGAAAGTATAGCTAGTATTGCAAGACGATTAGAAAGAGATGCTATTTAGCTCAATATATTGTACAAAAATAAACTCTAAGGCGTTAAGAGCGGCTAATTAAACTAGGCTTAGGAGGAATGCTTTATAAGGCAACTGTGCCTGATTTGGCTGGTATTGAAACCATATCAGAAACTTTGCAATCAATAGGACTTGTTTGAAGTGATCGATGACTGGGAACAAGCTGAGCTAATTGAGAGTAAAATAGAAAGTTTAACAGAAAATTTTTTTGAATCGGAGTCTGAGTATCAGCAAAAACTGTAGTTATAAAATTTTAATGTAATGTTTATTAGTTGTTTACGCCTATGGTGTTATCCTTAGCTTGTCAATAGCACTAATAAGTTACAAGGAGTAAATAAAATGACTAAAGTTAATTATGGTATTTATAACGTTAATTTGACTTCTCGTGAAAAAGAAGTTTTACAACTAATTGCAGAAGGTGCAACTAGTAAAGAGATAGGTGGAAAACTAAATATCAGCCATAAGACAGCAGAAGCACATCGTGAAAATATTAAGAAAAAACTTGATATTCGTAGAGTTGCTGAACTAGTTCGTTATGCTATTGGAATAGGCTTGGTTCAAGCTAGTTATCCTTCTGGACAATAAAAGTTTTATTTATTAGTTGGTTTTATTTATTAAAAGAAAAAGCTAGGCAATTATTTTGTTTTTGTAACATATAAAATTGACTCTTATAAAATAAATAACTGCCTAGCTTTTTGTAATACTGAAAGGGAATTAAATACACATTTGAGGTAATCCACCATTTCTAGTGGTGAGACTAAAAAAGCTTTGAGCGATGAGGGAGTAAAGTAATCCTTGGTGGTTTGGTGAGCAAACACACCAAGGATGTCAAAATGACTGAATCGTATCAAAGTTTGTCGCATAGTAGATGAAATTGCAAAATATCATGTTGTTTGGGGAGATTAGGAAGCAAATAAGAGCGATCTTCGACGATTTGGCACGACAGAAGGAGTGCAGAATTGTGGAGGGGCATTAATCGAGTTTATAAAAGGTAAAAGTGCAATAGCACGACTTAGTGGAAAAGAAAGAAATCTTAATGGAGCACACTTTTGGGCTAAGGGTTATTGCATTTCTACAGTTGGCTTTAAGCTTGAACAAATTAAAAAGTACATTCGTGAACAGGAAGCCGAGAATAAGGATGGTCGTTTTTAATTAATGGTTGATTGTGAGGCCTGCATCAGTTTTAAAAAATGATTTTGATCAAACCCCTTTTGAGTTAGCTCAAGAAACTTTTCTTCCTTACCAAGAAATCCTCAACTTTTTTTCAGCTAAATCATAATTTTGCCTTAGCCATTAGACTCCTACTTTTTTTCTCTCTCCTCTTTGCCAAAAATATACGATTGATATAGTCTGTTGATGCTTGACGTGCTTGCTCGATCATCGATTGTTTCCCATCTGGAAATTTGTAGAGAAAGAGGCTACCGCCTAAAATAACATATCATACCTTTTAGAACCCCTGATTATGACTAGTATATTATACTTATTTATAAATAGGTGGTTTGGCGATCTGCAAAAATCATTAATTAATTAAACAACCGTATTTTTTAACTCAATCATAGTAAAGCACTAAAAGGCTTCTCTTTTCCTAACTTATTAAAAGTTAGAAATCTGTGTTTTCTTATTCTACAATATATAGCAAATTAGAGATAAAGTAAAAGTTTAGCTTATAGACTCTAACTATATGAATAAACTCATATAGTAGGTGTGTCTATCTATCTTCTTTTTACTATATATAGTGGTATCAAAAAAATAAGCCACTATTACCATTTTATCTTCACTTCAATAACCTAAATTCTAAGGAGAGAAAAATATGAAAAAAATCAATAAACTATTTGTAATCGTTATGTTTGTAGCAATTAATCTTTGTATTAGCTACAGTAATTCTGTAATAGGACATACTACTAGTTGTATAGTAAAGTTTGATTTTGATGGACTACAAGCTTTAGCTTTTGGGGATTTGTCAAGGGTTAGTGATGGGATTTTGGATGTCCCACACCATAGCCCAAATATTGAAATAAAACAGCTTGAAAATGGTAAAGAAATAGTTATAGCTACTTTTCAGGCCGAAGAATTAAAAGGGAAAGTTTTAAATGTAGATCTAACTAGTAATAAAGAAATTGCTCCTGTACGCCATTACTCTAGCGATATGAACAAAGATACCACTGATTTTAGATGGTGTTTAGATATAGAGAATGATCTTTTCCAAAAAAAGCTCTATCTTAAAGATAAATTCGTTACTAAAATCCATTTTAATACTGGGGTTTTTTATGCGGAAAATTTAACAGAAGATAAATACCAGTTCACTGTTGGCGATACGATTAACTCATTCAATCGTCAGATTGGTAGACCTGCTCTTAAGATCGAATTAAGCGAAAATAATAGTTTAGTTATTGCTGGTTTGGGAAAGAATATAACGTTACCTTATAAACCAGGATTATCTTACTCTATTTCTATCACTAATTTACCACCAGAAAACATGGCAAGCATGGAACATTTTAGTTTTTATTATGGTGTTGTTAAAGCAGATGTACCACAATTTATGCCTAGTGTAGTGAAAAAGGCAGCCTTTAAACCTCGTCCTATTCTTTGTGAAGCAGTTATTTTCGGCAAATCTAGTATTAAATAATTAATCTTGTCTTGTTAAACAATTAGTTGGAGCAAGGGATAATAAGCAATTATTGGTTTGGTTGTTGGCTTCTGCAAGGTTTTTATAAGCTTTGGCAATGGCATTATGTTCTTGGGCTTTGTCTTTTTGCCCAAGTTGTGTTAATGCTATCGCCATTGCTTCGTTTATTTGGCTAATTTCTAAGTTATTGTTTAAACCTAAAGTGTTGATAATAGAAAGCCCCTGTGTATAAAGCTTCAAAGCCTCCTCATAACTTCCTTCAAGCAGTTTTGTTTTAGCTTTGTAGCCAATAAGTACCCCCAAGGTTTCTTGCTTAAGATCTTTATCATCTATATTTTTTAACTCTTTTTCAGCCAACAAATAGTAACCATTAGCTTCATCAAAGTTTTTTTGTTCAGAAAAGATTAAAGCTAAAAATGAATAAGAGCGCACAGTAAGAGCAGGAAGGTTAAGTTTTTGTGAATTGCTAAGAGCCTCTTTTAAGTAAGATTCTGCAATATTATAATAATGTAAATTGAAAGCAGCTAAACCAGCCATTTGTAATAAAGTAATTGCTTGTGTATTTTGGTAATCAGTAAAATTAATTAATAACCTGCTGCTTAATTCAAAAGCTTCTTTGTTATAATCAAGCCGGTAATAAAGCGTAGCTAACGAACTTCCAGCACTATTCACAGATTTATACAAACTCAATTTGTTCCCTAGCTCAATAACTTGTTTGAAGGCTTCTTCAGCATTAACAAAATCAGGGATTTCACTAAGGCGTTTTGCTTTCCATAACAAAAAATGTAATTGCAAAAATAGATAATTGTTATTAGAAGAAAAATTAAGCCCTTCTTGTGTAAGTAAACTTGCTTCTTTGTCTTTGTTAAGTTGTGAATACAATTTATTGATTAAAGCTTTAGCTTTATAAGCTTCTACTAAATCACCAAGGGAAAGAAAATCTTTTTCTAGCCTTTGGCTAGCCTCTAAACGCTGTTGGTAATTATCACCAGAAGCTTGTTCAAAGCTTTCCGTTAAAGCTTTATGAGCAATTGATAGTTTCTCTATTGCTGATGAAGGAACGCTTTTATAATAAACAACTAAATCTACTCCATATTTATCACCATACTTATAATCAATATTTTGGGCTGTACTTTCAGCTTTTTCTAAATACTCAATCTTTTTTGATTCTAAATATTTATCAATAAAAGAATCTAGCTCTTGATAAAGATTCTGATTAACTGGTTTATTCTGTTGGGTAATGTTTGGAATAATAGGACTCTCATAAGAAGATAAACTACTAATAGGTGTTGAGGTTTGCTGATGCTTGTTTAAGGTTAAATACGTAAAGAAAGTTAAACTTAGTAACACAACAACCAAAAAGCTTAAAATAAAATGAGCTGAACTAACTTTTTTAACAGTAGTTTGGCTAGTTTTCCTATTAAAGGGTTTAACTTTAGAGAAATCTTTCTTATCAAAACTTTCATTTTTAGCTAAATCTTCTTTGCTGCTAATAGCAATATTAATAGTAGAAATATCAGAGTTAATATCAATATTTTCTAATTTATTTAACTTATCAAGAGATGCAAAGTGTTTATCGAAAAGGTCATTAACTAGAATCTGACTTTTATCCAATAGCTTTTCAGATAAAAGCATTGCTTTAATTTCAGACAAAATTTCAGCTTTGATTTCATTTCTAATTTCATCTTTAATTTCATCTTTAAGTGTTTGTATATTCTCTTTATAAATAGGTTCTTCAAGGTATTTTAGAAGTAATGTTTGCTCATCAATAGAAAGCTTTTCTTTACCTTTAATAATTTCTGTTATATAAGCTAAATTAAACCTGCAATCTTCACACTTTTCACAATGAGCATCAATTAATCTTTCTTCTTGACGGCTCATCTTTCCTTTAGCATAAAAAATTAATAACCTTATGCTTAGGTTCTTACATCTATCTTCTGGTAATTGCCACTCGTTTAGCTTCATATGTAGTTATTTTTTATATACAAGTTTTCATTTAATATTTTGGCAATTGTATATTTGATTAAGGAAAATATTTTTATTGAGAACCAAAAAATATACCCATGTTTTTATAAGCTGGGCTCAAATTACACAATTGCCTTGTCTGTATATATAAGACTCTTTTTTTTCTAAAAATAATACACTCAGTTAAATTTTTTCTTAATATTTTTCCTAGTATTAGGATATCATACTAGTACTAAATATACTATATAACAATAAATCAACTAATTCTACTATAGTAGAGACATAATTTACACTCTAATCTTTTTTAGAAATAATGTCTAAATAATTACTTAGTTCAGAAATCAAGACAGAAAGAAGCTTATCGTCCTTAGAAATAGCCGCTTTTTCAATAGATTTGCCTATATAGCTAATGAAACAAAAACCATATGTTGCACCATGCCCGTAAAGCATATATATGCTAGACCTCTTGCAAAAATAAATCCTTACAATAAAATACGATGTAATAAATAATGATAAAAAGAAAGGTTGATAAAAAAGAAAAAAATGAGAAAGTAGGTCAAGGAAAAAATAATGACCTACAAGAATGTAATAAATTTAAGAGAAAAAGAATTTAAAAGATACACAGGAATCAAGAAAGAAACATTCAATAAAATGGTAGAAATAATAAAAGAAAAAGAGAAAAAGAAGGAAGACCAACAGAATTAACAGCAGAAGATAAAATATTGATAACATTAGAGTACTACAGAGAATATGAAACAATGTTTCACATAGGAGTGAAATGGGGAATAAGCGAATCACAGGTATGTAGGATAATAGAAGAAGTAGAAAAAGAATTAATAAAATGTAAAGAATTTCATTTACTAGGAAAAAAGCAACTAGTTCAAACAAACACAGAAATAGAAACAATCGTAATAGACGTAGGAGAAGTTACGGTAGAAAGACCTAAAAAAACAAAAGCAATATTATAGTGGGAAGAAAAAAAGACATACATTAAAAGTACAAGTAATAGTAAATAAAGCCAATAAAAAAATAATAGCAACTGGTTTTGGAAAAGGAAAAAAACATGATTTTAAGATATTTAAGCAATCAAAAACTCTCATAAATCCAAGTATTGAATTACAAGCAGATAAGGGGTATCAAGGGATAAAAAAACTCCATTCCAACAGCAAAACTCCCATTAAAAAGTTGAAAAAGCAAGCTTTATCTAAAGAAGACAAAATGTTTAACAAAAAACTTGCTTCTTCTAGAATTGTAGTTGAACACGTGTTATTGGTCGCTTAAAAGTTTTTCGTATCTTTTCTGAGCGTTACCGCAACCGTCGTAGACGTTTTAATTTACGTTTTAATCTGATTGCTGGTATCTATAACTACGAATTATCTATTAGTTAATTATTTTTGCAAGAGGTCTATTGAATAGAATTCAGTTACAAAGAATTGAGCAGAAGGAAAGAAAGGCCGCCCGTCTGACGACGGACGGCCTATGGCGTGTGCCAAGCATGTATTGCGGGTAGAGGGTGAAAGTCCCTTATCCAACCTGATGGAGGTGAAGGATTAGAGAGGCGCAAGGGCGTTATCGTGAGATAGGGTCTGAAGGAAGCGCGGAACAAAAACGTGTGCTGATGAACAAAAACCGGATAAGAGGCGCAAATGTTGGACGAGCTAGCGCCGAGTAGCAAAGTCCATATCCATCAAGAACATAAGGCGTAAATCCGGCAGCAGTGCGTTGAAGGCAGCAATACTTACCTTGGGAGATCTCTATTGTGTCAATGAAGATAGACTGAGCAACCTGTGAGGGTTGTCAACGCAGTAGAGAAGTCAGCAGAGGACGTAGTAGGTGGCAGAAACGAGTCAGTAAAGAGAACTGGAGGACTCACAGCACTGAAGGTCTGAACGGTAGGAAAGGCAGAGGAGACTAAGCTTATGGAAGATGAAAAGACAGACAAGTCAGCCAGAACTGACCTTTCTTGTCTAGAAGAGGGTGAAGCCCAGAGCTAGATAATGAACGGTTCTAGTCTTCGATAGCGCAAAGTACACCAAAGCCCAACAAGTTGCTTGTTTAACCTACCGAACCGCCGTATACGAGACCCGTACGTACAGTGGTGTGACAGGGAAAGCTCATGAGAGCCTACCTATGTCGATTTTTGTCTTACTCAAGAGAGAAGTTCAGAAAAATGAGATGTAGAAAGGGTTTAATTTTAAATAGCAAAAGCATCAATGTTGTAGTATTATCACTGTAGCAACTAGAGATAGCTAAAATGCAATAGAAATAGATATCGCAAAAAATAGAAAACGCAAAATGATACAATTTTTATACAGTTTCTTATTAGCGGTTGTTTTTCAGGTAGTTAGCAGTTATAGTCTATCATTAACTTAGTTATCCTACGTATTATAGCGCGAGTATATATGCTTTTGAAATGGCTTGTTTGTGTTTTCCTTTTCTCTAGGCAGTAATTTCTTGTTTTGCAGACGGCGAACAAACGTTGCACACGGACTCGCTTCCTCCTCGCTTTGGCTCGTCGTTGCTCGCCGGTGAACTTGGCGTTCGACGGCTTACCCAATAAACACTTGACGAAAACAAAAAATAGGTGTATACATAGGCTATACATTTATAAAGGAAAAGCTATGGAAGTAAGAATTCAAAAATGGGGAAATAGTCAAGGATTGAGATTGACAAAACATATTTTGGAAAGTGCAAAAATGGAGGTAGGGGATGATTTAGAAATAGTAGTAGAAAACGAAGAAATTATACTGAAGAAAAAAAAGAAAAATAAATATGTTCTGGAAGAACTAGTAGCAAGAATGCCTAAGGATTATGTAAGAAAAGAAGAAGATTTTGGAAAAGTAGTTGGAAAAGAGGAATGGTAAATGACTACTTACATTCCAAAAAAAGGTGATATTATTAGCGTAACCTTTGACCCTCAATCAGGTCATGAGCAACAAGGACGTAGACCTGCTTTAGTTTTAAGTAATTATCTTTTCAATAAGGCAACTAGTTTAGCCATTGTTTGCCCCCTGACAACAATGGATCGTAAAATTCCTTTTCATTTACCTATTCCTGATGGTTCTAAAGTCACAGGTTTCATTATGATGGAACAAATTAAATCTATTGATTATGTTTCTCGCAATGCAAAATTTATTCAGAAAGCCCCTGACCAACTTATTGACGATGCTTTGTCTATTTTGGACGCTTGTTTGAAATAACAGCCGTCGAACAAACGTTGCACACGGACTCGCTTTCCTCGTCGCTATCACTCCTCGGAAATGCTCGCCGGTGAACTTGGGGTTCGACATCCTGAATGCTGTTAACACACTGAAAATACATAAATTGTTGGAAAGAATGGAAGAAGAAAAGAAAACAGTACTGTTTGTAACTGTTTGAAAAATCGCAGTATACTAACAATAATAATATAATCAATCAATTATGTGGTGTTCAACAGAAAAATAGCTCTATTGTGGGAAAATGCCTTTCAAATAAAATGCTTTGCCTATCGTAAAAATACACCGGCTTATCTTCTAATTAATAGAAAATATTCCAATTGCAGAACATCACATTGTAGGGAAGAGAAGAAACCCCGTCTGACGACGGGCTTTCTTCGAATTTTTTCTCTTGCCCAAGAAAGAAGGCAGAAAACAGAGACAATGTAACTTACTAAAACTAAAACGCTAGGAGAAAACCTTATGCAGTTTCATCTTTACAGGCTTGTCGTTGACAGTTATTCTTGTATTATCAACATATTACAGGTTTTTACACATTCATTTTTGCTATATAACGCTATTAATTATTACTGCGTCAAATATACTATTTATCTTGCACAAAAATTAGATGTACTTTTGTTTTCTTATCAATTATACTTTCGCTATTATGCTTACAGAGCTTAGGAAATTATACTGTTTTTCATTTGGTAAAACGGATGTCGAACAAACGTTGCACACGGACTCGCTTTCCTCCTCGCTAAGGCTCGTCGGAATGCTCGCCGGTGAACTTGGCGTTCGATTGCTTTAAAGTAAATGGGTGCAATAAGATAGAGGTGAAAGAAGAAAAGAAAAAAGAAGCAAATAGGCAAAAGTGAGCAAAAGCAGAGAAAAAAGATAAACTCAAGCAACTCAAACAAATGAAACAAAGTAAAGCTAGAAGAAAGCCAAAAATTCAGTCTATCAATCGTCTTGATGACAAAATGCAAAAAAATTAAAGAAAGGCAAAGAACAAGCAAGAAAAAAGAAAAGCAAAGACTCAGAGTTGCAATCGCCTTGACAACAAAACGCTAAAGAACAAAAGAATGCTTAAAGCTAGGCAAAAAGAGAAAAGACAAAAGAAGGAGAAATACAGTTTCTTTGGCAAATATACGCTAAAGAACATAAGAGATAGTAAGGAACTAAATCCGAATAAACCCAAAAAATAAGTATGGAAAAATACCAATAAAAGCTAGGATTTTAGATGTAAATTGGTATAAGCACAAATAATAGCAATAAGATAGAGGTAAATAAACTACATACTGTAGTATTGCTGAGTAGAAAATAAAGACAACCTTTTTATTTCTACTTGTTTTATATGATACGTTTTTTATAAGCAATCGAACAAACGTTGCACACGGACTCGCTTTCCTCGTCGTTAACACTCCTCGGAAATGCTCGCCGGTGAACTTGGCGTTCGGCGGCTTTAGGGGTATTAAGTAATGAAAATTCCGTATCCAAATGCTTCGTCAAGAAATAAAATAGGGTTACAATCGCAACATTTTTCTTTTAGTGCTTCTATAAGAGAAAAAGGAAAAGTTGTTTCTTTATGGATTTGTCCAATAGCAACTAGTGAAATAGCAGATTTATTGACGAATTATTCTTTACATGATTTTGTGTTATTTGATATTGATCATACTTGGATTGATGAAAAATTCAACTTATTTACTTTAGTAGAAATAGCCAATAAAGAGAATGTAAAATTTACTAGTTTTGGAGAACAAATAATTTCTGTAACAAAGGAAGAATTTGTTTGCTTGATGAAAGATTTTAATCATTACAATTTTCATACATTTGATTATCCTCATTTAATAAGTGAAGATGAGTTAA
This sequence comes from Blastocatellia bacterium, assembly GCA_039812885.1. GTDB lineage: Bacteria > Acidobacteriota > Blastocatellia > Chloracidobacteriales > JADJPF01 > JADJPF01. The sequence continues at coordinate 69,677 of JBDIBI010000033.1, forward strand.
TAGAAATGTATTTTATTTGTAATGACCACAAGTGGAATGAAGAAAATTTCATGCTTAACTCATTGAAAAATTCATCGTTATATGTAGATTGTCATGATAACTGCTATTTATACATAGAGTCAGTAAATTTGGGTCTAATAGTAACCATTTTTCAAAGAGCCTTACAGATTTATTTGGGAACAATTTTATTTGAAAATATTGGCTTCAAAAACGATATATGTGATTTATCGCAAGAAATAATCGAGCAAATTTGGCCTGTGACTTCTCCTATAACTATTTTCCCTAAAGATATCACTATAAATTCAAATAAGATTTGTATGCCATATTCAAATGTTTCGTTTAGCCTTTCAGAAAAAGAGTATACTATAGTTGGGGCTATTGAGTATGATTATGTATTGGACGGTTGGTGTTCAATATAACTCATTTTCAACAGTTTTTATATTTTAGCCGCCGAACAAACGTTGCACACGGACTCATTTTCCTCGTCGTTAACACTCCTCGGAAAATTCGCCGGTGAACTTGGCGTTCGGTCTCTTAAGTGTAATAAATACAACGAATTAATATTATAGAAGCTAGAAAAAAAGAGAAATAAGTACAAATGTAAGTTAGTAGATAAAAAAGAGAAAAACTGCTAACAATAAGGAAATAAGGGGTATTAGCTTAAAAGAAAAGAAAAACAGAGAAAAATAAAACGGTCTACGACCTTACCAATATAATTTGCATAGACTCTCTTAGGATAGAAAAAAAGAAAAAGAAAATTGAGCGACAAAAATAAAAATGTTTCAGAAAAAAGAAAAGAATAAATATGCCAGAAACAAACGGTCTACGACCTTACCGATAAATATTGCAAAGATGTTCTAAAGCATAGGCTTATTAGTTGCGTAGTTCTATTAAGATATTGATTAGTTATTGATATGTTTGGATTTAATAA
>JBDIBI010000034.1:0-64102 GCA_039812885.1 Blastocatellia bacterium
TGGAGATTTTGTCATTTTTGTAAAAAAAACGTCATTTTGAGCAAAAACGCTTAAATTATAAACACCAAAAAATTAACTATATTATTATCAATAATATATATATTAGGAATATTATCTAATTAGGCACTATTTTGTTTTTGTTTGCCCGTATTATCATTGATAATAATACATTTCTGTTACATAGAAAACAACATTTGATATTTTTTTCATCTTGGAGACTTTCACTCTTTTCTCAGTGCTTATTTTTCCACCATTCCTTTAGTAAGTAGTTTGGGCTAAATTTAGGTGATTGAAATTGCTTATTGCCTTAATGAGAGCCTTAACTTATATTTTAAATAAAAGCGAACTAAAGGAATTGGTATAAGGGTTTGGATAGACAATTATGGTAGGAGAGATTTTTGGCAAATATGGGGTTTCTTATAGTTCTGATCGAAGGTATACACGTTTTGAGTTAAAGGCTTTTTTAAAGCAATTTAAATTGAATGAAGCTTTAAGGCTAATTGGAATGCTTTCTTGGGCAATAGTGGATCAACGTCTTACTAACATACCTAAGCAAATTAAATATCACGCTATCTCTATAACTCTTGAAGGCCATCAGCGATTCTACATTGGTAATGTACCTATCAACACTAGTATTCTAGTATATATAGGAATGTGCTTGATCGAAAATGCCCGCGATTCAAATAAGAAAATATTTGGGCTGATCGAGTTAAAACAAGCTGCTAATATGTATTACGGGCTGGAAGATCCTTATGATGAAGACAATGATGCACAAGCAGCTTTAATAAGAACAGCAGCTTCTCAGTTAGAATATGATTTAGATTGGTTAAGTTTTCTTTCAAGAACCATTGCTATTTACAGAGATATATGGCCTACCATTGCAGAGTGTAAAACAATTGACATTGAAAAAGAATTACGTGAGCTATCAGGACTTTCTTTTGAAGAAATGGCATTTTTGAGTTTTTGGTTTTCTAAAGAAGTTTGCACAAAAAATATTCCTATTTCAAAGGATTCAAGGGTTCAGATTTTTAATAGATGTAATATAGATAAGTTCATAAATTGGTTATCTTGCGATTATAGAATGTTTAAGGATGCCTCTAAGGAAAAAGAGGAATTATATAAACAATTAAACATAAATATTAGTACTTATGAAAAATATCGATTTAACCCATTACAGAGCTTCCCTATTATAAAGTCAGACAAAGATAATGGACATGTTATTCCGTCTATGTATCTTTTGTCTAAACGAATTACCCAGGGTTTATATTACGAGCTATCAGACAAATTTAAAAATAAACCTACTAAAACAATTTCCTTCAGGAGCGCATTTGGCCTTGCTTTCGAGGAATATATAGGCATTTTGCTAAGAAACTCTAATCCAAACTTCACTGTCATTAAATCACCAGAATATGGTCATAAAAAGAAAGGACAACAAAAAACAGTTGATTGGATTGTTGTGCAAGATGATAAAGCCGTTCTTATTGAGGTAAAACAATCAGGTTTGTTCTTGCCAGGAAAAACCACTGGAGAGCAACAAGCAACCAAGGAAGATCTGAAAAAAACATTGGCTGATGGTGTTGAACAGATAATTACTTTTGAAGAAAACATAAAATTAGGTAAATTTCCTGAATTACAGGAACTTCGAGAGTTAAAAGGTTTTGAAAGATTACTAGTAACATATGATCCTATCTTTTTCACTGCAATTTTAAATCAAGAAATAGAATCTATTTTGAAAGAAAGGAAGTCTTCTACAGAACTTTGTAAAGATGTCCATCTAATGTGGATTGAACCTTTTGAACTTATAGTAGGGAACAGAAATTTAAATTTTTATGAATTTTTGCGAGCTAAAAGATTGTCACAAGAGTATAGATTTCAGGATTTTAACGAATATATATCTTATTCTGGAAAAGGAAAAAATAATAAATACTTATCAAACCTTTGGCTCGATTTATTTAGATCGGAAAAACTTAGGCAAGAGATGGAGATTTTAACAGGCAGAACATTACCAGCATTATTTTAATTACTTGCAACAAGACATACTTATAAAACATTACTAAAATACTTAAAATATTTCTATAACGCCTATTATTACATTACCTCGATTCGGGATTTAAGGAAAATATATTATGGCAATAATATATAGTAAAAACTAATACTATGGCAAAACATCAATTAATACTTTCTAGCTGTGGAAATAGCTTAATAACAAATGGAGCTAGTGAACAAGAAAAAAAGCTCATTAGTATGTACGGTAGTATTGTAAATAGTAACGATATTCCTATAAACGCTCTTAAAATGTTAGAAAATATGCTATCTAGAGTAGAAAGAAAACTCCTTTCATCAATGCCAGAACAAGCAGCTAGTTTATCTATAGAAGTCAACTCAATTGTTAGGTTTTATAAAACCAAAATAAAAGACAATAAAAACGATTATCATATTTTCCTATCTACAGATGCTTGGTTATCTGAGAAAATAGCTACTACATTGGGAAAATGGCTGATGGCTAATCAAACTCCATGCCAAGTATATAAACATAATGGATTAAGTGTTGATACAATAGATAGTTACCAATTTGCTCTATCAGAGCTAGTAAGCTGCTCAGATGAGCTAATAACACCTTTTCGTGATAAGGGCTACAGAATAATATTTAATCTTACGGCTGCTCCTAAGACCTTACAAGGTTTTCTACAAATGCTAGCAACATTTTATGCCGATGAAGCTTTTTATATTTTTGAACCAACAAACCAAGTTTTAACTTTTCCATCTCCTCCTATTGAAATCAGCACAGTAAAAGCTTTTTCTAATGATATTAGGCTTTCTAGGAGATTATCTTTAAACCTTAAAGTAAGCAGTAACCAAGTAGGCTCTATTCCAGAAGCCTTTATACTTAAGCTAAAAGATAGTTATGCTTTATCTCCTTTTGGTAAACTTGTTTGGGAGAGAAATAAGAAAACTTTATATTCAGAAAAACTATGGATGCCACCTACTGAAAAGATTAAATTTAGTGCTACCTTTATAAATACTGTAGAAAAATTACCTTCTGAGCAACTTATTTCGGTCAATCAAACAATAGATTTACTTACGAAATTCTTAGAATCTCACTTACCCCATATAACTATTCATATTACAAAACTACTAGAAGTAAGACCGCTACAAGGAACTTCAAAACCTTCTACTCATCAACTAAATTCTTGGATAACTAAAGATCCTAAGTTTATTCTCGTTCACTACGATAAGGACGTTCTTATTTTAGACAACTTTGTTGAAAAAATTTAATGGTTATTAGTAATATTGATTTATATTAATTAATCTCACAATAATAGTTTTACTTATTTTTCTTCTTTCTATTATATTTACGCTGTGGAGTTTTATCAGGGTTTGTGGCTTTTTCCTTAAGAAAAGCTAACTGCTTTTCTAATTCAGCAACACGATTAATTAATTCATTAAATTTAGGATTATCATTATCGTTATTACTACTATTATTAGTAGTATTGTTATTAGCATTAGTAGCTTGGGCTTCTGAAATGGCTTTAGAAACACTTAAGGCTATTTCTTTTGCTAAATTTTGGATTTGCTCATTAACATGTGTCACTGTTTCTTGTAACCAAAGCCTTGCTTTCTCGTCCTCTTTTTTAATAGCGGGTTCAGCCAATGAACTAAATAGATAAGGATAGGATGCTCTAAGTTTGGAAATTTTGATCATACACACTGCGCTTGGTTGTGCTCCTTCAGCTTCCCATCTCCTATAAGTTCTTTCTGGTGTGTCTAAAATTATCGACATTTCCTTAAAAGATAATCCTAGTTGATATCTCATTTCTATTAGCATTTTTAACACTTCTTCGTCGTTAGTGCTTTGAATTGTTAACAAAACATCTTCATCTGGCATAAACTGTTCAATTCATTATAAATAATATCATTGACATATAAATATCAATACTTTATTATTTACAATAATTAAAACCGTATAGCTTACCGACTAGCTATCAGTTAATTAATCGGTTAACCATATTGTATAATATACAGCAAGCATAATTTGTATTAAGGAGCAAGAATGCAAGTAATCTCAATTGCTAATCAAAAAGGTGGTTGTGCTAAAACAGCAACTAGTGTTTGTTTAGCTACAGCTTTGGTCAAACATAATAAGAGAGTATTGTTGGTAGATTTGGATCAACAAGCTCATTCAACTATTTGGTTACTAACAGAAGAAGCGGCTGAATCAACAGGTATATACCAAGTTTTAACTGGTAAATCTTCTATTGTATCAGAAATTAAAAAAAATAATTCACAAGTAGATGTATTACCAGCAAATGCAGAGCTAGCAGGTTTGGAGTTAGGTGGTTGGACAAAAATAGGTGCCCGTAAACTATCTCGCTCTTTAGCCGAGATTAAAGACCTATATGATTTAGTTATTATTGATTGTCCTCCAAATTTAGGTTTAGCTGTTTATAACGCTTTAGTAGCATCTAACCAAGTTATTGCTCCTATTGATTGTGGCCCCGAAAGCTATGAATCCATTTCTAGATTGAAAATAACATTACAACATATTGCCACTGAATATAATTGTCATCCTGAAATCATTCCCCTTTTAACTTTTGTTGAGCGCACTAAAATAGCTCAAATGATTACTGAAACTGCAAAATCCGAGTTCGCTAAAGTACTACCTTCAATTAGAAAAAATACAGCTATTCCAGAAGCCTTTGCCGCTAGATTACCTATTTATCAATATGCGGCTAATTCTGGTGCAGCTAAAGATTATACTCTTGTAGCGGAGAACATTATCAAATGGCAAGAAAAGAATTAATTTGGAAAAGAAATACTAAAGAAGATTCTCAAACAATGCAATCTACTTTATCTCGTTTATCTTCTACTGATAAAGAAAGCATTAATTTAGAGCTAGTTAACCCCGTAGAGCCTACCGTACAAGATACCGTAGTACAAACAGTTCAACAATTAGTAGAGCCTATTGTAAGCACTACAGTTGAATTATCCGTCAAACCTGAAATAGAAGCTACCAACATTGATAGACTAAACCAAGAAAATGAACCTATAAACAATACTCCTAATCAACTCCAAATAGGTACAATAAAAGAAGAGTATAAAAGTATTTTAAGTAAAATAGATCCAAAAGCACTAGAAGAAGTAGTTAATAGTCATACAGAGAGAGAACACCGGGTTTACTTATTGATGTATTGTGAGTCTAGAAAACACAACACTAAAGATAGGTATTTTAGCGCAATAGAAATAGCTAGGCTTCTTGGTTTAAAGCATAGACGCAATATTGTTGATATTTTACAAAGGCTGGAAATGAAAAAATCTATTTCTACTATTACCAGCACTCCAGGACAAATTCTAGGGAAAGAATACCGTATTTACGAACCCGAAGAAATTTTAGAGCGTCGTAAAAAAACTAGACTCAAAATTCATAACCAGACTAAACAAATTCTCTAATTTGTATTAAGCAGCAGATGATTTGGCAGTATTAATTTGCTCGACTAATCTTTCTTCTACATCTAGAGCAATTTCGTCAATATGATGTTTGATGTATTGGGCTTGAGAAGCATCCGGGAAAAAACACTCAAGTTCTAATAGAGGATGTCTATTTAATTTCTTTTTAGATACTATTATTATTTCTACACTAGGATAAACAACTAATATTTCATTTTTTAATCTTTCAGCAAATAAATGTTGGTTTGCTAATTCTAGGCTATGTAGATTTATTTTATAATTTATTTTATTAGCTGTAATCTTTACCATTATTTGTTTTGCCTAACTAATTGCAATATCCAACTAAGCATTAAACTCCATATGCTTAAGCAGCTAAAGGCGGTTCTGGATCTGCTTGCTCAATGTTTTTAGCCTTGGCCTTCTTTGCTGATTGATTAATACTTTGAATAAGCAAAGCAAGCTCATCTAATGCTTGAGAGTCTTTCTCTTTAACATCAGAAGATATTAATTTTAATTGAGCTTTTTTGGTCTTTTTTCTTAACATGGGTTAAAGGTAGTATTGCATTAATTTTTAGTCAAGAACTTTAGGATGTTTATCTAAGATTATCTTTGTTCAAAAATCATTGTTGATAATTTCAAAAAGCAAACTGCAAGAAAACATTTACTTTAAAGATTTCAGGTTAGTTCTTGTGAGTCTCATCAATTAAAGGTAACGGATTAAGGGATGCTAGTAACTCGTCTATAGTTTTGACATCTATAAATCCTACTGCAAGTTTTTTTAATCCATTGTCTTCACTACAAATGCAATCCATATTTTTTGAAATGGCAGTACCTATTATTTGGCAATCAACTTTAATTTTGGATTTAGCTTCACCATTTGTTCTCAATTCGTTAATAGTGAAGTTGGTTTGTTTTGATTGCCAAACTTCAGCAGCAGCCTTAGCTGCAACGACATCAAAAGGTGCAGGGTTGAACCTAGAGTTTATTTGTTTAATTAGATTTGTGTAGTCTAATAACTTACAAGGCATTAAAAGTTCCATAATCACTACAGAAGGTACAATAATGGTTAAACTAGAGCCAGCTTTAGCCAAACAATTTAATAAGCTATCTGCTTTATTTATCATATCTCGACGATTTATTGTGCTTTCTCTTTTAATACCCCAAATTAGCACTTGGCTATCTAAACAAATTTTCTTTACCATTCATCGCTCCGCAAGTTTTGAATGTAAGCAACTGGATCATCTATATCTTCATAATATTTTCCAATGATTTTACTAAGATCCTTGATAGCTTGATCTATAGGTATGTCTTCAAGTTCTTCAAAATTTGATACCTTAAAAGATAGTATTTTATAAGTATCAGCATCCCAAGAAGCCATTCCTGTTAAAGAAAGGCGATGATAAAGTTTGTTGGCTAGTTTATAAACTTGTTCCGCAGAAACATCACAAAAAACATCTTCGCCATCTGCAACACGTAAAGTTGCTCTAGGTTTTACACCACCAATCCTTATCAACTGACCATAAAGAGTAGTTTCCCCAGAAATTTGATAATGTTTTGGATCTGGCAATTCAATAATAGGATCCAGAAAAGCAGTTGCCTCTCCTTCGCTGCTATAACAAAACTTTGCTTTGCAATCATGTTTTTCAAGAAAATGAAACATCGTCTTAAGTCCATCAACACTGTCTTTGGTAAGCCAATCAAAGTCTTGTTTGCTTATAGCATCACCAATAACCTTAATTGCACCATTGATTTCTTCTGCATAGTTGCCCTTAAACTCAAGATTCACACTACCACTGTTTATACCCACAATACTAACAATAAACTCTTTGTCACGAACTTTAGAGTGTTTATTCGCTGTAGAAACCAAAGTTTTCTCAAGTGCAGTAATAAACTCGGCGAGTTCTTTCGCCGATAGTTTTTCTGGCGAAATATCACTACCAATAATAACACATTTCATTGTATCAGTGCTATTTGTTGACATTCTAGCTAATCTCCAAAGCTTTTCTCCAAAAGAAGTTTATCACAAAAAATGTAAAAATACTGATGTTCTAGAATTTAGGCTTAAAGTTTTGTGATTTGATTAATTTCTCGGACTACTTCCGTAATAATAAAACGTGTAGAACAGCCAAACAGCTTACAAAAGAAATTTTTTCTAACTATTCCAAGCTAATATCTTGTATAAAACATAATTTATTAACTTTCTTCTGTTCTTCTGTTCTTCTGTTCTTCTGAAGACAACATTGGAGGTACATGCTTAAGTTTTTTCCTTAGAGATTCTAGCATAGCCAACGTACTTTCTCTTTGCTCATTAGCTTCTTGATGGGTATCGTCATTGCCTTTATTATGTTGTTGTTCAATCTCTATACCTTCTTGCATAAAAACCTCATAAGTTAACAACTTTGTTTCTTGCTGCTTTATATTCTATTTTAGGGAAAAAATCATTAGAATATCGCTTCCATTTTCATGAAAAGTTGGTTGGTATTTAACACATATACCAATGCGTATAACTTATGTATGCTTATGTATATTTATTGTAAAGAGCGTATAAAATGATGATTCTGACTTTACCATTAGAAGACAAAGTTCCCGATAATTGGGAAGCATTTCGTCTTGCCTTACATTGCATTGAATTAAAGTTAATTGAAATACCTAGTGAGAATGGCTATTCTGTTAAAGCCCAAATTAATGCTGAATCTGAAGAACAAGAACAAGCCGTGATAGATCTAGTGCAACTTTGCTTTAGTAAATGCTATTCAGTTTAAATAATTACTTATTTTAAGATAAATACTTATGACTACGCATATCTATCCATTCCAAACACAAATTCTAATTAGAGAAGAACTACTACATCGCTATGTTATAGCTTTGGATGAAAACGATACTGATACCCTAAGAGAAGTACTATCTAAAGCCAAAGGTGACAAAGAACTACAAGAGCTTATTGATCAAATGGAAATAGCTTTTGCTTGCCCTTAAACTCAGGAAAATTCAAAACTCACCTTTTATTATGAAACACTTTGAACTTTAATCATTTTATAGTTTTCTTCTAACTCAACACTGGTTAAGAAAATAGGTGCTTTATTAGGCATCATTTCTGCTACTACAATTTTATTGACTATATCTAGGACACGAATTTCTACGCTACTAGTTTTATGTTGCCAAATTTGTATAACTTTTACTCTTGCCATTAATACTTGTGTCTCCTAAAAAAACTACAACTTTCTCTCTTTGATAAAATATTATAATTTCCGCCAAATACTGTAATGCTTTTAACTGCATTATATTTACCATATCGCTTTTGCTACTCATTCTAAAATTGTGTATTTTAGTTTTATTTAATTTACTTCTACAAAAAGAGAGTTTCTTAGCTTAAATATTCTTAGCTTAATGTAACAATTCCACATCCGTAAGGTAAAATTTTTGCAAAATTTTTAATAGTTTCTTGGCTTGATTGTTCCAGTTATTGCATTAATTACTTAGCTTTTTTTCTAGTAGATGATTTAGCAACAGGAACAGGCTTAGCCAGTAATTCATAGCTACCATCTTTTAGGCGTTTAACCAAAGGATCAAGACCACGAAGCGAGAGAAAATCTTTATTAGCCCTAGATTGTTGTCTATAATCTTTTGTTAAATCATTAGCAAAACTGGCTAATACACCTTTAACAGCCTGAGCAGTTCTAGATGGTGTATATTTATTTACTTCATTAAATATCGATTCAAAACTTACTTCTTTTAATCCTTCTTTAGCAAACTTCTTTATTATCTTTAAGACTAAGTAGTCTTTATCATATTGAAAGACTATTACTTTTAACCTTAATTTTTCTACAAACTCTTTATCTACCATTGTTTCACATTGTTTTAGAGTTTGGTAATCTTCATCATTCTTGCAAGTCACTAGCAATATTTTCTCTCTAACAGAAAATGTTATATTTTCTACTACTTTTGGCTTAGATAATTGTTCTAGTATTTCACTTAGGTATTGTGTTGCATATCTTATCGGATGTTTATCTAAATCGTTTGCTTCTATCATTTAGCTTTCCTACTCCACAAAATTAAACATTTATCCTCAGAACAAGCTTTTTCATCAGGATTTAGCCAAGAGAATCCATAAAAGTTACTTCAAGAGGTTGAACTAAAGAATCTGCACCCATTTCTTGTAAAGCTACTATATAAGGAGTTTTTAAATGGTTAGCAAAAGCTTCATGATTAGCCCATATTTCATGAGACATAAACACTCTATTATCATATGAGCTTTGGTAGAAGTTGTAACTTAAACAGCCTATTTCTTTTCTAGTAGGAGCAATTAAGGCTGCAAGTGTATATTTAACCCTATCTTCTTGTCCTGGTTTTGCTATTAATCTTGCAATAACTACTACTGATTTGTTCTGCATTTTCTATCCTTTGAAATTTATTATTTTCCAACTTTATTTTTTTTATTCTCTCTAAGTTATAGAATTTAGTTATATTAAGTTACACCACTTTATAAAAAAGTGTTATTCATAATCTTATTGTAGAAGGTAAACACTAGTGGAAAATTATAAGCCAAAAGTAAATATAAAAATAAGCTTCTCTGAACTAAACGCAATAGCAGACACAGTAATCAAACATGCTCGTGTAATAGTAATACAACGAGATCCTAGAGATACAAAAATGGATGAAAGGAGCGCAATAATCCTAAAATTATTGCTAAGAACTTCCGAGAAAACACATAATCTTGCTAGTGCTTATCCTAATATAAAAGAACATCCTACTCATGAAAAAGTTCTTACCTTAAAGCTAAAACAACTTCTAGATAAAGTTCTAGATTCTCTTTTAAGCGATGATGATTATGCTAATTTCCTTAATAATGTTATTCAAAGAGCATTAAATCAATAACTTATCTATTTATATTACTTGCTTATGTTGCCACTCAAGCAATATTTCACAATGAGTATTGCCTTTATCTTGACAATGGGTTTTGCTTACAAGAATAGGTTGTGCGCCGCATAGCTCTATGGCTCTACGAAAATAGCCAACACTACTTTTACAATATAAGTTAGGAGGAGGGGTTGGATATAAGAATTGAATTTGTGCTTTATTTTGCCCGATTTTCAAATATCTCCCTTCTCCAAACTTGTGATAAGTTTTATGCAAGATAGGAGTTAATTCAAGAAATGGTTCTACACCTTGATTTACCAAATGTCGATATGTAGCACCAATATGTAAATCTGCTGAGAAAACACCTAATTCTTCACAAGTCTGATCGTCCAAGACAAGAATATTAATAATAGTGTCATCAACCATAGCAAGCAGTGAGAGAGAATACCAATCTCCAATATAAATTGTGCCAGCAAATTGTTCTCTGGCATTCATAGGCAATGCTGCTAATACATTATTAAACCCATCTATAGAATGTTTTGTGTGTAAATAGAGTTGGCGAGATTTTAATATGCCACCCTGCACATAATAATTTTTATAGCGTTCATATCGTCCAAAGCTAACTATTTGGTGTTCCATATTAGACCTATAATAACTATCTCCATTTCTTAGATAAGGCACTCATTCATTAATTATTGGTTATTTGTTCATATATTTAACTGATTTAGTTTGTTTGACCAGCTTAGCTTCCTTAGTTTGTTTATTAGTTTATGGTCTGGAAGTAGGATTAGTAATATTATTAGGATATTAATGAAGTAATAACGCTTTAAGATCTTTACCTAATTTGAAATACACAATCCTTTTACTTGGTACGTCTACACTTGCACCAGTCTTAGGGTTACGCCCATGTCTTGCTCTACGGCTACGTAAACGAAATGCCCCGAACCCGCGAATCTCAATCTTGTTTCCTTCTTTAAGAGAATCAATCATAGAGTGAATAATTTCAGAAACTATAGCATCAGCTTCTACACCAGTTATTTCCATATGTTGACTAACAGCTTTCATTACCTCTTGAGCTAGTTCAAGTCTTGTTACTGTTATAGGTTTAGGTTGTTTTTCTTTCTTAGGCTTTGGAGTTACAGCTTGAGCTTTTTTGCTCTCATTAGCTTTAGCTTGAGTAGCTTTTGTTGTTGAAGCAGCTTTAGCAACAGTAGTAGCTTCTTTAGTTGCTGTTTTGCTTTTAGGGGCTTTAGTTGTTGGAGTTGAAACAATTCTAGTTTCTTCATCTAGTGCTAAAACATTAGCTTTTTCTACAGTATCAGTAGCTTTTTTCTTTGTTGGCATTAGTTTATCCTTTGTCTTATATCTTAGTGATAATAATAGTTATAGTGATAATTATATTAGTTGCTATACTTTACAATATTAATTGATTTATTTCTAGTGCCTATTTTATGAATTTTCTAGCATTTAGCAGCAAAAATCTGAATTTAGAGAGAAGCTGATTTGTAAAGACTTTTGGCAAAATAACTTTGTTGAGTCAGCTTTTGCTTTAAGCTTTCTGCCATATTATCTATCTTACTTTTAATACTAGCACAATTACTCATAGCAAAGTTTTGTGGTAACTTACATTCCAATAAAATAACTCCATTTTGTTCTAAATGACTTATAAATACTCTAGAATCAATTATTTCTATTTCTATAGCTTCTTTAAGTCTTTCTGCAAAAAGGTAAGGGCTTATTAAGCCTAGATTTTCCCTTAGATCTATAGTGTAGACTATTTTACCATCAGTAACCATAACATCATTATCTCCAAACAAAAATAGCTACCTTAAAGATAGCTACGAATTATCCTTTTTGAACGCTGTTTGCCAATTAAAACAAGGCAAATATAGTACTTGAAATGATTTATTTCAATATTTGTGCGCTTGAACAAAAGGCTATTATGGAAAAGCTTATTTGAACTTTTGCCATTTTCGGTTAAACATAGAACTTACAGTAAGTAAGGTGAGATTCATGATAGTATTGAAGGAGTTATTATGTCAAAAATTATTGATATGTGGGCGCCTATTGTTCCTACTAAGAAAACTTTACAGTATATTAGAAATAATTTTCCCACACAAATGCTAGGATACTTACGTATTTTTCATCATCAAGAAGTTACAGAATCATCTATTAGTGAATTTATAGACAATTTTGGTGATGGAATAAGTGTAGAGCAATATTTATCTATACTTGATCAAGCAGGAATTGACCAAATTTTAATAACTGGGTTTGATGAATTAACTAGTTGTGGTAAAACCTTTTCTCCCAACTACTTAATAGTAGAAATTGCAAAAGAAGCACCTAATAGATTTATTCCTTTTGCTGGAGCAGATATTTTCCAAGGTATGCGTGCTGTTAGAGAAGTAGAGCGTCTTGTTCGTGAAGAAAATTTTAAAGGCTTAAGCTTAAGACCTTTTATGATTGGGCTTCCGCCAGATGACCGACGTTATTATCCATTTTATGCTAAATGTGTTGAACTTGATATTCCTGTTAGTGTACATGCTTCAGCTAATTGGACAGAAATGCGTCATAATGAATTAGCGCATCCAAGGCATTTTGATAATGTTGCTTGTGATTTTCCAGAACTAAAGCTAATTCTTAGCCATGCAGGATATCCTTGGATTTTAGAAGCAGCACTGCTAGCAAGAAAACACCAGCATATTTATCTAGAATTAGCAGCACATCGCCCTAAATATTTAACTCAAGCAGGAACGGGTTGGGAGCCACTATTTGCTTTTGGTGAGAGTATTATTCAAGACCGTGTTTTATTTGGCACAGGAGCATTTCTTTTAGGTAGACCTCATACAGAAATAGTAAAAGAGTTTCAAGCTTTGCCATTAAAAACAGAAACTAAGGAAAAATGGCTTTATAAAAATGCGCTTTCTCTATGGAAATAATGCAGAAATAAGATAACTCGTTTTTATTTTATCCCTCTATCTAAATGATAATAATAGCAATAGTAATAATTATATTGTTTGCTATACTTTACAATATTGCTTGATTTATTTCTATAGTTATTTTATAGATTTTGCAGTCTTTAGCAAAACGTGATTTCAGAGAGAAGCGGATTTATAAAGACTTTTGGCAAGGCAAGTTTGCTGTGTTAGTTTTTGCTTTAAGCCTTCTGCCATATCATCTATTTTATTTTTAATACTAGAATCATTACTTACAGGAAAATTTTGTGGTAACTTACATTCCAACAAAATCTCACCTTTTTCCTCTAGATAATAAATAACTACATTAAAATCAATAAATTCTATCTCTATGAGTTCTCTAAGTCTTTCTGCAAAAAGGTAAGGACTTATTAAACCTATATCTTCATCTAAATCTATACTGTAGATTATTTTACTATTAGTCGCCATAACACCATTATCTTAGAACAAAAATAGCTATCCAATAGATAGCTATAATTTATCTTTTTTGATTATTGTTTGCCAAGGCAAATATAGTACCTACAGTGAGTGATTGCAATATTTGTCTGCTTAAGCAAAAGGCCATTAGGGAAAACTTATTTTATATTTTGTTGTTTTCGGTTAAACATATAAAATAATTTCTACCAGAAAACTATTATGGAAAAGACTGAAACTAACCAGAAATCACCACAAATATCTGACTCAAAAGCTACTTATTTAAATAATAATTCAAGAACAGCCATAGAGAAAATAGATTATGTTATAAAATATAGACAAGGATTTACTTGTGTTTTTACAGAATTAGGAGCAGATAAAAGTTCTCTTCTAGATTCCTTAAACGACAAATATCAATCTAATCAGTATTATACTACAGTATTTATACAAGCAGTTAAGACTAAAACAGGTTTTGCTTTCCTTAAACAGTTATGCTCAAGCTTTGGATTAGAGCTTAAATATAGCTTTTATGACCAATGTAAAATCCTAAAAGATTGGCTTATTGAGCAGTACCATAAGGAGAAGGATGTTATTTTGTTCATTGATGATGCAGAAAACCTTCAAACTACACATTTAGATGTACTTAGGGATTTGATTAAGTTTGAACCTTTCTATCAAAAATTAGTTCAAGTTGTTTTAATTGGAAGCTTGCAACTTAAAAAGAACCTCTTTCTTTCGAGAAATAAAGACCTTCTTTCTAGAACTGTTATGCCTTCTACTATTTCTGCTGATAGCATTAATACATAAGCTTTATAGTTATTATTAATCAGCCTTAGATTTTAATCCCCAAACTTTTCAATAAAGGGATTAGGCTGTTCCTGAAATTGCTTCTTTATCTGCTCAAACCCTGATGGAATTTCAATATGGTCATCCCAAATGATTAAATCTAAGAATTCATCAAAAGAGTATTTTTCCCCGCCATCCTCGATATAAATCTGTGTTGCTGCTAAGGCTTAGGAATAGTTAATTTCGTAATTATTTTCTTTAGTACCAAAGATTTTTTGGCAAAAAGTAATGGGGAGCATCAAACCCTTGTCAACCATTTGAACTTCTTTTGCCCAATCTTTCATAAGCTGTTCCTAAAAATTAATTTTTAATCTTTGCTTATTATACTAGTAACTATAACTAGCGCAACTCAAGAGAATGTCTGCTAATTTCTAATTGTATTATCTTCTACTTTACAATACTGTGCGCATAGCATAATATATATTCAATGTCACTTTATAAAAAAGGAGCTATTTATGACTAGATTAACAACTAAACAAAAAGACCTCTTAAACTTCGTTCAAAAACATCCTGGGCTTAATACTCACCAAATTGCTCAATGGCTTGGGCATTATCAAGCTTATGAATCACATCTGCGAGATAGACTCGTGAGACTAATGCTCAAGGGGCTTGTAAAGATGGAAATCCAAATTAAAGGCTCTCATGTAATTGAGCGTAAGTGGCTACCTTCTACGAAAGAAGGTGCTTCATTATGCTAGGCAAAATTAGGTTAGTTAACCCTTATCGTGGCATTTCCCTTGTTGCTGAAATTGAAACTTGGGAAGGAAAACTGTCTTTTAGAACTAATAATCTACAAGAATTTGACTTGTATTGGGTTATTGATGGAAAAGAATTTTGGTCAGGAAAAACTTTTTCTCGTAGAGACTTACTCCTATTTAGCCAAAAACAGTTTTCCCCAAATCACCCTGTAGAAAGCTGGAACTGGAAAGCTTTTGGTGTTGGGGAATATAAGCTAAAAGGCCAATATAAACCAAAGGTAGAAGAAATCGCTAAAGTTTCTAGGGAAGCATTAAAATTGGAAATAGGTATTAATTATCCTATTTTAGACATCTACGAGTGTTGGGTTTGTGATAAAGACAAACTACTACCATTATTCCTTGCTTTGTGCGCTCCAACTAGAGAAGAAATCGAAACTCTTACTTTTTCTCCTATGTTCAGACTAGAGAGAAAACTGAAGGAATTTAGTGAAGGTCAACAGTTTGAAGAAAAAATTAATTCCCTTGTAAATACCAGCAAAAGCAAAGGCAGGTTTGGCTTTACGAGCAGAATCTATAGGCGTAATGAGGATGGCTCTCTCACAGAGTTTTTTCCTAATGGCAAAAAAGAAAATCATCCACAAAATTATCTTTCAGAAACTTTGTTGGTTGAACCTTTTAATACTGAGTACCAAGACCTAAAACTACTGGCAGAATTTGGGGCTTTATCTTCTGAAACTGAACTAATATCACTTGTAGCTTTTTGCCAAAAGAATAACTTTAATTCTGGAACAGCTAAAAATGCAGCCATAAAAGGAGAAATCCCTGGAGCAATAAACCCTTCTGGTAGACAATGGTTGGTTCCTAGTGATTGTAATTGGAAGCCTAAAGAAAAAGGCTGGCGGAAAAAATCTAAAGCGACTTAATCCACATTTCTAATTGTAGCTATATTTTCGTTGCTTTCTGTAACATTAACTGCAATAGGTGGTAGCCATTTTAGAATTGCTTTTTGATCAGGTTTACTACCTACATAAAATTTGTGCCAGTGGCTTTTCCTAATGTGAGGCTTAGGACTAGCATGAGTTTTGACAATTTGATTACTACTTTCTTTTTGCCTTTCTCGTGCTTCTCTTAAAGCTGCTCCCAATCTATAACCGACTTCCCATCTTTTAACTTCGCTAGCGTTAAACACTTTCCCTCCCTTTTGTGGTTTTGGGTTTTTTGGTAAGGTAGGTTTATTAGATGTGTCTCTAATTTCACTGTTTTGGGAACAAATATATAAAATTAAATTAATTAAAGCTGGAAGGTGTTTTGGCACAGCAGCTTGATAGTTTGCCTCTAGCAAATCTATGCCCATTTCTTTTTTGGCTATTTCTAAACCAGTCTTAATAGTTTTTTCAAGTCCCTCTATTAAAGAGCCTCCAAGATGTATGGTGAGGCAAGCTAATCCATTTTCAACTCCATGAATAGCTCCTTCAATATCCAAAACTATTCTTAATTCTTCACCTTTGGTATTGACATCAAATTCTAAATAGGCAAAAAAGCCTATAATTCGATCAAAAACACCTCTCGGTAATTGCACGTAAGTAACCCATTCAGGTAAAAATTTTAATACCTCCCCTGGAATATCACCTGTTATTTCTGTTCTACAAAGTTCAGCCAAGGTAATTTCATGAAACATGTACAAGCCCTTGGTCTTTCGCCAGCCTGCAAGAGCAGCTATATTGCAAAAATCTACTGCAACTTGTTGTAATAAATGAGGTTCTTTGATTTTCTCCAAATATTTGGTAACGGCTGCATGGGTTCCTGCAATTGGACAAAAACACCAATTCGGCCAATCGCCAAGCTTTTTTCTGTTTAATCTCAGGTCATCAATAGTTTCAAAAACACCTGGATAGAGCTTATTATATTTTTCCAGGTGTTTTTCTGGGCTTAGTTTTTCTAACTTATTATTTTGCATAAAGTTATACGTAGAAAATTAGTCTTTTATTAATAATTGCCAACCTGTCTGATCAAAAAATGCTTCTTTTAACTTTAGCGTATCTTTAGCATTCAAGACCAAAGTAGGAGCTAACTTTATAGTGATTTCCTGTTTTGCTAAGTTAATACTAGGCTCACCAATCAAAATAGCTTCTTTAGGTAATATGTCCCTAATAATTTCTTTTAATTTAACCTGATCAGCAGATTGTCTAACCTGCAATGTATATCCTATTTCATCACCTATTTCTTTCATTAAAGCTGCATAACGCTTACCAATTTCAGGAGTAACAAAGGTTAATTCTATTGCTTCTCCCTTTAATCCTACTTTAAGTAATGGATGAGCTTTACTAGCAAATATTTCTTTAACTTTGGCATAAGCAGCATTTATTTCTAGTTTTTGTTTTACAACTTGTCCAGAAGCATCAAGAGTTATAGGACTACTAGCTATTACTTTAGGAAGTTGTATGTCTAGCTTAAACCCTGTTTTTTGTTCAAGAGCCTTATTTATTTCATCCAAGACTTTTTGGTTAAAGGTAGTAGCTTTAACTGCCACTATTGATTTATCCATAATAAAAGAAGGACTTTTTGGTTCCCACTCAACAGGTATAAGAGCCATAGCTACTTTAGAGAGTTCTTCCTGATGAACGGTATTAGCTATTTCTACTAGCCAACCTGTCTCTTGTTCTATTTGTTCACAGATATGCTTGTAGTAGGAATTTTCCATTATAGGCTTAGGAAAATAAAACCTAGCTGTAATAATGCGCTTGGATTTATCTATTGATACCTTATAGAAAGTAGACTCTGATGCAAAAGCTTTTCTAACAACAGTCATTACTTCTTGCTCTGTAATGTTAGCTACTTTAGTAGCAATGCGATTACCTGGAAGTAGTCTTAATCTCCAAGTAAGCCTACTACTTTTATCCTGAGAAAATGGTGAGTTTTTAGCTTTAAGTATTATTTTTACTCTCTCAAGCTCTGAGCTATTGATTTGATTAGGCTCATATCCTGCACTAACTAGTATTTCTGTTATGGTATAAGCTCTATTACCACCATCCCTAACTGCTAGCTTTTCTGCTAATATATTTAGATGCTCTGTTTGTAGATTACCATTTGTTGCTATTAGAGATTCTGTTGTTGCTATTTGATGTTGAGAGTCTACTGTTTCATCATTATTGGCATTATCAGCATTGATTGGACTAGAGAAAGCTATTTGAGATTGTTTTTCTCTACGCCCAGATATGTCAATCTCACCACCTAAATTTGGCAACCTTATATCCTTAAAGCCTAATGTAGAAAGGTGTTTAGCTAAAGCCTCTCTTGCTCCACCATCTCCATGTACTAGCACGACTCTGCGAGGTTTAGATGCTTCTAGCTCACTTGTAACCTGATAGGCATCACTGTGGGCAGAGAAACTAAATTTCTCTATGGCACAAAATAAAGGCACTTCACCTTTGGTAGTAGGAAGCTTACCACCACCTTTTTCAGCTAGTTCTAGCATCTTGCGCCCAGGGGATTCTTCATCTTGATAACCAGAAATAGCAATTAAACATCTAGGATCTCTAGAAAACTCCCCTGCATAAAAGGAACTAGGGCTACCAACTGTTACCATTCCTGATGATGAAATAACCACAGATGAGCGTTCCCTGGCTACATCTTTTCTACTCTTGGGATCATAGATAGGAGTAACTATTCCTTTATCCTGAAAGAATGGATTTCCTTTATCTTTAATGCGCTTCTGTAGCCAATTAGTCATTAAGTAAGGAAATGAACTATACACACCACAGACATTCTTAACAAGTCCATCAATATAAACAGGTATTTTAGGAAGTTCACCTTGTTCAATAGCACGACTAACCAATAAGATTAGCTCTTGAGAACGTCCTACTGCAAAAGCAGGTATTAAAACACTACCTTTTCCTTCAACTACTGTTCTAATACGTTCTATTAAACGCTTTTCCTCTAAAGCACGGCTAGCATGTAACTTATCACCATAGGTAGACTCTATAACAAAAATATCAGGTCTATGATGAGGAACCGCTAAGGCTGGAACTGTTAATTGGTCAATAGCGTGAACATCACCACTCATAACAATAGAGCCTTCATCAGACTCAATAACAACACTAGCAGCGCCCAAGATATGGCCTGCTGGACGAAAGGTTATCTCTAAATCTTTAATCTTAAGCTTTGTATTAAAGCTAATAGGACGACAAGCGGATAAAGCATTTTCTATTTGCTGTAGAGAATAAATAGGAACTTCACCATCTGCTTCTAAGCCTAATTGCATTATTTTTAATGAATCTAAAAGCAAAACAGAAACAATAGCAAGTGTAGGTTGGGTAAGATAAATAGGAGTATTGGGATAAGAAGATGCTACAACAGGTAATGCTCCACTATGGTCTAGATGAGCATGTGTAAGAATGATTGCATCAAGATCCTTGCCTATCTCACTAAATGCAGGTATTCTTTCACCAGCACGCTCATGATGGCGCATTCCACAATCTATTAATATTTTAGTATTAGCTACTTCTACTAGGGTACTTGAACTGCCTATCTCGTCAGCACCGCCTAATAACTTTAATTTCAATGATTTAACCTTTCCCAATTATAATAAAACTCTTGGATTTTAATCAACAAAAATTTCCAGACAATAGAAAAATATAGCAATATTAATTTTTGTTAAAAATGGAATTAGCAAAATTAAAAGAGAGTATTTTCTGATTATAGCGATTAACAAACCAAACAAATTTAGTACTTTTTTTAATTTTGTGGACTTCTTCTGGATCGACATATGTTATGGCAAGATCTATTTTCTCATCCAAGTCCAGAAATAAAAACAATTTTCCGCAATGTATTTATTACATAATATCATTATAACATGTTTATGTATTTATGTAAATACGTAAACATTAATTCAATTAATATGAATAAATACATTTAATCATAAATCTGTTATTACATAAATACAAACACTTGTATAATTTGTATAATTTATTTACAAAAATTCGATATAATGTTTTAACAAATATACATAACTATGTTAATATGCATATCTGATAATTTTTAGTAATGGAAAAATGATAATGAGTAAAAACGGAAAAGTGAGTAAACAAAAAAATGTTAAAGCAAATTGTAGGATTTTTGCATTAGCACAACAAAAAGGTGGGGTTGGGAAAACAACCACTGTTATTAATTTAGGAGCAGCACTAGTAGGTTTAGGATATAAAGTTTTATTAGTAGACTTTGATCCACAAGGAGCTTTATCGGCTGGAGTAGGAGTAGATTCTTATTCTCTTAAACAAACAATTTATGATGCAATGGTAGATAGTGATTTAGAACTTGAAAAAATAATACTATCTACACAAATGGGTTGTGATTTATTGCCAGGTAACATTGATTTATCAGCAGCAGAAGTTCAGCTAGCTAATGAGCCTGGACGTGACCAAATTCTTAAGGAAAAGTTTGCTCCTTTAGTAACCAAGTATAACTACATACTAATAGACTGCCCTCCATCTTTAGGCTTACTTACATTAAATGCACTAGCAGCAGCAACGGATGTAATTATTCCTGTTCAAACTCAATATTTCGCCTTAAGAGGCATGGCTTTACTATTAAAAACTATTAAAAAAGTCCAAACTCGTATTAACCAAAATTTGAAAGTATTTGGTATTCTACCTACTCTCCATGATAATAGAACTACTCACGCTAAAGAAATACTGGAAGATTTGGCTAGTAATTATCCTGATATGCTACTAAAGACTATCATTCCTCAAACAATAAAACTTCCTGATAGTGCTATAGCGGGTAAATCGGTACTAAGTTTTTCAAATAATTCTTCGGCTGCTCAAGCTTATAAAAATCTTGCTCAAGAGGTAATTAATCGTGGCTAAACGTACTTCATTAAAAGAAAGAAAAGGTGTTGATGTTCTTTTTGATTCAAGCCCTCATATAGAATCAAATAAGGAGATTATTCAAACCACACAAACTGGTAATGAAAAAAAAGCTCTACCTAAAGAATCAACTAATAAAGACTATAACGTTTCTAAAGATCCTAACTTAGTAAGAATGACTATTTTTATCAGAAATGATCAGATGATTGACCTTGAGCAAATCCAAGTTGATGAGCGTAGGCGTACTGGAGTAAAGCCTGATAAATATATACTTGCTCAAGAAGCTTATGATTTGCTAATACAGAAATACAAAAAATAGTAATTATTTAAATACATTTTTATGTAATTTTGTAATTGAAATATTATTGAATAACTTATTTAATTAATAGTATTTTTATGTATTTCTGTAATTATGATTTTATGTAAAAACATAATTACTTATTAAGTTTATCTATAATAAATCTATGGGTAATCTAGCTTAGTAATGTTAAAATTTGTATAGCTGAATTACTGCAATGAGGTAAAAATGGCTGAGACAATAAGAATAGAACAATCTCAACCAACTTCATCATTACCAACAAGTAGTGATGCTACTACTCATTTAAGCACTAGACTTGCTCTCAGACCTTACCAAGAAGAAAGCCTAGCAGAAGTAGACAAAGCGTATAAAAACGGCAGGAATCGATTATTAGTATCATTACCTACGGGAACTGGGAAAACTCTAATTTTCTCGCACCTTGTAGCTAAGAGTGAAGGTCGTAGTCTTGTGATTGCTCATAGAGAGGAATTAATAGAACAAGCCTTTGATAAAATTAGAATGGTTCTACCTAATGCTGATCTTGGAATAGTTAAGGCAGAACAAAACCAAGCTAGCTCTCAAATAATTGTTGCTTCTATCCAAACTCTAGCCAGAGAACACAGGCTTTCTCAATTAGGTTCATTTTCTACAATAATCATAGATGAGGCTCATCACGCGGCTGCTGAATCCTATATCAAAGTCCTTAAATCTTTACGGTGTTTTGAAAAACAAAACCCACCTTTAACTCTTGGTGTTACTGCTACACCAGAGCGTGGAGATAAAGTTGGATTAGATAATGTGTTCCAAGAGATTGTTTATCATCGCAATTTGCTTGAAATGATTAGTGAGCAATATTTATCTGACCTTACTTGGCAAAGTGTTGAACTTGATGTTGATCTAGATGAGGTTGGAACTAGGGGAGAAGATTTTGTTGAATCTGACCTTATTAAAGCACTCTCTGAAACTAACTTACCAGAGCAAATTTTATCTGCATTTAAAGAATATGCTTCTAATAGAAAAACTATTGTCTTTGTTCCAGGTGTTGCTCTTGCCCATCAAACTGCTCAACTACTAAAACAACATAACATCAAGGCTGAATCTATTGATGGCAAGTTATCTTCTGAAGAAAGAAAAGCTATTCTTTCTCGTCTAAAGACTGGTCAAACTCAAGTTATTGTTAACTGTTTAATCCTTACAGAAGGCTTTGATGAAAGTAGTCTTGAGTGTGTTATTTTTGGCCGTCCTACTAAAAGCAAATCTTTTTATCTCCAAATGTTAGGGCGGGGAACTAGGCTACATCCTGGCAAAGAGAACTGTCTCATCATAGATCTAGTTGGCATCACACAAAAACATAAACTTATAACACTGCCTAATCTATTTGGTTTACCTGCTGAGAAGCTAAAGAAAGATTCTGTTTTAAGTGTTCATCAAGAAGAGATTAATTTAGAAGCTAAACGCCAAGCCTTAGCTCAACAAGAACAAGAAGCTCAAAGAGCAGCTTCAAAAGCATTTGAAAAGCAAGCTCCAAAAACACAACCTAGAGTAATAAACTTTAATTGGTTAAAGCTCTCAGATACTAGATATGCTTTATCAGTAGGTAAAGCTACTATTTTCCTTATAAAACAAGCAAATCAAGATAAATGGGCTGTTATTCTTAATGAACTAGATAAAACCAAAACAACTCTTATAGGAAAAGATTTACCTCTAGAATATGCTCAAGGTGTGGCTCAAGATTATGTTCGCTCAATAAGAGCAATTGCTTTAATTGATACCAATGCTCATTGGAGAAGCCAAGAGCCTACTGATAAACAAATTTCTTTAATCAAACAATTAGGCATTAAAGCTAGTACTGATATTAACAAAGGACAAGCAAGTGACCTTATTAGTATATTCTTTGCTAATCAAGATTTAGCTAACTTCTCTATTGATGATTTTATTCTTCAACAAACACAGCAAGTTAATGAAGTTAATAAAGTTGATGAAGTTTCTACACCCAAAATTAACAATCAGCCATCTAGAGAATTAAATACTACTACTAATAGCACTTATAACCAAAACAATAACCTTAAACCTAAAGAAGAAAAGGTACTGCCATTTAAGCAAAATCCTTCTACTCCAAAAGTACAAGAAAATAAAGTTGTTAAATATATACCAGATTTTGCCAAAATCTGTTTGTCTCAAAGTGTAGAACAATTAAAGCTTTATGACACTTACACCTTACATAACTACACAGAAAAAGGACAAATTGCCAACAAAGCCAATAAATGGCAAATAGAAGCATTACTTAAAGTTAAAGATTATATAAATAGCTTTCTGGATCAAGAAATAGGCTTTATTTTATCTGGAAAAGAAGCATTAGGAAAAACTCATCTAGCTATTGGTCTATTAAGATGTCTAACTCTAGATTATAAAGCAACTACTTTTTTCTGTGATTGTGATGCTTTGTTAAAGAGAGCTAATAGCTTAACTTATCCTAAAGCTTTAGAGGAAATGACAAATTTAATAGATAAATCAGATATAGTTTTACTAGATAACCTTAGCTTAAGAATGGGCAATGTTAATCATAATAGATTTTTCTCTAATATAGTTAACTATT
Organism: Blastocatellia bacterium; assembly: GCA_039812885.1. Taxonomy (GTDB): domain Bacteria; phylum Acidobacteriota; class Blastocatellia; order Chloracidobacteriales; family JADJPF01; genus JADJPF01. The sequence goes on from JBDIBI010000034.1 coordinate 23,994, forward strand.
GTATAAATACATATAAGAAGCTAATTATTACAACAAAACATCTTTCTTATTCAACTTCTCCTTATGAACATCAAGATAATAGTGATCCTGCTATACACTGGGTTCCAACATCGAGGTCATTAGCTACGGATTTCGCTTAAGAGCTAGACCACAAGATTTTGTGGTCTAGAAAAAAGGAAAAAAGTTAAATGACAAGTTCTGGGCCAAAATAAAGTTTTAATTGCTCAGCGCCAACAGCCGCTTTTTTAGAAACGTTATAAAAATTAGGAATTTCAACAGGACGGCGGTCTAAGCCAATATCAAAAAGCTCTAATTGAGGAGAAATAAAAGGGGTATCAAAAAAGATAGGATTAGTAATAGATTTTGGGCGATTAGCAGTAGAATTCCACTTGCAATTATACTCAGCAAGTAAGTGAGTTTGGTATTCAGCACGAAGTTTGCCATCCCAATAGTTAACTTGAAGCTCAGTTTTAGGCAACCCAGACTCAACATAGATTTTCCAACGATTTACACGAACAAAACCTCGTTCATCAGTTTTGCGATTCCAATTCATTCTGCTGAAAGCACGATGCAGACTGGCTGAATCAATTTTGCGACCTTGAGCTTGAGCTAAAACTTGTAGAGGCGTCAGCTTTTGATCCTCACGAAATCGGTGAGCAAAATGAGGTAAGCGATTGTGATCTCTGATTAATTCACGATGAACTTCTACAGCTTGCTCAATATTTTGACATCTTTGCCAAAGACATTCTCCCATTCTGGCTTGTATTCCAAATTGACTTTCAATCAGATTTTGCCAAGGATGCCCTTTTTCATATAAATGATGGTAAATTCCCAATCTTTTATTTACTCTGCTAAAAGCCTTACTTGTGAATTGCCCTCCATGGTCAGAAACTACCATATCCCAAAGCCCCCAATCTAAGGCTGCTAAGTAATATAGTCTTAATATGATACCTAGGTCTTGTTTACGAGTAAGAGAACCCGCCAAAATCGTTCTTGATAAGCCCTCCAGCAAAAGACAAGAATAAAGCTGAACTCCTTCTGGCTTTGCATCTAAATATCTTATATCTATAAAAGTATGCTCAAAAGGTCTGCCTGATTTTACTGGTCCTTCTTTTATTTCTTTTTCTTTTATTTCTAGAGTTTTTGATGGAGCAAGATGCAAACGACGATTAAGTTTCATTATTTTCTTAATTGTGCTTTCAGCCAAAAAAATCTGATGGTCTTGTTCCAAATATCCTTTAATGCGAAACCACCCTGCAAGTGGGTACTTTTTTTGTAAGCCTAGAATTATGTTTATTGTGCCAAAATAGACTTTGCGCCTTGGATTTTGTGGCGCACGTGTCAGGGAAAATAAACTCTCTTGTGCTTGAGAATGGCCTTCTTTTGATTTTGCTGCATAACGACGAAGCCATTTGCCAACATTGCTTCTGGCACATTTTAGTAAATATGCTATGGTCTTTTCACTCCACCCTTGTGCTTTTAGCTTTACCATTTCCATTCGCCTTAACTCTAGTTTTTCTGGAACTGGATACTGAATCATTTGGCTAAAGTCCTCATACTTCCAGAAAAAGTGCCTTTCTAATAAAGACTTTACCGTTTCATTATGTATGTGTTGTCCTGTAGAATTAGCTATAACCCTAGCTAATTCTGCATCTGAAGCTTTGGGAGCACAACATTTCCAATATAGCAAACTTACTATTATCCTTTCTGGTGTGTAAGCTTGGCGTTGTGGTTTTTTGTCAAAAAGCCCTGCCATTCCTTCTTCCCTAAATTGTTTGAGCCTTTTCATTATTGTTGCATATGAAATATTGATGATTTCTGCTTGCTTTTCTGGTGTGACCTTTTGGGCTAATACTGGAGCTATTTCATGATAGCGTTTTTGTACTGGACAACTTATTGGTACTTCTTCAAATGGCAACTTTAACTGTTCTGCCATACAGCGACCTCCTATTTTCTTTGCTTCCTTTGAAGTCGCCTAAACTATAGTTATTTCTTTCTTTTTTTCAATATCTCTTTCTTTTTCATCAACATATACCTTTTTTCCCAAATACTACATCTTGTGGTCTAGCTCTTAAGCGAAATCCGTAGCTAATGACCTCGATGTTGGAACCCAGTGTAATCCTGCTACTTTTTTAAGCTTGGGAGATGTTTTAGGTATTAAGCTAACAAGTAGGCTTTATGAATGTTGTCTTTATATTGAACTTTTTTCTGACCAATATCACCAATCGACTAACAATAATATTTTAGAGAATTTGCAATCAAATATTAATTCTCAAAGCTCTATAGAAGAACAACGTCAAACTAAAAAATCTAATTCTGGATTTTCTTCTATAGGAAACATCATTAATAGTATGTCTAACAAAATAAGTAAAAATCGTTAGGAGTTTCTAAAGAAGCCAGAAAATTTTTAATATTTGTATTGTTGCATAAATTAATAATCTGCACTGATAATGGGCTTTAAAACTAGAGCGTTCTCGTTATGATAACAAAGATATAGTAAAAATAATGAAACGAAGTCACAGAACTAGATTTATGCAACAAAGCTATGACAAACTATAAATTAACTGTTTGAAAAGCTTTATTTTTTATTTCTAATGCATTAAGTAAGAGGCTTCTGTGACACTGATTAGGATCTGACTCAAAACACATTAAAACACAATTAGTATTTTTTGCAATAATTGACTCTAAAGTTTCAATTATTACTGGATTTTGATTAAGATATTCTAAATATTTAATAGCACACTCTTTAAAATCCAATTGCAGCCCTTTTTTCGGTTTATAAGGATTGCCTCCCATTTTAAAATGAACATAGAAAATCCCATGTTCTAATAGCCTATTTTGCAGTGCCGTCTTTCTAAATTCTGGCCTTTGGCTCCAAGCCTTTGCACGAACGTCTATAAGCAAGTCTACTTTGTTCAAAACTAGCATATCACAAAAATTACTTATAGATTTGCCTTGGTAGCCGATATTTAGGCATTTGAGTTTGTAAGAAGGTTTTGGTTTTACCATAAGCTACTATTTTACTAAAATAATGATTCTTGTACACGTATTGGTGCTGAATAAGAATCCATCAAACCAAAATTATAACGAATAGAATCATAATTACCCACAAAGAAAAATATATCCTTTTTTTCTTGATTTAATTGTTTTCTCATTGCTTTTATTACTTTTTCTTTCCCATCTGTTTGGGTGCTAAGTTTTCTGTATAGCTCATGAAGTCCCCATTGCATCAAATGCATATCATGTCCAAAACATCTACTGTCGTCACAATCCCACTTAACTATAAATCTAGCGTCAATATAATCAATAGGTTTAGGCGTTTCATCAAATAAACTTTGTTGTGCTAGTACTTGTCTTTCTTTATCTAGCCATTCTTGCTTTTCTTTAGCAGGTTTCATTCTAATTTCTACATTTAAGATAATTTTGGGCATTATTATTCCTAAAGATGTTCCATCTGTTTTTTGTTTTTCTTTTAATTCCTCTAAAGATTTTATTAAATGAGGAGAGTTTTCTAAATAATATCTTCTATCATCTGATTTCTCAGGAGGTATAACTTTTAAAAGTTCTATTGAATTTGCATCTACACGATAACTTTCAGGTCTTCCATCTGAACTTGGTTTGCACTTTACTCTTATCCATTGAAATGCACGAAATCGCTGATTTTCTTCAAGATATCTGTGTGGTATGGGATAAAGTCTAACCATCTTGAAAGTGTCTTCTTCTATTCCACCAGTACACACTGTCTCTGTATATTTATTTGAGTAACTTGGATAAGTTGTTCCTAGTACTAGTATTTTCTTTTCTTGCCATCGTTCCATGTCTACTCTCCTTACTAAGTTAAAATAACACTTGGTAACATTCTTAACTATTACAGTAACTACAAGTAGTACAATATAACATGGTGTAGATTATTAACACTAAACATTATTTATAATTACTATATCAAATAGCAACTTAAATGAAAAAAAATCCTAGCTGTTTTTAACAGTCTTGCACCTTACTATAGAAAGAAAACTCCTAATGAAATATACAACTTAACTAAGGGGCAATTTTTAACTCTGGTGGTTAGGTCGTTCGCAAAATTATTTTAACACAATCTCCTAACCTACTGAGGCTATTCAGTAAAACAAGTCCAATTAATTGAGATAGTTACATTTAGTTGCAATTAAAAAGTTAATTGTGTTTTGCATTATCTTTATCCACTACAGATAGTTACATTTTATTTCTGAATAGCCTCCTACTCTGTTCCACCCCCCTATTTTCTCTACTTTTCTTCTACTTCTACTAATTTTCTACTTATCAATTCATAATAAATCTCCGATTTTATAGCATTTAACAATGTTTGTTGGTGTTCAAGCTCATAGTAGTTTTGGCTCAACCTTTCTATTTTCGAGTCGATTAAGTCAGCTTGCTCCCAGTCCTCCATTTGTTCAAAAACTTCTTTTCCTCTTAATTCCAACACCTCCCATATATTTTCTACAATTGCTAAATCTCGTATATTTGCTTTATAGAAGGTTTCTCCAAGACTGCCTTTAATTAGTCCTGTGAGATGCACTCTTAACCCATCAGAGGTCATTTTTGTGCAAATTTGAGGGTATTTTTCTTTGTATGCTGGTACAGCAACATCAAGGATCTGCCGTTTTTTGCTTTGGTCTAAGCTTTCCCAAACCTGTATCCCTAGAGAATCTATTGCTAGAGCTTCTTGAACACGAGCAGCTTCTTGGGCAAGCTTTTCTTTCTCTTCTTGGCTCTGCTCCAAAGGTGCAACATTGTTCTGTTTATGGCTACCAACAAGTGTTTGTTTCATCAAATCAACAAATTGAGCAACTTGGGTATCATCTTGCGCTCCTGTTCTTTGTAACCAATTAGCAAACCCATCTATAGAGCCTATATTCTTCTTTTGTTTTAATTCATAGTTAGCGAAATCTAAGTATACTTGATAAGGGTATTTTCCTTTAAGTTCTATATGTTCATTACTTTGTTGCTTCATTCTACGAGCTTGTTTAGGAGATATTTTCTTTGCTTTTCTTTGTGTTTCAGATTGTTGAACTCCTTTGACTTCTTGAACTTCTGAAACTTGATTAACTTCATAATCTTTCAATGGGTTAACAGGCGATAATACATAGCCATTGTTGATGTATTCAGCAATCCAAGGATCTTTCTCTCCACTGTTTAGGCAATAATTAGCAAACCCATTTACGTTTCTTATTTTATCATCTGTCTCTAGTTTCATTTTTGCATATTCAAAAACCCATTTCAGTATTATTGCTAGGTTATAAGTTGATTTTCGTTTTTCTTCTAACTCTCCTGCTATAGTATTTTTAGTAGCAATGGTATTAGTAGTTGAGTTAGTAATGCTATGAGTAACAGGATTAGTAGCTTCTTTTTCTTCGGCTATTTTACTACTAGTAATATTGCTACTGCTGCTAGCTTCGCTAGCATGCATGCTTCTTATTTCTTCTATTCTCTTACTTTTCTTACTTCTCAAAGATTCAGTGTTGCGAAGCTGTCCATAAGCGTAATTATATAAGGTACTTGCAAGAAAATATTTCTGCTTAGATCCGGAAGTAGATCCGGAACTCAACCCGGAAGTAGATCCGGAATAATAACAAAAAATAGCATCAATTAAATACTTAAAGAAATCTACGATAGGTAAATGTAGATTGAAGGTGAATTTGTAGTGAATGCCTTTGGTTTTCTTAGAGAATAGTAAACCTAACTCTTTTAGTGGCGTGGTTAACTTTCTTAGCCAACGATCCGTAATTTCTAGTTTGTTGGCTAATCTGAATTGTCTAATAAAACTCAGTCCTCTAAGTGGGCTTAATCCTTCTACGTTATTTATGAAGTCTTTTATCTTATAGTTTATCTTACTAAGGTTGGCCTCATCAAAAAACCATTCATAGATAGATTGCTCTGGTGAAGCATTAGAGAAAAAATCTATAACATTTTTGCAATGTTCATTGAAAAATGAATTAAATTCTTCTGAATATGGTTCTAAAAACTTGGAAATATGCTCTATCAATGTGAGTTGACTTACTGGATTGTTTGTTATTGCTACCATAACCTTTTTGCTTTTTTAGACAAAGCTCCCGCTAACAAGTCGATTTTTCCTTGTTTATATAGTAAATATACTAGATTAATATTAGTTAGCTGTTTTTACAGTTATATTGCTTTGTTTCTAAAAGCTTTCGACCTCAACTTTCTCGAAATCTTTCTTACAAACCTGCGAAAATCTGTGCAATTGAACAAAACTGTTTTAAATATTTTCTTAAAATTAATAAATAAATTAGTAAATATTCTAAAAGTATAACTATTGATATAATTTTATATGATTGATATTAAATAACTTAATGATTATTTTTTTTAGTAATTAGAAGGTAACAGAAGGCAGAAAAATACTATTGCACGAAAGTGGGGATTTTTGTATATTAATACACATCCCGCCACTTATGTGTGTAGGGAAAAAGATATCTACACACTCTTAAAAGTGTAGCTACTAAGTATTAAAACTTAATAACTATCTACAGCTTAGATAGCCTGAAGTGGTGGGGACCGTTATCAGGCTTTTTTCTTTTATTAATGAATGTTGAGATATTTTTTTATATTCAATTGTCTACTATTACCAGTTATTTTTACGTAATCTAAGTCATTAGTAAATCCTTCAATTAAAAAATTCCTGTCCACTATAACAAAATGAGTATAAAAAACCAACCTAATCTATTGATCATTTTTGATCAACCTCACTTTGATCAAAACCTGAAAGCTAATACTTTTGCAATGTTTTACCTCAATATACTGAGATTAAACATTAACTTGATATGCAATGTTTTTTACTAATTCTTCTTTTGTTGTTAAAAGTTGTAGTAGAGAAATTTGCTAGGTTTCTCTACTACGTTATTCCATCAACAAGTCTTTCTTTTCTGAAATGGAGAAAAGATTATTAATAAACAAGTACAACAAAAAAATACAACAAAAAGAAAATCAAAAAACCTTTCAAATAACTTAAGAGACTTCGATCATTAACCAAAACGTGCGTTGATTTGCCCCCACAAACTAACGCTTTAACAAGCAATTACAATTACTTAGAACTGAAAACTAAAACTATTACTGCTAACACCATCAACAACTAATTTGACCGTATTATTGCCTTTTACAATGTTGAGCTTTTTCTTATTAGCTTTGATAGTAAAACTAGTGTTTGAAACTCCGCTTGGAGTTAATGTAACTTCTTTATCATTAACAAATAATCTTACATTGTTGTTAACATTAGACATAAACCCTATGCCTGTGATTGTAAGTACTTTAGCCTGATAGGTAGCATTGGTTATGGCTGGTGCAATACTAAATAGGGAATTAGCCTCACCTTTGTTACCTGTTGAATCTGTGGCTGTTATTTTCACTATTGCTTGAGGAGTAGTTAAATCAAGTTGATTTATGTTTGAGCTATTAAATACAAAGCTAGAATCTGTTGCTCCAAAGCTTGCTATTTGAGTGAAAGTCTTTCCACCATTAACTGATAGTAATAATGCTTGATTAGCAACGGCTCTATTGTCAGTGCTTTGCCACTTAACTTGAATAGGTTGTCCTGCTATTGCTATTTGTCCTGGTGTTGGTTGCGAGATAACAACAGTTGGAGCAATAGTATCTGCACCTAGCACTATACTGAAATTATTAGCAGTAATAGCTTGTGTGCTATTTCCAGCAGCATCACGAACAACAAGCTTTAATCTTGTTTGATCAGATTGTAAGCTCATTGGAATTTGATACATAAAACTTTGAGTTGAGCCAGGTAAACCAGTTGCTAATGTTATAGGGAAAGTACTACCACCATCTGTTGATAAAGATAAATCCTGACTAGTTACTCCTACGTTATCACTTGATGTCCAATTAATTTGTAAACTATCACCACTATTAAACTTCTCTCCACCAATAGGTGAATTAAAATTGACTGTTGGTGGTTGTGTATCTCCACCATTTCCATTTCCAGATATAGTGAAATTAGCTGTTGTAGAACTAGCTCGTCTAGCTCCTAGATCTACAGTCGAAACCCTAATTTGTGCTTTAGTTGTATTAATATTAGGTACTTGCCAGATAAAACTTTGAGCGTCTGCTTTTAGTTGCTCTGCACCTGGGATTGCATTGAATGTCGTTCCACCATCTGTAGAAAGTTCTATCATGTGACTTGCTATTGAAAAACTTTGCGGTTGAACAGTTGTTTGCCAAGCTATTGTGTATTGTTGATTAGGTAGTAGTAGTTGGTTTGCACTTGGTAAAATTGTTTGTAAAAGTGGAGCTTGGCCTATGGTAAAATCACCTGCTATTGCACCAGCAACATTTCCAAGAAGACCATCCCTAATAGAAATAATTTTAGAATTATTTTCTCCATCAAGAATATACCTACCTCTAAAATCTATTATATAAATTATTTTATTATCTGGAGTAATTTGTATTTCTTGTATGCTTGTAGCAAGGTCGCTTATGATAAATATTTTTTTAAAATTTTTATCTAATACACTATATATATATATACTCTCACCACCATTTTCTCCAATATAAAGAGTGTTACTATCGGAAAAAAACTGTAGTTCCACAAAATCAAAATTGCTAAAAGTTGAAAATTGAAATTTATTGACTATTTGTAAAGATTGAGTATTAATTATATTAACGACGTTCTTAGTACCTATAGCTAAAGTTTGTCCATCAGGAGAAATAGCTAGTTCTTTAGGTCTTTGAACAACAGGAGAAGTTGAAGGTAATCCACTAATGCTATCAACTAACCTTAATGTATTAGTATCAAAAATACCAATTATAGGAAATGCCTCTAAACCTTTAAAAGTTGTTTGTGAAATGTAAGCTTTTTTACCATCAGGACTAAATACGATGTCTGTAGGTCTTTGAACTTTATCTTTGTCTATTATAGCAATTGGGGATAAAGTATCTGGATTTAAAAGGAAAATTTTATTTTCATCACCTAACAAAACCCATAGTATATTATCTGGAGAAACTTTGGTTTTATATACATTCTCACCAGGAAATATACCTCTAAAATTTCCTTGTTCCAAATCTACCATGACAAGTCCTGGACTGTTATTTGAGTTTGAGCCTACTCTAGAACTTATAAAAGCTCTCTTTTGATTTTTAGAAAGTTCCATTTTATCCCCACTAATTGGGATTGAAAAAGAATTTGTTATTGTTTGCGTTAGAGCATCTATAACAGAAATTGTTGATGTTCCTCCTACAAATATACTACTAACTTGTAACTTATATATTTTAGGATTATTGTTTTGCCCAAATGTTATAGTAGTACAAATTATAAATATTAAAGCTATTTTCAAAACTATAAGGATCTTATTCATAAAACCTTCCTAGGAAAAGAGATTAGATTTGAGGGTATACAAAATTATCCTTTAATAGGATATATACGCTTCTTTTGATTTTTTGTCAACACTTTTAATTGCCTTTTTATTAAAAAGAAAATAACATATTTACTATGAGACTAAAAAAAGCACCTAATGAACTTAAATCTATAAAGCTATTTTTTGAGTTGGGTGAGGACTCAAAAGAGTTAACTTTTCCTTTAATGTGCAAGGTGATAAGAGAAAAACTTAACATTAGTCAGCTTGAGTTAGCAAACAAACTTAAAGTTCCTATCGTAACTTATAAAGGATGGGAACAAGGAAAACGAGAGCCTAATGGCAAAGCCGCTATTAATTTATTTGTTATATATATTCAATCTCTTCAAATCAAAGAAGATGAGGCTCAATCTGTCAATCTTGAACTAGTCAATTCACTTGAGAAGGGAATCCCTTTAAATAACAATAAAATACAGATAGCAGATCCTCAAAATTTATCTTTGTAATAACTTAATACTTTTGTTGGCATAATAGGCTAACCGTTAAAACTTTTTAACTATAGGGTTTTCCGTAACTAACAGTTCTAGTAGTAATCACAAATCCATAACCGTTTGGATCAGGGAATGTAACGCCTGTAGTGTTAGTACTTATAGAAGCGCAACCGGTTTGCATTCTAGTAGCTCTAGGTTTGTATTCTATACTGGTTCGTCCTCCGCTAAGTGGGCATTGAATTTGTGATAAGCCACCAACATTAATTGTGCTACAAAGTCCTGTAGGTTGGTAAGTAGGATCGTCATTGCCAAACTGCACGGCAAACGCTCTAGATCCATCAGGATTTACTATCATAGCAGGTATACAACTAATTGGTTGGCCTGTAGCTGTATCTACACCGCAACTACTAGTATAAGTAGTTGTTTGGTCACAAGCACTACCACCACCATAGAATGGACTGTTATAGAAGCTATTAGTTATAAATACGTCATAGTATATAACAAGCGGGCTTCGTACCTGAGTATATCTATAGGTAAAATACTCAACATCAGCACGAACTAAATAGTGGTAAGTTTCTAGCCTGTTTGCAAGAATACTACCTGATACTCCTTGTGAAAGTGCTTGTTCGTCAATATAAGTTGTTCTTAGAGTGTAATTGTAGTCATTTTGGAAATCTTTAATTATTGATTGCCTAATTCTGTCGTTATATGGAGTAGAAAGAGGTTTTTGATAATCTGGGTAAACACCTCCAATTACATCTAAAGACTGATTTGTCAAACCATCCAAGTCTTTTAGTAAGGTTTCTGGGCTACATAAACCATATTGATAAGATAAATCACCTGTTACACTTCCACTAACTGGATCTGTTTTACTTGGTTGGGTAATTTGCCCCTGACAACTATATTGACTAGAACCGCTAGCTTTTCTTAAGTGGTCTATTAATTGTTTTTGTACACGACTATAAACCTCGTTAACTATGCGTTGTCTGACTGGACTATTTAGTGCTGTGCCAAGTCCATTTGCTGAGTCTATTTGTGAGTGAATAAGAGAAAATTTTAGATTTCTAGCTGTTTGAGTGATGGGGCCTGCAACTAAGAGATACCCTATTACAAAATATAGAAAAGCAATAAATATTAATGCTCCATGACCTTTTCTGTTTTTATACAGCTTATAAGCCACTTTTTTAATACTTCTTTTAATAGTTTTTCTAACTTGAGAAAAATCTATCATATAAGTGTTATACTTGTTTTCTTGATTAGTTATTGTGTTAATGTTATTCATACTCGCTCTCCTATTCGTACAATTATTTATTTATTAGAAGTTTCTAACATTTATTGGGAAATTAACTGTTACTTGTTGATTTATTTGTTCGCTACCTTTTCCTGATGGGACACTATTAGATAACATTACATCTATTGAGGTAATTTTATTAAGCCAAGGCACTAGTGGATTGGCAGGAGTAGGTTGTGTTGTGCCATCACTAAGATGGTAAGTAATTGCAAAATCATCACTTTCACCTATAATACTTTCTTTTCCACCTTGGATTTGAAAGCTTCCGTTTCCTATGGGTAAGATTACCCCTCCATCGTTTCTAATGATGGTATTACCAAATCGCGTTTTTTTGAGGTAAAACGAACTAAGCCTTAGTGGTACTACAATAGAGCCTACTGTATTCTTTGCCTTTTGGTTATTGATTAGTCCAGGAAATTGAGTTCCACAATCACCATTAGAATTACAAAAATCGAAAGTTAGTTCTATATATCCACTTCCACCACCACCTAAAATTGGAATAAATGTACTTACTGCCGTAATATAAATTAGTCTAGAATAGCTCTGCATAGTTGTTGGATCTGCACTATAGCCAGGGTTACTAACAAGCAGTAATGTATCTCCTACATGAAACATCTCAGGACTAGGAATCCAATTTAAGTTTAAGATAGTTGTATTAAATGGTACATTAGGAGTTGAGCTAGGTTGAGGAACTGGTTTAATAGTAGAAGTTGGTGTTGGTGTTGGTGTTGGTGTTGTGCCTTTAGAAATAGTAATTTGGTCTTGATTACTATTGGAAGCACCAGAAGTTATAGATTTTCCAGTACCTGAGTAAGCCGGAGAAGGTATTCTAATTTTTCCAGTATTTCTATCTATTCTAATATTTTCACTAATTGGAAACCGGGGTAATTTCGGGTCAGAATAGGCTATCATAACAGCATCAGATTTAATTGAATTATCCGAGTCAGTTAATTTATAAGGTGTAATAATATTTAATGGAATAGGAGTTATTTTTCCTGTTTCATCTGGTATTGAGCCAGCAAACGGCAGTTCAGGCAAACTAAAAATTTCTCCATTTGTGGTGCCTAGACCTTGTCCTGGGAGTGTTGTTAGTGAATCACGTAAAGAGGTTTTTGTTTCATCTATAGAGCGTTCTACTAAGTTAATGCGCTCTTGGCGGCGATTATTATCTGCAAATGATGAATACATTGAGGCTGAAACTCCTATTAGTATTATCATCAGGATTAATACGATCATCACTTCTACTAATGAAAAACCTTTTTTACTAGATAAAAGCTTGTGATTTGCTATATTTAAACTAGACATAAAATACCTCTGCTCCTATAAACTAAATTAATTGCTGCTACTAACATTGTCACTTTTAGTAGTAGTTAGACTTTTAATTATTTGGTTTGTTTGGTCATAAACTACTACTACGCCAATAGTTATATCTCCACTATTGGGAAAATCTTTTCTAATAGTCCATTGTCGTCTAAATTTAGGGGTTAAATTTCTTGAAGGGTTTGCTACTATCGTTCCAGAGCAGTCTAAATTACTACCATTTGTGGTACTTACAATACAACCAGATTCATTTAAAAGGTCATAGTAGCCTGTTATGGGTGTATCAGCATTTAATGAGCCTACTTGTGTAGCTCCAGCAGGGAATTTTGTTATTTCGCTAGAAATACTGGCAAACAAGTTAGATGTTTTTTGAGATACCAGTGCATTTAAATTAACAAGGTGTTCCTCAAATTTGGCTGTTTTTACTGAAGTTGTACAAAGTATTGTAAGTGTTCCAAAAACTAGTATTAATATACCTATTGCTATTACTGCTTCAAGAAGTGTAAAGCCATTAGCTTTATTAATAATTTTATTAGTGTTATTGAAATATTTATTAGCAATTTTTAACATATTATTGAACCTTTATTTATAAATTTTATTAACCTTTAATAGTAGTATTATTATTAACTAATTTTTGTAAATCTCTACGAGATGACCAATATCCATTGACAAATTCTGCTATGTAAAATTCACCATTTTGAGTTATTAAAAAAGCTAGCTTTCTATCTGTTGAATTTATGAAAATTACATGAGGATTAGTAGTTTTTCCTGAGAATGTATCAAAAATAAAACTATCTTCATTTGTAAAGCAAAATATTTGACCCGATACACAAATACTGCTTTGACCATCGCCACAACTGCCTTGGCAACTACTAACAAAACTTGGTATAGGTGTATTTGTGACAGTAATTCCAGGGTGAGGTTTAATTAAAGATGTGCTGATGCTAAATGTTCTTTTTGTGCTATCAGTATTGCCAACTAAAGCTTCTTGCCTAGCTAAAAATAATTGAGTTGATATATCTGCTATTACTGTTTCTGGTGCAACATTTAAATAAGAGCCTTTGAACCTTATCGCAACTGTAGAAAGCAATATTGCAGCAATTATTGTTGTTATAAGTAGTTCAATTAGGGAGAAACCTGTTTGTTTGCTTTTGTTTGCTTGCAGTTCTTTACCAAAATAATAATCATGGATCAAAGCTTTTAGACTTTCTTCATCGAATGATATCCATTCTAATCTCTTACCATTAAATTGCCTTATTAGAATAAGTTGCGCTTTCTGTCGTAAAGATTCTGAACTATAGTAAAAGGTTATAATATTATTAGTATTGCTTACTGGTAATAGATTATGCTCTGTTGCAAATCTAGCACTAATAACCTTAAGGGTTTCTTCAGTGATAAAATAGGGATTATAATCACCATTTCCTACGCGTAGTTGTGTACTTTTAATTTCACTATTAGTTTGCATAATTACCTCATTTATTACTAGTTTTCAATATATTTCTTGTGAACTTAATTATTGTATTATTTGAAAAATGCTAAAGAAGCTTGAATAAAAGCCAACTACAATAACTCCAACTATTGCTCCAACTACTCCTAATAGTAGATAAGGAAATACACTTATAAGCCTCTCAATTTCATTTTCAGCTTTTCTTAGCAATGACTCTGCATAAAGGGCAGGTCTACTATCTAAAGTACCGCTACGCTCTGCTGATGAAAGCACATTAAAAGGTTCACCTTGAAATATTTCATGTGTATCTCTAAAACTTTCAGAGAAATTACGCCCAAACAAAACTTTCTCATAGACCTGTTCAATTGCTCTTTTAACAGGTCTATTACTGCATGACTCACCCAATATCCTCAAAGCTTCATCGGCTGGTATAGCTGCTTCTAAAAGGATTGAGAGCAAAGAGAAAACTTCAGCCAGGGTTATTTTACGTAATGTTTTACCTATGATACGAAAATTTAGTTGATTTTCTTCCCAAATGCTCTTTCCTACTGCTCTCCAAAACCCAATGAAGGCTAAAACACCAATTCCCACTGCTATAGGTATAGACCAATAGTATTTCTCTATAAAGTCACCCATAAATAGAAGCGATTTGGTAGCAAAGTTTAGCTTGTCTTTACTAATGTTCATACCTGCAAAAAAATCACGTAATTGTGGTAGTACAAAATAAGTAATAAGAACTAATGCCAAAACTACAAAACCTAGAATAATTGAAGGATAGATAAGAGCAGAAACAAACTTGCTTCTAATGTTTCCTTCTCTCTCAAGTTGCAGAATAATTAAATCTAGTATTCCTCTTTTAGTACCATTTTCACCTTTTTTTTCTGTCCAATTTCCTGTGGCGTTTGCAACAGAGAACAAAGATCTAAAAGATAGTGGGAAACACTTAGGATATTCATTTAGACCATCAGGAAGTGATTTACCTTGTTCTACAAAAGAATAAACACTTTCCAAAATAGCTTTAAAATCTTTATTTTCTGTTGTTTTCACACTATTTTTTAAAATGTCTTGGACTGTTTGCCCTGCCGTATATTCATCTTTAAAGTTTATTGTGAAATTAAGTAAAACATCACCAGAAACCTTTTTGTCTTTTACTTTCACGATCGATGTTTTGGTGAAAGGATTGACTTTTACTCTTGTTGCTGGGGCTACATATGCACTCATTGTTCTTTATACTCCTTACAGTGTAATTATTAGTTATTATTATGAATATATTTTTAGTTACTGAAATCTTCTAGATCTGTTTCATCAAGATAGCTTATGTTTGTATCTGCATCTAAATTCATATCTAAACCTTCTTCTTCAGGAGTAGGTAAATCAAGCATAGAAAATAGTTCTTCTAGAGTTGTTTCACCTTCCATGCACTTGCCTAGTCCACTCATAAATTGACTATGCATACCTTCAACTAAGGCTTGTCTACGAAGCTCAAAAGGATCACATTTTTCTTGAATCATTTTTCTAATTGTTCGAGAAATTACTAGAAGTTCAAAAACACCTGTTCTATTACAGTAACCAGAACCATCACATTTTGAACATTTAGTTCCATCGGGCATAAAACCAGTGGCTTTAATGAAGCCTTTGTTTTTAAATCCTAGTTTTTCAGCACGTCTTATATAAGGAGCTATTTCACTGATTACTGGGTTTGTATCAGCAACTCTTACACATTGAGTACAAGCCTTTCTAAGTAGTGTTTGGTGTGAAACACAATTTAGATTTTGAGCCACGTCATAACGAGGTACCCCAAGTCGCTCCAGTCTATCTGGTACATCACAGCTAGTAGTTGAATGGATTGTTGATTTTATTACTGTCCCGGTTTGAGCCATTCTAATAACCATTTGGGCAGTTTTATCGTCTCGTATTTCACCAACAATAACGACTTCAGGAGTAAAGCGCATAATAGGTTTTTCAAAGTCAGAAAATTCTTGTCCTGGTTCAAGCTCAGCCTGTGTTACACCATCTAAAATGAACTCAATAGGATCTTCTATACTAAGTATTTCTTTGTGTGGATATTTGTTGATAATTTCTTTTACTGAGCTTACTAAGCTCACTTGCTTGCCTTTATTAATTTTTCCATTAAAAAGATTCATACCTTGTTTTGCGTCAACAAATTTCTTGCGAAAAACTGGGATTTGAAATCTCGTAAGCCCTAATGTATCTATATTATAGTCAAAGTGAAATTGTGCTTGTATTCTCATACTCATTCCTATTCCATGTGAGCCACAGGGCATAAATTGACATCTAACTTCAATGGCCTTGAACTTTTTGCCATATGAAATTTTGCCTCTAAATTTGCCTGTATCTGTGGATTTGTAATTTGTAAAATCTTTTCCAGACAAAATCTTGGTAACTTGTGGAAAAGCGTCATAAAGTTCACGCTCGATGTTTTCTTGGTACTCTAAAACTTCCATTCTCCCATCGATTTTTGCCCTGGCTATTAGAATTGATATAACTTCACCATTCTCGCTAAGTTTTGAGCGGTGGGTAATATTTATATCTGTAGCGCCTCTTTGGTCACCACGACACACAATACTTTTAATTATCTCAAGAATGTGATTTTGCTGTGCGCCTTTAACTTTTGAAGCATAATCAAAAATGACAGTGCTTTGTTTTTTAGAACTAAACACTTCATCTTGACGGATTTGGGAGAACTTTTCTTGAGCAGCTTTTGTGCTTTCTTCTTGAAATAATTTCGAGTTTTTACCATAGTAATAATCGTGAATTAACTCTTTTAATATTTCTTCATCAAAAGATAACCATTCTAGGTTTTTACCTTGAAAAAGCCTAACTAAAACTGAATTGGCTTTTTCTTTTAATGAATCAGTGCTATACAATAGTGTAATAGTATTTGCTGTATCATTTTTACCTACAGGCAAAATATTATGTTCAGTAGCAAATCTTGAATTTACCAGCTTCAAAATATCTTCACTGACAGAGTAGGGATTATTACTAGATTCTTGATGAAAGAGTATGGAACTACGGTTTAACTGGCTTAATTCTTCCATAGTTTCTGCTAGTTCTGCTGTAGATGTTTTTGCTGGTATAGGGCTACTTTGAGCTTTAAGTCTTTGAGAATCACTATTTTCTAGCTGAAAATCATTAACGTCAAAAACTGGTAAATCTTCTCTAGTTTCTCTAGCTCTTAGCGGTTGAGTTCCCCCTTTAGCTTGAAGCTTAGGTTGTAAGGGTCGGCGTTGCTGTAATTGTTGCGTTTGTTGTGGTTGCTGTATAGGTTGTATATCACTTGAACTTCTTCCAAATAATTTGTTGAACATGTTTAGCATCGTTATCTCCTGTCAATATTTGCGGCTCTAACTTGTTGTTATTATTGATGTTATTTAGTTAAATTAACTTAATTAACTTTTCCCTTTTCCAACTTTGGTGATGAATAGGCTGAAAATAATATTTCAGCATTAAAATTGCCAACATACTTAGGGTCTTTTTCTTCAGTAACTCTCACTTTATGTAGTTGTAAGATTCTCTTAAACCGTGTAAAATCAACTAAATATCTGTTTATTGCATCTGGAGCGCCTAAAACACTAGCCTTGCAAGGAACTTCATTTAAAGCTCCTTGGTGGACAACTTTCTCGCTCTGAGAAAATAATGTGACTCTCAACCCACGTTCTACGGCAGCTTTATATATATCATTTAGAATACTTTGTACTTCCTCATCTTGTGGAATAAGGGGGGATAATTGCTCATAATCTTTTTCCACTTGAGCAGAATCGGCTTCTAGTTTTTGAAAGTTTGTTTTGATTTCGAGCGAATGTTGGTTCTGTTGTCTTAACCCAGTGAGCTTAGTTTCTTTTTCAGTTATTTGCGCCTGAATTTGATCAAAATAATAATAATCACTGATATATTTCACTACGATAATTAGTGATACAGATAATACTACTGCTATCAAAACATTCTGAAGTTTTTCTCTACGCTCTTGTTTAGCTTTTTGGTCGTTTGTATTGTCATTGTTTTGCATAATCACTCCCAGTATTTCATTAATTTGTTTATTATGAGTTATTTAGTCCTATTTATTAGGTATTTGCGCTATTTGGTTGCTACTAGTAGAAACTGGTAATTTAATTGGGTTTGTTTGAACAGGACCCCCATAATTGGCTGTAAAACTAAATTCACATCGGACTACATCAGAACTACTATATGTAGGATTTATGTCTAAAAATCTAGCATTGTCTGAATTACGTAATTTTTCTAGTAAACTTATTGTTTGTGCCTTGTCAATAGCGTTCCCAGTTACTTTAAGACTACGATTCTCTATTTCAATGGAAGAGAAATTTACTAATTGTTGTAGTGGAGTTTGCGCTCTTTGAAGCGCGTCGAGAATAGTTGGAACGGTTAACTGGTTTTTTTGTATATCTCTTATTTGAGCAATTTGACTATTTTTTACTGCTAATTTCCTTTGGTATTCCTTATATCTATCTTCAAAAGGTTTTAGCTGGGTAGCAATTTTAGTTTCTGTACTAATGCCATTGTCTATTTCTGTTAATCTATTATTTGTTTCATAGTAGTTATAGCTTACTAAAGCTACTGCAATAACTAGTCCAAGTGCTATAAGTTTTGATTGACTAGTTGCTGCTGCGAGGACTTTAGTTTTAACTATAGTACTAACTTCTACTAAGCTATTTCTAATATTAAATGGAACATGAAACATAGGGGTTTGTCTGAAACTTTTGACCAACCTTTCTTGGTTGACGGATAAATCTATACCAGCGTTTTCAGTCATCATCAAACATACGCCTATAACAATAGCAAACCTATGGCCTTCTCGCTCTAAAAGGTTTAATTGTGTTTGTGAAAGTAAACTAGTGCTAATAAAATTATTAAACAGTGGGTTAAAAAACTCTACCACTACTGATTTACTTCGGTTGACTTCTTCTAAAGCTTCTAAGTGGGTTCTAGTTGCATGTCCACATATCAGAATTTTCTCTACAGGGATAGTTGGTACAGAGGTTCCAAACTCATTAAGTAATTTGACTGCTGTAGCTATAGAATCGTCGTCTGTAATAGTTAGTGCTGTAACCCAAATAGGAGAAGCTTTCTCAATTACTACAATAGAAACGTGTGATTCAGAAAAATTAATAATTGCACTACAGTTATTTTGTGGATAAACTCTCAAATACAAATGAGTTAAACCAAGTTCTGAACAAGTAATTCTGCTAGAGCCTTCATAGAAATCCTTAAGAGTTTTGCTGGTAGCGTCAATGGTTTCTTTTGGTAAGGCACAAAACATTGCCGCAGAGTCAAAATTAAAATAGCCTACTGTGTAATCATTACTAAGAGACAATTCTGTTTTTGTCTGTTCAAGTTGCCCTGGTGTTGAAAATCTATCTACTATATAAATGATTGCATCTGTTGTATTTTCAGCATCAGCCTGATTTGATACATAACTAAAACCACTAATTTTGGATTCTAGTATTTTAGCTTTCGCTTGATCTATTGATGTTGTTGAAATTAAATGAGTTATGGCTGGTTGTGCCTCATCTCCTTTTCCAATGACTGTCATAAAAGCCAAATCAATACTTTCTCCTGAGTTTATCGCTGCATATTGCGGATTCATTTTATGTTAACCTCTTTTTTGTTTAGTATTATTGCCTAACAATTCTCTGCACTCGTATTTTTGAAAAGAAAGATCTTAATACTTGAAAATGTAAGTGCTTACGTATTATTAATTAATGATTATGTTGTGTAGACCATTGATTTTTTGGTTAAGATAGCATTTCTAAAGAGAAGCTTTCTAACTCATTAATGAACATTTCTTAGTAGTTTTTTCCTTTTCTGTCACTGGCATAATTAAAGTCTCTTTTCAGAATTTTATTCTTGGTTACTTATATATATATATTGAGGTAGAAAAACGTCTCAAGAAATTCACGGTTTTTTGGAAAAAGTTTTCTAAAAATTTATCTTACGGATAGTAATTCGTATAAAATAGCCTTATAATAAGTGTTATAAATAATTAATACCGAAATAAATGATATTAAACTTTTATGCCTAAGAACACTGAGAAAGTCAATTTTTCCGAAATTTGTAAAAATCTTCGTACTATTACAGGGTTTACACAACAAAAAATGGCAGATTTTTTAGGAGTTAGTCTACGTGCTTATCAACGTTATGAGGCTGGAGATACCCGGCCTAGTGCTGATAGTGCATTTAGGATCGCGGAAATGGATATATGTTTCCGACGAACTTTTATGAGTCCATTTATTTTAAAACAAATAAAATATCCTTAATATTTATACAGTTAGTATTTAACGGCATTATATTTCGTGGATACTTGTAAGAATACTGAAATGTTGATATGCAAAATCTTTCTGACACAGATTTAATCCAAATGCTAGTTGATGGGGATGATTCGGTTTTCCCTGAAATTGTTCGACGATACGAAAAAATAGTACGAGGAAAGGCACTAAAAATTCTAAAAAGAGAAAGTTTGGTCGAAGAGGCAGTTCAAGATGTCTTTACGAGTATATATTGCCATATATCTAAATATAATCCTGAGTACGGGCAACTAGGACAATACATAAGTAAAATTGCACAAAACCAATCTATCAAAATTTTAAGTCGCGAGAAGTTGGAAATTCTAGAGGATGATGAAAATAATTATATCGATGGTGACTTTCAAGCCAAATTGGAACAAAAAATGTTTGAGGAAAGGCGTAGTGCAGTTCTTCATTCAGCCTTATCTCATTTATCCGAAGCTGATCAAGAGCTTTTAAGTTTACATTATGGAGAAGGGGAATCATATACTAGCATAGCCAAGAAGCGAAAATGCCCAGACTCAACCATCAGAAACCAGGCGGATAGAGCCAAAGAAAAACTTTTTCAGATGTTGTCCAAATTTGGAGATTTATTTTTATAAGCTAAAACTGGAAAATTTTGGGACGTTTTCCTTCCTCAGTATATATATATATATATATATTTTTTTTTTTGGGGGGAAGGGTTAAGGAATCTTATGAGTGAAGATGAGAAGATCATTGACGATGAGTATAGTAAAGATAATTTTACAAATTTAGATTCACAGCTTGAGTCTAATGTGAAAAAAGCTTTCAAAACTTTAAAAGAGTTAAAAGATTTACCTTCTAACCCACAATTAGAAAATAAAATTCTGAGAAATTTTCAGATTCAAGCAAAAATAAGAAAAAGTCTTCTAGGTAAATTGTTCCCATCCCTTGTAACAAACGAACGATTTATGAAAAGACTAACAAAAATCATAGTTACTGTAGATAATTGTAACGATTTCTTACACCAATATATACCAGGAAAAATAGAATTCCCTCAGCTAATAGGTGCAGCAATAATGGTTTTATTTTTGGTTGGTATAGGAGGAGTTACTTATTTTCTTTACAACCCTAATAAAAATAATTCAACTTCTTCAGTATCGACAGCCAAACCAATAATTAGACTATCTGCTAGTCCTACTCCTAATTCTAATATCTCTGAAAAAAATAAAACTAATGAAACTAGTAATTTAAACAATAACATCGAACCTACAAATATAGCTAAAGAAACTAATAACATTAAGAAAACTAATAAAATAAGAAACAATTCTAAACTCAATTTGCCCGACCAAAGTACAAATACTAATATAGATAACGAAATTGCTGACAATAAAACTAACAAAGAAAATCTTGGGATAGGAGAAGTTTCCAGTCAAACAAGAGGCGTTGAAGTTAAAGATGTTGATGGCTTGTCAGAAGTACATACTATCTATATTAGTATTTTTGAAGAGGAAAAAGATAAAGAGTTACGCCAAGCATTAATTGATAAATTTAATTCTATTCCTAGTAAAATTAAAGTTTTGAAAGCTAATGAAATATTTAATAAAAAGCTTGATGCCAGGATGAAAAAGACAAGTAATTTAATTCAAATAGTTAGTGAAGTTAGTGGTAAAGTTTTGTGGCAACAACCTATTGAAAATTTTGGAGAAGGTTCTCCTCAAGAAATAGCGACAAAAGTAGTTGATAAATTTTTGAAAGATATTGAGAAAATAAAATAGAAATTACTAAAAAAGGGTAAGAATAAACTTGTGATTCTACTTGGTATTAGAGGGTATTTAATTTATTGAAAATAAATCTCTTATAAAATTGAATATAATGCCTTTATTTTATTAAAGTTACAAAAGTCAATACATCCAGAGTAGTTGAAAAATAGCAATGCTATGAGACAAGTTATTGTAGAATATAGCGATTATAGTATTCCAAATAAAAGAGACGAAAATAACATAAAGATTTTTATTGATTCTAAACAAGTTATTGCCTAATAAATTCGTCACTTTTTGTTGTTATACTATATTAAATCTATGTTACTCAAATAATGAGTAACATATTGGTTACTCATATCTTTATATTAGTTTTCTTTTAAGAGTGAAGCCTGAGCAGCTATTACGTTTTGTTTTATACATAAATTATTATATATGGGTTATAGGTGAATTTCCTATGAAGTATTATGTCAATCTATTGTTACTAGTATTATTATGCGGTTTTTTGTTTTCTTTTAAGGCAACTGCTTCGAATAGTTTACAAGAACCATCTGAATTATTAGTTAAATTAAGAACAAATAAAGTGATAGAAGAAGATTTAAAAGGTGGGCAATCAAAGACTTATGTTTTAGATGCAAAAGCAAATCAATACATAAAGATAATAGTTGAGCAAAAAGGAATTGATGTGGTCTTGGTTCTTTTTTCACCTACAGGTGAAAAAATTAGAGAAATGGATAGTCCAAATGGTACACGAGGTTCCGAAATTTTATCTATAATAACAAAAATTCCGGGAAGCTATAAATTAGAAATAAAATCAGAAGACACAAATGCTTTACCTGGTAGATTTGAAGCTAAAATTCAAGAAATAAAAACTGCATCGGAACGAGAGGAACTGTTAGTTAAAGATGAAATCTCGGTAACTAAGATGATTTCTTTATATCTTGAAGGTAAATATAGTGAGGCCATTATTTTAGGGAAAGAAAGTTTTGAGAATAGAAAAAAACTTCTTGGAGCAGAACATATTGAAGTAGCAAATATTGCTCAACAGTTAGGTATTATAGAAGATTATAATGGAAATTATGATGAAGCTATATTTTACTACGAAACAGCTTTAAATATTAAACAACGTCTTCTTGATTCCAATTCTTATGATATCATGTATATTTTGAATGGTTTAGGTTTAGTATATAAAGAAACAGGAGATTATGATAAAGCAATAGATTTATATGAAAAAGCTTTAGCAATAGCTAAAAAGATATTAGGACCAGAAAATCGTGATACATTAGTAATAGAAGGGAATTTATCTAACATATACACAGATAAAGGAGATTATGATAAAGCTCAAATTTTGGGTGAAGAAGTTTTAACTCTAAGACAAAAAAACTTGAAGCAAAACCACAGAGATATAGCTGAAGCATTAAATAATCTAGCTTTAATATATATTGAAAAAGGAGATTATGACAAAGCAGAGTCTTTGGAAGAAAAAGCTATAGAAATTAGCGAACAAGTAATAGGTGTAAAACACGTAGAAACAGCTATAGCAATAAGTAACCTAGGTACTATATATAGTAACAAAAAAGAATACGAGAAGGCCAAAATACAGTTTGAGAAAGCATTGAGCTTGTTTCAAGAGATTTTAGGAAATGAACATCCATATACTATCAACTGTCTTCACCAGATATGTAATATCTATTTACATTTAAAAGAATATGATAAAGCAGAAAATTTGAACAAAAAAATATTGGAGATTATAGAGAAGTTACCAAACATAAATAATAAAAGTAAAGCGAACTATATTGCTACATTAGGACTGATTTATCTATTAAAAAAAAATTATGATGAAAGTGAACTTTTGCTCAGAAAAAGTTTAGAAATAAGAAAACAGGCTTTAGGTAATCAGCATCTTCATACAGCAATTTCATTTGAGCTTTTGTCTAAACTATACCTCTTTAAAGAAAACTTAGAAAAAGCAATAGATTATAGAATCGAAGCAAATAAAATGATGGAAACTATTTTAGAGAGAAACTTATTGATAGGATCTCAAAATCAAAAACTAAGCTTTCTCAATTTTATGCAGAAAAATCAAGATGATAGTTTGTCTTTACATTTAAAAGCAGCTTTAAACAACCAACAAGCAGCTAAAATGGCTTTAAATGTCTTGCTTACAAGAAAAGGTCGCTCACTTGATGTTATGACTAATAGCATTGCTATTTTGAGAACGCATAACTCAAAAGACCAAGTTTTAATTGATAAGTTTTTAGAATCTCAAAGAAAATTGGCAGCATTGGTATTAAAAGGAGCTGATAAAGACCAAGAAAGATATCTTATAAAAGTTAAAGACCAAGAAGAAGAAATAGAAAAGATAGAAAAACAAATTAGTGAAAAAAGTGCTGAATTTAAAAATTTAACACAAAAAATAACATTGGAGTCTATTCAGAAATGCATTCCAAAAAATTCTGTATTGTTAGAATTTGGTATTTATAGGCCTTATGATATAAAAACTAATACTTATAATGATACTCACTATGTTGGGTATTTTGTAAAAAATGAGGGTGCTGTATCAGGTTTTGATTTAGGAAAAACTGAACTAATAGATGAAGCCATCATAGAATTTCGTGATGCTCTAATAAAAAAACCTGGAAAGGCTCTTAGCAATGTAGAAAAAGACATAAAGCCTAAAGCTAGAATACTTTATGATTTAATTATGAAACCAATATGTAAGCTATTTGGAAATCCACAACATTTATTAATTGCTCCTGATGGCTTATTAAGTATTGTTCCTTTTGAAGTATTTGTTGATGAAGAAGGAAAATATTTAATAAAAAAATATGAGATATCTTATTTAAGTTCTGGCAGAGATTTAATAAGAGTCCAAACGAACATTAAAAACAATCAATTACCTGTAATAATAGCTGATCCAGATTACGGAGAAGGTGAAGGTCCCATACTAGCAGGAAATCAATATACACCATTAAAACCGCTTATAGGTGGTAATGAAGAAGCAAATGAACTAAAGAAAATTTTACCTAACGCCAATTTATATTTGAAAAATGATGCTACTAAAGAACGGGTGTTAAGCCTAAATAGTCCAGAACTCCTTCATATTATTACACATGGTTTATTTTTGCCTGACATCAACATAAAGCCTTCTCATAGCATAGAAGATGAAACAAATCAACGAGGTGCAATTTCTTTAGTAAATGGCGATCACTTAAAGTTAGAAAATCCCTTATTACGAAGTTATCTCTTTTTTGCAGATGCTAATACAAAACAGTCATTGAAAGGGAGTGAAATAAGTGAAGATAAAGGTATTTTAACAAGTCTAGAACTAAGTTCTGTTAATTTAACAGGAACAAAACTAGTTGTTTTATCAGCCTGTGATACTGGATTAGGAGATGTAAAGAATGGTCAAGGGGTCTACGGTTTGCGGAGAGCCTTAGTTTTAGCAGGATCGCAAACTCAAATGATTAGCCTTTGGACTATAGATGATCAGTTTACAACAAGTCTAATGATAAACTACTATAAGCTGCTTAAATCTGGTGAAACAAGAAGTCAAGCATTGAGGAAAGTACAACTTAGCTGTTTAGATGGTACTATTACTAATAATATCAATGGTAATATGGATCATAAAAATATATCTCACCCTTATTATTGGGCTAGTTTTATCCAATCGGGAGAGTGGGGGGATTTAGATGGGAAACGCTGATGTAGCTATAAATCTAGAAAAATCCTAAGTAGCCGCCGATTATTATTTCTTTAATTTATCCGAATTATAATCAATTAGAATCTGGAAAGCCTACTAAAGGAGAAAGATATTTACAGAAACTTCTGTAATTTGTAATTTTTTTTTAAAAGTTACGCAACTTTAAAAAATTCTTGGCGATACATGAAATATAATGTAATTAAAATATTTAACTTTATTTAACAATCAAAATTTATTAGGAGGATTTAGTCATGGCATTTTTAGGTGGAGCATTAGGAAAAGTTTTCTCTAGTATAGGTAACGCAGTTAAAAGTTTTGCAACAAGTGGTTTAGGCTCAATGTTAATCAAAGGTGCTGCTACGTTGTTTGGTGGCCCACTTGGTGGCGTTCTTGCTAGTGCAGCAACAAACATATTAAAGAATGGTTTTAACTTAAAGAGTTTAGTTCAAACTGGTTTAGATGCATTTGGCGGTTTAGCTGGGAAAGCTGGTTTAACAGGTGCAGTTGGTAACTTATTGTCAGCAGCTAAGAATCCAACTAGCTTGTTGGGTGGTTTAGGCAGCATAGCTAAAGACTTATTAGGTGGTAAGCTCAGCTTAGGTAATGTTGCTCAAGTTGCTGGTAAATTATTAGGCCAAACTTCTTTTGGTCAAAAAGTTAGTGGTCTTGTTGGTAAAGCTATGCAATTCCTCGGCGTAGGAACAAAAATTGGTGGCGATGCTCAAAGCGTATTAGGTGCTGTTTCTAACTTATTAGGCAACTTTGGCGTTAATACCTCTGGTTTAGGCAAAATCAGTAGCGGTATTGCTAATGTAGTAGGTACACTAAATAAAGTTGGTGATATCCTAAATAAAGTAAGTGGTTTCTTAAACCCACCACAATCAGATGCTATGATGTTACGTGCATAGTTTTTAGTAAAGCAAGTTTTGTTAAAAAGGCAACCTATAGTTATAGGTTGCCTTTTGTACTTTAGAAAAAATCACTAAGGGCATTAAAAGAAAGTATTACGTGTATTTTAAGGGTATAAGTATTTATGGTAGATTCATTCTTAAATGTTAATTCTGAAGAAGAACTTGTTGACTTAATTCGCAGAACAGCAGAAGGCGAATTAACTTTACAACAATTTTTCGAGCTTTCTAAAGATGACATGGATGGCATGGCATTGTTAGCTAATGCACTCTATGAAGAAGAGCGTTATGATGATGCTTTAATAATTCTAGAAGGCTTAATAGCTCTTAATGATAAGGATTCACGTTACTATAATGCGGCAGGGGCAATCTTTATTCAAAAAGAAAAATATGATGAAGCTTATGAAGCTCTAACTAAATCTATTGAGTTAGATACAAATAATTTGGATGCTTATGTAAATCGTGGCGAAGTGTTTTTACTTAATGCTCGTTTAGAAGAGGCTGCTGCTGATTTTGAAAAAGCTATTTCAATGGATCCTCTTGAGCAAAACCCTTCTGCCAACCGTGCTAGACAACTAGTTTGGGGTATGTACCAATTTTTACAAGAGTGTGAAAAACAAGGCTTGCTAGATCCAGATTTTGATGTTAACAGCCTTTATGAACCAGGTGATGAAAATAATCCAAATCACTCCACTAATTTAGACAATTCTGGTAATATAAGTTAGCAATAATTAAATTCTTAGAACCTTACTATGTACTAGAATTAATACATAGTAAGCTTAACTCATGCAACTACCTCAAACACTTAAAAAAAATGAAATTGAAGCCAAATTTATTGGAAATTTAAAAGAATTACACTTAGATGAGGCACAAATCTCATTTATAATAGAAAGCCCTCCTTTTCAAGAAATAATCAAAAAAAATGGAGGTATAAAATCAGATTCTGTCTTATTCAATCTTAAAGAGAAAATAGCCGAAGGAACAAGTCTTTTTTCTAAAATAACCAAGCTAAACTACTTAGATGTTGCTATTAAAGCACCCCTACTATTTCTTTTATCCCCAGAAAGAATTCATAAAAATGTTAGTTCTGTTGTTAACGAATTCAAGAGTTATGGCCTTACAGTAGATCTTTATTTAGAATGTATGATTAAGCATTCTTTCTTGGTTAGTACTGAAGGTTCTTCTGTCGTTTCAAATGTATCAGAAACTATAGAGAATCTCAAGAATGATGGAATTACACCAGAACAATATATTTTGGCTGCTATTAAACAGCCTGTTTTATTTAAATTAAAATCAGAAATAATTATTGAAAATATAAATGGTATTGTAAGACAACTAGAGAAATATGGGTTAACAAGAAAAAAATATGTAGAAATAGCCATAAGAAAACAGCCTAGTTTACTATTTCGTAGTTCAGAAAGTATTATGGATTCAATTCATGGTGTTGTTAATTATTTAAGTGGTAATGGGTTAACAGTTTCACAATACGTTGATTTATTTATTCAACAGCCAGCACTTTTTACACAAACAAAAGAAACAATTATAAACCATATAGAGAAATTAATTGATGAATTTTCAAAAGAAGGTTTAACAGTAAACAAATATTACGTAGCTCTTGTTAAGCAGCCTCAGCTTTTTTATCAATCATCTACTACTATTATAAATAACGTAAAAGGGGTTGTTGAGTATTTTTCAAAAGAAGGTTTAACGCTAGATAAATATTTAAATAGTGTTATAAAACAACCTTCACTATTTTGTCTGACATCAGAACGAGTAATTAACAATATTACAACTCTAGTAGAAAAATTTAATAAATTGTTAACCGTTAAATCTTATTTAACATGCGCATTACGCGCCCCATCTTTATTTTATCAATCTCCTGACACAATTTTTTCTAATGTAGAAAGTGTAGTTCAAATATTTGAAAAAGAAGGGCTTACTCTTGCTAAATATGTACAAGCAATACAAAAAAGTCCACTTATTTTTTACTTATCTCCTCAAACAATAGAAAAAAATGTTACAGGTCTTGTTAATATATTCAAAGAACATGGACTTACTTTGAGAAAGTATCTTAGCTCAATATTAAGACGACCAGAATTATTTTATCTATCGCCTCAAACAGTTGCTAGTAAGATTACTGTTGTTGCTAATAATTTAGAAAAAGAAGGTATTACTTTAACAAGATATATAGAAGCAGCCTTAAAGCACCCAAGTTTATTCACTCAAGCTACTGAGACTACAATAAGACACATAAATCTTATAATGAGTTTAGAAAAAGAAGGTATTATCAATCCTACTACACAACAAATAAGTGCGCTAAATTATGTAATGAATAATCCAATAGTTTTGGGTTTTTCTGATGATAATATAGAATTACGTAAATATTACGTTATATTACTAAATAAAAAGGCTTCCTGCTCGATTTTAACATTGCCTAAAAAGAAAATAGAAAAAGAGCTTTTGGAGTATTTTTCCACTAGTGAAGAAGTTACTAGAACGGGGGAACAATTAAACCAAGATATATTCAATAAATTGATTAGTAATACCAGATTGAGCTAAAGTGGTCGGATTATAAAATTGATAGCTTACTTAAAATCAATAAATTAAATATAAATTTATCCGACTAATTCATGGCTATTTGGTATAACCCTCTTTTGTCACTTTGGGATAAAATCAGAGTAAGCATACAATTAATAGCATCTAATTTAAAAAATTTTTCTATATGCTGTACTAAACTCCCAGTCTGACAAAAGAGTGATAACAAATAAAAAGCTCGCTTAAAATGCGAGCCTAATCATAATCAAAATTTATTAGAAAATTAAAAACGTATTATATCGTTATGATATAAAGGTTTTATTACTGATAGTAATCAGTAATATATTTTGTTTGCAAAATAAAGTCAATAGTGCAAAAGAACATAGTCCTGAAATGTATTCAATAAATCTGAAGTTATTAGATAATTAGATGTGATTGATTGCTAATAGTAATGCGACTGTGTTTTGACTAGAGTTAATTTCCATTTTTCGTGTTTGTTTGTTTTCCTCTAGTTTTATGAGCTTATCATTGGAGTATTTTTCTATCAATTGTTTAATAGCATTAGCTTTATTTACATCTTTTACTACCCCAGGATCTTCTTGTTAATTAAATATTGAGTTAGCTAGTTCTAGTTCTGGTATTTGCTGTGTTGACCAAATGATCCAGAATTTTTCAGTTCCCTTTGCCCGACCAAATTGTATTGCTTTATCCTGATTAGGTATTTTTATTTCTTGATGAGGTTTGGTTAAATTACTTACTTTTTCTTGAGGAAAGAGAAAATTATATTTTGGTACATTATTGGATAAAGGTTTTGGCGATTCATTAACTAGGTATAGATATCCTAATTGTTCTGTTGTTATATTGAACAAAAGACGGTCTTTATCATGCACTACAAATGTTAGCCCTGTTATAGAAAAAGAGGGGTGATATTTTCCATCACGAAATTCTTCTAAGTCTACAGAATAACTAAGTTTGACTCTTATTTGACTAAGAGATGAGGTTGATGAATTAGTTACTATTGGTGTTGGTACACTATCAATGGCTAAACTACCAAAAAATTTTACTACTCCACCTATTCTTTATCATCTTCCATACCTTGATCAACACCATAGCCAAGTTCTTTATCAAGTTGGGCTAAATCCTTCTGCTTTTGAGATTCAATCCAAGCCAAAGCACGTTTAGTTGCATCTAAAGCCCGTTTTCTATCGCCAGTATTTTTGACTAACTCAAAAATAGTAAGAGTAACAATTTCAGCCGTAAGCTGTTTAACTTGATGAAGTTCGCTAGCTAGCTGAAGTTTACCAACCCACATAATAATCTCTGAGATAGCAATGCGTTTTACTAGCCTAACAATTTTGTTAATCTGCTCAGTAAATAAGACACAGCATCTTATGAACTCTTTAGTTAGATTAGGAGCGTTACCTTCTAAAATTACTTGTCTTAGAGATAAACTAGGCTCTGGAACATAGAGATAAGCACCACGTCTTAATACTGGTTGAGAAAGGGATGCTACCAAACCACCATTACCAGCATTGCTTGTAATAATTGTTCTTGGTGGTTGTCCTGAAGCACTTACTATTCTTTCTCCTGTTTCTGGTATGGATACAGCATTTTCTTCTAAGTACTCAAGTAGTAATGCTTCAAATGCTTGATCTTGTGGAATTTTATCTAACTCATCTATTAGCAATACTTTATTAGGATTAGGATCTAGTAAAACTCTAGTTAATACACCTTTAACCATTGCTTTTTGGGTGTAGATGATATCATTTATGTTATCGGGTACTTCGCCGTTCTTAATGCTAGTTTGAGTAATAACACTTTGGATGTTAGGATCCCAATCATATAAAGCTTGTCTTTTGCCCAAATCTCTAAAGCATTGTAATCTATGGATTTGTATAGGTTCATTAGGGTTTTTAGCTTTGGCAATCTTAAGGGCTAATTGAGTTTTACCGCCTCCTGGTGGCCCCTCAAGAGTCAATTGCCCTTGATTGTAGTCCCACCAATTAGCAATAGTTAGGCCAACTTCATCATCTATAAAATGACCTTCTTTAGCTAGTAATTGTCTCCATTCTCTTACTTCTTTTGCTCTTAATAACATAATATTACCCCATATAATAAATTAAGTATTTATATTAATTAAATAGTATTGTTTGTTAATCTAGATAAATAAAATTGCTTAGTAGAAATAGTTTAGATACTACCTGTCCATTAGGCTCAGTGTTGCCAGCTTCCCAATCCTCATAAGTCTGTAATGGGACGTTGAAGTTATTAGCCATTTCTTTTTGACTTAAAGACAAATTGATACGCATGTCTCTACAAAGACTAGCCAGGTTTACTTTTGACTTAAAAATCTCTTTAACTATTGTTGCTAAGGTTTGATCAGCTAGGGAAGTTGACATTATTAATTTATTAGGTAGTTTATTTATTGTCATGGTTTTCCTCTAGGCTTTCTACAGCGCCAACAAATTCACCATCTTTGAGTTTGATAATAGTAGGAAGTAGAACAGTGCCAGTATCTTCAAAGCTTTGTTCTGATACACTTTTAACTTCATACTTTAGGCCAAGGCGTTCTTTCCAAAGAGTTGCATCTGTTGAGCTTGCTTTAGTAATAGCTATAACATTCTTAAGGCTCTTAAGGTTAAGTTGATTAAGTTTTAATGCTGCTCTATCACAATCACCACAATCAACAGAGAAGCAAGCTAATATCCATTCTCCCTTATCAATACCTAATTCTTTAGCTAGCATTTTTCTTCTTTTGGGAGTACTAGCTAAAAGGGAATGAGTTGGTTGCCATTTTATTAAACTAGGGTCAGATAAATTAGTAACGATAGATGTATTTGTGCTTGTAGCTTTGCCATCAATATAAGAAGTAGAACCTTCATTAATATCAACATTTAGCTCTTTAGTTTCTTGTTTAGTTTCAGTCTTTTGTTTATGAATTTTGCTAAATAGGTTATCAAAAGTATCTTTTGAGGTTGATTGAGCAAATAAGCTAGTAAAATTAATACTAGTAAGTAAACTAAGAACTAACATAGTAGCTAGCATAGAGCCAATAATTATCATGGAGTAACCCAAGACTTTTCTTTTCCTATTACTAAAGCTGCTAACCTTTGCTCTTAAATCAGTTTCAAGCTTATTAGCTTTTTCTTCAACAATGCTGGCGAATTGTACGAGCCTGTTAGGGCTTGTATTAGAGCTTTCTGGGGTAGAAGAGTTAGTTTGCTCAATAGCTTGTAGAGAAGGTTCTTGAATAGCTTCTTGAGGAGCTTCTAAGGCTAATGAAGGTTGGTTTATGGCATCTATTTCTTTTATAAGGTTTTCTGGTAGTTTGAAGTCTAAAAACTCCAAAGAATCTAAGTCTAAATCTGACATTGGAGAGATTGTTTGCTCCTGGTCGCTACCTTTTCGCTCCTGGTTGTTGTTTTCATTAGGATCAAGGTAAGGAAGTGGTTTACCTGAATCACTTTCTATTTTTTCGCTCGTTTCAGATATAGATGAGGCGTTTTCTTCTAAGTATTCAAGCAATAAGGCTTCAAATGCTTGCCCTTGAGGGATTTTATCTAACTCATTTATCAATAACACTTTATTTTGTTCTAACTCTTCTTTTGCTTTGCCTTTAAGATCTTTGTTTTTCATACCTTGTTCTCCTATTGAACTTAACTTTTCTTTATTTGTTTTATATTAAAAACCATCTATTGAATTAACTTAATTAACTTAACTTCATTAATTTTCCTTAGAAAATTGATGAGTATTAAACTTATAACTAGCTAGGATTTTTACGAATTAAAATGTGACCGTCGATGGTAGCAGCAAATAAGCCATTAACACTTTTGGCAATAGAGACAATACGACCATACTTTTCAGGGATTAGTTCTTGTTGCCAAGATTCACCATTATTCGATGAATAAAGAATAAAAGGGGATTCACCTATTGCATTGCCTCCAGCAGCAACACAAATTCCATCTTTATCTGCATATGTAGCAAAAACAGTAAGGTTATTTTTTAGTCCAGTGATTTTTTGCCAAGAATCTGTTTTTTGATTAAGCTTCCATAAATTAGCAGCACTACCACCTACTAAGGCTATTTGCTCATTTAGACTTACAGCATAGAAGGGAAGCTTAAATGAGCTATCAGGAGAAATGTTTTTCCATATAATTCCATCATCACTAGAGTTACAAACTAGACCATAATCTCCAGCAACTATTGTTCTTTGGCTATTTTTATCTATTGCATAAAGGTTTATTTGCGCCCAAAGTGGTAATTGATGGAAGTCTAAAGAACTATTTTCAGTTTCAGAAGGTTTTTGGGAAGCTGCTTGAGTATTTCCTTTATTGGTCTTATTAGAAAGGGTATGTTCACTATTTGCATTATTTTGAGACTTAGCACCTTTAATCATTAGACCATTGCTACCAACCATTAAAAAGCTAGAGTTAGTATTAGAGCTATTAATAGTATTGAAGCTACTAACACCAAAAATACCACCATATTGACCACCTTGTACTTGCCATTTACCATTACTGTCTAGGTGATAAATAGCTCCATAAAGAGATTCATCTACTGCCGTACCTACAAATAAGCCATTATCATTAATGGTTAAACAGTTAATTATATCCCCATCTTCTAATGGCATCTTTCCTGCTAAATCCCAAGTTAGACCACCATTTTCGCTACTGATTAAGTAACCATCTAGGCTAATTGCTACACCCCTTTTTCCACTCTTATCAAATGCCATAGCACGTATATCTGCTAGTAATCCACCATTTACTACTTCCCAACTATCAGTTTTAACTTGTTGGCTAATAGCGATTTCTGCTCTAGTTTCTGTAATTCTATGATTCCCTTTCAAAAGGCTATGTATTGAATAGGACAGCCAAATTATCATACAAATTATTCCTATTAGTTTTATTAGTATGTTTTTATTTACTCCTAACATCTTGAATCTCCTTTAGCCTTTTGATTTCTAATATTTATCTAAATGTCTAAGTGTCTATATGTAACAATCCCAAAATGCGACGATGACAAAATGAAATTAATTTCTAGTTTCTCTTGGACTATAGTTATAGAGATATGTGTCTAGTAGCCTGTCCTGGGGTTTCTCAAAAATATCATTCACCAGAAACCCATAAGGATGTTCTGGAGTTCTTTCTACTGGGACTAAATGCATATATTGGCAAAATGGAATTGATGCAATGGTCTTATATATATGGTCATTATGCTTATAAACTGTTAAAACACCTTTCAACTTAAAATAATATTCTCCTTCTTGAACATTAGACTTTCTTATCTGCTCAGGGATTTCTTTGCCTTTAAGCTCAGTGATAGTAGTTTCATCTGCAATAACTATATTTGTTGTTTTAATTAATTTGCTTCTTTCTTCTAATATCTTCTTTTGGGATTGAGTTAGAGAAGGTGTCATCAAACTAAGAACTTTTTCATAAAAAACATCTACAGAGCGTTTATTAGCAGTGTTAAGGCGTACAGAAACATCATAAGCTGCTACTTTAGCCTGAATAATTATAAGTTCTTTAGATGCATCTTTTGCCTCTTCTTTGGTTAGTGGAGGAATTTCGCAATCATAGATCCAACCATTGCTATAGCTTATGTTAGATTGTTCATAAGCCCACCCCATCTTACCCACAATTAAAATTGCTATAAGGATTGTAAGTGACCACAAATAGAAGCTTAAGCCCACGTAACCTTTGTTAGAATTTCTGATTCTCATAATTACCCTCTTTTTTGCCTAACAATTTGTTTGATTCTCAATAAGTCATAAAGCAAATTCTATGAATATAGATTTAGCTACCGCATCTTGGTCCCCTACAGCCTTCACGCGGCCCCCCTCGCTCATAATCAGCTTGGGCTTTTCTAATCCATTGAGCATGGCTACGTTCGCCAACTTGATAACCTTGAATTTCAAAATGAGGTGGGTCTTTGACTGGCCCCAGCCAACGCCAGCCATGACGATGAAAAATAGCTACAATTAACTCTGCATCTCTGCGACGGGTCATATCTCGTACATCTACACCACGCCCTGCTTCATGAGGGGACGTTCCAGGTGTGGCTTTACTATTACCTCCAGAATCAACATTTACTTGTTGACAGTTAGTTCTAAAGCCCCAACTAAAGCGTAATGGTGGAACACCTTGAGCATCTAAGTCTTGTTTTGTTTCTATCCAAAATCTAGCTACACGTCTGTCTAAAGCAGGGGTGCGAGGTGGGTTTACTCCATTTAGTTCTACACATACTAAATAACCACTTCCCAAGTCTTGAGTATTGTCCTCTTTTTGAGGTTTGTTGTTAGTAGGAGATTGTTTGTCAGGTTTATTGTTAGTAGGAAGTTGGCTATCAGGTTTATTATTTGTTTCAATAGTGTCCTTAGTTGCTTTTTTGATACCTGTACCATCACCACCATTGTTCTGAGCAAGAAAACTAACTATAGATATGAAAAAAACTAAGCCAAATACTATCCCTATAAGGATTGCTATTATTACAAATCCTGATTCTCTTGGATCTTTGTTATTAGTGTTATTAGTACCCAATACTCTACTTAAATTACTAGTTTTTAGCCAAGGCAGAGACTTAAAATGATAAGTATAAAAACGCCCTAATATAGTTTGATTTTGGTTACTTTGTCTGTTTTTACGCATAACTTACACCTACACTGGATCTTAAAGAATTTAGACATTTACATTTCTTACAAACTTTGTAGCTAATTGACTATTGCTTTCATTTCTATAATTACCTAACAAATAAAAGCAGCCAAACTAAAATAAACTTATCTCAAACTTACACTATTTAATGTTAATTAAGTATTATAAAGTAGTTAATTTAATTAATATTAAAAGTAAATGGAGTACCAGCCATGACTTCAACAACCCTATCAGTTGGGATAAAAGGTAAACTTGTATTAATACTTTGATTGATACTATCCTCTATAACAAACCCACCAATACCACCTGTTTCTACTCCAACAACACGCGCACCTATGCGGCCTAAAACCTTACCAGTTCTAGCTAAAAGATTTCCTTTATTCTGTTTTTTAACTTTTCCACTTAAACCAGCAAAGCCATCAGTACCTTTAACTGTTCCTTTAATTGTCAACTTTTGGTTGTTGGGTAAGACAATAACTGTATTGGAGCTAATATCATTGGTAACACGTCCTTGCACTTCAAATGGCAAAAAGGGAATTTGTGCTCTACTACCTTTAGGAACAACTACATTACCTAATGAATCTGTTACATCAGCAATTACTACTGCACTAACTTTTGTAGGAATGCCTGATCTTAAAGGCTCTACTAACTGCATTGGAACACGCAAGCCTTCCAATGGACTTTTCTCTTCTTTAATCTGTTTAGTGTCATCTTTTGGAATAAGGCTTTGTGCTGCTAGTCTATTAGCTGCTCTAAACTTGATATTAAAATCTTCTGGCTCTTCAGGTTCATCTTTAGCAACAACAGGAGTAGGACTAGGTGCAGGTGTAGGTGTAGCAACGGGAGCAACTGGAACTTCTGAAGGAATGATTAGTTTAGGTATATCTTCTTGTTGTTTAGGCTTATTGCTAGGTAGCTTTTCATCAGGTCTACCTAGTTCATAGCTATGTAGTCCAGGATCGGCGGCTCTAGGGCTAGTCTCAGAAGGTAATGCATGAGCTAAATCATTAACAGTAGCAGGGCTAGGTTTTGCAACTGAATTACTATGAAAAACTATGCTACCAATTATAATAGCCGCACAAACTCCAAATATAACAAAGCGTTGGTTCCAAGCTTTATTAGGCTTTGCTGCTGCTACTATATTGTTAGCTATTTGACTATCAGCTATTTGCGCTCTTATAGATTCTGTGTTGGGATTATTAGTAGTATTAGCATTTTCTATTTCACTAGGATTTTGAGATTGAGTTTGGTTTGTATTGTTGTTTTCTAAGTTATCTAAAATAGATGTTCCTATTTGTTGAGGGGTTTCAGTATTTAGGGTAGATTGACTATTATTGTTACTGTTAGTGTTAATAGGATTAATAGTATTATTTATGTTACTACTAGTATTTGTATTAACCGTATTAGCTTGTGAAGCATTTGGATCTAGGAGTAGTAAGGCTTCTTCTTCTGAAATAGTAGAAGTTTTTTTCGCTTTATCAAAAGCTCCTAGCAAATTGTTTATTTCATGTGTTTCTTGGTTTTCATCTTCATCTGTTACAATAATTATAGAGTTATTATTATTAGTATTTTGGCTTGTATTTCCTATCATTGCTTGGAATTTATCGAACTCACTAGCTAAATCTATATTGCTAGAATTGTTTTGACCTGTTGAACTTGAATTGTTTTCCATAACATACTCCTAAATAATTGTTGTTATTGTTGTTATTGTTGTTAGTTTAGTAAGAAGTTTTAACTTTTAATGGTGTAGTTCCTATAAAAAAAGTTACTTCTGTAGGCATTTCTTTTAAGTCAGCATCTATTAAAAAAGAAACTTTGGTTTCTGTTTTAGGTGAGAGCTTTTTAGGTAGTTCCCAAGTACTAAACACCTTATTTGAGAGGCTTTCAACCTTATTTAGAGGGATAAAATCTTTAGTACGGTTTTCTATTATAAAACTAGCTATCCAGCCATTTTTAGTTTTTTGAAGTCTACCAAGTTGGCTAATTTTCACATTAGGTTGTTCTATAGTATTTTTCCTTGTAGTAAAAACAATACTATCTTCTATGATCCTGAGAATTGTTAGCTTATCTTCATCACAAGCAGAGTTGATTTTGTCTTGTAATTGTTTTTCTAATTCTTTGGTACGAGCCAAGAGCTTTTCATTTTCTGCCTTACTAGCTAAAGCAGTTTCATTAGCTCTTGCCAATTCATCTTTATAAAAAGAGTTCTTTATTATGACTTCACTGGTGAAATCGCCAGCATTATTACCACCTTTTACTTCAACAACTCTAAAGAAAATAGCAATTGGACCCGATGCAAATTCTATTACTAAATTGGTATTAGTTCCGGCTGCTTCTGCTCTAGGACGAATATAAATTTCATTACGGTGTAGAGCTTTATCAAAGTCACTAGCTTGATAAACATCAATGCCAATAGTGCTTCCAGGCTTAAAACTAACTGGTTCTTCTGGGCATTTAATTGTTGTGATGGCATTAGTAGCTAGAGTTATAACTAAGCCAAGAGAGCCGCTTTCTTCAGTAACCTCTAAGCTATAAGGGACTTTAACTGTTGAAGTAGCATTAGCCTCAACAGCTTTTACTTTCTTCTTGTTGTCTACTGCAAAAGTTTGTTTAGTTGTTCCTACTACTAATAGAGTGATTATGATTGTTACTAATAGATAAACTCTTTTCATTGTTTTTAAACGCCTTTTTGGTAAGCGTTCCTCCCTTATTTAAAATCTATGAGGTAACTATTTTTTATTGTCTTTACTATCTTTATTTTCTTTGTTTAAAGTTGATTGATAGTCAATTTCTTCTATGGAATTAACTAATAAAGCACTTGGATTGGTAATAGTGCGCCTATTAAGTGGAACAAGTCTTAATCTGTATGCAAACTGCCCTTTAGCTAATTGGTCTTTATCGTTTTCACGGTAAGTCACCAAATCTCCACTAACAATCACATCATAACGACTAGGTTTAACATTTGCTCCAGGTGGCAAATCTTTTTCTGTCATTTGTCTAACAGAACCATTTTCAATCTTGCGATAAATACCAAGCTCTTTTAGTGCTTTTACTTTTTCGCCAAAACTTTGATCAAATTCTCTGACCATTTCAGGGGTCATAAACTGGCGAGCTTCAGCATAAGAAGCTTCTACATTGCTAGAGCCTGCTGCAATGATCCATCTAGTTACATTCCAAGCCATTGCGTTTATTTCTTCATCATCTGCACCTGTTTGGAAAAGGCGAGCATCTTTAGCTGTGGTTAAACCTTCTTTTTCATGGAATACTACCCATTGTTTGTTACTGAGTTCTGTAGAAAAGAGCCTCCATTGATAACTGTTCCAAAAATCATGTCCTAATATCAAACAGATAAGAACCTTTAGAACTAGATTATTATGTTGTACCATAGCGATACCAGAATAAGCTCTACCCCAAAAGAAATTAGGTTTGTTCTTTATGCTGTCTTTTTGAACTATTGCTTGCATCTGTTCAGTTGTTAAAGCTACTGTATTAGGTGTAGTCCATTCTGGTAATTGTCTTGTAGCTTGAGTGATATTTTGATTAGCTGTCTGTTTTGACAAATTACCTGTATTATTTGTCATACCTGCATTAGTTGTATTAGCTATACCATTTGTTTTATTAGTATTAGCAGATCCTAATTTTCTTTGTAATATTGACATAGTGTACTCCCTGTTCTCCTAATTATTGTGGTTATTAGTACTTTTAATAGATAGTTATACGTATTTATTCTCCTCCTACTGCTGAACCTATCTTGCTTGCAGTACTAATAGCTAGGTTAGTTACGCTTATTAGGCTAGTTACACCAATGCTAGAAAAGATTGAGAGAGGTACTATTGCACTAACAATAAAAGGGGTAGCTAGATAAAGTACTGTAAATACAACTGCAAAGGCTGTTGCTTCTGCGTGATTGGGTACGCTAGAACGAGAAGTAAAATCTGAAACTGTAAAAATACTTTCTGCATGATTTACAAACCAAGCACAGATAGTAAACCAAACTTGCCAAAATGAGATTTGCACTAATGCCCCAAACCAATTAGCTGTAATTTTAGTTCCTATACCTGGAATACAACCTAAAACTATTGTTAGTGGTGAGATTACATATAAGATAATAGCAAAAATACGCCATAGGTTTGTCATCACTAGGGTTGCTACAAAAAATGCAATACTAGCAAGCCCTGTAACTAAATTTAGTGTTCTATCAGCCGCAAATCCTGATAGGAATAAACCTAACATTTCTAAGTAGCCAGTCGCTTGATCACTATTTGCTCCATTCTCATCTTGTTTTTTCTTAGCAATCTCTTCAAATTTTTGATTTAATTGTTGAACATCAGTGTTACTAACTAACCGTTCACCTATACCAACACCTAAAG
>JBDIBI010000035.1:0-63383 GCA_039812885.1 Blastocatellia bacterium
TCGCAATAACCGTGTAACTGGAGCTTATACATTAAATAAGAATGTGTATTTCCAATTTATTGGTCTATTTAGTCAAAGGTTTAATGTTGCTAAAGGTGTAGATAATCGTACAGCTAAACGTTTTCAATTAGATATTAACTATCGTTTCTAGTTGTTTAGCAAGATAAAACCCAGTAGTAAATAGTAAAGCTACTGGGTTTTATCTTTAGCTGTTTTAGCAATTTTTAATACTTTTCTTATAAAAGTTTATGGAAAAAACACTAAATTCTTCTAGCAAAGACTCAGTAAACTTAAAACCTAGAAAAAAGCGTTGGTTGATGAGTCCTGCTTCGGACAAAGCTTTCCAAAAGCTAACCTATAGCTTAGCTATATTTTTATTCTTGTTAGTGACAGCTCTTGTAGGTTCAATGATTTACAATAGTAAATTAAGTATTCTTAAGTTTGGTTTTGGATTTGTATTTTCTACAACTTGGGATCCAGTAAAGGAAGTTTTTGGTGCTTTACCTTTTGTTTATGGTACTTTAGTTAGTTCTTTAATTGCTTTATTGATTGCTGTTCCTATTAGTTTGGGAGTAGCAATTTTTCTTACCGAACAATGTCCTTATAAACTTAGGCCAGTGGTTTTAACATTGGTTGAGCTTTTAGCTGCAATTCCTAGTGTAGCTTACGGTCTTTGGGGAATTTTTGTACTTGTTCCTTTTATGCGTAACCATGTCAACCCAATTTTAGAAAAAGTGTTAGGGTTTTTACCTCTATTCAAAGGACCTTCTTATGGAATAGGGTTGCTCACGGCAGGGATGATTTTAGCAGTAATGATTATTCCGATCATTACTGCTATTTCTGTTAGTTCATTAAATGCTGTACCTCCTACACAAAGAGAAGCTGCTTTAGCTTTAGGTGCAACACGTTGGGAAGCTACACAGGTTGTATTACTTAATGCACGTTCAGGTATTTTAGGTGGTGTTATTTTAGGATTGGGTCGTGCTTTAGGTGAAACAATGGCTGTAACAATGGTGATAGGTAATCGTCCAGAAATAGCTACATCACTCTTAGCTCCTGCTTATACAATGGCTAGTGTAATTGCAAATGAGTTTACTGAAGCTACTTATGATTTGTATTTACATGCTTTAATAGAAATAGGAATCTTGCTTTTTATAATAACTTTCATTGTACAAGCTATTGCACAATTGTTTATTCGCCAAATAACTAAAGGCACAAAATCTCATGCGTAAGCTAATAGATAAAATAGTATTTAGTATATGTTCTATAAGTACTGCAATAGTACTTGCAATCTTATTTATAATTATAGTCTATATTTTACTTAATGGTATTTTCTCGATTAATTTAGCTTTTTTTACCAGCTTACCCAAACCAGTGGGGGAAGAGGGTGGAGGAATGGCTAATGCAATTGTAGGTTCAGCCATAATGGTTTTTATAGCTTCGTTAATATCTATTCCAATTAGCATAGGAGCAGCTATTTATTTAGCAGAATTTGGAAAAGGCTATCTTGCTACTTCAGTTAGATTTTTAGTAGATGTACTTGCAGGTGTACCTTCAATAGTAATTGGAATATTTATTTATACACTTGTTGTTTTACCTATGAAACGTTTTTCTGCAATAGCCGGAGCTTTAGCTTTAGCAATGATTATGATTCCTACAATTGTTAGGGCTACAGAAGAAGCTATTCGTCTAGTTCCTCAGACACTTAGAGAAGCAGGGTTAGCTTTAGGAGCTCCTTATTGGAGAGTTACATTAGAAATAGTATTAGTTTCAGCTAGAAAAGCTATTATTAGTGGAGTTTTGCTTTCTATAGCTAGAATTGCTGGAGAGACTGCACCACTGTTATTTACTGCTCTAGGAAATAGATTTTTTGTAACTGTTTTAGATAGACCAATGTCATCTTTACCTGTGCAAATATATTCTTATGCTGTTTCTCCTTATGAAGATTGGCATAGACAAGCTTGGGCAGCTACATTTTTACTAGTTATGTTTATTTTAGTAGTGAATATGTCTGTAAGGTTATTTACTCGTGCTAAAGACTAATATTTACTATCAATAAACTATTTAGTTGGCTTGTAAGATATTAAAAGGTATTTTATGTTAACGGTTAATAAATCAAAACCTGTGGATAAAATGGAAAATAAAGAGACACAAACTGAACCAAAAAAGACAGAGTTAAAAACTAATATAGATCCTGAAAT
Source organism: Blastocatellia bacterium (assembly GCA_039812885.1). Classification (GTDB taxonomy): domain Bacteria; phylum Acidobacteriota; class Blastocatellia; order Chloracidobacteriales; family JADJPF01; genus JADJPF01. The sequence goes on from JBDIBI010000035.1 coordinate 2,202, forward strand.
AAGTTCTAACATTCAGATGGAAGCACAGAATTTAGACTTTTTTTATGGAGAAAAACATGCTCTGCATGGTATCAACATGAAAATACCAGAAAAATCAATTACTGCCTTTATTGGGCCTTCAGGTTGTGGTAAATCCACATTTTTGCGCACAATAAATCGGATGAATGATATAATTGCCGGAACACGTATAAAAGGCAAATTACTACTTGATGGACAAGATATTTATGCTCCTAGTGTTGATGTAGTGGATTTGCGACGACGTGTAGGGATGGTTTTTCAAAAATCCACTCCTTTTCCAAAATCTATTTTTGAGAACGTTGCTTACGGAATTAAAATTAATCAATTAGCTAAATCTCGTGGAGAACTTCAGACAATGGTGGAGCAAGCTTTAACACAAGCTGCTCTTTGGAATGAGGTTAAAGATAGACTTAATGATTCAGCTTTGGCTTTATCTGGTGGTCAGCAACAAAGGCTTTGTATTGCACGAACTATAGCTGTATCTCCAGAAGTTATTTTGATGGATGAGCCTTGTTCAGCACTTGATCCAATTGCTACAGAAAAAATAGAAGAGCTCATTGTAGAGTTACGGGAAAACTATACTGTAATTATAGTTACTCATAATATGCAACAAGCAACAAGAGTTTCAGACTATACAGCTTTCTTTTTGTTAGGTGAATTGATAGAGTTTGATGAGACAGAAAAAATATTTACTAGTCCAAGAGAAAAGAAAACAGAGGACTATATTACTGGTAGATTTGGTTAAAAGCTAGGAAAGAAAAATGCGTATCATTGAATCAGACTTAAACAAACTTAGAGAAAAAATTACCCTAATGGGACAACTTACAGAAAATGCTATTGAGCATTCTACTAAAGCTCTTTTTGAAAGAGATTCTGAGCTTTCAGAAGCGACTATAAAAGAAGATGATAAAATAGATAAGTTGGAAAATGAGATAGATAAGCTTGCAACAGATATAATGGTACTTCGTCAGCCAGCTGCTGGAGACTTAAGATTTACGGTTACTTGTCTTCACACAGCTGGCATAATTGAGAGAATAGCCGATCATGCAGTAAATATTGCTAAGCATGTTAGAGTACTTAATAGTGAGCCTCCATTAAAACCTTATGTTGATTTACCTAAAATGGCTCTTTTAACTAAAGAAATGTTTCATGATGCTCTTGAAGCTTTAATTAAAGCAGAAGTAGATTTAGCCCGCCAAACAATAAGAAAAGACGATCAAGTTGATGAGTTATTTCACCTAATCTATGACGAACTACTAGACATAATGCAAAAACGCCCAGATTCTATTAAACGTGGTTCAGAATTACTCTTTGTTATTAAGCATTTAGAGCGTATGGCTGATTATGCTACAAACATTTGTGAAATGGTTATTTATATGACAGAAGGTAGGATAATTAAACATACAGAAGAGGCTTTTTAAAAACATATCCTTATTAGAAATAATTTAATTAAAATTAGTAATTTTGCTGGTTTCTTTTTTTTTAGAGAAGTATTATTCTTTTGGGTCAGAACTGCTAAAAAATTCCTTAATTAAAAATCAGTTAAAAATTTTTAAAACCTTTACTTCTACCCCTTATCAGGTTACTATATGGCACACCTTTTACAAAAGGTTTGCTAGGAGTCCGGAGATTGGCTGAAGTACAATCGGCAGTTAGCAAAAGGGAGGTTGTCAGTGCCAATTATAGATCAAGAAGCACGAGTAATGACATGTAATTTTATCTACTATGGCCCAAGCCAAGGTGGCAAAACAACCAATTTATACTATTTACATCAATATGCTGTGAATAAATCACGAGGACATTTAATAAATTTAGCAACTCAAACAGAAAGAACTATGTTTTTTGATTACTTGGCTCTGGAATTTGACATAATAGACGATTTTAAGACTAAATTTAATCTTTATACTGTTCCTGGTCAGCTTTTTTATGAAATTACTCGTAAAACCATCTTGAAAGGGTTAAATATAATAGATGGAGTGGTTTTTGTCGCTGATAGTCAAATTGATAGACGAGATGCTAATATTGAATCTTTTTGGAATTTACAACATAATTTACAATCTTATGGATTAAGTTTATATCAACTACCTTACGTATTACAGCTTAATAAAAGAGACTTGCCTAACATATGTACAATAGAAGAAATGAAAAAAGAATTAGTTATCAAAGATGAGCCAATAATTGAAGCTGTGGCAGATAAAGGTGTAGGAGTTTTAGAAACACTACGTGCTGTTTCTAAAAAATCTTTAGAAACACTCAGGCAAAACATGGCTAACAAACAACAGGATATGATGGCTAATTTCTAACTAGATTAAGAGTATTTTATTAAGAATAATAACGCAAGGTAGCTTTTATTTGCTACCTTGTGTTGTTTTTAAACATTATTATTTATAGTTAAATAAAAGAGGTATTTTATGAGCAATTTTTTTCGAGAAATGGATCAAAAAGAGTTAGTAGAAGTGGCAAAGAGCTTACATCAATTAGGTGTAAGACGAGATCCTTGGCAAGAATCTGATGAGTATGCTAAAGAAACAAATGTTACATATATGCTTGCAACACGGCCAGAAACTTTTCGTTATAAGGGTGAATATATTGAAGCAGATATCTGTTATTTTATACCAACTTTAGAAGAAGTTTTAGCCTTTTTGATACAACGCAATTTTGTTCCTACTCTAGAGTATTTTACTAAAGGTAAATGGAGAGTAACTTGGATGACAGGTGAGTTTGAAGAAGGCTTAACTCCGAGACTTGCTGCTTTAAGGGCAATGGAAAACATATTAAAGAAAGAAAAAGAGTCAAAAGAGTCAGAAAACCAATAGTCAGCAAAAATATATTTTAGCAAAAGCAACTTTTTAGACTTAATATTTCATCAGAAAATTGCTTAGTTAAGAATTTAACTTCTATAGTTTTGCTGCCGATAAGTGTTATTTTATAGCACTTTCTTTTGTCAGACTTTCGTCTGAATGCTAATAATTTATAGTTTTATGTGAAAATAGTTTGGGCTGTAGCAATGGTTTTGGTAAAATTGCTAGTCACTAATTATTGGCATTTTTCTAAATAATTTAGCAGATTAAAAATATACAATTTTCGCAGAGGAGGCAAAATGGTTTTCTCAAGCAAAGGTGTTTCAAACAAGGTTTTGATGTCTTTAGTTTTAGCTCTGTCTTTATTATTAATGGCAGCTTGTGGTGGTAAAAAAGAACCATCTCGTTGGGATAATGCGCAAAATGGCGGCAAAACTACTAGCTCATCAAGTACAAGTACAGGCACAGGCACAGCAGTAGCCCCCAAACAAGATAAGCCAGACAACAAAATCCCAGATAAAACAGCTCCAGGTGCTATTAAACCATTAGATGGTGGCACTTTTAACAAATTCTTTCCACCTGCAGGTGATGGTTATGACCGTGTAGCTGTACAAGAGAAAGAAGGCACAGCAATTTACAAGCTAAAAAAAGGTGGTAAAGACGCAGCAGAACTTTCTGTTACTGACACTGCTAACAATCCTAGTGCAGTAGAAAAATTTAAGTCTAGCTCTCAAAAAATAGGCGGATATCCTGCTGTAGATCAAGGTAGCACAGCAACCGCTGTTTTGGTCGCTAATCGCTTCCAAGTAAAAGCTATTTCTAAAGACCCTAGCTTTAGTAAAGCTGATAGAGAAAAATGGTTAGGCAAGTTTAACTTAAGCGGTTTGTCTGCTCTCAAGTAAAAATTAACTTTATTCACAAAAGATGAGGAACTTAAATGAGTAAACCTATTTATGAAATAATTGATGAACTACCCACTAGTGGGATGACTGTAAGAGCTTTACAAGCTTTGGACTTTGTTGTTCCTGGTCAATGGAAAAATCTTGTTGGCTTTGAGAATACCATTAGAGATGTTACAGGCGAAACTGATGAAAATATGATCCAACAAATTGGTGAAAGAGCTATTTATCTATTTAATGATAAATCTCAAGGTTATCAAACGGCTCTTTGGATGTATCAAAAAATAAATAGTGCTGGTGGTGCATTAGGAACAGCTGCTATGGCAAATAAGATTGGAGAAAGCATTTCTTTTCTTTCTTTCTTAGATCGTCTTACTCCTAAAGCAGATAAGCTTCAAGCAATAGACCTTTGTCTAAAAATTGTAGGTGAAGCGGTAGGTTATGCAAAAATAAATGGTATTCCTGGAGATGGTATTGGTGAATTTGCAAGTGCCGTTGCTGATAATTATACAGGTCCTTCTTTAATGCGTATGGCTGCTTTAATTTGTTTTGATGGCCTTATTCCGCTAGGACCAAATTTCATCTTAAAAGTAGAAGAAGTTATTGGAAACCTTTCAAGCTCAGACCTAAGCAGCCATCCAGGATTTAGCTATATTAGTAGTATGGTTCCAAGTCTTGGTGGTGATGGTCAAGTAGGCTTTATTAGAAGCAGCTTTGATTCCATTAAAGGCTGGATGGGTAGCTTTGTGGGTGAGCGCGGATTAACTCAAAGTTCTATTGTTAGCAATCTCCAACGCTTTATTGAAGTTTCTGATAGTAAGCTTGATTATGTAGCTGCTTTCTTAGATATGTCTACTAATTGGTATGAGCATACAGGCGTTCAATCCTTAGCTCGTAGCTTAGTAGAAAGAGCTCAAGCAGAAATTTAGTTGCTTTATATTAAGTATAATATCTAGCTAAAAGGTAGGGAATAGTATTTCTATTTCCTGCCTTTTTTATTAATTTTTATTAATTTTTATAAAAATCAAAATGAAAAAATGTTTATTAACTAAAACCTTTTTGACAAAACGTCGCCATCAACGTAAATCTCTAACCGTTGTTTATGATGTTGGTCAAAAAATACGTTTAGTTTATGGTAATCATAAACTAAATTTAACTTCTGAAAAAAAAACTATAAGATTATCTAGTAATATACCTAGTGCTTTTGGAACTAACAATCTACATATAACAACTCGTTGGTGTATAGAAATGCTAGAAAAATACATTCAACCTGGCAAGATTCTAGATGTAGGCACAGGTGCAGGGTTATTGGCAATTTGTGCTGCTTTTTTACTTAAAGATTATACAAAGGATTTTTCTATTGAAGCTTTTGATATTTATCAAGATGCTATCAAACAAGCAAAAACTAACTTACGATTAAATAGTGTAGAAACATTAATTACTCTAAAATTAAATACTATATTAGATTATCCTCAAAATTATTATTCACTCATAATTGCTAATTTACCTCCAATAGCAATTGCTGAGCTTTTTGATTCATTGATTGGGAAATTACAAAAAAAGGGAATTATAATTATTTCTGGAATTTTGAAGCACAATATCTCAAATATTGAACAAAAACTTATAGGTCTTGGATTAGAAGTTACAGAGAAAATAGAAACAGATTTATGGTGTTTAATAGTAGGCAAAAAAAATTAAGTATTTAACATCCTCTTGATTGACAAGCTAAATAAATTAGATTAGACCATAGAGAGTCATTATCTACATTTTCTACTCCTACTTTCCAGATGTTCTTACCACAAGGTTGTTTCCATCTAGTTAATGCATAAGCTTCATGTTTACCTTTTTGGTCTTGCCAGAGAAACTTAACTTTAGTGTTAGGATCTGTCTCAAAGTTTAGTTGCAGTGCCGCACCACCTCTACTTACATTAAAAATTGTAGCTAAAGTGCTTACTGTTTTCCCCTCTATACTTGTAGCAGAAATTTTAATAGATAAATTAACTGCAATACGTGTATGCAGCCTTGGCTGTTTAGTACGAGGTTTAGCCGTCATAATGAATCCTATGAAAAGTTTTTTTAGGTAGTTTGTAGAAATTTTTTGGAGACTAGAAAAGTACAATAGGAAAAATGACTATGTCAATAGCAAAAAGATAAATCTTTAGTTTTTAGTTTAAATTCTTTAGATAGTAGTACAAATTATTGTAATAATAAGCGGATAAAAAAGTTATCCTAGACAAACTGAGCTATGTTAAACTATGGCTTTATTGCTAGAGACAAAACTTTTGGTGTCTAAAATGAAATATTGCCCTATTTGTAAATCTTGTTATGAAGATGTTGAAGATCGTTGTTCTAAGGATCGAATTTTTTTAGTTGAAGCTTTTCCTGGTCAAAGAATGGTAGACAAATATCGCATTGATGCTTTAATTGGCCAAGGCGGTATGGGCGCTGTTTATCGTGCTACTCATCTAGAGCTAGATAGAGTAGTTGCCCTAAAAGTAGTTTTACCAGATTATACTTCTAGCAGTGAAACTTTAGAACGGTTTCGCCGTGAAGCTCGTGCTGCTGCCAGACTTAATCATCCTAGTGTAATTACTATTTATGATTTTGGTGTATTAGAAAATGGCAGAGCTTATTTAGCTATGGAGTTACTTAAGGGACATTCCTTAAGAGAGGAAATAGAAAAACTAGGAATAATTTCTGCAAAAAGAACTCTAGAAATACTTAAGCCTGTATGCGAGGCTGTTCAAGCTGCACATAATGCAGGAGTTATACACAGGGATTTAAAACCAGACAATATTATTATTGAGATTCCAGAAAACGGCCCAGAATTAGTTAAAGTAGTAGATTTTGGTATTGCAAAATTAAAAGAAAAATCTGGTAAATCTATGACTCTAACAGGGCCAGGTTTGGTCATGGGTACACCACATTATATGTCTCCAGAACAGTGCAAAGGGGAAGAATTAGATGTTCGTTCAGATATTTATAGTTTAGGAGTAATGCTTTATGAGATGTTATCTGGACAAGTCCCTTTTGATGCTCCTACACCCTCAGCTGTAATTATTCAACATGCTATAGATCCTCCAAGAAAAATAAGCACAATACGTCGTGACATAACTAGTGAAGTAGAAGAAGTAGTTATGAAAGCATTGACAAAAAATCGTCTAACTCGTCAACAAACAGTAATGCAGCTTTATACAGAACTAGAGGCAGCGGTTTCAAAAAGTTCTTCTAAAAATCTTTTTCCTAGTCCTACAGCACAAACAAATTCTTCTACTCCACCTCTTCCTAAAGTAGCAAGTATTACTCCTAGAGATTTAGGTGTGTTAGATGACAACCTATTAAAAGTTTCCCGTAAGGCAGATACCATATTAGATGTAAAAGTAGTTGTACAACCAGAGGATAATAAAATATCTTCAGACCTTCTTTCTGAAGAAAATCCACTTTCTCTGAGTATGGAAACATCAAGCGATATGTCAGGCTTATCTGAATCTATTTTAGATACAGATATAAGTCAAATACCTGACAATAAAATAAATAGTTTGGATGCTGAGGCAAGCGAATTATTAGCTGATGCTAATGCTTATAGTGAAGGGGTTTTCTTACAGGAAGCCGCAGTGCTTCAAGGACATGAGCATGTTATTAAAGCTATTAACTACACTCCTGATGGCAAATATTTAGTTTCTGCTAGTTCAGATGGAGCAATTAAAATCTGGGATCTTAAGAAAAAACGAGTTCGTGGTGCATTGCGAGGACATGAATTAGCTGTTAACGCCTTATCAATATCTCAGAATGGTAATCTGCTTGCTTCTGCTAGTTCAGATGGTACAGTTAGAATTTGGGATTTAACTACAGAACAGGAAATTGCCAGTTTTGATAAATACCAAGGTTCACTCAGAGCAATAGCTTTTTCTCCAAATAGTAGATCTTTAGCTGTTGCTAATGATGCTAATGTTGAAGTTTTGGACACTATGTCTAGACAAAAAGTAGCTGTTTTTACTGGGCACATTCGACTAGTAGAAGCTGTAGAATTTTCTCGTGATGGTAGTTTAATTATTTCTGGCGGAGTTGATGAGACAATTAGATTTTGGGATGCTAACAAAAGATCCTTGCTTGGAATAATTTCTTGTCCTGATCATTGTGTCAATGCCTTATCTAGCTCAGTGGATGGAATACTTGCCAGTGGAGGTAAGGATCACACAATACGTCTTTGGGATATAGCTAGTAGATCGGACTTAGCTGTTTTGGAAGGTCATGAGGCTTCTATAAGGACTTTGACTTTTTCTGCTCGTGGAGATTATTTAGTTTCAGCTGATTGGGATGGAATACTAAAGTTATGGGATACTGCTACAGGTGCCACAATGTTTAGTGTTGAAGCTCATGAGAGCGCTATATTGACAGTGGCATTCTCTCCAGATGAAAAACAAGTTGCATCTGCTGGTTATGATCAAATTATCAAGTTATGGAATGTAGAAGGTTTAGCAGAACTTTGATCCTAGTTAGTTGAAGCTATAAGATATTTTTATACCTAACTAATTTTCTTAAGCCAAGGTACTTTAGAGATGTTACCTTGGCTATTATATTTTGGTAATGAAGGGTTATCGTTCAAAGCCATCAGGTAATTCTTTGAACGAACCTGAATTAGTTGTAGGTGCCATAGCTTCTTGAGTTGCTAGATCGCTAACAAAATCAGAAATAGCTAATGAGAAGTTACCAGGATTAGAAGAGAAGCTGATAGCATCTGCTACAGTTATAACATGGCTACGAACCATTTCTTCTAAGACTTGATCAAAGGTTTGCATCCCATCGATTGCTCCATCTTTCATTGCATCAACCAAAGTTTTAGCTCCGGCTTGTTCACCTTTTTCAACATAATCACGAGTTCTTTGTGTGGATTTAAGTATTTCAATTGCAGCTATACGGCCTTGTCTATCAGCTCTTGGAATCAGTCTTTGAGAAATAATATAACGGAAAGTTTGTGATAAACGAACCCGGATAATATGTTCTTCTGATTTTGGAAATACACCTATTATTCTTTCAATAGTTCTTGCAGCATCAATTGTATGTAAAGTGGAAAATACTAAGTGGCCTGTTTCAGCGGCTTCTAAAGCTATTTCTATAGTTTCTAGATCTCGCATTTCCCCTACTAGAATAACCTTAGGTGCTTGGCGAAGGGCCGCACGTAAAGCGCTTTTGAAATCTGGACAATCAGCATGAAGCTCACGTTGATGTATAGTAGAAGATTTATGAGGGTGAATAAATTCAATTGGGTCTTCAATTGTTACAATGTGATAATAGTAAAGTTCATTTATTAGGTTTATGATTGCTGCCAATGTGGAAGATTTACCGCTTCCTGTTGGGCCAGTAACTAAAACTATACCATTTTTAAGTTCGCAAATTTGTTTAAGCTGAGAGGGTAATCCTAAATCAGCAAAAGTAGGAACCCGGTTTGGAATTACACGCATAACAATTGCGTGTGTTCCACGCTGCATAAAAATATTAACACGAAACCTAGAAAAGCCAGGCACGCTATAGGAAATATCTGCTGAACCTGATTTTTCTAGCTTTTCTCTGGCAGAAGGATTATTAGCAGTCATCAAATCAGAAATAGATTTGGTATGACCAGGAGTTAAAAGTTCTAATCCTTGAAGTTTTACTGCGCGCAACTGACCTAATAACTCAACTTGAGGAGGTCGCCCAGGTGAGAAAATAAGATCGCTAACTTTATCTGATACTGAAATCATGGCTCTTAAAACTTGATTAAAAGCTTCATTTGCAGCATTAGATTGTGATGATTGACTAGTGGACATACTGAGCCTATCTCCTTGTGAAAAGTTATGTTTGATTTTTTTAGGAATGTGTTGAGTAAGGCAAATAGTAAATTTTTTTATGTTTTTTAGCAAGTATTTACTTTTCTATTACAGTTAATTTACATTTAAATTAAAGTTTTGGCGTAAAATCCTGTAAGAATCGGTTGTTTGGCTAAAAACTATTCTCTAAAATAAATAAACTGTTTCATACTAATCCTTTACGGAGTACCAATAATGACCCAAGAAAAATACAAAATCCCCCGTCAAGAAATAAAGTTGTCTAACGGAGAACCATCCTTTTACCTTTATCATACAGCTGGCCCTCAAGGATACAATGTTAGAGAAGGAATACCTAAGCTCAGAAAAGAATGGATAGAAAAGCGCAAAGCCCGTGGCGATAAGAACTTTTCTCAAATGCATTATGCACGACTTGGAGAAATTACTGAAGAAATGCAATATATTGCATTACGTGAAAATGTTTCTCCTGAATTTGTTCGTGATGAAGTTGCAAGAGGAAGAGCCATTATTCCTGCTAATATTAACCACCCAGAAAGCGAGCCAATGATTATTGGGCGTAATTTCTTAGTTAAAATAAATGCTAATATTGGTAACTCTGCAATACTTTCTTCAATCGAAGATGAAGTAGAAAAAATGAAATGGGCAACCAAATGGGGTGCTGATACCGTAATGGATCTTTCTACTGGTAAAAATATTAAGGAAACTAGAGAGGCTATCATACGAAATTCAGCTGTACCTATAGGAACTGTGCCTATTTATCAAGCTCTAGAAAAAGTTGATGGTGTAGCAGAAAAATTGAATATTGATATCTTTATGGAAACTTTAGTTGAGCAAGCTGAACAAGGGGTAGATTATTTTACTATCCATGCTGGTGTATTACTAAAGTATATTCCACTTACCGCAAAAAGAGTTACAGGTATTGTTTCACGTGGTGGATCCATTATGGCTAAATGGTGTTTAGCTCATCACAAAGAAAATTTCCTATACACAGAATTTGAACGAATTTGTGAGTTAATGAAAAAATATGATATCAGTTTTTCTTTGGGAGATGGACTACGTCCAGGATCAATTGCTGATGCAAACGATGCTGCACAATTTGCAGAGTTAGATACTTTAGGGGAACTAACTAGCATTGCTTGGAAGCATGATGTTCAAGTAATGATTGAAGGGCCTGGACATGTACCTATGAACTTGATCAAAGAAAATGTAGATAGACAAATGGAAGTCTGTCATGAAGCTCCATTTTATACTTTAGGCCCACTAGTTACAGATATTGCTCCAGGCTATGATCACATCACTTCAGCTATTGGGGCTGCTATGATTGGTTGGTATGGAACAGCAATGCTTTGTTATGTAACACCAAAAGAGCATTTAGGTTTACCTGACAAAGAAGATGTTAAACAAGGTGTAATAGCTTATAAAATAGCTGCGCATGCAGCAGATTTGGCTAAAGGTCATCCAGGAGCTAGAGATAGAGATGATGCACTTTCTAAAGCTCGTTTTGAGTTTCGTTGGAAAGATCAATTTAATTTATCACTTGATCCAGAAACCGCACTGGCTTATCACGATGAAACTTTACCTGCTGAAGGTGCAAAAGAAGCTCATTTTTGCTCTATGTGTGGGCCAAAATTCTGCTCTATGAAGATTACTCAAGATGTTCGGGATTATGCTGAGAAAGTTGGAGTAAGTGAACAAGATGCTTTAAATGTAGGAATGCAAGAAAAAGCTCAAGAGTTTGTCGCTCTTACTCGCGGAACTAGCAAATAAATAATTAAGGTTGTCTAGGGCAATACTACTAGACAACCTTAACAAAATAGTGGAGATATAATGAAGGCTTTAGTGCTATCTGGTGGTAAAGGTACAAGACTACGTCCATTAACTCATACTTTACCTAAACAACTCCTTCCTGTTGCCGCAAAACCGATTCTTTATTTTGTTATGGAACAGATAAAAGATGCTGGTATTAAAGATGTTGGCGTTATCATTGCTCCAGAAACAGGAGATATGATCAAACAAGCTTTAGAAGAAAATCCTTGGAATCATAACTTTAATTTTATATTGCAAGATAAACCAATGGGCTTAGCTCATGCAGTAAAAATAGCTCAAGATTTTCTTCAAGACGACCCATTTTTAATGTACTTAGGAGATAACTTAATAGGAGATTCTGTAAAGTCTTTTGTAAAAAGTTTTGTGGAAGAAAATTTAGATGCCATTATTTTACTTAAGAAAGTAGCTGATCCACGTGCATTTGGAGTAGCTGTAGTGGATGACAATGGTAGAGTAATAAAACTTATAGAAAAACCTAAAAAGCCACCTTCAGATTTAGCTTTGGTAGGCGTTTACCTATTTAATCCAGCTATTCATTCTATTATTGCTGATCTAAAGCCTTCTGCTAGAGGTGAGTTAGAAATCACTGATGCAATCCAAAATCTGGTTACTGCCAAGGGTAAAGTAAAAGCTCATTTTTTAGAAAAATGGTGGCTTGATACAGGAAAGAAAGACGATATTATTGAAGCTAATCGTATGGTTTTAGATGAGTTTACGGAACGTGATATTAGAGGTAGTGTTGATAATAATTCTTCAATTGCTGGACGTGTTTTTATAGACTCTAGTTCAGTTGTCGAAAATAGTATTATTCGTGGACCTTCTAAAATAGGCAAAAATGTAGTAATTAGAAATGCATATGTTGGACCTTACACTAGCATTAGTGATGGCTGCTTTATAGAAAACTCTGCCGTTGAATGTTCTGTCATTCTAGAGGATAGCAAGATAATTGCTGTTGAACATTTAGATGAATCTTTAATTGGTAAACAATCTGTAGTGACTAAACATAAAGGAGTAAAAAAATCTCTTCGCTTAATGATAGGCGATGATGCATTGGTTGAGTTACCGTAGTAGTATATTTTCATTCTAGGATATTAATTTAATGGTAATTACTGTAAAAAAACTAGATATACCAGAAGTTTTGTTATTAGAGCCCAAAATTTACCGAGACAGCAGAGGTTTTTTTCTTGAGTCTTATAACAAAAAAGAATTTGCTGAAAATGGTATATTAGTCGAGTTTGTACAAGATAATTTTTCTCGTTCTAGTAAGAATGTTTTGAGAGGATTACATTATCAAGCTGATCCAATGGCACAAGGGAAACTAGTTCGTTGTGTTAGAGGTGAAATTTTTGATGTTGCTGTAGATATTCGTCAGGGTTCGCCTACTTATGGGAAATGGGTAAGTGCTATTTTATCTGAAGAAAATCAAAACCAACTTTATATTCCTGTAGGTTTTGCTCATGGGTTTTGTGTTTTAAGTGATTTAGCGGATATTGTTTATAAAGCTACAAATTTTTATGCACCAGAACTAGATAGAGGAATTGTTTGGCATGATCCAACAATAAATATTAAATGGCCGATAAAAGAGGCTATTTTGTCTGATAAAGATAAACAATTGCCTTTTTTAGATTCTGCTGTTGATAAATTTACCTATTTAGCAAGTTGAAATTTATCTTCTTTAGCCTTAATAGTTTGTCCATTTTTTTCTAATACTTTTTGATATTCTTCTTGGCCTCGTAGTTTAGCATTTTCTAACAATAAGTTTAATGTTGGTAGAGGTTTAGCTACTATTGCAATCTGAAATGAAAACATTCCTTTACTTATTTTAATTAAAAGTTTGTTTATGTTTAGCAGAAAATTAGCTAAGGACTTGTTTGGGATAATAAATGGAATAGGTACAGGTATGCCTTCTACTTTGGTAACTTCATAACCAAAATTGCTTAGAAGTTGTTTGATAGATGAAAAAGTGAAAAGACGTTTATGAGTTAAATCTAAAATACCTCTTTTTCCATAGTTAAATTGTCCAATTAATAAAGATAGACGAGTAACAAGAAAAGCAATATTACCTGTAGTAATAATAATTTCTGGATTATGTGCAGCTAGTTTTTCTCTCAACATAGTAAGAAAACCTGCTGGATCAGATAAGTGTTCAATAACATCTAAGAGTAAAACTGTATCTACTTTTTTCACATTTTCAGGTAATTCAAAGTTAAAATGATCAAAATCTACTTTAAAAGTCTCTTCAAAATATTTTAAAGAGTTTGGATTAATATCTTGATCATACCCATAAACACGACAATTTTTTTCTCCTTGTAGTTTTTCAGCAATATAACCACTAGCACAACCAAAATCTATAACTGTAGATTTTGGCTTAGTTAAATTAATCGCAAAGGTGTGGGTACTATCGAAATCTGTTTTAGATTCATAAGGGCTTTCCTGTGCTTTATAGTCAAACTTTGGATGGTAGTAAATATTAAATTTCTGAATTTGTGAAAATAATGAAGTTCGTAAAATTTGCATAGCATAACGTACACCATTAACATGACAAACTTCATCACCATAATAAGTAGGAATAGGTATTTCTAAGAGACGGAATTTGCTATCTAGAACTTGAATAATAATGTCTGTATCAAAATCAAAATCATTTGAGTTATATTGAAAGGGAATTTTCTTAAGAGCTTCTACGGAATAAATTCGATATCCAGTATGAAATTCTGTTAAGCTAGATTTAAGAAGTAAGTTTTGTGTAGTGGTAAGAATAATATTTCCTATGAATTTGTAAAAAGGCATACCTCCTTTTAAGGCGTTTTTCTTTTCCATCATTCTTGATCCAAATACTACATCAGCTTCATTTTTTACAATAGGAGTAACTAGAACATCTAGCATTTCAGGTGCATATTGTCCATCTCCATGAAGAAGAGCAACTACATCAAATCCTTGTTCTATGGCATAGGTGTAACCAATTTTCTGATTTCCCCCATAACCTTGATTTATAGGGTTACGAAGCACAAGTATATTTTTACCAGTTGTTAACTTATATCTATTAGCTACTTCAACTGTATTATCTTTAGAGGCATCATCAATAATAAGTACTTGTAATTGGTAGAGATCAGAGTTCCAACATACTTCAGGAATTCTATTTAAGACAGACTCAATATGCTTTTCTGCATTATAAGCAACTATAAATACTAAAACTTTCTTAGGCATAATTTAATCCTACCTTAAGTTGAAAATAGAACTCAGATCTTGAATTTCTCTTAGAGCTTTAATGTTAAATCATAGTTAGAAAAAAAAGAATAGTAATTTTACATAACACTTAATTGGATAAAAGACTTGACTTAAAATCAGCAGATCTTTACCTTTTGATTTCATAGTTATAACTTTACTTTAATATGAAATAAGAGTTTCAACAATAAAAATTATGGAGACAGAACTTCCTTCTTCTCAAGAAGAAATTAATAAAAAATCGATCTTCTCTTATGTTTTACTAGCCGGGTTATTATTGGCATTAGTAATTATTCTTGTAGATGGTTTGCCTAAACAAAATGAATATTATTATACTGCTGATGAGGGAGTATATCTTAACCAAGCTTCTGCAATAAAAGAGAATGGTTTTTCTGGTCTTGCAAAAATAGCTGATGAGTATATAAAAACGCCTAACCTACAACTCTATCCTACCCCTTTAAGAATAGGGCATATCTTAGTAATAGGTTTTCTATTAAAAATAAGTGACTCTGTTACTACTTTATCTTATTACTCGTTATTTAGCCTTGTGGCTTTGGTAATAGTGACTTTTTTGTTTATAAGGAAATTTTGGGATGAGAAAGTAGCATTCTTGACAAGTGCATTTATAATGTTTTCTCCAGTAAATTTAGGTATTGCTAGACGTGCTTTATTAGATTCTAGCTATACTTTATTTACTGTAATTACACTTGCTTTATTTGTAATTTTTATTAACTCAAAAAAACAGAGAGATTTCCTGTATTTTATTTGCTCACTAACATTTCTTTTACTATATAAAGAGACTACGTATTTTTACTTACCATTTTTTGTTATAAGTTTAATACTGTTAAAGGTTAGAGGCGATAACCTTATTAAGGTAAGTGATATAATTAAAACAGCAATTATTCCTGTTGCTTTTACTTTTATTATTTACTTATTTTCTTTTGGAAATATACCAAATATAGTTAATATTTTTAAGGTTATTTTTCTTCCTAATTTTCTTACACCTCTTCAGTATGGTGTAGATTACTGTTCAGGCCCTTGGTATAGGTATCTAGTTGATTATTTGATGGTTACTCCTATATTATCTGTCTTATTCTTTTCTTATATAGGATACTATTTTACTAAGAAAGAGAAAAATATAAACACAACTATTTTAATTGGATTTTTTTTATATTTTGTTGTTGTTTTTTCAATTTTTTTCAAAAATATACGGTATGGAATGACTCTAAGTTTGATTTATAGTTTGGGCGCAGCCTTAATTTTAATAGTCTTTAGTGAATTATTTTCAGAGTATATTGTAAAAATAACTAAATTAAAAATAAATACTGATTTAAGTAAACATGTGCTTGTTATTACTACAGTGATAATATGTTTATTGCAATTAAAGATTTATCATAAACTTTTTATTGAAGATAAAATTTATGATCCTGTAAGCTTTAATTTGCTTAAATCAGAAAAATTTATTCCATCTAGTTTTGGCTCAAACTCTACTTCTAGTAATAATACTAACGGTAATACTAAAGATGAAGAATTAGCTAATTTGCAACAGCTTGCAAAACAAGCTATTAATGTTTTGGAAACTCCTAATGAAACTAACTATTTGAATTTGAGTTTATATTGCTTTCAAACAAAGCTTTATCAAGAATCAGTAAAAATGGCAGAAAAGGCTGTGGCCTTAAACCCCAAAAATATAGTTGCTTACAATAATATTTGTTCAGCTTATGTAATGCTAAAAGAATATGATAAAGCAATAGAAGCAGCAAACAAGGCTTTAGCTATAGATCCCAACTTTCAGTTAGCAAAAAATAATCTTGCTTGGGCAGAAGGGGAAAAAGCTAAAAATAATCAAAAAAAATAATCACAAGCTGTATTAGCAAAATCTAGCTTTTCTATTTATTAAAATTAGTTGTAAGGTAAAAAAATGAAAATACTTGTTACTGGTGGGGCAGGTTTTATAGGATCAAATTTTATTCGTTTGTTATTAATTAACTATCCTGAGCATAAAATTATAAACTTTGATAAGTTAACTTATGCAGGGAATTTAGATAATTTAACAGATTTAGCAAATTTACCTAATTATAGCTTTGTTAAAGGTGATATTTGTGAACCTAAAGACGTTTTAGATGTTCTTGAGGGAGTAGATGCTATTGTTAATTTTGCAGCAGAATCACATGTTGATCGTAGTATTAAAAGTGCTGCTCCTTTTGTTTCTACTAATGTTTTTGGAACTCAAGTACTTTTAGATTGTGCTCGTGAAGCTAAAGTTTCTCGCTTTGTTCATATTTCTACAGATGAAGTAGGGGGAAGTTTAGAGCCTGGAATTTATCTAGATGAAAATTCCAGAATGTTTCCTTCAAGTCCTTATGCTGCAAGTAAAGCTGCCGCAGAACACTTTGTTTATGCTGCTCAACATACCCATAAGCTTGATACAGTAATTACTCGTACTTGTAACAATTATGGACCTTATCAATTTCCAGAAAAACTTATTCCTTTAATGATTGCCAATGCTTTGGAAAATAAACCTTTACCTGTTTATGGAGATGGCTTAAATGTTAGAGATTGGATTTATGTCGAGGATAATTGTGAAGCTCTTTATAAAGTCTTAATTAATGGTAAATCAGGAGAAAGTTACAATATTGGGGCTAGATCTGAAAAAAATAACTTGGAAGTTATAGAGGCAATATTAAAACAACTAAATCGCTCTAGAGATTTGATTACCTATGTAGCAGATCGCCCAGGACATGACCGCCGCTATGGTATTAATCCTAGTAAAATAGAGAATGAATTAGGCTGGAAACCAAAAGTTACTTTTGAGCAAGGATTAAGTCTAACAATAAATTGGTATTTAAATAATCAAACTTGGTTAGAAAAAACTCGCTCAGGGGAATATCTTAAGTATTATGAGCAGGTTTATGGAAATAGAGCTAACTAATTTTTAGGACTAAATATATTAACTACTTTTTAAGACTTTTAGCCCAATCTAAGTTAGCTTTAGCTAAAGAAGAATTAGGATCAAGCTTAATAGCCATTTCACCTGCTGAAATGGCTTCATCTATTTTGTTTGCACCAATATAAAAAACACATAAATTATTGTAGACAATAGGATTATTAGGTTGAATTTCTAGTGCTTTCTTAGCAAACAAAATACTTTTATCAAACATTTTTGCATTGTAAAAAGCTAAACTTAAGTTAATGAGAGTATCAACTGTTAATTTAGGAGCATTTGGGTCATTTTTTCTAGACAAAGTAAAATTATAGTTGTTTTTAGCTAACTCAAATTGTGGATTAAGTTCTAAGGCTTTTTTACCTGCTAATTCTGCTTCATCAAAGATAAAAAGATTATTATAGGCAATACACATATTATTGTAAGCAATGGAGTTATTAGGCTCTAACTCTATTGCTTTTTCACATGCTATTATTGCATTACAGTTGTCTTTGTCGTTTATTAACTTTAAGCTTAAATTAATAAGTGTTTCTGTTGTAGTATTTGCTGATGGTTGATTGAGAATAGATGATACATCGTCCGTTTTTGCTATTGTATTAGTATTTATAGAGTGTTTAAGTATTGCAACTAGCGTTACTTCATCAACTTTTACTTCATAAACTGCGTCTTTAGGAGGCCAATTTTCAAAAATCTTTTTATCAGCTTTAGCTTGACTTAATAAAATAAATGAGTAGTCCCAGTCATTTCCAAGGGTAAATCCTAAATTCTTGTATGATTTTATAAAAGGATCTATTGAACTTGCACCTCCATACCAATTTTTTATTTTTACGTTATTTTTATTTCTAACTGTTTCTGAATCTTTAGCTACCCATTCAACTGCAGATCTTAGAGATGTTCCATAATAATCAATCTCATAATTCTTAAAAGCTCCTTTAATTCCACCTATTATTGGTGAAAAATAGAAACTGTAATTAGGATAATTCCTAGCCATAAACATTGTAGGTTCAATTATAAATATTCCTAGTAAAATTACCAGGAATATTTTACTAGAGTAGTCTAGTAGGGCTAATGATTTATCTATTCCTGCGGCAGCAACTACTACAATCGATGGGTAGATAAAATAAAGATGTCGCCAGCTATCATATAAGTTAGATTTTTTAATAATTACGTAAACTACAGGAAATAAAGCAGAAAAAACTATTATAAGTAAATATATTAAATCTTCTTTAGACCAAGCTTTTTTACTGAGAGCTATCAGCAAACAAATAAATGATAAAGGGATAAAAAGAGGAGTGGTTATTAACACCCAAACAGGAATATAGTTCCAAGGTACAGCCCAAGAATTATACCACTCTCCATTAAATAATGGGTACCCATTCCAGTATTGTACATTAGATAATTGTCTTAGAGATTCTAGTACTCCTGTAAATGGATGTAAAAGGGCATAAGGCCAAAAAAATATTCCTATAAAATATGAGCCAACAAATATTATAAACAGAAACAATATACTATTTTTGATGAATTTTTGTAATGAAGGTAAGGAATTATTGTTTTGTTCCTCTATAAGTTCTCCATTTTCTACTAACTCAGTTGGTACTGACTTGTTAAGGAAATAAGTATAAATGGTTTTAATGAACCAAAACAGTAATAGATAAACTAAAATAATTACTCCACCTACCCTAAGACTAATTGCTAGGCCTATACTTGCTGTTAGAAGTGCTATAGTTTTGTAGTTGGGACTAGGTAATTCTTTAGTTATTTTAACCAGGTAGTATATACTTATTATATAACTTGCCGCAAAAGGAATGTCTTTAAAGCTATGCATTGAGTTTCCAAGAAAAACAGGAGTAAGGAAAATTAACAACATAGCTAGAATGCCTGTTTTCCATCCAGTTAGCTCTTTTGCTGTCAGACCTGTAAATAAAATAGCTAAAAATCCAAAAAATGCTGTTAATCCATGACGAGCTATATAGACCTGAGAATGTATAATTTTAGTAAGACTCCATACTAAAAATTCAAAAAAGCCCCCATAGTATAAAATTGCAATATCATAATTTGGATCTTTTTCTAAAACACTTTTATCTTGCCCTAAAGATAAATAAAATTTTGCTATTTTTTCTCCATACAAACTAAATCCTGATTCATCCCAATTCATCCCAAAATCTTTACTTAGAAAGAGCATAATTATCAGCATGATTGCAGACATAAACCAAAAGATTTTTCGGTAAGTTTCTTTATCTAATGCCATAATAAAGTGCTCCTACTGTAAATATAGGTTTTTATAGTATCTATTTTTTAAGACTTTTAGCCCAATCTAAGTTAGCTTTAGCTAAAGAAGAGTTAGGATCAAGCTTAATAGCCATTTCACCTGCTGAAATGGCTTCATCTATTTTGTTTGCACCAATATAAGAAACACATAAGTTATTGTAAACAATAGGATTATTAGGTTGAATTTCTAGCGCTTTCTTAGCAAACAAAATACTTTTATCAAACATTTTTGCATTGTAAAAAGCTAAACTTAAGTTAATGAGAGTATCAACTGTTAATTTAGGAGCATTTGGGTCATTTTTTCTAGACAAAGTAAAATTATAGTTGTTTTTAGCTAACTCAAATTGTGGATTAAGTTCTAAGGCTTTTTTACCTGCTGATTCTGCTTCATCAAACATAAGAAGATTGTTATAAGCAATACACATATTATTGTAAGCAATGGAGTTATTAGGTTCTAACTCTATTGCTTTTTCACAAGCTATTACTGCATTACAATTATCTGCCTTTTGTATTAATTCCAAACTCATGTTTATAAAGTTACCTGCTGTAAAATTTGCTGGTGGTGTCTTTAAGTAAGATACTATGTCTGCTGGTTCACTAGATATTTTACCTGTTGCTGCTAATTGGCTCTTTACCCAATTAAGATTATTTTGAGCTAGTTGATAGTTTGGATTAATCTCTACTGCTTTTTTTCCTGCTTCTACTGCTTTTTCCCATTCTTTCATTGATGCATATGCTACACATATATTGTTATAAGCATCTGCACTTTTAGGGTTTGTCTCTAGGACTTTTTGTGCAAGGTTTATTGCTTCTGGATAAAGCTTACCTTGTATATAGTAGCGGCTATAAAGCATGTTTGACATTTCAAAAAGATTTTTCTCTCTAATTTCAGGAGTATTTCCTTCTATACCATAAATATAGAACCCTTTTTTAATAAAAAGATCCCTGTAAGCCATAAGAGAAATTAAAGACAAAATACTTAGTGTTATAATCTTAGAGTTTTGATTAATCCAGAAAACAAAGTTATATTGCTCAATATCTATTTTTTTCCATTTAGCTATATATAGGAAATAGATTAAGCAAATGGAAATTACAATAAACCAACATATGAATTCATATGTAAGAATAAAATTGTTGTAAGGAAACCCAAGAGCATAGTTCCAAGGAAAGCCACTACTCCAAAAATTGTAAATCATAAAGGCAAGAAGCCCACTTGTAAGGTAATAAGCTAATGCTGCTTCAGTACCTAGAATTACTACCCAAGGAACAAGCCAAGATAAGTAATGAACAATAAAGCCTGGGCTTAAGGATAGAAAAATAAAAAGAGCTACACCTATTTGAACAAATATAGGTACTTTTTCTTTCCATAAATTCATTATTAACGTAGCAACAATAATTGAACCTAGAACAAAAAATTTCCCTTGATTTCCATAAAAACTGATAAACCAGTGATTAGGAGATAAGATAGAAATTAAAATTCTTGATATTCCCCATTGACCAAAAGAGCTTTTGTATCCAAGAGTGTTGTGGGCGATTTCCATTGGAATAAGAAAGATATAAGGAGAGGCAAGAACAATCCAAGCAAAAGCTACTGCTAAAAAAAACTCTAGACGTTTTCTATTGTTTGATAGATAGAAAAATATACAAGGAGCAACCATAACAGGCACAATTTTAATACTAATACTTAACCCATAAACCATACCAGCTAAACATAGATTGGTTAGGCCAAATTTTATGAAGTAATTATATATTGATTTAGGTAAATAACTATAGAAAGTGTTTTTATCTATCCCTATAAAATACACAGACAAAAGTAAGAAAAAAGTGAAAAAAGGATCTATATTGCCATGAAATCCAGATAACATTATAGAAATAGGGGCACATGCCATTAAAATTAATGCACCTATTGGAACTTGCTCTTTTCCTTTTATTTGTAAAAGTATTTTATAGGTTATAAACAAACTTCCCACATCTGCCAATGAGAGAAAAAAACGAATCCAAAACCCTAAACTTATGTTAGTTATCGATTTAAGTCTTTCTACTACCTTAAGCGCTTGGGCGAAAAAAGGAGGAAAATTATAGTAATTGTAATCATTTTCTATAACAGGGAAATTGTGGTAAAGATCTGCAATTCCTAGTTTTTGTGCAACATCTAAGAAAAGTTGCCAGTTTGTTATATCGTTTTGCCCTGCTGTTGTAGCAGCAATATATAACTTAAATAAAAACACTATCAGTGCGGTGATAATAAGAACCTTTAATTTAGAATTAGAGTTAGACTTAAGGTTAACAGTTAAATCATTTGAATTTTCTGTGTTTTTGTTGATATTTTGTTTACTAGTTATAACAGGGGTATTTGTTTTAATTTCGCTAGACATGTTTTTATCTCGTGAAAAGGTGTAAGTAAGAAACTGTTTTTGTAATAATTTCTATAGTTAAAATAATGTTTATTTTTTAAGACTTTTAGCCCAATCTAAATTAGCTTTAGCTAAAGAAGAGTTAGGATCAAGCTTAACAGCCATTTCACCTGCTGAAATGGCTTCATCTATTTTGTTTGCACCAATATAAGAAACACATAAATTATTGTAAACAATAGAACTATTAGGTTGTAGCTCTAGAGCTTTTTTAGCAAGAGGAATGCTTCTATCAAATTTTCCTACATTGTAAAAAGCTAAGCTCAAACTAATAAAAGCCTCTGCTGTAGCTTTTGGAGCCGTTGGATTGCTTTTTCTAGACAAAGTAAAATTATAGTTGTTTTTTGCTAACTCAAATTGTGGATTAAGTTCTGTAGCTTTTTTACAAGCTGATTCTGCTTCATCAAACATAAGAAGATTGTTATAAGCAATACACATATTATTGTAAGCAATGGAGTTATTAGGTTCTAACTCTATTGCTTTTTCACAAGCTATTACTGCATTACAATTATCTGCCTTTTGTATTAATTCCAAACTCATGTTTATAAAGTTACCTGCTGTAAAATTTGCTGGTGGTGTCTTTAAGTAAGATACTATGTCTGCTGGTTCACTAGATATTTTACCTGTTGCTGCTAATTGGCTCTTTACCCAATTAAGATTATTTTGAGCTAGTTGATAGTTTGGATTAATCTCTACTGCTTTTTTTCCTGCTTCTACTGCTTTTTCCCATTCTTTCATTGATGCATATGCTACACATATATTGTTATAAGCATCTGCACTTTTAGGGTTCATCTTTAGAATTTCATTACAAGTATCTATAGATTCTTTATTAAGACCAGCTAAACTATAGAAACGACTAATATTTATTAGCGTTGCTTCCAAAACTTGTTTTTCTCTAGTTTCGTAATTTTCTCCATCTACAGTATAAGTATAAAAACCTTTGTTTATAAAAAGATCTTTATATGCCATAAAAGTAGTTAGAAATAATAGTACTAATACTACTGGTAAATGACTTTGCGTAACCCAATTGTTGGTAAAAACTTTTTTTATGGAATCATACTTATACTTTATTATATAGACTATATAGTAGAAAGAGATAAGTATTACTGAACCCCAGCAAATATACTCATAGTTAAGAATAAAATTATGGTAAGGTTTTGCATCAGCACTAGCAAAATTCCAAGGAAATCCTCCAGACCAGAAGTTATAAACCATAACAGCATAAATTCCGCTAGTTACATAATAAATTAGCGCAGCTTCTAATCCTAAAGCTAAAACCCAAGGTAGAAGCCAAAATAAATATTGAATTCCAAAACCAGGAGATAATCCTAAAAAAATAAAAAATGTAAAACCAACCTGAATAAAAATAGGAATTTTTTTACCTATAAAATTCATAAATAGAGACATAGTAATAATCAGAAATATTATTAAGAACTTGCTTTGACTTGAATAAAAGTTGTTTAGCCAATGATTGGATGGGAGAGTAGAACTTAAAATTCTAGATACTCCCCAAGAACCATAAAAACTATTATAACTAAATGAATTTTTGATTATATATTCAGGAACTTGGAAAATATAAGGGGTTGATAAGATAATCCAAGTAATAGCAGCACTTATAGTATATTCTAGCCGCTTTTTGTTATTTGATAAGTAAAAGAAAATACAAGGAGCAGCTATAAATGCAATAACTTTAATATTGGTACTAAACCCATATGCAACACCAGCTAAACAAAGATTAGTTAAGTTGAACTCAATAAATTTTTCTTTTATTTTTAAAGGAAGCCAGCTATAAAAAACCTCTTTGTCTACTTCAATTAAATATATTGATAGAATTAGAAAAAATATTAAAACAGGATCTGTGTTTCCATGAAACCCTGCCACAAGTATAGATACAGGGGCAAAAACCATTAATAATAAATATGGGAAAGGAATCTTAATACTTGTATTTAATTTAGATAATTTGTAAATAAGTACCAAAATTCCTAAGTCAGCTACTGAGGATAAAAATCGAAGTAAAAAAGGAAACCCTATTCCAGTCAATGATTCAAGATTCTTTAATATATTTAAAAGATGAATAATAAAAGGAGGGTGATTATAGTAAGAAACTTTTTTATAAAGATCTGCTCCACCTATTGTTTGGGCAATTACAGCATAAGAATTTATACCATAGACATCTGTTGATCCGATTGTCTTAGCTGCAATAATTAACTTAAGAAAAAAAACTATTACTGCAATGGTGATAAAAACCTTCCAAGTGATAAAAGAAAAAAAGGGTGTTGAAGTATTAGTTGATGGAAAATTATCTTTAGAAAGTGTTTCAGTGCTATCTGATGCGTTAAGTGGTTGATTATCAATAGATTGTTTGTTAGCAGAGCTAATATTAGCTTTTGGGGGCTTAACAGGGTTACTCATAATTTTTATTAATCTAAAAAATAAGAATTTAGGTAAGTTAATTTGATCTAGTTTTAAGTGGGTTGTATTTTAATTTAGTGTTGTTAAAAACACTAGAAAATCTACCTCTTAATTATTGAAGAAGTATATTTCCTAGTGTTAATTGTACTATATAAAATAAAGTTGTTTTCAACACAAGTCTTAATCTTCATCTGGAATATCAAAAATAATCGTTTCACCATCAGACATATCACTTTCTAGCCTAAATAATACGTAGGTTAAATCATCATGCTGAGGTGCATCTCCAACAAAGTTTTCAATTTGTCGGTAGAGTTGTTTGGATAGCTCATCTAGTGATAAGGAACGGTTTTCCTGTAAAAATGAAATTAAACGTTGCTCACCAAATTCTTCTTCAGCCATATTTGTAGCTTCAGTTACCCCATCTGTAAAAAGGCAAACTAAATCTCCATTATCTAAGAAAGTTTCTTCATATTCATATTGAGCACGTTCAAACATTCCCAAACAAAAACCACCTTTTTCTAAACGCTCAACCTTTCCTCCACGTTTAATAACAATCGGAGCATTATGTCCAGCATTAATAGAGATAAATGCTCTAGAATGTTTGTTGAGTAAGCCATAAAAGAAAGTAATATAGTTATATGAAGGTGTACTACGGCAGATCACTTTATTAATACGATTTATAGCTTCCATTAAGTCTGGTTGTTCAATGGTAGCTCTAAATGTTGCTTGTAAAGTAGATACAAGCAGCGCCGCAGGAATACCTTTACCTGAAACATCTGCAATACAAAAACCCATATGGTCAGGAGAAGTTATAACAAAATCATAATAATCTCCTCCAACAGTATGACAAGGAATATTAACTCCAATAATTTCAAGACCTTCAGTGCTTGGAGGTTCTTGTGGCAAGATACGTTTTTGAATATTAGCTGCTACTTCTAATTCTTGCTCTATTCTTTGTTTTTCTAAATGTTCTTCTAAAAAGCGAGCTTGCTCAACTTTAATTGCAGCTACGGAAGCTATAGTAGTTAATACTTGTAAATCATCTTTACTAAAGCGTTGTTCATAAGGATTATCTACATAAATCATCCCTAAAACTTGTTCATGTAGCGCTAGAGGAACTGCCATACAAGAACGTAGCCCAGCAAGTACAATAGATTGTGCTCCAGCAAAACGATCATCTTGTTGAGCATCAGAAGTAAGTACAGATTTTTGTTGCATCACCATTTCAGAAATATGACGACTAATAGCTACTTCTGGAGTGGCTCCTGTAGTAGGTGGAACACGATAACGAGCCACTTTAGCTGTTAATTCATTTGAATTTCTTTCTGTTAAAAGTAAAAAGCCTCTATCTGCTTGAACATTTTCAAAAACAATATCTAAAATGTTTTCTAGTAATTGATCAAGTGACCAATCAGAAAGCATTAAGCCTACTTTACTTACTAATGCCAATAAGTCACGTTCTTGAGCATGTTCAACAAAATCTTTTGCTACTTTTCTCTTAAGTTGTTTATCAGAAATTAATTGTGTAGATGATGAAGGGACTAAAACACGTGACATTCTTGTTCCAGGTTCTGGCCCTAAAGTCAGTTCTGGACTTTGACTTGACTGATTATGGAAAATAACACTAGTTTTAGTTCCAGTTCCTTCTGCTGTTTCTTTATAGTAATGTAGTTCTGTTTCACCTATTCTAATGCGATCCCCAGTTACTAAACTTATTTCTCTAGAAACACGAGTTTCATTGTGATAAGTACCATTTTGGCTCCCAAGATCTGTTAGCCAATAGTTGTCTCCACGTAGTTCTAATACTGCATGAATACGCGAAGCAAAGGAGTCTGTAATATTAATATCTGCACGACTAGAACGACCAATAGTTTGTTTATTTTGAGTTAGCCAAACGGTACGAGGTGGTATTCCTGGTGAATAAATAATAAGGTAGTACATGGGTTTTTGGTGATTCCTTACAGAAATATCAGAAATATTCAGAAGCAAGCTGCAAGTATAACAAAATTTTTTCTAGAGAAAAGTGCTATTTTTAATAACAGAAGGCATAGAAACCAAAATTTAGCTCCTATGCCTTTTAGTTGTATGTCAGATAACTATGCTGCCTTGATTTTAGCGAGTACGCTCTTCTACAGCATTCCAACAAATGTTAGAGAAAAATGCTTCAATATATTTAGCACGTTCTGCTGGCTTGTAGTCAACCATAAAAGCATGTTCCCAAACATCCATTACTAAAAGTGGGTTAAAGCCAGCTGGATGGCCTTCTTCATGTAAAGTAATCCAGTGATTTGAAAGATTACCTGTCATAGGATCTTGATAAAGAATTGCCCAACCTACTCCTCTCATTGTGCCTACTTTAACAAAATCATTTTTCCAGTTTTCATAACTGCCAAAAACATCTGTTAATCTTGTATGTATTTTAGTGTCACTTGCTAGATCACTAGGACTCTTAGTCATATTACCAAAGTAATATTCATGTAAACGCATTCCATTGTATTCAAAGCCTAAACGACGTTTTAGCTCAGCATACTCTGGTGTACCACCTTTACCATTTTTTAACATCTCGCTGATTTGCTCATTAAGCAAATTGGTGTTCTTTACATAACCAGCATAAAGCGCAAAGTGAATTTCTAATTGTTTATCTGAAATGCCGTTAAGACCTGAAAGGTCAAACTTCTTTTCCTGGTAGCTTTGATTTCCGCCAGACATGATTTATCCTCCAGATTCCCAAAAATTTGGGCTAATATGGTTAGCCATTTAGGCTATATTTGTTTGTTAATTGATGAATTACTGCTATTTATGGAAATAGCCATACTAGCCCAAATTTTTTCTTGAAACAACCGCAATTAGCACAATTTAGGATAAGTATTTAGCTTAAGCACGAGGATATCGCACTCTAGCTCGTGACTTAATTCCACCTCTAGGTGTAAATTCTCCAATTACTTCTGCCCAAACAGGCTTACAGGCTTCAACAAAATCATTTAATACTCGATTTATTACATTTTCATAGAAAATACCTAGGTTACGGTACTCTAGAAAATATTGTTTTAATGATTTTAGCTCTACACAATATTCATTAGGTTGATAGCGAATAGTAATAGTCCCAAAATCTGGTAGTCCTGTTTTAGGACAAATGGAGGTAAATTCAGGTATTTCAATTTCAATTTCATAGTCTTTAAATTGATTTGGCCAACAATCTATGGCTGGTAATTTAACATCTAATCCAGCAATAGCTTCCTTTTCTGTGTACCCTGTAGACATTAACTAAACTCCTAGACTAACTATTTATTATTGCTGTTCACCGTATTTATTACTTGCTAATTAACTTACTTGGTTTTATTTATGGCAAGTAACTTATAGTTGCGACGAGCGCGAACAACAACATCTTTTCCTGCGACTTGAACTTTAATTGTGTGAGGTGTATCTGTAAAGTCGGAATTGTCAGGATAGAAGCCTAAAGTGTATTGATTGCGCAATTCCTCAGCTATTAGAGAAAAAGTCTTTCTTAAATCTGTCACTTGACTATTGTAAAGGCGTCCGGCTGTCACTTCAGCTAGTTCTGTAAGAAAATCTCTTGCCTCAGTATTTTTTCTTTCCTGTCTTTCAGCTTTTCTTTCTTGTCTTTCAGCCCTTCGATTTTGAAAATCATCTTGAAAACGAGGAAAACGAGGAAAACGAGGGAAGCGTGAAAATGGATTATTTCGTCTATCTCTTCTTGAGTCAGGAAAAGGCTGATCCCAACGACCATTGCGGTTTCTAAAATTTTCCCCTGTTTCAAAGAAAATTGTATAAATCAAAGTGTTTGATTCAACTACATGATCTATTAACTCATCTGCTTCAAGGTAACTACCATGATCTTTACCATCTGTTAACAACACTATTGCTTTTCTCCCATTAGCTTGTTTTAGCTCTTTTACTGTTTCTTCTACTGCATCATGAAGCTTAGTTCCTGGATATTCTCCTATATATGCCTGTTGAATTGCTCTTTCTAGCTGACTTTGATTACCAGTTAATGGCGTGAGAAACTGCACATCAAAATCAAATGTGACTATCATTGCTTTATCTTTTGCTCTTAATTGAGTCAAAAAAGTTGAAGCTGCTGACTTTATATCTTCTAAAACAAATCTAGTACTCTTACTTGTGTCTAAAAGTATCGCTACATTGAGTGGTTCTTGTGCTGCATCAAAAAAAGCAATTGGTTGCTTTACTTGATTATCATACAAAACAAAATCTTGCTGTTTAAGGCCACTTATATACCTACCTTGGCGATCACTTACAATTACTGGAACATTTACCAGCGTAGAATCAATAGTGATAGTAGCTTCTTGAGATTGTTGTCCATAGCTGGGAATAATTGTTAGGTAAAATGCCACTAAGAAAAGCAGGAGTATTTGTTTGTAGCTGATAATCTTGTACATAATTTAACTCTCTTTTTGGTTTTAGAAAATACTGGGAGTGTTAAAAACTTAGACAGAAAATTTGGGAAAAAAGTTTGCTTTGTTTTAATGGGATTTTTCTCATTGCAAAGCCTCGTTTTTAATGCCAAGATTGTGAAA
Source organism: Blastocatellia bacterium (assembly GCA_039812885.1). Classification (GTDB taxonomy): domain Bacteria; phylum Acidobacteriota; class Blastocatellia; order Chloracidobacteriales; family JADJPF01; genus JADJPF01. Next base: position 31,385 of record JBDIBI010000035.1, read on the forward strand.
TATTATAGGTTTAAATACTATTTTCATTGAGGAATTTTATAAGAAAATGGAACTCTACATTCTTAGACATGCTATTGCTGTTGAACGTACCGATTGGGAAGAATCTGATGATAGTCGCCCACTTAGCGCTTATGGCGTAACAAAAATGAAACAAAATGCTAGTGGTTTAGCCCGTATAATTCCTAAAATTGATGTGATTTTAACTAGTCCGTATGTTAGAGCTCGTCAAACAGCAGATATTGTTTGTAAAGTTTATGGATTCAGAATCTCAGATAAAGTTATCGAAACAGATAACTTAACTCCAGATGCTGAATTTAGCGATCTGTTCAAAGAAATACGTAATAACTATGAAAATTATAGTCGCATAATGATTGTAGGTCATCAACCTCATCTAGGAGATTTAGTCTCTTGGTTAACTTCTGATGGAGAAGTTCGAAATGTTCCATTAAAAAAAGGTGGAATTGCTTCTATTGAACTAGATAGCGATTACCCAAAGGATACAGGAGTATTAAACTGGTTGCTTACTCCAAGACAACTTCGTCAATTAGCAGGGCAGGAGCAGTAGATTGTTATGCTAAAAGCAGGTTTTTTACTGTTTTGTATTTTTACTTTAGGCTTTATTACTAGAGCACAAGAACCTTTAGACTCACAAGAAAAGGCAAAAGCCTTGATTCAAAGTTCAATAAATGCTCTTGGGGCAAAAGCTTACCTTTCTGTTAAAAGCGAACGCTCACAAGGGCTTATTACTCCTTATAGAGAAGTTAAACCTGATAGTAATGAGGTAGAACTAGATAAGTTAGGTACACAGTCATTTACTGACTACATTATATTACCTAATAAAGAAAGAGTTGAATTTAAAGGTCAGGGAAGGCTTTTTATACAAAGTAATGCGGAAAAACAAAATTGGATTTATGACTCTGAATCAGAAAGTCTTCGTGAACAAACTCAAGCTCAACAATTAAGGTTTGCTCGCACTTTACGCTATCAAGTAGATAAAATTTTGCGTGGCGGTTGGATGGATCCTAACGTCAAGCTTACCTATATTACACGTCAAGAAATTTGGGTACATCAATATGCTGATGGTGTACGACTTACTTACCCTGATGACGAACAAGCTGAAATATTCTTTGATCTTCAAACTAAATTACCCTTAGCGCTACGATTTCCTAAAGAAAATTATAATGGTGAAAAAGTAAAAGCAGAAAATAGATTCTTTAAATATATTGAAAATAACGGTATTCAAGCCCCCTATGTAGTGGATTTATTTGAAAACGGGAAACAAACCTTACGTATTAACTATGATACCAGAGAGTTTAATGTTTCAATACCAGAAAAAATATTCATTAAACCTAAAAATCCAAAAACAATAAAATAGTAGCTTAACGTTATTAAGCTACTATAGGGAAAAAAACCATATAGGAGCATAAAATTATGGTAGAAGTATTGACACAAGATTGGAATTTAGCAGATCAAATTGCAGATCATGTATTGATAGGAAAAGCATTTGCTTTTGTAGGAAAAGAGCTTTTTAATCAACCAGGGCTTGATTGGGTAAAACGCTTTTTTGGATCTTCAGCAATACGCTCTCAAGTATTTTCTCTACTTGGCCCAGAAACTGTTCATTTACCTGCTGTGTCAATTTCTCCTATCAAATTACCTAAATTACGATTAGCTAGTATTACTAGTGATAAAGCTCTATATAGAGAAAAACGAGATGATATTTACCTCTTAGCTCTAGATCCTGTTAATCCTGATACAGATGCAGTTTTAGAAGTCAAAGCTAATAAAACAGATTTTTCTAAACATAAAATTCGCTTTAATCAAGCTGGAGTAGCTACTTTACTACTAAGAGATCTTCCTAGTGGTAGTTATGAAGTTAGATTCCGTAATGCTCCTAGTGATGAACCAGCTTGCACCTTTACTGTAGCAGAATATAAGCTTGCGCCTTTAGTTGCTTCTTTAGTAGATAGACGATTACAAGGTGATAAACTAACAGTAAAAATACGGTTAGAAGCTTTTGGAACTCCATTAAATGGGCCAGTACAGCTAGAGTTAACAGAACAAGGCCGCCGACTTGCTACTAACCGTGCTGATGCTGTTGATGGAATAGTTGAAACAAATTTTAACTTAACAGGCGAAGGGCCACATGCCATTAATGTTCAATTAGTTAATGATCCAAGTCGTACTGCTACTGTTCCAATTGTTGGGAGTCGGGCTGCTGAACGTAAACAAACTATTTTTTCTGAGTTGGGTACACAAGTCCAAGGTTCATTAATACCTAGTGAAAATACTAGAGAAGTAAAAGGTATTTTCTTAGAAGATGGTGCTGAATTTAATTCTCCATTTAAGCTAGAGAAAGTTGATAGCAATATTGCACGTCTGCGTACTTCTACTAATGTAGAGTCAGTTTGTGTTGTTATAGTGGATCATACTTTTCCTGTTGCTCGCACAGGAGCAGTTGATCCAAACACAGCTCGTCATCCTGCTTTAGATGATGAGATTTACCGTTTTGGAGAAAAGCTTTTTCAGGAAGGTAAGTTTGCTCAAGCAAGAGTAATGTTTGAAGAAAAACGCACTACTCTTTCATCACCTCATCCAAATTATGCATATTATGTTGCTTGTTGTTATGCTAAAGAAGGAGATTCTAAACGTGCTGTTGCTGCATTAAGGATGGCAATTGAAGATGGGTGGAATGATTTTACCCATATGATTAATGATGAAGACTTATCTAGCTTAAATAACTATCCACCTTATGAAATGCTAAAAACTGGTGGAAGAAAAACTTTGAATTTTGACATGCTTATGGCTGGAAACACTGTAGAAATTGATGTTCCAGCTCCAGCCGCTATTTTGGCTATAGGCGCTTATATAAATGGAAAAGCATGGGAAGGCTGGGCTGCTATGGTAACGCCTGGCTATTTAACACCTAAGATTAAACTGCCTGAAGTTTGTCGTCCTAGTAGCGATATAAAAATCCAAGTCGATTTAGGAGAATATAAAGATGCTTCTGTTTATTTAATAGTTAAAGATGCTCGATTGTTGAGCGCTGACACCCCTACTAATCGATTAGCAGGACAAATTAAAGATTTGGTTGAAAAAAGTAGTAAAGATTTAGCCATTGGGAAACCTGAAACTAAACTCAGACAATTTATTACTCCTCCAGTTTCAGAAATTTATTATAAATCCATCCCACCACCTATGCCAACTATGATGGTTCGTAGTCCAATGCCAATAACAGGAGCTTATCCTGCTGCCATCCCACCACCTGCTCCTATGATGGCTGGTGCTCCTGTAATGCAACCTGCTGCTGTTAGATCCCAAGCTCCAGGATCTGCTATTTTAGGCGCTATTCAAGGTGCTTTTGATAGCTTGACTAGCTTGTCTGATGTTGATAATGAAATGGCTGCTAGAGCTGGAGGTGGTGGAAATAAACAAATTTCAAAAGAAGAAACTAAGTCTGATAAAACAACAGCTTCAAAACCTTTAACAGTAGAAGATCCTGAAGTGCTTTTTGCTGGGCTTATTCCAGTAGATGAAGGGGTTGCAAGTATAAGTTTAAGATTAGGAGAAGCTTTTGCTGACTATTTGGTAGAAGCTTTTGTTATTAATGGTTTAGATTGGGCTAGAGCTGAAGCAAGGTTTAGAGCAGAAAAAGAAATTTTTGCTGTTTTAGATGTACCTTTGTTTGTTCACCCAAATGACACTGCAATAGGGCGAGTGCATCTAGGTTCTAGCTCTGGGCAAATACAGGTTCAAGTAAACTGTGATGGAAAAGCTGTCCCACTTATTTATGAAGGCCGAGTATTAGAAGCAAAAGAAATTATTAATGCTTCGCGAGCAGAAATAAGCTTTTTAGTTGTAGCTGGTGATTATGAAGTGATGGTTGAAGACCCTACAACTAACCGTGTAGACTATGCAAATAAACGAGTTAATATCCCTGGTAAATTTAAATATTTAGCCAAAACCCTTTGTTTTCTAAGAGAAGGAGAAACATTTTCTTTAGATTCAGATTCAAACATCTTTTCTCTGAAAGTAATGCCAAGTTTAGAGAAACCTTTTAAAGCTTTGGTAGATGCTACTTCAGACTATGGTCATGCATGTTGTGAACAAACCGCAGCTATAATGCTTTCAGCTTGTGCAATGTATATTTTTGCTGGAGATGATGTAAAACGCCGTGATAAAGCTGAAGGAATTATCATTGCAGGTGTTAGGCGTGAACAGTCTATGTGGCTAAAAGGACGTGGTTTTAAGATGTATCCTGAAAGTGGTAATGAGCCACATTCTTATTATGGACCAAAAGCTGCTCGCTATCTTTGGAATTTAGCTTTGTTGCGAAATGCTGGAAAAATAAGCCCTCCACTTGCTCAAGCTATAGAAGACGCTTTAACAATGGCTAAAGACACTTCAGCCGCTTATAACATTGAGTGGCCACCAAAAAATCCTAACAATGCAGAAGAAGCTTATGGAGCAGTACGCTTTGGTAATACTGCTAGTGAACAAGCTCTAAAAATTGCTCGTAAACATGCTGATAGTGTTATAGCTGGTACATTAAGTCCTAGTAATATTTACTTGGGGTGTGCTGTGTATATGCGTACAGAAACAGCTTATGCTGCTGCTACGCTTTTGAGAGCAGGTTCACAGGCTGATTTTGTTACTGCCTTAACACTTGCTAACAAAGTAGTAAAAGATCTAGGTGAAAATGGTAGGCTCTATTCTACAGTAGATTCTGTTGCTGCAATTGCTCTAATGTCAGAAATACAAGCAGCTAAAGTAGTTAGTGGTAGTGGAAAAATAGAAATCAACGGTCAAAAATATTCTCTTCAAGAAGCCTTAAATTTTACAGATAAAATTAGAGATATTAAAGCTACTGAAGGTGTTATACCAGTAGAAATAACACGCCTTATAGAGGAAGATTGGGAAAAGTTTTCTTCTAGTCTACAAGTAAGAATTTCATTGGAAAAAAATAATCGTGCTTATCGCCAATTTAATGTTGGGGATGAAATCAATCTTAAGGTTAAGATTGAAGGAGGTTATAAAGTAGGTGATCTTCTTTGGGTATGTTTGCCAGAAGCACTTTCCCGTATAATAGGTGGTGGTCAAGTCAAGAAATTTTCCATAGATTTTGAAGGGAAAGATGAAGTAAGTGTTCCATTAGCAGCTACTTCTATTACTGTAAACCGTGATGGAGGCATTAGCCCACAACATTTTGCTGTTTGTGTGCGCAATATGTTTGAGGAAGAACGGGTAGGAAGTCCAGGTTTATTAGATGTCAGTGTTGTTCTAACTGGTGAAAATAACAGCTCTATTTTAGGACGAGCTATGGGAGTATTCCGAAGCATATTTAAATAATCTAGATTAACTAGGGTTTTATATTAACTAGGGTTTTAGTAAATCTACAATTTGCTAAAACCCTAGTTAGGCAAGTTATAACATATTTTGTGAGCGAAACCATTCTATTGAATCTAGGATGGTTTTCTCAAGCGAGCTAGTTGAGTAACCTAATTCACGAATGGCTTTCTCAGAAGAAAATTTATAAGTTTTACAATAGGCATATTTTACTGTAATGCTATTCACTAGAGCATCACGTTTAGTTAGTTTTTCTTGAATATCTCCTACTACTCCAAAAATAGAAGCTATAAGTTTTGGAGCTACAAATTTAGGAGGTTTAACACCTGCAACTTTGGCAATTAGAAGCATTATGTCGCGGTAAGTCATATTTTCATTTCCAAGTATATAACATTCACCAGGTTTTCCTTTTTGCCAAGCTAGAATCATTCCACGGCATACATCTCTTACATCTACAAAGTTATTAAATCCATCTGACATAGATGGAACTTTGCCTTTTATGACATCAATTATAAGTTTGCCTGAGCTAGGTTTTGAGTCATAAGGACCAAACATATAAGTTGGGTTAACAACAACTGCATCTAGTCCATTTTTAACAGCTTCTAGGACTATTTGTTCACTCATACGCTTAGTCACAGAGTAGCCATCATCAAGCCCAAACTTATCAAAATTCCAAGCTTGCTTTTCAGTAACAGGTTCATCAGTTTCAGAAACCGCTCTAGCAACTATTGAGGAACAATGGATTAATCTAGTGACATTGGCTTCTTTTACTGCTTTTACTATATTGTGTGTACCCTCAACATTAGTTTTAAGCATTTCTGGAGTGGGTTCTTTTTTAAAACTGATTTGTGCTGCACAATGAAAAACAGCATCTGAACCAAAGAAAGCTTGAGTTAAAGCTTTTGTATCACTTAAATCAGCTTCTACCCATTCAATAGGGAACTCGCTTAAATGTTTAATAATGCTTGAACCTCTTTTAGTACACCTTACTTGATGCCCATTTTTGATTAGCTCTATGGCAAGATTTGAACCTACAAGCCCAGATGCACCTGTTATTGTTACTTTCATAATTATCCTTAATCAATATAATTTTTGACCTTTTTTGGGGATTTATTGTATTGTAAACTCAACATCTAAATTTTCTATAACTAGACAGCCTAAAATCGGTTGTGTAAAATCCAGCTATAACCTTTTTGAAATCAGAAACAACTATGACTCTCAGCGAAGAAAAGTACCAAACTTTGCAAAATAGAATCAGTAATTTGGAATATATAATTGCTGAAAACCCAAATGATGTTAACTCTTTACAACAGCTTGCAACTTGTTATGAGGCAACTGAAAATGTTGAAGAGCTTTGTAACTGTTACCGAAGACTAGGTAATATTCATCGCTCAAATCGTGAGTATGAAATAGCCTTAAGATATTATGACCGAGCTATATTACTATGTCCTCCTATTGCAATACCATTTTTAAAACAAAAGCTTGCAATTTTTTTAGAGAAGCATCAACACATGGATGCTTATCTTACAGCTAAAGAAGTGATCCAAAACTATGTTTCAAAAGGGGATCGAGAAAGTGCAATAAATTTTTTGCGTATGTTGCCATCTTTGGGTACAACAAATGCAGAGTTAAAGCGTCAGTTAAGTGATTTAATACCTGGTAAAGAAGGCAAAGCGGATTTGTTACTGCGCTCATCTTGGCGCTCTATACCAAGGTTTAATCCAGAGTTTGCTAAGTCAGGCATAATACCAACTGCTGGGCTAGTTGAGCCAAATGCACCTAAAAATGAGAATTATTTTGCTTCGCTTTTATCTTCAGCTATATTTTCTCCAAGCATGTTGAAGGATGGTTTTTTAGAGATTCCTAAAACAGAGCTATCAACACATCAAATTATGGTGATTGGTCGAGATGAGCAATGGCGGAGTTCAATTATAAATGAACTTAGTGCTTTAGGCTGTCGATTGGTAGAGGCAAGTTCTGCAAATGAAGCACAAGAGTTAATGGCTGCTGGCTATCCCTCTTTAATCATAGCCCAGCTTGTTGCTAACTACTGGGATTGGTGTCAGTTATTTGCCCAACTTCAAGCGGATGAAAATACTTTTGATATTCCTTTTATTTGTCTTAACTCAAGTAAAAATCCAGAAGATACAGTTCAAGCTCTTAATTTAGGTGTGGCTGATTGTTGGAACTGGCCTCAACCATCAGATGAATTTTATGCACGTATCAAACATGTACTTCAAGTAAAATACGATGAACGCAATGCTATAATAGGTTTCCTTGCAGAAGTTTCCTTGCCAGATGCATTACAAATGATTGAAGGATGCCGTAAAACAGGGACTTTTATAGTAAAGCGTAATAGTGATCATGGGGAAATATACTTTGATGATGGTCGTCCTATAGATGCGCAGTATCTTTATTGGGGAGGGGAAGCAGCCTTTTTTAGACTAGCTCAATGGACAGAAGGAACTTTTCGGTTTCATTCTCATCCAGTTGAACGTAAACAGAAGATTCGGGATACTGTTCAAGGTCTATTAATGGAAACAATGAGGCGAATGGATGAACAAGCTAAGATAATTCCTCAGCTTCCAGAAGCTTCTAAGGTTCTTTGTTTAAATCCAGGATACAAAAGAACTGTACCTCTTTCACCCGCTCTACCTAGAGTTATGGAGTTAATAAACAAACAAAGCACTATAGCTGAATTTCTTACAGAGTTAGATATGGATGTAGAAGCTTTAGAAGTCCTAGCAAATTTTTATCAATTAGAGATCTTTACAACAACAGAAAATCTAAAACATATGTAGTTGCTACTTAATTATAGAATTTGCTATCAACCCAATATCAAGACAAGGTTATAGTTTCAATAAAAGGCCAACTAGGTAAAGCTTCTCGTGCATTAAGCCAATGGTTGGGAATGGCTTCTTTCCCTGTGTATAAAGCTACAATTCCACCAACTATAGCACAAGTAGTATCTCGGTCACCTTGTCCACTAAGTGTTAGCCAGAGGGCTTCTTCATAATTATTTAAGTGGGTTCCAGCACACCAAAGAGTAAAAGGTACAGTGTCTTGAGCAGAGATCAAAGATCCATTTCCAAGTACAGAAACTGCAAACTCTACAGAAGCGGTTTTGTCCATATCACGGGCTTTTCTTATTTTCCTGCTAACTTCGCTTTTAGGAACAGAAGGTAAAATTAAATCTAAGAAATCTGCTCTGTTTAGTAAAATCTTGTCATTGGCTAACTGCCAAGCCCAAGCTGCTGCTAGTGCTGTAGCGATTGCTCCTGCTATAGCTTCAGGATGGCTATGAGTAACCACAGCAGAAAGTTCAGCTTGTTGAATTACTTTTTTTATATCATCAGCAAAATATGCTCCTAATGGTGCTACTCGCATTGCTGCTCCATTGCCATATGAACCTTGTCCTGCAAATAAGTCGGGTGCAGCTTCTTGCCAAGATTCTCCCATTCTTATTCTATGTAACAACCCATGCATTGCAGGGCCATAACCACGAGTGTTGTCATAATGTTTTGCTAAGTTAACAGCTAACTTATCTTGGTCAATAAATCCATATTTACGAAGAATATAAAAAATAGAAAGTGCCATCATTGTATCATCAGTAAATATCCAAGGTTCTGATGGTAAAGCTCTTAATTCAATTAATGATTCTAAAATTTCAGGAGCAACAAAAAAGCCTTGTCCAAAAGCATCTCCAATTGATAAGCCTTCCAAAGATAAATAAGCTCTTTCTAATGCAGTGTTTTCTTTCATAAAATTTTTTTAAGTTTAAGGATATTTAAGTGCTAAAAAATAAGCGCAAGCCCCAAAAGAGCTTGCGCTTACTTTAATAACTATTTTAATTGTAATTACTTAGCTGGCTTTTTAGCAAAGTCACCTGCTTTAACAATAACAATCTTATTTGGATCAATGTGTTTGCGCATTGCATTTAATATTTGTTCTGGAGTTAGAGCTTGAATTCTAGCTTCAAGTTCTTGGTCAAAATTTAAGGTACGATCAAGGAAAAGATAAGAATTTAATCTACGTGCTAATTCATTATCTTGAGCGCGGCTTAATTGACGTGATTGAGCATAACCAGATTTAGCTGCTGTTAGTTCTTCAGCTGTAAATCCATCTTTTAGAACTTTCTCAATTTCTTCTTTGAATGCTGCTTCTAGACGTTTAACATTTTCTGGAGCATAGATAGCAAAAGTAACAAATGCTCCACTCTTATCTTTAGCATTTGCACTTATTTGTGATCCAACACCATAGCTGATGCCTTCTTTTTGACGAATACGAGTAGCTAAACGTGAATTTAAGAATCCACCACCAAGCATAAAATTACCCATTACTAAAGCTGCATAATCTGGATCATCATCACTGATGTTTAGATTCATACCTGCTAAGAAGAAAGCATTTGCTTTGTCTGGAGTTTCAATGGATTTGTTTTCTACTTTAGCTTCTTTAAATGGTCTAGCAATACGTTCAGGTTGAGTCTTAGACTTCCAATCTCCAAATTTATCAGAAATTAATTTGGAAACTTGTTTATCATCAAAATCACCAATTACAGTAATTTCTGCTTTAGATGCACCATAAAAATCTTGGTAGAATTTCTTAAGGTCATCTAATTTAACTGCTTTTAATTCAGCTATATCTTCATCTGGAGTAGAAACATAACGAACATCACCTTTAGGATAAGGGCTCATAATACGTTGAAATTCTGTACCACCAATGGAAGTAGGTTCGCTACGTTGTTGTTCAATGTCTGCAAGTTGTTCTTGGATTAGTTGTTCAAATTCTTTTGCATCAAAAGAAGGTTCGCGTAAAACTTCTGTTAGCAAGTTTATTACTGCTGGTAAGTTTTCGCGTGTTGTTTCAACACCTGCTGTTGCTTGGGTTGCACTGCCAAAAACAAAAACTCTAGCTTTAAGTTTATCAAATTCATCTTGAATTTGTTGGCGAGTATGTTTAGTTGTGCCACGCATTAACATTTGACCTGCTAACTCTCCAGCAGTAGCACGGTTAAACAAGCTCTTTTCATCACCTAAATGGAATGTCATAGAAACTTGAACACTATTTCCACGAGTTTTCTTTGGTAATAAAGCTAGCTTGATTCCTCCAGCATTGCTACGAGTTGTACGAGATTCAATATTGCCTGGAGATGGATCAAATGCTTCACCAGCAGCAATAGCTTCTGCTCCTTTGTAGTCTTTTAACATTGCTTCTACATCAGGAATTTCTGCAATTTCTGATCTATCTGGTTTAGGTGTTGGGATAAAAATTCCTGCTGTACGGTTGGAAGGTTTTAAGTAAGCAGCAGCTACTTTCTTAACATCATCTACAGTAACTTTTTTAATACGATCTCTATGTAAGAAGAAAAGTCTCCAATCTCCCATAGCTGTGAATTCGCTAAGAACTAAACCTACACGGTTTGGATCATTAAGACTAAGTTCAACTTCTTTTAATAAAGAGGTACGAGCTCGATCAACTTCTTCTTGAGTGAAAGGCTGACTTAATGCACTTTCTACAGTTTTTATAAGAGCATCTTTTGCTTCATCTAAAGAAGCTTCTTGACGTACTTCTGCGCCAAAAATAACTACACCAGGCTCACGTTGTTGGAAATTAAATCCATAAGCAACACTAGCTTTCTTGGTTTCAACCAAAGCTTTTTTCAAACGACCTGTAGTTGGATCACCTAGAATTTGTGTAAGAATATCTACTGCTGCAAAATCTGGATGTGAACCAGCAACTGTGTGATACATACAGCCTACAAGCTGAACATCTCCTGTACGGCGTAGGGTTACAGTTCTTTCACCATCTTGTGTTGGTTCAAAAGTATAGGTTTTTTGTAGTTGTCTAGTAGGTTTAGTTATAGGTGAGAAATATTTATCAACTAACTTTAAGGTTTTTTCTTCGTCAAATTTACCAGCAACTAAAAGAACAGCGTTATCTGGTTGATAATAATTGCGATAAAAAGCTTGGAGTCTGTCTATAGGTACATTTTCAATATCTGAACGTGCTCCAATAGTGGTATTACCATAATTATGCCAAAGAAAAGCAGTGGAAAGCATTCTTTCTAACAAAACATTCTGAGGACTATTTTCACCAGATTCAAATTCATTGCGAACAACCGTCATTTCGCTATCAAGATCTTTTTTAGCAATGTAAGAATTGATCATACGATCGGCTTCTAGATTTAGCGCCCAATCTAAATTTTCATCAGTAGCTTGAAATGTTTCAAAGTAATTAGTTCTATCAAAAGAAGTGCTACCATTGGGACGTGTACCATGTTGGGTTAATTCATTGGGTATATTTGGGTGATTAGGAGTTCCTTTAAACACTAGGTGTTCTAGTAAGTGCGCCATACCTGTTTCACCATAGTTTTCGTTTCTTGAACCAACTAAGTAAGTAATATTTACAGTTATGCTGGGTTTAGAAGGATCGGGAAATAGTAAAACTCTAAGCCCATTTTTTAATCTATATTCAGTAATTCCTTCAACAGAAGTTACTTTTGTGACACCATCTGGAATAGCTACAGTTGTTGTTACTATTGGAGCGTTAGCATTGTGGATTGTTGCTGCATGTATATTTATTGGTGTAGCAAATAGGGATGTTGCTAGTAAAGGCATTGATAGTAAAATACCTGCTTTTTTAGCTTTCATAGACATTAATTATTGAACCTCCAAATTTTTGAAAACATTAGATTAGAACTATAATTTATAAACTTTAACATTTGAAACTATATGACAGTTAAAAGGTTGTCAAGTCATCAAGTAAAATTTTTGTTTACTTTGGTAAGTAAAAACTATAGAAAAACGATTTTTTTACAAGTTAGTTTAGCGTTTTTCCAGCTTTTATGTTCAAATGACTGTTCAACTTTTCTTATTTGTACATGGCGATAAAATAAAATTTTTATTTCAACTTTTTCTAAGATTATAAAATTAACGATCTGTAGTTTAGAGGTGGTTGTGATTAATTATAAAGATGAATTTCAGCCTGCATTACTTTCATTAAGAAATGTTTTAAAAGATTTGCGATATGATTGGATATATCGCTCTATTAAAGGATTAAGTTATTTTGCTGATAGTTCTTTAAATACAATAGCTCCAACAATAAGCGAACAAATGACTAGTGTAAGCTTAAAACATAATGTTGCTATTAGATTGTTGGCTTTAGGAGAAGCTGTTTCACAAACAGAAGTTAAAGAAATCTTTCCTGAAAACTTAATTAATGAGTTGCTTAGTTTAGGCTTACTTGTAAATAATGATGAAATCTTTCATCTAGATGGATGTAGAATCATTGCTTGGTTAGGGTTTTATGTTATTTCTACTAATCCAGTAATTCAGCCTGATACAAATTTAACAGCAGAACAGTATCGTTTAGCTTATGAATTGATGAATCTAAATGGTAATACTGCTATGGATCTTAATTGTGGTTGTGGGTTAGCTACTTTAGTAGCAGCAGAACGGATGGAAAAGGTTTTTGCCTTTAGTGATAATTTAACAGCAATTAACATTACTGCTGCAAATCTTGCATTAAATGGACTAAAGGAAAAAGTTTCTCTAGATAAAATACCTGTTTCCTTGTCAGATTTACCAAAAGCAGATTTAGTGTTTTCTTCTTATTCAGAAATTTCTTTACCAAAAACAATTAAAGAGTTGTTTGGTAATGAGTTAAATAATAGAGATAGTTTGAATTTGCTTCAGCAACTAGAAACTCTAAATTGTAAGAATATAAAAATAGTGGCTCAACTACTTGGAGCAGAAGAGGTTAGTGAGTTTACACACTATTTAAGAAGCTTGATAAAGGAAAGTTTAGAAGTAAAAGTGTTTGTTTTATCTCGTAACTATATGCCATCTTTGTATTTTGAAACTTTGGCAGAAATAATTCGCTATAGGCTACAATATGTGCGAAATTGTACTGAGTTGCCACTGAATAATATACTGGATGAAATAAAGAGTTATTATGAAACTATTTCAGCAAAATGTATTTATTTGATTTTGATAGAGGCAGCAAAAACACAAACCACTAGTTTTGAAATTGTAAACTTTGCTAGTGATCTAACAAGTCAAGACACTTTAGATATACCTAGAGACATTGAATTGTTAGAAAAAGAAGTATTAACGCTTCAACTAGAAAAGCCCAAAGTCCAATTACAAATAAGTGAAATAGAGAAAACAATAATTGATTTAATAAAAGAAGACGATAGTATTTTACTTAAAGAAATAGCAGAAAAGCTTGCTAAAATGCATAATATCTCTTTTGAATCAGCTGGGGCAAAAATAATAGAGTTTTGTCATCAATTATTTTTACAAGGGCTTTTGTCAAATCCAGCTATGTCAAGTTTAAGAGGACAAATGCGACAAATGGCAATAAATGTTAATAAATTTGCAAATACATTAACAAGTATTGGGAAAGAACTAGATAAAGAATAAATAGCACAATCCCAAAGTTTCTAAAATTAAGCAAAACTTTAGAAACTACCACCAAGGAGAGTCTAGAGAAAATATGATTGGTACTAAAGTATCACACTACACTGTGTTAGAACATATTGGTGCTGGTGGGATGGGTAATGTTTATAAGGCTTTTGACTCACGTTTAGATCGTATTGTTGCTCTAAAAGTATTAAATCCAAGCGCTATAGCTGATGAAGCTAAACGTCAACGTTTTATGCAAGAAGCTCGTATTGCTTCAGCTCTTAATCACCCAAACATTATTACAGTTTATGAAATAGGCCAAGAAGGTGATAAATACTTTATTGCTACAGAATATATTGAAGGACAAACCTTAAGACAAAAAATGCAGGGAAGTGCTTTGCCTGTATCTGTTGTTTTGGAAATAGCTACACAAATAGTTAAAGCTATGAAGGTAGCTCACTTAATGGGCATTGTTCACCGAGATATCAAGCCAGAAAATATAATGATTCGTTCAGATGGTTATGTAAAAGTTCTAGATTTTGGTTTGGCTAAACAATTAGAAATGGATATTGTTTCTACTACTGGCCCACGTCGCTCTGCCCAAATTAAGACAGAAAATAACTTAGTTCTAGGAACAGTTCGCTATATGTCTCCTGAACAAATACAACATTTACCTGTAGATCGCCGTAGTGATATTTTTTCTTTCGGTATCTTACTTTATGAAATGTTAACAGGAAGAGTTCCTTTTAGTGGCCAAAAAGCAATTGATATAGCTTATGAAATTATTGGAGCTAACCCTTTACCAATAAACGAACTAGTTAATGGAACTGCAAGCCAATTTCAGTTTTTAATTAATCGATGTTTAGAAAAAGATCCTGCCACACGTTATCAAGATGTAGATGATTTACTTAAAGATCTTAGGCAGCTACATCGCCGTATAGAAGTCTTGCGTAATCAATCTGGGGAAGTTTTACTACCAGAGTTATTTCCTGTAGAACAAATAAGTTATACAATAAATCGTCCTTCTGTAGTTATTTTATATCCTGACAATCTTACAGGAAATGAAGAACTAGCCTGGTATCGTATTGCACTTGTGGAACTTTTAACAGCAAGGTTAAGTTGGAATACTTCTTTAGATGTAGTTAATCATCGTCAATTAGCAGATGTATTTTATCAGTTAGGTTATGATTTAACTGAGGATATAGAAAAAACTAGTTCTTGGGAAATTGCTAGACGTGTTGGAGTTGAAAGGTTCTTTTTAAGTTCATTTAGTTTGTTAGGAGGATTTTTAACTTTTTCTATACACTCTTATGAAGTTAGTACTGGACAATTAGGTTTTTCATTTATTTCAAAACGTCCACAAGAAGAATTATTTTTATTAGTCGATGAAATTTCACTTCGTATTGAAAGAGAAATGCAATTAACTAGAGAAGATATTGAAGCCCCTAAAGTCGTGGATTTAGTGACTAATTCGTTGGTTGCGTTACGTAAGTTTGAAGCAGGGTTTAGATATTATCAAAAAAGGGATTGGATAAAATCCATTGAGAACTTCCGCCAAGCTGTAGGTTTTGATAACAGATTTGCACTAGCTTACTATTACTTGTCTTGTGCTGAGCGTTGGGAGTCTAATGCTGAATATATTCAACACTTAGATAGTGCTTTGGAAAATTGTGGAAGAGTAAGTGAAAGCGAAAGATTATTGATTTTATTAGAAAAAGCGTCTTTACAAAAAGACTACTTTAACTTACATAGTTTAGCAGAAGAACTAGTTGCAAAATATCCTCGTGAAAAGGCTGGATATTTATTTTTAGGACAAGTTCATCATTGGAGAGGTGAAAGTGAAAGAGCTTTTATAATCTTTCAACAAGCACTTTCCTTTGATAGTCGCTTAATTTTTGAAGGTATACAACAAGGCCTAGGAATTAGTGAAGTTGCAGAAAGTTATTTTGATACTAGTAATTTTGACAAGGTAGAACAATTAGTTAGAAGCCAACCAATAAATAATTGGCTAGCTTATTTATTACTTGGGGTAGTGTTTTACTATAGGCGAAACTATCTAGAGGCAGAAAACCTATTTAATCAGACTATTGAGATAACTAACAATCTTGCTCCTAGAATTTGGAGAGCAAGAGTTTATATGCTAACTAGCCGAGTAGAATTAGCAACACAAGAGTTACAAGAGCTAGTAAGAGAAAGTAATTTTTTAGAAAAAGCATTTTGTATAAGGGATTTAGCTGAAACTCTAAGAATGTCAGGTTGTCTTAGAGACTGGTTAAATCTAGTTTCGCAGTATCAAAATGAGCTTTCTTCACTTTCAGATTTTGATGCAACTATGTTCCCACTCTTTTGGCAAGCTTATTTCCTAGAACAAATTGGACAAATTCAAGCTGCTTTAGAAGAGTATGAAAGAGCTTTAGCAGAAATTGATAATCAGCCTATTACAATAACACAAACTGTGGCAGGAGCTTGGGCTAGAGTTCATCTTGGTCGTATTTTAGCTTTGTTAGGCAATTATGAGCGTGCTGCTGAACTAGCAGAACAAATTAAACTAATTGGACGCAATATGCCAAGTGCTAAAATTGAACGGTTAGCCTTATTTTTATGGGGAACAATTGAGTTTTATCAAGGTAATTATGAAGTTGCAAAAGAGCTTTTGGAAAAATCTATCTGGTCTTATACCAATGGATGTGCCTTAGCTATAAGGACTTTGGCTCAATGCTTACGACAAATAAAAGAATATCAACGAGCTATAGAAATATTAGATAGTTTGCAGCCTTACGGTACATTACATAGTGCTAGTTACTTTTGTTCTCTTGTACAAATAGATTTAGAATTAGCTAAAACCTATGAAGCTAAAAAGGATTATCAACAAGCTTTGAAATATTACACTAGATGTTTAGATTATTGGAATAGAGCAGACTCAGATTTTTTAGGAAGATTGGAAGCAGAAACAGGTTTACAACTGTTGTCTCGTTAACGTATAGATATCAAAAGTAATTAACTTGTTTTTATTATATTATATTCTTTTAGCTTCTTAAGAAATGCTGGTAATTTAGCCGAAGTATTAACCTCTTTGTTTATAAGCAAAATAAGACAATTCACAAAGCTACTAGAGTTGAGATTAATATTTGTGATATATTTTGCGCATGGTAAAGAGATAGGCTTATAATTGCATCCAAACAATTTAGACTTAAAATTTACTTTAGCAATTTACTAATTAGCTTTTAATTAGGGGAGGTCGCCATTACTACCTCAAACGAAACACCAGGAGCAGGCACACCTGCTGATCCGCTTATTGGCACTACTTTTGAAAATAAATATCGTATTGAGAAGAAGATAGGCGAAGGTGGCATGGGTATGGTTTATAAAGCTCACCATGTCTTAATGGATCGTCCTGTAGCTATTAAATTTCTCCATGCTAATCAAACAGCTGACCAAACTACACTAGACCGCTTTAGACGTGAAGCAATGGCATCAGCTAAAATCAATCACCCCAATGCTTGTGCGGTGACTGACTTTGGCGTTTCAGCTGATAACACCTTTTACCTGGTAATGGAATTTTTGGATGGAAGGAGTTTAAGGAGCAGATTAAAAACTGAAAAAAGACTTTCTCTTTCAGATGCTGCTAAAATTCTCTATCAAATTTGTGCTGCTGTAGAAGCTGCTCACAAACGCAATATTATCCATCGTGATCTAAAACCAGATAATGTTTTTCTACAAAAGGAGGATGATGGTAGGGAAGTAGTTAAGGTTATAGATTTTGGTATTGCTAAAATGACCAATACTGGAACTAAAACCATAGAAGGCTTAACAGAAGCAGGCATGATAGTTGGTACACCTTTCTATATGTCTCCTGAACAATGTCAATCTGATCATTTAAGTCCTAGAGCAGATCTTTATAGCATTGGAGTCATGCTTTTTGAAATGATCACAGGACAACTTCCATATACAGGTGATTCACCATTGGCTATTGCCTTAAAACATTTAAGTGAACCTGTTCCTTCTCCTCGTAAATTCTTACCAGATATTTCAGAAGAAATAGAATCTGTAATAATGCGTGCTATGGCTAAAAAGCCAGATGATAGACAAGCAAGCGTTTTAGAATTAGCAAAAGAGTTTGCTCAAGCTGTAAAAGCTACTGGTACAGGAGGGCTTCTTACAGGGGATTATGCTTCTTTAGTTGAGTCTGAAACAATTAGTGGGGCTTCAACTGTTGCTGGAAGTGGACGTGCAACTTCTAGCTTAGATCAAAAAGATATACCTAATGGTCATGAAGCTCCTACAGCATTAATAAATGCTGGTGGTCGTAAAACTACAGAAATGGGCGGAGCCAAAACAAAAGGAGTTTCTGCACCAAATACAGGAGAAACTTCTGGCCCTCACCAAGGTGGTACTCTAGCAATGGGTAGAGAAAGTAGTTCTGGTGGTACTTTGGCAATGGGTAGCACTAAAGGCTCAGTAGAAACAGGTCAAACGCCACCTCCACCTTCACGCACTGGACTTATAGTTGGTGTGGGTGTAGTAGTGGTATTGATTAGTATAGTTGTTGGAGTAAAATTTTTTGGTGGTGGCACTACCACAGTTAATACACCAACTCCAGTAGTAAGTTCTAGTCCGATTGCCAATAAAATAGAGCCTCCTGGAACAATGATAGAGGTCAAAGGTGGTAGTTTTAAGATGGGGCGTGATGAGGGTAAAGACCAATTTGGCAATGATATTGAGCCTCAAGAAACCCCTGCACATCCTGTTACAGTCAAGCCTTTTTATATAGGTAAATATGAAGTAACCATAAGAGAGTATGCTGAATTTTTACAAGCAGAAGGCTATAAACCACCTCCAAATTGGACACCAAGCGCTGAAGGTGTTGGGGATCAGCCTGTTACAAGTGTTGATTGGAATGATGCTCAAGCTTATTGTAAATGGAAAGCTAAAAAAGAAGGTAAACCCTATAGACTTCCTACAGATGAAGAATGGGAATTTGCTGCTCGTGGCACTGAAAGCCGCCTTTATCCTTGGGGTTCTATTTGGGAGCCAAACATTGTTAATACCAAAGAATTAACAGGTGGCACAGGTGCTTTACTTCCAGTAACTAGCCAAACCCTAACTAAAGATGTTAGCCCTTTTGGGGTTATAGCTATGGGAGGCAACGTTTCTGAATGGGTATCATCAGATGCTACATTGTATCCAGGAAATCCTAATCAACTGGATCCAAAAGCAAAACTAAAGATTGCTCGTGGAGGACATTATGGCAGTTCTAAAAGCACTTCGGCTGCTACTACTCGACTATTAAATCCTCCTGATTTTAGAGATGTCCATTTTGGTTTTCGTATAGCAATGGATAAAACTAATTAATTATGATGTTTAAAAAATAGGCTGAAAGTTATGAGAATAGTTAAGCTTTTTTGGTCAATAATTCTTGTTTTTTCTCTAGGGCTAGTTTTTGCTACTTTTCCTGAAATTGCCAAAGGCCAAGGAAAAACCATTGGTGCTTCAGGCTCAGGAGATAAAGACAAAAAAAATACCAATACTAATACTACCGGTAATAAGCCTAAAATTATAGGAGCAACAGGAGCAAAAACAGATACAGATACAGCACCAACAAAAGCTACTCCTGCCATTCCACCACCTCCCCCTCCTAGTCTAAGCCGTATAGTAGTAGTAGTGCCTAAAATGGCTATTGATGCAGAAGTTTTAGTTAATGGAAAAGTTTACAAAGTAGATAGTGAAGGTGCAACAAAATACATTGATATTAAACCTGGGCCAGCAAATATTGTAATAAAACATCCAGATTTTGAACCATTTAAAGAAACTGTTGAACTAGAAAAAGGTAAAGGAATAACCAAAATAGCAGATTTAGTTTCAAAATATGGAGATATCAAGCTAGGTGGTATTCCTGAAAATGCACAGATATTTATTGATGATAAAGAGATTCCTAAAGAATCTTTAGTAATTACAAAAGGAGAAGATTCTCTTCCACAAGTTTCTATAAAACATGTTCTTGTAGGTAGTAGAAAACTTAAAATTACTCATCCAGACTATATTACTCGTGATGAAAGTATAGAAATCAAATCAGGTGAAGAGCTTACAGATGCTAAAGGCTTAATTTTAGCTACAGCAGATCTTAACCTATCTTCTACTCCAGGTGCAGAAGTTTATATTGATGGTGAATCAAAAGGAAAAGTACTACCAAATGGTACTATAGTAGTAAACCTAATCAAGCCAGGCGAGAGAGAAATCAGAATAGTAAAAGATGGTTATGAAGAGAAAAAAATACTAGAAAAGCTTGCCATAGGACCTAAAGATTTAGCTGTAAAACTTGTTCCAATCCCCAATTCAGGAGAATTTTTTGAGCCTTTTAATAATGGATTAAAGCTTTGGGATGCACCTAGTGATTGGAAAGTAGATGAAAAATCTAAGTTAATTGTTCAAGGGTCAAGTAAGTTAGGTTTTCCTAAGGGTGGTATTTTCCGCGATTTAGATGGCGGTTTTGCACTAAAAATGATCAATGGAAAAGGTATTGCTTGGGCATTAAAGGTTAATAACTCAGCTAAGAATTATTATTTATTTTATCTTTCAGGCCCTAAAGGTAAAACTCCAAATGTACTACGCACTTACATTTGTCAAGATGGTAAATTTGATGTAAGTAATTTTGCTCGCTCTGTAAAAGTTAATACTGTAACTTTAAGCCCAGATTATTTTTATAGAGTTAGAATTACAGTACGTGGAAATAAAATAGAGACTTTTATTACCCCTAACCAAGGCCCAGAAGCAGGTACAGAACAACCAATAGATGTGTTTATTGATGAAAATAATACTTTTAGCTATGGAAATATTGCTTTTTCCACTGTTGATGGAGAAGAAGCAATGATAGATGACGTTGCTGTTAAGCCAGTGGAAACAGCAGAAGAAAAAGCTGCTCGTGAACAAAAAGCTAGTAAGTAAATATCAATAAAATATCAATCAACATCTCAAAAATTTTAACCAAATAGAGTACCAAATCTAATTTATTCTTTGATTTGGTACTCTATCTTATTTTTATAAGCATTTTTAGCTATAATCAAAGTTCTAGATCCTATAAAAGAGTTTTAACTTTTCCAAAAAATTTTGAGGAAACTAAATATTATGAGTATCCTAGGCAGGTTATTACTACAAGCATTTTTAGCAATAGGCTTAGTTGTCTTTTTCAGTGCTAATATTTACAGTCAAACCTCAGGTACTTTAGATGGTACTGTGGTGGATGAAAACAATATGCCAGTAGAAGGTGCATTAGTGATGGTTACTAACCAAGATGATGGTGTGCCTTATGCAGCTAGAAGCAATGCCCAAGGAAAATATGTTTTTCCTTTTCTTGAACCAGGACGTTACACTATTTCAATTGAAAAAATGGGATATGAAAAAACAGAGAAAATTAATTTTATTATTCCATTAAATAAAACTACTGTAACCTTACCTCCTATTGTAATTAGATCTCTTGGTTCACAACCTACAAATCCAAATACAAATCCAAATACTTCAACTACTACTCAACCTGTAGCAAGTTCTTCTGGAAATGATGTATTAGTAGATCTAACAGATGGAACTAACCGAGGTAATTACGATAGTAGTTTATTAACTTCCTTACCTTTAGGTGGAATAAGAACCTTTGACTTTTTTGCTCTTTTAAGTCCAGGAGTTCTACCTTCTCCTGCTACTACTGGTGCTGCTGGCCCAGGTTTAGGCCCTGGTGTAGGTACTTCAGGACAATTTTCTGTTAATGGTCGTCGCGCTAGAGCTAATAATTTTACTATTGATGGTTCAGATAATAATGACCAAGATATAGGTGTACGTCGTCAAGGTTTCGTTTCTTTAGTTCCTCAATCAATAGAAAGTGTTAACGAATTTCAAATTTCTACTCAAGTTTGGGATGCAGAATTTGGCCGTAATATAGGTTCACAAGTTAATGCTGTTTCCCGGTCTGGTGGAAATGACATACATGGAACGCTTTATGGATTTTATAATACAGATGGACTTAATGCTCGTAACTTCTTTGATTTGACAGGTGGAGCATCTCAAGATAAAGACAAAAATAGACGTGCACAACTTGGTTTTGTTTTAGGTGGACCAATTATTAAAAACCAAACACACTATTTTCTTTCCTTTGAACGCCAAGATTTAAGAGCTACCCAAGAAAATCATTTTGCTGTGCCTAGTGGCAATGAAAGAATTTTCTTAGGTAATGGTGGTTTTTCTACTAAAGTTGGTCTTGCCCTTAGTTCAATTTTACCTTTACCAAACAATCCTGCTGGCCCTTATGGAGCAAATAACTTTACTCAAGTGCTTCCTGCTGATGCTCGTGGAACAGTTTTTTCAGTTAAAATTAACCAGAAAATCGGTAAAAGTGTTTTTACTGCTCGTTATAACTTTACAGATGATAGATCAATTATACCTAGTGTAGGTAACGCTATTAATAGTTCTATAGGTAGCAATACTCGCACACAAAATCTATCACTATTTTTCAATACACAAATTTCTCCAAGCCTTTCTAACCAAGCCAGAGTTTCATATGGTCGAACAACTTTAGCTTTTCCTGTTGAAGCAGGCAGCCCACTTCTCTTTGGTGAAACACCTGCTACTTTGAACTTACAAAAATTAGCTAATGACTTAAATAAAGCTGGAAATGTTAGACTAGAATCATATTTAGGTTCAATTACTGCTCCTTTTGGTACTTTTAGCCCATTTGGACGTACTGGAGCTTTAGGTAAATTGAGTATAACTCCTTTTAGTCCAGTAGGTGTAGATACTTTTACTTTTCCTCAAGGAAGGACAAACAATACTTATCAATTAGCAGATACATTAGTAAAAACTTTTGGAGGCCATACTGTAAAGTTTGGTGCTGATTTTCGTCGTACACAGCTAAACAGCTTTTTAGATCGAAATTTCCGTCCAGAAGTAGTTTTTACTAGTGGTTTGTTTGCCAATCCTAGTACTACACCAAGATTAATTCTTGGTTCAGATCTTGCTTTAGCAGGCATTCCATCTCAGCTATTTCAAACCATAGCAACCAATCCTGATTCTAATATTGGACTTAGATTTAATGAATATAACTTCTTTGCGCAAGATACTTGGAGAGTTAACCGTCGTTTATCTATCAATTATGGATTGCGTTATGAGTACACTTCTGTACCAGTTGAAGTAAATAACAAAATTGAACAGACTTTCAACATAAAATTTCCAGCTTCTAATCCAAATATTGGAAAAACTCCTTTTGGTCAACAATTTCAAGGACTTTTTGAAGGGTTTATTGATGACGCAACAGCTTCTCTAAATAAATTCTTAGATGGTAGAGATAAGATATTTCGTCCAGATAGAAATAACTTTAGTCCTAGAATTGGGTTAGCTTTTGACCCATTTGGTAAAAGCACTACTTCCATTAGATTGGGCTATGGAATTTATTATGATCAAATTATTGGTAGTGTTACTAGTCAATCTAGGAATGTTTTTCCGAATTTTATTCCAGTAGTTTTTGATCCAAAGTTTGCTTTTGATCCTTTTGGGAATGTAATACTTACTTTAGGCTCTTTTGGAGATACAAATTTAGCTTCTATTGGTAGATTAATAAACTTTATTCAACCTGGATCACTTAATACATTGGGCTTTGGTGGAGATGTACTAAAATTTGGATTGGGTGAAGCTTTGATTGCTACTGGTGCACGTAATCCAGATTTTAATGGTGGTCCACGTGGTGGGGGAATTGCATTTGTTTTACCAGATGCTAATTTGCGCACTCCTTATAGTCAACATTGGAATGTTTCTGTAGAACATCAATTTGGTAAAGATTTTGTTGCTACTGCTTCTTATGTAGGTTCAACAGGTACAAAATTAATAAGATTTCGTACTCCTAATGGTGGCTCAAATTCATTTTCAACTATTACTCCTAATAGTGCTTTACCCACTGGTTTTGAGGCTGGTGCTAAATCTCCAACTCGTAAAGATCCTAATTTAGGCCCATTTGTAGTTATTGAATCTTCAGCAGCCTCTATCTATCATTCTTTACAACTATCTGTATCTAAACGATTTACAAATGGTTTGCAGTTTGGTTCTAGTTACACTTACTCTCATACAATTGATGAAGTTTCTGATGTATTTGATACAGCTGGAAGCTTTACTTTACCTCAAGATGATAACAACTTGCGTGCTGAACGTGCTTCTGCAAGTTTTGATGTTCGTCATCGCTCAATTAGCTACTTTAACTATGATTTACCATTCTTTAGCAAAAATCAATTTTTAGGTGGCTTCCAGTTAAATGGGGTAGTCACTTTACAAACAGGGCAACCATTTACTGTTAATCAAGGTGTTGATACTAACAGAGATGGAAACTTAACAGATAGATTAGATACAAGTACTGTAATTAAACAAGTTGATAATGGTATTCATCGTTTAAATGATCCAAATTCATCTTTTCGCAAAGATTTAGAATCTATTACTGATTCTGTTAGAACAGGAACAGTTGGACGTAATACTTTTCGTGCTCCAGGAGTTGCTTCTGTAGATTTAGCTGTAGTGAAAAAGCTTAAAATATCTGATAGACAACAAATTTTTGTTCGTACTGAGTTCTTTAATCTTTTCAACAGAACTCATTTTGGTATTCCAGTGAGAGTTTTTGGTTCACCAGCTTTTGGCAATTCAGTTAATACTTCTCTTCCTGCAAGAATTATCCAATTTGCTGTTAAATATCAATTCTAACTTACTCAAAATACAACACTAAAAAAAGAAGCGAGTACACCTTGTACTCGCTTTATTTTTGCTAGTAAGACAGTAACTTTTCGGTGACGTGGTGAAGTTTTTAGCAAAAAGTAGTTTATAGTGGCCAGAAAAATAAGTTTTCGAGGGGCTATAAATGGAAAACCAAGATAGAAATGAGCTAAATGAAGTAAAAGAAGCTTTTAGGAACTGGAGAGAAAACCGTCCTGGGAAAAAAGGAGCAACACCAGAAGAGCTAAAAAATAAAGCAATAAAACTGTTAGAAGAATATCCACTAATGAAAGTAAGCAAAGAATTAAGTGTTTATCCTAAACAGCTAAAAAACTGGCAGAATAATTTAAATAATTCAAAGGAAAAGGAAAATTCTCAAGAAACAGAAATCAGCTTTCTTGAAACTACTTCACAACAACTTATCCAATCACAAACACAGTCATCTTTACCATCACCACCGGAAACACTTTTGACAACGCCTTCAATAACAAATACAAGTACCAAAAAGCAAATACCACAATTATGTTCAGTAGTAATAGAGAGGGCTGATGGAAACAGACTTATAGCCCAACTATCTTTGAACATAGACAATTTAGATGTTTTATTTTCATTTATCAAAGCTTAGGACTTAGGAAAATTATCATGGTACAATTGACCCCACATATGAAGATTATGGTTGCTATTGCCCATTGCGACTTTCGCCGAGGGCTAGATTCTTTGACAGCTTTGTGTAAAAGAGAGTTTGCCTAAGATCCTTATTCTGGCAGTATTTTCGTATTTAGAAATCGCTCTGGTACGGCCATAAAATTACTTACTTTTGACCAGACGGGAATGTGGTTAATGCATAAGCGTTTCTCTGAGGGAAAGCTGCTTTGGTGGCCTAAACATCCATCAGAAGCATTGACTTCTATAGCTGCAAAAGAACTTTATATCCTTATACACAAAGGAAATCCTTCTACAACACAATTTTCTGAAGACTGGCGTAAATTATCTATATAGTCAACCTATAAATTGAACAAAATACAATATTTCAAGCAACTTTGTCTTTTTGGAGTTGATAGTTCCAGGGGAGATAAAGGTGGGGATTTGCTCTTACCTGCTTTTTATTATTCATAACTGTCATTAAATAATCAAAAGGATTGGTATTATTTAAACAGCACGTTTCTATAACACTTGTAAGCACATCAGCCGTGTCAGCACCGTTTTGTGTTTTAAAAAATAGGCTATTTTTACGTAATACCACAATTTTCCTTGGTATTCTTTCAGCAGCGTTATTATCTAGTGGGCATCCTTCTGTTTGTAAAAATTGGGTTAATTTTTTCCAGTGCCTATTAATATAGCCTATAGCTTTCCCCATTGCACTATTAGGCTGAATCTTACGTTGTTCTATTAGTTGATTAAGCCAATCTTTAAGATTAGTCATGATTGGTAGGCTATATTCTTGATGATATGCTAGCCTTTGAGCAGGTGTCATATTTTTTGTTTGTGATTCTATTTTGTAGACTTTTCCTATATCTGCTATAACCCTATCACACTCTTCAAATGAGGAACGGCAATCTAGAAATTGCCTTCTTGCGTGTACCAAACAATTTGCTATTATTGCTACGTAATCAAGAGTCCAATTTTTTGATTCTGCATCTCCCATAAGTGTCAGTTTTGTCAATTCTTTGGGGCGTTTTTTAAGTAATTCAGAAAGGTTTTCTCCAGAATAACGCCTTCCACTATAGTATAGTGCTATTTCAACTTCCGTAGAACTAGCAACTATTCCTGTTGTGTACATCCCTTTACGTTCTTTTTCTGATAATGTTTTATTCTCTTTTATTAAAGAGAGTATTCGCGCTTTAGTATCGTCTGTGTGCAAAACATCAAGTTTGGCAGATTGTCGCTCCAATTCTAGGTATATTGGATGAGCAGCTTTAGCTACTTCTTCAGAGCGTTCATATTGGTTAGAAGCCGATAATGGTACTCACATCATTTGCTGTATTCGCTCAAGACGATTAAATGGTAATGCTCCTGAATAGTGCAAGATAGCAATCATCACATCAGCAGTTTCGTCATATTTTTTTTTCATTTACTCCATTAGGTAAGGCTGCTGCAAACCTATCTCCACATCTTCCACACCTTAACACTTGGCGTTTATACAAGGTTGCGTCTATTATTGGTCTAGACTCGCTTTTAATCAACACTTGCGGCTCATTTGTATCATAGAGATTTCCTGTGCAATGTTGATGAGGACAATCATCTTTTGGGTGTAGTTCTGTATTTAGGAAATATGCAGTTTTTGCTCCTACATATTTGTCTGATGATAATCGTCCATGCCCTTTTCTCTTTTTCTTTTCTTCTATGAGATCTGCTACAACTCCTTCTGTTAAAGGTTTTGGTTGTGTTTCATTATCTTGTTTAGATTTTTCTACTTGATAGGTTTCAAGATTTTTCTCTTGATTTAGTTGCTGATTTTGTTGTGTTTGCTCAATTTTATTTTTTTCAGATTTACTTCCAAAAACAGATTTTCTTAGCCTAGCTATAGTAATGTCCTTGTCATCTATTAGTTGTAATAAATGTAGTGAAAAATTACACAGATTTATTACTATACCAGAATCAGAATTACCTAGCTGCCCATTTTCAGCTTTTGTTCTTAAACTCTCTATTTCTAAAATAGTTATCTCTTGTGTTGCTTTTTTCTTTTCCTTTGCCATTACATTTAATATAATAGATATTCTCTATATTTTGCTAGTAGAAAAATTAAAATTTTCCTATGCTACACTTTTCGCTAAAACGATACCAAAAGCCTAGAAAATTTAGAGAAATTTCTTGCACATTTACTGCAAATAAAGGAAAGTAGGATTGTAAGTAATATAAGACAATCTACTCACTATAGTATAATGCAGTAATGCATACCATTATATTATACTGGTTTATTAAAGGTATTTATGACTAAGAAAAAATATTGATTTAGGCATTTCATTAAATAAAAAAAACATAAACGTAGAAACCAACCAATTTCAAACTAGATTAGCAAAAAAACAAACCCAACAAAAACAATTACCAGCAAAAACAAAAAGCCCTCTAAAACCTCAAAGCCAAATAAAACAACAACAAGGACTACTAGATGATGCAATGCTAGCTCTTATCAAAACGATGTGTGAAGGTGATGAGGAAGATTTAAGGAATTTTTTATCAGAAATTAGCCCACCTTCAATTCAACGTTCTGAGCTTGATATGGCATTTCTTTATGCAGTTCAAGATGGATTTACTCAAAAAGTAAAAGACTTTATTGCTGATGGCGCAAATATCAATACTTATGATGACTTAGGTAATACTGCTTTACATATTGCTGTTGAACTTAACTTTGTTGGTATTGTAGAGCTTTTACTCAAAGCTGGTGCTGATTCCTCTTTACAAAACGACTTTGATCAAACTCCTTTTGAGTTAGCTCAAGAAACTTTTCTTCGTTACCAAGAAATTCTCAACCTTTTTTCCGCTAAATCATAATTTTGCCTTAGCCATCACCTCCGTACTTTTGTTCCCTCTCCTCTTTGCCAAAAATATACAAATAACCGCTTTAAAATTAATGCATAATGTAAGACAATGATGAATATTAAGGCAGTATATTAATTAAGTATCAGGATTTTAGCAATTATGCGCAATAGTTTATTAGTACTGGGTTTATTATTATTGGTTTATTTGCCTTTAGCAATTGGTTATAAAACTAGCTTACCAAATTCATTAGTTGAAAAACAACCTAAAGTAAATAAAGAAAAGGTATATTTTCAACTACCGCTAGCTTTCGAGAAAAATCAAGGCCAGGCAGATAAACAAGTTAGTTTTCTTACTCACACTAAAAATCAAAGTGTCTTTTTTACTCCTAAAGAAGTAGTGATCTCTATTAAAGAAAATCAAATAACTAACTCTAAAGAAGTTGAGCAAGATGTTTTAAGAATGCAGTTAGTAGGGGCTAAAGAAATAAATCCTATTGCCTTAGAACCTATTGCAGCAAAAGTAAATTACTTAGTAGGTAATACCCCTGAAAATTGGCAAAAAAATGTTTCTTGCTATTCTAAAATCAAGTATAAAAATGTGTATCCAAATATAGATATGCTATATTACGGAAATCAAAATACGTTAGAATATGATCTGATATTAAACCCTGGAGGAAAGCTTAAAGATATAAAGCTATATTTTCAAGGAGCACACGATTTAAACCTTGATCAACAGGGGAATTTAGTAATATCACTTACCCAAAGTAAAATATATAAGCATAAACCAGTAGTTTATCAAGAAATAAATGGCCACAAAGAACTTGTTGAATGTAGTTATATAATTGGAAAAAATAACCAAGTCCAGTTTGAAGTTCCAAGCTATGATACTAATAATACGTTAGTTATTGATCCAGTATTAACTTTTTCAACATATTTTGGTGGTACATTTACAGATGAGGCGTTAGCTATAACAACAGATTTCTCAGACAACATCTATATTGCTGGAACAGCAGGTTTTACAGACTTTCCTATTATTGGAAATATCAATCAACAGAAATCAGGCACTGCTTTTTTACTAAAACTTGATTCTAATAATAATCTGCTTTATTCAACATATTTTGGTGGTAGTGGGATTGACACAATAACAAGTCTTGCCTCTGACAAGTTAGGTAACATCTATTTAACGGGAGAAACTTTTTCAGATGATTTTCCCATAGTTAATGCTTTTCAGAGTAAAAGCAATAAAGGTAGTGATGCATTTATCAGCAAAATTAGCCCTGATGGTAGTCAGATTCTTTATTCATCATATTTAGGTGGTAATGGTAATGATATAGGTAATAGTATCACATTAGATAGTCTAGGGAATATATATATTGTAGGATCAACCTTTTCAAATGATTTTCCTTTGTTAAATGCTCTCCAACCAAATTTTACCAGTAAACGAAATACTAGGGATGGATTTATCACAAAGCTAAATGCTTTAGGAAATAGTCTTGTTTATTCAACATATTTGGGTGGTGATGATGATGATGTAGCAAGAAAGATAGTTGTTGACTCTAATGGAAATGCATATGTGACAGGATTTACTAGTTCTACTAATTTTCCTGCTACTGCTTTGCTGGCTGGCACTCAAGTGCAACAAAAGGATATTTTTCTTACTAAAATAAATCCAGAGGCTAGTAAGTTTGTTTATTCAGTGTATTTTGGAGGTAGCGAAGATGATGAAGCTAATAGTTTAGTTATTGATTCTTTGGGAAATGTGTACCTAACAGGTATTACAAAATCTGCTAATTTCCCTCTAAACAAAGCTATTCAGGCTAATTACAATGGAAATCAAGATGGATTTATCACAAAGTTAAATCAACAAGGAAATTCTATATCTTTTAGCACTTTCTTAGGTGGGCAAGGTTTTGATGAAATAAATGATATAATTATGGATAAAGACAAGAATATTTATTTAGCAGGATCAACAACATCTAGTGATTTTCCTGTACTGAACGCTTTTCAAAGTATTCTTCAAGCACAAAATAGCGATTCTTCCCAAGATAGTTTTGTTACCAAAATAAATACTGACACTAATTCTGTTGTTTTCTCAACTTATTTTGGAGGAGATGATAACGACAAAGCAAATGCTATTGGGTTAAACTCTAAAGGAGATATTTATTTAGCTGGAAAGACAAAGTCAAAAAATTTACCTCTTATTAGGCCATTACAAAGAACCATCAAAAGCTCTTTTGAGGATATTTTTATTGCAAGGATAAGTGATATTACCTGTAATAATTTATCAGTTAATCCTACTAAGCTACCTGACGCTACAGAAAATACTCTATATCAGCAAACTATAAGTACTAGTGGAGGAGTTTCTCCATTTGAGTTTCGTATGTTATCAGGTTTTATACCTACTGGAATTGTTTTATCATCAAATGGGACTTTATCTGGAACAACAAAGTTAACAGGAGAATTTAGCTTTGTTGTGCTTGTTACAGATGTTAATGGGTGTAGTGGCAGCCAAATTTTTACATTAACAGTTAATGAATCTAGGCCAGATTATGATGTTAACGTTAGCCCTTCAACAGGAAGTGTGATTGCTGGTCAAAGTGCTAATTTTACTGTCTCTATTGATCCAAAAAATGGATTTAATAAACCAGTTGAGCTAGATATTTATACTTTTCCATCTGTAAGTAATTTACAAATCAAGTCATCTAAGCGTCAATTAACACCAGATGATACACTTACAATAACGGTAAATACTTTTCCTGAAACAAACCCTAAGAACTTTTTTGTTTTAGTATCAGGACAAAATTCTAAGCCTAATAAGATTATCCAGTTTGACATTATTTCCCCAAAGTCAGAACCTGATTATCAAATATCGCTAGACTCAGTAGTAGAAGGCTTTGGGAGAAATGCTACAGCTAGCTTTAATATAAACTCTAAGGCTTTAGGGAATTTTAATAAACCTATAAACCTAATTGCAGGAGGGTTTACAGCTAACGGATTTGCTTTAAATACAGTTTTGCAATCTAAAAAAATCAATCCTGGAGAAAGCACAAAACTAACAGTATCAGGAGATAGCCTTGACCCTTTTGGGCGAATAATTGTTCATGCAAGCACAGGAGATTTTGACGATCCAAAAGAAATAAATCACTTAGCTACTGCCTTAGTGTATTTTTCTAATGGTGGAATAGGAAGAGATTTTTTGCTGTCAGTAAAATCTGATTTTCAAAGAATTAATGCTGGTGATTCTGCAATTTATGACTTAGATGTAAAAGGTTCCAATGGCTTTAATCAACCAATAAATTTAACTGCTACAATTGCACCTTTTGATGAAAACATAAATGTTGTTGTTAGTCCAAACATAATTATGCCAAACCAAACAGCAAAAGTTATGGTAACAACTTCTGACAAAGTCCCAGCAAAGAATTTTAACCTTTATATCAATGGAGTTGCTGGCCAAACAAAACGCGCTATAATAACACGTTTAGCAACTGTAACTCCAGATTTCTCTTTATTTACAGACGGAAAAGAGATTGATTTGTTATCACGTAAAAGCGCAAAGTTTGACCTAAACGTTAATAAAATAGGAGGTTTTAACGATAAAATTACATTGACACCAGATTTTAATATGGAAGCAGAACTTAAAATAAAAATAACTCCTAAATCACAAATTGTTGATAAAAATACAAATAAAGTTACTTTTAAGATTACAAAGACAAAAGATACACCAGGAACATTTAGCTCAATTAGGTTTGTAGGAAAAGATTCTCAAGGCAGAACTCGCACTGTACCAATAACAATTTTTATTCCTTGAAGAACTATAGTATTCAAACTAAAAGAGACGAATTTCATGAATCTGTGTATCTCCAATAGATTAGACTTTAGCTAATTCATTTTCGTGTCTTTTATTTGGGATACTATATGAGGGTGTTCAATTCATTGAAAAATCAAGGTTTAATAGGATAGCGAACTTCTCTAATAGGATTACCTTGCCTAGCTAGCCTTGAAGTCATAACCCTTAGCATAATAGCGTAGATAAGAGTA
>JBDIBI010000036.1:0-58671 GCA_039812885.1 Blastocatellia bacterium
CAAGCACGTTTGGAAAGCAAAATGGATTCAAATTATGCTGAGCTAAAGCAAGGTCAAGCACGTTTGGAAAACAAAATGGATTTAAATCATGCTGAAATGTTAGAAAGATTTGTTAATCAACGACTAGATATATTGGTTATAAATAGCAAATTAGATAGAAGTTTAGCAGATCAAAAATTACATAGAAGAACTAGTGAAGCAGCTATAAGAGAATTGCAAACTAGGCAAGATCACTTAGAAGATATTGTTGATGAAATTAAAGAAAAATTGGAAAAAGCAAGTTAGAAAAATATTTTTGTTATAAATATAGGGAAGTTATTAAAATTAAGTAGGATTTTATAGGAAATATAAAGTGTAAATTCTTGCAAGCTTAAAAGATTGAGAATATTGAGCTTGCAAGAATTTTTTGAGTTGACTAACTTTGTTCCTACTCTACAGTCACAGATTTAGCTAGGTTTCTAGGCTGATCCACATCACAACCTCGCCTTACAGCAATATGATAGGCAAGTAACTGCAATGGAATTATAGAAAGAACAGGAGATAGTAAATCTGATGTAGCAGGAATTTCAATTACACGGTCTGCTATTTCGGTTATTTCAGTATCTCCTTCTGTGACAATTGCTACTACACGGCCTTCACGAGCTTTTACTTCCATAATATTAGAAATTGTTTTTTCATAGCGTAGTTCTGATGCTGCATTACCTACTTCTTTAGGTGTGACAAAGACTACTGGTAATTGTCCATCTATCAAAGCATTTGGGCCATGCTTCATTTCTCCTGCTGGATAGCCTTCTGCGTGTATATAACTGATTTCTTTTAACTTAAGAGCACCTTCTAAGGCTACTGGGAAATTAATACCACGGCCTAAGTAAAGGAAATTGCTAGCTCGTTGAAACTCTTTTGCTAAATCTTCAAGCAGATCATCTTTGCTAAGTAAAGTTTCTATCTTGATTGGAATTTCATTTAAGCTAGAAATATGTTTGCGAGCTTGTTCTGGAGTAAGATGATCACGAATTTGTGCTAAATAAAGAGCAAATAGATAGAGTGCTATCATTTGAGAGGTAAAAGCTTTTGTAGAAGCTACGCCTATTTCTGGGCCTGCATGAGTTAGAATTGTTCCATGTGCTTCACGTGTAATCATTGAACCCTGGACGTTACAAATTGCTAGGATTCGACAGTTATTTTCTTTTGCTTGACGTAGGGCTGCTATGGTATCGGCTGTTTCACCTGATTGAGTAATTACTAGTAAAAGAGTTTTCTCATCTAAAATAGGATTACGATAACGAAACTCACTAGCATAATCAACTTCTACTGGAACACGGGCAAGTTCTTCAATCATATATTTGCCAATATGAGCAGCATGCCAGCTTGTTCCACAAGCAGCAATTTTAATATTAGTAATGCCTTGGAAATCTTTTTCACTAATTTCCATTTCATCTAAATATATTTTTCCAGATTCAATAGAAACACGATTTTGAATAGTTTCTCTTACAGCACGAGGTTGTTCGTAGATTTCCTTAAGCATAAAGTGCTTAAAGCCACCTTTTTCAGCCATAATTGGATCCCAAGTAATACGTTGACGGATAGGAGTAACGGTATTACCATCGAAATCTGTAGTAATTACACCATCAGGAGTGAGAACAGCCATTTCTCCATCACCTAGGAAGAATATATCTCTTGTATGATAAAGAATTGCAGGAATATCTGAAGCAACAAAATACTCATTATTACCTAAGCCAATTACTATAGGAGGGCCTTGACGAAGGGCAATGACTTTGTTAGGTTCATCGGCAGACATTACAACTATGGCAAAGATGCCTTTTAATTGAACTGCAACTTCACG
The DNA here is from genome assembly GCA_039812885.1 of Blastocatellia bacterium. Taxonomy (GTDB): domain Bacteria; phylum Acidobacteriota; class Blastocatellia; order Chloracidobacteriales; family JADJPF01; genus JADJPF01. Next base: position 1,844 of record JBDIBI010000036.1, read on the forward strand.
TACAGCAGTTTCTAAATTAGAGCAATTTTGCATGTGTTTTTCAATTAAGTGAGCTACTACTTCTGTGTCTGTTTCTGTAACAAATAAATGGTCTTCTTGTTGAAGACTTTTCTTAATGCTTAAGTAATTTTCTATAATACCATTATGAATTACAACAATACGGCCAGAGCAATCGCGGTGTGGATGAGCATTTTCTTCTGTTGGTCTGCCATGTGTTGCCCAACGTGTGTGACCAATGCCATATGTACCATTAAGGGGATGAAGGCGAATGATTTCTTCTAGATTTCTTAATTTGCCAGAAGCACGCCGGATTTCTAGCTTTCCGTTTTCGACTACTGCAACTCCAGCAGAATCATAACCACGGTATTCTAAGCGCTTTAAGCCATCTAAAATGACATCAATCACATTTTTATTTCCAACATAACCAACAATACCACACATGAAAAAATCCTTTCTAAGCTAAATCTAAGCTAAACCATTAATGTAAAGTTCTACATTAACAGAAGTTAAAAGTGTATTAAAAGTTGCTTTAACAACTTAAACCCAAAATTTAGCAAAAAGTTTACCCTAAGAGCAACAAAGCCACTCAGGTTGAAGTGACTTCCCATTTTCTTTTGCTTATGGAATAATGATAAAAATCTAAAAAACCAGTTATTATAACTACTTAAGGGGATACATAATGTCAAACGAGGAAATCAGCTATAATGCGGTAGAGAGAAATGGAGTTGTTACCGCAATATGGGAAATGAAAGGGCGAAAGCACTTACGTACAATAGATCCACGCAGCAATGAAGGTAGACGCTTATTGTCTTCTTATACTCCTTCTTCTCAAGAAGAACACAGCGAACATTCAGCAGAAGAACAAGCAGAATCACACAATTAGTGCTTTTATAATTTAAGCCCAGTGGTTGATGTTGCTGGGCTTAAATTACTGGTAAAATGCTGTGTTTGTTAAAGTATTTTTTAATTAATCAATGGCTAAGTGTAAGTTTTATATGTTAGCTACTTACATCACGCCTAACAAATTCTATACACCCAAGTGTAGCTACAACTATACCACCTAAAGCACCAAGTATTAGTGCTGGCTTAATTCTCTCTGCTGATAAGAGATTTAATGTATTAACTGGTAGTAGCCAAGGGTAAAACTTTCCTATTCTGGCACTTGCTGCAAAAAGCGCAAAAAATGTTCCACCAACACCTGTACTCAACGCTAGGGTAAAGCTTGGCCAACGAATGCTCACCCAAGTATGGATGGCAATGATTAACCAAGACGCTAGCCAAATCATAAAAGTATGTTTTAACATCCAACCATAATTTGGTATTCCAGCATTGGCTAGTTCAGGACGTAACAACATAAGTATCCAACCAGCAATTAGAATAAATAAACATAAGACAAAAGTGCTTATTAATGCTAGAACTTGGGCAACAAATAGTTTTGCAACATAGATTGTGTATCGTGGAATTGGTAGAGCAAAAAGATATTTCCACTGCTTTTCACTATGTTCAATACCGTTTAGCAAGGCTGTTTCTAGTGTAATCAAAAGTGGGAGCATAAAAATTGCCCAAACAACCATTGCATTTTGTGATAAGGTTTCCCATAACATAAACTTGCTATCAATGCGACGTTGATTCCAGGTTATAAAAAACTGTAGTGTTGCTACTAGTAATGGTGCAACAAAAATCATACGGAATGCTAAGGTACGTTTAAGTTTAAGAAGTTCAGCATGTAATGTAGGAATCAGCCAGTTCATAAAGGGTTCCTTTCAAAGGGTTTACCATTTGTTAGTTTTAAGAAAATATCTTCAAGAGAAGTTTGAGAAACTGTTAAGTGAAAGACTTCTATTTTCTGACTAACAAGTAAAGCATTGATTTCAGATGCTTTCTCACGTGTAGTGAAGGGAAGAAATAAGAATTCACCCTCTTGTCTTTGTACTTTCCAACCAGCCATTGCCAAACAACTTATAGCTTGATCAAGTTGCTTTACACCAATGCTAATTTGTTCTTCTTGTTGAGCATGTAGTTCTGCTAATGTGCCTTGAAATAATAGACACCCTTGATGGATGATTCCAAGATAGTTAGCAATTTGCTCTACTTCACTAAGTAAATGGCTGGATAGAAAAACTGTAATGCCAAACTCAATTGGTAAACGACGAATTAAATCACGCATTTGATGAATACCGGCAGGATCAAGACCATTAGTAGGTTCATCTAGAATAAGTAATTTAGGTTTATTAAGTAGAGCTAAGGCTAAGCCCAAGCGCTGACGCATACCAAGCGAATATTCACGGACATAACGATGAGCATCAGAGCTAAGCTTAACAATATCAAGCGCTTCATCTATAGACTTAGGTGAAATTCCAAGCAAACGACGAGTAACTTCAAGATTTTCTTTTCCTGTTAAATGGGGATAAAGAGAAGGGTTTTCTACTAGTGCACCTATTTGCTTCATAAGCTTTTGGCGATTTGAAATAAGTTCATCACCTAAGAGTTTAACTTCACCTGCATCAGGTTTAATTAATCCCAAGAGCATACGAATAGTGGTTGTTTTGCCTGCACCATTTGGGCCTAGAAAGCCATAAACGCTGGCTTCTGGAACTAGTAAATTTATTTTGTCTACAACAAGACGATTTCCAAAGTGACGTGTTAGGGCTTTGGTTTGAATTGCAATTTTTTGCATCATTACCTCCATTAAAAAATAACGATGCAAAACAAAATAAATTAACAATTAGTAGGTATTTGATTTTGAAATATATTTATTTTAAGGGAGGAGTTGTAATTAAAAGGACAGGGACAAGCCCTGTCCTTAGACTAACAAAAGAGTAGTAAAAGTTAATTTTCCTTATCAGCTTTTGCGGATGCGGCCTTTGGGCGGGCTGCTAAAGCGGTACTTCCTTCAGAACCACCTGAAAAGTGTTCAGCATAGTCACTTGCACTAGGGTGTACTAAAGCTCCACCTGCTTCTTTGTAAAACTCTAAATTCTTGGTTTCTGCATCAAATTCTATTATGACCAAATCTCCTAAACCTACTTGCTCTGTTGCTACAAGATTTGATAGTGGGTAAACAATGTAACGTTCAATAGAGCGCTTTAGGTGACGAGCGCCATATTTAAGGTCAATTCCTTCATCAAGCAGGAATTTTTTAGCTTCAGCAGAACATTGGAAGATAAATTTTTGTGCTGTTCCTTTCATTATACGATCTTGAACAGCTTTTAACTCTAGATCTAAAATTCGCTGTAAGTGATGTTCCTTAAGTGAACGGAAGACTACCACTTTATCTATACGATTCATAAATTCAGGGGAGAATTTACGTTTTGCCGCTTCTAAAGCTGTTCGATAGATTTTTTGATCTACATCGCTTTCCTCGCCCATTTTTCCACGAGCAGGAGCAAAGCCTATAGAGCCAGAAATTAAATCAGACATCTCTTTAGCACCTAAGTTAGATGTCATAAAAATCATTGTTTTAGAGAAATCTACTCTACGGTTATCACCTAATGTAAGAGTAGCTTTATCTAGAATACCTAATAATAGTTGCCAAAGTGCATCAGAAGCTTTTTCAATTTCATCAAAGAGAACAAAGCTAATTTGATCTTTATCAGTGTGATAGCGATCAAGATTTTCTTGAGTAAGCATTGGGGAAGTTTCACGATGGCCTAAGTAACCTGGAGGTGAGCCAATTAGTTTAGCTATTTCATGGCTATGTTGAAATTCGGCACAGTCTATTTTAATTACAGCATTTGAGTCATTATAAAGGACTTCAGCGCCAGCCTCAACCACACGGGTTTTTCCTGAACCAGTTGGGCCAAGAAAAAGCATCGTTCCAACAGGACGGCCTGGGTTAGCAAGGCCAGCTAAGTGAATTTGATAGAGGTTGGCAATGCGTCTTACTGCACGTTCTTGCCCAACAATACGTGCCATTAGTTTATCTTCAAATTCTTGGGCACGCGGACTTTTAGAATCTGGATTAAGCTTTATTCTTTTGGGTGTTGCTACTTTATGCTCTTTAGGTTCTTTGTTTTCTTTTTGCATTGAATCGCCCTCTCTACTTTTAAGCTTAATTATGGCTTAAGCCCAACATGCAAGCAACTTGATGGCCTACCATTGATGATATTTCAGATGTAAATTTAGCCTCTCAAGTTGGCCTTACAGATTATAAGGCTTTTAATATTAATAACAAAATTTTTCTAAATAAAATTTCCCTGGATTCTACACTAGTTAGGTAAAATTTTTCCAGCCATAGGCATAGAAATAATTAAGTTAGAAAAATCATCTACTTCTAATTCAAAGTTTATCGGAACAAGTGTAGTAGAACTATATTCTAAAACTATCAAAGGCCCAATAAGTTTACTTCCAACAACTAAATCTTCTCTTTTGTATACAGGAACTTGCATTGGGCGGTTGTGAAAATAAACTTTGGATGAAAATAAAGCTTTGGCCAGTTGTGTGCTTCTAGCATGCTTTTTAATAGCAGGCTTAGTGCTTATACCTATAGCTCTAAGCTTTAGGCTAACAATTTCTACTGCACGTTTGGGATCTGCATAACCATAACGCTTTTCATGTGCCTTATGAAAGTTTGTTAGTAGCTGTTTTGACCAAGCAATATCTAGCTCAAAAGATTGTCCACGATAACGAATTGCTGCTCGACGGGAAAGAGTTATTTTGTCACTGCTAAAACCTTCTTCAATTAAATCTTGTTTTGCCATTGATGTAAGTTCAGCAAAGATTTCTTCCCCTTTTTCTAATTCTAAACTTTCTGCTGGTAACATTACTGTACGTGAATAATCTTTTACAACATCAGCCATTAAAACGCCTAAAGCAGAAAGTGCTCCTGGTGCAGGTGGAATAAGAACTTTAGGCACTCTTAGTGCTTGAGCTAATTCAGCTATATGAAGTCCTCCTGCTCCTCCAAAACTAACCAAAGTAAAATACTTAGGGTCAAAACCTTTTTCTATAGAGACAAAACGTAGAGCTTGCTCCATATTAGCATTTGCTACTGCAATAATACCTAGTGCTGCACTAATAGGTGTAGTTTTATGTTTAGTTTTTTCTGTAATTTCTGCTGCAAATTTTTCAAAAGCCTCTTGAGTTCTTTGTCTATCTAGCTTTAGATCTCCACCAAGGAGGCTATCAGAGCCAAATCTACCTAACAAAAGATTAGCATCAGTTACGGTAATTTCTTGGCCTTTACCATAACAAATTGGGCCAGGAACACTTCCAGCACTTTCAGGGCCAACTCTTAATGCTCCACCCTTATCTAGACGAGCAATTGAACCACCTCCAGCTCCAACTGTGTGAATATCTAAAACTGGTACTGCAACAGGTAGTCCTGCAATTGTCGCCTCATTTGTTGTTGAGACTTCGCCATCTATCAAAGCCACATCAGTAGAAGTTCCACCCATATCAAAAGTAATAATTTGCTCAAATCCAGCTTTCTTAGCTAAAAGACTTGCTCCTAAAACTCCGCCAGCAGGCCCAGATAAAATTGTTCTCACTGGCTCACGACTAGCAACACTAGCAGAAACTACTCCTCCGCTAGACTGCATTACTCTTAATGTTGTGCTTCTTTTGTCTACTGCTTCAGATAAACTATTATTTAAAGAGGATAAATATTGACCTACTTTAGGGCTAAGATAGGCATTTATTACTACTGTAGATGTACGCTCATACTCTCTATATTCAGGTAATATGACTGAAGATAAGGAAATTGGGACTGATAAACTAGCTAATTTTTCAGCTAACTTTCTTTCATGAGTTGGGTTAACAAAAGAAAAAAGTAAGCAAACCGCTATGGATTCAACTTTTTTTTCTTTACACTCTACCAAAATTTTTTCTAGAGAATTTTCATCTAGAGGTTCTAGAATAGATCCATCAGCTATAATTCTTTCCTTTGCTCCAAAACGCAAATCTGAAGGGACTAGGGAAGGAGTGCGAGAGACATTAAATTTATAGATTTCTGGGCGAGCTTGTCGGCCTATTTCTAGAACATCTTCAAATCCTGCTGTAGTGATTAGGGCTGTTTTAGCTCCTTTGCGTTCAAGCAAAGTGTTTGTTGCTACAGTTGTTCCATGTAGTACCTGGTAACTACTAGCGTTTAATTGCTGATGAATATGTTTTAGGCCATCTAAAATAGCAATAGCTGGGTTATGAGGAGTAGATAAGAGTTTAAAAGTAAGTCTACCGCCTTTATGCCATGCTACAAAATCTGTAAATGTGCCACCTGTATCAATCCCAACAAAGACTTGCATCTTATTTTGATTGTTCCTGTGCTTTTTGTTTTTTTAGTTCTTCCATTACACTAATTATAAGCTCTTTACTATTTTCCAAATTTTTTACTACTTGTTCAATGTCTAGCTTTGGTTTGTTAGGAAAACGGACATTAGTACAATAAACCCCATGCATTCCTACTAAAGTAAGAGCATCAGTAATAATATCAAGGCTAACAGCTAAACGGCCTCGACATTTGCCTAACATAAATTCGTGTTTTTCTAATTCTTCGTTATAATTTTCAAATACAGACATAGTGCCTCATTTTTTAGGTTTGGAAGGTCTAATATCTACGCAACTTGGAAGACTACGAGGATTGTGATTTAGTAAGTCTACTACTACTTGAGCTACATCTTCTGGATCGAGTTTCCATTCAGCATTTGGATCGTTTGGATTTCCACCTCTAAAAGAAGTTTTAACACTACCAGGTAATATGTAGCTAACACGGATATTTTCATAGCGAACTTCTTGCATTAGCGCTTCGGAAAAGCCAATCAGCCCGAATTTAGAAGCGTTATAAGCAGATGCATTAGGGAAAGCATTTTTTCCTGCTAAGCTTCCAATGTTAAAAATATAACCACCATTGCGCTTACGCATTCTTGGAATAGCTTCATGGCAACAGTAAAAAAGGCTATTTAGGTTGGTTTCTATAACCATGTGCCATTCTTCTACAGTCATATTTTCTACACTTGCTAGCAGTCCAACACCTGCATTATTAACCAAAACATCTATACCACCAAAAGATTCTTCAACAAAATTAAACAAATTAACTACTTGACTGTAGTTACGAACATCACAAGTAGTTCCTTTAATTCTGTCTCCAGCCTTTTCTTTTAGTTCACTAACTGCTCTATCTATTTCTGATTGTCTACGAGAGCAAATAACAACATTTAAGCCTCTATCTAGTAGCATACTGGCTGTGGCATAGCCTATGCCAAGACTGCCACCTGTTACCAAAGCAATTTTTCCTTGATGATTCGCCATTTTTTCTCCAGAGAATGTTTTTTTCTATTTTGCCTTAGCAAATATTATCATGGCAAATCAGGCTAGATATTTATTAGCGAATTTTTACAACAAAGTTAGGAGAAAGTTATGCATTTAAGCACATTTCTAAAAAAAAGAGGCTATATTCAAATCCCATTATATAAAAGTGGTGTAGGGCATTTTCATACAGAAGGTTTATTAAATGGTCATCTAATTTCAGTTTTAATAGATACAGGAGCTTCAAATACAATATTTAGCCTTGAGTTAATTAAGAAGATTAATTTAGGTTTAGTTAAATTACCAATGCAAGGAGGTGGAGCAGGAAGTTCAAAAATGGATGTTTATCAAGTTCAAGACCCTGAATTTATTGTTGCAGGCTTTTCACCAAAGGTTAAAGCACTTTTTGCAATGGACTTTTCCCATGTAAATCAAGCACTTGAGGGTAAAAGCGAAGAACCAGTTGAAGCTGTGCTTGGAGTCGATATACTGGAGGCACATTCAGCCATAATTGATTATGCAAGTAATTCTCTTTTCCTAAAATAAATGAAAAATTAACGAAATAATAGCGAACTTATCTATTAAAATACTTTCAGCTAATAACTAATGGAGAGGCAATGGTTAATATTTCTAGAACTATAGAAGAGATAATTACAGATTTACAAAATAATACTCACGGTTCGCTCAAATTAAAAAGAGATTTTGAGAAATACAAAGATAAACGAGAATAAAGATCAAGAGGAAAATCCAATAATTGCAAAATGCGCTCTTGAGTATGAGACAAAGAATTAATGAAAACAGAAAGATTAATGGCTCACTATTAGCTCTGGCAGGTTTGTTATAGTTTTTCCTTCTATAAGTGTTAAAATGCAACGTTTTTACAAAAACACTGTTTTCTATAATTTAAGCATATTTCTTAGTAACTTTTTAGCAAAAGCCAATTAGAAACAAAACATAAACTTTCTGTTTACTTAAAATAAAATAAGTTATAGGCAAAAGTTATTAGTTGTTTATTTAGGTTGTTATTCTAATTGGCTTTGACAAGTTTGGTACTTATGGCAAAGAAAATCGCTGTTATTGCTGGAGCTGGCCCAGCAGGACTAACTGCTGCTTATGAACTTTTAGCGCGTACAGAAATAAAACCTATTGTTTATGAATCAACAAATATTATAGGTGGAATTGCTCAAACCTATAATTATAAAGGCAACCGCATTGATATAGGTGGGCATAGGTTTTTTTCAAAAAGTGAACGTGTTATGAATTGGTGGTTTAACTTTTTTCCTCCAGAAAACTCTCTAGAAACTAAAACCACAATTAAAAAAGATGAGATAATGCTTTATCGTTCTAGGATATCCCGCATTTTTTATCAAAACAACTTTTTTCCTTATCCATTGAGCATTAGTTTAATGGTTGCTTGGCGATTAGGCTTATGGAACACCTTTCTTATAGGGTTAAGCTATATGAAAGCTAAAGCTCTTCCTATAAAAGATGAAACCTTTTTAGAAGCTTTTTTTATAAACCGTTTTGGTCGTAGACTTTACCAAACTTTTTTTAAAGATTACACCGAAAAAGTTTGGGGAATTGATTGTGGCAAAATAAACGCAACTTGGGGAGCACAACGTATAAAAGGGCTTTCATTAAAACGTGCTATTATACATGCACTAAAAGATTTATTTAGTGATGATTTTTATAAAGCACAAAAGCAAAGAGAGACAAGCCTAATTACTCATTTCTATTACCCTAAATATGGGCCAGGACAACTTTGGGAAACAATTGCTGAAAAAATAAAAGAAGATGGCGGAGAAGTACATTTTAATCAACATGTTACAAAAGTAAAACTTAATAAAAATAACCAAGTGGAAACTGTAACTATAAAATGCTTACTCACTAATCAAGAACAAGAAGTCAATTGTGATTACTTTTTCTCAACAATGCCAATAAAAGAACTAGCTAATAACCTGCATCCAAAACCACCTAAAGAAGTAATAGAAATTGCTACTGGACTACAATACCGTAGCTTTATTTCTATAGGTTTGTTATTAAAAAAACTTTCTGTAAAAGAAAGAAATAAACAACCTCTTAATAAAGTTTTAGATAATTGGATTTATATTCAACAAGGAGAGGTTAAAGTAGGGCGTGTGCAAATCTTTAACAATTGGAGCCCTTATTTAGTGGCTGATAGCAATACTGTGTGGCTTGGTTTAGAGTATTTTGTAGATGAAGGAGATCAGCTTTGGAATAGCTCTGATCAAGAGTTGATAAAATTAGGAATTTCTGAGTTAGAAAAAATAAATTTTATTGATCCTAAAGACGTTTTAGATGGTTGTGTAGTTAAAATGCCTAAGGCATACCCTTCTTATTGGGGAACTTATGAAAATTTAGATTTAGTCAAAGATTATACTAACTCAATTTCCAATATGTTTTTAATCGGGCGTAATGGAATGCATAGGTATAATAACCAGGATCACAGTATGCTTACAGCTATGATGGCAGTTGATAACATAATTGAAGGACGTATAGATAAATCTAACCTTTGGGAAGTTAACCTAGAAATGGTTTATCAAGAGGAAAATTAAAATAGGCAAAACTTAATGAGTTTAGAGAAATTTCCTAGAGGTATTAAGTACATATCTATGCATGGCATAGGTTATGGTGTAGCTGCAAAACGTTATCTTTTAGCATTAGCTCAAACAAACATTCCATTGACTTGGACTCCTATGGTTCAAGGTAATGCTTGGAAGTTAGGGTATGAACCTTTTTTAGGAAATAGCCTCCAAGAAACATTTCTAGATGGTTTTTGCAATAAGAAAATAGAATATGATACAGTAATTATACATACTGTTCCAGAATATTATCCTAAGTGGATTGAGGTAGAAAAAAATAAGAAAATTATTGGTTGTACGGTTTGGGAAACAACAGCTATTCCTAAGCATTGGAAAGACTTACTTAACTCTACAGATCAATTAATAGTACCTTGCCAATGGAACAAAGAAGTTTTTCAAAATTGTGGAGTTACTAAACCAATAGTTGTCATACCACATGTTATGGAAGAACAAGAATTACCAAAGACAGAAAATATTTTTGATATTTCACAAACGGATTATGTATTTTACTCTATTAACATGTGGATTGAGAGGAAGTGTATTTGGAAGACAATAGAAGCTTATTGTGAGGCATTTACTGGTAATGATGCTACTTTGCTAGTGGTAAAGACTTCTAGGATAGATTTTACAAAACGTTTTTTAGGTAAATACTTTTGGACTAGCAAAATGGCTCTAAACAAATTACTTAAAAAATATAAAAATCCTCCAAAAATAAAGCTAATAACAAGAGAATTAACAGACAAAGAACTTTTACAACTTCATGCAAGAGGAGATTGTTATATTTCGCTTTGTCATTCTGAAGGTTGGGGATTAGGAGCTTTTGATGCTGCTAAGTTTGCTAAACCTGTTATTATGACAGGGTTTGGAGGTCAATTGGACTATTTAGACAAAGATTTAAGTAATTTAGTGAAATATGATTTAGTTTCAGTTGTGGATAAATTAGCTCCTAATAGCTATTCTAGTGATCAACAATGGGCTGAGCCTGATTTAAGACATGCTAAAGAATTGCTTAAATATGTTTTTGAAAATAGAGAGCAAGTAAAAGAAAAAGCTATTCTTTTACAGAAACAAATTAAAGAAAAATTTAATAGCCAAGCTATAAGTAAACAATTATCTTCAGTATTTGTAATGAAATAGTTATGAAACTGCGAATACCAAACATATTTCACTTTATTTTCGGGTTGAAACCACAAACAGAACCATTTCATTTAGTTTTTTATTTGTGTTTAGAGTCTTGTTTACAAGTAAATAAACCTGAAAAATTATTTTTTTATTATCACTATGAACCTTATGGAAAATATTGGGACTTAATCAAAAATAAAATAACATTGGTAAAAGTTGAGCTTTCTTCATTTTTGCAGGGCTATGAATATAAGGATAAGCTTGTAGCAAAATATAGTTATGCTCATTTAGCTGATATAATTAGGCTTGAAAAATTAATTGAGTTTGGGGGAGTTTATGCAGATATAGACACAATATTTGTTAATAAAATACCTGAAAAGTTATTTGAAAAAAAATTTGTATTGGGTAAAGAAAATGACTTCTATGTAAAAGAGTTAGGAATTAGTAAAGCTTCTTTGTGTAATGCCTTAATTATGTCAGAAGCAGGTTCGGAATTTTGTCAAATATGGTTAAAAACCATGCCAAGTGTCTTTGATGGGAGTTGGTCAACACATTCTTGTCAACTAGCTGCTGATTTGCAAATGAAACATCCTGATTTAATTCATGTTGAGCCAAGCCGCTCTTTTTATAAACATGCTTATACAAAACAGGGTCTTAAAAGCTTGTTAAATGAATGTGATAGAGATTTTGAAGATGTTTTTAGTATTCATTTGTGGAATCATCTTTGGTGGGAAAAATACCGTTTTGATTTTTCATTAATGCATGAGGGCAGATTTACAGAAAATTATATTAATTATGTTGATACTACTTATAACGTTATTGCCCGGAAATTTTTACCTGAGCAAAGTGCTACTAAGGCAGTATTAAAACCTATTTATAAATTAAGACAAATTTTTGATAGTAAAATAGCATGGCTTCACAACTTATCTCAGTAATCATTCCAACTTTTAATCGCACTAAATTTCTAAGAGAAACAATTGATTGTGTTTTGAACCAAACCTACTCTAATGTAGAAATATTATTGATTAATGATGGATCAGAGAATAGTTACACTAGTGAAATAAAAAAAATTGCTAATACAAGTAATAAAATTTGTCTCTACAATTTACCTATTCATAAAGGAGTAGCTGTTGCACGTAATTTAGGATTAGAAAAAGCAAAAGGAGAATATTTATATTTTCTAGATGATGATGATTTAATTCCTAATAATTTGTTTGAAATAGCAGTAAATCAGTTATCAAATCAGGTGAATCTTTCAGGAATAATTTTTATACATAAATATTTAATTATGGCAGATTATTTAGGAATAATTCCTGTTCCAATGCTTGATTACAGAGAAATGCAGTCAGAAATAGAAAATAAGCCGTTTTCTGTGATTTTGTCTTGCTGCCCACCAATTCATTCATTTTTCTTAAGAATGGATGTAATTGGCAATGAAAGATTTTTGTCTGATGTAATTATTGGAGAAGATTGGTATTTTTGGCTGAAATTAGCACATAAGGGTTGTAGTTTTAGGTTAAGTAAAAATGCTGTTATTTGCTATCGTAAACACCTAGAATCTTCCACTTTAGATCAAGAAAGATTTTTTAGAGAATCAATGAATATTTTATTTAAAGTAGCAGAAAACAAAATGCTTAGAAATAGAGAAGAGAAATTTTTGCTTAAGGCAAAAGCCTTTGCTTTTTGTTTAAGAGCTAAGAAAATAGTTGCTTTAAAATATTTGCTTCAAAGCCTTTTATATCCAGAATTTGCAATTAAGTATTTGTATAGGTCTATGTCTTACTATGGTTTTAATTTATCAAAAGAGCAGTAAATAATAATACAGAAAGTTTATCTTAAGGCTTTATGAATCTAGAAATTGTATCAGTAGTAATGCCAACTTACAACCGAACTAAATTTTTAGCAGAAGCTGTTGAATCGGTGCTAAAACAAACTTATCCTGCTTTAGAAATATTATTAATTAATGATGGATCAGAAAAAAGTTATTTACCTGAGATAGAAAAAATTGCTAAGACAAGCAATAAGATTACTCTCTATAATTTGCCTGATCATCATGGAATATCTTATGCACGCAATTTGGCGCTAGAAAAAGCAAAAGGCGATTACATATATTTTTTAGATGATGATGATTTAATTCCTAACAATTTATTTCAAATAGCAGTAGATGAATTATCAAAAAATCCAGAATTGGCAGGAGTAATCTTCCCTCATAAGTATTTGACAAGTCCAGATTTCAAAGGTGATTTGCCTGTTCCAATGCTTGATTATAGAGAAATGCCTTTAGAAATAGCTACAAAACCTTTTTCTGCAATTTTATCCTGTTGTCCGCCTCCACATTCATTTTTCTTAAGAAAAAAAGCAATTGCTGATGAACGATTTTTACCAGAATTAATTCTTGGAGAAGATTGGTATTTTTGGCTTAGATTAACTTATAAAGGCTGTAAGTTTAAGTTAAATAAAAGTGCTGTTGTTTCCTATCGTAAACACTCACAAGCTTGGACTTCAGATCAAGAAAGATTTTTTAGAGAATCAATGAATATTTTATTTAAAGTAGCAGAAAATAAAATGCTTAGAAATAGAGAAGAGAAATTTTTGTTTAAGGCGAAAGCCTTTGCTTTTTGTTTAAGAGCTAAGAAAACAAGTACTTTAAAATATTTATTTCAAAGTCTTTTATATCCAGAATTTGCTATTAAATACTTATATCAGTCTATATCTTATCGTATCAATAATAAATAATTTATATGAATAAAAAACGGCTATTAATGGTAAGTCCTGTTGTTCCAACCTTTAGAGGAGAAGGTTTAGCCCTTAGAATGTTTCATACGTTAGAAGCCTTTCTAAAAAAATATTCTGTTACTTTATGGATTGTTAGTTTGGAGTATTATCAAGATTTTTTGCCAGAACTAGAACTTATGGGTTGTGAGAAAATAATTTACCCTAAGCCAGAATTATTTCCAGATGTTAATTCATTATTTAGAAAAGTTATTTATAGGTTGTTTCCAGAATTATATTTTAGTTTCTTTGATGAACTTTCAGAATGGAGATATATAAATATAAGAAATACAGAATATTTTTTAGCACAAGTTCAAGAAAGTTTTGATGTTGCTCATATTTCTAGATTATATCTTTGGCCTTTTGCTAAAACTATTTTAGATAAGAAATTAGCAAAATTTGTTCAGCTTGACTTAGATGATATTGAATCTATTTCTAGAGCTAGAATGGCAGAAATTTATCAATTTAATCAAAAGAAAAAATTAGCTAAAACACTTCTTCTAGAATCAAAAAAATATGAAGAAATGCAGTCAAAGTGGCTGTCACAAGTTGATAGGGTTTTAGTTTGCTCAGAATTAGATAAAAAAAGGTTAGCTAAGTTATGTAATTGTAAAATGATAGAAGTATTTCCTAATACAATAAAATCAAAAGCAGAGCTTCAAATATTTGAGAAACCTATTGAAAGTAAGATAGTAATATTGTTTGTAGGAGCGCTTAACTATTATCCTAACACAGATGCTTTGGTATATTTTTGTAAAGAGATATTACCGTTAATTTGCCAAAAGACTAATAAAGTTTTTGAAGTAAATATTGTAGGTAAAGGATTACCAAATGAAATAGCTAAAGAATTAAGAACAATTATAAACGTCAATTTGATAGGGTGGGTAAGAGATTTATCTTATTATTACCAAAGAGCGGATATAGCTATTGTACCATTAAGAGCCGGTGGAGGAACTCGAATTAAAATTCTAGAAGCGTTTTCTTACAAATGCCCTGTAGTTAGTACAAGTGTTGGAGCAGAAGGTTTAGAAGTAATAGCAGAGAAAGAGCTTTTAATAGCAGATGATAAAGAAATTTTTGCTAGTAAAATTGTAGCTTTAATGCAAAATCAACAACTAAGAAAAGAAATAGGAGAAAGTGGATTTCAGTGTTTTATTTCTAAATATAGTTATGAAAAAGTTATAAATGATTTAGTTACTTTGCCGTATTAATTAAGTTTTCTTTTAAACAAAAATCTTGATAAATTTTTAGTACTTCTTGAGTTTCTCCAAGTGCTTTTACTTGGCCTTTAATTACCAACATAACTCGATGACAAAAATGAGCAATTATTTCTTGTGAGTGAGAAACAAGCAAAATTGTTCTACCTTCTTTAATTAGATCTTTTAATTTTTCGGCGAATTTTTTTTGAAATAGTTCATCTCCTACTGCTAGAACTTCATCTAAAATAAGGATTTCTGCTCTTAAATGAACACCTATAGAAAAAGCTAATCTTACAAACATACCACTAGAATAATGTTTTATAGGTGTATCAATAAATTTTTCTACACCAGCAAAATCAACAATAGCATCAAAACTTTCAGCTATTTCTTTTTTGGACATTCCTAAAATTGCACCATTTAGGAAGATATTTTCTCGTCCAGTAAGATCAGGATGAAAGCCTGTTCCTACTTCAAGTAAACTTGATACAGAGCCATAAAGCTCAATTTTTCCGCTAGTTGGCTCAATAATTCGTGACAATATTTTAAGCAAAGTAGATTTACCTGAACCATTTGGGCCAATAATTCCAAAAACTTCTCCAGGCATAACTTCAAAACAAATGTCTTTCAAAGACCAAAATTCTTCATATTTTTTATTTACAAATTTTATTGGGCTATAAAGTATGTTAGTTAGAAACTCTTTTAATGTATCAGGCTCAATTTCATGGCTTACATAAAAACACTTGCTAATATTTTTAGCCTTAATTATTGGTTGCATTCAAGTTATACTCTTTCAGCAAAAATCTTTTCTAATTTAACAAAAACTGCAAAACAAAAAAAGAAAACTACAATAGTTGAAATTATTGTATAAAAAAAGAGAGATAAATTTATTGTGTAATCAAAAAGACTTGCTCTAAACCCTTCAATAATACCTACTAATGGATTAAGCATAAGTAACCAACGATATTTTTCAGAAACCATATTAATAGGAAAAATTACTGGAGTTGTAAAAAATAAGGCTTGAATAATAAAAGGCAAAGCAAAGCGTACATCGCGGTATATTACATTTAGTGAAGCAAGTAATATACTTATGCTAAAAGTGAAACACATTAAAAGGAAAAAAACTACTGGAAGTAAAAAAAGCTTCCAGCTAATAAAGAATTTAGAAAATAATCCTATAAAGAATAGTATTACTAGAGAGAACGCTAGATCTACAAGATTTGCTAGGACTTTAGCATTAATTAATGTTGCTCTTGGAAAATAAACTTTGGTAATTAAAGCTCTTTCATTTACTAAGGAATGACTAGCATTGTTGACTGAATTTGAAAAGAATGTCCAAAAAATTAACCCTGTATAAAAAAAGATTGTTGGAGAAATTTTACTTCCTGGTAAATTAACAATATTTCCTAGGGTAATATTTAAAATAAGCATTGTAAGGAATGGCTGGAGTAAAGCCCAAAGGACTCCTAGAAAAGTTTGTCTATAACGAACAACTAAGTCTCTCCAGACAAAAAAGTAGCAAAGTTCCCGATAAAGCCAAAGTTCTTTTAAGGAATTAAAGGAAAACCCTTTAGGTTCAATAATAATTAAAGGCTTTTTATTTGCTAGAGAAATCTTTTTGGTAAAATCTGCTACTTTTGAACTTTCAACATAATTAAACACAAAAAATATCCTACTTTTTAATTGAGTGACTAATAGTACCTATCAAGAAAGCTAAGCCGCTATAAAAGTAATAAACCCAATGCCAAAATATTGCTCCTAACATAAACAGAAAGCCTCTTTTATACAAAAAAAAGCTGTAAACATCTTGATTTAGAACCAATAAAATTACCATACAAATTAGTGTAATAAATAGAGCATAAAGATTAAACAAAGTAACTAATAGGCTTAGCAATAAAATATAAACAAGAGCAACACTAATTCGGCTTGAATATTTTAGATTAAGGTCATTGTTAAGAGTTTTTCTTTCTAAGATTAATTTAGTCCAAGGTAATGCACGCTGAAAAAAATCTGTCTTAATTAAAGAGACAATTCCCCAATGTTTAAGGTGTTTGGCCTGAATTTGTTTTTCTAAAATAATATTATATCCTGCATTTTTAAGGCGATAACCTAATTCAATATCTTCAATTGAAGGTATTTTGTAGTAAGAGCTAAAACCTTGAAATTTATCAAATATTTCTTTTCTAATTGCTCCACAACCTGCCCAAAAAGTACTAGCATCTCTATTAGCTGTTTGATGAGTATAATGATGTAGTAAATTTTTATATTGTGATAAAAAGTTTTTTTGTCCAGGTTCATCATCATATGAGCCAAACACAGCAGCTATTTTTTCATCATTAAAAAGTTTTTTAATTTCGCCTACAGTCGACTCTTTAACTAATACATCTGCATCAACAAAAAAAAGTATTTGGTTTTGAGCAATACTAGCCCCTAAGTTACGTGCTTGTCCTGGGCCAGAAGGTTTTGAATTCCTAAGGACTTTTACTCCTAAACTTTCTGCAAACTCTCCACAACCAGAGGTATCACCATCTGAAACTACTATAATTTCATCTGCAATAGGTTTTGTTGCTAAAAGCTGTTTTAAACATAATTTAAAGTCTTCACCTCCATTATAGACAGGTATAATCACAGAAACTGTAGGTTCTAATACCATATTTTCTACTTTTAAACTTAGTTAGACTTGCCAATCTAAAGAGGTTGAATTAAGTTGCTTAACCATCTAACATTAGCCACAATTGTTAAAATCACTCAAACTATATAGATAACACAAGCATTTCTATTAAACAATTAGCACAAACAGTATTTAAGGAAAGTTTATGGTTGATTTGAAAAACTCAAATGAGAACCTATATAAAAAGGTTTTTTGGATTATTTTAGCATTGATGCTATTTATGATGGTTTATCAAAGTTGTGATTATGGAATGAATTGGGATGAACCTTTATCTAAAACCTATGGAGATTATGTCTTAAAATTCTATTTAAGCTTTGGCAAAGATAGAAGTTTAGAGTCAGATCCTAATGGTGCTGTTCGTGCTATGGTGTTTTATGGTGCTTTTGTTGAGGTTATTGCTTCGATAATTAACAAATTTAGCAGTAGAGATCCCTATGATAATCACCATTTAGTTACAGCAATTTTTGGTTTTATTGGGGTTTTATTTTGTGGATTAACTGCGAAAGTCTTATCAGGATGGCGAGCTGCTATTATTTCTGCTTGCTTTTTATTTGCTACTCCAGTTTATTTTGCCAATTCAATGCATAATTCTAAAGATATTCCTTTTGCTGTTGGCACTATAGCCTCTTTATATTTCATTATAGTGTTTCTTAAAGAGTGGCCTAAGATTAACCATAGTGTTTGCAGTTGTTTAGCAATAGCTATAGCCGTCACTATTGGCATACGTGCAGGAGGCATAATATTAATTGCCTATTTAGGTTTATTTTTCTTAGCTAAAAATTTGTACTCTTTCTTTCAAGGTGAATATACAAGTAAACAAGAACTATTAAAACAAATTACAAAAGGAATTTTTCCTTTAGGCATAATATCTTTAGCTAGTTATATAATAAGTTTGTTATTTTGGCCTTATGCCTTATTAAATCCAGTAAATGCACCTACTAAGGCTTTAGGTTTCCTTTCTAATATTAATGCATTTGACTCATATAATCTTTTTGAAGGTAGATGGATTCATCGCTGGGAAATACCTTGGTATTATATACCTAAATGGATAATTGTAACTACACCGCTTTTTATTTCTCTAGCACCTATATTGCTAGTAGTGCTACTAGTATTAAAGAAAAAAATAGCCAAAGAACAAATGCTATTTTCAGCCATGTTATTGTTTGCTTTTGTATTTCCAATATTTTTTATAGTTATAAAGAAATCAAATGTTTACGATGGTTGGCGGCATATGTATTTTGTTTATCCTCCGTTGGTTGTAGTTTGTGCCTTAATTTGGGAAAACTTGCTTTCAATAAACAAAATACAAGCTCAACTAGTTTTAAGTATTGTGTTATTGATTTTATTTCTAGAGCCATTTTTCTTTATGTTATCAAATCACCCTAATGAACAATTTTATTTTTCTCCACTTATTGGAGGTATTAATGGGGCTTTCAAAAACTATGAAATAGACTACTATGGAACATCTCTTAGGGGTGCAATAGAATGGCTTGCTACAAACTCAAAAGCTCCTAAGTTTGTAAATAAAATTCGGGTAAACTCTTTATATGGAGAAAATGTAGTTGCTAAATATTATATAAGCAAATACTCAAAACTAGTTTATGTTGAATCTCAAGAAGAAGCAGATTACTTATTACTTTTGCCAGCTTTCGCTAAACATAATCATGAAATACTTTTTAACTGGCCTCCTCAAAATACAGTTTACCAAATAATGGTAGACAATGTACCAATAGTAGCTATATTAAAAAATATCAACAATGATTCTTTAGTCACACAGCTTAAGCCAGAAAACAAAGATGTAACACCTGCTTATTTTATTGATTTAAGCTTAAAACTTTTTCAGGCTCAAGATTATGCTAATGTGGTTGTTGCCGCAGAAAAAGCTTTGTCTCTAGATCCAAACAATGCAACTGCTTATAACAACATATGTTCTGCCTTTAATAGTTTACTTTTGTTTGAAGAAGCTGTAGAAGCCGGAAAAAAAGCCTTTGAGCTTAAACCAGATTTTGATCTTGCAAAAAATAACTATCAATATGCTCTTTCCAAAATAAATGAAGAAGTTGATGTAAAAATAAAAGTACAAAACTACATTAAACTAAGTTCTGCTTTTTATAATGATGGCAATTCAGAACAAACCATCAATTTTGCTAACAAAGCCTTAAAATATGAACCCAATAATGCATTAGTTTACAATAACTTATGCCTTGCTTATATACAATCTAAGGAAATAGATAAAGCTATTGAAGCAGCAGAAAAAGCTCTTAAATTAGATCCTAATTCTGAAACTGCTAAAAAGAATCTAGTGTTAGCTAAAAGTCAAAAACTGTAGTTTTAATTAAAATTTGCAGTTTTAGTTAAAAATTTTTTCTAAAACTATAGGTACTTTGTTATCCACTTTTTTATTTCTAAAAAACATGTTACCAAACTATCCACTTGTGCTATATTCTACCTCTATCTAACAGACAATAAAAAAGTTACCTGTTTTATGTAACTATAGGTTACATGCCAATAATATATAAAATTTTTCTGATCAAATTATCTTATCTAGAAAAAGTGTTAACTAAGTTAACCAAAATACTTACTTTAAGCAGCTCAAAATCCTAAAAGAGGGCTGTTATTAGGCAAAAAAAGAAGGAAAAGGTAAGACTATTACTAGATCAAGAAAGTTTTATTTTTATTTTTAGGAATGACAGTTGCTATATAGGAAAGCAGACAAAACATTGGATAACGAGCTATAAGATAGGGTTAAAAATATGGAACTAACAGATAACAACATAATAGAACAAACACTTAATGGAGAAATTGAAGCTTTTAATACTTTGGTTAGACGATGGGAACGTCAAATTTATGCACTAGCTTATAGAATGTTAGGGCGAGATGAAGATGCTTCTGATATTTGCCAAGAAACATTTTTATCAGCTTACCGCAACCTTGCTAAATTCCGTAAAGAAGCAAAATTTTCTTCTTGGCTCTATCGCATTGCACTTAATTGTTGTCATACAAGATTACGCTCTAATAGAAGTGGGGAGTTATCTTTAGAGCAAGAGTTAGAAGATCATGGATTTGAGCCTGCAACAAATACTGAACATCTTAATGAGGGTTTGCAACGTGAAGAAACTAAAGATGTAGTAAGAAGAGCTTTAGCTGGACTTCCTCCAGAAATGCGTCAAGTAATAGTAATGAAAGAATACCAAGGAATGAAATTTCATGAAATTGCTAAAGCTCTTGATATTCCAATAAGCACAGTAAAAACAAGAGCTTATACTGGTTTAGAACAATTAAATCAACGATTAAATCATTTAAGAAATGTTTTATAGAAAATATGCTAAATATAAATACTTATGCATGGTTAAGTTTTAGCAAAAGGACTACATAAGTTATGTAAAATAAAATAAATAATATTCCTTGCCATCTTTCAAGAATATGGCGTTTGCCAATAAATAAACAGAGAAAAAGTAGTAAACTAGAAAAAATTAATGAACATATATCAAAGTTATTGCCAAGTTCTAATGGAATAGGTTTAAGAATAGAACTTATTGCTAAAATCCAAAAAATATTAAATATATTTGAACCAACTACATTTCCAATTGCAATGTCAGATTCTCCACGATAGGCCGCTGTAGCAGAGGTGGCAAGTTCTGGTAAGGAAGTACCTACAGAAACTATTGTTAATCCAATAAAAGATTCACTTAAACCAAAAGCTAAAGCTATTTTAACTGCTCCTTCAACTATCCACTCACCTCCAATAACTAAAGAGACTAAGCCTATAATTACCATTGAAATGGCTCTAAATACTCCATATTCTTGAACACCTTCTACAACTTCATCTTCATTAGATTTAGCAATAGCAATTGTGTAATAGAGAAAAACAGTAAAAAATCCAACTAATATTAAACCTTCAGATCTACTAATAACAGAATACTTAAGGTTATCTATTAGAGCGTCATTAGCCATTATTGCAATTGCTAGAACTGCTAAGAGTGAAAGAGGAATTTCTATCCAAACAGTGTTTCTTTTAACTGTTAAGGGGGCAATTATTGCAGAAATTCCAAGAATTAATAGTATGTTAGCAATGTTGCTTCCTAAAATATTCCCAAATGCTAAGGATGTTTTACCCTGTAATGCTGCAATAACATTAACTATTAATTCAGGAGCTGATGTTCCAAAAGCAACTATAGTTAAGCCTATTACTAAGTTAGAGATACGGAGATTTTTGGCTATAGATGATGCGCCTGTGACTAGAAAATCCGCTCCTTTAATAAGAAGGGCAAACCCAATAAAAAATAGTAAATAAGACAGCATTTAATAATTGTGAAAAAATAGAGTTTATTGATTAAATTTCTTATAGAAAATAAGTAACACAACTTAGAGGTGTTTTAAAAGTAGTTGTAGCACTTCTTCTAAACCAAAAACAATAATAAATGCTCCAGAAAATCTATTAACCCATAGCATTGCTTGAGGGCTAAATTTAGATCTCAATAGGTTTACTCCACCACTTAAGAATAACCACCAACTAGTTGACCCTAAAAATATTCCTAGTACTAAAATCATAGCTGAAGATATTCCCCCAGGCGATTCTAATAAACCTAGCCCAGCTAAAACTGCTGTAAAAGATAAGATTGTTGCTGGATTTGCCAAAGTTAATAAAAAAGTTGAGAAATATGCTTTGAGTTTACTTACTCCTTGGGCTGCAATTTCTTTTGTTTCAGGACGGCTTAAACATATTTGTATGCCTAAATAACAGAGAAAAAAGCCTCCTAATAGATGTAACCAAAAATGACTTTTAACTAGAAAACTTGCAACTCCTTTTAACCCTAAACCAACAATAAAACCATACAACATATCAGCGGTTGCAATTCCTAGCCCAGAAATAAATCCAACTAAAGCTCCTTGGGATAATGTGCGCCTAATACATAGCATTCCCATAGGGCCAATTGGAGCAGCTACAGAAAACCCTAAAACTATACCTTTAGCTAAAAATGTTAAATCCATATATATTCCTTGCTTATTTATTACAAAAGATCTCTAGTCTCTTTGTTAGTAGAAAGCACTATTGTGGTTCTAGTGCGTATAATGCCTGGTAATTTTTTGATGGTATTACTAATTAACATCTCTAAATGGCTAGTATCTTGACATCGTACCTTAAGTAAATAAGAGTCTTCTCCCGCTACATGATGACACTCCAAAACCTCTGTTTGTTTAACTATTGCAGCTAAAAAAGCTTCTTCATTAGGAGAAGCAACTGTAACTGCAATATAAGCTAATAAACGCAAATCTAAAGCAGTAGGGTTAGTTATTACAGTATAACCTTGAATAATACCTTGTTGCTCCATTTTACGTAAGCGTTCTCCTGTTGCAGGTGATGAAAGCCCTACATTTTGTGCTAGTTCTGCAAGACTTAAACGCCCTTGTCCTTGTAAAACTTTAATAAGCTTTTTGTCTATTTCATCCATAAAATATCCTGTAAAATATGATTGTTAAGAATAATAAGGAAAATACAAATTAAAAGCAAGTGAAAATTATATTTTACCTAATTTAATTAAGTATATAATTTTTCTGCTTATAAATAGTAAGTTTATGTTTTGTAAAATTAACTTTCATACTTATATATCTATTTTAACCAAATTTGTTATAAGATAAGGCAATCCAAAAATATTCTTAAATATTTTTCAGAAAAATATCACTACTATAACCTAAGTATCATAGCTAAATGAGATTTTGGCTAATTTTCTCACTTATTTTATTATTGATTTCTATTGTTCAAGTTTCTGCTCAGGACTTGACAGAAAAAGGCCGTCGTGCGCTTTATGTCTACACTGATAAAGAAGGCTTACCTCAAAACTCTATTAATGACATAGCTTTTGACCAAAAAGGTTATCTTTGGGTTGCTACACAGGATGGAGCTGCCTTTTATAATGGCCGAATCTGGCAAATAGTTAATATGCCTAATCGTACTCGCTCTAATTATGTTACTGATATTTTAGTTGCTTCAGATAATTCTATTTGGTTTGCTACTTTAGGCAATGGTGTTTCTAGGCTTAAAGATGAAAAATGGTCAACTTTTACTACTGATAATGGTTTGCCTAGTAATCAAACTTGGTGTTTATTAGAGAATAGGTCTGATAATAATAGTTCAATAATTTGGTTAGGAACTCAAAAAGGTTTAGTAAGTTATCAAAATGGTAGCTGGAAAACAGAAACAGCTTTTGAAAAGTTACCTAATAATCAAATTAGAGCTTTAGCAGAAAGTGGTAATGGTAGAGAAAAAACACTTTGGGTAGGGACTGATGGAGGTGGGTTATTCTACCGTCAAAAAGACAAGTGGGGGCATTTTGATACCTCTAATGGTTTACCAAATAATTCTGTATTAAAAATACTTGTAAATAATCAACATAATGAAACTGAGCTTTGGATAGGTACTCAAGATGGATTAGGTCATTATCACAAAGGTGGATGGAATAGTTTTACAACAAAATCTGGTTTACCAAGTAATACCATTAGATGTTTATTAATGACAAAATCTGCTTTAAACAAAGATGTTCTTTGGGTCGGAACTAGTGGAGGTGGGTTAGCACGTTATGAAAACGGCAAATGGCAGAGTTTCAATACTCAAACAGGATTACCAGATAATTCTGTTTGGAGTTTGTTAGAAACTAATAAGGGTAGTCATGCACTTTGGATTGGAACGGCTGGAGGTGGCTTAACACGTTTTGAACAAGGTCGTTGGGTTAGTTTTGATACTAGGTTAGGTTTACCAAATAATATAGTTTTTAGTATTCAAGAAATTCCTAACAAAGAAACTGCTCCAGATTTTTGGGTTGGAACTGATGGTGGTTTAGCTCGCTATAACAATAATGGCTTATGGGAAAATTTTGATACTAGTAAGCTTCCTAATAATGTAATTAGATGTATTTTACCCACATTGGATAAAGCAGGGGTTTGGGTTGGAACAGATAGTGGGTTAGTTCGCTATGAAGATGGTAAATGGCAAGTATTTGGGGATGAATCAGGTTTACCTAACAGTGCAGTTAGAGCTTTGACATATGGCACTTTAAATAAAAATGAAGTTCTTTGGGTAGGTACAAGTAACGGGCTATTTTATAGTAAAAATGAAGGTTGGGAACGTCTAGACTTACCTTCAGATTTAGCTAGTGACCAAATTTTGTCTCTTCTAAAAACTACTAGTCAAAAAGGACAAGAAACTCTTTGGATAGGCACAAATGGAGGTGGGCTTGGATGTTATCAAGAGGGTAAGTGGCAAGTATTTAACACAAATTCAGGACTACCTAATAATTTAATTCGCAGTCTTTTAGAAACTACAACTGCTGATGGAAGTCATTATCTTTGGATTGGAACTTCTGGAGGTGTTACAAGAATAAATTTAACTAATGTAAAGGAAAAATGGTTAACTCTTTCAGATTCAACTAATCCTGCTCTACCCAATAATGTAATTTACCAAATACGCTCAGATGCTTTAGGTCGAATTTATCTTTTTACCAACAAAGGAATTGCACGACTTTTAGCAGATGTCACGGACAAAGAAAAGTTCCAAATTTATACTTTTACTATTGAAGATGGATTACCTAGCAATGAATGTGATCAAGGAGCATCACTACTTGACAGTCAAGGCCGAATTTGGGCTGGAACCGTTGGAGGTGTTGCAATTCTTGATACTCAAAGTGAAATGGTAGAAAAAGCTTTAAAACCTGTATATATTGAAAAAGCTAGAATTTTGTCTGATGACTCAAAAATTACTGAAAATATAGAGCTTTCTTATAAACAAAATAAAATAGCCTTTGACTATGCATTGTTAAGCTACTTTCGAGAAAAAGACACTCGCTATCAAACACAGCTAGTAGGTTTTGATGAAACTCCTTCAGATTGGACAGATAAATCAACCAAAGAATACACAAACTTACCTGGTGGAAAGTACAAATTTAGGGTTTGGGGACGTGATTATTTAGGAAACGAATATGGCCCAGCAGAGATTTCTTTTTCTATAAAAACTGCTCCTTGGAAATCTTGGTGGGCATATCTAGCTTATATTCTTGGAGTTATAGGTTTAGCCTATTTAGTTTATGCTTGGCGTATACATTTACTAAAACAAAGAGAAGAAGAACGTCTTGGATACTTAAGGCAGCTTTTGGAAAGCACTAGAGTTATTAATAGCCAGTTAGATTTAACTGTAGTTCTAGAAAAAATTGCTGAACAAAGTGCATTACTTGTAGATGGTGAACCTGGTGGAATCGGTTTGGTAAAAGGAGATGAAGTTGTTTTTGAGCGAATTTGGCATGAAAATAAATGGCATCCTTACAGAGTAAGCATTGCAAAAGGTAAAGGAATTGCCGGAATGGTTGCTCAAACAGGTAAAACTTGTTTGGTAAATGACTTAAAAATAGAGCCTATAGCTACTTTTTCTGATTCAAGAATAGCTGAATATTTTGCCAATGGTTTTATGGATGTTCCAATAATTAATTATGAAGGCAAAGTTGTTGGAGTCTTAAATGTTCGCCGTCGTCGAGGAGGAAAGCTTTTTGATGCTGAAAAACAACAGTTAATAGAGTCGTTTGCCCACCAGGCCGCTGTAGTGATTGAAAAAGCTGATCTTTATGGTGAGTTGGAAGAAAAAAATGTGGTTATAAGTGAATCTCTAAAAGAGTTAGAAAAACTCTACCAAAATGAACTAAAAGTTATTGAATCTTTAGAAAAATTAAGCGAGATGAAAAGTAACTTTATCTCTGTTATTTCTCATGAAATGCGTACTCCATTGACTGTATTAAAAGGCTCTTTAGAAGCTTTATTAGATGGAGGTATAGGCAAACTTACAAACTTACAAAACCGTAGACTTAGTAGCTGTTTAAAAATGACAGATAGGTTAATTACTACACTTAATGATGTCTTAGAAATACTTAAGATAAGTGAAAATAAATATGAATTAAAAATGTCAGAAATTAGTATGCGTTCTTTAGTCCAAAGTGTGATTGATGAGCTAAATATTTTTATTGAACAACGTAACCAAACTGTCTCTTTAGATATTCCTGAAAGCTTGCCTCTGATTTTTGCAGATAGTGGAAAAATTAGACTTGTAATGCTTAACTTAATACAAAATGCAATTAAATTTACTCATGATAGTGGGAAAATTACTGTTAAAATGTTTACCGAGACAAAAAACTTACATATAATTGTTGAAGATGAAGGAATTGGAATAAGTGAAGAAGATTTAGAACAAGTTTTTGAAAAGTTTTATACTGGTAGTAATACAGATAATCATAGTTCTGGAAAATTTCAATTTAATAGCCGTGGTATGGGCTTAGGATTGAATATTGCAAAAGGTTATGTTGAAGCTCATAAAGGCCGTATTTGGGCTGAATCGCCTGGAATTGGAAAAGGAAGTTGTTTTCATGTCTTATTACCATGTGTTAATGTCTTAACAGAATCTTCGCTAACAGCTCAAGAAATTAGTAACATTTAAATTAAGGATAATAAAAGCTTTCTAATTATGACAGATAAAAAAAATGTAACAGACCGTCTTCAAACTCAACCTAAAAAAATCCGCTGGGTATATCGTATTTTTGTAGGATTTATAATTTTAGTTTTTGTTCTAAGCTTAGGTTTAGCAGTAGTTTCTAAAGTTACTTATGATAGTTGGACAAAAAACTCTTTGCCCCAAGTTCAAGGAGAACTTCAGGTCAAGGGCTTAAATGCTAATGTCACAATATCGCGTGATAAATGGGGTGTACCTTATTTAGTAGCTAGTACAACTAAAGATTTAGCTTTTGCACAAGGTTACACTACTGCTCAAGACCGACTTTGGCAAATGGATTTACTTAGACGTGCTGCTAAGGGTGAGTTATCTGCTGTGTTAGGTGCTGGAGATAAAGATTCTACTTTAGAAGTTGATAAACTGCATCGTAGCCTAGGCATAAAACGTACTGTAGAAAAAGATTTTCCTCAACTACCAGAAGAATTACGCACTATGTTGGAAGCTTATGCTCAAGGTGTAAATGCTTATTTAGAAAGCCATAAAGACAAACTTCCTTTTGAATTTAGACTCTTAGGTTATAGCCCTGATCCTTGGAAACCTACAGATTCTTTAGCTGTAGGCAAACTTATGGCTCTTTCCCTTACCAACAATTGGAAGTTTGATATGATGCGAGCCGAACTTGCAGGTAAACTAGACAAAAAAGTTTACCAAATGCTCTTTGACGATGGCAGTAACTTTAATCAGCCTATTTTTTCTTTAGAAAAAGTAGCAGAAAAACCAACAGAAAAACCTCTAACTGAAGCAAATAAAACAGATAACCCAGATAAAAATGACAAGACAAAAGCTCAAACTTCAGAAAATAAACTTAACATAGATCCAAAACTTTTTGCTCTTGTAGAAAAGCAAAACACTGCTATTTCAGACCTGTTTTTAACAAGCCATGAAGCAATGATTGGAAGTAATAATTGGGTAATATCAGGTAAATTAACGGATACTGGTAAACCCTTATTAGCCAATGATCCACATCAAGGTTTATCAACTCCAGCAATATGGTATCAAATCAGTTTACGAGCCACAGATGGAACTTATGCAGCAGCAGGAGTTTCTGTAATTGGTGCACCTGGAATTGTAATTGGACATAATGACTATATTGCTTGGGGTGCAACTAATGTAATGGCTGATGTGCAAGACCTTTATATAGAGGAATTTGACCCTGCAAACCCTACTCGCTACCGTGTTGGACAAGAGTGGCGTGACGGGGAAGTTATTAAAGAACAAATTCAAGTTCGTGAGTCACTTCTAAGCAGTAAGACAAAAACTATTGAACATGAAATAGTTATAACTCGTCATGGGCCTATTGTAGCAAGCCTTAATAATCAAAAAGTAGCGCTACGTTGGGTTGGTGCAACTTCTAAATCAGAGCTTCCTGTAACTTATAAACTAAATCATGCCCATAACTGGCAGGAATTTTGTGATGCACTCAAAGATGCTGCTGTGCCTTTAATTAACTATATTTATGCTGATAAGGAAGGAAATATTGGTTATTATGCAGTTGGTCGAATGCCTATAAGAGCTACTGGTAAGGGAGATCTACCTTATGATGGCCGCACAGAAGATGGTGAATGGAAAGGCTTTATTCCTTTTGAGGAACAACCTCATTTATACAATCCTGAAATCGGCTATATTGCTACAGCTAATCAAAAACTAGTAGATGAAAAATATCCTTATATAATTGGTAATGATTGGGCTCCACCTTATCGCAGTCATAGAATTTATGAACTCCTAGCAAAAAAGAAACAATTTACTTTTGAAGATATGAGACAACTTCATGGGGATGTTTATGCTATACCAACAAAGTTTTTTGCTGATCAAGTGGTAAAAATGGCTGCTAATCATAAAGATGACTCAGAATGGAAGCAATTAGAAAAAGATTTATCTGGGTGGGATGGGAATTTAACTGTTGATAGTAGAGCTGCTGCAATTGCTGTAACTATGAGAGATGAGTTTACAGAAGATTTCTTAAAGTTTTGGTTAGGAGACTTGCGCCCTACTTACAATTGGTATTTACGCGCTAGTGTAATCGATCATGTAATTAGCGGTTGGTCAGCAGACTTTTTACCTAACAAATACAAGGATTTTGACTCAATGGTAATGGCTGCTTATAAGGCTACAACCAAGAGTTTAACTGAAAAAATTGGCTCAGATAGCAGTAAATGGAATTATGGAGCAATTAACAAAGTCGCCTTTGCTCATCCATTGGCTAAAAGCTCTATGTTAAAGTCACTTTTTAACTCACCTGAAGTTACATTAGGAGGCTCAGCACATACAATTAATTGTAATGATACAAAACCAGATCGTATTTGGGGGCCTTCAATGCGAATGATTATTTCTCTAGATGACTTAGATAAAACTACGTTAACAGTTGCACCTGGAACATCTGGTGTGTTAGGCAGTACTCATTATTCTGATCAAGTGACAGATTGGGCAAACTTGCAACCACACTCATTTCCAGTTAGTGAGAAAAATATTGAAGGCTTAATAGTAAATAAATTAGTATTACAGCCAGCAAAATAGTTAATAGTAGTTTTTTTAGATGAGCTTGTAACTTAAATTTTCCCAAGCTGCAAAAGTTTTAGAATAATTTATGACAGAGTTTTCATATTTTTTCCGCGTCCTTAAATGTAGGAGATTTTCATAGTCAATAAGGAAGATCAATTTATTTGTTAGGATTTTGGAGGAGTATGTTTATTAAAGTAAATTTGTCAAAAAAATTTTTCTATTTATTTTCTTTATGGATTTTAATGTTAGGTGTTTTTTTTCCTGTAAATAACTATGCTCAAGGTGTTGCTATTACACAAAAACACGTTACCAAACCACTTGCTTCTGCTCAAGCAAATGACAATGACCCATTAGTTCTAAACAAAGGTTTTAGAAGCTTTGTGACAGCAATAGATGGAAATATTATTGAATGTGAAGGTGGTCTTTTTGCGGATCTTTCTAATGCAAAGATTATTTCCCGTTTTGGAAATAGAACCATAGCAGATGTTCATAAAGGTGGGCCTGTTATAATTAATGGTGATTTAGTTAATGATAATGGACGTTCTTTAATTAAAGCTAGTTCAGCCTATATCTATAGTACAAATAATGAAATTATTCTCTCTGCTGTGCTTCAAGAAGTAGATCCTGCTAATAGAATGGTTAAAGTCTTTAGCCAGCCAGTATTTATAGATGATAATGCAGAAATGATTTCAAAAAATGGCAAGAAAACAAAAGTAAAAATGTCTAAATTAGTAGTAGGCAAAGAAGCTTCTTTCTATATGGAAAAAACAGATAGAGGGTTAGTTGCAAAATTAATTTTTAACCTTAGAAATACTGATACTAGTGGAGAAGCAGGAACAGATATTCTTTCAACCATTACTCAAATTGGTGAGAACTCATTTCAGCTTGGAAATAGCTTTACTATAGATGGAAGCAATATTATCCCATTTATAAGCAAGGATCCAGATTTTGGCCCATTGTTTAAGGTTGGTAGAGAATTAGGTATTGGCTTTACAGCAGCAGAAAAAATGAATCCACATAATCCTATAAAAGCAGGAGCAGTTTCTGGTGAAACAACAGGAATTGTACTAAGTAATACTTTAGAAGACGTTGATTCTCAGGCTAAGGCTGTTAAAGTTCTTGGTAAGACAGTCTTAACAACTCCACAAACAACCTATTTTGTTCAACCTAAGAATGGCTCAGGTCGTGATGGTTCATTTGCAGATCTAAAACCAGGTGCAAATGTTAATGTCATTGTAACCGTCACTGAAAACGGTATCTTTGCAAAATATATTGGCATATCTGACTAAGCATTTGTAGCTTTTCAGTATTTTTTTGATGTTGTTGGCAATTTCAAATCAATTTTGAAGTTACCAACAATATCTGCCCACCTGGTTTTTATAAGGTTTCCAAACCAAAAATGTTATCAGTTATTAACTACTAACAGCTTTTGCATATAAGTGTTTTTCACTTTCTTGAGTATTTGCAATTGCTTGGACTTCTACAAATACACCACTAAAAGCAGCCGTTCCACTTACAGCATCAATTTCTAACTCATCGGTAAGATCATTAATGCTAGCACCTGCATGTTGAGAGGCAATTTCCATCTGTAAGTTAGGTCTATTGTGTCCCCATCCATGAGGAATGCTTACAACTCCAGGCATTATATCTTCTGTTATTTCAACTGGTAACTCAATACGCCCAACTCTTGATGAGACTGCAACTACTTGGCCTTCTATAAGTTGACGCTTACTTGCATCTGTAGGATGAATCATTAGTGTACATAATGGGCGACCTTTAACTAATCTTAAACTATTGTGTAACCAAGAATTATTGCTTCTTATATGACGACGACCTATTAACATCAACTTAGAGCTTTGAATTGCTGCTGAAGTTCTAGATAATTTTTCCTTAACTCTTGATAAATCTTTAACTAAAAGCTCTGGTACTAAATTAATACGTTTTGAAGGAGTTTGAAGACGTTCTGGAAAGCAAGGTTGTAATTCTCCTAAATCTATTCCATGAGGTGAATCTTTAAGCTTACGTAGACTTAGCTTGTTAGAAAATGGATTTATTTTTCCTCCATAAGGCCCAAAACGTAACCCTAGATCTAACATTCCAGCAGGCCCAAGCTTCTTTATAATTGCCCGTTTTACAGACGCAGTAGCTTTGCTTAGTGGGTTATTTGATTCCATTCTGGTAAGCAATTCAAGAAATATTTCCCAATCATGACGACAATCTTCATTTCGTTCAAAGAGTGCAGGTGAATATTTAGCTACATTTTGAGCTGCAAAAATACTAAAAGCTAAATCATAGTTATCATGCTCTAGTGAGGAAGTTGGAGGTAAAATAATATGAGCATGTCTAGTAGTTTCATTTATATAGAAATCTATCGATACCATAAATTCAAGGCTAGAAAGTGCCTTATCAAGCTGTTGTCCATTAGGGGTTGATAAAACTGGATTACCAGCAGAAGTTACTAATGCTTTAATTTGTCTATTTCCAGGAGTTAAAATTTCTTCAGCTAAAGCAACTACTGGAAGTTCTCCTGCAAATTCAGGTAATTTTCTTACGCTACTATGCCAGCGGCCTATACTACCTTTAGGTGCTAGTTTTTCTGGTGCTGTGATGGGATCAAACGCTGGTAGAGTAAAAAGGCTTCCACCTTCACGATCTAAATTTCCAGTAACTATATTGATTACATTAATTAACCATTGACAAATGCTACCAAACTCTTGTGTAGAAACTCCCATCCGACCATAACACACAGCCTTTTTAGCCAAAGCAAACTCTTTTGCTGTATTGCGTATTTCTATTGCAGTTATACCAGTAATATTTTCAACGCTTTCTGGAGTAAATTCTTTTACAAGTTTGGCTATTTCCTGCAATCCATCAGTGAAAGCAGCTACTTTACCCAATTTAACCAAGTTTTCAGCAAATATAACTTGTAAGATGGCTAGTAGAAAAAAGACATCCATACCTGGACGAATAAAATGATGGGTGTCAACTATTTCAGAGGTTTCTGTCCGACGAGGATCTATTAAAATTACCTTTCCGCCTCGCTTACGTATTTGTTTTATATGCTCAGGTAAATTTCCAGCCGTCAACATACTACCATTTGATGCAACAGGATTTGCTCCTAACATCAGTAAGAAATCTGTACGTTTTACATCTGCAATAGGTACTAGAAGTTGATGACCATAAAGCAGATAGCTAGTCAGATGATGAACTAATTGATCAACAGAAGTAGCAGAAAATTTATTTTTAGTTTTAAGACTGCTAAAGAAAAATGGCCCAAAAAGAGTAGTTCCATAGTTATGAGCTGTTGGATTACCAGTATATACACCTACAGCATCTTTATTATATTTAGCTTGGATATTTTTAAGTTTATTGACTACTTCATCAAAAGCTTCATCCCAAGAAATACGCTCCCAACCTTTTTCTGTACGGCGAAGAGGGTATTTAACACGATCTTTATCATAGTATAAGTCTTGTAGTGCTACAGCTTTAGGGCAAATATGACCTTGGCTAAATGGGTCGTTTTTATCCCCACGAATGCTATGAATTTTACTGTCTTTTACTGTAATTTCTATTCCACACATAGCCTCACACAAATTACAAGTACGGTAATGAGTAAAGTCTTTTGTTTGCATATCTGCCCTCTTTTTTAGTTGTGTAAGTAAATTACTATATCTAGAGAAAAAAGTTTAAAGTTTTATTCTATAAATGCTTCAGTTTTGCTACATATTAATCTAAAACCCAAAAAAGACTGGCAGGTAAATTTTGACCTTCTTGATTATTCATTGCTTTTAGCTCATCATTGCTCAATATTAATAATAGGAGTTTGTCCCTTTTCTTTTTTTCTTTACTTCAGAAAAGTTTATTAGTGCAAATTTTTTGTTAATCTAACTTTTGATAAACCAAATTAGGATTAGTTTTTCCTAACCTAACAGCTATTTTAGTAAGTACATTATTGTATCTTGGTGCAAAGGCTTCTACCGTTCTATGTAACAGTTTAAGCAGTTTTACTCCTGTGATTGTCTTGGGCACAATTCTGGTATTAATATGATTAAGATTAAAATTGAAGAATAAGATAGAAAATACATTAAGCATTAGTGAGTAATGCTCTCTCAATCGACCTTTGTACCATAATGCATCTAAAAGTCGGTTAATTGCTCTAATATGTGAAGACGCTTTTTCATGATAAATATGACGCATTTTAGAAGATAGTATAGAAGAATTTTTAGTTAAGGCATCTATTAAAATATTGGAAACAATTGAACCTGCACGTAAGGCACTAGTAAAGCCACTAGAAAGTAATCCATCAACCATGAAGGCTGATTCTCCGACGGCAGCCCAATTTTCTCCGCTACTTTTATCACAAACATAGTCTTGAAAAGCACAAGTCCAGAAATCAACATCAGGAGTTATTAAGGGTACAAGCCATTCTAGATCTGGTTGTTTTTTAACGATATAGAGAAATATTTCAGGTAAGTTTTTAAATCTTTGGTGAAGTATTGAAAAATCTTTTTCAGTTAAAACTATTCCAATATCAGTGACTTCTTGAGAAACATTTATATCCCAAATCCAAAGAGATTCATGAAGGGTGTCATCTGTGCGAATACGAGTTCCTAAATTGTCATATTTATGAGGAAATCTAGCTCGGATGGTTATTTTTCTTGGGCCAATAAAAGTTTCTCCTATTGCGAAAGCTCTACGAAAGAGACGAGCCGTTCCTGAAGCATCAACATAGAATTTGGCTTTAAGTCTTTCACCATTTGCTAAAATAACTCCAGTAACTTTATCATCTATGGTTTCTACTTTAGTGACTTTACCAGTAATAAGTTTTGTTCCTGCTTCTTTAGCTGCATTAATTAAATCAATATCAATAAGCTCTCGGTTTGCATGAATAGTAGGTTTGCTACGGCCAACTAAACCCATTAAAAGTTTAAATATCCAAGAAAATCCAAATTGTGCTTCTATACCAGGCTGACTAGCAGAAGTAGCTATAGCTCCGTGTTTATAGACAGCTTTTCCTTCTGCTACCCATTTGTCTATAGAAAAACCTAACCTACTTAAATAAATAGGTGCTTCCCAATCTATAGATTCTCCTAGGCGAAAAATACCTATAGGGTTTCGCTCAATGATAGCCACACGATAGCCAAGCCTTGTTAAGTTTATAGCAATGGTAATTCCACCAATGCCAGCTCCTACAATAAGCACATCTAAGTTTTCAATTTCACTATCTTTAATAGGTTTTACTAGTTCAAATGTTGATTGATTTTCCATAAACTTTATATCCTTGTTGCAGCAAAAGAGCAGTTATTTCTTGAGGTGTAAACAGATCGCTTAGAGCCAATGTTTTGTTATAGATAGAAGGAGAGCCTTCTAATAGTTTTTTTGCTGCCCAAACCGCAGGTAGTGCTGGAACATTTAACCCTTCCTTAAAGGCTAAAATTTGTATTTTGTCCAAAGTATTTTTGTAACTGTCTAGGGCTTCTATCGATAAAATCCCAACAGGACTCCCAATCCTTTGAATTATTGGAGTAAATAAGTTAGCTACTTTGCATAAAGTTATTAATAAATTATCAGGTACAAAAGGCAGTATTTTAGCAAATAAAAATAGTAGATAAGAGTAAAATTCTTTATCAAAACCTGCATAAAAATTTGTAGGTACTAGATGATTGTTAATAGCAATACCTTCTAAGTCAAATGCAGAAGGATAGTTACCATAAGTTCTATAACCGATATTTTCAAAGTGTTTAGTTATTAGTTTAGAAAAGTAAGCTGTATTTTTAGAGGAAACTTGTCCTAAAGGTCTTAACAGACTGTAAATTAAAGTATTAGAGACAGAATTACTTGATCCCATTGTTAGAAAAGCTTGAATTTCTGCTATATTGTTTTGATTCCAGACTTTAGAAAAGACTTCTATTAAGCCTGGAACCGTGGAGCAACCAGTAATTATGTTAGAAAAAGAGTTATAAGGAAATTTATCAGCTATGGTTTTAACTTTGTTGATAAAATCTGTAGTTTCAGCAATATCTATATAATGGCAGCCTAACCTTAGGCAGACTGTTAAAATAGGCTTAGGGTCATAATAAAAAGGGCCAACAGCATTAATAACAACATCTATATCTGTTAAGTTTTCTTCTAGAGACTTTTGGCTAAAAATGTCAATTCTGCGGTTAGTTGAGTTATTTTCTAGAACTTTGCGATGTGCTTTGATGACACAAACACTTGGCATTAACTCTTGTGCTAAAGCAAATATTCGTTTTCCGATTACTCCAGATGCTCCAATTACTAATAGTTTTTTTGCCATTTATTTAAGTATCTTTAAGTAGTCATTAAAAAACTTGTTTTTCTTTTAGTTCAGGAGCTAGAGCATCTAGACGTGTTGCTAATTTGGGTAAGTGACAAGTTGGCACTTTAGGGTATAAATGATGTTCAACATGAAAAAACATATTAAAAGAAATAAAGTTTTTAACACCACCTCGCAAAGTGCGAGCAATATAGTAGTATCTATCACAATCATGATGTACTGTCCAAACAGCAAAAAAAGATGTTAAACACTGCCCTATTAGCATTGCTATAAAGTGGTATTTAAGAACAGGTATATTAAGATAGCCAAAAGCTAAGATTAGTAAAAGTACTGTTGCTAATAACTCAGAATAAATCCAAAGTTTTTGTTTTCTTTTAGCTACACTTAAAGCTCTAAGATGTAATCTAATTGGGAATAATGGCCCAACTAGAATTGCTTTAAGCCCGCTTAACTTAGCACTAGCCGCTTCAACATCCTTTTCATCTAAACAATATTTATGATGTTCTAGATGTGTAATTTGTACTGCATGCATAGAACCAAGCATTAGATTACTAAGAATAAATATGGCAATTTCTGTTGCAAATCTAGATATACCTAAAGCATAGTGAAAAGCATTATGTACTTGTCTTAATCCTGTTAGAAAGAAGATAAAAGAGCAAGCTAGGGCAAAAAAGTAAAGTTTATAATAGGCTAAATATATAGAAAGAGCTAACCAAGGTAGAGATATTAATAATTCTTTAACTACTTCATATTTGCTTAGAAAAAGTAAATCTTTCCATTCCACTGCTCGGATGCGTGGATCTTTAACTATTTCTGTACTCATAATGAATTATGCCTAAGTATAGTATTTAGAAACAACTAGCTCTCTGAACCATTTAAATATTTAAGAATACGTTCTGTATGTTGTTGATAACGCTTTTGATAAAAATCTCGCTGCAATTTAGCTTCGTCGTCTTTGAATTTCTTTAGTTTACGAAGACAATCTATATCACAACTTAATTGTGCTTGAGAAATTTTAAGCTCTTCGTTATTGCAAATGGGTTCATCCATAGGAAAATCATCTGCAATCAAGAACACTTTCATGCTTTCTTGTTCATAAATTAACCCTGTTAATGCGGCAGCAAGCTCATCTATGGCAATTTGTTTATCTTCTGGAATCAACATTCTTACATAAATAATATTACTTTCGCCACGAACAGGATAAGCTATACGTCCTAAGCGTGGATATTTTTCCATAAGTTGAGCTATGAACTTACGCCCTGCACGGCGTTCTAAAGCAGTAAGTCTCCGTTCAGGAAGAGAAATAATAGGTTTAGACATAGGTTTGGAATTTATTTTTTTGATCTTTGACTCTAGTAAGAAAATATTACTTTACTTGTAGATAAAGGTAAAGAGAAAACCTAATAAGAGCTTTTAATTTTTAATTTTACGGTAAAAAAATTAAGCATTTTGCAGTTTTTTTACTATATTCAGCAAATGCTTGATTTATTATTGTAAGGATTTTATTATAGCAAGTCTGCCCATAATTTAAGGAGGCGCAAATGGAAGCACTAGGACTAATTGAAACTAAAGGGTTAGTAGCCATGATTGAGGCTGCTGATGCAATGGTAAAAGCGGCTAATGTTCGCTTGGTCAGATATGAAAAGATTGGAGATGCTTTGGTAACTGCAATTATACGAGGAGATGTTGCTGCGGTAAAAGCTGCAACAGAAGCAGGTGCAATAGCAGCACGTAGAGTAGGCCAATTAATGAGTGTACATGTTATTCCTCGCCCGCATGAGAATATAGAAATTTCTCTTCCATTACGCGGAAAATAAACCATCTAGATCTTATCCTCATTGTAAAAGGCTAGACGAAAAACTTATCATCTAGCCACTTGCTCTCTATCAGTTGTCTTTGCTAGCATAAGGAAATGCTGTGCGCTAATATTAGCACTGCCGGGCTTTTTCTAAGACGAAAAGGCTTTTCTATTGATTTATTTCTAGAAAAATAACTTTTCGCATTAACCCTAATTTTTTAGGACAGGATAGGTGTAAATGTCCACATCAAAACTAGAATCAAATATACAAGAACCTGTAAGTAAACCTGTTAGTGATGAAAAAGAACTTAAAAATGCTGTTAGTGAAAAAGAAGTTTCTGAAGAAAGAACAAGTAGGAAAGAAAAATCTATTGTAGATGATTTTCTAAAGCTGCTTAGTTCAGTAAAATTTGGTATTGCTTTGCTTGTAGCTTTAATGATTTTCTCTATGATAGGAACTTTTGTTGTACAAGAAGGTACTTCAGACTTTCAAAAGTTTTATGATTCTCTAACACCAGCAGAAATATCTCTTTACACATCCTTAGGGTTTTTCAATATTTATCATTGTTGGTATTTTAACTTACTGCTATTAACTTTATCACTTAACATTATACTAGCTACAATAGATCGAGCACCAGGATATTGGCATTTCTTTGTAAAACCAAAGATTACTGCAACAGAAAATTATGCTCGATATCAGCCTTGGTATTCACATTTTAAGCTTAACTCTTCTTCAAATACTTCAGAAGTAGTAAAAACGCTTTCAGAGCAAACAAAACAAGTTTTAATGCCTTCTTGGGCAACTATGTTTGGGCCTTTGGCTAGTGTATTAGCTAAACTTAGCTCTCTAAGATTTCGTGTTACAGAAGAAAATAACGCTACTACAATATTTATTGAACGAGGGGTTTGGAATAGATATGCTTTTTGTCTAGTACATATTGGCTTACTAGCCATTTTAGGTGGTTGGTTTGTTGGTATTAAATGGGGGCAAAAAGGTGTAGTTAGTTTGGCTCCAGGTGAAGCTTCTTCAACTTTTATTTCTCCAGGTGCAAATGATAGTGTTAACACTTACCAAATGCCTTTTAGACTCAATTGCTATGATATTGAGCAAAAACTAATTGATTCTAAAAAACCAGATCTTTCCCCTTCAAATACTTTAGATTGGCATACAAGAGTTTACTTTGAGACTAAAGATGGAAAGAAATATGATGGCGATGTTCACCTTAACTCACCTGTAGATTTTCGAGGCTACCGTTTCTTCCAAGCAAGTTTTGATGAAGCTAAATCTGCTCGTAAGGTTACTTTGTTACTTACCCCTAAAGAAGGAAATGGTCAAGCTCAAGAAGTAACACTTAATCGCCCAAGTGCAAAAAATAGCGGAGCTGTTGATGTACCTGGTTTAGGGAGAATTCGTTGGAAAGACTTCTATTCTGATTTTCAATATGATCCAAAAGCAGGTAAGCCCTTTTCTGGAGAAGGAAGTTTTGCTCGACCTGTTGCAGATGTAGAAGTTTTACTTGCAGATGGTACAGTAAAGAACATCTATGGTTTTACTCAAGAAATGATGGAAAATGTTAAAAAAGCCCCTTTCTTAGCAGATAAAACTAATATAGGCGATTTTAATGTTTCTCTAAAGGATTTTGAGAAGGTTTCTCGTGCACATACTCTACAAATTCAATATGATCCAGGTGTAAACACTATTTATTTTGGATGTGCTTTTTTAGTATTTTCCTTACTAGTAACTTTCTTTTTCTCTCATGAAAGAATTTGGGTTTACATTAAACCTGTTCAAAATGAAGTACATATCCACTTTGCTGGAAATACTAGCCGCAATAAACCTAGCTTTGATTTACGCTATAGCAAACTTATGGATCTTTTCAAAGAAAAATTTAAGCAAGCATCTGAACTTAAACAAATAAGACCTCAAGAAAAGCTTGATAGCGAAAAAGCTAAAGACTAAAAATAGTTTCTATTAGATGCTCAAGAGGCTTGCTAAAAATGGCAAGCCTTTTTTATTGCTGCAAATAAAACTTTTAAGGTAAAAGTGATGATTAAATTTCCTTTGCTAGATGCTGAGATTTATTTATATGAAGATTTTTTTACTAAACAAGAATCAGAAGATTTTTTCCTAGACTTAAAAGAAAATATTTCTTGGCAACAACGTCAGATCAAATTTTGGGGTAAATTACTAAACGAACCTAGATTAACTGCTTGGTATGGAGATGATGATGCTAGCTATTCTTATTCAGGTATTCATCTTAAGCCAATACCTTGGACAAATACTTTGCTAACAATTAAGCAAAAAATAGAAAATTTTACTCAAGAAAAATTTAATAGTGTATTGTTAAATCTTTATAGAAATGGTTATGACAGTATGGGTTGGCATAGTGATGATGAAAGGGAATTAGGCCAAAATCCAATTATTGGATCTATAAGTTTTGGAGCAACACGTAAATTTCAACTTAAACATAAAAAACTTAATTTATCTCAAGATATAGAACTAAATTCAGGAAGCTTTTTACTTATGAAAGGCTCTACTCAACATTTTTGGAAACATCAAATACCAAAAACAAAAAAACTTTGTAGTCAACGAATTAACTTAACTTTTAGGTTTATTACAGTAAGGTGAATAACTGATAGTGCTAGGAAAAAAACCTACAAATTTGCTCTAAATAGGTCTTAATCCTAGCCTTATAAGAATATTTTTGAAAGTCTTTATAACGCTACAGGAGTTCCTTCACTCTCATCTACAGATTTTTTAGTAGGTGGAGGTAAAGTTTCAAAAATTACTGCTCCAGCTTTAACTTCTTCTAAAGCTATTCGAGCTGTATTTTTTGAAGATATGTGTATTCTAGGTCTTGCTCCATTGCGGAGTTCACGACAACGTTTAGCTGCAATATTAATAAGTTTGAATTTACTATCTTTAAATTCTTGGTATTGTTCCATGCGAGTCCTCTATTAGGTGAAAGTACTAGTCAAATTAGTAAACTAAATATACAAAATTTGCCAAAACACAAATTCTAGCAAATTTTTTTGTAAAATAGCAATTTTAGCTAGATGTTAAATGCAATATATGAAAAAGTCATTAATATTTCATAAAAGTTGTAAAGGTTTTTTTGTTTTGTCGTAAAATGCTGCATGCTTAAAATCAGATTATTTACACTTAAATGCAAAAGTAACAAATATTACAACCCTAAATCAATACTAAGATTTAATACTAAGGTAAGTTGCTAGGTTTCAAAAATACATTTATTGATTTTTAATTATAAAAGATAGTTATAAAAAGTGCGCTATAGGTGAATTTATTTGCAATATATAACTTAATTGAGTTATGGGTTACTTCTAAATTATAGTAGTTAATAGACTATTAGCTCAACCTAAATATAAGAGAAAGTGTATATGTTTCTAATAAAGACACTAGTTATTAGTAAGAGACACAATCTGCAAGAGTTGCTTAAAGAGCTTAAAGAGCTTAAAGAGTTAGAGCAATCTGACTTTCAATATTGCACTTTTCTTGCTTTGGCCGATATTGTTGAAGCAACTAAGAAAGAAAATTATCAAATTGCAATTTTGGATCTAGCTTTATTAGGTCAAAACATTTTAGAAATAATTTCTCAAATTAATAGAAATAACACAAAGACTTTAATTTGGGCATTAGCCGATCAAACTAATTTAAATAGTATAGAAAATATAATTAAAGATATAGATGATTACTTAGTATGGCCTACAGATATACAAAACCTTAAGTTAAAATTTTTAGTTGCTAGAAAGCAATTAGCTAAATCAGCAGAATTGGCCAAAGTACAGGAAAGTTTAAGCAAAAGTGAGGAAAAACTAAACTTAGCACTTGAAATTGCAAATGGATCTTGGTGGGAATGGAATTGTGTTACAGGTGAAGCCAACACTAATTCTCATTTTGGGTTTGATGCTAGTGAATTTGACAGTTATAACAAGATAAAAGATAAAATTCATGTTGAGGGAAAAGTCCAAGCAGAAGAATCTTTATGGAAACAAATTAAAGAAAACAAAGATGGTTTTCGAGATTTAGAATATAAAATGCAGACAAAAGACGGTCAATTGCGTTGGGTGTCTGCAAATGGCAAAGCTGTAGAATGGGATGAAGAAGGTAATCCTGTTAGGTTAATTGGTGTAAGTCTTGATATCACTAAATATAAAAATATAGAAAAAACCTTAAAAAGAAGCGAAGATAACCTTAAACGTGCTCAAGCTGTTTCTCAGACAGGAAGTTGGTATTTTGATGTTTCTAATAACAAATTGGAATGGTCAGATGAAACTTATAGAATGTTTGGTGTTCCACAAAATACTCCATTAGACTTAGACGCTTTTCTTAGTTGTGTACATCCTGATGATAAAGAGCCTGTAATGGCTGCTTGGAGAGATGCTCTATCAGGGGTCATTTATGATACAGAACACCGTATTATAGTTGGGGATAAAATAAAATGGGTTAGAGAACGAGCAGAAGTTATCTTTAATGAAGAAGGTAACCCTATAATAGGAGTTGGCACTGTTCAAGATATCACTAGTTATAAAGAGATACAATGCAGATTACAGCAATTTTTAACATTCTTTCAAATATCACTAGATTTAGGGTGTATTGTTGATTCCGATGGTTTATTAAAGGAAATAAACCCATCCTTTGTAAAAGTACTAGGTTATTCCAAAGAAGAAATTTTAGAGAAATCCTTAATCGATTTTGTTTTTGCAAAAGATAGACAACCGACTTTAGAGAAAAAGGAAGCTCTTTTGCAAGGTAATGAAATAATTAATTTTGAAAATAGATATGTTTGTAAAGATGGATCTATAAAATGGTTGTCTTGGAACTCCATCAAAGATAATGAAGGCTTAGTCTATGCTACAGCTAGAGATATTACTGAAACTAAAAAAGCTGAAGAAGAACGCCAAAAACTTATTTCACTAATAGAAAGAAGTCGTGATTTTATAGGTGTTGCAAATTTAGATGGTAAAGTTACTTACTTAAATTCTTCTGGGTTAAAAATGGTTGGGCTAGAAAACATAGAGCAGGCAAGGAAATATAAAGTTTTTGACTTTTTTCCTGAATCAACTTTAGAACAAATTAAAGATGAAATGTTTCCAGCTATTGTAAATAGTGGTTTTTGGTTTAATGAA
Source organism: Blastocatellia bacterium (assembly GCA_039812885.1). GTDB lineage: Bacteria > Acidobacteriota > Blastocatellia > Chloracidobacteriales > JADJPF01 > JADJPF01. Next base: position 44,737 of record JBDIBI010000036.1, read on the forward strand.
TCTAAATTTAAACACTTTAAAACAGATGAAACTATTGATGTTGAATTAGCTGCTTTTACTATAGAAGATCCTATTAAAAAAGCACCTATGTGGTTAGCTACTATTACTCGTGATATTACTGAGCGCAAACGCTCAGAAGAAGCTTTAAGAATTAACCAACAACAACTTTCTATAATCTATGAAAATGTTAAAGGGATTATTTTTTATCTGAAAGTAGAAAATAACAATACTTTCCGTTTTATATCGGTAAACCAAGCTTTTCTAGACTCTACTGGCTTAGAAAAAGAAAAAGTTATAGATAAGTTAGTTAATGAAATAATTCCACAACCATCACTAGATTTAGTTTTAAGTAAATATAATGAAGCAATTAGAACTAAACAGACTGTTTATTGGGAGGAAACCACAACCTACCCAACAGGTCTAAAATACGGACAAGTTACTGTTAATCCAGTATTTGATGCAAATGAGAATGCTACACATTTAATAGGTATTGTACATGATCTTACAGAACGCAAGCTTGCAGAAGAAACTTTACAATTAAGTGAAGAAAAGTTTCGCTCTATAATTTACCATTCTCCTATTGGTAAAACGATTGTTGCTCCAGATGGTCGGTTGTTAGATTCTAATCCAGCCTTTTGTAAAATAAGTGGTTATACAAAACAAGAGTTACTTGCTATGGATTTTAAATCTATAACTCATCCAGATGATGTTGAAATTAGTCTTTATTACTACAATAAACTCTTAAATAAAGAATTTGAAAGTTATCAGTTAGAAAAACGCTATATTCATAAAGATGGACATGTCATTTGGGCTGAGCTAACTACTTCTTTGATTTGGGGTAAAGATAACCAACCACTATATTGTTTTTCCCAGATTCAAGATATTACTCAACGAAAACGCTCAGAAGAATCTTTACGTGAAAGTGAAGCACGATTAAAACAAGCTATTAAAGTTTCTGGAATAGGTATTTTTGAGCATGATCATATTAAAGACATAATATATTGGTCTCCAGAACGACAAGATGCATACAATTGGGGGGATCAACAACCAACAACATTAGCTAATACTTACCAATTTTTTCATCCTGATGATAGAGAAATGGTTATAGAAGGAATTAAGCAAGCTCATGATCCAAAAGGTAGCGGTCTATTTGAGTCAGAACACAGAATCGTTACATTAAAAGGAGATATTCGTTGGGTTTCTGTTCGTTCTCAAACCTTTTTTGGAGGTGAAGCAGAAAAGCGCTATCCAGTAAGAACCATAGGTGCTGTTAGTGATCTTACAGAACGTAAGCAAATGGAACAGTCATTGCGCGAAAGTGAAGAGCGTTATCGAGTAATTATAGAAGGTGCAAAAGAAGGCATCATATTTGTTGAAATAGATTCAATGAAATTTATTTATGTCAATCCAGCTTTATGTGAAATGTTTGACTATTCAGAAAGAGAATTCTTAAAACTAACTATTGCTGATTTAGCTGATGAAAAAAATCTTTCTAGAGCACTCATGGAAGCTGAAGCATTGATAAAAGGTGAAAAATCCATAGTCTTAGACATGCCTTGCAAACGCAAAGATTCAACAATTTTTTATGTAGATATTAATACAAGTTCATTAAAATTAAAGGGGAAAAGCTATTTAGTAGTTTTCTTTACAGATATCACAAAACGTAGAGAATCTGCTGCTGAACAGGCACGCTTAATTTCTATCCTAGAAGCCTCTCCACTTTTTGCTGGTTCTGCAGATTTAAATGGCAATATAATTTATATTAATAAAGCCCTGTGTAAGCTTATGGGAGTTAATACTAAAGAGCTAAGTAAATACAATATAAAAGATTTTCATCCTACTTGGGCTTATGAGTTAGTTAGTAATGAAGGTATTCCTACTGCTTTACGTGAGGGTGTGTGGTTTGGAGAAAATGCTTTTATTAATTACCAAGGTGTTGAAATACCAATTTATCAAACTATTGTTGCTCATTATGATGAATATGGTGAAATAAGTTACTTATCTACTATTGCTAGTGATATAAGCGAAACAAAGCGTTATGCTTTGTTGATGGAACAAACTCAAAATGCTGCACAAATTGGAGGATGGGAACTTGATTGTACAGCTAATGAATTGCACTGGACTTTAGAAACTTACTATATTCATGAGTTGGAAACACATAAATACACGCCAAATATAGAAACAGCCTTACATTTTTATCCACCTAAGAGTTTGCCGGTAATTCTTGAAGCTATAGAAATGGCTGTTAATTATGGGCAAGATTTTGATTTAGAGTTAGAATTTATTACTAGTAAACATCACCAGATTTGGGTAAAAGTTATAGGAAAAACTATTAGAAAAAATGGTAGAACCACTAAAGTTTATGGGTCTATTCAAAATATTACAGCAAGACGCCAGATGGAGAATAAATTACGGGAAAGTGAAGAGCGAAATCGTAGTATAGTAGCTGCTTTGGCAGAAGGCATTGTGCTTCAAAACTCAACAGGTGAAATCCTTGAATCTAACCCTAGTGCAGAACAAATTCTTGGTCTATCACATGAGCAAATAACCGGACGCAATTCTATTGATCCTCGTTGGCAAGCAATACATGAAGATGGTTCTCCATTTCCAGGTGAAACTCATCCAGCTATGATAACTTTGAAGACTGGCTTACCTAGAGCTAATGTAATTATGGGAGTTTATAAACCTAATGGAATACTATCTTGGATTTCTATCAATACACAGCCTTTAGTAAAAGTTGGTGAAACTAATCCATATGGGGTTGTAAGTTCTTTTTCTGACATAACTGAACGTAAACGTGCTGAAGAAACAATGGTTGCTTCACTTAAAGAAAAAGATGCAATGCTCAAGGAAATTCACCACCGAGTAAAAAATAACTTACAAATCATTAATAGCCTGCTTAACTTACAAAGCTCTCAAGTTAAAGATGCTGCTGTTATTGCTGCTTTTACAGAAACAAAAAATCGTATTCGCTCAATGGCTTTGCTTCATGAAACTCTCTATAAATCTGAAAATTTTGCTGGAATTGACCTTCCAAGCTATGTAAATAGCCTTTGTGCACATTTGTTCCGGTCTTATGGCACAAGAGGAAATATTAAACTTGATATAAATATTGCAGAAATTGAGCTTGACCTTGATCGTGCAATTCCAATAGGGCTTATCATAAATGAGCTTGTTTCAAATGCCTTGAAATACGCTTTTGTAGGTGATGTTAATGGTATTATTGAAGTTAAGCTTCTTAGACTAGTTGATAGAATAGTTCTAAAAGTTGGTGACAATGGTAAAGGTTTTTCTAAAGAAATTGATTTGAAAAATACAGAATCTTTAGGGCTAAGCTTAGTTTGTGATCTTACTAGCCAATTAAAAGGCTCAATAGACTTTAATAATATCAATGGAACTAATTTTAATATCCAATTTCCTTATTAAGTAAAATGAGCTAAGGAGAAAAGCTATGCTAGAAAAAATTCTTGTAGTAGAGGATGAGTTTTTAGTAGTGCGAGATTTGAAAAATCAACTTTCATCTCTTGGTTACAATGTAGTAGGTAGTAGCCCATTAGCAGAAGAAGCTATAGATCTAACAGCCTCTCTACAACCAGATCTAGTGCTTATGGATATTAGATTACAGGGTGAAATGGATGGAATTTCAGCAGCTGAACAGATTCGTAAAAAGTTTAAAATGCCAGTTGTCTACCTAACTGCAAATGCTGATGATGCTACATTAAAGCGAGCATTAGTTACAGAACCTTTTGGTTATATAATAAAGCCTTTTGAAGAAAGAGAACTAAAAACAGTTATTGAAATGGCACTCTATAAGCATAAAGCAGAACGCCGCTTACAAGAAAGTGAGCATCGTTTTGCTACTACTTTAAGTAGTATTGGAGATGCTGTAATTGCTACAGATGAAAAAGGAATTATCACTTTTCTAAATCCTGTAGCTTCACAATTAACAGAATGGCCCTTAGCAGAAGCTATTGGGAAACCTCTAGAAGAAATATTTAATATAATTAATGAATTTACCTTGCAAAAAGTAGAAAATCCAGTAGCTAAAGTGCTACGTGATGGAAAAATAGTAGGGTTAGCTAACCATACCATTTTAATAAGCCGTAGTGGCCGAGAAATACCAATAGATGATTGTGCTGCACCAATATATGATGATGATGGAAGTTGTAGAGGTGTAGTGTTAGTTTTCCGCGATTTTACAGAACAAAAAAAAGCTCAAGAACAACTTCAAGAAAGTGAACGCCGATTTCATCGTTTAGCTGATGCTACTCCTGTTATGATGTGGCTAACTGATGAAAAACAACAGCATACTTTTTTTAGCAAACCTTGGTTGGATTTTACTGGGAAAACAATGGCTGAAGAATCTGGTGAAGGTTGGCAAAGTGGTATCCGTAGACAAGATAAAGAAAATTTATTGGAGCTTTATGATAAAGCCTTTGCTAGACATGAATCTTTTCAAGTTCAGTATCAACATAAACGCTATGATGGTACTTATCGCTGGTTGCTACTTACAGGTGCCCCACTTTTTACCTCAAATGGCAAGTTTGAAGGCTTTATAGGCTCTTGCTTGGATATTACAGAGTACAAACATTTAGAAGAAAAACTACAACAAATAGAAAAAATGGAAAGTATTGGACAACTAGCTAGTGGTATTGCCCATGATTTTAATAATTTGCTTATGATTATAAATGGCTATAGCAGTTTGCTAATAAAAAATATTCCAAAGGGAAATGCTTGGGCTAATGCAGCAAAAGAAATTTTAAAAGCTGGTGAACGTGCTGCTGAACTTACTCGACAGTTACTTATATTTAGTAGTAAACAAATGGTTGAAATGAAACCAATACAACTTAATACAGTTGTTAGGAATATGGAAAAAATGTTACGCCGCCTTATTCCTGAAAATATCCAGTTAAAAACCTCTTTGGCTGAAGAATTACGCGTAATTGAAGCTGATTCTGGTCAACTTGAACAAGTCCTAGTTAACCTAGTTGTTAATGCCCGCGATGCAATGCCTGAAGGCGGAACTATTACAATAAAAACTTCTAATTGTTATGTTGATAACCACTTATTTGCTGGCGTAGAAATCCCTTCAGGTAATTATGTACAGTTAAGTGTTAGTGACAATGGAACTGGCATTGCTGAAAATGTAAAAGAACGTATCTTTGAACCATTTTTTACTACTAAAGAAATAGGGAAGGGTACAGGTCTTGGCCTAGCAACTGTTTATGGTATTATTCGTCAATGCGGCGGAGCAATCAATTTAGAAAGCTCTTTAGGCCAAGGAACTACTTTTACTCTTTTCTTCCGCCTTTCAGAAAAAGAAATCTCTGATAATGTAAAATTTACTGAAACTAAAGAATTTAAAGATAATGGAAATCTGCAAACTATTCTTGTTGTAGAAGATGAAGATGCTGTGCGTAAAGTCATTAAAACAGTCATTGAAGAACAAGGATATAAAGTCTTAGAAGCAAGAAATGGTAATGAAGCTCTAGAAATAATTCTAGAACATGAAGTACAAATAACTGCAATTGTTACAGATATTGTAATGCCAAAATTAAGTGGTAATAAATTAGGCGAATATATATCCGTTCTCTATCCAGATGTAAAAATTCTTTATATATCTGGTTATATGGATGATGATGTATTACACAACTTTATGCGTAGCGAACTGTTTTTCTTGCAAAAACCTTTTTCTTCAGAACAATTACTTAGCAAATTAAAAGCTGTTATTGAAGGATAATGATTAGCCTATTACTATTAGTTTCTACTAAAAGTTCTAAAAAGATGTTAAATAGGCTTTTAGTCCCTAGTTTATAAAGTATTTAGTCATAAGCTTTCTGGAAACCTACAGATTGACGCCTACTTGGCAATTATGCTTACATGTCAACAAATTTTAAGTAATATTTTGCTTGCTACTAGGAGGAAAAATGAATTGTCCCCAATGTAATGAAAATATGCCATCTGGCACTAAGTTTTGTATGAATTGTGGGTTAAAAATAACTGCTCCTAGCCAACCAAATACTGCTCCAACTCCAGTTCAAGGAATGCCTTTAACTCAAACTAATAACCAAACCAATAATCAAGCTAATAACCAAGCTAATAACCAAGCTTTTCAGCCAAATTACCAACAACCTACTCAAATTAATAATCCTAATACAAATCAGCAACAACAGCCTACTCAACCACCTGCTTACCCACATACTATGCAAAACTATCCTTCTGCACCAGCTTATCCACAAAATGCTCCTCCTACATATCAACAACCTACAAATTATCAAGCTACAAATTACCCACAAACTAATCAACCAAATTATCAGGGTAATTATCCTCAAGCTCCTTATCCACAAGCAGGTCAACCAAATTTTGAAGCTAACCGTCAGCAACAACAATACCAACAACAATATCAACAACAATATCAAGATCCTTACCAGCAACAAAATTACCAACAGCCAGGTCAAATGGTGCCATATAATAATCAGTCTCCTAGCTTGCCCATAGGCCAAGCTCTTAGCCCCCTTCCAGGAGGTGTTATCCCTTCATACAATCAGCACCAAGCTAGCCAAGAACGCAATTTCTTAGAACGAATTGCTTCAAAAATTCCTGGTTATAGCGGTTATGTTGAAAAAGAATCTCGCCGCGATGTTGATAAACTTCACCGTGAACACTTGGCTGTTTTGCTTTCTCAACTTAAACCACAGATAAATAATGTAATTAGAGAACTTTCAGATAATCGTCGCCTCTTTGAAGTAGGCCCTATAGAAAAAGCCTTACAAAAACTTGATAAGGTAGAAAATCGTATTCGTTATGCTAGCTATGGCTATGCAGGCTTTTTTGATGCAGTGAAAATTCGAGAAGACCAACTTGATCAACTTTATCACTTTGATTTAGCTTTAGTTGAAGATGTAGAAAAAGTGAAAATGCATGTGCAAAAACTCTTAGCACAACTTCCTGATGCAAGAGCATTAAAAACCGCTGCTCAAGAGCTAATTGCAGCTATAGATGATCTAGACGCTAAGTTTAATCAACGCTACCAAGCAATAGAAAATCCTGGTTGGTCACCATACTAAAATATAGAGGATAAAAAACTTACGTAAATGCAAGCGTTTATTACTGGTGCAACAGGTTTTGTTGGTGGAAATTTAGTTCGCGAACTACTTAACCAAGGTATAAAGGTTCGTGCCTTAGCCCGAAAAGGTAGCGATTTACGCAACCTTTCAGGACTTTCTATAGAACAAGTAGAAGGCAGCTTAGATGATGAAAAGCTTCTAGAAAAAGCACTTTTAGACTGTGAATGGCTCTTTCATGTAGCTGCTCACTATAGCCTTTGCCTAAAAGATAGCCAAGCCATTTATCAAGCTAATGTAGAAGGTACTAGAAAAATTCTATTTGCTGCTCGTAAAGCAGGTGTAAAACGTATTGTTCATACTAGCTCTGTAGCCGCAATAGGGGTTCCTCCAGAAGGTCAAATTGCCGATGAACAGACTACTACAACCTTAGAAGCCTTAGTTAGTGATTATAAAAAATCAAAATTTTTGTCCGAAGAACTTGCCCGTAACGCTGCTAAAGAGGGACTACCCGTCATAATAGTCAATCCTAGCACTCCGATAGGCCCACACGACGTAAAACCAACCCCAACCGGCGATATAGTTCTAAAATTCTTACGTCGTCAAATGCCTGTTTATGTTCATACAGGCTTAAATCTTGTAGATGTTAGAGATGTAGCTAAAGGCCATATCCTTGCAGCTGAAAAAGGCAAAATAGGTGAACGCTATATTTTAGGCAATAAAGACGTTACACTAAAAGAGATGCTAGATATTTTAGAAAAAATTACAGGACTTCCAGCCCCTAAAAACTCTATTCCCCACTGGATTCCAGTAGCAGTAAGTTATATTGATGAACTTTTGTTAAGCCGATTGTTAGGCCGTGAACCAACCGTAACAATTAACGGAGCAAAAATGGCACGCCATGCCATGTACTATACTAGCCAAAAAGCAGTAAAAGAGTTAGGTTTGCCTCAAACGCCTATAGAGACAGCACTTAAAGATGCAGTTGAATGGTTTCAAAGCAATGGGTATTTAAAAAGTAGTTAAATTGGGCAAATTTTTCAATTAAAATGGTACTAATGGCTTGACGAAAAGCAATTTATTGATTACCCTATGCATTCGTTTTTTTACAAACCACTTTTTCCGCAAAATGCGCCCGTAGCTCAGCTGGATAGAGCGTTTGGCTACGAACCAAAAGGTCGCACGTTCGAGTCGTGCCGGGCGCATCAATAGAATCAACAAGTTACAGCCACCTAAAGGGTGGCTTTTTTAGTTTATCTACTCATTCATCTACTCATTGAACATAATCTTGTTATTTTACTACTTTCTAAGCCTATATAGCTAATTAGTTTAGCCAAATTCTTTAGCAGTTTCTAAATGTATCAATCTGTTAAACTATGTAACAACCTGTATAATTGTTAGAGAAATACCAACTAGATAAAGGTAAAAAGTAGTTATGACAATAGATGAAATTGAAATAGAAATTAGAAAACTATCTGATGCAGATAAAATGCTGTTATTTGAGCGATTTAACTTAGTCTCACCTATCATAAAAAATAGTACTACTATTGAAATTGATGATATGAGTATGGAACGGGAAAAATCGCCACGAGCAATACTTCACTATCCAGATGATAGTGTAAGGGCAATAGACATTTTAGAGTCAGTCAAAAAAAACTCTAGCAGTATTGGTCATCCTGCTATATTGATAGCCATTCGACGATGGGAACAGTTAGTTCAGCTTAACAAGATGTTCTTTGAAGATGCATATGACGAAAAATATCCACTTATTAAAGAATATAATCAAACACAAGCAAGACTAAATCATCGTATTGCTACTTATCTTAAAAATATAGGAACTGCTTTATATAAAGGAGCAAAAAAAAGAGACTTATCTAAAGAGCCGGCTTTTAAGCTTTATGCTGATTATTGGGGTTTATATAAACAAAATACTTATCTATATAAAGCATGGGAATTGTTAGGCAAAGATGAGTTTAGGGACATACGTAACTCTGAAATAAAATCAACAGAATTATGCAAACAGCTTGGCAAAGAAAAAGTTAATAACGTCAAAATATCCATTAACAAAGTAATGGACTTTTTTAGCTCTACTGGAAAGCGTTATTTTGATGAACGTTTTCCATGGGAAGAGACAAGAAATGCTTTTCTTGCATGGAATTTCAACCTAGATCAAGATACTATCAAGAATTATTACTATAGGGGTGGTAAGAAAGAGTCTAATGGTGAAAAAATAGATAAACGGCTTTTTCCAGGTAATTTTCCTATAAAATATAATTTTTCTGAGATAGGTGACAGCTTTTTACTGCCTACTGTGCTAGTAGGTATAAATGATAATGAACAAGAAATAAGCGTAGATTAAAAATACAAAAAACAAATAGACATTTGGCCCATAGCTGTAGATTAAATTTTTTCCCCTTTAATCGACGCCATAGTTTCCAAAATCCCCGATGATACTCGTAGAAACGCAAATTCTACGAGTTTTATTTTTGGAGATAAAAAAATACTTATGGAAACAATAGAAAAGCTTAAAGCAACCCTGACAGAAAGTGAATTTTGTAAGATAGTCGGAATTAGCCGAATTACAGCTTGGCGGTTAAGAACCTCTGGTAAGCTACCCTACTGCCAAATTGGCTCAAAGATTTTGTACAGACCAGAACATATAGAACAGTTTTTAGTTGCAAATGAAAAGCCTATAAATAAAACACATACTGGACGGAGGTAGTGATGGATACCTCTCTAGTATGTGACGAGAAGGTTATTAATAATCCTCTTTTAGATCTAGAAAAGATACCTAGTGAACTAAAAGAGTATGCCCAATGGGTACTTTGGAAAAGTTGGGAAAGAAATAATAAGCGAACCAAAATCCCAGTTAATGCAAAAACAGGCGAGAATGCTTCTGTTTCAGATCCATCAACTTGGAGTACTTTTGAGTTGGTTGTAACGGTTCTTAACTCAAATCAATATGAATCTAATGGTATCGGGTTTGTTTTTACTTCTACAGATCCCTATATTGGTGTTGACTTAGATAATTGTCGAAATCTAGAAACAGGAGAAATTGAACCTTGGGCACAAGAAATTATTAGAGGTCTTAACACTTATACAGAAATCTCTCAGTCAGGTAAAGGGCTTCATTGTATTGCAAACGGTAATCTATTAGTAGCAGGCAAACGAAAAAACTCTATTGAGGTATACGAAACTGGTAGGTATTTTGTTGTTACTGGGAATCATTTAGATGGTACACCAACAACTATTGAAGATAGAAACACAGAAATAGCCTCTTTATGGAAACAGGTTTTTGGCGAAGAAAATACTATTAAGCAAAATAATACTGGTAATTTACCTGTTAATAAGCAACACAATTCAACAGATCAAGAACTTCTTGCTCGCGCTATAAAAGCTCAAAATGGTGCAAAGTTTGAACAACTTTGGAATGGTGAGGCTGGTGAATATCAGTCTAATAGTGAGGGAGATTTGGCTCTTTGTGGTTTGTTAGCTTTTTGGACGGGCAAAGATCCAAATCGAATAGATAAGTTATTTCGCCAATCAGAACGCTATCGCCCTAAGTGGGATGCCAAACACTTTAGTGATGGTAAGACTTATGGACAGGCAACTATTGAAAAAGCCATTTTAGAAACTAAAGAAACCTATACACCGAAAATTCAAGGAAGTTTTGTCAGTTCTGTCAGTGAAGTAGACTTAGAAAATAAAAATATTGAGTGGGCAGATCTACAACCTTTACCAGAAGATTTATTGCCTGTTCCTAAAATGATACCAGAGCTTATTCCATTACCTTACAGAGAATGGATAAGAGACATTTCTGAAAGAATGCAATGCCCCATAGAGTTTCCAACAGTCGGAGCCATCATAGCCTCAGCTTCAGTAATAGGAAATACTATAAGTATTAGACCTAAGCGACATGATGATTGGTTTGTAGTAGCTAACCTTTGGGGAGCCATCGTAGGCAGACCAGGAATACTTAAAACACCTGCTTTAACAGAAGCTTTAAAACCCTTATATCGTTTAGCAGCAAAAGCAAAAGAAGAGTTTAACCTTAGATTAAAAGACTATCAGTTTAATCAATTACTTTTAGAAGCAAAAAAGAAAAAACTTACTGATGATTTAAAGAAAGCCATTAAAAATAGTCAAACTACAGATCACCTTCGTGAACAGCTTATTGAAGATGATAAAGAGCCTAGAGAAAAAAGATATGTGGTAAATGATAGTAGTGTAGAAAAGCTTGGTGAATTACTAAACCAAAATCCTAAAGGTTTATTACTCTGTCGTGATGAATTAATAGGCTGGTTTCAATCTCTTGATCGTGATGGGAGAGAAGGTGACAGAGCATTCTTTTTAGAAACTTGGAATGGTTATGGCTCTTACGTATTTGATAGAATAAGTAGAGGTACCATTCACATTTTATCACTTACCCTTTCAATGATAGGAGGAATACAGCCAGGCCCATTATCTAGCTATTTATACCATACTTTATCTGGAGGAATGAAGGATGATGGCTTGCTACAACGATTTCAGCTAATTGTTTATCCAGATATAACCAAAGAATGGATTAATGTTGATCGATGGCCAGATAATGATGCCAAGAACAGAGTATATAACTTATTCAAAAGCTTGGATCAGTTAGAACCAGCTCATATTGGAGCAAGTATAGATCTTGATAGTAAACTAGCTTATCTGCGCTATGAAGATAACGCCCAAGCATTTTTTGATGAATGGAGAATGGATCTTGAGGTTACTTTAAGAAGTAATAAAATAGAGCACCCTGCTTTAGAAGCCCATTTATCAAAATATCGCAGCTTAATGCCATCGCTATCTTTGATTTTTCACCTAATAGATTATTGTGATGGCAAAACAACAAAAACTAACTCTATATCGCTTCATTCTGCTCAATTAGCAGCAGCTTGGTGTAGCTTCTTACTTGAACATGCCAAAAGAATTTACGGAATAGCTATTAGGTCAGAAATTCGCAAAGCTAAAACTATCGCTAATTATCTTCAAAAAAGTAACTTACCAGACCCTTTTACTGTTCGAGATATTTACCGGCGTGGCTGGTCTGGGTTAACTACACCTCAAGACTGTTCTGAACCTTTGGAATTACTTGAGGATCTAAATTGGATTAAATCTTCTCGTCTTCCATCTACCAATGATGGAGGCCGACCAACCATAATTTATCGAATAAATCCTAAATTAAAGGAGTGTTCAAATGAAAAACTATTTTGATAGTTTTTTTGAGCTCAATAACCAAAACACCTTAAAAACGTTGGATAAGAAAAATTCATGTTTTGAGGTTAAAGAACTGCCAAAACTGACAGAACTTCAAAAAGAGTCAAATATTGATGTTATTTGTCAGGTTTGTGGACAAGATTTTATAGTAGTAGAACAAGAATATTGTTACTTGAAAAAATGCCCAACATCATCACTTCACTATAGTTCTGTTACTCCTAAATATCTTGATAAACCAAGTGGCTTTTTTAGTAACTACCAAGAGCAAGGTGTTTGCTCCAACTGCCAAGCTATAACTGTAACTTTCTTCGGTTATTGCTGGCAATGTTTACAAAAACTCGATAGCAATAATACTTATAAGCAAAGAGATGTGATTCTTTATTGTAAAGAGTGTAGCTATCGCTTGAACTTACCAGAATCCATAAAACGGGGTGTCTGTTTAGCCTGTTATGAAAAGAAGCATGGCCGGATAACTCCACAACCAGAAACTGTAAACTTCCAGCTAGAGCTGGTACCTCTAGCTGGAAATAACCCACTAACTCCAATTCAAGAAAGGTTAAATATGAAACTCGTGGATTTCCTCAAAGGTTATAATTCATCAACTACAACATATACAAAGCTGGAAAAGAACTCAAGCACCATTCTTCGTTTTCTTACACCAGAACCAACTTGTTGTTTACCTGTTTGGTTTGATAACCAAGAAGGTAAACGACGAAAGTTAAACTCCATCAGTATAGATGGTGAAGGAAAAGCTACAAACCTTAAATGCCCTATTCTTGGGCTTAGCAAAGAAACTCCTCACCGTACAGTAGTTTATGGGGTTTATAACTTTAATATAGGACGGGTTGAGTTACTTTGTGTTAGCCAACTCTCTATTCTTCGCGGATTAAACGCACTTGAGCAATCTCTAAATGCGAAGAATAAAGAAATTACTTCTTATAACCTCATTATTAGTCGTGCTGATACTGGCGGAAAGACAACATATAATGTCAGTTTTGCAGCAGATCATGATCTAAGTGAACAAGATAAACAGATAATTAATGAGGCTATGGATAAAAATAAATCTGGAAACATTTTCCAATTAATAAAATCCGAAACAAGATGGCCTACTCAAGATGAAGTAAACAATTTGGGACTTAAAATTGTTTTACCTGATTTGTCTGAAGCTTTAGCTTCAAATAAGCAAGATGCCGTACCCTTTTAACAAAGTACGCTAAGTAAAAACACTAATTACCCTACTATAACTTATGCTAAAATTACCCTAATATAGTTATAGTAGGAAATTTTCAACGAAAATGCTCAATGATTTTACATATAAGGAGTAAACAGTTATATGACAAACTCAAAAAGGCTTAAGGCTAATCGTTCCAATGCCAATAAAAGCACTGGACCAAAGACAAAATCGGGAAAAATAGCAGTAGCTAAAAATGCTATTGTTCATGGTGTTCTTTCTAATATAGCAGTGGTTCCTGGGCTTGAACAAGCTGAAGAATGGGAAAAACATTTGGCTGAATTCTTAATGCAGAGCCAAAAGAGTTGAATTGAGAAGAAAAATATAAGATAAAAGAAGAATGAAACCACCATTATATGTAAGAAAATTAACAGAAGAAGAAAGACAGGAAATAGAAAAAGG
>JBDIBI010000037.1:0-55479 GCA_039812885.1 Blastocatellia bacterium
GAACTTTTTTGAATATCGAATTTCTGTATACTTTGCTATCTCTCTGATTTTGAATTGTTTATTGTTTTTGTCCTTGTTTTAACCCTTTTGCCTAAAGGATTATTTTTACTGAATAAGCTCATTATGGTTATGTACTTTGTAGATAAAAAATTAACTGGAAATAAAAATATGGAATTTAATTTCAATGATGCAATAGACGTTTTAAATCGGACTCCCAAAATACTAAGAGAAATGCTTAGGGGAATAAGTTTAGAAATGCAAAAAAATAATGAAGGTGGAGAAACTTGGAGCCCTTATGATGTGATAGGGCATTTAATACATGGAGAAAAAACAGATTGGATTACAAGAACAAAAATTATCTTAGAAAATGGACAAGAAAAACCATTCAATAGCTTTGATAGATTTGCTCAATTTGAAGAAAGCAAAGGGAAATCTTTGGAAGAATTACTAGATTTGTTTGAGAATTTGCGAAAAGAAAATTTACAAATTCTAACTAGTATGAGCTTAACAAAAGAAGATTTAGCCAAAACAGGAAAGCATCCTGACTTAGGCATAGTAACTCTTGAACAATTACTCTCTACTTGGGTTGCACATGATTTAGATCATATTGTTCAAATATCTAGAACTATGGCAAAACAATATAGAGATTTAGTTGGTCCATGGCGTGCCTATTTGTCAGTTATGCGATAGCCTATCACTAATAGATTCATTATTTATTCAAATTACTTATTGAGACAGTTGTGTTATTGCTTGATATAAATCTTCGATTACCATTGCCATTCTTTGATAATCTAGCTTTTCTGGTGTGTCATAAGCAGTATGATAATTCTTGTTTCTGTAAAAGGCTGTATCACTTATCATTATGGCATTATAGCCTAGATTCCAGTAATTTAAATGATCAGAAAAATCTATACCAGGAATATTTCTAGGTGCATTTATTGAAACAACTGGTAAAGGAGTGGCTGTTTGCATTATTTTTTTCACTTTGCGCACTGTTAAGCCATTTTCTAAATCACCTACAATTGAAATAAAATTTCCTTTATTAGGATAAAATAAGTTTAATAGTGATAGTGGAAATTCTTGACTATTAGGTTTATCTGAAAAGTAGCCTATCATCTCTAGAGAAACCATTAAACGTACATTCACCCCTTGTTCTTTTAAGGAGTTAGCATGTATTGCGCTTCCCATAAAATTGGTTTCAAAATATGGAGGTTCTTCTAAAGTATAAGCAACTAGTTCAACTTTTAGAGGTAACTCTGTTTTGCCTAACAAATAAGCAAGTTCAATAAGTCCAGCAACACCACTAGCATTATCATCAGCAGCAGGAAGTTCTTCAGCAGAATCATAATGTGCACCTATTACAATTCTTTCTTTTGTATCTGGGCCAAAATAAGCAATGATATTTTTGTAGTTTTTTCCAGCTACTTTATAGGGCTGTTCTATGGTCTTAGCTTGGGCTTTTTCAAATTCTTCTTTAATATAATTTGCTACTTTATCTAAGTTTTCTGGATGGCTTTCATCTCTAGGAAAAAATGTTTCTGAGAGCATTTTTACATGTGAGTTTAGCTTTGTTGGATCAATTAAATTCTTGCTATTCATAGGTTTATTAACAAAAACAGGTTGAGTTATCCAAAACCAAGCAAGGAAGCTAAAAATAAAAAATATACTGGCAATTATTAGTAGCAACATTTTTATTTTCTTCAGCCTCTTTTTTTCTTCTTTTTGTACAGTATCAGAAAAAATGCTCATAAATTATTTTATTCTAGTAAAAATGTTTTATTTATCTTTGACACTAAAAAAAGTCTTTCTGTTCCTTAAAAATTGAATTTCTAGAAAGTAATTGTAGCTTGGAAATATTTTCCAAAGTTAATTTAATTATAAGATTAAGTAAGATGCCTAATCAACAGGTTTTTATAATGGTTAAATAGTTGGATTTTCTTTGTTTAATAATCTATATTGTTGCTATTTTTATAGTTTGAACTCATAGAAATTATTTTATGTAATTTGGAGAAATTTATGTCAAATCCGTTTGATTTTACTGACAAGGTAGTTTTTGTTGCAGGTGGTACAAGTGGGATTAATTTGGGAATTGCACATGCGTTTGCAAAAGCAGGAGCAAAAATTTCTGTAATTTCACGTTCTCAAGACAAAGTTAATGCTGCAATTGAAGAGTTAAAAACCTATGGAGGTGAAGTTATAGGTTTTTCTACAGATGTAAGAGATTATACTAAGACACAAGAAACTCTTAAACAAACTCATGAAAAATTTGGATTGATTGATGTGTTAGTTTCTGGAGCAGCAGGTAATTTCCCTGCTCCTGCAATGGGAATGTCTGCTAATGGGTTTAAATCAGTTATAGATATTGATGTATTAGGGACATTTAATGTTTTACACTCAGCTTTTGAATATTTAAGAAAGCCTGGGGCTAGTATAATCAATATTTCCGCACCACAAGCTTATAATCCGATGGAATTTCAAATGCATGTTTGTGCAGCTAAAGCAGGTGTAGATATGATAACCCGTGTTGCTGCAATGGAATGGGGTGTAATGGGTGTTAGGGTAAATTCTATTTCACCTGGCCCGATTGATGAGACTGAAGGAATGAAGAGATTAGCTACTAGTAAAGAAGCTCGTCAACTTGTTATAGATTCTGTTCCACTAGCTCGTTTTGGTGTAAAACAAGATATTGCCAATGCTTGTTTATGGTTAGCTAGTTCAATGGCTTCTTATGTAACAGGAGTGGTTCTTCCTGTTGATGGAGGCTGGAGTTTAGGTGGTACTAGTGTTTCTAGTGCAGGAATGAAGAAAATGTTTGGATTTTAACTTTTAGTAAGTCTAGTAGTTTGGTAGTGCAATTTTGTTTTTAGAAATAAGATTTTTTGCACTACCAAAACTCATAATATTTTCAGAAAATGCTTTCAGAATTAAGATTATTTATTATTTTTTAATAGCTCAATAATTGTATCTAAGCGCTCTTGAATTGTTTGCAATGCTAGAAGTTGTTTAGCTGCCAAATCATTGTTAGCAACATTTGCTTCTTGTAGTTGATTTTGGTAAGGGTTTTGTAATTCACGTTTAAGTCTGTCACGCAATTCTAAAATTTTGTTACGAAAATTATGAGCATCTATTATACCTGTAAGATGCATGCTACTTTGCTCACCTTTACCAGCAGTCTCAAATCTTAATGTACTTAAATTAAAATATCTTAATAGTGGGCCTTCAATAAAAGTAACATCTTGAATATTTTCCAAAGGAATTGTTTTTTCAACCTGAAATAAAATGCCTTTGCGGTATCGCAAGTCTTTTTGCCCTAGCTGACATTCAAGTTTTTCAAAATAATGCCTTGCCCACCATTGACCAAGCCCACAAAACCAAACAATGGCTAAAGGCAACCCTATAATGCTAAAAGCAAGTGAAACCCCAATATTAATAACTAAATAGGGTCTAATAAGAGTATTAAATTTAGCAGAACAAATTTCATTTTCAGTATTAGTCATTTGTTTTTAGTGTTAGGTTAAATTTAGGTTACAGCATAATATTTGAGTGGAATTCTAGAAAAAAGTATTCCACCCATTTATAAGTTAAATAGCTCGAAAGTTTTGTTTTAAAGCATATCTAACAACTGTTGGTAAATAATCACGAAAAGCTGGACATTGTATATCTGTTTGTTCTAAAGCTTTTCTAGTAGCTGTGTCATCAAAGGTTTTATCTGCAACTACATAAGGCATATGGCGTTGCATTTGTTGCCATGCACGTTGAAAAAATATTTCTGATTGACGGCGATTATCTCCCTGCATTTTTTTAATTATTTCTGGAGTAACTATCTCTGGACGATTAATAAGAGGTTTATTTACTTCAGAGTTATATTTGTTAAATTGTTCTAAGCATCCATCTACCATCTCTTCTAGGCTAATACTTTTTTCTGTGCCTGCTGTAAGATGAAATGTTTTGCCTATAGAGCTAGTATTATTGCCAATAGTCATAATTGCGTTACAAACATAATCAATTGGAACAATATCTAGTTTCACTTCTGGACGACAAGGTAAGAAGGTTAAATGTCCTAAATATACCCATTTCATAGGCTCATAGATAACATAAAAGTGTGGTGTACGTCCTGTAAGAGAGTCTCCTGCAACAATGCTTGGCCGATAAATAATTATAGGTAATTTATCCATTGCCTTACGTAGCATAAGTTCAGATTCATATTTAGATTGTTCATAAGTATTATAAAAACCTTGACCACAATCTAATTCATCTTCTCTAACTAAACCGGTTCTGTTACCTGCAACATAAGCAGTGGAAATGTGATGATAACAAGTGAAATTGCCTGATTTTTGTGCTTTTTCAGCAAAACGCAAAACATTTTCACTTCCAAAATAATTAATTTGCCTAGCTTTTTCTAGGGGTTGATCAAAACGAGTGTTAGCGGCTGAATGATATATTTCATTAATTTGTCCTGCTAATTCATCATAGTCATCACCTAAACCTAAGTCTTGTTTTTCAACATCTCCGGCTAAGGCTATTACTCGATTTGCATCTTCTTGATTAACACCCACAAAATTTAATATTGATTGTTTTTTTTCTAATAGTTGGTTTTTATTTTCTGCTCTAAGTAGAATATAAATAGAGGCTTGTGGATATTTTTCAAGCAAACGTGGAAGTAATTCCCCTGCTAAAAACCCACTTGCCCCTGTAACCAATATTTTCTTTTCATTCTCATTAATCATAAAACTTAAGTAATCTCCGATAAATAACTTTGGAACTGGGAAATATTATTACTGAGCTTAGATTATAAGTATTTTAGAGAAAAAAGCTAAGGTATGTATGCTTTATATCAGCAATTTGAACTTTCTTTGGATAACTCATTTTGTTATATTTTCTAGGTTTGTTGCTTAATATAAATATTTCTAATAACGCAAATTAATAAAATACTGAACTAGTTAAATTAGTAAAGTTTTTAACCTTAGTAGATCACAATGTCATCAGAAGCTTTTCGTAATTTACCTGTTGATAAACTTGTGTCCCTATGTGTTGACAATAACACAGAGGCTTGGAATGAATTTAATAGGCGGTTTCACTCTGCAATAATGCTTTATAGTTGCAGAGAATCTCAAAGATACAATCTTAAAGAAGTAGAAACTTTAGAAGTAGTTCAAGAGCTTTTTTTGCGGTTACTTGTCAATGATCATAAGATTTTACAAGAGTTTCGTGGTACAACAGAAGAAGAGTTAAATGTTTATTTAGCCTTAGTTGTTCGCAGTATAGTTTGGGATAAAGTGCGCAAAGAAACCACTCAAAAGCGAGCAGCAAAAACAATTTCCCTAAACAATCCTGTTTATGGGGAAAAAGGTGTTTTATTAAAAGATGTTTTAATAGCAAGTGAAGAAACTTCGCCTGAATTTATACTTGATAAAAAAATTGCCCCTAAAGAACTTCAACAAATACTAGCATCTGTCTTAACAGGACCTAATGCTAGCCGAGATGCAATCATTTTTTATTTACATATAATTAATGATCTTAGTGCTCGTGAAATAGCAGAGCTTCCTATTTTTTCTATGTCTGCTACTCACATACAAGTAACTATTTTTCGTACTAGAGAACGGCTACGCGAAGCATTAGCCAAAAAAAATTCCATCCTTAGCTAAAATTTTTCCCTAGGTTGTATTATTTGCGGAAAATTTTGCATCTTAATATATATGGTAGAATTTATTTTTCATTTGGATCAAGTTATGAATGCTCAAACATGCCAATGTGAAACTCAAACTCTAAAATATTTAGCAGGTCAGTTATCAGGCAATAAAATTAGTGAAGCTGAAGCTCATATTGCTCAATGTGCTCAATGTTGTGAAACAATGGCACATCTATCTAGATTAACATTCCCAGTAGAAACAGTTGAAGAAAAAGCTTTTTTAGATGCTAACATAAAAGATTCAGAACAAACTATTAGTGAATTAATAGCAAAAAATTTAAAAACATTTCAAAACAACAATGATAATTTTAATGTTGTTGAAGGTAATTTTCTCTCTAATAAACTTTCTTTTAGTCAAAGAGTAAAATTTTTAGCATTAGTTGCTTCACTAGCAATTTTACTTTTGCTTGGAGATGGCAATTTTCTCTTTTGGCAAAACCCTCACCTTCAAATAATTCCTGAAAAACCTTCTATCTTAGAGCAAATAAACTTAGAAGGCCGCATTACAGAATTTAGATTTACAGAGTTTAGTTATTCACATTTTACTAAAGACCGTGGTATTAACTCAGCTAAACAAATAGAAGAATTAATTTCAGCTCGCTTACAATTAGAAACACTTATCAAAACCAATCCAACCCCTAGAAACCGCCAAACACTAGCTTATATATTTTTTATGCTTAAAGAATATAATCTAGCTATGGCAGAACTTTCTAAAGCTGCTCTAGACTCACCTACCAATTTCTCTATCTACAATGATTTAGCTATAATAGCAGCAACTACACATGACTATACTACGGCCTTAGTCTATATCAATAAAGCATTAACTATTAATCCACAATATGTCATAGGCATTTTTAACAGAGCTTTGATTTATAAACAAATAAAAGAATATAATTCTGCACGTTTAGATCTGGAAAAATACCTACAACTTGATTCAAGTTCCCCATGGGCAGAAGAAGCTAAAAATAATTTAGCTTTTATAAAAAACATTTCATAAGCATTTCATAAATAGCTGTTTAGCCAAGTTTATTTTTGGTAAATGGTTTATAATATAGTTTTTCAATCTATCTACAATATATTACTTAAACAATTTTTTTAGGAGAACTGTGATGAAGTGTCTTATCACTGGTGCAAATGGCTTTCTAGGTCAGTGCTTAATTAAGCGTTTAATAGAAGGAAAGCATATTCCAGTAGGTCTAGTACGTAAGGCTTCTTCTATTAGTGAAGTAAAAGCTTTAGGGGCAGAAGTTGAGCAAACAGATCTATTTGATAGCAAAAAGTTAACAGAGATTTTTAGAAAACATCAACCTGATGCCATCTTTCACTTAGCAGCAGAAATTGCCACTCAACGCGACCGCAAATTAATTTATAAAGTAAATGTTGAAGGAACACAACTTTTAGCTAAATTAGCAAGTGAGGTTAAAAGCTTAAAAGCCTTTGTTTTTGCTAGTTCTGTTGTTGTTGGTGATCCTAAAGGAGAGTTTATTGATGAAAATAGTCAACTTATTGCTACTACAACTTATGGAAAGTCAAAACAACAAGGAGAAACTATTTTATTAGAAGAACTGAAAAAAAGTAACTTGCCTGTAGTAATTTTGCGGCCATCACATATTTATGGGCCTGGTGGTTGGTATAAGGATTTAGCACAAGAGATGCTTAAAGGTAGATTTTTAATTCCTGGAGACGGGAAAAATTGGTGGGATGTAGTTCATGTGGAAGATGTAGTAGAAGCTTTTGTATTAGCAGCTGAAAGGCCAATGTTAGGAGAAATCTTTCATGTAGTTGATGATAAACCTATTTTAATGGATGATTTCTTTTTTGCTACAGCTAAAGCGCTTGGACTCAAGAATCCTTGGCATGTTCCTAAATTTATAGCTGCATTGGTAAGAGGAAGTGACCCAATTTCTGCGGCAGTACGTTCAGCTAAATCAAGTAATAAGAAATTAAAAGAAAAATTAAATTGGCAACCTAAATTTCCAACATCTGAAACCGGAATTAAGGACTGCATTGGTAAAATATTAGCTAAATAAAAGCGTTTTGTTAGTATTTTGTAATTTGTGTATCTATTTGTATTTTATAATAATTGCAAGCATAATTTGATTATTTACTAGGTCTTCAATCTAAGTGAATCATCCCTATAGTGTAGAGTCCAAATGCAATGTATAATGAGGTTAGTAATTTACCTTCATTAATTTCCAAATCCCAAAAGCGAGTAACCATGTCAGAAAAACCGTCTAAGCGCCAAGCTAATGTTACCCCCATTAGCAGCCATCGCAAAAGTAAACGCAGCAGCAAACAACGTGGAATGGTGTATCTAGCACTAGCTGGTGGCGGAGTTCCAGCACTTGGTTTTGAAGTAGGTGGGTTATGTGCCCTAGAGAAAATTCTTAATCCAGAAAGTCAAAATGGCGAAAAACTAAATGACTTAATAACAGGTTACCAAGGTGTTTCTGCTGGTGCAATTGTTTCTACTTTAATGGCATTAGGATTTGCACCTCATGTTATTAGAGATGTAATGCTTGAACAATCTGCGGCTTTCCCTTCCCTAACTCGTACAGCTTTAGGAACTCAGCCAATGATGTATGTTACTTTGGTTGAGCAGCTAACACGCGGAATACTACGTACTATGGCATCTGTATTAAGTGGATTACTTAAACTAGATTTGCCTATGATTTGGCTTCCTGGGAAACATACTCCAAAGCTAAGTTTTTCTGATATGCGTGTACTAGCACGTTTAGTACGTTATGGAGCATTTGAACAAGCTAATGTTAACAATGTTATTCACAATGTTTTAGACACTATCAAAGGAGGACTTTATACTCCTGAAGGCATAGGACAATATATCAAGGAAGTAATTAGTGAATTTTCTCCATATGAAGATAACTTCCAAAGCTTAACAAAAGAGCTTTACCTTTATGCAGCAGAGTTAAATAGTTCCCAAGTACGAGTTTTTGCTACACATGGTGAACATTTGCCCTACGAATTAGTTAATGTTCCAATTTCAAAATGTGTAGAAATTTCTTGTGCAATTCCAGTATTTTTCAAGCCAGTTTATCTTCAACAAACAGGAAAATATTATACAGATGGTGGTGTAATTAAAAGCTTACACTTGCAGAACTTAATTGACCGTATTAACTATGTTAGACCAAGTTATAAGACTCCTGCGGTTATTTTGACATTCTTTCCTTTTGTCCCACCTGTATTTCCTGCTGGTAGTGATTATACTAATTTAAGCGTCTTAGAAATGCTTTCTCTATCATTAAAAATGACTTATTTAGAAAAATTTAATACTGCACTTCGTTCCTATAGAAATGAAGAAGAAAACAATATTTACATACAAATATTTAAGCCTAGTCGACATAGTAAAACTGCTCGTACACATCCATTACAAGACATTAGCATTCAACAAATTGCCCAATTAAACTATGAGGGTGAAGTTTCTGTTTATCGTTCTTTCCTAAATGATTATGATAGGTTAAAGAAAGTTTTCTCTGACACTGGTATTGAGATTGCGCCACGTGAAGAAATAGTAGTCTTATTAAAAGCTTGCCGTAAGTATTATGGGCTAAAAGGTATTTCAGATGATGAACCTAGTACAGAAAGCTCTGCTCCTGAATTACCAACAAAAAATATTAAAAAAAGATAAAACGTTCTAGTAATTCAACCTAAGTAAATATCACTCTAGAAGATAAGTAAGCCAACTTATGTCTAAATATGTCTGATGATTGGTTATATTCTTATTTAAAAACTCTAGTTCGCTTTTGGGTAAAAGCTTTTTTTAAAGAAGTGTCTATACTAGACGCTAATCTTATTCCTAAACAAGGCCCACTATTAATTGTACTTAATCATCCTAACAACTTAATAGACTCAGTGTTAATTGCAACTGTTGTTCCTAGGCAAATTCATTTTCTAGCAACTGGTCAGTTATTTAGAAATCCAATAATAGGAAGTATTTTAAATGCAGCAGGAGTAATTCCTGTCTATCGTAAACAAGATGGAGGAGATGAAGAAAAAAACAAACAAGTATTTGCAAAAGTAACAGAAGTGTTGCAAAAAGGTGGGGTTGTAGCTATTTATCCTGAAGGAGTTACCCATTCTGATCCATTTCTACATAAAATTAAAACAGGTGCAGCTAGAATGGCTTTACAAGCTGAGTCCGACAGTAACTTTCAACTTGGCTTAAAAATAATGCCTATAGGAATAAATTTTCTAACACGCAAATCCTTTCGCCAACGTGTCACTATTAATTTTGGTCAACCTCTTCAACCATTTACAAAACCCCTAGCTCATAATGAGGAACGTCAAGCTGTAATGGATCTTACTGAAAAACTCCAAGAAGCCTTAGAAAATGAATTACTTAATGTAGAAGAAGTTGAGTTACAACCACTAGTACAAGACCTAGAACAAATCTATAAAACACATTTAAGTGAAAAGCTTCTTAGGGAAGGACATTCCGAACGTGCTGAGGATTTTATACTAAGCCAAAGACTGATTAAAGCAGTAGAGTTTTACAAACGCTATTACCCAACTAAATTTGTAGAATTACGAGATAGTTTAAGATTTTATAAACGTAAGAGGGATTATTTAGAATTACCTGAATCTACTTTTCGCCAAGAAATTAAGGAAGGCATCTCATTTCATGGTTATTCAGCTATTTTAGTTGAAGGCATTTTAGGGTTGCCGATTTTTTTGTATGGTGTAAGCCAACATTTACTTCCCTATTTTTTGCCTCGCTTAATTAGCTATCTTGGCACACGTAAAGAAACAGATTATGGAACAATTCTATTTCTTGCTAGCTTTATTGCAATCCCTTTATTCTACTGCCTACAAACTCTGTTAGTTGGCCTTATATTTAATTGGTTAATTGCAGTGATCTACTTGATTAGTTTACCGCTAGTAGGTATTTATTTTGCACGTTATTGGGAAGGAGTAAAATACTTTCGCAATAAAATACACTTGCTCTATATTTTTATGAGCCAGCAAGGTAAATTAAAACGCTTATCACAAGAACGAGAACAATTAATTGCACAACTTGATCAAGCAAGAGATTTATTTCTAACACATGAGAGCGAATTAACAAAATGAGTACAGTTAAAAAACTAAAAGAATCAGGTTTAATTTCTCCACCTAGTTTTCTTCCTTATAATGTTCACTATGAAACAATTATGGGTTCAGTTGCCTATGGGGTGTCATCTGATACCTCAGATATGGATGTTTATGGATTTTGCATCCCTCCTAAAGAAATGATTTTTCCTCATTTAACTGGAGAAATATTTGGATTTGGAACTCAACTTAAACGTTTTGAACAATATCAACAACATCACATTGTAGATAAAAGCGCTATAGCAGGCGCAGGTCGTGTTTATGATCTTACAATTTATTCAATAGTTAAGTACTTTCAATTATGTATGGAAAACAACCCAAATATGATTGATTCACTTTTTACACCAGCAAATTGTGTTTTACACATTACAAAAGTAGGAAATATGGTAAGAGAAAATCGACACATTTTCCTACATAAAGGGGCTTGGCATAAATTCAAAGGTTATGCTTACTCACAATTACATAAGATGACGACTAAAGATCCTATAGGTCGTAGAGTAGAAATCATTGAGAAATTTGGCTATGATGTTAAGTTTGCTTATCATGTAATCCGTTTGTTAAACGAAGTTGAGCAAATTTTGATTGAAGGTGATATTGATCTTCAACGTAACCGAGAACAGTTAAAATCAATTCGTCGTGGTGAGTGGAAAGAGTCTGAAATTAGAGAATACTTTGCTAACAAAGAACGAGACTTAGAAAAGCTTTATCTAGAAAGCAAACTACCTCACTCACCTAATGAAGCACAAATTAAAAAGCTTTTAGTTGAATGTTTAGAAGAACATTATGGTAGTTTAGAGGATGCTATTGTAAGCCCTGACAAAGCAGTTACAGCACTAAGGGAAATACAGGCTATTTTAGACAAAATAAAACACTTAATGTAATGCAATGGCACAATTTCAGAAACAATTAACAGTTGAACTTAAAAATATAGTAGTGCCTCTGCTACGCAGTAGAGGTTTTAAAGGCTCATTTCCAACCTTTAATCGTGCTAACAATGATCAAGTCGATTATTTAAGCTTCTGGTTTTCAAAATCTAAAGCTAATAACCGACTTTTTCTTGATATAGGAAAATTTCCTTTATCAGCCTTTGAAAACAAAGATAAAAAGCTTTTAACCCAAACACCATCAACAGCAGAACTAACTCAACGATTTCACCTTGGCCCAATAGAAGAACACTTTGGTCATTGGTTTAACTATAATGATCAAAACCTTGTTGAAACAGCAAATCAAGTTATTAAATTTCTTGATGAAACAATTGAGCCTTGGTGGCAAGGTTTAATTGAAATAAACGCTAATAATGAAGAATAAACATTCTCAAATTAAAGCTTATTCCTATATACCGTTATCAGACAAAAGTAAAAACATAAAAGGAACTTTATGTCAGAATTAGTTGCTTGGCTATCAATACCTATAATTATTTTAGTTGCTTTTGGGGTTTTAATTTACGAGTACAAGCAAAAGCAAAGTCGAACAACAGAGCAATATCAGAAAGACTTGCAAAAACAAGGTGTTACAGGTAATGCACTTTTAAGAGCAGGAATGCTTGACCTAGAAAAACTGCTTAAGCCAGATTTAGCTGCTGCTATTGAGCAAGTAGAAGATGAAAAACAAGGTCGAACCAAAACTAATAAACAAGGCGATGATGATATATAAACATATGATTGAGTAAAATCTATAAACTTAATACTATGTTAAGCACTTAAGTTTTAATCTTCTATAGAAGTTAAAAGACCTGTTGAAGGTTCAGTAGTAAAAGGTAAAATAAGCGTGCTTGTAGCTTTTGTAACTAAATTATATAAGACAACCTCAACTGCATTTGCATTTTCTTCAGCAATAAAGGATATGGTAGGTTCTGAGTAATTTATTTGTAATGGGTCTTGGTTTTTACCTGATGTAGCAACAGATATTGTAGCAGTCTGTCCTGCTTTTTTAGAAGGTACACTACTACCTAATACTACCTCAATAGGCTGAATATCCAGTTTAAATTTTACACCTTGTTGTGCAATAGCTAGTTTTATTTCTCCTGTTTTTGCATCTAGTTTTTGCACTTTTGCAGAAAGATATACATGAGGTTGTTCACTTGTTTTCTTACCAAGAGTTGGCAAAACGTTTTGTTTCCAAAGTTCATATTCTTTTTTAGCACTTTGAGTGTCTTGAGATACGGTTTCTTTTTGACTATGCTCTAAACTACTGTTTTGCATAGAATTATAATTTGCAAAAGCAAAAACATTTTGACTTAAAATCCCTACCAAAACAGATGTAGTTATCAGAGCTAGAGCTATAAAGCTAACTAAAAGCTTATGTTTTTTATTTATATTTTGACTACTATTACTCATAATTATTTCTATTCTCCTTTGTAAGTTTGAGTTAACTGCATATGAAAAATTCTTATTTTTCCAACCTAAACAGAATTTGAGCACTTTTAACAATCCTGCTGCATAATCTTTTGGAAGATTTCCAGCTTCTAAAACAGCTTCATCACAAGACAACTCCCTTTCTATAAGCAACTTCCGATCTATAATCCAAACAATTGGATTGAACCAAAATAAACTACATATTATTCTATGTAAGCTAGTTACTAAATTATCAAAGCGTTTAACATGAATTAATTCATGCTTAAAGATAGCTGCTAATTCAGCATCACTCATTTCTTTAGCAAGGCTTTCAGGAAATACAACTATTGGGTTATATATACCTAAAACTCCTACTTCAGAGATATGTTTTGAGACTACAAATTGAACTTTATGTTTAATAAACATTTCCTTTTTTACTTGTTCAAAAATAACAACTTCTCTTGAATTTAATTCAACTCTTTCACCAACAAATTTTTTAATAGAAAAAAATACATTCTTACACCAAATTAAAAGAAACATAAAAGATACTACTAGCCACAATATTGTTATTATATAGTATTCATGATTATGTTTAACTAATAGAGAACTATTTGGAATAATAGGCAAAGGTTCAATAAATAACTGAAGAACAGACTCTTTTGGCAAATATGAAAGATTACTAACAAACAGGCTTTGTATATTAAAAAAGACTCTCGCTATTTCCTGGCCTAACAACATAAAGAGTATGGATGGAAAAATAAATTTTAGAGAGGCTATAAACCAAATTATATATCGAACCCGTGCAGGTGATTGTTTGAGTTTATAGTTAACACCTAACACTAACAAAAAAAATAATGAAGATTGCCAGCAATGATTTATAAACAATGGTAAACAAAACTCTACCCACTCAGACCAAATTCTATGTAAAGTTAACACTTTTGTAGTCCTTATTTTTTAGGTTCAAATTTTAATATTTTTGATATTTTTGGTGTTTTTGGCTTTATGACTTCTCTTTGTTCTGTATTTTCATCAAGTTATCTTCCATATATCTTATATCATCAAGTGTTACATTTCCTGTCTCTATTAGATGAGCCATTAGAGGTTTTGTTGAGCCACCAAAAAGATCTAGTAACGTTTTAACAACTGTTTGGCATATAGTCTTTTGGCTAATTATTGGTTCAAATATAAAAGCATTACCTATTTTTTTAGTTCTTACTACTGCTTGCTTTTCTTCAAGCCTGTTTAGGATAGTTTGGATTGTTGTATAGGCTGGGCGATCTCCTTCTAAAAATTCTTCCTGAATTTCTCTAACAGATGCTTTCCCCAACTTCCAAAGCTTTTTCATCACTTCAAGCTCAAATTTACTTAAATTAATCTCTTTCTTTTTTTCCATAATTACTCTTTTTTCTTATTTACTACAATTGCATGAGAATCTACTACAATTGTAGTAAATCGTCAAACAAAAATAACTATTTGAATTAAGCTATTTAAAGTTCCTATAGAATGCTAATGATGTAGGCTATGAAAAATTCACTAATGAAAAAGTTTGTGAGACTATAACTAGTTTTTAAGAATATAGTTACAGAAATCTATCAATTTTCAAGTGCTGGATTTTCATTTCTGTAGAGCCTTGCAAAACTAAATCTGCTAAAGCTCTGCCTATTCCTATTGAAAACTTAAAGCCATGTCCGCTAAAACCTGCTGCAATAGCAACATTAGGATGATTTGCTAGTACATCTACCACAAAATCATGATCTGGTGTATTTGTGTAAAGACAAGGAGTTACTCCAAAAGCTTCTCCTGCTGCATTAGGAATATATTTATTTACATAATCCCTTAATCTATTTGTTACTTCTTCTTTTGGCTCACATTTATAATCATCTACATCCAAGTAATATCCATTATGGTGAAATCCAATTTTTATTGCTGGTTCTGTAAAGCTAGGCATACCATAAACCACATTTTCACGATAATTAATCCAAATTGGAAAGTTTTGTTGGTTAAATTGCTCTTTATTGGCAATTGGGCGAAAGTAGACAGTTTGTTCTTGAGAAGGCTGTAAAGGTAGTTCTAAGTTAAAGAATTTAAGTAATTTATTTGTCCAAGCTCCTGCTGAAATAATTAGTTTACTAGCTTTGTACTTATTTTTATCTGTTAGAATTTCTACTCCATCACTTGTAGCAGTAATTTGCTTAACTGCTTCATTATCTTGAATTACTGCTCCTCTATTGCTAGCACAAGTAGTCATAAGCTGAATTGCTCTAGTTGGATTAATAACACCTGAATCAGGTGAATATATAGCCTGTACTGTTTCACTTACACAAAACTGAGGATAGCGCCTAGTTAAACTACTATGATTTAGCTCTTCCCAATCACTACCTAAAGCTTGTAGAGCATTTTTTACAGCAGTAACTTCTTGTTTGCCAAAATCATCTTCGGCAAAGTCTATTCCGCCCAAAGTAAAGAGTAATTGTTCTTGTGCTTCTTTCTCTAAATCCAACCAAAGGTTTTTGCATTGAAAAGCAAGTTGAGCATAGGCTAAATTGGTGTAGGCATAGCGAAAAATTCTAGATTCTCCATGTGTGCTACCACGACTATGAGCAATGTTAAATTGTTCTAGTAACAATACTTTTTTTCCATCTTTAGCAAGTTGATAAGCAGCAGCACTTCCCATCGCACCAGCACCTAAAACAATTACATCAAATGAGTTAATAGACATAAAAAAGTTTCCTTGATAGTTAATTGACGCGGTTGAAGATAGTAGATTAGACTTCTAAAAAATTCAATGAATTAAATTTACCAATTTTAACTTTTTGTTACCAGTTTGGGATTTATATGAAACTAAAATACCTTGTAAGTATTTATATACCGTTATTTATACTTTTGCTGCTACCCTTTTTTACAGAAATCATTTCAAATGCACAATCTAAATCTAGTAGTCACAAAACCAAAGTGACTAAACATCATTCCACTAAACGTCATGTTGAACACCAACTTGAAGTTAATGAGCGAGAAATTGAAGATTTGGATTTCCCTGCCCTAAGAGCACAACAGTTTTTTAATCAAAGAGCTTTTCCTTTTTCAACTTTCCCAATTGACTGGCGAGTTAAAGCACTCACTCACATAGAAAAAGAAAATAAATCTAAAATAACCTCTAAGGCTACTAATGGTTTTAACCCCATCGGCCCTATTCCTATTGCAAATGGGCAAACTTTTGGCGATAGAGACAAGGTTTCTGGCAGAGTAAGCAGCTTAGCAATTAATCCACAAAATCCTAACATTGTCTTTCTAGGTGCTGCACAAGGTGGAGTTTGGCGTAGCACTGATGCAGGAAACACTTGGCAACCTATGACTGACAATGCTCCAACCCAAGCAATAGGAGCTATTGCAATTGATCCTAGTGATCCAAAAACAATCTATGCAGGCACTGGAGAAGGTAATTTATCAGGTGATTCTTTTTTTGGCATGGGGGTTCTAAAATCTACTGATAGTGGAGATACTTGGTCAACTTTAGCTACTCAAACTTTCCTAGGGTTAGCTTTTAATAGAATAATTGTAGATCCAAATAATAAAAATGTTCTTTATGCATCTGTTGCCCGTGGAATTGCAGGAGGACGCTCACGCAATCCTTTGACAGGTGACCCAGGTATTTATAAATCTACCGATGCTGGAGTTACTTGGAATCCTTCTCTTAGAGATGGAGATCCAGTATTTTTTGATGGGTTAGATGTAGAAATGGATCCTACTAACTCTTCTAAACTATTTGGCTCAATTCGAAATCTAGGAGTTTATTTAACTACTGATGCTGGAAAATCTTGGTCACCTGTAGGTGGCGGTTTACCTACTACAGATATTTTACGTGTAGATATAGGTATTGCACCTTCTGATCCTAATTTTGTATATGTTTCAGCAGGAAGTGCAAGTTCAGGAGATTTAAATGGTATTTATAAATCTACTGATGCTGGAAAATCTTGGCAGCAAGTAAACTTCCCTCCAAGAAGTGCATTTGGAAATATATGTCAGTGTTTTTATGATAATACAATAGTAGTTGATCCTACTGATCCCAAAGTAGTTTATTTTGGAGGAGTTGCCTTATATAGAAGTACTGATGCAGGTATGAGTTGGATAGATATTTCTGCTGCTCAATCAATGCATGCAGATTTTCATGCTGTCGCCATTAATGTTTCTGCCCAAGGCAAACAAATTTATGCAGGTAATGATGGAGGAGTTTGGGGTTCAATAAATGGAGGTCAAGATTGGAATAACCTTAATGCAACATTAAATATTACTCAATTCCAAAATATAGCTCTTCACCCTACAAACCCTTCTATAACACTAGGAGGAACTCAAGATAATG
The DNA here is from genome assembly GCA_039812885.1 of Blastocatellia bacterium. Lineage (GTDB taxonomy): Bacteria > Acidobacteriota > Blastocatellia > Chloracidobacteriales > JADJPF01 > JADJPF01. Next base: position 17,483 of record JBDIBI010000037.1, read on the forward strand.
GAACTAACCTCTATCAAGGTAATCCAACTTGGGCACATTCTGATGATGGAGATGGTGGTTTTACTGCTATTGACCAGAATAATCCTGACGTAATGTATCATACATATTTTAATCTTACAGGTCTTCAAATTCTTATAGTGCGTTCAGATCAAGGAGGAAGATTAGGAACTTGGGCGCGTATGGGTCAAGGGTTAAATATCAATGATGATGTATTGTTTTATGCCCCTTTTATTTTAGATCCTAACAAACAAAGTACTGTTTATTTTGGGACTTCTAGACTCTATCGCAGTTTAGACCAATCAAAAACTTTTCAACCTATTAGTGGTAAACTAACTAAAGGAACTATTAGAGCTGCAATTTCTGCAATTGCAGTAGCACAAAATAAACCTAACATCATTTATACAGGCTCATCTGATGGAGGAGTTTTTGCTAGTCAAGATAATGGAGCAACATTTCAAGATGTAACAGACAATCTACCTGCCCGTTTTATTACTGATATCGTAGTTGATCCAGTAGTTTCCACTACTGTTTATGTATCTTTAGGTGGGTTTCAAGCTGGACAAGTCTTTAAAAGCACAACAGGAGGTAAAAATTGGAAAAATATTAGTAACAATTTGCCAGATGTTCCTGCCACAGCTTTAATAATAAATCCTAATAACTCTCGTAATCTGTTTTTAGGAACAGATGTTGGAGTTTTTCAAACCAATGATGGTGGCTCAAGTTGGCAATTAGTGCCTGGTATACCGGTTGTTAGTATTTTTGATCTAGCAATTAATGTAAAACTTGGGATATTAAGAGCAGCAACTCATGGTCGTGGAGTTTATGAATTAAAACTCTCTAACAATACAGATACAACATCTCCAACAATAACTGTAACTCAACCAAACGGAGGAGAAGCTATCACAGCTAATAGTCAATTCTCTATTAAATGGGTATCAAATGATGATGTTGGAGTAATGAAACATCAAATAGAGCTTTCTACTGATGGAGGAAATAGTTTCCCAATTTCGATTGCTAGCGGCCTAGATGGTACAGTTCAAGAATTTCTTTGGAATGTCCCAATAATAATTACTGACCAAGCTCGAATCCGTATCACAGCAATAGACGCTGCTGGGAATAGTACTTCTGATGTTAGTGATAGTAATTTCTCTATTCAGATGAGTACTCAAGCAGATTTTGGATTAGATTTTGGATTTACTATCTTAACAGCTAAACGTGGTGAAATGGTTAAAGCTCAGGCTCGTATTGTTCGCACAGGTGGCTTTGCAGACCAAGTTACAGTTACACCGGATCCCAACATATTAACTACACTTAAGATAAAAACTAAACCTCCTTCTATTTCAACCACTGGGGCTATTGTAGAGTTTTCTCTTAAGGTAAAAAAAGCAGCACCTCTTGGTAAACAGTTACTAACATTTATTGGCAAAGATAGCCAAGGCCGTACTAGAACTGGAGTCTTAATGTTAACAGTGCAATAACAACTTAAGACAAATATCTAGGTGGTTGACTAAAAGGTGTAAATTGTTTTTCTGGAAATTGGGCAATTCCTAGCTGGAGTTGCTCATCAATTGGACGTTTATGGACTTTTCCTCTTTTGCTAATTGTCCAATAAACTACTTTTACAGGCCAAGCAAATATATCTCTAATGTGTCTTGCTCCTTCCTTTAGATCTTGCATAAATTTATGTCTATAGGCATAGTAAGGAATATCTAAAGGATTTACATTATGATATTGTCTTAAGTAATATGTTCCTCTTAAATGTTCATTAAATAATGCTTCTATAGGGTGATTTTCTAGAACTTGAATAAACTTACCTGGTTTTGCAGGAATTAATGCTGTATTTACAGAAGGTGAAGTTAAAAGTGAAACATCATTTTCAAAATAAGTCACAAAAACATAGGTTTCTTTGCTTCCTAAGTGGTACTGACACAAAAACACAGGTTCGATTTTATGTTTGTAAACATAAACAATTGAATCAGGAATTATTTTTAAGTAAAAAGAATCAATACGTTCAAACTGCATATAGTAAAGTTTTGGGTAATAAGCTTCAAGCTGTGCAATTCTATCTTGATAACCTTTAGCAGGAATTTCTTTAGGTTCTAGAGTAGGAGAAAAACTATACACAAAAGAAAAATAGGTTAAACCAAATGTTAGCAAAGGAGCAGCTATTAGTAAGAATGCCCATAGAGGAATATTTAAAATACTAACTACAAAAAGCATAATTATCATAGTAATAACTTGCCATACCCAAGCTTTCATAGTTTTCCTCACTTATAAAGTAAAACTGCACTTGTATCTAGTATATACTCTTAGTTTGCTACAAACTAAGAGTATATTTTTATAGTTTAATCAAAATACTATTGTGGAAATATTATTTTGTAGCTCTAGAAATAAAATGTCTAAAGATTGCTTTAGAAAGAGGGTCTTGATCCCAACCTGCTTCAGGATGCCACTGAACACCTAAGATAAACTGATCAGGTCTAGTATTAACAACAGCTTCTACTAACCCATCTGCCGACCAAGCTATAGGTTCAAGATCTTGGCCTATGTTATCTACGCCTTGATGGTGATGGCTATTAACTCTTACAGTTGTTCCACCTGCCAAGATTGAAAGTAAGCTTTCTTCTTTTATTTTTATGCTATGTGAAGGACGGTTATAACTACCTTCTTGTTGATGTTTTAATACATCTTCTACTTGGGCTTCTAAGTCTTGAAACAAAGTTCCCCCACGATAAACATTTAATGCTTGCATACCATAACAAATTGCTAAGACTGGGATTTTTCGTGCTTCGCAAGCTTGAAGCAACAACATATCTGTTTCATCTCTTTCATAACAAACAGATCCTAGCTTAATATGAGGCCCTTGTTCATACCTAAGAGGATCAACATCACTATTACTACCAGAAAGTACCACTCCATCCAAATAACTAGCTATAGATTCTATATAATCAGCTTCAGGAATTAGTGGTAGATAAACAGGAGTTCCCCCAGATTGATAAATAGCCTCGCCATAGTAGCGCCTTAAGTAGAATGTACGATCTTGCTCATTAAATCTAGTAGTAATACCGATTAAAACTTTTTTTTGTGTTTTATTTAACATATTTTCCCTATAAGTAAATATTAAGTTAAAGATTAAAAACTTTAACTTTAAAAAGTTATTATAAAGAAGCCAAGAAAAAATTTAAGCATTCCTAGCTAATTCTATATTTATATAAATAAGACGGCAATTTGTGTATTAGGTTTTCCAAACGAGTTAAAATTCATGTTCATACTGGTATTTACCAGAGGTTAGGCAAAAATTCTGCAATCAAAATAATCAAGATATATTTTGTAATTTAGGTAAGAAAACTCTTATTGCTTAGCAAATTTTTATTTCTAGAGTTATTTATTTAACAAAATCAGTCTTCAAAAATTTTCTAAGAGATAATAATTTTTCACAAAACGCCAATATATATTTTTCAAAGTAAGTGGTTATTTACTGTATACAAAGAACATATAAATTATATAAGGTTTATTAATGAAATACTTTTTAATTTTGCATATTTTTTCTATCCAGTTAGGATTGAATGAATCATAGTCTAAGCCATAAAATGTAGCTATTGGAAACATTATCATCCATTCAGCAATAGCAAACTATATAAATTGATTGATTTGAGAGCCTAATCTACCCATAAAAGTTATATGCTAATAGACAAAATTACCAGTCGCCAAAATCCTTTAATAAAGCGTTTTAGGGTTGTTCGCGAAGGCCAAGAAAAACACTTAATGCTAATTGAAGGTGTTCGTTTAGTAGAAGAAGCAATAAAAGCAGAATTGCATTTTGAAGTAGTTGCTTATACAGATCGTTTACATACTAGTACAAGAGGGCAAGAACTTTATCAAGAACTGTTAAAACTTTCTTGTCGAGGCGCACTTGTAACAGAATCTATTATGTCAACAATGTCTGATGTTGTTTCACCACAAGGAGTAGCGGCTATTGTGCATCTTCCTTATGCAAGTTTAGATGATGCTATTGTCAAACAACCTGCATTAGTAATTATTGCTCATCAGTTACAAGATCCTGGAAATATTGGAACAATTATTCGTACAGCAGAAGCAGTTGGAGCAGATAGTATAATTACCACAACTGGAACTGTTAATCCATTTAGTTTAAAAGCCTTAAGAAGTTCTATGGGATCTTCTTTTAGATTACCTATAATTTTAAGCTTAAAATCCCAACAAGTTATTGAGTTTTGCCAACAAAATAAATTACAAATAGTTGCTGCTAGTGTAAAAGCCACTAAACAGTATACAGAACTTGATTGGACATTACCAACTGCTTTAATAATAGGCTCAGAAGCCGATGGATTAGATCCTTTTATGAGCAAGGTGGCACAAGAGAATATTTGTATACCTATGGCTAAAGATGTAGAATCATTAAATGTTTCCGCAGCTACTTCAGTTCTACTTTACGAAGCAGCAAGACAAAGAAAATTTTCTTTTTCTTAGAAATTTTTGCCAGCTAATTTCAGATTTAGGTAATAATCACTAATCCTAAAGTAGGACAATAACAATATAACTTGCTATATGTATTGATGTAGTGGAAAATTTATTTTTTGATAAAAAAGGGATCATTGACAGTAATTGGGTTGCGTGCAATACTTTTTACTATAGGATGACAGATTTCTTGCTCAAACAGCAAAATAAACATATGAAAATGCTGTTTTGCAGCTATAGTCATCATTGAAGTTGTTAAAGTTAACAACTATGTTCTGTTTCGATCATTACCCAAAATGTGCCAGTAAAGAGTTTTCTAGCTCCCCCCAGCTTGATCCTAGTTGCTGGCACCCGTTTTTAGTTTTGTGAAGTAGTTTTAATTAGAGTATTTATATTTTGCTAAATAAAGTTATTCCAACCGTTATTAGCTAAATTTTTTGAAATACAAAAATTAAAAATTAAAGTATTTTTTTAAAAATGTTAAAATAGCTTAAGTTACAAATAAAATAATCTGTGGGTAAGTGTAATTTGATTTCTTCTTACAATTAAGAAGTCGTTAGTACTTTTAATTTATAAACAAAAACTTTGTAGAAGAAATCCTAGCTGGAGCAACAACTATGTATTGTCCCTTTTGTGGAACTGATAATGCGCTTGATCAAAAGTATTGCCGCAATTGTGGTGCATCTTTGCCCACAAATATAGCTAAGCCACCAACCAAAACACATTCACCAGTTCAAAATACTAGTAATCCTCGTCCGTCTAGTCCTTTTGTTCCTCCGGCTCCACCTTCTTTACCTAAAAAAAGCAAGCCTCTAGAAGTGCCTCCTGTATCTAATTTAGATGATGATGATCCAGGTGCAACCAATTTAGCATATAAACTTACAGGCTTTTCAGAAAACACTTCAGCTAAAGAAAGTACAAGTGATTTAGTCGATAATTTTTATGAAACTCAGGCAATGGGAAATGTTTTGTCTTCTTCATCACCTGCACCTGTAAAACCTTCTACTCCTAGTCCTAATTTACGTACAGTAGAAATGACTTCTATCGCAAATTTAGGAGAAGAAGATTTAAAAAGTACTAATGTTGCCATACCCATAGCTAAAACTTTTGCTGAAAATACAGGCAAATCTGCTACAAAATCTGAAGATTATTTCCCTACAGTTTTAACTAATCCAAAACCTCCAGAGTCCCCTGAAGAGCAGTTACGACTTTTAAAAGAGCTTATGGAAGCAGGTGGAGAATCTTGGAAAGTGCCACCTCCAGCACCACCTCCTCCTTCATCTGTAGCAGATCAAACTTTAAGCATGGGAGCAGTACCAAAACCTGTTGACAAAAATGAGAAGAAGGCCTCTTCTCCAGCATCTAAAGATAGTTTAAGTAAACAGTTTGACAAAACTCTTAATTCTACTCCTAGTTTTTCTAGTGAAAAACAAGCAACTAAACAAAATCAAGAACCTGTGGATTTTGCCAATGCTGTTTTAGATCCAATTCCACAAACTTTAACAATGAAGGCGGCTCCTAAAAATAGTACTCCTTTAGAAGAGGATTTTTCCTATCCTAATTTGGAACAAGCAGATGTTTCTGGAGAAATACCAGCTGAAACAATGCAAATGCAAAGACCTCAGTCTACAACATCTGAGCGTAAAGATATTGGTGCAGCTCTAAATAATTGGTCAACAGATGTTACTAATCCTTGGGGTTCTCCAGCACCATCAATACCACTTCCACCAGATGAAAAAACAGCAGCTTTAGTTAATAAACCTGCTCCACCTCAACAAGAAAAACCCAAATCTAAGAAAGATGCTTTCAAAACAATTTCTGTAGCTCCTCGTAAATCGACTCAAAAAGATACTCCAATACCATCAGCTAACATGGGTATACCTTCGCCCACAGATCCATTAAAAACCAATATATCTTCTGCTTATTCTGATTTAGCTGCTCAGTATTCAGAAAACCAATATTCAGAAAAACCATTGGCGGCAACTGCCCCTATTTCCCTATCTACAAGTCAAATTCCTGAACCCGCTATAGAATCGCCAAATATGGCAATGACAAATTCACAATTATCAGCACCTCCGACACAATCAAACCTTGCGCCACCTCCTACACAATCTGGATTGCAAATGGGTGACACTGGTTCTATAGCTAAGCCCAAAAAAGCATCTTTCAAAATTGTAATATTAATAACTGTAATAATACTACTAGTTATATCTATAATTTTGATAACCAGCAAGCTAATTCAAAACATGTCAACTAGTACTAATAAGCCAGTTACAACTACACCATCAATTAAACCAACTCCTAGTGTGAGTCCAACTCCAAATGCCACAGCTACACCAACAGAAGTAGCCTCAAATGTACCAGAAAATATGGTGCTAATACCTGCAGGAGAATATAAAATTGGAAGTAATGAAAATGGCCCAGGAGCAGATACTTTTTCAAGTCCAGAGCATGAAGTAAAACTACAACCTTTTTATATTGATGTCTATGAAGTAACTAACGAAGCCTACAGTAAATTTATTCAAGCTACTAATTATCCAGCTCCCAAAGATTGGCAAAATGGTCAATACCCTGGTAAACCTGATTATCCAGTAGCAAATGTTAGTTGGGAAGATGCACAAGCTTATGCAAAATGGGTTGGAAAACGTTTACCAACAGAAGAAGAATGGGAAGTAGCAGCTTCTGGTCAAGAACATTTTGTTTACCCTTGGGGCAACACAGCTGCTAGTGGTAAAGCTAACTCTATAGAATTTAATGCTAAATCTGTTCTTACAGTCGGTTTGGTGAGACCTAGCAAAAGTCCTTTTGGTGCTTATGATATGAGTGGAAATGTTTGGGAATGGACTGCTTCTGCACCCAAATTATATCCAGACTCTAAAGGTACAGAACCTGCTGATAAAGAGAAAAAGAGAGTTTTTAGAGGTGGTTCATTTCAAGATAAAATTGATTACTGTACTACCACATATCGTAATTATGAAGCTGTAACACTAACTTCTCCAATATTAGGATTTCGTTGTGCTAAAGATGCTCCTGCTAAGTAGCTATCTCACATAAACACAACCTAGTTAAAATTCATAGGTTATATTAGGTTCAGCAAGAAAGATTTTTTCATCTTGCAAATTTGCGAGTTGTTTTGTAACTTCATCAAAATAAGCAGGTTTTACGTGGTAAGCTAAACAAGGAATACTTTTTTCTAGTTTTCTATATTCTTTTAGTAATAGCTCTGGAGAAAGGTGACCATATCTATAAGCTAAATCCGTCAATCTATTAGGGTAGGAACATTCTATAAAAGCGGCTTTTAGTGCATCTGTTTCTTTAGCAGCTTGCCATAAGGCGTCTGTATTGCTGGTGTCGCCAGAAATAACAACGGCAGCATCTTCTTTTTTAAGAATTAACCCCACGCTAGGAACTGTATGATTTACTGGTATTGCTACAATTTCTAAGTCATCAATTCTTAAAACTTCATTAGGAAGTATAGTTTTAAATTGTAAGTTAACATCGTTGCTATTTTTAAAACTAGTAAAATCTGGCCAAATAACATTATTAAAAATATGTTTTTGTAAAGCGTCTACAGTTTCTTCAATTGCATAAACCCAAATAACTTGGTTTATATCTGTAAAAATGTTGTCCAACATTAAAGGCAATCCAGCCAAATGATCTAAATGAGAGTGAGTAATAAACACATGACGAACAGCTAATTGTCTGTCTCGGTTTAATGATAAGGGTAAAGAACCTGCATCAATAGCTACACTATCATCAACCAAAAAAGAAGTTAAATACTGCTCTCTTGGGTTATTTGACCCACCTCCTGATAATAACTGTATTTTCATGATATTCTCACCAAGCTAAACTACTATATTAATAATACATATACACTTTTAAGATTGCCATTTATAGTATTCTATTTATCTTCGGGATGCAATGATATGGACAAATGAAAGTAATAAATTTTGCATTTTTCAAAATAATGTAAATTGTTGATATTGATTTTAGTCAAAATTTTTAATTTCTTGACTGCAACCCTAGGGTCGGTTAACCTAGGGGGGTTATTGTTACGTTATGTAAGCTATCTTGCAGATCTTTAGGCTACTTTTGGAGGACAAGTCATGTTAGCAAATAACCATCAATTAGCACCTTTGATGGAATTTTTACAGGAAACAATAAAAGCTAATTACTATTTGTCTTTTGACGATCTAAATCCTGAAAAAATTGTGGAACAGATCGCATCACAATTAGCAGAAAATCGTTTTGAATGGATTGATAACACTGTCTATGTTCCAAATCTGCTAGCCATACTTGTTCCTAATGCCACACCAGACAAAATCGAGGAATTAGAAGTTATTTTTAATTCCGTAGTCTTTATGAAGTATCTTTATGAGTATATGACAGAATCAGGTTATAAACTATTTGATTTTGTTAAAGTAGATATTGAATCTATAGAGTCAGATCAGGCAAAAGATGTAACTTTATGTTTTTATTGGCCTTCTCCAGATGAAGTCAGAGAAGATTTTACAGTTTTGCTAAATAAGGAAGAAGGTAAAATCTTACAAGTTTTTGCCCCTAAATCAGAAATTCCTATGCTAGCACGCCTTACAGCTCTTAATGGAGAACCTTATAGAGTTGATTACCTTATAACTAAAGAAATTACCTACCTAGGTAGATTAAGAAACATTACTGACAGAGAAACTAATTATATGATCAGAAGAAATGATTTTATTTTTGCTAGACATCCTGATCCTCTTTCCATAAACAGTTCTGTTTCACGTCTACATGCTAAGATCATTTATGAAGGTGGGAATTTTGTTCTCTATGATACTGGCAGTGCTAATGGAACTTCAATTATTCGCAATGGGCAAACAATTGATTTGCCTAGAGCAGAAATATCAGGCCAACAACTACAGAATAATGATGTTATTGTATTAGGCTCAGCACAAATCTCTTTTAATTTAATTTCACGAGAAGAAGCAATTACGCTAGTATCATTCTCGACAGGCAAACTACCTATCCATAATGTTGCATCAGAAGATTCATCAGAAGGAGCAGATGATACTTTTTCAATATCTAGGAAAGATCTAAAGAAAGAATTAGATAAGCTTCAGTAGATTTAAGTTTCTTTAGTTTTTTCTTCATAGAAATGAGCTAAATGATACATAACAGCACGTAAGGCATCTACACTAGTGCGCAACTCTGTGAAAAAAATATGATCTAGCGGAGCATTTGAACCAAGATCATCAACTAAAATTTGCAAGAGCATTACCATTTCTTTAGATAAATTCAGCATTTCTTGATGCAATAAGGTCGAGGCATCTTCTGTAAAAGCAAGTAATTCTCTATAGTGTGTGTCTGTAGGCTCATCTAACATGGAGGAGTTTACAGGATCGTCTTCTTTATTTGCAAAACCCTCTGCTGTTTTCAAAGTTGATGGATCTGCTATTTCTTGTGTCTCTCCTTTAACTGCAAGATTATCTTGTATTTCATCTTTAAGATCATCTTTGATAGCTAAATTTATTATTAAATCTCTTTCCTTAGCTAGTTTAGCTTCAGAAAGAAGTTTTTCAATATTACCAGTAGGAGATTCTTGAAAAGCAGCATCTAGATTTAAATCATTTTCTGAAGCTTTCCCAGTTTTGTTATTGAGAAAATTAGCAATATTAATATTGCTTCTTAAATGTCCAGTAATATTTCTAGCTGGCTCACCTGCCAGTAAAATGGCAGCTTCCAGTTCATGCTCGCTTGCACTTTGAAAGACATTTAGAAACTCATCTTCTGTAACAGCTCGCACAGCTAATTCTAATTCTCTAGCAAAAGCTAGCACTGTTTCTGGTCTATCATCTGGTTTCTTTGCTAGCGCCCGACGCACTACAGCATCTACCAGTGGATGAATATCTGAACGAATTTCATACATTGGAGGAGGTGTTTCTTTAACCTTTTGATAAACTATTGCAGAGTAAGTTTTTGCATTAAAAGGAACCTTGCCTGTAAGCATTTCATATAGTACTACACCTAATGCATAAACATCTGTACGAGCATCAACTTCTTTATCCTGGCACTGTTCAGGAGACATATAATGTGGAGTGCCCAAAACATAGCCATGCCGAGTTAATCGTCCAGAAAAATCTGTAAGTGGTTGTTCTTTACCAAGTTTAGCAATACCAAAATCCAATACTTTAACAACTTCTTGGCCTTGGTCTTTATGTAAAAAAATATTATCTGGCTTTAAGTCTCTGTGAACAATACCTCGCTTATGAGCAACTGCTACAGCAGCACAAGTTTGCTGAATAATTTCATTAGCTTCAGCTAGAGAAAATTTATATTCTTGTAAGATTTTATCTCGTAAAGGCATTCCAGAAAGAAACTCTGTTACCACATAAACAGTTCCATCTGGACATATTGAGAAATCCAAAATAGCAATAGCATTAGGATGGCGAATATGCATTGCGGCAAAGGCTTCGCGACGAAATCGCTCAATAGCGGTTTTGTCTGTAATTAAATGAGGATGCATTACCTTTAATGCAACACATAAATCTAACTGAATATGCCTAGCACGATATACAGAAGCAGTTCCACCTTTGGCAACTTTAGATTCTACTAAATACTTGTTGTCTATAACTTCACCAATTAATGGATCTTCTTTAACTATACCAGCAACATTTATCAGACGCTCCCCATCAGAAGGACAAAACACAATTCCTGGTTCAAATTTTTGTTGGCATTTTGGACATTGTTTCATAATAATAGTTAGGGTTACTAGTATAGCATTTTGTGATCAATACAACATCAATTAACTACTATAAATAGACACACAGTAAGCAATTAGGCCAAGCTATTATAATAACTTTACTGTTATCCTCTTGATTTTATTTTGTTTAATATTATATTTCATTTTACCAAATATAAAAAATTTTTGCTTACTCACTTACCTATTAATTCTAAAAAGTTACATGTTATTTTAGTTATAAACAATATATTTTGGGGAGCTTTATATGTCAACGTTTCTTATATTGCGTCGCTTATTTTCCATTATTTTAGCAGTCTTTTTAACTACTTTGACTGCACCACTTAGCTTAGCAGATGAAGGATTATGGACTTTTGATAATCCTCCTCTAAAACAGCTCAAAGAGCGTTATAACTTTGCCCCAAGTAAAGAATGGTTTGATCATGTGCGCCTCTCTTCGCTAAGAATCAACGAAGGAGGATCTGGCTCTTTTGTTTCTCCTAATGGTCTTATAATGACTAATCATCATGTTGTGGATTCAGAATTAATTAAATTATCCTCTGCATCTAGAGATCTATTAAAAACAGGGTTCTATGCCGCTACTCTAGCAGAAGAACTTAAGTGCTCTGATTTAGAAATAAATGTACTAATCTCTATGGAAGATGTCACTCAAAAAGTACAAACAGCTCTTGAAACAGCTTCTTCTGAGAAACAAATAAATGAACTGCGCAATGCTACCATTGCCAAAATAGAAAAGGAATCCTCTGAAAAAACCGGCCTTCAAGCACAAGTTATTACTCTTTATAATGGAGGCGAATATTGGCTCTATTGCTTTAAGAAATATACTGATATTCGTTTAGTTTTTGTACCCGAAAATCAAACAGCTCAATTTGGAGGAGATCCAGACAATTTTACTTACCCTAGATTTGATTTAGATATGGCTTTTATTCGTGCTTATGAAAATGATAAGCCTGTTAAATCAGAACATTACTTTCGTTGGAGCAAAAATGGAGCAGAAGAAAATGAACTAATTTTTGTTTCTGGAAACCCTGGAAATACAGATCGTCTCCAAACTGTAGCTCAATTAGAATACTTACGTGATTTCCATAATCCACAAAGAATCAAAACCCTTAAACGTAGACAAGCCTTACTAAAGCATTTTGCTCAACAAGGCCAAGAACAAGCCCGTCGTGCTCAAAGTCAACTTTTAGGAGTAGAAAATTCTCTTAAAGCTTATATAGGATACCAAAATGGATTGCTTGATCCCAAAGTAATGGCTAAGAAAGCTCAAGAAGAAAAAGACTTAAGAACTAAAACTAGTGAAAACCCTAAATTGAAACAATATAGTAGTGCTTGGGAGCAACTAGCAGAAGCTTATAAAAAATACCCCACTATTTCTAAACGCCTTACTTTCTCTAATTTGCGTTCTTCTACTATGTCTGCTTTAGCATTAAATATAGTTCGTTATGTTAAAGAAACAGCTAAACCTAATGGTGAACGCTTAGAAGATTTTAGAGATTCTAACTTAGAATCCACCAAATCTTTCCTTCTTTCTCCAGCTCCTTTATATCCAGATCTAGAAGAAGTTACTCTAGCTGATGCCTTAGAAGAAAGTTTAGAAGTATTAGGTCAAGATGATCCATTTATCAAATTAGTCTTAGCAAGCCGTAGCCCTAAAGAAGTAGCCCATGAGCTACTTAGCAATAGCCAAATAACTAGTCTAGAATTTCGCAAGTCTTTGTTAGAAGGAGGTTTGAGTGCTATAGAAAAATCTTCAGATCCTCTAATAGTAGCTGCTCGTAAAATAGAGCCTTTGACTAGAGATTTAATTACCCTCTTTGAAAATGAAATCCAAAGTGTAGAACTATCCTGTGGTGAAAGAATTGGTAAAGCAAGATTTGGTGTTTATGGAAAAACTCTTTATCCAGACGCAACTTTTTCCCCACGCCTTAGTTATGGAACAGTAGCAGGTTATGAAATAGGAACAACTTATGTACCTTATAAAAATACTTTTTTTGGTCTTTTTGATCGTGCTGCTAGTTTTAACAACAAACCACCTTTTGATTTACCTCAACGTGTTCTAGATCGCGTTAATTCTATTAACCTTAATACTCCTTATAATTTTATTTGTACTGCTGACATTATTGGAGGAAATTCTGGAAGTCCGGTAATCAACCAAAAAGCAGAAATTGTAGGGTTAATTTTTGATGGAAATATTCAAAGTTTAGTTTGGCAATATCTTTATACTGATGAACAGGCTCGCTCAGTTGCAGTCCATAGTGTAGGTATAATAGAAGCTTTACGTAAAATTTATAGTGCCAATGAATTAGCAGATGAATTAACTAAAAACTAAATAAAAATTGCAAGAGTGGACTTATTCATCCACTCTTGCAATAAGTTACACAGATTGTTCTTTGGTCAACTACCTACCCGTAAACGGGTAGGCTTGAGGGCGTAAAAGCCAACAAGCCCAGTTGAGCAGACTAAGCTTAGAAATAAGCTACGTTACGAAGAGAGTTAAAGAACGCACCCTAGAATGCGAGCCAGTTCTAGGCTCTGTAACTTCTAAGTTAAACAGACGTAAGGGTATAAAGTCAGTGCCTAGAAGAAATACTGATTCGTAACATTGTCGAGGCAAACATAACCATAGAAATATGAGGTTTTTACTAACTATGCAAAAAGTATTTGTACTAGATACCAAGGGAAAACAACTAGATATGTGTCATCCTGGACAAGCTAGAAGGCTTTTGAAAGCTGGACAGGCAGCAGTGTATAAGCGTTTTCCTTTTACAATTAAACTTAAACGAGAAGTATGTAAGGCAGACTTACAAAACTATCAACTAAAGTTAGATCCTGGCAGTAAAAAAACAGGTGTTGCAATTGTTAACCAAGAAACAGGAGAAGTAGTCTTTGCTGCTAAAATAGAACATCGTGGACAAACTATTAAAGTTAGTTTAGATAATCGTCGTGAAGTTCGTCGTAATAGGCGAAACAGAAAGACTCGTTATCGTAAGTCTAGGTTTCATAATAGAACTCGCTCTAAAGGTTGGTTAGCACCTTCTCTACTGAGTAGAGTAGCTAATGTAGAAACTTGGGTTAGAAAGCTAATACAGTTGTGCCCAATAAGTGGAATTAGCTTAGAACTTGTTAAATTTGATACTCAGTTAATGCAAAATGCTGAAATTAAAGGGGTTCAATACCAACAAGGGACTTTAGCTGGTTATGAGCTGCGCGAGTATCTACTGGAGAAGTACAAGCGTAAATGTGCTTATTGCAAGAAAGAAAATATCCCTTTACAGATAGAGCATATAGTTCCAAAAAGCAGAGGTGGTAGTAATAGAGTGACAAACCTAACTTTGGCTTGCGAAAAATGCAACTTAAAGAAAGCTAATAAAACTGCTACAGAATTTGGTTATCCTGAAGTTCAAGCTCAAGCTAAATTACCATTAAAAGATGCTGCTGCTGTAAATAGTACAAGATGGGAAATATACAATAGGCTAAAGGGATTTGCTTTGCCAATAGAAACAGGTAGTGGTGGACTAACTAAGTTTAATCGTGCTAGCCAAAACTTACCTAAGACACATTACATAGATGCAGCATGTGTTGGAATAAGCACACCATTACTAAAACTAGATAAAGTACAAGTACTAGAGATAAAAGCTACAGGACAGGGCACTCGCCAAATGTGTAAAGTAGATAAAATAGGATTTCCTCGCACTAGCGCAAAAACAGCAAAGAAGTTTTTTGGTTTTCAAACAGGAGACATAGTTAAAGCAATTGTTACTAGTGGTAAAAAAATTGGTACTTATATTGGTAAAGTTGCGGTTCGTGCTACGGGCTTTTTTGCCATTATCACTACTTCTGGCAAGGTCGATTCCATTAAGCATAACTTTTGCAAACTACTCTTTGCTTGTGATGGTTACTCTTATTCTTACTCTATATCAAATGGCAATTCCTCCACAGCCTAAAGTCTGTGGACTCCTTGCCGAAGATTGTTGAAATTAATCAATATTTACTTGTTACAAAATTCTGCTGGATGATCAAGTATACTATAGTTTGAATCTTTTCTTAGGTTCTCAATTGCACATACTAAATCTTTGATTTGGCTATAGTACTCATCAGCTTTAGAAAATTCACCTTTAAAATTTACCAGTTTTACAGTTTGCTTTGCTCCATTTGTAGAAATTTTGATGTCCAAATTTCTAAAATAATCTATTGCTCTATTATTTATACTGTAGCTTTTTCCTAGTACTTTAACAGTGTTACTTTCTAAAAATGATTTTAATTCAGCTAATTGCGAATCTGAAAGTTGAGAATTAGCCATTTCAAATTTTAGTGGAAATTTACCATTTACTTCTTTTTCATACTCTACTTTACCATCAGCGAATACACGCACATACACATGCTTATTTTTATCACTAAGACCGCCATAACTACTATATTCTGCATCCAGCAAAATGCCTTTAGATTTGGTGTTTCCCATAACTGCTCCATAAAACATCATTGAAATTAACATCAAAATTAGAAATCTCATTTTCTTTCTCTACTTTCATGTTTATAATACACCTTTTTTAGTGAGAAGACTAATGATTATGTTCTAGATTTTCCATAGAATGATAAAAAATAACTACTAGCCAAATCAGTATATTATAGGTTATTACAGATAATTTACCATAACAATAAAATCAAGCAGTCTTAATATATGATTGATTAACTATAATATACTACTGAATATTATGTGGGGGTTCTTTTTTAGTAAATTTATCTTTTCACTCGCCCTTTATCATTTTCTGATTCAGCACTAGGATTAATACTTACTTCCAATTTAGGTTTAGGATAAATACTTATTACACCGTCTTCAATTTTGTAAGCTAATTGATTAGTTTCTAAGACTGAAAACAAAGCTTTATCCCAAGCAATATCATTTACTTTCATAGTAACAGTCATTCGAGGAACAGATTTATCTAATATAAAGTTTAGACCATAATTATTAGAAAAAAACTGTAATAGGTCATATATTGAAACTTCTTTAATATCCACACTAATCTGATCTGCTTTAAAACCTGGTTCACCCAGTTTTTTAATAACTATTGGTTTTTCAGTAGCTTGAGGTGAAGTTACTTTATTTTCTAGAGATGGTATTTTACTAATCGAAGATTTAGAACTAGGATCATAGGCTACTTTAAGTATTGCATATACTAGTACAAGAAATAATATGGTTAAGATTGTATTAAATACTTTTTGTCTAGTAAATACACCAGGTATGGTTTTAGATTTTGTTTGAACATCTTCATTAATAAATGAAATTTTTTCTTGTTCATTATGCTTAATATTTTTTATTTTAGTGACTACCGTATCATTATCAATATCAGACAACTTAAGTAGCCTATTTAAGATAGCATTAGCACTAGTAGGACGTTGATTTATATTTTGAGATAAACAATCTATCAAAAGTTGAGCAAATTTTTCATTTATACCAAGACTAATTAAGTAGTTTTTTTGTAAAGGATCAGGTTCTCCATTTAAAATTGCTGCTGCCCGAAAAGTAGCATCTGGAGGCTTATCTCCTGTAAGCAAAGTGTAAAGCGTAGCAGATAGTGAATAGAAATCACTACGATAATCTGTACCAACTCCATTGATCTGCTCTAGAGGTGCATAGTAAGGCGTATAACCTGCAATGCTACTTTCAACTATAAGAGATTTCTGTGTAGCTAATCCCTTAGCTAGTCCAAAATCTAGTAACACTATCTTATTATGCTCTGTTAATTTAAGGTTGTTAGGCTTAATATCACGATGAATAATTGGTGGGTTTTGGCTATGAAGATACTCTAACACTTCTACCAGCTCTTTAGCCCAAACTAAAACTTGAGTTTGATTAAAAGCTTTATTTTGTTTAGATAGAAGTTGAGAAAATGTTTCTCCAGCAATAAATTCCATAACTAGAAATTGTCCTGCTGCTTCATGAAAATGATCTATCACTATAGGTAAAGCAGGATGTCGTAATTTTGCAAGTAGTTGTGCTTCTTGTTCAAAAGCTTTACGAAGTTTTTCACTTTTTACTATGGTTTGTTTAAGAGCTACAATTTTGTTTAGGCGTTTATCTTGAGCTTTATAAACTGCTCCCATGCCACCTTGCCCTATTTGCTCAATAATTAAATACCTCTCTTGTAATAAAGTGTTTGGATTTAGTTTTGTAAATGTTACATCGTTATTATTGCCTAATGAAAAAGCTGGTTTTTCTAAAAAATTTCCTACTTCTCCATAAAAACGAAGTATTGAATTTACCTCCTTTTTCAGGTCAGGATCTTTTTCACAAGCTTTATCAATAAAATCTGTTCGTTGTTGTCCAGATTGTTGTAAAGCCCCTTCAACTATAACTTTAATTTCCTGCCATCGTTCTGGAGTCATAAAACCCCCTTATGGGTTAAATCTCTTAATAACCAAGCTCTGGCTATATTCCATTCCCTTTTTACTGTAGTAGGAGAAATCTTTAGAACTGCGGCTGTTTCTTCTATTGTTAGGCCAGCAAAATATCTTAATTCAACAATCTTATGTTGTTGAGGATCAATGTTTTCCAAAACCGTTAAAGCCTCATTTAATGCTAATACATCCAAAGGTTGTTGAGCTACCATCTCAGGTATTTCACTAATATATAACTTGTTATGTTCTCCTCCACGTTTTGCAGCCAATTGATGACGAGCATAATCTACTAAAATATTTCGCATTAATTGTGCAGCAACAGCAAAAAACTGTGCTCTGTTTTGCCAATCGATTTCTTTCCAATTAACTAAACGTAAGTAAACTTCATTGACTAAAGCTGTTGGTTGTAAAGTATGTTCATTTCGTTCTTGTTTAAGTCTATTAATTGCTAAATAGCGCAACTGCTCATAAACCAATGGCATTAACTGGTTTAATGCTTCTTGGTCACCTTGTCCCCAAGCTTTTAGTAACTGAGTAACAACTTCTATTGTCATAACCCTTTTTGACTTTCCGGTAAAATTTTCTTTTCTATGGTCTTTTTTAAGAAGATTTTTCGCCTTGTTGGATAAGAAAACATTTTAACAGATTATTTGAAAGGAATTAACAATGAAAAGAAAAAATTTTACTTGTAAGTACGCTGTCAAAATCACTGCCATAATATTATTAGAGTTATTATTAGGAAGTAATGGGTTTGCTTGTTTTAACAACGACTCTTTCCAAGATCAAAAGAATGTTAAAAAAGAAAGCTCCCACCAAAAAACTGATAATGTAAAAAAAACAAATTCTCAACAAGAAATTGTTGATACTATCAGTGTAGATATTAAAAATGTAGCGTTAAAAGACATATTCTCTTTTATTTCTGATAATTATGGAACTGAATTTATAGTCACTGGACAATTGCCTCCAATATTTGTGACCGTTAAAGTATCAGATGTTCCTTGGCAAGAAGTTTTAGGAGCAGTGTTGCAATCACATAATATTTCTTATCAACTAATTGGTAAAAAATGCTATATCAATGCAGATAATGTTTTAGATACTTCAAACCTCTCCACTTTTTTACCATCTAAAAATCATGCTAAAGGTTTTGGAGATCCTGACTTCCAAGGTAATAGCATAACTATAAATATTAAAGATGTTGAGCTAGACTCTTTTCTACGTTTTCTTTCTAATAATTATAATTTTAATTATGCTCTTAATCAGCTATTAAAAGACCAAAAAATTACAGTTAAGGTACAAGATCAACCCTGGAATCAAATATTAACAAACTTGTTACAAGAGCATCATTTAGGTTATAACCGAATTGGTACAGTAGTTTATATTTTCCCATTAAAGAAGTAACTTAACTTTTTATAAGCAAAGAAGGAAAAAGTTCTTTCCTTTTTTGCTTATAATAGTGCCAATTATGTAGTTTTTGATCTACTATCTAATGTAAATACAAAATTAATATAACTTTGTATAAACTATGAGTGATCAAATAATTACATGAAAAAATCAAAACCTTTTGATCAAAATCAAAGCCTTTTTGAAGAAACTCCTATTGAGGAAAATCAAAATAAACAAGAAGCTAAACAAGACTCACCATTATTAGCAGATCGCATGCGCCCACGCTCTTTAGATGAATTTATTGGCCAAGAAAAAGCTGTTGGTCAAGGAACTATGCTGCGACGGTTAATAGAAAAAGATGAACTAAGATCCCTGATTTTTTGGGGCCCTCCTGGTACTGGAAAAACAACTTTAGCTCAAATTATCGCTCATCATACTAAATCACTTTTTGTTCCTTTTAGTGCTGTAGTTTCTGGTATTAAAGAAGTTAGAGCCGTCATGGAAGATGCAGAAAAATACCATAGAGCAACAAAACGCCGTACAGTACTTTTTATTGATGAAATTCACCGCTTTAATCGTGCTCAACAAGATGCCTTTTTACCTTACGTAGAAAATGGAACTATTGTCTTAATAGGTGCAACTACAGAAAATCCTTCCTTTGAAGTCAATGCTGCACTGCTTTCCCGTTCACGAGTTATCATCCTAGAATCCCTTTCTACTAATAATATCATCAATATTCTTAAACGAGCATTATCAGATTCTAGATATGGTTTAGGTGAGCTATGTTTAGAAATCGAAGAAGAGGATTTACAACTAATAGCAGTTTATGCTTCTGGAGATGCTCGTGTTGCACTTAACACCTTAGAAATAGCTGCTATCAGCCAAGAAATTAATAGCGAAAACAGACGTAAGATTACTAAAGAAACTGTTAAAAATGCCTTACAAAGAGCAGTTCTTCGTTATGATAAAACAGGAGAAGAACACTTTAATTTGATTTCTGCTTTTATTAAGTCAATTCGTAATTCTGATGTTGATGCAGCACTTTATTGGTTAGCTCGTATGTTAGAAGCAGGTGAAGAGCCACGTTATGTTGCACGTCGCTTAGTTCATCATGCAACAGAAGATATAGGTTTAGCAGATCCATTTGCATTAAATCAGGCCGTAGCCGCAATGCAAGCCCTAGAATTTATTGGTCTCCCAGAAGCTAAGTTAGCCTTAGCACAAGCAACCATTTACCTAGCACTTGCGCCCAAATCCAATTCTGTAATTATGGCTTATCTAGCTGCAGCTAAAGACGCTCTAGAAAGTGAACAAGAAGCTGTTCCATTACATTTACGAAATGCTCCTACATCTTTAATGAAGCACCTAGGTTATGGAGCTAATTACCAATATGCTCATGACTTTGATAATGCAAAAGCAGAAGAGATGCAATGTCTTCCAGTTAAATTACAGGGAAGAAAATATTATATTCCTACTAAACATGGTTGGGAAAAAGACAAGAAATAATACCTACTTATCATTTGTCAATTTGTAAGTAATACATTGAGGTGATTTTTGCTTGAAAGATCAGTAGTATCAATAATAGCCTATGATGAAAATGGTCATAAATTAGACCATGGGAATGGTTTTTTTGTTGATAATACTACAGATATTCTTACTTATCGTTACATCCTAAAATCAGCTTATACAGTAGAAATATTATTATCAGATAAAAATTACAAAGCAATAAAAGTCCTTCAAGAAGATAAGGAAACCGATTTAGTTAGACTAAAAACAGATATTCCTGTTAATGAAATTCAAGCTTTGCCAATCACTACTTTTACCCCTCAAGTAAATGATAAAGTACGTGTTATAAGCAATGCCCCTAGCATAAGCCACCCCATTGTTGAGGCTGAAATAGTTGAATTTCAAGCAGAAGATGTTCCTAGAAAAATAATTAAGATACAAGGTAATACAACTATAGACTACCAAGGTAGCCCTGTACTAAACAACAGAGGTGAAGTGTTAGGTATGTTTTTCTTATTATCTCTAGAAGAAAAGTTTTCTAACCTTGTAATACCTATTTCTAGGCTAGATTCAATGCAACAAAGCAATGAAGAAACTATTTCTAAGTATTGGACAAATTATCTAACTTGGATGGATTCTGCTGAAGGAGCATTTTTACAAGGACAGCGCTTCCTTTGGTTAGGCAATCTAAAAAAAGCTATAAATTATTTTGAGCTAGCTGTAAGTAAAAACAATATTTACGCCCAAGCACATGATGCCATTGGCCATTGCCATATTCAACTTAATCAGTATGAAGAGGCTCTGCCTTTTTTAGAGTTAGCTATTTGCATCAAACCTGATTATGCTAATGCTCATAAAAATATAGGACTTATTTATTTACAACAAAATAAACTTATACAAGCTATAGAAGCTTTTAATAAAGCGATAACTATAAACCCCAATCAAATATCTACTTATTTTAACTTAAGTGTTGCTTATAGTCAGGCTAGTCGCCATAAAGAAGAGATAGAGATTTTACAAAAAGCAACTACACTTAAACCCAATGATATAACATTTCGTTACGCTCTAATTCTTGCTTATGTAAAAAATAAACAAAAACAAGAAGCTTTGGACTTTCTAACACAAAGTCAAATAGATCTTAGCAATGTTAACGAGCAAATTACATTAGGTGTAATTTATACACAACTTGAGGATTATCAGCAAGCTATTCTTCATTACGAAGAAGCAATTAAATTAAAACCTGATTGTAGTGAAGCATATATTAAACTAGCAACACTTAACATAAGACTTGAGCGTTATTTAGAAGCCATTGAAATAGGTCAAAAAGCTATTTTAGCTCAACCAAATTGTGCTGATTGTTACTTTGAATTAGCTCTTGCCTATCATAAGCTAAAAAAATATGAAGAAGCCATAGACCATTACAAACAAGCAATAAAATTAGCACCTAAAAATAGTGTATTTTACTATCACTTAGGAGATGTTTACTTAAAACTCGGAAAATTTGTTGAAGCACTTAATCATTTCAAAGAAGCTATAAAACATAATCCCAATATTGTTGAGTACCATCATAATGCTGGTATTGCTTTCACCAACCTTAAGCGCAATTATGAAGCCATAGGTGCATTTTCTTATGCAATTCAAATTAATCCTACTTATGCTAACTCATATGCTGGTTTAGCAACAGCCAACTTACATCTTGGAAGATTTCAAGATGCTATTGAAGCTTACCAAAAAGCCATTGAATTAAAGCCTGACACAGCTACAGTCTATTTTAATCTTGCTCAAATCTACATCAAACTCAACAATCGTGCAGGTACTATTGAACAATATGAAAAACTAAAAATAATAGATAAATCATTAGCAGATAAGTTAGCTAGTAATATTCCTGCTCATTGGCTTTGAATTTATGTTTCCTAAATAAGTAATCATAAGTTACTATAATTGTTAAATTCCAACATTTAAAGTACACAAGTAACATGCCTCAAACACAACTAATTTTCAAAAAAGAATCTCTAGCAAATCGTTGCGAAATTTGCCACCAACAAGATTGTTTTGATCCTATAGAAAATACTTGCTCTCGTTGTGCTCCAATTCAAGAAGAAAAAGGTATATTACCTAACAAACATGAATTTTATTGTTTAGATAGAATTCAATATTGTGTTTTTGCAATAAGTTCACTTATTTTCTTTCTAACAACCATATCCTTTTTAGCTATTGATGCTTGGGTACCTTATTTGCGAGACTTTTTACCTTTTCATCCAGGATTTTTTACTTTAATAATTTCCTCTGTTTTGATGTTTTTTGGAGTAAGACAAATCATAAGACGACCTAGTTTTATTTTAGATCAACAAAAAAGACAATTTACTGTTTGGTGGGGAATATATTTTTCTATTTGGAAAAATACTTATTCTTTTACAGATTTAGATCAAATAGAAATTTCTTATGAAGAACGTCGCGTTAATAACACAAAAATCAAAGTTTATCCTGTCAAAGCATATCTTAAAACCCTCAAAAAACCAATAAACATAGATGAATCTCAAGATTATATTAAATCCCGCAACCAAGCTAAAAAGTTTGCTCGTTATGTTAGGACAACTCTACAAGATATTAGTCATGGCACTATAGTTTCACGTCCACCTAACACACTAAATGACAACCTACGCACCAGACTAGAAAATGCTCCTATGCCGCAAATACCTATTGAACCTCCTGATTGTCAAATTCAGTATGATACAGATCCTACTAACAATGTAACTTTATTTTTAATACCTAAGAAAGGAACTATGTATATAGTTGGATTTCTTCTTTTTTCCCTTATTTTTATTGCTTCAGCTATATTTTTTTGGTGGGTAGTTCCAGAAATTATTATTCTGCCATTATTTATGGGGGCAGCAGGCATTATATTTTTAGGAACAGCCATTCACAACGCCACATTAAAAGAAAAAATTCTACTTACAACAAATAGTTTTCTCTTAGAAAAACGCTCTGTTTTTATGAACCGCCTTAGAGAAATTCCTCTCACAGAATTAGATGAACTGCAAATAGGAGAACCTCATATTGGACAAGACTCTACAATAAACTTTACAGGAGTAGCATTATTAGCAATTAGTGATAGCAAAATAATAGAGTTTGGTCAAAACTTAAATCCTTCGCAAGCTCAATGGTTACTTGATACCCTAAAATATTGTATCAGAACCCAATCAACAGCTTTTATGGGAAAAACTAGCATCAACAAACCTACTTAAGTATTAAAACAAGTTATGTAGTTGATCAAAAAAGAAATTAAAAAGATAAGATATTACAAAAATGATAGTTATAAGAATTTCCATATTTTCCCTCCTACCACTAAACAATATTATTATTATTCTCAGTGATTTTCTTCTTAATAACTTTGTTTTCTGAGTTAATGACTCAAACAGCCAAAAAGTTTCACTAATATCAAAAAATTTTCCGGATTGGTCACTGACAACTTTAAATCGTCCAAAATACATCATTAACTAAATCGTTAACCTGATTGAAGTTTTTAGCTTGGATTTAGGAGAAACAAAAATGAAAACCTTATTGAAAATAGCAGTAGTATTAATTTTAGGAATAATAGCAATTAAATTACTTTTTGGGTTATTAGTATTAGCAGTCAGTTTATCTATCCCATTAATTTTATTATCTTTAATCGGATTTGTTATTTGGAAAATAGTTGGCGGAACAAATGCTACAAATAAAACTTTTACTACAAATCAACCTCTATATAGCTGGCAAAATGACATATTTAACCCAGTTAATCAATATACAGCTTCAGAATTAAATAATATAGATAAAAATAATAATACCTACTAAATATTTCTAGCTATTGAAAGGCAAAATTTTATGAGTGCAATAAACAACAATGTATTCAATATAAACACCATTCAATACAACAAAATAGAGCAAGAATATATGCAACTTATTGCTGAATTTAACCGATTATCTAAAATCCAAGCAGAAAACTTGTCTAGTGAAGAAAATATGCTAATGCAAATATTAGTTTTACTAATTTCTCATTACCAAGAACAATTTGACCTAACAAAACACAATTTATATAACTCTGTTGGAACTAAACTATTAGCAGCATAATCTTTTTCTTCAAATAAACTTGATAAAATAAAAATAGTAGGGTTGTACGCACACAACCCTACTATTTTTTTGTATAAATTATTATTCAGCTAGTAAGCTAAAAACAAATGTATTAGAGGTCAACCCACCTACTGAAACAGTAACTTGATTAGCACCACTACGTAAGCCCAATTTCTTTTTATTACCTTGAAGTACAATTGTTGTATCACTTTGACTTGTAATACGTGAGCTAATATTTTGACCATTAACAGTAACTACCGCAAAAGAAGAACCATTAAATTTACTACCTAAAATCGTCAACTGAGGCTTACTAAACCTCACATCGTTTATTGTAGGGGTAAGGTTTTCTTTGCCTACGACATTGACTGAAACCACTTGAGTAGCAGCCATTTGACCATCTTGACCTGTAATTTTTATAGTAAATATGCCAGGCTGAATATTACTAGAAGTTTTAACTGTTAATATAGCTTTATCATTTGGCATAACTAGACCAGGTGATATATCTACGTTAATATTACTATCAGAAGAACTGACTATAGCATTTAGACTAACTAATTGAGAAAAACCATTGATAGGTTGAACAGTTACATTAAAAGAAGTGGAATCTCCAGGGCTAAGCGTTTGAGAAAGAGGATTGACAGCAATTGTAAAACTACCTGTTGGCCCACCTGGAGTTAATTTAACTTTACGCAAAGAATCATTATTTCCAGCAGCAATAATCATATTTCCATCATTGTCTATGGTAACACTTCTAGGGGCTGTTAGACTTGCGTTGACAGCAAAATCACCATCACCACTATAATCTGCATTTCCATTTCCAGCTACCGTTGTAATAATTTTTGTTTGAGCATCTACTCGGCGTATACGTCCATTACCACCATCAGTAATATAAATATTGTTGGATGAATCTGTTGTTACGCTTAAAGGAGAATTAAGCCTTGCTGCTGTAGCAAGCCCCCCATCTCCGCCAAAACCAGGAGAAGTTGTGCCAGCTATTGTAGTAATAATGCCTGTATTAGCATCAACTCGCCTAACACGTCCCTGAGTCAGATTTACAAGAAACCCTAATGTACCATCTGCAACTAGTATATTATTATTTCTATCTATTGCTACACCACCAGGGAAAAACAACTGTGATCTTACAGCTAAATCTCCATCTCCATTTAGACCTGCAGTTCCATTTCCTACCACAGTTGTAATAATACCGTTTAAAGCATTAACCTTGCGAATACGACAATTAACTGTGTCTGCAATATAAATATTGCCAACACTATCAAGAGCAACACCAAAAGGACGATTTAGACTAGCAACTGTAGCTTGGCTTCCATCCCCACTAAAATCAGCAATTCCATTTCCTGCAACTGTTGTAATTATTCCAGTAATGGCATCAATACGGCGAATTCGTTGGTTTCCAGTATCGGCAATAAACAAATTTCCTCTTGCATCCATAGCCAAACTAGTAGGAAGAGAAAAACTAGCCCTAAGTGCTGGTCCATTATCTCCATCAAAACCTTCTAAACCAGTACCAGCAATTGTTGTAATAATGCCTGTACGAGCATCAATACGGCGAATACGGTGATTTTCTGAATCAGCCACTATTAAATTCCCATCTTTATCTACTAGAACACTAAAAGGATCAACAATTGTGGCATTAGTAGCTAAATCCCCATCTCCATTAGGAGGGTCTATTCCTGCTATAGTAGAAATGATTTGTGTACGAGCGTCAACACGTCGGATTCTATGGTTAGTTTGATCTGCAATGATAAGATCCCCACTACCATCAATAACTAAACCAATAGGGACATTTAAACTAGCACCAATAGCTAAACCACCATCTCCAGAAAAACTTGCAATACCATTTCCTGCAACTGTTGTGATGATTTTTGTTTGAGCATCTACTCGGCGAATTCGGTTATTAAAAATATCTGCAATAAAAAGATTGCCAGTTCCATCAAGTACAAGACCAAAAGGCGAATCAAGACCAGCATTAGTAGCAAGTCCTCCATCACCACTAAAAGCTGTTGTACCATTTCCTGCAACTGTTGTAATTACTCCTGTTGTAAGATTTACTTGACGAACTCGACTATTATCTGAATCAGAAATAAAAAGATTATTTGAGTTATCTACTGCAAGAGCAGAGGGTGTAAATAACCTAGCATTAGTAGCAAGTCCTCCATCACCACTAAAACCTATTTGTCCATTACCAGCAACTGTTGTAATTAATTTAGTTTTAGCATCTACACGGCGAACTCTTTGGTTAGCACCTTCAGCAATAAAAATATTACCAACATTATCAACTGCTACACCTCCACCTAAAAAAGTATTGAAGTTTAGATTTGCATTAGTAGCAAGTATTCCATCCCCGTTATAGTCACTATTTCCAGTCCCAGCAACTGTTGTAATAATTCCATTTGTATCTACACGCCTAACACGATTATTACCAGAATCAACAATATATAAATTCCCTGCTCCATCAAAAGCAATATTGCGTGGTAGATTTAGACTAGCACTAATAGCCATTCCACCATCACCACTAAAACTTGCAGCTCCATTACCTGCAATAGTAACCACTACACCACTACTATCAATTCTGCGTATCCTATTGTTAGCAGCATCAGCAATATATAAATTCCCTGCTCCATCCATTGCCATTCCTTGAGGAGTGCTGAAAATAGCATTTGTTGCCAATCCTCCATCACCTAAAAAAGGAATGCCTCCAGCAATAGTAGTAATTTGTCCTGTTGATAATAAGGAAAAAGCTGGGGAAAGAACCTTAAATTCACTTTGAGCAACACCCCCACGAGTTAAAACTGAAAGTGTTCTTTTGCCAGGAGCTTTTTGAGAAGGCACTTGAAGCAATCTAATTCTAGTTGCACTTTCAACTATAGCATTAACTATTTTATCCCCAAGAATTACAACACTTTCTGGAGCAAAATTTTTTCCAGTAATAACAACTTCACTGCCACCAGCCAAAAAATCAAGGTTGCGGCTCAAGCTCATAATTTGAGGACTACCTACAGTAACCACACTAACAGCATCAGCATCACTAGTAGAATTAGCATCCAATACATAACTAGCATTACCCTGTACCGTTACACTTACAGCTTGATTAAAGCTGGCATTTCCAACTTGTGCAAGTGAAATAACTTGTCTAGTTTGATCCTTAGTAGTTATTACCTTAACACCTAAACGATCTACTACATAGATATTACCTAAATCATCTATACTAATAGAAGTTGGAGTATCAAAAGTAATTTCATTGCTGCTTTGGTTGGTTTCAATTGATTGAAAATTTGTAGAAGTACTTGCAATTTTACCAATTGTAGTTACTGTTCCATCAAATCTAACAGCTCTAATAACATTGTTGCCTGTATCAGCAACTAACAAAACCTGTTGTTGTTGTGTATTAAAAAAACTAGTAAATCCAGATTGAACACTAATAGCAGTAGGTCGATTAAACAATGCTGTTCTGCCTTTACCATCAGCCTTTCCAGCCATTGTTGGCAGGCCAGCTAAGAGCCTTACTTTTCTAGTAGTAAAATCAGCATAGTAAATAGCATTATTACCAGTATCAGCAATATAAAGATTTCCACCAGAATCAGCAGCAATGCCTTGTGGGTTATTAAAGGCAGATTGCTCAAAGTCTGTTAAATCGCTAGTATTTACACCCGGTGAACCTTTTCCTAAAACAGTTGTAACTTGGTTGTTAAAACCAACTTTCCTAACACTGTGGTTAAGCGTATCAGCAACATAAATTCCACCTGTTGGACGGTTATCAATAGCTACCGCTGTAGGCCCAGAAAATTGTGCTTGTGTTCTAAGCCCATCAAGCCTACCGCTAACACCTGCCTGACCAGCAAAAATAGCTGCATCTGCACTAGAAACATTTCTCTTTAAAATCACATTACTAAGAGGATTACTTAAATAAACTGCTCCACTAGTGTCAAGTGCTGTATTTCCAGGAGCTTTTTTGCCTTTTCCCTTAGTTACACGAGCTACAACTACAGTGATTGAAGCTGTATCACTTCCCTTTGTTACTGTAATAGTAGCAAATCCCTGTTGTTTACCACTTACCACTCCTTGAGCATCTACACTAGCAATATCTGAGCTATCTGATTGAAAACTCAGACCTGTAGTAATCTTCTGACCACTAGCATCTAAAACTGTAAGGGCGATTTGATTGTTTTCATTTACTACAGGATTAGGATCATTATTAGGGCCAAAGATTTGTAAGTTTTGGCTTTGAGTAGCAATATCATAAACAAAAGCCTTAGCAGGACTTGTATTGAGAGAAACCACTGGAGGTGTAATTAATTGGAAAATTAAGAATGCTAATACACTTAGCAAAAAAGTAGAATAAATGGTTGATCGCATATAAACCTCCTTATTAAAACGTTGATATCCCTTCTACAAAAGACTAATACATTATATCATGCTAAAAAGTTCTGTGATTTGCAGGTTCGACATATAGTATATTCACTAGCAACTAAAACATCTATAAAGCAATTAATTCATATTATATAAAGGGCTTAGCTAGAAATTATGACACCTGAAGAATTTCGTCATTATGGACATCAACTTATTGATTGGATTGCTAATTACAGGCAAAGTTTGGCCGAGCAACCTGTAATGTCAACAGTAAAACCTGGGGCTATAAGCGGTCAATTACCTAGTTCTCCACCACAACAAGGAGAAGATTTCCAGAAAGTTTTATCCGACCTAGACAAAATTATTTTACCTGGAATTACACATTGGAATCATCCAAGTTTTTTTGCTTACTTTCCATCAAATGCAACACTAATATCTGTGCTAGGAGAACTACTAAGTGCTGGTTTAGGTGTTCAAGGAATGAGTTGGCAAACTAGCCCTGCTGCAACCGAGTTAGAAGAAGTAGTTATGAATTGGTTAAGGGAAATGGTTGACTTGCCCAATAATTTTGTTGGAGTAATCCAAGACACTGCTTCTACTGCTAGTTTAGTAGCTTTGCTTTGTGCTCGTGAGCGTCTTACAAACTACAGTCAAAATCAAGGTGGTTTGCAAGCAGAAAAGATTCCTTTAATTATCTACACCTCAGAACAAAGCCATAGCTCTGTTTCTAAAGCTGCACTGCTAGCCGGATTTGGCAAAGATAATTTGCGTTCAATTGACACTGATTCTAATTGCTCATTAAGATTGGATTTACTGGAAAAAGCTATTACACAAGATATAGAAGCTGGATTAAAACCTTGTGCTATTGTTGGAACAGTTGGCACAACTAACACTACAGCTATTGACCCAATAGCAGGTTTAGCAGAGTTAGCTAAAAAATATAATATTTGGCTACATATAGATGCAGCTATGGCCGGTTCAGCAATGATATTGCCTGAGTGTCGTTGGATGTGGGAAGGTGTTCAACAAGCTGATTCTATACTTTTTAACCCACATAAATGGTTAGGTGTAGCTTTTGATTGCACTGCCTACTTTGTTCAAGATAGTCAACATTTAATTAGAGTAATGTCAACAAACCCAACTTATCTACAAACTAATGTGGATGGCCAAGTAAACAATTTCCGTGATTGGGGCATACAACTTGGTAGAAGATTTCGTGCATTAAAACTTTGGTTCTTAATTCGTGAACAAGGGGTTTCAGGCTTACAAGAGCGTCTTAGACGGGATTTAGAAAATACTAAATGGTTAAAAGAACAAATCCAAGCAACTCCTAATTGGGAAATTGTTGCTCCAGTACATTTACAAACAATTTGTGTTAGGCATGTTCCAAATCCTGAAATGACTGAAGCAGAACTTGCAGCGCATAACCTTGCTTGGGTAAAAGCGCTTAATGATTCTGGTAAAGCTTACCTAACACCTTCTATAGTAAAAGGTAAACAGATAGTACGCATTTCTATAGGAGCAGAAGCTACAACTAGATCAGAAGTCGAGCAACTTTGGAATTTAATGCAAGAGGTTTGTCACTAATAAAAACTTCTTAAAATTGTTTATAACGTTCCTAAATTAGGTCGTTTATAAGCTCCTGTAGCATAACTAACTATATTGGCAAACTCTGGTAATGTTTTTAGAGCTTGACCTGTATAAGAGCGTTTTACACGTGCAATTTCCTCTGGTGGGCCTTCTGCAACGATTCTGCCACCTTGCGAGCCGCCTTCTGGCCCTAGATCAATAATCCAATCTGCACTTTTAATAATGTCTAAATGGTGTTCTATTACAATCACAGTGTTTCCTAAATCAACTAAGCGTTGTAACACATCTAGAAGCTTCCTTACATCTTCAAAATGCAACCCCGTAGTTGGCTCATCTAAAATATAGATTGTGCGACCTGTAGCACGACGGCTCAACTCTTTTGCTAACTTGATACGCTGTGCTTCTCCTCCAGAAAGTGTAGTAGCTGCTTGACCTAGCTTAATATAACCTAAGCCAACTTCATATAGAGTTTGTAGTTTTTGTTTAATTTGAGGAATGGAGTCAAGAAGTTCTAAGCCTTCTTCAACTGTTTTATCTAACATATCAGCAATAGAAAGCCCTTTATAATGTACAGCTAAAGTTTCTCGGTTATAACGTGCACCCTGGCAAACATCACAAAGTACATAAACATCTGGCAAAAAGTTCATTTCAATACATTTAAGCCCATCCCCTTGGCAAGTTTCACATCTTCCGCCTTTAACATTAAAAGAAAAGCGTCCTGCACGATAGCCACGCTCTTTAGATTCAGGCAAAGAAGCATATAACTCACGAATTGGAGTGAATAACCCTGTATAAGTAGCTGGATTAGAACGAGGTGTACGGCCAATTGGGGCTTGATCTATTTCTATAACCTTATCAATATGTTCAATGCCTTCAATACCAGCATTTTCACCAGGTTCAGCTAAACTTCCATATAAACTTTTAGCTAGACCTCGATAGAGAATATCTTCTACCAATGTGGATTTTCCTGAGCCGGAAACCCCTGTTACAACAGTAAATAAGCCTAAAGGAAAAGTTACATTTATTTTTTTCAAGTTATTTGCAGATGCTTCAATAATACGTAAGGCTTTTCCATTAGGTGAACGTCTTTGTTTAGGAA
This sequence comes from Blastocatellia bacterium, assembly GCA_039812885.1. Classification (GTDB taxonomy): domain Bacteria; phylum Acidobacteriota; class Blastocatellia; order Chloracidobacteriales; family JADJPF01; genus JADJPF01. The sequence goes on from JBDIBI010000037.1 coordinate 49,150, forward strand.
CTTGGATTTTTAGTTCTCCAGAAATATATTTTCCTGTTAAAGAATCTTGTTTCTGGGTTATTTCCTTTGGAGTGCCTGAAACTACAATTACTCCGCCATGTGTTCCTGCCCCAGGGCCAAGATCTACAATATGATCAGCTCGTTTTATGGTTTCTTCATCATGTTCAACAACTAATACAGTATTGCCTAAATCACGTAACCTAAAGAGTGTTTCTAGTAATCGTTGATTATCACGGGGATGTAGTCCAATACTAGGTTCATCTAGAACATAAAGAACGCCTCGCAGTTGTGAACCGATTTGAGTTGCAAGTCTAATTCTTTGGCCTTCTCCGCCTGAAAGACTAGCAGCCGAGCGATCTAGTGATAAATAGCCAAGTCCAACACTATTAAGAAACTGTAATCGGGTTTGGATTTCCTTTAATATTTGCCCTGCTATTTTTTCTTCTCGCTTAGTAAGTTTAACTTGTTCAACTACTGTAACTGCCTCTGAAATCGGCATTTCAACATAATCAGCTATAGTTAAATTAGCTACTCTTACAGCTAAAGATTCTGGTCTTAATCGCTTACCCTGACAATTACGACAAGCTTTAGGAGAAACTAGAACTTCTAATTCAGCACGTAATTTGTCATTTCTAGCTTCCTCATAGCGGCGTTTTATTAGATTAATTGCACCATTCCAAGTAGCACTGTAAGTATAGCTACCATGTTCAAAATTAAGTTTTTCTTTTGTGCCATGTAAAAATGCTTCTTTAGCTTTTTCTGGCATTTCAGCAAATGGTTTTGAAATTGGGAAATCATAGATTTCAGCCACAGCTCTTAAAGCATCTTTAAGTTGATTATTTGTGCCTTCGTCCTCTGGTACAAAATCTATTTCCTTTAGTGTTTTGCTTTCATCTGTTATTAAACGTAGTGGATCAACTTCCATTTGCATACCTAGTCCATTACAAGTACGACAAGCACCATAAGGACTGTTAAAAGAAAATGATCGAGGTTCAAAGGTAGGAAGACTTACACCACACATTACACAAGTCATTTTTTCTGAATAAAGTTTTTCTGTTCCATCAATAATAGAAACTAAAACAATTCCATCCGTAAGTTTTGCTGCTAAAGTTACAGAATCGGTCAAACGTTTTTGAATACCAGGTTTAATTAATAAACGATCAACTACAACTTCAATTGTATGATTACGGCGTTTATCTAAACGGATCTCTTCATCAAGTTGATGCATTTCTCCATCAATACGAGCACGCAAGAATCCATCTTTAAGAAGTTTTTCCATCTCTTTGCGAAATTCACCTTTTCGCCCACGCACAATAGGAGCAAGAATCATAACTCTTTGCCCCTCAGAAAGTTCCAACAAGCTATTAATAATTTGCTCTACAGATTGTCTAGTAATTTGTTGGCCACATTGATAACAAGAAGGTTGACCAATTGAAGAAAAAAGTAATCGCAAATAATCATAAACTTCTGTAATTGTTCCAACAGTAGAACGAGGACTTCGACTAGTAGTTTTTTGTTCAATAGAAATAGCAGGGCTTAAACCTTCTATAGAATCAACATCTGGTTTTTCTAACTGTTCCAAAAACTGTCTTGCATAAGCTGAAAGTGAATCAACATAACGACGTTGACCTTCTGCATAAATTGTATCAAAAGCCAAAGAAGATTTACCTGATCCGCTTAGTCCTGTAATTACCGTTAGTTGATTACGGGGGATTTCAACATTTACATTTTTTAAGTTGTGTTGTCTAGCACCACGAACAATTATTTTTTCTAACACAAGATTTAGCTTCCCTACAGTATAAAAATTTTACTAACTAGCAAACTTGTAATTTTAGCTGAGGCGAAACACAGGTGGCAAGAGCTGACCACTATTACCTAGCTGTTAGCTCCTTGCACTGATTTATTATTTTTGGCCTAGAACCCTACTTTTTACACAAGTTTTACAATTAGTTAATAGGTATTTAACAGTAAGCCGCTAATATGAATTTAACTAAAAACACAAAACTAAGGTTGGTAACTTTTTTAAGGAGATTAACAATAATGCTTACTGTTAATATTGGTAATACGAATAGCACCAACAATTTATCAGTTTTTAGCAAGACGGCTCAACACTTAGAAGCTCAAGTTAGAGAAATGCTTACCTATGAACAACTCAATGAAATCTTAAAACAAAGCACTGAATGTTATTACATTCTTACTAATAGCCTCTTAGACCTACAAGGACAAGAACATCAACAAGCTACAGAACTATGCAAACAATTTAGTCAAATAGAAACCCAAGCCTTACTTAAGTATTATAAAGGTAGCTATATTGGCCGTAAAAGCTTACTTTTATAAATATTAACTACATTAAAATACATTGGGGGAAAGCTTATGAGTTACGTTTTTATGCCTAATGAAGAGTTTCTTCTTTGTCCTGTTTGCAATTTGATTGGAAAGCAAGACTGCTTAAGTTTACATCTTGTAAATTTGCATCAATGGTCTAGCTTTGACATAGAACATTGGCTTTCAGCAATTTACACTAAATAAAGAGCTTAAGACTTTTTACAGGAAAGTTACAAAAAATTAACACTGCTGTTGCAGCATTAAAATACTATTGGTTTGATAGCTATAACCTTGTTAAAAAATACTGTTATATGGTTATTTTACTAGTAGTGTTGCTGACAATTTTAGCTCTTTTATCTCTAAACACAATAGAAACTGAAAATAAAAAAGATAAAGAGTCAATAGATCAGTTAAAAAAGAATGTATCAGATTATGGGTGGAAGTGCCTTGAAGGAAATGTATTTGTTAAAGGTACTTTCACTAATACTGAAACTACTTGGCAAGTGAAAAAAGAAGAAGGAGAAATTGTTTGGTTTGTTGATAACCTACATGCGGACAATCATTTATGGGTTTTAGACAAAAAAAGAACTTTTCTAGTTAATTATTCTTCATCAATACTACAATTCCTTCTCACACTATCTTATGGTAAAGATGAAGCTAAAGAACTTGCACAATTACAAAAAGCTAAAATTGAAAACAGTGAATTTAACGATCTGTTTATAGTACTTACTACTAATAACAGTTTAGCTAACCAACTTTTAACTACTGAAGTTATAAGGTTATTGACTAATTGGCGCAAAGCTACAAATAGCAAACGAGTTCCTAGAATTATCTTATCTAAAAGATGTTTAGAGATAAAACTACACCAAACATTCCTAGATTTTTCTACATTAAATAAACTAGTTGAGCTAGGACAATCTATAATAAAAAATCCTGCTATTTTTGTAAAAAGTCATTAAAACAAACAGACTAAAAACATTGTCTACTAAATAGTTTAACAAAACACTCTAGGCAGGCTTGCTTGACAATCTTGTTATCAAATAGTCATCATTCGCTTCTTTAGAGATCAAAAATCTCAATTTAGATAAAACTACTAGTAAACTAGCTGAAAGGAAATTATGCGCTGGTCAAAATTCTTTACTCCTACATTACGCGAAACCCCTGCTACCGCTGAAGCCATCAGCCACAAACTTTTATTAAGAGCAGGTTATATACGTCAACTTACTGCAGGTGTTTATTCTTATTTACCATTGGCTCAACGAGTATTGCTAAAAATCACAAGTATTATCAGAGAAGAAATGAATAGCATTGGAGCACAAGAATATTTATTACCAGCACTAAATCCGTCAGAGATTTGGCAAGAAACAGGCCGTTGGCAAGTAATGGGCGATAATATGTTCCGGCTTAAAGATCGCAAAGGAACAGATCTTTGTTTAGGTATGACACATGAAGAAGTTTTTACTTCTATTGCTCGTGATGAGCTACGTTCTTACAAACAACTACCTCAGATTTGGTACCAAATTCAAACTAAGTTTCGTGATGAAGCACGTCCTAAATCAGGAGTTTTAAGAGTTCGTGAATTTATCATGAAAGACTCTTATTCTTTTGACTCAGATTGGGAAGGCTTAGACAAAGCTTTTGAAGCCCATAGAGAAGCTTACTGCTTAATTTACAAACGTTGTGGATTAGAATTCTCCATTGTAGAAGCTTCTTCTGGAGCAATGGGTGGAAGTAAGTCAAGCGAATTTATGGTTTATTCTGATGCAGGGGAAGATTGGATTGCTAGTTGTCAAGCTTGTCAATATGCAGCAAATGTTGAAAAAGCAACTTCAATAATTCCAACAGTTACCGATGAGCCTGCACCAGATGCACCTGAAAAATTCCCAACTCCAGGAGTTCGTACAATTGAAGACCTCACAACTTTTCCAGGTGGTGCTGCGGCTAACCGTCAGATCAAAACTTTAATTTATATGCTGGATGAAAAACCTGCACTAGTGTTACTTAGAGGAGATCATCAGCTTAATGAAACTAAATTAGGTGATGCAACAGGAGCAGTTAATGTTCGCCCTGCACATGCAGCAGAAATTGAAAAGTTATTAGGTGCATTGCCTGGTTCACTAGGTGCTGTAGGAGTAAAAGATGTTTTAATTATTGCAGATCAAGCCCTACAAGGCCGTACTAATATGGTGACTGGAGCTAATGAAAATGACTTCCACTTACGTGGAGTATGCATTGATCGAGATATAGCTGTTAAGCAATGGGCTAATCTACGCACAGTAGCAACTGGTGAGGGTTGTCCTAAATGTTCAGGTACTTTAAGAGTAGACAAAGCTATTGAAGTTGGTCATATTTTCAAACTAGGAACAAAATACAGTGAATCAATGAAAGCTACAGTTCTAAACGCTGAAGGCAAAGAAGTTCCTATTATAATGGGTAGCTATGGAATTGGAGTTGGGCGTATAATGGCATCAGCCGTTGAGCTTTATAATGATGCTGATGGTATTTGTTGGCCTGTAAGTATTGCTCCTTTTGAAGTTGTTATTACTCCAGCAAACTATAATGATGCTACTCAACGTGAAGCAGCAGATCATCTTTATAGACAACTTCTAGCATTAGGAGTTGATACAATTTTAGATGATCGTGATGAACGTCCTGGAGTTAAATTTAAGGATGCTGACTTAATAGGTATTCCTTATCGTATTACTATTGGTAAAAAGCTAAAAGAAGGCAAAGTAGAGTTCTTTACTCGTAAAACTAAAGCATCCCAAGATATTCCTTTAGATAATATTGAGCATGAACTCCAAAAAGTTATTGCTCAAGAAAAAGTTGTTAAAGTAAATTAGCAATTTCTTAAAAATATGGGTTTTATTAACGAGTATTTCTTCTGTGATAAAGTAAGACCTGAATTAATGGATCAACTTTGGGCAAGAGGTTGGAGACATTTTGGGTCTTACTTTTTCCGTTATGAAAAACTCACCACTAGAAAACAAAATTATACCGTTACCCCTTTAAGAATTAATTTAGCTAATTTTTCCTATTCTAAAAGCCATAAACGTATCTTAAAGAAAAATGCTGATTTAAAGCTTGTAATGCGAGATGCGTTTATTGACAAAGAAAAAGAACTTCTTTTCTTTAATCACAGAATCAGATTTAAGGAAAATATTCCTGATTCTATCTACACATTCCTTTCTCCTGATCCGGCTAGAATACCTTGTAATACCCAAGAAGTTTGCTTATTTGAAAATGATAAACTTCTAGCAGTAAGCTTTTTAGACATTGGTAGTTCATCAACTTCAAGTATCTATTCTATTTTTGATCCTACAGAACATAAACGTAGTCTAGGTATCTACTTAATTCTACTATCAATAGATTACTCACTTAAAACAAATCGGCAATACTACTATCCTGGCTATGCTTACAAAGAGCCATCTCACTATGACTATAAAAAGAAATTCTCTGCCCTAGAATATTATGAATGGGAAAAAGCTTGGGTAACTCTTGCATTAGATTCCCCAGGAAAAAATCAAGCCTGAGCTTGATTTTCCCCTGGGGCTAATATGCGTTGGTCTAATAGAAACAATGTCCACTTATATTTATTCCCTCTTGAAAACACATTTATTTATTACAGTTGCCTAACATTTTTATAGCTCAACACATATTAGCCAGAGGCTAGAATATGAAAAAATCAAGCCTGAGCTTGATTTTCCCCTGGGGCTAATATGCGTTGGTCTAATAGAAACAATGTCCACTTCTATTTATTCTCTCTTGAAAACACATTTATTTATTACAGTTGCCCAACATTTTTATAGCTCAACACATATTAGCCAGAGGCTAGAATATGAAAAAATCAAGCCTGAGCTTGATTTTCCCCTGGGGCTAATATGAATATGCGTTGGTCTAATAGAAACAATGTCCACTTATATTTATTCCCTCTTGAAAACACATTTATTTATTACAGTTGCCCAACATTTTTATAGCTCAACCCCTGGGACTAGAATTTAGGGC
>JBDIBI010000038.1:0-51125 GCA_039812885.1 Blastocatellia bacterium
TAGCAAAGGAGACAGAATATTAACAGCTAGTGAAGATAAAAAGGCTAGAATCTGGCCACTAGTTGCAGAAGAGCGTTCTCCTGAAGAAATTGCAACTTTAGTTAAAGAAAAAGTTCCTGGGTATTTGCAAGAAGGAAGATTAATAATGGCTGTGGCTGGGGTAAAGAAAGATAATTTACCTGAAATTGCAGAAACTCCTAAACATACAACAGAAAATATAACTAATGAAGTATATGTAGAAGACCTTGGTAGTGGTGTGAAACTAGAAATGGTTAAAATAGCTGGAGGTACTTTTGTAATGGGATCTCCTTTGAGTGAAAAGGAACGAGGAGGAGATGAGTCTCAACATACAGTAAATTTATCTGGCTTTTATATTGGTAAGTATGAAATTACACAAGCACAGTGGAAGGCTGTAGCAGCATTACCAAGAATAAATAAACTTTTTAGTGTGGATGTTTCTTTAACTAAGGGTGATAATTTGCCTGTGATGGGTGTTTCCTGGGAAGATGCTGTAGAGTTTTGTGCAAGATTATCTAAGTTGACAGGAAAAGAATACCGATTACCTACAGAATCAGAATGGGAATATGCTTGTAGAGCTGGTACAAAAGGAGAGCATGCTGACAATTTGGATGAAGTAGCTTGGTATGCAAAAAACTCAAATGGTGTGTCTCATTCAGTAGGGCTAAAGAAACCCAATGCATGGGGTCTTTATGATATGCATGGAAATGTTTGGGAATGGTGTTTGGATTGGTATGGGGATTATCCAAAAGAAGCTATTACTGAGCCTAAAGGATTGCTTACAGGTTCAAACAAAGTTGCCCGTGGTGGATCTTGGTATACGCCTAATCCACGATCAGCAGATCGCACAAATGGTAAACCTGATGTCGTCAGTTCAGATACAGGATTTCGAATAGCCATTAGTATTAAGTAGATAAGAATTTATAAGGTTACAGATTTTTTAAAAGACAAAGACAGCAATCCTTAACTTTTTTGAGGATTGCTGTCTTTCTTCTTTGAAGGCTATAACACTATTTATCGTCTTTTTTATCTTTTTTATCGTCTTTTTTATCGTCTTTTTTATCCTCTGCTTCTTGTGCATCGGCTGCTGCATCTAGCTCGTCTAGTAACTCTCTTATATTTTGTGTGATTTCTTTAATAGGTCTAAACACACCCATTTTGCCACCCATTGATGCCATAAATAATTTTCTCCCATTATTGAATTTGATAATGCTGTTTTGAACTAAAAATAAGTAAGAATATAGCTGTATTTACCATAACTTGGCAATGGTTTTGTAAGCCAAATTACTAAGATAAAGTATTTATTTAAGAAAGTAAACGCTAGAGTTAATACTTCTAGTAAACGTTAATGTTGAATTTTTCTTAACATAGAGAAGCTAGTTTTAAGAAGTAGTAGGAATAATTCTTATATGCTTATATATTTAAACTATTGATTTATAAGCTAGTTGAGATAGCTTTACAAATGACAAGAGGCTAAAGACTGCCAAATAGCAGGCTCATAAATATATAAATATCCAAGTTTAGCCCAATGTGAAGTTTGAGTTTCTAAATTAAAGAACTTCATTTGTTTAAGAGGAGGTGAGTATAAGTGAATAGATACTGCTGGAGCATTATTTGTGGGTTCGATTTTATGAATTTCTCCAGGATGGCTAAAAATTACATCTCCTACGGATAAATCTTGTGAATCAGCTTCTTTAATTACATCACTTTCAGGATCAACACGGTGGTAATTAGTATTAAGAATACCGCCGGAAAAGATTTTTTCTACACTAAAAGATGTGTAGTGATCATGAATAGGGCTTTTTTGATCTTTCCCCCAACACATTACTAAAACCTCAAAACGTGAATCTTTGAAAAATAAGTTACGGGCGTAATTATCTGGAGAAAAGTTAATACACTTTTTAATTTCTTTAGGATCAATACTGACTTGTTTCATTAGGTTGAATACATTTTCAGCTGAAAATTGATCATCAGGCAGTTGTGATAAGTATTCAATAAATCTTGTAAGGCTAAAATTACCGCTATCAATTTCTTGTTTAGTAAGCAGTTCATTTGTTTTATGAGTAACAAATTCTACAATTTCAGCACAATGGTTTTTTCGGGTTTCAGATGAAAAATCTTGAAAGTGTGATGTTAATTCTGAGCATTTAGTAGTGTTGTATTTTTGGCGAAAAGCTTCTGTAATTTGTGAGGTAGTCTTTTTAGCCGTTAGTTGAGCAGTTTCTTTATCTTGTGGTTTAGACTTAGCTAAACTAGTTGCCATTGCTGCTGCAACTAAACATGAACAGGTTTCTTGAGCTCCCAAGCCTTCGCCCAGAGATTCTGTTGCTTGTAGCACTTCTTTAGAACAACTAATTAGTCCATGATTACTAAGGCTTTGTAAAACACTAGAAGCAGAATTAGCTTTGTCAGACAAATATAATTTTTTGGCTTGCTCAGAACATTCCATAAATTTGATCCTTTTTTGATTGGGATAAATTTTTATAAATTATACTCGTTCTTGGTGTAAAACCAAAATAGTGTTTAAAAGTTATTTTAAGGTAAATGTTTACAAAGATATTTAATCTGCAAATGTAAGTTTTCCGGTAACTTAATGATAGTTTTTTTTGTTTTTTTCCGCGTCATTTAATAGTAATCATTTTGGAGGCTTAGAATTAGCAGATGTCGGAAAAAATATACTTTCGTATTATTTATCAAGTTATAGCTTTTATTTTTATTTTAGGGATTGCTTTTTTACCAAATCAGTCTAGTTTTGCTCAAGAACCTACAACAATTAAATCTATTACTTCAGTAGTTAGAGCAGTTAATGGTAACACAGTTGAAACAGATGGAAACGTTACAATTGATTTATCTGAAGCAGACTTAGATTCCTTGTTTGGCAAAGTGGAAACTTCTGACATCAAAGTAGGTGCAATAATTTTTGCTGATGGTCAAGTTATAGCGGCGCAAAGTTCTGCTACTCACACTTTTTTTAAGGCAGATGATGTAACAATACAATTACCACAACAAATAAAAGTAGCTGCTCCAATTCAAAAAATTGATAATGAACATAAAACTATTACTCTGCTAAGCAAAGAAATTCTAATTAACTCAGCTACAGAACTACTTCAAAGAAAAAAGAAAAAGCTAAAGCCTGCTACATTTGTTTCTTTGGAAAATGGTGGTAGGGTAAATGTTGAAATAGAGCTTGAAGATGATGGAACATTAGTTGCTAAAAGGGTCATTCAAGGATTAGATCCAGAAAATATTGATCCAATAATTGTTGGCTTTATAAAAACTGTTAATGGTGGATTAATTGATTTTGCTGGAAATTTCAAAATTGATATTACCCGGCTTTTACCTTTTCCTGCTCCAATTATTGATGGTGTTTTAGCTCAAGCAAGTATTCCAGAAACAATTGCTAGTACTAATCAGGACACTTATTTATCTTTTGGTTTTTCTATCAGTCGTAAAGGTATTCTTTTTATTGGTCCTACAGAAAATGTGGACTTAGATAAACAAACAATTACGGTTCTTGGTAGGGAATTACCTTTAACTGCACAAACACGATTTTCTGGGGTGAAGTCTCTTAAAGATGTTAGGTTAAATAGCAAAGAAACCTCTTTAGAGCTTCAAAATACTGCTAGTGGTTTAGTTGTCTTAAGCATTTCTCAATAAATATTAAAGTTATAGGTGAGCAGGAAATGAAACAAGTAAAAATTTTTAATTTATTATTAATGACTTTGCTACTAATAATTACAATGTCAATAGTAGCTTTTGCTCAAGCACAAGATCCAAGATTTGTTTCAAAAGTTTCTAGTAAAGTCTTATCAGTAGATGGAAATATTATTCACCTTTCAGGGGGTGTTACTGTCGATTTGTCAGAATCAAAGTTTACAAACTCTCTAGGTGATCCTGTTACAAATAGACCTACAATTGCAGTCGGAAATATAGTTTCTGTCCAAGGATTGGTTCTTTCAGAGATTGATAAACCAATATTTATTAAGTGTTCTTCTGCTATTGTAGAAACAGGTAAAGAGCTTTTTTATTGGGGATTGCTACAAAGTGTTAAGGCAAAGAAAAATACTATTACTGTTCTTAACCAAAAAATAACTGTTGAACCTAATGCAAGAATAATTGATGAAAAAGGCAATAACGTCACCCTAAGCTCCATTAAGAAAGGAGATAAAGCCGAAATTATGGCAACTAGCTTAACAAATGGGTTATTAACAAATAGTGTGATGAAATATAAAGGAATTCCCACTTGCCAACTTACAGGCTTTGTAAAATCTATTAATGGAGCAAAAATAGAATTAGAATCAGGTCTTGTTTTTGATATTACTAAAGTCTTAGATAGTCTTGGTAAAGATGATGCTGAAATCTTTAGCCCTAAAAATTTTAACCCTGGTACAGAAATAATTATCGGTCTAAGTGATAAAACTGCAATGTCTCCTCCTCAAGGTGTTATATCTGTTGATGGAGCTTTTGGTTTTTCTAGAGCGCCTATTACAATTGATGCTAAATTGCAAGCTGTTGATTCAATAAACAAAACTATTACTGTACTTAATCATAAAATATCTCTTCCAGATACAATTTTTATTGAAGGCCCTAGAGGAAAAATAACTATTAATCAGTTAATTGTAGGAAAAGATATTATGGTGTTTGCCGATCTAAATGATGCAGAGATCCTTCCTAAATTCGTTTCACAACCTTTTATTAACTAGTTGTATCTTTATAAGTTATCCTAAAAAAGAAATACCTTGTTTGTTTTAGAAAACAAACAAGGTAAATAAATTTAACAAGGATGTGAGACATAAAAACCTAATTTATATAGGAAGCTTTGTCTCCAAGGAAAAACTAGTTAAGTAATGAGACAAATATTTGTTAAGTAATAAAACTGTGTGTTATATGTTATAAATGCTAGTTAATATTTGCTATATAGGTTTGTTAGGTAATTTTATAACATAACTACATTTTAGAGTTTTATTCAGTTTTATAATTTACTTAAACATTTTGTTAGGTATTTTAAGTTTGTTACCCCCAAATATTTTATACAAAAACATAATATATAAAAGCAAATGTGTCAATTGATATATCGGATAGTATAAAATTTTGTTGCTATAAAAAACAAAATAACTAAGTCAAGTAGCTTTTTAAGTAAGCAATTGGGAACTCTTTTGATATATAAAGTAAGCAGTTATAAGCATCAATTATTTGTTATAAAATTAATAGTATAATTTCTTGTTTTATATAAGATTTTTTGCCCAAAAATTATAGTTGTCTTAAATGATTTGGACAATAATTATGCTTGTCTAGGTTTTACAACCTAGGCAAGCATTGTATTTGTATTTTTTGCATTTTAGGAATAGTTAAAATATTTTATAAAGCGACAGCTTCTTGATATTCACCAAAAACATTTCTAAGTCTATCAGAAATTTCCCCTATGGTTGCATAACACTCTACAGCTTTAATTATATGAGGCATAAGGTTTTCATCTGTTTTGGCAACACGTTCTATTTCTTCTAATGCAGATTGAACTGTTGTGTTATCACGTTCTGCACGGAGTTTTTGGAGTGATTGAACTTGTTGACGCTCAATCTCTGGGTCAATTTTTAGTGTAGGGATATGTTTTTCTTCTTTAATTGCAAATTTATTTACACCTACAACTATTTCTTCAGAATGTTCTACTTGTTTTTGATAGGTATAAGCAGCATCTTGAATTTCTCTTTGAACCCAACCTTTTTCAATCGCAAGTAGTACTCCGCCCATATCATCAATTTTTGCAATATATTCTTTAGCTTTGACTTCTAGCTGGTTAGTCAATGATTCTACTGCATAAGAACCCGCTAGAGGGTCTGCTGTATCTGCAACACCTGATTCATAGGCTATTACTTGTTGAGTTCTAAGTGCTATGCGTGCAGCTTCTTCAGTAGGAAGGCTTAGAGCTTCATCACGTGAGTTTGTATGAAGTGATTGAGTGCCACCTAAAACAGCAGCTAAGGCTTGGAGTGTGACACGAACTACATTGACTTCAGGTTGTTGAGCTGTAAGCATGCTGCCTGCGGTTTGAGTATGGAAGCGTAGCATCATTGATTTTTCATCTTTTGCCCCAAATCGATCTCGCATAATTTCTGCCCAAAGTCTACGTGCAGCACGGAATTTAGCTACTTCTTCTAGCAAATTATTATGTGCATTAAAAAAGAAACTAAGTCTTGGAGCAAATTTATCTATTTCTAACCCAACTTTAATTGCTGCTTCTACATAACATATTGCATTTGCTAGAGTAAATGCTATTTCTTGGGCTGCTGTTGAGCCTGCTTCACGAATATGATAGCCAGAAATTGAAATAGTGTTCCAATTAGGTACTTCTTTTGAACAGAAAGAAAAAATATCTGTAATAATACGTAAAGAAGGCTTAGGAGGATAAATATAAGTACCTCGTGCAATATATTCTTTTAAGATATCGTTTTGAATTGTTCCATTGATTTGATTTAGTGAAACACCTTGTTTTTTAGCAACAGCAATATAGAGTGCAAGCAAAATAGAGGCTGTTGAATTGATGGTCATTGAGGTTGAGACTTTATCTAGCGGAATTCCATCAAAAAGTACTTCCATATCTTTTAGTGAGTCTATTGCTACACCTACTTTACCTACTTCTCCTAGTGAAAGGGGATTGTCTGAATCAAGGCCAATTTGAGTGGGTAAATCAAAGGCTACAGAAAGTCCAGTAGTACCATTTTCTAGTAAATACTTGTAGCGCTCGTTAGATTCTCGTGCTGTACCAAAGCCTGCATATTGGCGCATTGTCCAAAATCGGCTACGATACATATTAGGGTGAATACCACGAGTAAAAGGAAATTGTCCTGGTTCGGAAAGATCCAAAGATCCATCTTGGTCAGTGGAATCTTCTGGTAAAAATGTACGTTTTATTTCTATTGCTGAAGAGGTTTCAAATTTGTTTTTACGTTCTTTAACTTGTTTTTCTGTTGTTGCCATTGCTATTTTTTTCCTGCAAAATGTTTTTTGATGAGAAAAGAAATCTTAGCAGATCTTGCCCAAGCAAGGCAAAAAAAGGTACATATTCTATTACTCTTATGATTGCAGAGTCTTGCCAGATACCATTCTGCTTATAATTAACTAAAACATAGTAGGAACTTTGACAAGATATCATTAACCAAAAAACTGCATAAAAAAGCTTTCTAGAAGGGCAAAATACCAAAAATGGCATAATCCAAGTTAAATACCAAGGATGTACTATTGGGGAAAATACATAAAACCCTATAAATACCCAAAAACTTGCATTAATAAAATTAGTACTTTTAAATGTTATAAGCAATATCCATAAAACTAACAAAATATAGCAGATAGAAGCAGATAAATGATTGTTATTTGTTAGAAAATAAAGTATTGAAAATATAGAACTATTAAAATAAAAATCTTTTGCAAAATTGCCCAAAGAGCCTAATACTTTAATTCCTATGCTTAGATAAGGTAAATAGAGTAAACATACTATTAACAAAAATGTAATAATAAATGTAAATAATAGGTTTTTATATAATTTAATTAAAATGGGAAGTAAGATAATAGGTAATATTTTAATTAGGATAGCATTTGCAAATGAAAATGCAGATAGCTTAGTTTTTTTGAGTGTAAGACTATAAATTAATAAAAACAAAAACATTAGACCTACTGAATCGATATGAGCACTAATAGAAAATTCTATGATTGGCAATGGAGACAAAAAATAAATAGCTACTTTTGTTAAATTTAAGTTTAGCTTTTGCAGAGTTTTGGTTAATAAAATTGCAGAAATTATTTCTGCAATAAATATTAATAATTTAATTCCAATAATAGAATGTTTAGTTATTAAATAAGCTAGAAAAAACAAAATTTGTGCTAAAGGTGGGTAAATTGTAGGTAGGTTTGGATGATTAACTAATTTAAATGCATAGAAGCTTTGAAATAGAGCTAATTTTTCTGAATTTGGAGCATATAAATAAGGGTTAATTCCATTTGCTTGTATAAAGCCATCCCAAACATAACGGTATATGTCATCAGATAAAAAAGGAGGAAGAGGAAGTAGCGTTAGGCGAAAAACTATTCCAGTAATAAGAATAAAAGTTAGTAAATATGTATTATTATATTCTTTAGATAGCTTATCTAAGAAATATAAATTAGCAAAATATAATAAAAAACAAATACAAGAAGTAAGAATATATTTCTTATATAAAATAGCTGGTAAAACTGGAAAATAATATAAGGAAATATATAAAGCCTCTGTTATACAAGAGAATGCTAACAGAAAAAACAAAAGCCTTTTCCTAGATATATTTAAGGAAAAAATAGCTAGTTTCATCTAAAACAATAAGTAGTTTTATTTACCTAAGAACATAAGTAGTATACCTATGGCAGCTACAACTAATGAGAAAATAGAAATAATTTTAGCTGCTAAGGCTTTATTACGGTTTTCTTGAACCCCATATTTATCAAGTATTTTGATTGCATTTTGAGCTTTGATTAAGCCAACTATAGAAAGAGGCATAAGACAAGTACAGACAAACCCAACAATAGAGAAAATAAGTGCTGATTGAGCGTCTTCAAAAGCTTTATTTACTTCACGAGACATTGATGGATCTGCAAAACCTTGACCTAGAGGAGATGAGACAGGAAGTTGTCCTGGTGCAGATGGATATTGGCCTTGATAAGGTACAGGCATTTGACCTGGCATAGGTGGTGCAGATGGAAAAGGTGCTCTACCTGGCATAGGTGGTGCGTAAGGTTGATTGCCATACTGGTTTTGTGGTGGAGTATAGGGCATTGGCTGAGGTTGTTGCCCAAATGCAGGTGGAGCAGGTGAAGCATAAGGATTATTAGCTGGCGGATATTGTTGTTGAGTTGGGTATTGTCCACGCATTGGTGGATTAGGGGGCATTGGCATTTGAGTTTGATTTGGCAAATTAGGTGTTGTTGCCCCAGGTTTCATTGGTTGGGTCGTATATGCCCCAGGTGGTAAATTTTGTTGACCAAATTGAGGCATTCCAGGTCTTGCTGGGGGCATTCCAGGTGCTCCAAAATTTCCAGGGGGCATTCCAGGTGCAGGAGAAATTAATGTTGGAGGTACTTGGCCTGGAAAAGGATAAGCTGGTGGTGGTGCGCTAACCCAAGGATCATTTGTAGATAGTAATTCAGATGCTTCTTTACAAGAAATTATATTTGAATTTGCTTCTTGAGTAAGTCCTTTTTCTACTTCTAATTGTAATTTACCACAATATTTTTCTATGTCTCTATCTGTTGGAACAATTTTAATTTTGGTTTTATCTTTAAGTAGCTTATAAGTAGCTAAATCAATTACTACATTTTTATTTCGTTCAACTAATGCTGTTGCTGCTGTTGCCAAACGTTCGGCCGGATCTTCTGGTCGTGCAACACCAAAGGTGGAAAAGTTCATTAAATCTAAATCTAGTCGGATTGGTCTAGGGTTTGAGGCTATAAAAATATCTATAAATAACCTTGGATTACTTCCCCCTCCTGTTTGAAAAGAGGAAATGAGCTGAACATCATTAAATGCAATGCGCTCAATCATTGGATGGGAAATACTAAACCCATAATCATTAGCAGAAATACGACCACTAGATATAGGAGTAACTCCTTTAACTGATTCATCAAATGGGGTATTTAAGACTTTAACTGTTTTCCACCACTCAATTCCAGCCTCTACTTTTGTTGTTGGGGTAACAGGTGCAACCGCTTCTTGTTTAGAATCAATGGGTTTAGTCAGTTCTGGCATTTCAGGTTTTGTTTTGTAAGGATCTAGCGTAGGAGCAGTTTGTCTTGTTGCCAGAGGATCGGATGGAGCTTGTACAGTTGCTAAAGGATCAAAAGATTTAGCTTGAATTTCAGCTTCAAAAAATACTGGATAAGAGTCTTCTAAAGCACTAGATTTTGGCGGAGCTTGTTGTACTTCAAATAGTGGAGGTAAAGGCTTACTTTCACTAATCTTAATTTCTGTAGGAGCAGATTCTATAGCAGTATCCTCTAGGCGATTGGTTTCTGGAGTAACTACTTCTGTAGGTTTAGTTTGAACCGCTTTAGGTGGTATAGGGGCTTGTGCTATTGGTGTAGGAGGAGTTTGTTCAACTACTTTATCTGTTTCATCTGCAACTAATTGTACAGAGGCAATTGCTCCAATGGAATCTAGTGCTGCCTTATATTTATTAGCTTGATCTTGAGTAAGCCCTTTTTTTACCACAATTGGAGCAGAAGCTATCATGCGTTCAGCTTTGTCAGTGGGTACTTTAAACTTTTCTATCAACTTGTTCTTAACAAATTCTCGTTGTTCTGAATTATTTTCTTTTAATCCTTCAAATATTACTTGAAATGGCATTTTCCACCTCGCTGCTCAACTAACTTGGCTAATGGCTTCTTGCTAAGAAATAATTAAAAAATCTAGTAATGTTTCTGTCACATAGTAAAGTGCTACTCCACCAAATACTGCAAGAGGAATAACAGTTCGCTCTGAACCATTGTTTACTTCTGGAATTAAATCTGATGCTGCTACATAAAGTGTTACTCCAGCAGAAAGTGGTAGAGCATAAATAGCAGCATTGTTAAAAAGAATTATTGTTAATGTTCCAGCAAGAGTCACTAAACCAATAAAAATGCTACCAAAAAAAGCTATTTTACGACTCTGACCAGCAGCAAGCATTATTGATGCAACTGTAAAACCTTCTGGAAGCTTATGAATTATAATAGCTATAAAAATCAAAATTCCTAACTTAACATTAATGGCAAACCCCGCAGCTATAGAAATCCCATCAAAAAAAGTATGTATTGCTAATCCCCCAACAGCAGTAAAAGCCGCCCTAGCTGATAATAAATGTACATGGGTTTCTTCACCAAAATGAAAATGTGAGGCTACTGTGTGTTCAAAAAACTGGATTAGTAAATACCCTACTAATACTAACATCAACACTTGAGAGTTCTTTCCATTAACGGCTTCTAAACTTGCAGGTATTATACGTAAAAAAACTGCAGCTAGCATAAAACCTGCACCACTGGCTATTAAATATTTCAATATCTTAGGGTTTAATGCAGGTCTAGAAGAAATAAAAAGCCCACCAAGGATGTTTGCACCTGCTGCAATCAGTGCATAAAATATTGTTGCTAGCCAATGCATTAAAAATACTCTTTCACCTAGAATTATCCCGTTTACGCCCGATAATAACATAAAACACTTCTAGCTGTCTTGCTTTGAGGGAAGACACCATAAGTAATAAAAATTTCTTTTGTTAGTTGTTTAGGTTTTTGTTATGAAAATCGACGAAATAACTACTCTGTAAAGAAAATAAGAGTAAAATTTATAGCTCTTGAGTCACTAAATGACCTAATAATTGTAGCCAGTTTCATAATTTAGCTACTTCTTGGCTTAAGAAACAATGTTATTAATTTATTTTCTTTACAGAGTGTTAAATTAGTTGGGTATAGCTTTTGTTGTGCCTTTAACAAAATATTAAAAGTTAGTAGAAAATTTGATAGATTTATAGGTTTTTTTTCGCGTCAGTTTATAGCAAATCAAATTTCTATTAACAAGTTAAACCTTATTATATGCAATATTATATGCAGATATGCAGTAATAAGTAATGTTTATTAGGTGTATATTATGAAATTAGGCTCATTTATGTTTTCTATGTTGCTAGTGTTTGCTTTTATTCATCCTTATCAATTTGTGTCCTCTGCTAATGTTGAATCGGCAACAGGACTTAATATCAAACAACGCAATCCAGTTGTTAATGAAGGTAAACAAATTAAATTAACAGCTTTAGATAGGAATGGTAATCAGGTCAACGATATTGTTTGGAGTTCTGGAAGTCCTGATATTGCTCAAGTTGAGCCTAAAACAGGTGTGGTTTCAGGCATTAAACAAGGGTTTGCCACTATTACAGCACAACAAGGTAATAATTCTGTGTCCGTATTTGTTGTTGTTGCCAAAGTTCGTAGTGTAACGGGAGCCAAAGTTCCTGGGGATACTAAAGCTGATTCTAACGGTCACATCTACATTAGTAACCCTTTACAGAATGTGATTTTGTCTGCTAGCAATACAATAACTTCTTCTATAGAAATTTTTGCTGGTAAAGACAAAGTTTCAGGGTTAAAGAATGGTGATAGAAAAAATTCTCTCTTTGCTGGCCCTACTTCTATTAGTATTGATAATACTGCTGAAGGAGGTATTTATGTTGCCGATACTCTCAATCATAGTATTCGTAAGATCGACTTTCATAACCAAGTTGAAACTTTATTAGGAACTGGCGCTCCTGGCTTGCCAAATTTTGATGCCGAAGGATTAGCTAATACCCAAAGTGTTAGATTAAATGCTCCTCAAGGTGTTGCATCTGATAATGCAGGTAATCTTTTTATTGCGGATACAGATAATCAAGCTATTTATTATTTTGATAGAGTAAGTAAACAGCTAGCTTTATTTGCTGGAGAACCTGGGCAGATAGGAAAAAATGATGGTTTAGGCAGTCAAGCTCATTTTCAACACCCTACCAGTTTAAATTTAAGCAGTGATGGTAAGATTTTAGTAGTTGCTGATCAGTATAATAACCGAGTAAGAGTTATTGAAGTTACTAAAGACCGCCAAGGTAAAGTTACTGGTAATGTATCTACTTTAGGCGTAGCAGCCAATTATACTACTAGTAATCAAAAAGAATTAGTATTTGATGCTCCTTCTGCTGTGGGAATAGATGGTGTTGGTAATATCTATGTTGTAGATAATACTGGAGTAAACGTAGTTACTCATCCGTTTGATAATCAATTGCAAGTTGTAGCGTTAGCACAACCAGGAGAAAGTTTTGGCAAAGCTTCTAGTTTATATATTCAAAACAATCAGACTTTTGTTTTAGATAGTCAAGCTAGTAATGAGGCTGATGCTATCAAAGTAGTTTCTGTTGGTGCTCCTGAAATTGATAGTGTGACTCCTAATATCATCAATATCAATAAAATAACTCCTGTTGTAGTTACAGGAAAGAACTTTGCCCCAGAGACTGTTGCTACTTTTGGCGGAGTTAGTGTTGATATAAAAGTAGTGTCTGCTACTGAGATTCAATTTCAAGCTCCAACACAAATTGTTCCAGGTATTAAGACCCTCTCTTTAGCAACTCGTGGAGGTGTGGCTCAACGTGAAGTAGGCTTTTTGGCTACTCCTGCTAATCAGTTAAATTCTGGCCAAGTTACTACGGTTGTAGGAGGTACTATTTTTACTGGTGATGGAGGATCTGCTATTAATGCTCAAGTAACAGCAATTAATAAGATTAAACTTGATAGTCTTGGAAATATCTTTATATCAGATGTTACTAATGTACGTCGGATAGATAAGCAGAACGGGATTATTACAACTGTTGCAGGTAAGGGGGTTTCAACAAATGATAATGTACCAGCAACAACAGCTATGATAGCACCTATAGGGTTAGCTTTAGATGGCAAAGGTAATTTACTTATTGGAGATAAATTAACCTCAAGTATTCGTAGTGTTAGCTTAGCTACAGGAATAATTAATACTTTAGTGACCAAAGAACAGTTAAAACCTTTTTTAGAATCTCCTAATGTTACAGATAACTCCCTTTCAATGACATTTGATCAAAATAACAATCTTTTGTTTACATTAGGAAATCGAGTCCTAAAACGTGACAGTCAAAGCGGCCAGCTTAGCTTAGTTGCTGGAACAGGAAAAGTTGGTTTTCTTGATAATGTATTAGCTATAAATGCTCAGTTATCTGCTCCTTCAGATGTAGTGGTTGATCAAAATAATAATATTTATATTGCTGATACGGGTAATAATCGAGTACGTTTAATCAGTAATAGTACTTCAGTTATATCAACGGTTGCTGGTAATGGTGATAATGGACAAGGTTCTCAAGGAAGTCTTCTTCCTCCAGCAGATGGCCAAGTTTCTACCAATGTAACTATTACTTTTCCTCAAAATATTACTTTGGATGTTAATGATAATCTGTTAATAGGTACTTTTTATAATGGAATCGTTGGTGTTGACCTAAAAACAGGACTCATTAAAAGCCCTAAAAAACAACAAGATGATACTTTATTACCTATAACAGAAATAGGTAGTAAAGGAGGTTTAGCAACAGATGGGATTGGAGCTATATTCTTTGCAAGTTTTGGCCAATTAAATAGACTTGAACCTAACCAAAAGTTAATTCAACCAATTATTGCTGGAAAGGATGTAGCAATAGAGCCTGTTATTGCAGCTACATTGCCACTTACTGATCGTTTTACTATAGATAAGCAAGACAACATATATCTTGTAAACTCTTTGCGAAATAAGATAACTAAAATTGATAATAGTACTGGAAAAATTTCCACTCTCTTATCAAACAATGAGCTTGGGTTTTCCTTTTTACCTAAAGAAATACCTGTTGATAGTAAAAACCAACTCTATATATTTAGTTTTTCTGGAATAATGAAAGTGGATTCAGTTACAGGAAATCTCTCCAAAGTAAATATCAAAAATGATAATGCTCTTCCAAAAAACTATGGAATAGTGGGTTTTGGTATTGATGATAAGGATCAAATGTTTTTCAATGGAGTCTCAAATAACACTAATACAATAGGCAAGTTAGATCTAAAAACAAACAAATTCTCAGTTTTAACCACTCTTTCCTCTCGTCCTGCTGGACTATTTGCTGTTGCTCATAGTGGTAGCATCTATTTTTGTGATCCAGGAGAAAACCAAGTAAGGAAAGTAGACACTTCTAGTGGTAAGGTTACTCTTTATGCTGGTAAGAACAAATCTTCTAATGATCCTTTTAGTGGAGAAAATGGCCCAGCACGACAAGCTAATATAGGTTCAGTTCAATCACTAGGAGTAGACCAACAAAATAATCTATTGATATTTGCAACAGCAAATGATGGTACAAATAAGGTTAGAATCTGGAAAGTTAATCATACTAATTCTACCATTAGTGTACTTACTGATAGTCAATTGGGATATAGTGGAGATGGTCAGTCTACTAGTAAGGCAGAAATTTACGCTCAAGATTTAATGAAAGTTAACTCTCAAGGGGATATTCTGTTCATTGAGCTATTTTCATCAATTCAGGCTGGCACAGAGGAGTTCTATGGTTTACGCCTTATTAAGCACTAAGGGTTAAAGGCTAAGCATTAAGTATTAACATTATTTTCCTAGTTAAAAAAAACTGTAATAAGACAACATAAGCAGATCCTATAGGTTTTTAGGTGCTTATGTTGTCTTTGTCTCAATACTTTATTAAGTCTCTTGACATTGTTTTAAATAGTCTTCTACACAGTTAATTTTATTCTGCTACACCCTAACATTAAAATATTCCTTATCTTTTCTTGTCTCTTTAATAGTTTTTTATTAAGTAAACTAATGTATAGTATTCTCGCTAGACTATTTTAATTATGAACAAAATTACCTTAAAAATAATAAGTGGTAAAAGAAAATCAAGTCTTTAAATGGATAATTTATACTTACCTAAGAAATCTTAACTAGTATAATATGATAACCTATATATAGTAGCAAATAAGTCAAAAAATTTTTTATACAGATAGTAGATATTAACATATCTTATTGATTATCCTGCAATTATAAGCTTTCCAGATATAAATGAGCCTCAAAGCCTTTTGCCTACCAGACTATAGTTTTTATTAATGTAATTAGATAAAAAAAGTACTGTGTTTACTTAATTTAAGGGGATCGAAAAAAGTTGAAGAAAAACCCTAGCTTTACCTTGCTAAATTAAGTGTATAAATAATGTTAGTGTTTGGAGTTTCTCCTTGACAGACCTGTTTTGGCGGCGTAGTATTAAAATTAAACAAAAAAAGATAAAAGTAGCTGTTTTTTTAGTATGTTGGCATTATTTATCTTAAGTGTTACATGAGGTAATAAAACATTAATACAATCCCTCACAGTTTCGCCAACTGCTGCCCCAAAAAACAATTTTTCAAGGAGTTTAGCTGTGACTACAGCTAGTTATGTTCACCTCTCAGTCTTGCTTGATGAAATAATCCAAGCCTTTGACAATGTTTCAAATGGCTTGGTTATAGATTGCACTCTAGGCTTAGGTGGACATAGTGAAGCTTTATTAAGTGCAAAACCTAGTATTAAGTTATTAGGAATTGATAAGGATTTAGTTGCTATTAAGTGTGCAGAAGAAAGGCTTGCAAGATTTGAAGGGCGTTTTTGCTCAGCTCATTCTGATTTTCGAGATTTAGCTAATGTATTGACTACAACAAACTTAGTGAATATTCCAGTAGAAGCAATACTAGTAGATTTAGGAGTTTCTTCAATGCAATTAGATACGCCAATCAGAGGTTTTAGCTTTCAACAAGAAGGCCCTTTAGATATGCGTATGGATTTTTCGCAGCAAGAAACAGCAGCAGATTTAGTTAACTCTTTGGCAGAAGAAGATTTAGCAAACTTAATTTATGAGTATGGAGAAGAACCTGCTTCTCGTGCTGTTGCTCGCCAAATTGTTGCAGCAAGAGAAGTTAAACAAATAAAAACTACTACAGAATTGGCTACTATAGTTGCAAGAGCAGTAAATTATTATGAACGCAAAAAGGGTCATAAAATAGACCATCGTATTCATTTAGCTACTCGTACCTTTCAAGCTTTACGTATTGCTGTTAATCGTGAATTAGTGGATTTAGATAAATTTATTTTAACTGCTATAGACTTACTTGCTCCTAAAGGTCGATTGGCAATTATTTCTTTTCATTCTCTAGAGGATCGTATTGTAAAGAATGCCTATAGATTTGCTTCAGGTGCTTGCACTTGTCCACCAAGATTGCCTATGTGTTTATGTGGAGCAAAGGAAAAAATAAAAATACTTACAAAAAAACCTATAGTTGCTACTGATAAAGAGATGGCAACTAATCCTAGAGCAAGAAGCGCTAAATTGCGTGTTTGTGAAAAACTATAAATTTAAATAATTTGAATGGTTATAAATTTATGAATTCATATACTACCCGACACCTTAAAAATGGCCCAGTAACAAAACGCCACAAAGACAAATATCAACCTCTTTTGATACTACTAAGTATTGTTTTAGGGTGTTTTATTAGTTACGGGTTTATTTTAGCTGCTCAAAACCATTTTGCTGCTTTAGATCTTGGCTACAAGAGTGAAGAGATAAAACGTCAACGGGACAAATTAGAATTAGACCAAAGAAAACTTACTTTAGAAATGGAAAGAAGACTTTCTCCTCAAAAGCTAGATGAAAAGGCTCAGCGACAGGGTTTGAGTTTACCTGTAGTTAAAAATCCTAATAACAAAGAAGAAGGAAAAAAGACCTCAGATTAAACAAAATAATAGGTCAAATTAGCAAATGAGAAACAAAGTACCAACACCACTTAATTTTAATCCAACTGAACCTGCTAGAAAACGCATAATGTTTTTTGGTGTTTTAATAGTGCTTTGGGCAATTGCGATTAATGCACGTTTGGTTCAATACCAAGTTTCTAAACATGAGCAAATGACCTCACTAGCAGAACGTCAACAACAACGTACAATAAAAACTACTCCTAAAAGAGGTTCAATTTTTGACCGTAAAGGACGTGAACTAGCTCGTAGTATTGAAGTTGAATCAATTTATGCTGCTCCTGGAGAAATTCAAAATCCTCAGGAACTAGCTAGATCTTTATCAGCAATTCTTGATATACCAGAAGAAACAGTTCTTTCCCGTATTACAGCTAAAAAAGTGCTAGTTAGTCTTAAACGTAAGCTTACAGATGATGAAAATAAAAAGGTTAAAGAACTTATAGAAACAGAAAAAATTGCTGGCCTTCATTTTGTTACTGAAACAAAACGCTTTTATCCAAAAGATGAAGTAGCTTCTTATGTATTAGGTTTTGTTGGAATGGAAGAAGAAGGTGCAGCAGGTGTAGAACGCCAATATAACGGAAATATTCAAGGCCAAAGTGGCTTTGTTTCTGTAGAAACAGATGCTCATGGTAAGCCTTTTGGTCGTTTTGAAAAACAACCAGAAGTTGGACAAAGTTTAGTTCTTACAATAGATGAGCAAATACAGTTTCGTACTGAAAAAATTCTTCGTGAAACAGTTCAAGAATTTGGAGCTAAGGGTGGAACTATTATTGTTACAAAGCCTAAAACAGGCGAAATCCTAGCTATGACTAATTTGCCAGGATTTAACCCAAATCTTCCTGTAACAAATTCTCAAGACTTAAAAGACCGTCGAAATCGTGCAGTAGAAGATGCTTATGAACCAGGCTCAGTTTTTAAGGTTGTTACTTATTCTAATGCTATTGAAGCAGGTGTAATAAAACCAACAGATAAAATTGATTGTCAGGGTGGTGCTATTACTATTGCCGGTCATACAATTAAAGATGGTGGACATTATGGACTTCTTACTGTTGGAGAAGCTGTAGAGGTTTCTAGTAATGTTGCTGCAATTAAAACAGGTCATAAATTAGGTAAAGATTTACTATTAAAAGGTATTTTTGATTTTGGTTTTGGTAAAACTATAGGTGCAGGGCTTCCAGGTGAGTCTCCGGGGTTTGTTGGTGGAACAAAAAATTGGAGTGATGCTTCTTATGGCGCCCTGCCTATAGGTTACCAAGTTGGTGTTACCCCATTACAAATGTTAGCAGCAGTAAGTGTTGTTGCTAATGATGGAGAATGGGTACAACCTCATATATTAAAGCAAATTGTCTCCACTACAGGAGATGTAATTTTTCAGCCTACTGTAAATAAACGTTCTGTTGTTAGCAAAGCTACTTGTGAAGCAATGAAAGAAATTTTACAAGGAGTTGTTTCACGTGGAACAGCTAAAAAAGCTCGTCTTGATGGCTATAGTGCAGCAGGAAAAACTGGAACTGCACATAAATATGACACAGCAACTGCTCGCTATGCTGCTAATCGTTATTATGCATCATTTTGTGGATTTGCTCCTGTAGCTAATCCTGAAATAGGTGTTATTGTTGTAATTGATGAGCCTCGTTTGGGTTCTCATCACGGAGGTCAAGCTGCTGCTCCTGCTTTTAAACAAGTAGCAGAAATGGTTCTTCGTACCTTAAATATTCCTCCTGATGAAATTAATTATGACTACCCTGACTCAGAAAAACCAAAAGTTTTAGATGATTCAATTCCTGTAGAAGATGATTTAGGTACAGATTTTGACTCTAATGAAGTTGTGTCAAATACCAATAATACATTTCAAGCAACTAGTAATAACTTAGTAAGCAACGACAAAATAAATGCAAAATCAACTGAGAACTTAGTTAAATCTATGGGAAGCGAACTAACTGCAAATCTTAAACAATCTAAGATGGCAGTTGTTACTTTTTCAGAAGGTCAAGGAAGTTTGGTAATGCCTGATCTAAAAGGTCAAGGAATGCGTACAGCTTTACAACGCTGTAAAGAACTAGGGCTTAGAGTAACTTTTGAAGGTTCAGGAGAAGTTGTAGAGCAATATCCAGCCGCAGGAACAGCTATTTCTCCTAACTCTGAATGTAAGGCTATTTTGCGAAAAGCAACAAGATAGGATATTTGATTTTTTATGGCGAAATTAACTGATGTAGCAAAAGCATTAGCAATAGAAATAAATTACTCTGGTGAAGCTTTTGGTGTTACTCATAGCACAAAAAGCTGTGGCAAAGGAGATATCTTTGTTGCTATTAAAGGATTTCGCTTGGATGGAAATAACTTTGTTCAACAAGCTGTTTCACAAGGTGCAGTAGCTATTATTTCAGAAAATCCTTGTCCAGAAAATTTTTCTCTACCTTGGTTTCAAGTTTCTGATGCTAGAGTTGCTTTAGCTAAGACAGCTGCTGTAGTTAATGATTATCCTAGCAAAAAGTTAAAACTCGTAGGTATAACAGGCACAAATGGTAAAACTACAACTACCACAATAATAGATGCTATTTTCCAAACAGCTTATGGAAGCTCTGCTATGCTTACAACTATTTGTAATCGCGTAGGCAGTGAAATGATTCCTGCTGAAAGAACTACTCCAGAGGCTAGTGATACTCAACGTCTTCTAAAAAAAGCTGTAGAAGTTGGTTGTAAAGCTGCTGTGATGGAAGCTTCTTCTCAAGCTATTGACTTAAAACGGGTTAATGATTTGGATTTTGCCGCAGTAGTTTTTACTAACTTGACTCAAGATCATCTAGACTACCATAAAACAATGGAAAGTTATTTTGCTGCAAAATGTAAGCTTTTTGATGGAACGCTAAATACTTCAAATGCAACAGCAATAATTAATATAGATGATCCTTATGGCGAAAAACTTTTGGATATTTTTGCTGGTTCAAAAATTACTTATGGTTTTAAAACATCTGCTCAAGTACATCCCCTTGAGCATAAACTTTCCTTGCAGGGGATAGCGCTAGCTGTAGAAACTCCGAAAGGTATTTTGCAGCTAGCATCTTGTTTAGTTGGTCGTCCCCATATCTATAATATTATGGCTGCAATTGCTACAGCCGTTTCTCTAGATATAGATTTAGAGACAATTAAAAAAGCTATAGAGTCTTTACCTGGTGTTGCTGGACGTTTTGACCGTGTTGAAAGTGATGCAGATTTTGCCATAGTTGTTGATTACGCTCATACTGATGATGCCTTAATTAAAGTTTTGGAAACTGCTCGCCAAGTTACAACAGGTCAAGTCATTTGTCTGTTTGGTTGTGGTGGTGATAAAGACCGCACTAAACGCCCTCTTATGGGAAAAGCTGCTGCTGAAGGTAGCGATATAGTAATTATCACTTCAGATAATCCTCGTAGTGAAGATCCTGAACAAATTATTTCTGATGCAGAAGAAGGATTAAAAGCTACAGGAAAGCCCTATTTTAAGATTCCTGATAGACGTGAAGCTATATTTTTTGCTATTTCACAAGCCAAAGCAGGTGATATTGTCGTACTTGCTGGTAAAGGACATGAAAATTACCAAATTCTAAAAGATAAGACTATTCACTTTGATGATAAAGAAGTCGCTAAAGAAGCGTTAGAGACAAGAAAATAAAGAAATGGGCAAATGCCTACATTAAATTTATGAAACTAGCAGAAATTGTAAAAATAATTAAAGCAACTGAAAATTTGGGAGAAATTGCCGAATTTGAGCCTATTGGTTTTAGTATTGACTCTCGTTCAATACGTCAAGGTGAAATATTTTTTGCTATCAAAGGCGAAAAATTTGATGGACATGATTTTGTAGCTTCTGCTCTAGAACGTGGTGCTTTAGCTGTGGTTGTTTCTAGAAAAGTTTTAGATAACAGTCGTCTGATAATTGTCGATGATGTATTAGAAGCTTTACAACAGTTAGCTTCAGAAGTTTTGCAGCGATGGAATGGAAAAGTTATAGGTATTACAGGGAGTGCAGGAAAGACAACAACAAAAGAGTTAACGGCACTTGTTTTAGAAGCAGCAGGTCGAGTACATAAATCTGTTGGAAATTTAAATAATGCTTACGGGCTACCACTTTCAGTTTTACAGATGGAAAGTAATGGCAAGCACACATCAGATTTTGATTTTGCAGTGCTTGAAATGGGAATGAGTTTTGCGGGAGAAATCCAAAGGCTCTGTCAGATTGCTCCACCTGATGTTGGAGCAGTATTAAATGTAAGACCTGTTCATTTAGAGAATTTTGAAAACATCCAAGGTATTGCAAATGCCAAAGCAGAATTAATAGAAGGTTTAAAACCTGGCGGATTGGCTGTACTTAATGGCGATGATCCGTTAGTTTCTGCGATGCAAAATCGCCATAAGGGGCCGGTGGTGAGATTTGCTATTGAGGCAGATGCAGAAATTTCTGCAAAAGATATAAAAAGTAATGGTGTTTTAGGTACTGTTTTTCGTCTTATAACTAATAGAGGAGAAGCAGAGGTGTGCTTTCCTTTAGCTGGGAAACATCTGCTTTATAACGCGCTAGTTGCAGCATGCATTGGGGACTACTTTGGTCTGACAACAAAGCAAATTGCAGCGCAGTTGCAACTAGCACGTCCTGCTTATCATCGAGGAGAAATTCTTAGATTCAAAGAAGGTTTTGTTGTTATAGATGATTCATACAATTCAAACCCACATGCTTTAAATGAGATGGTAAAAATGCTTGCTCAAGCTAGTGGTTTTTCACGTCGCATTGTTGTTGCTGGTGAAATGTTAGAACTTGGATCAGCCGCAGCCCAAATGCATCAAGATTGTGGACAAGAAATTTATAAAAATAATGTAGATTTACTTATTGGGGTGCGTGCTTTAGCCAAAGAAATTGTTGCTGGTGCTCTGAGTGCAGGAATGGCGCAGGAAAACGCTTATTTTGCTGAAACTCTAGAAGAAGCAACTGAAATTTTAATCTCAAAAATCACTGCCAAAGATATAGTTTTAATAAAAGCCTCCAGAGGTGTAAAAACCGAACAAATAGTAGAAAAGTTGAAAGAAAAATTTACTTTGGAGAAATCATAAGTGCTTTATTACCTATTTTATGAAATTTTAAGGCTTGTTCATCCTTCAATGTCTTGGATGAGGGTTTTTGAGTATGTAATTTTTCGGGCTGCAATAGCTACAATTACAGCAATGCTTATTAGTTTGCTCTTTGGCAATTATTTAATTAGAAAGCTAAAAGAGTTTCAAATAGGCCAATATATTCGTGAAGAAGGCCCAAAACACCATCAGAAAAAACAAGGAACTCCTACAATGGGAGGAATTCTTATTCTTTCCTCTGTTGTGCTTTCTACGTTTTTTTGGATGAACTTAAAAAGTATAAATGTCTGGCTTTCCATTTTTTCTATTGTAGCTTTTGGGGCTATTGGTTTTGCTGATGACTATTTAAAAGTAGCCAAGAAGAATAACTTAGGTTTACAAGGACGCTATAAACTGATTTTTCAACTTCTTAACTGTGCAGTAATAATTGCAGTTTTATATTTTACTGGTTATGTGCCGCAACTAAGTATTCCGTTTGTTAAAACTTTTACCCCTACTTTGTGGTGGCCAGTTTATGCCGTTTTTATTTGGTTTATTATCACTGGTTTTTCTAATGCTGTTAATTTGACTGATGGTTTAGATGGATTAGCAATTAGCATTACATTCGTTACTGTAGCGACTTTAGCCGTTTTTACCTATTTAACAGGTCATGCAGAACATGCTCAATATCTTGGTTTAATTCCTAATCCTGCTGCTGAAGAAGTAACAGTTTTTTGCGCAGCTTTAGCAGGAGCAAGTTTAGGGTTTTTATGGTTTAACTCTCCACCAGCAGAAGTTTTTATGGGAGATGTTGGTAGTCTTGGGTTAGGCGGTTGTATCGCTACAGTAGCAGTTATTATTAAACAAGAATTTTTGCTTGGTTTAATGGGTGGAGTTTTTATTATTGAAATGCTTTCTGTAATGCTTCAAGTTGCTAGTTACAAAACTACTGGAAAGCGCATTTTTAAAATGTCTCCTATTCACCATCATTTTGAATTAATTGGTTGGAAAGAAACAAAAATCGTATTTCGCTTTTTAATTGTAGCTATATTTTTTGCATTGCTAAGTTTAGCAACTTTGAAATTACGTTAATTTATTTGGAAAATATGGAACTTTCAGGAAAACAAATTACCATTATTGGAATGGCAAAAAGTGGATTAGCTGCAGCTGAGTTCTTAGCTCAGCGCGGAGCTAAAGTTTTAGTTAGTGATTCAAAATCAGCAGAAAAATTAGCTAGCGAAATCGATTTCCTAAATTCTCGCAATATCAAATCTGAAATAAGCGGGCATAGTAAAGATGCTTTACTAAATGCTGATTTAATTATTGTTAGCCCAGGTGTACCACTAGAAATTGCTCCACTTGTAGAAGCTCGCCGTGCAGGAAAAAAACTTATTGGAGAAATTGAGCTTGCTTCACTATTTCTAAAAGGAAAAATAGTTGGAATTACTGGTTCAAATGGCAAAACAACAACAACTGCACTAACAGGTGAAGTCTTAGCTGGTGCTAACTTTTATACTCAAGTAGGTGGAAATATTGGCACACCTTTAATTAGCCTAGTAGACACTTCTAAAGATGATGGCTTTACTGTAGCTGAATTAAGCAGCTTTCAGCTTGAATCAACTGAAACGCTACACTTAAAAGTAGCTGCTTTGCTTAATATTACTCCAAATCACTTGGATCGTTATAAGAGCTTTAATGATTATGCAGAAGCTAAACGCAGAATTTTCCTTAATCAAAACGCAGATGATTTTGCAATCTTAAATGCTGATGATGAATTAGTTAGCTCAATGGCAAATTCTACAGCAGCAGAAAAAATCTTTTTTAGCCGACAAAAAGAACTCTCAACAGGAATATTTTTACGCGGTGATGAAATTATTTATCGTGACAAAAAAGGCTTAGAACAAATTTTGTTAAACCCTAGCAAAGATGTTCGATTGCGTGGTTCACACAATTTAGAAAATGTAATGGTGGCTTTAGCTGTTGGCATAGCCTTAAATGCTTCTGTATCTTCAATGCGAGATACTATTGCTAAATTTCGTGGGATAGAACATCGCTTGGAACCAGTAGCAGAAATTAAAGGAGTTCATTTTGTTAATGACTCAAAAGCCACTAGCGTGGATGCAGCAATAAAAGCAGTTGAAGCTTTTACCGGGAATTTAATATTAATTTTAGGTGGCAAAGATAAAGGTAGTGATTATTCACCTTTGCGATCATTAATTGCTGAACGAGTAAAACATCTAATTTTAATAGGTGCTGCTAGTGACAAAATCGAGGCTGCACTTTCTGGAATTTGCCCTTTAACAAGAGCTAGCACAATGGGTGATGCAGTAGCAAAAGGCTTTTCATTTGCGCAAAACGGTGACACTGTTTTGCTTGCACCAGCATGCTCTAGCTATGACATGTTTGATAATTTTGAGCAACGAGGCCAAGTTTTCAAAGCTGAAGTAGCTAAATTACAAAATTAAATGCTACTAATATGCTTAAAATTAATTCTCGAAATTCCTGGGTTGCGCTCGTTTTTTGATCCCCAGATTATGCTCGTTTTTTGATCCCCAGGTAGCGCAAGCCTGTGGCTTGCTAAAACCTGGGGCTAATATGGGTTGAGCGAATTAGAGTTGAGCTATTTTAATAAATAACCCATTTCAAATGGATTATTATTTTAATAAATAACCCATTTTCAAATGGATTATTATTTTAATAAATAACTCATTTCAAATGGATTATATTGATTCCCAGGTTATGCTCGTTTTTTGATTCCCAAGTTGCGCAAGCCTGTGGCTTGCTAAAACCTGGGGCTAATATGGGTTGAGCAAATTAGAGTTGAGTCATTTTAATAAATAACCCATTTCAAATGGATTATTATTTTAATAAATAACTCATTTCAAATGGATTATATTGATTCCCAGGTTATGCTCGTTTTTTGATTCCCAGGTAGCGCAAGCCTGTGGCTTGCTAAAACCTGGGGCTAATATGGGTTGAGCGAATTAGAGTTGAGTCATTTTAATAAATAACCCATTTCAAATAGATGATTATTTTAATAAATGACTCATTTCAAATGGATTATTATGGGAAATTGCAATTATTTGTAATAGCCCAACCCATATTAGCCCGGGGTTTTAGCGAATGAAATGAGCGCAACCCCGGGAAATGAGTGCAACCACAATTAGGTAGGATTTATGTTAAGGATTGAACTAGGAGAACAAGGGTTTGGAGATCGGCTACTACTAGCAACCACAGTAGGGTTGGTACTCTTTGGTATTTTAATGGTTTATAGTTCATCTGCTGTAATGGCTCAGCAGATGTATGGAAATCAGTTCTACTTTTTCACCAAACAAGCTTTTTCAGCTTTGATTGGTATAGTAGGAATGATTTTGTTAATAAAAATTGATTACAAATCCTTAAAACATCCTGCCATAGTTTATGGTTTGATTGGTGTTAGTGTACTGTTTTTAACCGCAGTGCTACTTTTACCAGCAGTAAAAGGTACTCATAGATTTATTCGTGTAGCAGGTTTTTCCTTTCAACCATCAGAGCTAGCAAAATTAGCTGTTGTGCTATTTCTAGCTTACTTTTTAGATAAACGCTCGTCAGAAATTCGCAACCTTAAACGTACTTTTATTCCTGCTGTGATTATTAGTGGATTTTTAATGGGAATGGTGCTGTTAGGCCGTGACTTAGGTACTACTATTGTAATGGGTTTAGTTACAGGAGTTATGTTAATTACTGCCGGTGTACCTATTCGCTATATGATAGCTTGTATGTTGCCGGTTGTACCATTAATGTATTGGCAACTTTTTCATGTTGCTTACCGATTTGAACGATTAAAAGCCTTTTTAGATCCTTGGCAATATGCTCGTGATGAAGGCTTTCAAGTTGTTCAATCTTTAATTGCGGTTGGTAGCGGTGGAGTCAAAGGTTTAGGTTTTTCTCAAGGTAAGCAAAAACTTTTTTATTTACCAGAAGCTCATACAGATTTTATTTATGCTGTAATTAGTGAAGAACTAGGATTAATGGGTTCAACTACAGTTGTTTTGTTATTTTTGCTTTTTCTTTGGCGAGGAGTAAAATCTGCTCGGCATTCGCCTGATATGTTTGGTTGCCTTTTAGCTACAGGTTTTACTGTGATGATAGTAGCTCAAGCCTTTTTTAACATCAGCGTTGTGCTAAGCATAGTTCCTGCTAAAGGTATTCCACTACCATTTATTAGCTATGGTGGTACATCTATTATGTTTACCTTAATGGCTGTAGCTGCAATACTAAATGTTTCCAATAATATAGAAGCTGAGAAAGAGTAGGTAGGAAGTAGTGGCTCTAAGAGTGATAATTGCTGGTGGTGGCACAGGTGGACATATTTTTCCAGGTGTTGCAATAGCACGAGAATTTCAAAGACGTGACGAAAAAAATGAGGTTATTTTTGTTGGTACTGAACATGGACTTGAGAAAAAAATAATTCCTCGTGAAGGCTTTAAGCTAGAAATGATTCACGTTGCAGCATTAAAGAATATTTCTATGGCAAAGCGAATTAAGTCACTCTTAATGTTGCCAGGAAGTTTTTTAGAAGTTAGAAAAATACTTAGTAATTTTAAACCAGATGTAGTTATAGGTGTGGGAGGCTATTCTTCAGGGCCGGTTTTGTTATTAGCTGCTTTGCAAGGGCTTCCTACAATGGTAGTAGAGCCAAATGCTTTACCAGGATTTACTAATCGAGTTTTAGCAAGATTTATTGATAAGGCTGCTGTAACTTTTGAAGTTTCAAAGCCTTATTTTAATGGAAAAGCAGTTGTGACAGGTAATCCAGTGAGAGGCGAATTTCAAAATGTGCCTAAAAAGAAGCGAGCTAATCAACAGCACATTCTGATTTTTGGAGGTTCTCAAGGCGCACATGCTATTAATATGGCTATGATAGAAGCCTTGCCAAAACTGGTAGAGAGAAAATCACAACTGACAATTACTCACCAAACCGGTGAGAAAGACTTAGAGCAAGTTCGGGCAGCTTATCAGCACCATGGGTGGTCAGCCGATGTTCGTCCTTTTATAGACAAAATTGTTGATGAGTTTGCCCGAGCCGATTTTGTGTTATGTCGTTCTGGTGCAACTACTGTTGCAGAACTAACCGCAGCAGGTAAAGCTTCTATACTAGTGCCTTTTCCTCAAGCTGCTGATGATCACCAAAGAAAAAACGCAGAAGCCTTGCAAAGTGCAGGCGCTGCACGCATGATCATCCAACAAGATCTATCAATAGATAGATTGACCCAAGAAATTTTTGCTTTAGTCGATGCACCAGAGAAAATTGACGCAATGGAAATTGCTAGTAAAAAACTAGCTCGAGCTGATGCTGCTTCTCGTGCCGTAGACTTAGCCTTGGATGTTATAAAAAATAAAAAATCTTAGCTATATTAGCCTGGGGTATATTAGCCTGGGGGTTTCCCCAGGGAGGAAAAAATGTTTAAGCGATATAGACATATTCATTTTGTAGGAATTGGTGGAATAGGAATGAGCGGCATTGCAGAAGTGTTGCTTAATCAAGGTTATGGTGTTAGCGGCTCAGATGTTAAACTTTCTCCTGTAACAGAAAGACTTGCTGCTTTAGGTGGAACTATTTACGAAGGACATTCAGCCGATAATGTTAAAGGTGCTGATGTTGTAGTGATTTCTTCTGCTGTAAAACTAGATAATCCTGAAGTTGTAGTTGCAAAAAGTCGTCAAATACCAGTTATTCCAAGAGCTGAAATGTTAGCAGAACTAATGCGGCTTAAGTATGGAATCGCGATTGCAGGCGCTCATGGAAAAACTTCTACTACTTCAATGGTGGGAATGGTACTAAATTTAGCTGGATTTGACCCAACAATTGTAGTAGGCGGAAGAGTTGGTGCTTTTGGAAGTAATGCAAAGCTAGGACGCGGTGAATTTATGGTAGTAGAAGCAGATGAAAGTGATGGCTCATTCCTAAAAATTTCACCTACTATTGCAGTTGTTACTAATATTGACCGTGAACATTTGGATTATTACAAAGATATACATGAAATTTGCCAGCACTTTATAAACTTTGTTAACAAAGTTCCTTTTTATGGAAGCATTGTTTTATGTTTAGACGACCCTAATGTTCAATCAATAATTCCTCAAGTAAAACGCCAATTAATTACTTATGGTTTTTCTGCTCAAGCCGATATTTCTGCTGTAAATGTTCGTCTTACAGATAAGTTTGGCTCAGAATTTAACGTTCGAGATAGAGGCAAAGACTTAGGACGTGTAAAACTCCAGGTTCCTGGACAACATAATGTGTATAACTCTTTGGCTGCAATTGCTATAGGGTTAGACCTTAATATAGATTTTGAGCGAATTGCATCAGCTCTTGGAGAATATAAAGGCGTAGATCGTCGTTTTCAAATTAAAGGAGAGAAAAACGAGGTTTTAGTAGTGGATGATTATGGACATCATCCAGCAGAAATAAAGGCTACCTTAGCAGCAGCTAAAAGTAGTGGTCGGCGCTTAGTTGTACTCTTTCAACCTCATCGCTATAGCCGAACAAAACACCTTTATGAAGATTTTGCTCGCTCTTTTTATGAGGCTGATGTACTAAGACTAGCCGATATTTATGCTGCTAGCGAAGAACCTATAGAAGGAATTAATTCTCAAAGTTTAGCTGCTACTATTGAGCAGTTTGGTCATAGAGATGTAAAAGCCATTGGCCCAGTTTCAGCCGGAGCAGCCTCTTTAAAAGAAATTGTTAAGCCAGGAGATTTAGTTTTAACTTTAGGTGCAGGCAATGTTTGGCAAGCTGGGGAAGAATTATTAAGAATTTTATAATATAAAATATTTCCCCAAGAAAAATCATTATTGCGCTCTTGATCCCCAGGAAAAAATCAAGCCTGAGCTTGATTTTCCCCTGGGGCTAATATAGGTTGAGCGAATATAAACAAGATTTATTTCTAAATAATGTTCTGTTGGAAACAGAGTTATTTATAAGAGTCGCTCAACTCTATAATTGTTCAACCCATATTAGCCCGGGGTTTTAGTTGCGTTCTTGATCCCCAGGAAAAAATCAAGCCTGAGCTTGATTTTCCCCTGGGGCTAATATAGGTTGAGCGAATACAAACAAGATTTATTTCTAAATGATGTTCTGTTGGAAACAGAATTATTTATAAGAGTCGCCCAACTCTATAATTGTTCAACCCATATTAGCCCGGGGTTTTAGCGAGTGAAACGAGCGCAACCCCGGGTTTAGAGAAACCCCAGGGTTAGTGAGTTAGAGTTAAGAGTTTAGAGAAAAATGGATAGAACAGAGAAAATAACAGAGATTTGCCAGCAATTAGAAGTAGTTGTGCGATGTGAGCAACATATGAGGAACCATACAGCTTTAGGAGTTGGGGGCAAAATCGATGCGATTGCTTATCCTGAAACTCCTGAAGCAGCAGCACAGCTAGTTGTTGAGTTTGAAAAATGGCAAATTCCTTGGTCAGCTTTAGGTAGTGGTAGCCATTTAATAGTTCATGACAATGCGGTTAATCGGGTTGCCATTAGCTTAAAATTATTAGAAGAAGTCTTGCTCTTTAAAGATAACAAAGTCCACGCTCATGCTGGTTATAGAATCTCTCGTTTAGCTCTTGCAATCGCTGACCGGGGCTTTCGGCTTAAGGAGAATTTTGACTCTTATTTAGGAACTCTTGGATCAATAATTCATCGTAGGGAGAAAAAAGGAGTTTTTCTAAAAAACATAAAGAGCCTTTTGTGTCTTTATAACGGCAAGTTGATGAAAGTTTTGGGTGAAGAGTTAAAAGAAATGAGTAAAGAAGAGCAAGAAAGATACTTGCGCTTAATTTTAGCAGCAGAGCTTGAGTTAGTAGCTGAGACTTCAGAAGTTGTTAAGAAAAAGCAGCTTAAAAAAATAAATGCTTATCTAAAAGATCAACAGAATGGGTTACAAGGCGTTGGGCCTGTTTTTGAAGAAAAAGTTGGCCGATATTCAGCTGCTAAGTTGATTGAAGCAGCAGGATTAAAAGGTTTAACTTCTGGAGATGCAATGGTTTGCACAAACGATGGAAATTTTATTGTAAATAAAGCAAATACAAATGCTGATCAAGTGTTAAATTTGATTGATCAAGTTAAAAATAAAGTTAAAGATCATAGTGGAAAAGAGCTAAAATTAGCTCTGGAACTATGGTAAATGTTTTATATTAGCCTGAAGTTAGCGCAAATATATTGGCCTGGGGTTTTAGCAAGCTATAGCGAACGCAACCCAGGTTTAGAACGCAACCCCAGGTTTAGAGGTTAAGTTATGGCAGAAAAAATTAAACAAGTCGTTACACCAAGAAAGCGTGCTACTAAGGCCAAACAAATAAATGTTTCTTCAGTAGATTGGGAAAAAGTTAAGAGTTATAGTAAACTGGCCCTACGTATGAGTGCTGTTGTGGCTTGTTTGTTGGTGGTAATGTTTGTTTATAATGAGTTAGTTTCTTTGCCAGCTTTCCAGCTACAAAACATAGAAGTAAGTGGTAATTCAAGAGTTAGCTCAGCAGAAGTAGAAAAAACAGTAAGAAACAATATGTCTAACAAGCTGTTTTCTACGAATTTAAAAAAGTTACAAGAACAACTACAATCTTCTATTTGGATTAAACATGCACAAATAACACGTATTTTGCCAGATACTTTACGCATTAAAATAGAGGAGCGTAAAGCTCTTGCTTTAGTTCGTTTTGAATCAGAACAAACACCAGTTTGGTTGGATGCAGATGCAGTAGTTTTAGGTGAGTATGATAATACTTTGGATAAAGAATTACCTCCATTAGTTGTGGGTCTTACACGAGAAACTGTAGCAGCAAGTCGAGGAGAAAATTTAGAAAAAATACAGATGTACCAACAAGTTATAAGTGCTTTTGATGCAGGACCAAAGAAATTTTCTCCTTTGATTGAAGAAATAGACCTTTCAAATTTAAAGGATATTAGAGTACAACTTTCAGAAAGTTCTGTTGAAGTAGATTTAGGTGATAGAGATTTTCGCGCTCGTTTAAGTCGTGCAGTAGATGTTCTTACAGCATTACATAGTAGAAATATAGCAAAACTTAAAGAATATAAGTTTTTAGATCCAAAAATTTTAGAGCAACCAGAGCAGATTAAATTTATTAGCGTAGTACACCCTACACAAATTGCAATAAGGACTGTAAAACCTGTGCAAAGTAATGGTAAAGTAACTAGTGATAAAGTTGCATTTGCTCAAAAAGAGAGGTAAAACTTATGCCAAAACAGAATCCGCAAGTAGTGGGACTAGATGTTGGCACAAGTCGTGTGCGTGTAGTACTAGCTGAAGTCAATAGCCAAGACCGTTTAGAAGTTGTAGGTGTAGGTGCTACAGACTCTAAAGGGTTGCGCAAAGGTGTAGTTGTAAATCTTGACCTAGCTGTTGAATCTATTAAGCGTGCAGTTGAAATGGCAGAACAAATGGCAGGGTTTGCAGTCGAAGAAGTCTTTGTGGGATTGGCTGGGGCTCATATAAAAGGTTATAACAGTCGTGGAGTTGTAGCTGTATCTAGACGAAACCGAGAAATAGGCGCTGATGACATTAAACGAGTTATTGACCAAGCTAGTGCTGTGTCGGTTCCTTCTGACAGAGAAATCATAGATGTTGTACCTCAAGAATTTACTGTTGATGAGCAAGATGGAATTGGAGATCCCTTGGGTATGTTAGGGATGAGGCTAGAAGTTGCCGTACATATAGTCACTTCACCAATAACAGCTAAGCAAAATATCGTGACAAGTGTTAATCGTTCAGGTATGATAGTTCTCGACACGGTACTTGAACCATTAGCAGCAGCAGAAGCGGTGTTAACAGAAGATGAGCGAGAATATGGTACAGCCCTTATAGATATTGGTGGAGAGACTACAAAGTTGGCTATCTTTCAACGTGGTGCAATTCGCCATACTGCAGTATTTCCCGTAGGCGGCAATCATTTTACAAATGATATTGCAGTTGGACTTCGTACTCCTGTCCCTGAAGCAGAACGCATTAAGCGTCAATATGGCTGCGCCCTTAGCCATTTGTTAGGGGAAAATGAACGCCAATCAATGCTAGAAATTCCTAGTGTAGGAGGACAACCCTCACGCCCCCTTTCAAGATACACCCTATGTGAAATTTTACAACCCAGAGCTGAAGAAATCTTTTGTCAAATCCAAGATGAAATCCAACGCGTAGGATATGAAAGACAAATTTCTAGCGGTGTTGTTTTAACCGGTGGAGGATGTTTGCTGCCAGGAATTCCAGAAATTGCAGAACAAATCCTGGATTTACCTGCTAGACGTGGTGTTCCTCAAGGTGTAGGTGGACTTTCTGAGGAAATAGCTAGTTCTGAATATGCTACAGCTTTAGGACTAGTATTGACTGGCTATAAAGCAAAAGTTGGTAATCCAAAAGGATACCTAAAAAATACTAGCGGGTTAAAGCGCAAAGCTGCTAAGATCAAAGATTGGATCGCTAATATTTTTTGATCTTTTAGAAAGGTTTTGATACCTATATATAGGTTTATTGAGACTGTTGAAAAATTTTTTAATATTTCGGAAAAAAGTGTGGTGGTTAGATCAGATCTGTTGTAGTATGCAGCAACAAAAGCACACCACATATGATAATTTCCCTAAATAATATTATCTACTTTTAATATAAAGAAAATAAAGAATGGAGTCTCCGAATGGCAACGGATAGAGGTGACACATTGAACTTAACATTTGCTGATACCCCTGTGAGCGGAGCATGTATAAAGGTAATTGGTGTTGGTGGCGGTGGTGGTAATGCTGTCAACCGAATGATTGAAGCCAAAGTTGAGGGAGTAGAGTTTTTAGTAGCTAATACAGATTTACAAGTGCTAGCACGTTCTCAATCACCTGTCAAACTTCAGATAGGAGCAAAGCTAACAAAAGGTCTAGGTGCAGGAGCAAATCCTGACATTGGCCGCCAAGCTGCTATTGATGACACTGAAAAAATTATCGAAGTTCTAGAAGGTGCAGATATGGTCTTTATCACTGCTGGGTTAGGCGGTGGTACTGGAACTGGAGCTGCTCCAATTGTTGCAAGCTTAGCAACAGAACTAGGTGCATTGACTGTAGCCGTTGTAACTAAACCTTTTGCTTTTGAAGGCCGTCGCCGAATGATTCAAGCTGAAAGAGGTTTAGCTGAACTTCGTGAATGTGTAGATACGGTTATAACTATTCCTAATGAAAGATTACTACATACTGTAGAAAGAAATACTTCCTTACAAGATTCTTTCCGAGTGGCAGATGATGTCTTAAGACAAGCCGTACAGGGTATTTCTGATTTAATCACTGTTCCTGGTTTGATTAACTTAGACTTTGCTGATGTAAAGACCATTATGCAAGGAATGGGAATAGCATTAATGGGAACAGGAGCAGCACAAGGTGAAAACCGTGCTATAGAAGCAACCCAACGTGCTATAGCTAGTCCACTTTTAGAAGAAGCTTCTATTGAAGGGGCAAAAGGAATTTTAGTAAATATCACTGGTGGCCCAGATTTAACTTTACATGAGGTTAATGAAGCTTCAACTATCATTCGTGAAGCTGCTGATGATGATGCCAATATAATTTTTGGTGCTGTGATAGATGAACGAATGACAAATAATATGAAGATAACAGTAATTGCAACAGGTTTTGACCGTATGGTTGGAACTCAGCCTGTTCCAAACCGTACTTATTCAATACCTACTGCAACAGCAGTAATCAACTCACCTAGTACCAAACCATTAGATACAAGAAATGGCAGAGATGAAACTAGAAGAGATGATTTAGATATACCTACTTTTATGAGAAAAAAAGCTGATTAAGTTTGTTTTTGGCCTAGGGTTTTTAGCTCTAGGCCAAGCTTAGCAAATTCTTTTGCTAAGGCTACGGCAAGCCGAATTGACCGCAAAAACAGCTCTATCCTATACTACAGTTTATTGCTATTTATAAAGCAATCTTTACAATGCAGTATTTAAGATTTTTAAGTTTGCGAAAGTGGCGGAATTGGCAGACGCGCTAGACTTAGGATCTAGTAGGGCGACCTATGGGGGTTCAAGTCCCCCCTTTCGCATAAGGGAATAGCTAGTTGTTATTAGCAATTAGCTATTCTCAATAGCCTCTAACTAAGGCTTGGTTAAGTTTCTTCCTAATTGCTCACATCTGGAAACTCCTTGTCAACTAACCTTACTTAGATAGAGTTTTAATCCAAAACTCTTTTAAGGTTAATAGCTTACCGAAAGTTGACTAAAATCAAACAATGAGATTTCCTTCTTTTAGGAGCAAGGCTTTGGGTTTAATGTAGATTTTTTTATAAAAAGGGGTTTTTATACTGTGCAAAAAATTGAAATAGTTGATTTATCACTTTGCAAAAAACAAATTAACGTAGAAGTAGCAGCAGAAAAAGTTTCAGAACAATTCTTTCGTGTTTCTCAAACAATAGCCCAATCGGCTAATATTCCCGGCTTTAGAAGAGGTCGTGCCCCTATTTCAGTCGTGAAAACTCGCTTTCGTAAGGAAATTCGTGACGAAGTAATGCGTAATATGTTGCCTAATTTATTGCAATCAGCAGTAGTTGACAATAAATTAATGGTAGTTGGTGAGCCAGATATAGATGAAATTACTCTAAATGATGGTCAACCTTTGGTTTTTAAGGCTAGTGTAGAAGTTTTACCAAACTTTGAATTAAAAGACTATAATGCCTTACAAGTGACAAAGAAAGTTCGCATTGTCACAGATGAAATGATAGAAAAACAGTTAGAAAAACTCCGTGAACAACAAGCTAATTTAACCCCTGTAGAAGATCGTGAAGCAAAAGATGGCGATTTTGTTACTGTTGATGTAAAAGGAAAATTACTTAATGAGGAAGCTGAAGATATCAACTCCGAAGGGGTTCAAATGCAAGTAAATTCGCCTGACTTAGCTCCTGAATTTAATGAAAATCTTAGAGGAATGAAAATAGGCGATGAAAAAACATTTAAGGTAACCTACGCGCAGGACGATAACAATCATGATTTAGCAGGAAAAGAAGTAGAGTACACTATAAAATTGCATTCAATAAAGGTAAAAGAAATTCCTGCTTTAGATGATGATTTTGCTCAAGGATTAGGAGATTATGAAAATTTAGAAGATTTGCGTAAGAAGACAAAAGAAAGCTTTGAAAAAGCTGCTAATGAAGAAGCTGAAGAGAGATTAAAAGAAGTTGTTTTAGAAAAGCTTTTAAGTGAATATGACTTTGAAGTTCCAGAATTTTTGGTTAAAGGACAAACTAGAGAAAGAGTTGAGAATCTCATTACAAATTTAGCAAAAAGAGGTGTTGATCCTCGTACTACTAATCTAGATTGGGGCCAACTTTTTGAAGGACAACGTAAGGTTGCAACTAAAGATGTAAGATGTGCGTTACTTTTAGAAAAAATAGCTGAAAAAGAAAATGTTGAACTCTCAGAAACAGAACTAGATGAAGAAGTTAGAAGGATTTCTGAGATGGCTAATTTAGGCTTTGAGGCTACCAAGAGCGCCTTGACAAAGGAAGGGGCAATCGATAGTATCAAAGGCAGATTACGCAATGATAAAGTGATAAATTTAGTTATTAAAAACGCTCAGATTACTGAAGAAAAAGTATCTAGTGAAGAGCTAGATGCTCATCATGATCATAGTCACGATCATGATCACGATCATTCACATGATCATAGCCATGAACATGGTCCAGAATGTGATCATACACATGATCATGTAGAGGCTACTAGTAAAGAAGAATCTTCTGAGGCTCAAGCTAGTGAAGCTAAAGAGCAAGGCCAAGAAGATAAAAAAGAGTAATTTCTGTTTGAGCATTAGCTAGCTAGCTAATGCTCAAATTTACCTAAGCAATAAAGTTAGTTTTAAGAATCAAGCAGTCAAATCAACATACTTAATCCAACTCAAGAGATAAAACTATGATTAGCCAACCCCACGCAACATTAGTACCAATGGTCGTTGAACAAACTAGTCGAGGAGAAAGAGCATATGATATTTACTCCCGATTATTAAAAGACAATATTATTTTTATTGGTCAGCCAATAGACGATATGATTGCTAATCTCGTAGTTGCCCAACTACTTTTCTTAGAAGCAGAAGATCCAGACAAAGACATATCTTTATATATAAACAGTCCAGGTGGATCAATTACAGCAGGTATGGCAATTTACGATACAATGCAGTTTATCCGTCCAGATGTAACAACTATTTGTATTGGACAATGTGCTTCTATGGGAGCTTTACTCTTAACTGCTGGTGCTAAGGGCAAGCGTTTTGCTTTACCTAATGCAAGAATCTTAATTCACCAACCTTCAGTAGGTGGAATTGGTGGTCAAGCAACAGATGTACGCATTCATGCAGAAGAATTAATGCGTATGAGAAAGCTTACCAGTGAGATATTAGCTAAACATACAGGTCAGCCCTTTGATGTTATTGAATCACATGTTGAACGTGATAGAATTATGGGACCTTATGAAGCTAAGGAATATGGGTTAATAGATCAGGTTATTACCCATCGCGAATAGTTTATTTGTTGTGTTAAAATAGATTTACAATAGTAGCTTAATACATCATAACCCAAAATTTTTGCTAAATCGGGGCGGAGTTACAACTTTGAGAAGAGATGAAACATTGCGATGTTCTTTTTGTGGAAAGACCCAAAATGAGGTTAAGAAGCTTATTGCTGGGCCTACCGTCTATATTTGCAATGAGTGCATAGATATTTGTAATGAAATAATTACAGATGATGCTAACCAAGATGCTCAAACTCATCGCCCAACCCTTCCAAAACCTATTGAGATAAGAGAATTTTTGGATGACTATGTAATAGGTCAGGATGAGACAAAAAAGAAGCTAGCAGTTGCTGTTTATCAGCACTACAAGCGAATTGAAATGGCTCGTCGTCGGACTCAAACAGAAGTAGAAATCCAAAAAAGTAACGTTCTTTTAGTTGGTCCAACTGGTACAGGAAAAACACTTTTAGCCCAAACCTTAGCACGAATGCTAAATGTTCCTTTTTGTATTGTAGATGCTACTACTTTGACTGAAGCAGGTTATGTTGGCGAAGATGTGGAAAATATTATCCTAAAGCTTTTACAAAATGCTAATGGAGATATTGAACGTGCCCAACAAGGAATTATCTACATTGATGAAGTAGATAAAATTTGTCGTAAAGATGAAAATCCCTCCATTACTAGAGATGTTTCTGGTGAAGGCGTTCAGCAAGCTCTTTTAAAAATCTTAGAAGGAACTGTTGCAAACGTTCCTCCTCAAGGTGGTAGAAAGCATCCTCACCAAGAATTTTTCCCTGTGGACACTACTAATATTTTATTTATTTGTGGTGGAGCTTTTGTTGGTTTAGATAAAGTAATAGAACGTCGGATAGGGAAAAAAGCTCTAGGGTTTCAAGCTAAAATAGAAAACCGTTTTTCCAGAAACTCTAATATTTTAGAACAAGCTCAACCAGAAGATTTAATAAAATATGGCTTGATTCCAGAGTTTGTTGGCCGATTACCAGTTATTGGTACTTTGCATGAACTAGATGAAGCAGCTATGATCGATATTCTTACCAAGCCTAAGAATGCTTTGATTAAGCAATATCAAAAGCAATTTGAATGGGATAGCGTAAAACTACGCTTTACGGATGATGCTCTACAGACCATTGCTAGACAAGCTTGTGAGCGTAAAGTTGGCGCAAGAGGATTGCGCATGATTTTAGAAGAACTAATGCTAGAGGCAATGTATTCACTTCCATCTCAAAAGAAAATCAAAGAGTTTATAGTAACTCGTGAAATGGTAGAAAATCATAGAGCTAGTTTCCCTGTATTAGAGAAAGCTGGTTAGTCTAGCTTGTTAGTCTGAGATTTTAATTATTGGCAAAGTTTTTTGCTCTTTTTCTATAAGGTAAGAAAATATGCAGGAATTTCATGACGGTACTCCGGATGATGTTGCTAGTTATCCAATGGTTCCAATTCGCGATGTAGTGGTATTTCCCTACACAGTAGTCCGTTTTAAGATAGGTCGAGTGCCTTCTGTAGTAGCCTTGCAGAAAGCACTTGCAGGAGATCGGATTATTTTTCTCGCCACTCAACATGATGCTACCCTAGAAGAACCTACCACAGATCAAGTTTA
The DNA here is from genome assembly GCA_039812885.1 of Blastocatellia bacterium. GTDB lineage: Bacteria > Acidobacteriota > Blastocatellia > Chloracidobacteriales > JADJPF01 > JADJPF01. The sequence goes on from JBDIBI010000038.1 coordinate 38,579, forward strand.
TCGAACTGGTACACTAGCTAAAATTGCTCAACATTTATATTTAGCTGATGGGAATATCAAAGTTCAAGTTGAAGGTATTGAACGAGCTAAAGCCATTAGAGTAGATGAGCAAGAAACCCACTGGCAAGCTGTTATTAGACGTACTTCTCAAACACCAGAGCGTAGCCCAAGAATCAATGCTTTGGTAGGTCGGCTAACTTCTTTAGTTGACCAATATGTGCGCCAAAATCCAGAAAATGTAGACAACTTGCATGGAGACCTACAAATAGAAGATCCTTCTCGTTTAGCTGACACTATTGCTAGCCATTTAAGATTAAGTGTAGAAGATAAACAAGGACTGCTAGAAATTTTTCCTCTACATGAACGTCTTGGTCGCTTAATTGAAATTATAGAGGTAGAACTAGATAAGTTACAGCTAGACCGCTCTATTCAAGGCCGTGTTAAAAAACAAATGGAAAAGGCTCAAAAAGAGTACTACCTAAATGAAAAAATTAAAGCTATCAATAAAGAGTTAGGCCGTAGAGATGAAAAAGCTGAACTAGAAGAGTTAAAGAAAAAAATTGACGCAGCTGGCATGTCTCAAGATGCTTATAATAAAGCAATGTCAGAGCTACGCCGCTTAGAGCAAATGCCTCCTATGTCTGCTGAATCTGCGGTGTCTCGTAACTACTTGGATTGGTTGCTAGCTGTACCTTGGAAAGAAGCTTCTGCCGAAATACGAGATATTAAACATGCAGAAGACGTTCTAGAATCTGACCACTATGGTTTAGAAAAAATTAAAGAGCGCATTTTAGAATTTTTAGCTATTCGTCAACTTGTACAAAATCCTAAAGGCTCAATACTTTGTTTTGTTGGCCCTCCAGGAGTTGGTAAAACTTCTCTAGGACGCTCTATTGCTCGGGCTACTGGTCGTAAGTTTGTGCGCCTTTCTTTAGGTGGTGTTAGAGATGAAGCTGAAATTCGTGGACATCGCCGCACTTATATTGGTGCTCTACCAGGCCAAATCATACAAATGATGAAAAAAGCTGGTACCGTAAATCCTCTAATGCTTCTTGATGAAGTAGATAAACTAGGTATGGATTTTCGCGGGGATCCATCAGCTGCACTTCTAGAAGTTCTGGATCCAGAACAAAATAACAGCTTCCAAGATCACTACTTAGATGTAGAATATGATCTTTCTAAAGTAATGTTTATTGCTACAGCTAATGTGTTGCATACAATTCCAGCAGCATTACAAGACCGTTTAGAAATTATTCGTCTTTCTGGCTATACTGAACAAGAAAAAACAGAGATAGCTCGTCGTTATTTAATTCCTAAACAGTTAGAAGCAAATGGACTTACAGCAGAAAAAGTTGAGTTTTCAGATGAAGCCATAGCAACTTTAATTCAAAACTATACACGTGAAGCAGGTGTTAGAAATTTAGAAAGAGAAGTTTCTTCTCTTTGTCGTAAAGTTGCTCGTAAATATGTGGTTTTAAGCGAAGAAGAAAAAGAAAAATTCAAAGAAGTTCTTATTGCAGAATCTGTGCAAAAATTCTTAGGCCCAATTCGCTTCCGCCCACAAATGGCTAATGAACACAATGAAGTAGGTGTAACTACAGGGCTAGCTTGGACTGAAGTAGGTGGAGATGTACTTCAAATAGAAACTAGTTTAATGCCAGGACGAGGCCAACTTACCTTAACTGGTAAACTTGGTGAGGTAATGCAAGAGTCTATGCGCACAGCTATAAGTTGTGTTCGTGCTAGAGCTACTAAATTAGGCATTTCACCTTCTTTCTATAAAAAATATGACTTACATATTCACGTTCCTGAAGGTGCAATACCTAAGGATGGCCCTTCAGCAGGAATCACTATTGCTACAGCTATAGTCTCTTTGCTTACTAATAATCCAGTAAGAAAAGATGTAGCAATGACAGGTGAAATAACATTACGAGGGAAAGTATTACCTATAGGTGGAGTAAAAGAGAAACTATTAGCTGCTCATCGAGCAGGAATAAAAACAATTATTTTGCCTAAGGACAATGAAAAGGATCTAGTGGAAGTACCTAAAGATGTACTAGAAACATTCCAAGTTAATTTAGTAGATTCTTTAGATGAAGTGTTAAGCGTTGCTATAGATGAATCAGGTGCAAGCCCAACACCAAAGATGCCTCCTGTTTGGGAACACGACATAATTAGTACCACTAGCCCTAATACTAGTTTAGATTAATGAAGATTTCTGAAGCTATTTTTGTTCGTGGGGCAGTAGATGAAAGTTCCTACCCAACAGACGGTTTTAAGGAAGTTGCCTTTATAGGCCGTTCTAATGTAGGTAAATCTAGTTTACTTAACTCACTACTAAATAAAAAAGGATTGGCTAGAACCAGTAATACACCAGGCCGTACTCAACAAATAAATTTTTTTCTAATTAATAAAAAGTTCTATTTTGTTGACTTGCCTGGTTATGGTTATGCACGCCTTTCTAAAAAAGAACGAAATAATCTTGCAATTTTGATAGAAAAATATCTTGCACAACGAGATAAGCTTGTGTTAAGTATATTGTTGATTGACTCACGACACTTACCAACAGAACTAGACTTACAAATGAAGTCGTGGCTTGAAGAACTCGGTAAACCGTTCCTAATTGTTCTAACCAAATCAGACAAACTATCAAATAATGAATTACGCAATCAAGTTAGTAAGACTAAGTTAGCTTTAGGTACAGACCAAGTAATTCCATACTCAGCCGTTACAGGTTTTGGTAAAGATTCTTTGTGGAAATCAATCAATGCTCAACTTTCAGAAGTAGAAAATTAGCAAAGTAGCCTAATTATAGATTTATGTTAAGCTAAGACTTAGCAGTAAAATCAATATCTCGGCAAACGCCACGGGTTTTTCTCCTTCGAGTAGCCGAAGGTTAGCGGGGAATTATTTAACTAATTCTTCAAACCTATTAAACAATCCCAAATAATTTAGTGTGGTTAATTTAATGTTAGTTTACCTAACGCTAAATTACATCAACACACCAATATAAAGCTGTGAATAATAATATTTCATCAAGATCATCAAATAGAAATAATCGAACAAAAAATGCTAATCCAGTAGAAGAACAACCTATGGAAACCCCAACACATAGTGGGCTTTTAGATATTTCAACCTTAAAGGAAATGAATATCTCTAAGCTTACACAAATTGCTAAGGATTTAGATGTGCCTGGAGCTACAGGAATGCGTAAACAGGAATTGATTTTTAAAATCCTGCAAGCACAAACCGAAAAATCAGGTTTAATCTTTTCCGAAGGCGTATTGGAATGTTTACCAGATGGTTTTGGTTTCTTACGTGCTCCAGATTATAACTACTTACCTGGCCCAGATGATATTTATGTCTCTCCTTCTCAAATTCGTAAATTTGATTTACGTACAGGAGATACTATTTCTGGACAAATTCGCCCACCAAAAGAGGGCGAAAGGTATTTTGCTTTGATAAAAGTTGAGGCTATCAATTTTGAACCACCTGAGTCTCGCCGAGATAAGGTGTTTTTTGATAACTTAACTCCTCTTTATCCTAGCGAACGTATAAAAATGGAGGCTACACCGGATAATCTATCTGCGCGTGTTATAGACCTAATTACCCCAATAGGTAAAGGTCAACGTGGCCTTATAGTTTCTCCTCCTCGTACTGGTAAAACCATGCTGCTACAAACTATCGCTAACTCAATTACTCGCAATCACCCAGAAATTACCTTGATTGTCTTGCTAATTGATGAACGGCCAGAAGAAGTAACAGATATGCAACGCTCTGTACAAGGCGAAGTTATTAGCTCTACCTTTGATGAACCTGCTACTCGTCACGTCCAAGTTGCTGATATGGTTATTGAAAAAGCTAAACGCTTAGTAGAACATGGCCGTGATGTAGTAATTTTACTTGATTCTATCACTCGTCTTGCCCGCGCTCATAACGCAACTGTTCCTCCTTCAGGTAAAATCCTCTCTGGTGGTGTTGACGCTAATGCTTTGCAAAGACCAAAACGCTTTTTTGGTGCAGCTCGTAACTTAGAAGAAGGTGGTTCTCTAACCATTATTGCTACAGCACTTATTGATACTGGTTCACGTATGGATGATGTTATCTTTGAAGAATTCAAAGGTACTGGTAATATGGAAATTCACCTAGAACGTAAACTAGTTGAAAAACGTATCTTCCCAGCTATTGATATTAATAAGTCTGGTACTCGTAAAGAAGAATTGCTAATGCCTAAAGAAGATCTTAACAGAGTCTTTATCTTAAGACGTGTTCTAAGTCCTCTTTCTCCTGTGGAATCTATGGAACTCATTTTAGAAAGACTATCTAAGTCTAAGACTAACGCAGAATTTCTATCTTCTATGAATCAGTAAGTGCTAAATAATTCAAAAATAACCTAAGAAAAACCCTTATAGATGGCGAATTAAAATAGAAAAATTTTTGTTCGCCATCTATAGGCGACTCTTGTCTTTCTTTCTTCAAACCTATCAAACACTTACAAACACCTTTTACTTGCTTCTTTACAGCCTTAAATAAAATTGATATATATAAATTAAATCTTAAACTTTAACTTTAAGCCTGGAACTCTTAGTTATGGAAAGTGTTAACTATTACAACTATTTAAGTGAGGTAGAGGAATTTTTTGTCAGTAAAAGAGGTGCCCCTATGATGATCTCTCCCCTAGATTGGGCACTTATTGAAAGCTGGCAAAGTATGGGCATACCTCTTCACATTGTTTTACGTGGTATTAATAAGAGTTTTGAAGGCTACAATTCCTCTAAGTTTAATAAACGTGTAAATACCCTCTTTTATTGCCAACAAGAAGTCTTAGCTAACTTTAAAGATTATATTCAATCTCAAGTAGGAGCCTCTATAAATAAATCTGTTGCTGTATCTGATAATGTAAATACTATGACTAACAGTTCTACTAGTTCTGTTACCAATTCAGTTAACTCAACAAATTCAGTAAATTCAATAAATTCAGCACGCTCAAGTAATTCTGCTAATGCTGTTAAGAACAATAAATTTACTAAATCAGGTAATAAAGAAGCTGAGTCAGAAAACCTTCATAAGCAACAAATATTAGGGTATTTAAGGGAATGTTGTAATGCATTAGAGCGACCAAAAGAATATGCTAAAGAGCAGAATCTAGAGATTTTAGCTGAAACAATAGAAAGGTCAACAGAACAACTAAAAGAGCTTATAAAAAAGTTTGAAAACGCTAGCATAATAGATATAGAAAACTTAGAGCGAGACTTAACCTTATTAGAGGAAATGATTTATTTTAGTTTACGAAAAAATATTCCAGTGCAAGAGCTTAACAATGTTGAAAAAACAGAAGATGCTCAACTTCGTTCCCATAAAAGAGCGATGGATGCAAATGTTTATAGGCAAACTTTAGATAATTTTGTAGCAAAAAAACTGCGAGAACGCTATTTTATTCCTAGACTCAGCCTTTTTTATATGATTTAACTGCCCTAAAAATATCTCTCTCCTTAACTTAGAGCCACCTAGGAAAATTTCTTGTTTTGATAAACTATAATTGTGTTTATTTACACTAAAATTAAAGTTTATAGTGTGAGTTAGTCAACATAAAGCCTGCTTTTTCAGATATTTATACCTACCCAGAAAATTAATCACTTACGTCTACTTAAATGTTAAAAGTTACATATAATAACAGTAAAAATATTATTGAGTAATAAGTCTAAAAATAGATTAAATAATCTACAAAAATTATGTTAAATAATATTCCTATTTATTTTACTGAAAATAAAAAATATATAAATTAATGATGTATATATTTATCACTAATATTAATGTAACACTATGATTAATCTATATGTTACTTTATAATATTTTAACAATTGATACAAGTAAAAGCTATCAATAAAGTGTTAATATAATATATAAATATGTTAAATTTTTATTAAATATATTGCATCATTATTTTTATTGTATATAATCGAAAATAACTCCTCCATTTTAATAATAAAAAATAATAACTGTTAGAAGACAAATGAAACTACTTTCAAAAATCTTTTAGCAGAAAAGAAATTGCTGTTATAAGTAAGGTGTATCTTGATAAGCCATATTTGTCTAACCTAAATAGCTCGCCTTTTTATATTCTGGCAATTTCAATGCATTAACTGCAAATAATCAGGCTATTTTACCTCACTGTTAGTGAATAAATTAAGCTAACAGGCTTTGTAAAAGCTCATACTGAAATAGCTTTTATTTATTTGCCCTAAAATCAATAGTTATCTAGTTTATCAGTGCTAATACTGATAATGCTTTATGGTGAAGAGATGAAGAATCAATTTCCAAACCTTGAATTAGCACAACAATATTTTGACAAACTAGTGGATCTTAAACAAATTCCTGAAAATATTAGAGAAACACTTTCTCAAAGCTCAAAAGGTCGTATAACAGGAGTTTCTCTTTTTATTATCCTCCAACTACTTGAACTTGAGAAAAAGACTTGTTTGCTTCAAATCTCATCCAAATCAGGCCAAGGTTTCCTTTACTTTTTTTCAGGACAACTTGTAGATGCACTTTCTGATGAATATGAAGGAGAACAAGCGGTTTATGAAATTCTTCGCTGGGATAATGTTGAAATAGAAATTATGGAAATGGTTAGAAAAGAGCAAAACCGCATGAATATAAACAAATCTTTGCCAAGCATACTTATGGAAGCAATAAGACTAAAAAGTGCAAATGATAAAGATAAACAATCTAACCAACTTATAGAGAGCTTAGAAAAAACGCCAAATAATCAGACAGAATTTAGTGAAAATTCAAATATAATCCAAAAGGAGATAAAGATGGGAAATATCAATGAATGTCTAAATGAGTTAATGAAAGTTGATGGCGCTATGGCAGCTAGTGTAGTAGATGCTAAAAGCGGTATGGCTTTGGGAACAATTGGAAGCGGCTTTAATTTAGAAATTGCAGCAGCTGGTAATAGTGAAGTCGTAAAATCAAAGCTAAAAACAATGCAAAATCTTGGTCTTAAAGATAAAATAGAAGATATTTTAATTACCTTAACTCAACAATATCACCTAATACGCCCTTTAAGCTCAGCTCCAAGCTTATTTATTTATTTTGTTCTAAATAGAGCACAATCTAATTTAGCTATGGCTCGTTATAAGTTAGGAGAACTTGAAGGCCGTCTTGAGCTTTAGTCTAAGTTAATCTGTTTTGACAGATTTGACTTATTTTGACTTATGTTGATGTTACTACAACTTCTGTATAATCAAACATTATGGTTAGTAGTAACATCAATTTAATAAAATGTTAGTAGTAAATTTTTTTAAACAAGTTTAATTTTCGTCAAAATCTTATCCACAAAGCTAAAAAGCTAAATTATTTCAGAAAAATACTACTTTTATATCCAATTTTTTTGACAAATAAATGGTATATATCTCGCGTTAAAAATATCCGTTGTCTGATTGTTAAGAATTAACCATTGATTTACCCTATCCACACACTTTCCTTTATAGCGGTATGCCTAGATAAAATAACAGTCAGTCTACTATAAACCCTGGTTTCTCAATAATATCTACTATATACCGCTATAAGGAACACTATTTCTTATACAGTAAAATCCATAATTTAAAAATTAAAATCTATTTTAGAGAGTCAAGGTATTAAAATTAAGCATCCAAATATTTTACCTATATTAGATTATGGATACACAGACTCCATAAGTTATTTAGTTTCAGAATTCACCATTGGAATTAGCTTATTTGCTATCTCAATATTTTAATTTTATATATCTAAGTAAAAATAATATGATTTTAAATTATTTATGCAGAAAGTTTTGATCTTTGCAATTATGCCTAACCTTATGCAACAAGAATAAGTGTTGAAAAATAAGTGAGTTATGGATATAATCCTCACATTAGATTTTCTCTTTTGTTTTTTATCGGTTCTTTGCTTTCTAAAATAACAGCTTGTTATGTAAGTGAAGTCGTCTATTAATATTTACTTATGTTTATTAGCATAAAATTTAAAAATTGTTTATCAAGCGTAATCTATTTTTTGCTTTCTAGTCTATTTTTTGCTGGCTGTATTACTTCTCCATTAAATGACCCTTTATTTGAAGCTTCCTCAAAAGGGGATACAAAACGACTGGAACTTATACTGAATTTAGGTGCAGATGTAAATAAGAAAGTTGTTCTTCAAAAAGGGATTGATCTTACTCTTCAAGGAGGACTTCAAGAGTATGTAGGCTACACAGCCCTTACTTTTGCGGCAGAGGGAGGTCATCTTGATACAGTAAAACTCCTACTAGATAAAGGTGCAGATGTTAAACAGTCCAGTAAATTTACTCTCTCGCGAACTTCTCATAGACTTTATGGACATAAGCGTACAAGTGATGAGAGCTTTGGCTTTGGCAAAGAATTTAATGATCGTGCAGAAATTGTAAAATTGCTGCTCAATAAAGGTGCTTTTGTTGAACCAGAAGCTTTTATTAATATTGTAGGCAGTGATTACACAGAACTAATAAAACTTTTTTTTGAAAAAGGGCTTGTCTTAAATGAAAATGAGAGTAATCGTGCTTTAATTGCCGCTGTACATCAAGGAAATAACAAGGAAATAGTAGAGCTTTTATATACAAAATATAATTTAGATCCTAATTTTTTAGACAGCTACACGGCTTTAATGTATGCCGCAAATAATAATAATACAGATATTATGACACTTCTTATAGAAAAAGGTGCAAACGTTAACTTCAAGAACAAGCTAGGGGATAGTGCTCTTACTATAGCAGTAGCAGGACTTTCTCCTAACTTTTACCACCATGAACCAAATATTGAAGCTATGAGGCTTTTAATAGAAAAAGGTGCACAAGCAGATTCCAACATTTTAGTTGCTTTGGCTTTAAAAGGTGAAGCAAGTGACATTAAAAACTTCTTCAAGCAAGGCGTACAAGTTGACAGTAAAGAATTAGATGAATCCTTAATCTTTATGGCAAGAAAAGGTGATAGCCAAGGTGTAAAGGAGTTGCTAAATAAGGGTGCAAACATAAACGCTCTTTATAGAGATGGAAAAACTCCTCTTATGTATGCAGCAGAGTTTGCAGCAAAAGGTGGTTCCATTGAAGCATTAAAACTTCTTTTAAGTAAAGGTGCAAAGATTAATATAAAAGATTCTGAGGGAGAAACAGCACTCAGTTTAGCTGCAGGAAACCCATATAATGACCTTATGAATATTGAAGCTGTAAGATTGCTAATTGCAAAAGGAGTTTTGCTGGATAAAGAAACTTTTATTCGAATGGCTGCAAAAGGCTATAACAATGAGGTCAAACTTTTTCTAGAAAAAGGTATTGATATAAATGCACAGGATAAAAGAATAAAACGCACTGCTTTGATGGAAGCTGCTTGGAGAGGTCAAGTTGAGACTGTTAAGCTACTGCTAAATAATAAAAAAATAGATGTTAATATCTCCGATCAAAGAGGCGATACGGCTCGTAGTCTTGCAAAGAGCCAACATCACTTGGAAATAATAAAGATGTTGAGCAGCAGAGAAGAAAAAAATAATTAAATGTATCAGCAATTCCCGGTTTAGAAATAGATCTGTAATGTTGTTTGGGTAATTGTAGGGCTAGCCCTTGTGGTCACTCCTACAGTAATTTCACTAGAGTATCCTTATTTTCACTTCTAAACCGGGAATTGCTGTAAATGTATATAGTAGCTTTGTAAGCTGTTGATTCTAAGAATCTTAAGACTTTTAATACCTGTGATTGCATTTGACATTAGCCCAGTCTTTTAAGGCTGGGCTTTAATTAAACAACTCTAAAATCAATAAGTTATTAAATCTCTCCACAATCAAATTGGCAATCCTCTTGCTTAAATGCTGTGTCAAATACAGGTAAAGCGCTATGTTTGGCTTTTCCTACCCTTTTAAGCAAAGCTTTTGATGCTCTTATCAAATACTCAACATCTAAATCTTCTAGTATAGTTGCTAATGGTTCAGCCATACTATTTAGGTGGTTTTTGATAAAATGCTCTATTGCTTCATCTGTAATTTTAGCTTCTTCATCTTTTCCACAAACAACAGCATAAGCTTGCTTAAAATACAAATAACCAATAAAACCAGCTTCTACAGAAATATGGTCAATAGCTTCTTTAGTTTCAGGTTGATAAGCAAATGCTTGATAATAAGCTGTTAGTTCTGACATTAAATAACCTGGTTCTGCCCAACTGTTATAACTTATTTCACGACTAGGAGCAGGCCCACCTGGCCCTAGAATTGAGTGATAAAGCCCTTCATTTCCTTCAATTTCTGCTGCTTGGGCAGCTATTTTTAAGTCTTCATCCATAACTTCTTGAGCTAGAGCATTAACTTCTTTTTTCCAATACTCATTGGGACACTCAAAAAATAGGCTAATTAATCGCCATTCGGCTGCTTGTTGTAAGAGTTCATTTTTTTTAGTGTGCATTTTTGCTCAACTCCCCTTCTGCTCTAAGTAATAGTGGTATCCAACCAGAGCGCATTTTACGTGCTCCAACTTCTTTGTGGCCTCCTTCCCAAACCGCAAAGGCAATTTGAGTCCGAGTGTTAGGCACTAAGTCTTTTGGCATTTGCCTTTGAATCACTACTGCCCAAGATTTGCCATTGTAAACACCTTTTGCTTTTGCTCCTGTAGGGTTAGGATTAGGAGAAAGTGAACCTGGCCCTTCAGCTATAAGCTCTTCTACTGCTGAAGTTCTTGAGCCTTCTCTATGATTACCTAAAGCTCTTGCTGGAGCATAGCGGCTTGCCATCTCAGATTGTGCTGTAGCATCTTTTTCTAATGGTTTAGCCTCAAATGGATAATGGTCTATAGCAGAATTAGGATAGAGTTCTTTAACAGAGTCTTTTCTTCCATCTACAATTGCTTGCCAATCAGCCCGCCAATAAGTTATTTCTACTGGCTTAGCTGCTTGTCCCATTTGAGGATCAGGCACATTAGCTTCAATTTTGCTAGGTACTTGAATTGCACAAGCATCAATAAATTTTGCTGGCCCAGGCTTATCATTTTTTATATCGTCTTGCCATTCCAAACGAAAAGCTACATCAGTCCCATTAGAAATAGCTTTTACTTGTACTTCTTGTGTAGAAGCTTTTAAAAGTCTTGGTTCAACTAAATCTTGAGGTACTAACTTAGCTAAATGTCGTGGAAGCCCTTTCCAAACCGCATCATTAGGATCTAGTGTTAGGCTACGACTAGGCATAATTACAACCTCTGCCGTAGTGGGACCATCCCCACTACTACAGTTTAGCGCTAGTAATATCGCTAATAATGCAAACAGAACTAATAAACATTTTGCTTGTCTCATGGCGACAAACTCCTATTCTCTATCCCTTTATTTAAGGACAGTTAACACGAGCAACATTAAATTTAGGATCATAAGCAGCACGTATATGTACTAGCTCTCGCAGAGGTACACGCACAACTTCACTTCCTTTTTCACTTAATCCCATTACCCAATCACCTTGGCGTTTCCATCGTGGAACTATAAATTCTGTTGAACCAAATAAGGCTAGAAGCCCTGCTAAATCCATATCATTAGGCATATTGCGATACTGCTTAACAGCTTCATCTGCTCCAGGGCCAAACATTTGTCTTAAGAAATATGTAGGTGTGTGAACAGGAGGAATATAATAAATATTGGGTTCTAACCCAAATTGAGGAAATAATGGTAATGCAATTTTTCTGATATGTACTAAGTAATCTAAAGGATTATCTGGATTAGCTTGGTCAGGTCTAGATAGAAAACCTGCTAGGCGAATTTTACCTATACAATTGACAAAACATTGTGGCTGAATACCTTGTTCAATCTTGGGAAAACAAGCAATACATTTTTCTGATGTGCCCGTCATTGGGTTGAAAAAGACTTTTTTATAAGGACAGCCTCTAACACATTCTTGATAACCACGGCAGCGCCCTTGGTCTACTAAAACAATTCCATCTTCTGGACGTTTGTAGATTGAGCCTCTAGGGCAAGAAGCAAGACATGCTGGATAAGTGCAATGATTACAAATACGTGCTAGGTAGTAAAACCAAGCCATATGCGGAAGTGAAAAGCTTGCCCCACTATCTACTTGACCTGCACAATCATCTTCTCCAACATTTGGATAGGCATAATCTTCTTCCTCAGGTCGCCAACCTAAAACTCGTTCTCCTTCTGGTGCTGCTTCAAAGACAGTTTGCCCTTGATAGACATTATTTTCCCACTTTTGCCCTTCTAGAGCATTTAACAAATTGACATCCCAAGCCAATGGATAAAAACCATAAGGCTTTGTTTCCACATTGTTCCAAAGCATATATTCTTGACCTCTGCCAGAAGTCCAAGTTGTTTTACAAGCTAGAGTGCAAGTTTGACAGGCAATACATTTGTTAATATCAAAGACTGCTGCAAACTGCTTTTCAGGCCGACTTTCAGGATACCAATAAGACATCTCTCTACCTAATTGCCAATTGTAAACGCGTGCCATAATTTTCTCCTCTCAATTCATTCCCGGGTTGCGCTTCATTCCCGGGGTTGCGCTTCGCTAAAACCCC
>JBDIBI010000039.1:0-49769 GCA_039812885.1 Blastocatellia bacterium
TTAAGATAGTTGCTACGGGTAAATATATAAGGTACAATTATTATCGTATATTTACTGATTTCTGAAATTTTGTTTAGTAACTTTTGTAAAAATGTTTAGCAACTTTTATGAAAAATTACAATAAGCCTACGAAGCTAGAGATGGAGACTCTACCTTTTGTTTCACGAAACAGAATTTTTTCTAGTTGGGAGGCCACTTCTAGGAGGGATTCTTGGCTAAATTTGCTAGGTTTGCCAGATTTAGAATTTTTGATGGGATTACGTTTAGCATATCTAGTAGCATTAAGCAAAGAGATTAACTTATTGTTAGATTTAGGGATAATAGTAGGACATAGCTCTCTAAGCTCTTGTAAGATGGCTTGAACTTTGTCTATATTGGCTAGAGGATCTACATTTCTTGGTCGTCTTTTTAGTGTTTTCATAGATTAATTTGGTAAAAATATAATCATTCAATTATTGAGTAAAAGTAAGTATAAAATGGGATTATAGTAGATTTTGTTTCACGTTGTCTATTGAATAGATAAAACTATAAAGTATTACAAAACATTATTAAATAATAGAGAATAAAACACTGTAATATATACTTAAGATAAAACAAAAAATAGGTTATGATAATTGAAGTTATCGATACTTATTATATTATCAGACTAACGTAATATACGATTGTCCCATTTTAGCGCGATTTGAAGGAAAACCAAAAGAAAAGAAGAAAAAGTTAAGCTTCTATAGTAGTAATGCCATATTTTTTAATATTATTATCACGAGAAATAAGAGTAAGCCCTTCAATTTGAGTTTGAGCAATTAAAACACGGTCAAAAGGGTCTGCATGATGAAAAGGTAAAGAGCCTACAGCTTGAGCGTGTGCAATAGTCATTGGTAATGGTTCAAAGTTATTATTGACTAATTCCTCTTCTAAATTATCAGGCGCAGTTAATTTACCTATAGATTTCTTTATTGCTATTTCTAGTACAGTTATTGCACTGACAAATACCATATTATTGGGGTCTTCAATAGCTTTACGTGCTTGTTTAGACAAAGTGGGATTGTTTTCCATCCACCACAAAAAGGCATGTGTATCTAATAATATTTTCATTTCTCTTTATCTATTCGTAGAATAATTTTAATACTTCTTCTGGTAATTCATCAAAATCTTCACTCATTTTCACTTTACCTTGCCAGTTACCAGGTTTTCTTGGCTCTCTATTTACTTGGTAAGCTACCATTTTTACCAATGGCTTTCCTGCTTTGCTTATTACTACTTCTTCTCCTTCTAATACTTTTTCTATTAATTTAGAGAGTTGCGTTTTAGCTTCATGTATATTGGTTACTATCATTTTCTTTTACCTCAATTTTAGCTAAACTTAGTCTAGTTTATTTATCTAAAATATGCAAGAATTTAGACTAAGTTTCTTATTGGGTAAAATAGCAGTAAAATATAAAATATCCTTTTATGCAAAAACGTCTATTAAAAGGTCTTAATATCACTTTTTATATCACTTTTTTAAGATAAGCCTCTCCTCAGCCATTTTAGTGAGTTTACTATTTTGCCAATATTTTATATCATTAAATACTTTTAACTAAATAAAAGTAAAATTCTTGAAAGTGTAAAAAGCTATGCAAATAGAACAAATCTTAGAATCAGTAAAACAGATGAGTCTTCCTGAACTAGAAGAATTTGTTGAGCAAGTTATTGCTATCAAAGCCTCTAAACACGCCCCTCATTTGCCCGAAGATGAATCTCTACTTTTTGAAAAAATAAATAGTACTTTTCCTGTAGGGCAAAAAATTAGGCTAAATGAACTAACTCAAAAACGTGACCAAAGTTTTATTTCTCAACAAGAATATGAAGAATTGGCTAAACTTACTGATGAAATAGAGCTTTTTCAAGCTGAAAGAGTAAAAGCCCTTGTTTCTTTAGCTGAATTAAGAGGCACTACTCTTAACAGCATAATGAAACAACTAGGAGTAAATTTTCCTGATCATGGTTGAAAATTACATTCCTGTTGAATTAAGAAGGCTAGTAGAACAAAGGGCCAATGGGTGCTGCGAATATTGTTGGAGTCAAGAAAAATATTCTGCACAACCTTTTTCTATAGAACACATTATTCCCCGTTCTGCTAAAGGAGAAACTCTAGCAACTAACTTGGCTTATTCCTGCCAAGGTTGTAATAATCATAAATCAACTAAACAAACAGCTATTGATTCTATCAGTAACCAAGAAGTAGAACTATTTAATCCACGCCAACACAATTGGAATGAACATTTTACCTGGAACTCCGAATACAACTTAATCATAGGTACTACTCCTATAGGTAGAGCGACTATTGATACACTAAAGCTAAATCGTAATGGAGTTGTTAATCTCAGGCTTGTTCTTTATAAAGTGGGAGAACATCCTCCTTTTAGATCTTAAAGAAGAATGTTTATTCTATTTTTCCAACAAGTGAAATAGTGGTAAAATATAAAACGCGCTAGAATGGCCAAGGAGCCTCCTATCTCAAGAAAAACGATGAAAGACACTAGCCGCGAAAAAAGTACGCTTATATCGAATCCTAGCCTGTTTTATAGTATTATTGCTAGTAAAATGGTGTGTTAACCATTATTAACTAACAAGTAGACAAAAATTCACTGATGGACAAAACTTATATAACTGGACAAAGGAATAGTAGATGACCAACCAACATTTGTGTCACCAAGTGCAAACATAACACAAATATAAGCTAATAATCTATAAAATGGGGTTAATGGTGGAACAAGAAACATTAGTAAAAATAGATAGCTTAACAGGACAAGCCAAAGTGATAGAAGTAGTGCTTAATTCGCTAAATAGCGAACATAGTCGTCGTGCTTACGAGCGAGCATTAAAAGAGTTTTTATTATGGCATCACCAACAAGGTAAGCCTGTTTTAGATAAAGCATTAGTTCAAAGCTATGTTGCTCATTTAAGAAATAAAAAATTGTCATCAGCCTCCATTAACCAAAGATTAGCAGCAATTCGTAAGCTAGTAGGAGAAGCTGCTGATGGAGGTGCTTTAGATCAGCAAACGGCTAACATCATCCGTTCTGTAAAAGGTGTAAAACAAGAAGGCCGCAAAACAGGTAACTGGCTGACCAAAACCCAAGCTCAACAGTTTATTAACTGTATTAGTAGTAATAGCTTAAAAGGATTAAGAGACAGGGTAATTATTGCTTTGTTAGTAGGATGTGGATTAAGGCGAAATGAGCTTGCTGAACTAGAAATAGCCCAAATACAGCAAAGAGAAGGACGTTGGGTTATTGTTGATTTACTTGGTAAACGTAATAAGCTTAGAACTGTTCCAATGCCAAGTTGGGCTAAAATGGCTGTTGATGAATGGCTTAATGCTACCGAACTTGAGCAAGGAAAGCTTCTTCGCCCTATCAATAAAGGAGAAAATCTTTATGGTGAGTCAATGACTGCTCAAGCCATTCGCAATATTGTTGTGGATTATTCTAATCAACTTGATTTAACTATTTCTCCTCATGATTTAAGACGTACTTTTGCTAAACTTGCTCATAAAGGTGGCGCACCCCTAGAGCAAATCCAATTAGCTCTAGGTCATTCTAGCATCAAGACTACTGAAGTTTACTTAGGCGTTGACCAAGATTTGGCTAATGCTCCTTGTGACTTTTTAGGTTTGAAGCTTGAACAATCTTCATCTCAAACTCACCCTTTAACAACTAATGTTCCAACTACAAATGAACCTGTTGTAAAAACTGTCTCTAGGTCTTCTACTAAAAGCACTAAAATGACTTTACTAGAATCTGAAACTCTTAAAACTACTAAAGTAAAAATGTATCTAAGAATAGAAAATAACAGCAAATTTGTTCGTGGCAAAAAGAAAACATTAGAAGATATAGAGTTTTTTATTTTTCCTAACTACCAAATAAAAGACCTTGGAGACTGGGATTATGAATTAACCTTTTCCTATAAAGATGACGAGGATTTAGAGGAACAAATTTATGAACTGGCTCAAGAAATGAATTACCAAGCAGATTTAAGAAATTGCTTTGTAGAGGTAGATTTCCAGGAAATTGGCACTGAACGCCATTGGTAATCTTACTATTTTTATTAATTTTAGAGAGTCTCCAAACTAATAAGTACATCACCGTAAAGATCTACCCATAATTCTGTTAGTTCTTGTGCCACTTCTTCATTTGTTTCTAGCTCTAAATCAGTAAGTTTTTCATACTGCCTTGGGCTAATTGTTTGGTTAATTATTGCATATGCTAATTGATGGCGAAATTCTTTCTCTCTGTTAGGGAATTTGGGGGTTTTTAGCTCTCGTTTTAGATCTTCTTGCCAATGTTCTCCTAAAGATTCAATATGGTAATAGCGTTGCAGTACGCTTTCTAAATAACCTGAATCTAAATAATTAAACATTGTAGTTGTTTTCCTTATTTTCAAAGTTAGAGTTAATCTTGAGCAAGCATTTCTTTTTGGCAATAACCACAAAAAAGACAAGCAGAAAACTTAGCCCAAGCGTTTTGTCCACAACCAGAACAAGAAAATTTAACTTTACTAGGATCTTTCTTTTTAATAGAAGTAAATAAGCTTTTGTGCGTAAGTTTTAGGCTAGATAAATCAATAGGAAAGTCTATGGGAAAAGGAAATTCAAAGAGATAGCCTGATTGCCAATTTAGTTTGAAGCTTGTTTTTAATAATTGTTGCGTGACTTTTTGAAATAATCCATTAGGTATAATTTCGTAAGTTACTCTCTGACCAACCATAGAATCAGGATAATCCAAAGAAACAGGTTTAAGCCCTATTTCTAGCATCTTCTTTACCCAACTTTTGTTATGGTAAGAAGGTTTACTGGGTTTTCCAAAATGATGATTCCAAAGGTGACACATTTCATGAACTAGTGTAGATAATATGTCTTCATCACTGCGGCCTCCAAATGTATCAGGATTAAGCGCAATTTCATCTACCTTAGAACCATCATTTCTTGCTCTAAAGTTTTCTGCATGAAAATAGCCTTTGGCATTAGCTTGTCTTTGTAATGTCATCAAACATTGTGGCAACTTTCCTTCAAACAGGTGCTTGTTAAAGTAGTCATAGGCATACTGAAAACTACTATATTCTTTTTCTGTTACCTTTTCTTTGTGTTGAGTTTGTTTTTTAGTCATAATATTATTTTATATAGTACGATATAAATTTATATTAAGCTAAAATAAGAAAAATAGAAACATTATGAATAACGATAAACCTGCAAAAGGATATTATTCTATCCTACAATATACACATAATTTGGAGCGTGCTGATGGCATTCCTCCTAGAGATACCTTGGCGTATCTATTCCGACACTCTATCGCTGGATTCCTGCTACAGCCGATCATTAAGCCTCATTTCTCTGTGCCAGAACAGAATTCAAAAATTCCGAGGGGGTTGGGCTTACAACCACTGCCACATCTTCTTTCCACTGATATAAACTTTCTTGGTTTAGCACTCTCGCTCCTTGTTTCTCTGTTGTCTTCTTTTCATAGAGTACATTATCAAGATTTTTACAAAAACCTACCATTGTAAGACCTTGGCTAGCCTAACCCGTTTATTTAACTCAGCACACAACAAACTATTTACACCAAGCAATCAAACTTTTCTGAATAACAAAGTGGCTTTTACAGCCTATGGTACGCCAAATAGAAGGATATAAAGAAATTGTACCATCCGAATATTCGGTTAATTGCCAACGTGCATGGCTACTAGCCATTAGGCTAATCTTAATTACCTCACCACACTTACAAGGACACATGACAGCTACGAACCAAATATAATTTCCTTCTCCAACCAAATAAAGGCTTTGCTTATCCAGAAAACCTGGTAATTCATCAACTTTTATAGCCCTGAAAGGTTTAGGAGGCCACAACCACTGGCTTACTAATTGCCAAAGGTACTTAAGCTTTTCCATATCTACGTTACACCTCACTCAGCTCTGGCATATCAAGAAGCGGTTTAATATCACCTCGCCCAGTATGACGATTCAACACCCGACAAGATTCACTTTCAGATTCTCGATAAAGCTGAGCTTGTGTAAGACTAAAACGATAAGCAGCAAATAAGCTATTTTCATCATCACGGTAAGGGTGCAACCGCGCTAGAAACTCATTTACAACCAAGCTAGCAAATTGCATATTTACACTAATAACGGCTGGACGCTCTTCCTCAACCCCTACTATATATTTTGATTTAAGTTGCTCTCTGTACGTTTCAGGGTCTGTTCTTTTAAGACCAGCAGCACGCACTTGTTCCATAGTATAAGTTTTACGACTAAATAGGCTCGACTTTCCTGGTTGTAAATAGTGAACTGTCCCGCATACCTGATCAACACCTCCATTACCATCAGCTTCCAGTTTCACGCCGACATCGAAGTAGGGTAGTAGGTAGAACGTTGCTAGCCGATTTAGTAAGTGCCGTCCGTCTACGCTATCTAAACACCCAAAAACAACATCGCTTTCGGCAATAGCTTTTACTACTTTAGGATCAGATAAATTGTGGGCGAAGGTAAATACTTCTGTTCCTAAGCCCATATTAGCGATAGCCCGCTTCATTACTGTGACTTTTGGTAAGTTATCGTTAGCATCTTGCATGGTAGCATTTAAGACACGGTTGAGGTTTTTTTCCTCAATGTGGTCAGGATCAACTAGAATAAGTCTTCCAACCCCTAAGCGAGCAAGCTGTTCTATAACAATACTACCCGTTCCAGAACAACCAACTACTGCAATGGTGAGTTGTCTTAATAAAGTAGTTGTACCATTACCAAAAATTTGAGCATGGCGGCTGGTGAATTCCGGTACAGATTGACCATAATAGCCTGAATACCAAAAATTAAGATTATCACCAATAACTGCGACTTTTGACAATGGTTGGAAATTACCTTTTGGATCCACAATACGGCCTATTATTCGCCCATCTGGCAACATTATGGCGCTACAATGAGGAAAAACATTTTCCATCCACCCATACACGGATGGAAACAAGTCACGATCTGATTCGTCATCACACCAAGAAAATGCTTCTAAACCGCCAGGATGGCTATGGATCTTGAGAATAGCCATTTCTCGTTTGGCTGCTTCTTTAAGTAAAGGTACTAGTACTAGGGTTGGCCAAGTAATCTGCATTGGACTGCGAACACTACATTGACTATCAGGAATCATGGTAATTTTATGTATGAGTAAGTTGTGCTGCTCATGGCCAGCCCGGCGGCCACACAATGCTACCGCTACTGATTCCTTTCCATCACCAGGAAATAAATGAGACATCAATTGTAAATGCTGCTCAGAAGTAAGTTTCAGTGATACTTTCATACGGTTATCCCTTTCCTACTTCGCGTTTTAGCCAATACTCGACTAGGAGAAGATGTGCAGCAAGATCATCTTCTCCTGGTCGCCAAGGATTTTGCGGCGTTCGATGTCTTGACCACTGTTGGTAAGTTTTCCCATCAAGTGTTCGTGGAGAAAGTGCAGCTATAGATTTGTTATTACTGAGTGCCAAAGATGGATAAAAATAAATCATGTCCAGTTGGGTGTCTGGATAACCTGAGTCTATTCTTACTGCAGCTATAACTTTAGATTGGTTATAACCTGCAGGTACTGGAAAACCATGGATAAGCAGCCATCTATTATTTCTTTCCATTATTGTTTCCCAAGAAAAACCTCTAGCTTGTAAATGGCTTATATCCGCTTCAGGAAGAATAAATTGCTGTCTCATTTCTATCCCTCCGTTTGGTCAAGAGGTAAAGTCATAAACCGTTCTACACCTGGAGTAGTAAAGTCAGCTTTTGCGTTCAATTCAATCTGTTTAGTCTGACCACCACAAAATTTCTGAAAGATCATGTATCGTTCTACAGGAACTTTACCAGCCAGTTCTAGCAACTCTTTACCAGTCAAACTGGTAGCGGCTACTTCATATTTCTTTTTGTCTATCCGTATTCTGT
This sequence comes from Blastocatellia bacterium, assembly GCA_039812885.1. Classification (GTDB taxonomy): domain Bacteria; phylum Acidobacteriota; class Blastocatellia; order Chloracidobacteriales; family JADJPF01; genus JADJPF01. The sequence continues at coordinate 7,952 of JBDIBI010000039.1, forward strand.
AAAAGCGTGCTTGTGGGGGCTTACGGTTGGCTCGTGCACATTCTTCTAAGTCAATTATCTCATTAAGCAAATCTGCTACTTCTTCAAGAATTTCAAGTTCTGTAGCAATTAAGGTTTCATTAGTTTTATTTTTTTCCATAATTTCTTTCTTTCTAGATAAAATTTTTAGGCTTTACTGCCCTCTACTTATTATTGCCGGATGAGTTTCTTTTTTTGCCGTTCACAGGTATAAAAATTTTTATGGTCTCAAACCGTAGTAATAAAAAACTGTGCTTTACCGGAAAAATTTTTGATAAACATGGCAAAAATTAATAACTATCCGGCAGTAATAAGTAAGAACCGTACGGGAGGGCGACGTGAACGAACGAGCGCAGCAATTTTTCAATGATATAACTGATCAAAGGTGGGCCAGGCTTATTAAAGAACTTACATCTTACACCAATAAAATTAGCCGAGGGCTTCGTTGGCGCACAAAAAATGCAGAGGAGCTTCCTGGTGGCGAAACTACAAAATCCATTGTATCAAAGGCTTTAGCAATGGTTTTGTCTGGTAAGCGAAACTGGGATACTCAAAAAGATCCCGACTTAAAAAAATATCTACAAAGTGTAATTAAGAGCTTGCTCAACCATTTAGTTTGCAGTAAAGAAAATACTATGTTTACCGTAATACCCGAAATTGTTGTTGATAGTCAGTTAGAATGGGAGCCAGATTTAACTAAGTGTACGCATGATACCCAATGGCTAGCACGGCAGCCTCGTTCTCCTGAAGAAGAATTAATAGAAAAAGAGATAGAGGAACATGAGAATCAAGCACTTGATTTGCTTAAGGAGGCATGTGCTGAAGATAAAATACTCTCACAAGTACTACAGGTGATGATAGATGGCTGCGACAATCCTGCTGAAATTGCACAAACTACAGGCATATCTGTTAAAGAGGTTTATAACGCAACAAAGCGACTTGATCGCAAAGTTGCTATTGTTAGTAAGCAAACCAAAATAATGACTAGCTAAACATTAGCTATAGGAGGAAGTCATTGTGAGTAAAAAATTAACAAGGAGTGGAGAAATACTTAATCGTATTAGTGAATTAAGTAGCGAGGCAGATTGGACGGATGAAGAATTAGACCAAGAACTTCTTGAAAATGGCATAGACCCAAACCAATTAGTAAATGAAGTTATGACAGTTGTAAGAAAATATTTACCCCAAAAAAAAGAAACCAGCAATAAAATAAATGAAGCAGAGTCAGATGGCCCACTTCCTTTATTAGGAATGCTAAAGAAACGAACTGGCTTGCAACCCACAGTTATTGCCAAAGCTCTCAATTTACCAGTCCCGTTCCTTTCAAATATTTCTAGGTATTCAAGAGTAGTTCCTAAAAGTTGGCAACTAGAAATAGCAAAGCGCGCTGAACAATTACTACATATTAATGCTAAAGAAATATTACATTGTTTAGAACAACGGGTTCAATACAATATGGCAGCATCTAGGGATGAACCATATAAGAAGGATGACATAAGCTACCAAACTATTCTTGATCGCTCAAATCTTAGTTTAGAAGAAAAGCAATTTTGGCTTAACCTTGCTACGGAGGTTTCCTCTCAATGAGATCCCTAATCTATGCTAGAGAATCTGCTCGTAAATGTAGAGCTAATATTGAGAAAACAACAGCAAACATTTTTGATCAAGTTAAACAATACCTATTAGATTTTTATGAAATAGACATAGTAGCTGCCTCAAAGGATTTCCTAGCTGGGGGCCGTGCAGAAGTATGTCCCGCAGAATATTGTCTTTATTATGATGAGCAGTTTGATAGTGATCCAGACACCAGGCTGTTTGTAATACTTCACGAATTAGGTCATCTTGAATTACACCCACGATTGAAGCGTAAGTGTTTAGTCGCAGATCCAATCTACGGTTCAATGTACTTAAATGATGGGGCAGCAGCAGTTGCACGGTATAATAAACACTCAAGGGAAGAAGCAGAAGCAACAGCTTTCGCTATAGAGTTTTTATGTCCAAGCAATGATGTTTTCGAGCAATGGCAGAATAATACATCTATGGATTCATCTGCCATTGCTCGAAATATTGGTGTTTCCCAAACTATTGTCCGTGGGCAGTTGGCAGAAGCCCTATACCAAATTGTCATTGGCGATGATAACCCAACTAAAGAAAAGAAGGAGAAGAAAAACGTCTTATATAATGACAGCCAGTTAAATGCAGCTAGATATACTGCTGGGCCAGCATTAGTCAACGCTGGTCCAGGTACTGGAAAGACTGCTACTCTTGTCTACCGTATCGAATACCTTCTTGAAGAAAAAAAGGTGAAACCAGAAGAAATGCTAATTCTTACCTTTAGCAATGACGCTGCTGAAGAGTTAAGACAACGAGTTGCAGCAAAATTCGGGGATGAATTGGCAGCAAGTATAGAAATAAATACATTTCATGGTTTTGGTTTCGCATTTATCCAGCACCATGGGCAGTTTTCCGGTGTAAGTGTTCATGCAAAAATAATGGAAGATGTTGGACAAGAAGAATTGCTTACAAACATTCTAGGTAAAGTACAATGCGGTAAACTCCTAAAACTGTCCGACATAGGAGCAACTGTAAAAGAAGTAGTTCAACACATTACTTACTTAAAAGACAGACTGGTTTTACCTGAACAATTAGCCAATGAGCTTGCGAGCTCTAATAGCACTAAAGAAGCAGTAGAACAGCTTGATTTAGCTTACGAATTTCTTGATATTTTTCGCGCATATGAAACAGAAAAACAAGAGCAACAGCGTCTTGATTTCGCAGATTTAATAATCTTACCCATTCAAATACTTGATAAGTCTCCCGAACTTACAAAAATTTATCGTGAAAAATATAAGTGGATAATGGTTGATGAGTATCAAGATGTTAGCCGAGCTGTTGCCATACTACTCCAAAGGATATCTGATAAAAATAACCCTCCTTGGGTAGTAGGTGATACCCGCCAATCTATTTACCGTTTTCGTGGTGCGGCTCCTGAGAATGTAGATAGATTTGCAGATGACTTTCCAGAAGCAACAACCTTTGAACTCAATATAAATTATCGTTCCTGTTCAGCTATTGTTCACGCAACAAACCAATTAGCAGAATTAATGGAAACAGAAAAGCTTGAGCCAAATGGTCCTCAAGAAAGATGGTTTAAAGGCTCAAAACTTTCAGACCCACCAGGCTCAGCAATTACTGTCGCAATAGCAGACTCAGATCAGGCTGAACAGGAAGGTATCGCAACCCAAGTTAAGGCCTGGCTTGATACGGGTATACCCGCAAGCGATATAGCTATTCTCGCAAGAAGAAATATTGACGTGCGTAACATAATTATTGCGTTGGGTTCTAAACAAATAAAAGCAACTACTAGTGGTATTGTCACAGCAGAAGGAGCAGCCGGTGATTTGGCTGCTTTGGTAACATTCACAGATTACACTCGTGGCTCATTACCACGACTCACAGTTAGCCTTGGACGAAATCAATTCAATAAATCAGCCGTTAACAAAGTTATAAAGCGAATTTTGGGCACAATTGAAATAGATGGGAATTTTGCTACTGAGGGTTATGAACAAGGTAGTCCTCTTGCTTCAGAGATATCTCGGCTAAGCAACTATCTACGCAAGGAACACTTTAGAAGCGATGCCTTTATGATGATGTGTGCATTTCTTTTTGATGGAAGCGATTACTTACGTCGTATTTTAAGTTTGCATGATAGCTCTGAACGTTCTCTTATTCTTAGTGAAATTATTACTTCACTAGCAAAAGCTGCAGGGTACCGCTTTTCCCATTTAGATGTTGATCCCATAAATTCTCGGAAAGGGTTCGCGGAGTACTTTCGAGCATCACTAAGCTCAAATTCACCTGCACTAGCTCCGCCTCGTTCTTACACTGATGCTGTAAGGGTAATGACTTGTCATGCTTCCAAAGGCTTAGAGTTTCCCTACGTAATTGTTGCTGGACAAACCCTCTCTTCTCAAACATCTAAAGGTTATATCTGGCTACCAGCTAAACTACAGCCACCCAAAGAGGATAATATAAAGCAAGCAGATGCGGTATTTTTTGTTGGTGTTACAAGGGCGCAGCAATCCGTTATGATTTCGTATGCTACTGCTGCTACTGCTAGCCCAAGGTCAAAAACACGCACCATGACGTCTCTATTAAAGCTTTGGCAGAATTCTTGCCCAATTGAAACGTCCCAATTACCAACTCAACCTGCCGAAAAAGAGCTAGTTACAATAAGAGATGTATGGGGTGGTATGCCTATGGGCGCACTTCCAGCAAGGTTATTAGACAAAGGTAGCTGTGCCATTTCTACATACCTTACCAACTATCTTGGAGTACGATTTCCAGCAAATTTGAAATCTTTGTATCCCATATTTTATGTAACAGTGCGGGCCGTAATGGAACGCATTATCTATAAAGCTCATCAAATAGGTAGAAAAGTTAGCGTGGAAAAAGCACGAGAGTTATTCGTACAAGAATGGCCAGTCAAGGAGTTCCTAGAACATCCGCATCATACAATTTATTTTAATTTGGCTTTGACCTACATAAAACGCTTTGCTGATGCTTATATCCCGACAGCAATAATAGATGAGTATCTTGATCTTCATATCGCCGATGCGAACACAGGATTACTTATTCGTCTTGATCTCGCTGCGTGTTACCGCACTACGTCAGGCAAAGTAGTCGCTATTGCTTTTCGTTCGGAATCGCTATTAGAGAATGCTAGAAACGATAAACTGTTGTGGAGTGGATTGAAACCTTCCCAACGTATACCATTTTTATTACTTAAACTACAGTATACTAATCTAGAACCTTACATTTTTTCTGGGGATGATGGTTTTTTATATCCTTACTTATGGACTAATAGAGCTATAGATCTTACTAAAGAAACTCAACGTCTTACAACTTACCTAAGTGAATTAGGAAAAAATAATTTTGAAACTACTATTTCTGGATGGAGCTGTGATAGGTGTTCGTTAAGGATTTCCTGTCCACATTGGACAAATTGCAACCAGGCTTAACCAGTGCAGAGCATATTTTGTTTATCAATAAGCTTTGTGTTGTACCTGTAAAATTACTGTGCCTTTATATAGCTTAAATCTGTAAGAAGTATTGATATTATAATGATCGGTTATATAATATTGAGCTTAAGAATATTAAGAAATATCACATAAGAATTCATTTAACTAAATTTAGGAGTAATATTAAAAAATGCCTGACCCCGATACCGATTCCTCAGTTGATGTAGATCTTTATATAGATCCAGCAAGATTATGTTTTGGGCTAAGTCGTATCGGATACACCCCTACGACAGCTATATGCGATATTCTAGATAATTCTATTCGGGCTAAGGCACAAAATATAAGAATTGAGATACTCAAGGAACGTCAAGAGTTAAACGATAAGAAAAAAAATAATATTAAGGAATATATTGTTCTTGATGATGGTATTGGAATGACTGATATAGAAATGAAAGCAGCATTAGCCTTGGGAGCATCTAAAAGCAACTATGAACCTCATTCGCTATCAAAGTTTGGGCTTGGACTAAAATCTGCAGCTTTCTCACAAGGGGATGAACTTCATTTAATTTCGTCACCTGGCGATATGCAATTTAAGAAATACGTGGTTTCTTTACCTGAAATAGAACTAAAAAAAACATATTTTGCTCGCCAAACACCGCTTACACAAGATGATAATAATCTAATTAGCAAATATTTATCTACAGGACAGGGAACAATAGTTCGTATTGCAAAAGTCAGAAATATTAATCAACCCAGCCTTAAAGACACAGTAGAAGAGTTAACATTAAAAGCTGGCGTGATTTATTATTACTTCATTAAAGATGATAATGTAAATATATTTATCAATGATCAACATACTCCCCCTTATGATGTACTTTTTGTTGATGAGGCTAATGAAAATGGCAACTTGAATGAGCATGAGTGGGAAGGCAAAAATGTGCAATGGATTCAAAAACAAAAAGAAATAGACCTCGATACAGAAGCAGAAATTAAGGCGAAAATTGAAGTGACTCAATTACCACACCCACCTACATTCGACCTTGAAAAGCGAGGGGGCTCAGTAGAAATTAGAAAAAAATATAACATAGAAGCTGGTAACTATGGATTCTATGTATACCGAAACAAGAGATTGATTTCTTGGTCACAATTATTTGGTATTATCCCTCAACATCAAGATTATTACGCGTTTCGCGGTCGCATTCTTATAGATGATTCGGCTGATGATTGTTTTAATATTGACGTTAAAAAATCATCCATAACTTTATCCGAAGAAGCCCGTTCTTCAATCGATTTGCTCTCGGAAAACTATAAATTTAAAAGTAGGAAAGCTTGGGAACGCGCTGGCAAACTAAAACAAGAGCGCGAAGGAGAAGATTCCACAACAAAATCTAATGATCTCGCAGCCGATTTAAATCCTCCACAAACTCTGCCTGGCGAACCCGTACCAACAAAGGCTATGGAAATTGAAATTAGTGAGAGGGAAAAAGAAGTTAAAAACGAGATGCAGGCCAAATTGCGCAAAGTTGCAATTAGACAGAAAAGCGAAGCTGAAGGCCGAGCAATAACTGATACTGAAATAAACGAAGTTGATATAGAAAAAGCACTTAAGGGTGATGCTAACCCTTCAGCAACTAAAATCTTTAAAGTTGAGCATGTAGAAGATAATGCCCTTTGGGAGCCTTATTTCGATACAGATCTCGGAGTATGTGTCAGGATTAATAAACTGCATAGATATGCACGACAAGTTTACGAAGAAAATGATAAAAACAGCGATTTACAGGTTATGTTCGAGCTTTTCTTACTACAAATGGCCGAAGCAGAAATATATAATCGTACTCATAAAAACACTCAACAAATGCAAGCACAAATTGGAAAGTTAATCACTGAATACAGAAGAATGGCATCAGAATTTCTCGCTGCTATGTGTAGACAACTTGAAGGTAAGCTACCTCCAGGTAAAGATTAAAATGAATATATTGAAGTCACCTATTTGGACATTTATCTCTTCATCTTTCAACGGTAACTCGCTAGCGTACGTATACCTATGGATATCTAAAAAATGGAAAGTCGTTTATGTTGGACAAACCAATGATATGAAAGGTACTTTAGGTAGAGCTTTAGCTCATGTAGGTGTTAATGGGACTCTCCGTACCCGTTTTGAAAACGAAGTTGGGGTAAAATTAGAAGAAGCTAACGATTTATTGCTCGTGTCATATCCCCTTCCTCAAAGTCCAGAATACATAGGTATAGAATCCTCTTACCGCGAAGCTATTGAGTACCACGTTCAAGCAAAGCTATCGGACATAAGAGGTAACGTGAACCCTAGGTTTAAATTGATTTCTCAGGTTAGGTATACAGCCAGGGCATCTAATTTGATATTTGAAAAATATGCAGATGAGATCGTAGCTGACTTCCAGGAAAAATACTAAATCAAATACAGAGTTGGCAACAATAAACCCTGTTACTTCTTATTTTATAGTTTGCCAAATTGATTATTCTTTATAGTTTTTGAAGATTTTGTGTAATTTGTGTGTGTGACTCTATGAAGATTTCTGCTGCTTTAGCAACTTCTTCCCAAGTAGTGAATTTACCTGTACTTATTCGCAAAGCCCCTTCAGCAAGTTCGTTTGAGAGTTTTATGGCTTTAAGTACATGCGATGCAGATTGATCCGCTGATGAACAAGCTGCTCCCCTAGAAATAGCTAACTTCGATTTTACTGCTGCAATTATAGTTTTATTAAAAACTCCAGGAATTGATATATGTAAATTGCCTGCCAATCGATAGTTAATATCTCCGTTAATAACCAAATCAGGTATTTTTTCTAGTAATAGTTGTTGTAGCAGATCCCGCTTTTTAGCAATTTCCTTTTCATCTTCTTCCATTTCTAGGTTTCTTAAATAGCAAGTTTCGCCTAACCCAACTATACCTGGCACATTAAGTGTTCCTGAACGAAGTCCACTTTGATGTCCACCACCAAAAATCATGGGGTCTAAAGAATTCTTATTTTTTACTACTAATGCGCCAGAACCCTTAGGGCCATACATTTTATGAGCAGAAATTGTTAAATATGTAATCCCCCACTCTTCAAATTCAATTGGTATTTTACCTACTGCTTGAGAACCATCACACAGAAAAGGAACGTTGTGCTTAACAGCTATTCTCCCAATCTCTTCTATTGGATAAATATTTCCTATTTCATTATTAGCAGCCATTACACACAGTAATGAAAGCTTTTTTGAACATATTTCTTCTATTTCTTCAAGATTAACTTTACCTAACTGGTCAACCGATAGCTCTATAAGTTCTATCTTTCCTTTTTTGGCTAGTATTTGACAAGTATCTATTACAGCTTTATGTTCGACAGGTGTTATCGCTACTTTAGGCTTTTGTAAATTACTTCTAGATATTGAACCTTGTATAGCTAAATTTATGCTTTCGGTAGCACCAGAAGTAAAAATCACTCTTGTTTTTGCTGCTCCTACCAAATCTGCAACTTGTTCAGCAGCCTTTTTAATGGCTAGTTCTGCTTCATCCCCATACTCATGATCTGCACTACTTGCATTACCAAAAGCCGTAGTAAAAAAGTACATCATTTTATCGAGTACTCTAGGATCTATAGGGGTTGTTGCTTGATAATCAAGGTATATGGGTCGTTCTCTCATAAAATTATAAAAATAAAGGCTACTGAGCCTCCTTTATTATTTGTGCAACATTTTCCATATCTTCATCTGATAGAAACGGTACTTGAGCTAAAATGATATCTTGTTCGCCTGACAATCGGGCGGCTAAATGGCCTTTTCCAAGTAGGTGTTCTGCGCCCTTTTGTCCTAGTGCTATTTCTGATGTACCAACACTTTCTACTTTTAGAATTAATCGGTTTCCTAAATTGTCTCTTAATTGAACTGGAAGAACAGTTGCATCAGGACGTTGAGCAGCAAATATTAAATAAATGCCAGCAGCTCTAGCTTTAACCCCTAGCCTTTGCACTGTTGCAGAAACAGTTTCTTTATAAGATTCAACTAACATCCATTCTGCAAATTCATCATGAACAAGCCAAATAGCAGGTAATCTTTTTTCTTTATCAACTTTATTGTTATAAGCTAACAAGTTACTAACTTTTTGTTCCCTGAATCTCAAATAACGGCTATCCATTTCTTCTGCTAATGAATCTAACACTTTAGTAGCATGATCTTGAGTTATTATTATTCCCTCACTAAGATGTGGCATATCTTCTATAAAAAAATAATCAACTCCTGCTTTAGGGTCTATCAAATAAATCTTTGCTAAGTCTTTGTGGTTTGTAGCACAAATATCTAGTAACATATTTCTTAGTAATACAGACTTCCCACTACCTGTTGCCCCTGCAATTAATGTATGAGGGGCATGTTGTTGTAAACCAGCAAATTCTCCTGCTAAGTTTATGTACAATAATTCCCCATCTATTTCCTTATAACCAACTACTAAGCTTAAATTTAAGCCTGAAGAAGAACGATTTATTTTGCGACTAGCCCACATATCAACTAAAGATATAGATTGCCTTTGTGGGCGAGCAACAAATACTACTATTTCTCCTGGTTGCCCTAAAACATTAATTACATTCAATGAATGTGTTGTTAATAGTTGGGATCTCTTCTTTTCTACATCTTCTATTCTTAATCTATCAGAACCCATAAAACGTATTATTGCTGCATTTGGAGTAAGCCTTTGTCCCAAGATTTTTGCTTGTAGATCATAACTAATAAGTGCAGTGCGAAGAGATTGTGCTGTACTATCTAACCATTGCACTAAGTTACTATCTTCTGACAAGATACATTTTTTTTGTTCTATCCAAGTAGATAAAGCTCCATAATCACAAACAGTTTGTTTATTATCTGAAACTGGTTGTGTGCTAGAAGACTGTTCTACTGTTTCTTGTGTCTCTTCATTTTTTTCTTCTATTTCCTCTATAGTTTCAGGTTTTTCCAATAGGTATGATATTGATTGAGGGTTCTCAGAAGTTAGCTCAACTATAGGTTCATTAACTATAATTACTTGTTGTTTAGAAATTTCTAAAATATCTTCGACCCAAGAAACACGACTGGCCGGTAATGAAGCAGATGATAATAACCAAGGCTTTTCACTCCCTAACTGCTCACGGATTTTAGAAAGATCTTGTTTCTTATGGTAAGCTAGAACTAGCTGTTTTACTTGATCTCTAGAAAACATTTCTTGAAAACATTTTTCTATTTTTGGAACAGGTATTTGATCACCTGACCGAGTAGAATCACTATAGCTATGAACAAAAACATGGGAATAACCTGATAAATCAATAGGTATAGCCCCTTTTCTTATTTCATCCCTTAATTTTTCAATAGACAAAGGAAAATCATTAGTAAGCTCTAATCCTTCTAATAAAAGATCTCCTATCCTAGAAAGCCAAAAGTCTCTGTCAAGCCTACCTGGATTGCCAAATATAGCACTAACAATACGTGATATGGTGTCTCGCAATTGTTTTTGTGAGTTTTTTCTTGATTCTGAAACACCTTCTGCTGCAACGTATTTAGCTTCAGAAACAATTATTTTCAAGACAGGACTTCCTGATATTATTTGTGGAGAAATCGCTAATATATCTGCAATTTGTTCTTCTTTTTGGCCTAACCAAGAAGCATAGTCATCTAGAAAATACCATCCTATAGGCCATTTTTTACCGAGTTCTGAAATAACCAAGGCTTTACTAAGCACTAGCCCCATTAATTCACTGGCAAATTTTCCTCTTTTAGCTGCTCTTAGAACAATATCTCCAGATAAAGAATTTGCTTCTTCTATAAATCTATCTGCTAAAGAAATAATGTCTGAATCATTAAGACCTAAATCTAAAGTATCTAAGCGTCTTTTTACTAAAACTTTTAGCAAGTCAAGGGAGGTTTTTGAAGAGACTATCAAATTTCTTTCATCAGTTCGATTTTGTTGATAGCGAATGACTTTTACACCTAAGTTAGATAGCTGTCGTTTTTCTAACAGCTCATCATAATTAACTACCCACTCTGCTAACTTATGCACTTCATCAAATATTGTTTTAGTAGATTCATCTTGAAACATTACTTGACGTGCTGGCAGAAAAACTTGTCCTTCATTATGGTCTTCTGCCTTTAAGAGACAATATATGGCTTTAATATATGTCCATCCAACTTCAGGTTGGCTAGGACAAGTTAAATAAACTGTTGATTTTAACTCGTCTTTTCCTGTAGGACGTTTTCTAGACCATCTTGCAGGAACATGCTCAAATAGATTTGGCGCATTATCTTTTAATAAAGATGGTTGCCATACTTCTTTCGCCTGTCGAGAGATAACATCTTGTAAAAAGATTATATCTGCTGGTTTTCCATCTTTTGGATTTGGCGCAGGAGTAGAGTCAACCATTACCCCTATACGTAGTTTAGCCATAAAGTCACGTGAAATTTCACTAGCAACAAAAGTATCTGGATCAGAATCAGAGCTTTCAATCATCCCTTGATAAAGCTTGTTAAGCTTCTTGGTATCTTGATGGCGCAAGTTTACCTGACATCTGACTTCTCCCTTTTCTTCATCCATAACCGATAGTTTATTAACTACTGCTTCGGGAAGACGTGTAGAATCGCAATTATATAAAACTACGCTAAGATTGGTTTTTTCGTGAGGCAATAGTTCAAGATAACGCTGAGTTAATGCAAGTAAACTAGAAGCAGCATTGCTTGGATCTTCATTGGTGGAAAGATCTGAAAAGTCACGAATAGGTCTTTCCATTAAACTATAATCATTTACTGTATCTGTACAATGTAAAAGCCAAGGCTGTTGTCCAGAGTACCCTACACATATTTCTGGATAATAAGGATGTAATAATTCTGCTCTAAGCTCAGAGAAAAATAGCTTAGAATCACCAAAGTCTACATTAGGAGCATTAACTACATATTTTATTAATCCTGCTATCTGTTTAACTTTAATCGCCATAGCAGCCAAACGCATAGGGTGCCAAGGTGCAACTATTGCAGCAGGTTTTCTTTGATCAACTTGTACACAACCAATTTGTAAAATTGGATCAAGTATGTCTAAACGATTTCGATCTCCACGAACATAAACTAAAAGTGTTTCTAACAACTCTTTATAGCTATTGCACTGATTTATAAGCTCATTGCTAGCAAGACCTTCTCTATTAAGAAAGCTATCCAATGCTTGTGTATAAGATTTTTTGAAATTATTCCAAGCTTTTTCTATAGGAGCTAAATTTTCAGAAGAAATTCTTCCTTCTTTTGCTATTTTAATTATGCGCTCAGATAATGTTTTTTCTAAATCATGTTGTCTTTTATAAGCACCTATAAGTGACCCTCTGTCTTGGCCATAAGCAGCCATTAATGTTCCTACATCTTTAAGAGAAACATTTTGTAACTTACCTTTTTTACTAACTAATTCACAGGAAACATTTGAAATGGTAAAAGCAGATTTTAGTAGTCTTTTTAGATCATCATACAACTCTAAACCAATGTTATTAGGGTCAAACTTCCATATTAGTTGAGTTTTTTCAATTTGTTCATCAGATTTAGACTGAAGATGCAACTCGACATAAAACTTTATTTCTATTGCCGCTTTTGATAAAGATGCGTTTCTTTTATAGTTACGCTTCTTTTCAGATTCTTCTAGCAACTCGTTATATTTAAATAACCAATGAGTATCCCAATCAATTGCTGAGCTTGTAATAAGGTCTATACCTCGATACCTATTACAAAAGTAAGTTGCTACATCTGCATTTATATTAAGCCACTTAGCTTTACTCTTGTCGAGGTGAGTTTTTATTACTATTCTTTTAGTCCCTACAAAATTATCTATTCTCTCAAATAATCGCTCAATAGCCGTTACTAATCCTATTAAAAAGTCTGTACATTCTATAGGCTGTCCATAAACAAATTTATCCCACCTTATTTTTAGAGACCGATTTTCAGATAATTCTTGGCGATGATTATCATAAAACTCCATGTCTTCTTCTAAAACTTCTTTTGTTGAGCGTTTTCTTAAGGTTTGAAGATACTTCTTTTCTTCTTCAAGTAATGTGTCAGGATAGGCAAAATCATAAAAATCCAAAGTAGCAGAGGCTAAATCTACTTTTTTTACTTGAAGGCCAGAAAAAACGGTATTTATGTTATCTTGTTCCCACTCAAATCTAGATAACTCTTCTGCTTCTACATTCCACCCAGGTGCGCCACTTATAAATTTTTCTATTTTTGCATGTGCTAAGTCGGGTATTTGAAACCTAACCCTATCAAACGCATCTCTTAGGTCTTCAGATTCTATTAGTTTCCTAGTAGGAGTTTCTTTTAAAAGCAAACATCCTCTCTTAGAAATAGCTTGATGAAACATTGATTGCCATTTTTGTGCTTGTCCAAGAGCATTATCTGGTATTGAACGGAAGTAACCAGAATCACGAGGCAATCTTAATTCAGGAAGTGCCCAACCGAGTGCGTCAATGACTGGCACACTTTCTTCTAGGATTTTTTGCTTAGTCTTAAAAACATATCGTGCAAATTGATCAAGGCTGTAGTCATTAGCTGACTGTAATCCCTTAATAGCTTGTTTCCAATGTTTAATTTGAGCAGGAGGTAAACCGAGTCCATCACTGGCTATATCTACCCAAAGTTCAAATTCAGACTTTATCTCGCGTGTCCCTATAGATGTAACATCCCTTAAGGATTGTCCTTGATCATCATTTGTATTGGCTAAAACTATAGCAGGCTTACTACAAGGAGCATTTCGCCAGTAAACAGTTCTCTCCTCTGTCAAAAACTCATCTGGTAATCCATACTCTATTACGTAACCGCTAATAAGTGTTTTTGGAATTTTTACTTCAATATTCGCTGTTAAGTCAGGATCTAATAATATTTGGCTACAAATCTCAGCCACTTGTTGGCCTGTTAAACGATCTAATAGAAAACGAGCAACACTTTCTGTTTGCTCACTAACGCTATCTCGCTTAAGGATTGCTGCACCAATTAAACCAATAAGTCTTTGTGCGTTCATTGAAAGTCCTCCATAGCAAAAGGATTTTGTACATAAGCGCAAGCATCCGATAGGCGTTTTAGCAATCCAATACTTATAAGTCTTTGTTCTAGGCGGCGAGCATTTTCAGAGAAAGCCTCCTGGTCAGCAGTACCAGTATTTATAGTTTCTATTGCCTGTCTATCACCAATGATAAAACCATACTTACTGTGTAATTCACTTAAGAATTCTTGAAACTCCATTCTAAATGGAACGGTACAAAGCACTAAAGTTTTTAGCAAAGAATCTGTAGGAGCATATCTGATACGTCTACTACCTCTACTAGAAGATAATCCTATTTCTTTTGACCACGTTCTATGAAATTTACCTAAGTGTGTTTCGTGTCGAGTTATAGCTTTTTTACATAAATAATCCAAAAGCTTATCTAAAGAACTTATCCCAACAGCATCTTCTTTTGCTTTTGCCTTTGGCCAAGCAAAAGATTTTTCTAGTAAGTCAAATGCTGAATCCAAAGGGTCATGAGCTACTTCACATTCTCCCCACTCAGAAGTATGCTCAATAGCTCTAATATGTTCTTTAATAGCTTCTTTAGACAAATTATTATTTTCTAAGAATGAACTAGCAGCTAAGTCTCTAACTACAGTTTTTTCAGGAGCTACAATTTCTAGAATAAATGTAGGTTGAGGTTTTTGTTTTAGCGTTTCTTTAGCTCTGTTTAATAAGTAAATAATTATATGTAAGCCTGTAACAGTAACTAAATGCGGAATAGCATCATAATCAGGCATATCACACCCTAATATGCTAATCCAATCTTCTGCCAGTTTATCGTATTCAGGTAAACTAAGATAAGGAAGATAAGGAGAAGTTCGATTGCGTTCTATTATTTGGCTATCTTTATCCGGTTGAAGTGTAGCAACTAAACGATCCCATTTAGAAAGATGAAATTTATTAAATTCTTTATTATCAACTAACCCTAGTTTCTTTAAATAAAAAAGAACATCCTGGCCTCTCTTAGCTCTACAAAACATTAAGTAGAGAAGTTCCCCAGTTCTAGCAAAAAACCTTCTATCATTGCTTGCTTGGTTATTGGTTACTCTTAAATCTTCATAAAGGCAATGTGGGCCATAAGGGAATACAAACTTTGAACTCCACCTTTTATTACTATCTCCTTCTATGGAACTGCTTTGAAGGAATTTTACGGCTTGAACAAAGTCGCGGAAAGAAGAAAACCGCTCTTTTAAATAAGAAAAGTCTGGTGATGCAATCCCTCCACAATTATCTTGAATATGTTCAAACCACTTTTTCCATTGATTATCATTATCTATAGGTTCTGCTAAAATAGCATCTAAATGAGGATTATTAAAAAGTATATTACGTAAATATAACCTATTATAAGTATTGTATTTAAGCGCATTATAAGTTTTCTCAACAAAAGCACGCCCTTCTACAGCTTCTGATTGAACAATTCCTAAAAACTCAAGAAATGTTAACCAAGGTGTTTGTTCATCATAAAGCCGATGCCCCCATATATCTTCATCTATCCACACGTCTGATTCAATATCTTTATTCAAAGGTCGCGGTAGTCTTATCATTTATATATTAACCTCTAATGAATACGGGTTATGGAGCATACCATTAGAATCGAGTTCTGTAATAAGCCGTAAAACCATATAATTTTCAGACTCACCTTCTTCTCTTTCTTCTTGTCGTCTAGCAAAAAGTTGTCTTAATAAACGTGTCTTAAAGGCTAATATATCTTCATAGCATTCACGAGAGAAACTATTAGGTAATGCTCCTTCAGCCACTCGACACAAATATTCATATCTAGTCAAATTAAGTAACATCTTAGCTTTCTGCATATTAGTGTTTGCTGATAAGGAAACTACTAGTGTTGGTTTATTGCTATCTGAATCCAATTCTAATGTAATATACTCTCCTCGTTTCTTTTGGACAGATATGAACTCTTCAAAAACTCGACAAATTTTTGCTTGGGAGAAGCTTCCTGAAGTTGCTAGTATTAGCTCATCTTTGTTATTCACAAGCAATCCAGTAAATATTCTGTTCATTCCACGCACAATTTTGGCAACTACAACATTACTTATTCTTTCTGTTTTCTTTTCTTTCAAGGCTTGATAGATATTATTTAGAAACTCACCAGCATAATGAAATACAGTTAATTGCCAGAGGTGCATTTCTTTTTGCTGCTCTTCTGGTATGGTGAAAAAAAGACGCTGTCTTTGTATTTTAAGCAAATCTAAGAATTGTTGTTGTTCTTCGGGGGTAGCACCTTCTAAATATGCTTTTTGCAGGTTACGGTAGCTAGCATTAGCTCCATAGTATGGGTCAATGCCTACTAAAGCCTTATAGTCATTACTTAATTCTGGATCATCCTCGCCAAAAATAAGCATATTATCAATTCGATTGCTTGATTCATTTCCTATACCAAAACGCCCTAATACCTCAAATATAGTTGTTGACTCTCGACGGCGTGCAGATAAATTTTCTCCTAGTATATTGCTATATACACTGGCAAGAGAGGCTTTCTTTTCTTTTAAAATCCTAGGAACCTCTTCACAAGTCATCAATTTATCTTTGGCATCTGAATGACCAAGTACAGCGTTAGCAAGCAATATTAATAGCTGTCTGATAGGGACATGTAGCCCATTTAACTCACATAATTCTAATAAATCAATTAATCTATTTTGAAATAATTTGTCTTCTAGTCGTTTTTTATTTTCTATTATTGGGCATCTTAAACTGCCTTCACTGCTTTCTTGGAAAGGACATTGACTGCACTCATTCCAACCTGGATGCTCTAATATAGCCTCAAGTACTTTAGGAAAAATATGAGCGGCATTTAGTCGGCTTAAATTATATAAAAAGAGTTTAAATTTTTGTGTTTCACGTTTATCTAGAACAAGTAAATTTTCTATTTCTTTGCGAATAGGTGTAATATCTATATCACTGTTAACAGAAGCTAAAGCTTCCATTAGTTGACCATCGTTGGCAGCTATTAAATAGACCTCATTTTGATTATTTCCTGTAATAGCATCCACCATTTTCTTCAAGCAATCATTTTTCTCATCTGTTAATTCACTTAAATCTTTTATGACAACTAACGTTTTATCTCCTACAGAAGCATACTGAACCTTTTTGCTTGAATCCCATTGGTCTAAAGAACCTAAAAGGGCTTGCCATATTTCTCTACAATAAAATGTCTTTCCATCACCTGCTGTTCCCGTCAAAATAACGGAATAGGGATCATTGGATTTAAAGTTATCTACTAGTTCTTTTAAGTGAGCAGGTTCAAACCTTATGGCAGATATTTCTTTGTGTCTTTTTAAAACTCTTTGAATGGCCTCATCATACATATTATCATTGCGAGGAATTGGGCCGTATTGTCTTAGAAAGCGAATCCAATTAGATGCTTTACAAGAATGTGAGGAGTTCACTCTTTTATATTACCTCTATGTAATTGTATTTAAGGATAGTAGAGCAGTATTAAAGCTTATATCATAAAAGATTAAAGAGCAAGAAATTGCTCCTAACTATAAAGACGTATTTTAGTAGGATCCTAATACAAAAAACTTCTAGGTTTTGCAGTTTTGTAGATAAGTTTTGTGGTTTTAACTTAAACGTGACACACAGTGCAAGGAAGTTCATCATCTTCCTCATCTAAAATCTCTTCCAACACACTATACAAAGGTCTATTAGGAGCATCTTTCATTTTTGCTTTTTTTCTGATTTCTGATTTTTGATGTTCAGCAACTACTTGATCTTTTCGGGAAACAAGCTGTATTAACGTTTCCCCTTGTACCCATGTATAGTTTCTACCATCTTTATGTTCTTGTTCATACTTAACAGCTTTTTCAAAAAGGTCAGGATGTTTTTCTGCTAGCATCACCCACTCATATTTCCTTTGAAAAAAACAAAAGTAACATCCAGAACGACTTCTCCAACTATAATAACCAGGAAGCCCTATTCCGCTTTGTTCTAAAATTTTATGCACCCCATTTATATCAATACCTCGTTCCTTAAATGGAAAAACAGCCTTAATATTAGGTTTAGTGGAAATATAACCTTCCCTATTTTCATCAGCTCTAATACCTATATAACTCACAGCTTCATCATCTCCAACAAACTGTTCTATTGGTACTATTTTTAGTTGTGTTGTACACCACCTCATTTTTGGTGAAGGAAGAAGTCCTCCAAATACATCTAGCCAATGGTCAAATCCTCGTTTATCAGCTAAATAATGAATTTTTATTCTTAGCCGAGCTTCTATCCTTTTTAAGTAGTTATAAGTCTCTTCTAATTCTTTGCCTGTATCACAAAAGAAATATTCCATATCCGGTATTTCTTCACGTAATAAAAAGGCTAAAGCCGTACTATCTTTCCCGCCTGATAGTCCTAGGATGTGCCGAACTTTCTTGCTCATTTTTACTCCCTTTTTGAAACGGGCCAGTATTGGTATTTGGACTTAAAATTCTTTCTGCTAATTTTGCTATTACTGCTAACTGTAGTTTTGAATCTTTTAACGACTCATCTTTCAAAATCTTTTCAACAATACTTTCTACTTGATTCTTCCTTTCATTATCAATCCAAACCACCTGATTTATGTCTGTTCCATCTGGACGGGTTATGG
This sequence comes from Blastocatellia bacterium, assembly GCA_039812885.1. Lineage (GTDB taxonomy): Bacteria > Acidobacteriota > Blastocatellia > Chloracidobacteriales > JADJPF01 > JADJPF01. Next base: position 26,640 of record JBDIBI010000039.1, read on the forward strand.
TTATTCGACGGGCTTCAAAACCTTCATTAACACTAGTTTTGTCTGCCCTTAAAGCTTCTAAATTTATAAAACGACGTGATATATCTTTTAATTTAACTTCAAAATTAACTAAGCTTTCGTCTGTCCAAGACTCCACAGGCTTGTCAGCTATTACCATTAATAGAGCTTCTAGCCAGTCTTGGTTATTAGTCTGCGTTTCTAAAGCAGCAAGCAAAAATCTTTTAAGAATAGGTTCAATACATTGATCAACAAGATAGCTAGAACGTACTCTAAGATCCTCTCTAAGGTTTTCTTTATTAAGCCTAATGCCAAATGCATGATGAATAAGGTTGTTACAACTAGTTAATAATTTTTCATAAGCTAGTTGAATTTCTCTTAAAACTTCAACCAATTTTAGTCTAAAAATTCTTGCTTTTTCTTCATTGTCATCTTCATTTATAGAAATAGGCTCTAATCCACAAGCTTTAGGTAAAGCTGAAAAAATTAATTCATCAGGTTCTTGTGCTGCAAGTAAAGTACTTATTACTGATTGTGCTTGAAGGCTAATACTTTTAGTTTTAACTGTGTATTGGGGAAGTTTTTTAGCAAATACATACAAGGGCTTAACTACTGATAGCAAAGTGCGGTTACGAACTCCTCTAGATGCTGGTTCTTTACTTGTTTTACGTAAAATATCTTCTAGCTCTTTAAAGACTTGCGCACGTAACCCTTTTATTTCAAAACATTTTACAGAAAACCTGCTTGGTTGTTTAACCAATAATTCAAAGTGTTCTTCTCCAAGTATTGGAATAAATGATCCATCTCGGTAAATACACAAACTATCTATGTGATTCAAAAATACAGCAGCTAGAAAAATAGGTATTATTCCTTGTTTTATTCCATAAGGAGGTTCTTCTAACTTCTTATAAAGCTCTCCTAATGACTTAGGCTTTTCTTTTGCTCCAAGACAAAAAGCTTCTATGGCCTCCCATAAAGACAAAACTTCTTTTTTAGTTGGTGAATAAAAACTTAAATTACCTCCTTCATTTCTATGAATACCTGTTTTTTCTAAGGTAGAAATGTAAATGCTAACTTCAGGCCCATTTCCCAATAAACCTAATCGCGGTTGCACTTCATTTGAAATCATAGCCTCTATTAACTCTCGTCTAGCTTTGGCACCTTGTGCTGTAAGCTCACGACGGTTAATTAACTCATTCCATAAAGTGAAATTTTTATGATAAGTTTCATCACACAAGTCAGACAATCTAGCACTAAACTTGGTAAAGGATGTTAGTGTTTCACATTTTCCATCAATCCACACTAATATTTGGTTACTAGCCTCAAAATTTTGAATTATGGCATCATTAAATAGTTTTTCTGCTTCAAATAAACGATATTTTACTTCTTTTCTTGCAACACCATCCGTTTGAAGTTCTGGAGAATTTTTTTGTAGTTCTTTTAATGCAATTAGTTCCTTTACTCTTGTGTTTAATAGATCTAACTTAGATATACATACTATTACAAGAGGCTTCTTATCTGCTGTGTGTGAAGGAACACTTGTAGGTTTTTCTTCTTCTAACCAGTAACCAATAAAACCATCGAAACTACTATTAGAACATCTAAGACTAGATAAGTTAACTGAAGAATCAATGTACTTTCTTTCAAAACATCTTAAAGTTCCTGTTTGATAGCTGTGGCGTTGAGCAACCTGTGGTTTTAGGGGGTAAGCATCACCCAAAAGTTTAGCGAAAGCTAGCTGTTGTTTTTCTAAATTTTCTGCAATTTTTGCTTCTACATCAAAATCAGAGCCTTCCCAAAGTCTAAGTTCATCTAATTGTTTTCTATAAGAAACAAACCCCCGATTCATTAAAGATTCTATGATTTCTTCCCAATAAGCTTTTTGCTTGATATCCTTAGGGTTATCACACATAGCTAGAGCCACTAAAGAACGAGAAGCTCTTAGATTACCCATTGATGTAACTAAGTTTATTACTCCAATAGTTTTTAAAACTTGCAAATTTTCTGTGTCCAATTTTTTAGCATCCTGAATTACTTCATATACCTCCAACCACCTTTGTAAGTTTGGCTTAGAAGCCATGTTCATTCCTACAGACTCAACAAAATAGTCGTAAACTTGGTGAAGTTTTAAATATGGATAGCGTTCAGGTTCAAAATGGGTATCAGATAAGAAATTTCTAAGGGAATACGGCTCATTGCTTGTTAAAAAGGTAAAAAGAGAGCGGTCGTTTTGAGCATACCTTATGCAAAGTTTTGGCAAAATAAGAGCTGTTAATGGATGAAGAGGATAAGCATCAGCAATAGAATGGGATGAAACATCATCAATTTCTGGGTTTCCTTTTAGGATAGCTCTCCACTCTTCCGCTAATTTAGTTAATTGCTGATAAAATTCAGACGCTTTTAGGTGGTTGATTGCTTGACCAATAAGACGTATCATCTGCCCTGGCGATTCTGCAAAAGGAATTTCTTCAAATCTACCTTGTATTTTTATCCATTCATTCCTTTCTTTTGAGCTTAGGTAAACGCTGTACTCTGAAAAAGCTTGGTGAAGAAGTCCTAACAAGTAAATCTTTGCTCCCGCTTTTTTATTAAACTCAGAGAGCTGCTGTAAAAGATATAAATCTCCTAGTCTATGGTTTTGGGCAGCAAATTCTAAACACTTACCTAACTCATCTATTATTAGTAAAATGCTTGTTCCAGTAACTTCAGTAATGTCTTTCAAAAGCTCTAGGATTTTATTTCCGTCTACTCTTTGTTCTAAAGCTATTTGCGACTCTAATTCAAATATTTTGAATAAAACATTATCTTTTGAACTACAGTCTCGCTCCCAAAATAACTCAACTCCCTTTCTTAATGCTCTAAATATAGTATTTGTTAATGGCTCTGCCTGTGCAGTAACAACAGCCCTAAACAAACCTTTTTTGGGCACATACTTTTTTATTTTTTCCACTTCAAAACTGTCTTTTGCCAATAAGTTCTGGAGTATTTCCATAGCCTTACGGTGCAAAGGATCTTTTTCTGGAGCAGATATACAAGCTAAAAAGTGTGCAAATGAAGATTTGCCTGTACCATAAACCCCTGTTAATGTCCAAGCGATTCCTAATTGTTCGCTACTAAAACCATGCAATATTCTCTTAAGAGCTTCAACGGACTTATCTGTTAGTATGTATCCATCTAACGCCGTAACATCTGCTAAATCCCTTTCTAAGTTAATAGACCGCAGATACCTACGGTTAATACTAAAGTAATCAGATAAGAATTTGCCCATATTTTTGGTTAGCCTCTCTTCTTGTTGTAGTATAAGTCCAGAATTTGCTTAGATAACTTGTTTGGGTCTTCTGCAAAAGAAAGCTGAACAATTCCAGCTGTATCAGAAAGAGTGATGTTATTAAAATATTGCCCTATTTGTTCTATTGAGTTCTGAATAACACTTTCTGTAATTTTAAAGCTCGCTCCTGGGCTACTAGGTTGGTGTAATAAATTATGAATGGAAATAGTTCTTTGATTGTTGTCCTTTAACCCGACAAATTCAAGGCAAGCGGCAACAACTATCTCTGCTGGCAGATTAGGTTTAGATCCTATATTGAACCTGTAATGTTTTGTATTTCTAATTTGCTGAATAAGCCCTAAATCAGTAAATGGGCAATCCAAAGTTTCTTCGCTAAACTCCCCTACTGTGTTACTTTTACAATACATCCGTAAAATACAAGATATATCTTTGCTTAATGAAGAATCGGATATTCGGCTAGCATTATTATTTCTATATTCAGATAACTCTTCAAATAAATCCTCAGATGAAAATTCAACATGCCTGAATTGGTTAAAAACAACGTGCCAAGCTGTGGCATAACAAGGGTTTTTAAGTAAATTCCAATGCAACAACCATAGTGAAGCTGTATCTTCTAAAAAAGGGTCATACCCTTCTTTTCCTAATAATTTATTGCCAAAATCAGAGGCAATTATGTCATTTGATTTACTTTTTGGTTCTTGTTTTAACACCTTCAAGGCTAGACACCAATACTTAATTGCATGTCCCATATTTTTGCCAACCCCTAAGTGTATGTGGGCATCTTCTTGAGAAAAAAGGGTTGGATTATCTAATACACTATCAAAGCCTTTCTTTATCCAACCAAATCTAGGATGAAAAGTTTCATGGCGTGCAAATATAAAATTATTTTTTTCTTCTCCTATCTCTACAACCTCATCAGTTAATGTTGTCATTTTTTATCGCCTCAAAAATATTATTTTCTACATGGTTAATCTGAAAAACATCTTTGATGTATAATGTTCATAATTTAAAAATAGCTATGCTTTTTTGTATTAGTGGTTTTTCTTATTCTTTCTTACCAGGTATGGTGGGAGAGTATATAGCAGAAAAACAGTTAAAACAACGCTATCAAGGCTATCTAGGCTTAATTATACGCTAAAAGTTGTTATAAAATCACACTTTATTAACAAAAAATATCCATATTATGACTAGTACATTACCTTCTTCAATAGAAATAGAACGGCATAAAGCGGCTATTTCCCGTAGCGCGATTTCCCGTCCTGTGCGTCTCGCGCTAGAGGCAGGCTTCTTTGAGCCAAATATTTCTTTTTTTGATTACGGTTGCGGTCGTGGTACTGATATTAGTTTAATTTCTGAACTAGGTTATTCTTCTAGTGGATGGGATCCTCATTTCTCACCTAATAACCTCACTAAAGAAGCTGATATAGTAAATATTGGATATGTTATCAACGTAATTGAGTCTCTTAAAGAGCGTAAAGAGGCACTAACTAAAGCTTGGTCTTTAGCTAAAAAAGTTTTAATTGTTGCTGCACAAATACTTGTTGGAAACTACAGTAATGCCCTTTTCTCTTATAATGATGGGATTATTACTAGTCGCAATACTTTTCAGAAATATTACGAACAACAAGAATTAAAAGCCTATATTGATGAAACCCTCCAAGTAGACTCAGTTCCTGTAGGGCCAGGGGTTTATTTTGTTTTCCGTGATGAAACTTTAGCCCAAAAATTTCGTGCTGCTAGATTTTATAGCCGTACCTCTGCACCTAAAATTAGAACAAAAGTTAAAAGTTTTGAAGACTACAAGGAGTTACTCTCTCCACTAATGGATTTTGTCGCCAAGCGAGGAAGGTTACCACTTCAAGGAGAACTTCTAAGTGAAAAAGAAATTTGTTATGAATTTAGTACTTTTACCCGCGCTTTTTCATTAATTCAACAAGCTACTAGCAAAGACGAATGGGATGCCATTTCTGAAAAACATAAACAGGATTTGCTAGTCTACATAGCTTTAAGTAAATTTGGGCAACGCCCCAAATTTGCAGTCCTACCTCTAGAGCTACAAAACGATATTAAAGTGTTTTTTACCAATTATAAACAAGCTTGTGAAACAGCAGACCAAATGCTTTTCAGTTTGAGAGATATGGAAGCACTTAAAGCTAAGTGTAAATCTAGCAAGATAGGTAAGTTAGTTAATGATTCCTTATATGTTCATGTTTCAGCAATAGAATCTTTAGATCCTAAATTAAGGCTTTACGAAGGCTGTGCAAGTCGCGCCTTTGGCAGAATGGACGGAGCAACTCTAGTAAAATTCCGTATAGACAAGCCAAAAATCTCTTATTTATTTTACCCTGACTTTGACGCAGATCCTCATCCTGCTTTGTATGGAAGTATGCAAATAGATTTCTTGGATCTAACTTGCCACTATCGAGATTATAGCTCATCTTTGAATCCAGTCGTACTACACCGTAAAGAAACTTTTGTAACAGAAGATTATCCTCTACATAGTAAGTTTGCTAGGCTATCACAACAGGAAGAAAAATGGGGGCTACTTGATAACCCTTCAACTATAGGAACCAAACGAGGTTGGCAAGAAAGGCTAAAAGAGAAATCTGCTGAACTACGAGGCCACCGCTTAGTTAGGACAAAAAAGTAACCCGCTCGTTATGAAAAAAACAAACGAAAAAGAGTGTCCTTTTTGTGAGCTTACAAACCGAATTGTAATTAACAGCAAGCTTTGGGTAGCAATAGAAGACGCTTTCCCTGTAAATAAAGGACATATGCTTATTATTACTCGCAGGCATGTAGCGTCTTTTCGAGAACTTACCAAAGAAGAATTCCAAGAGCTTTTTGACATAATGCCTTTAGTAGTTAGCAGGTTAGATGAGCTATATCATCCTAATGGTTATAATTTTGGTGTTAATGATGGTGAGGTTGCAGGACAAACTATTTTTCACGTTCATTTTCATGTTATTCCTCGCTATCAAGATGATGATGAAAACCCTCGTGGTGGTATTAGAAAAATAAAAAATCCTCTAATTAGTTACTGAAACCACAACCGATGCACATTAATCTTAAATAATATAGTAATTTTTCTATCACTAAAGACCATAAGCGTGATAGATAGTAGAACATTTGCGACAGTAAACAATCAACCAAGCATCATGTTCTTTGTATTTTTCCACAAAGTAATCATAATCAACAGCTTCCGTCTCTTGTCCATCTATAACAGAGAAAATGCTATCAGGAGTTAGAACAAACTGTTCAGAAATATTTTCATTGGAACAGTGATGAGCAGTTACCACTTGGTCAATATGATTTGTAATAACCATTGGTACAATCTCTAGTACTTGCCAAGATTCTGTTATTTTTTCTCGCTCATGCTTACAATGCGGAAAGTTTCTTATCCAAAAATTTGAGGGACAAGTGTCTGAGCTTGATTTATTCTTCTCTCTTTTTACTAGGGTTAACGTTACAGGAATCATTAGTTTAACTGTTTTCACTATTAGCCTCCAATAGTTCTTTTTTAGCTTTAGAAGAAACTTTACGTGCTCTTGCTAGAGATTCATTTATAAATGAATCCTTTATTCCATAAATCCCTACACATTGGTATTGGATAATATTTACAAGATCATCCAATACATTAAGTACTTCTGTTAGTATTACAAATTCTTTATTATCCATTAGCTGTCTCCTTTAATCTCTTGTATTCATAAAATAAAATTAGGTTGTAGACAAAAGTTTAGGTATAAACTCAGCAGATATTTCAAAAGGAATATAAGGAGTTTTTACTCCTTGCTCCTTTGAGCTTTCGATTAGTTCAGCTTCAAAACGCGTTTTGGCTAAGATAACCCATACTACTTGCATAGATGGAGTGCCGGGGCTAATGTGAAAAGTTAAATTTACATTCGAGCCATTTTTAGCAAGAACATCTGCAACTACTTTAATATCTATGAAATAGATTTGCTCATAATTAGTAGGGTCTGTTAATTGTTCGTGGTGATGCTCTATTTCTACACTTGTTTTTGTTTTTAACCAATTGATGTAACTGGTGTTTTCTGCTTCAGAGTAATTGCTAATTAAGACTATTTTGTCAAAAAGGCGGTTTGTCACCGCCTGAGCTATTGGGCCTATTCCTACTCCATCAACCCATTTTGATGCCTTCAAATCTGTCATCCCTATCCAGCTTATTAATATTTTTTTCATAGTCTTTTGCTCCTCTTTGTGATAGTTAATTGTTTGTAGACGGTTCATAAGGACGAAGTCTTGCGCCAGTTCTAACTCTAATGCTTCTACCTGTAGTTAAATTAACTACATTAAATCCGCCTAACCTAGATTCTGAAATGACTTTTACAATAACAACCTTACCACTAACTTTTGCTAAGTATTTGCCACCAATAATGATATCTTTCTTTTGCATATTTTCACCTCGTTTAAGTTTTTGTATTTAATACATACAGGGTATAGAAGTAAAAGACCTAGCTTTTGCTGCTAGGTCTTTGCATAGTTGGTTAAAAATCACCAGCCATTCTGTAGAGTTCTCTACGTTGTTTTTCTTGTTGCTTCCAGCGATAGTCATCTGCTCCTTTTTCTTTTTCACGCATTCTAGCAATCTCACTTTGGGAGAAGTTCTGGATCATTTCCATAGCTGCTTGAACTTCACCATTTTTGTTAGCTAAATCAGCACGTCTAAGTAATTCTTGGTTTTGTTGATGCCAAAGTTCATCAATAAAAAGATAATGTGCGCCTTCGTGAATCTTGCATTTACAGTCTTTTGTTGTATCTGCGTTTTTATTGCTCTTCTTAAAGTTTATAGTTATCATACCTAACATAAAATTTTTTATCCTTTCGGCCTGGTTACCAGGCCTTTGTTTTTTGTATTTATTAGAAATTAAAAAGGTTCTCCATCAGGAGTGTGGTCAAGAATGTTGCCTTGACGCTTTAATGCTGCCATTGCTTCGTCCATTAATTTGGCGGCTAAATCCTCATCTAGCTCACTTACTTCTTGTGAATCAAATTCTTCGCTAGGGTCAAAACCCTTCATTATTTCAGCCATAATAATTTCGTTATACTCTTTATTTGGTTTCATATAGCCCTCATTACAAAGTATTTAATTACTAACAAAATGGATGATAAAGGATAACCTACTGACTAGCAAGGGCTTATTGGTTACTTATAGATACTTTCACCGGGTGTTTTTGACTAGGAATTTACTTAGCTTTTCTTGTGGAAGTGTAAATGGTTCTAGTAGTTGAGGAAAACTTATGACCAAGGATCTTCTGTGCTTGTTTGGGGCTTTTCTTAGCAATTTTACTACCAACAAGTTTTCTAAAATCTTGTGGCTTAACATTAGTAATATCAATTATTTGTGCATATTTTTGAACCATTCTCCATAAAGACACAGCAGATATAGGCTCTTGAGAAATAGTGCGTTTGGAGCCATCTTCAAAATGGTTAAAGACATACTCACTTTCAACATCTCGTTTTGCAAGCCATTGTTGAATAAAGTCATAGGCTTGCTTGCTAAGAGGAATTTCCCTATTGTTATTAGCTTCTTCTATTACAATTAAGTAACTATCCGACTTTTGAATAACTTGGTTAATTTTAAGTGTCGCAACTTCAGAAGTTTTTAATCCGCTTGACGCTAAAGTATAAAGAATGGCACTATCTCTTATTGCTACTAGATTTAGCCTATCAGCATCACTATAAAGGCGGCGCATCCTTATTGCTTCTTTGTCTTGTGAGTTAGATTTCTCTATCAACTCTTTTGCTAACAATTGAGGAGATTGGCAGAGTTTTTCTATTTGGCTACTTGTTATTTTATTTTCTTTGCTAGCTTTTATACGGCTTTTTAGTTGGTTTTCTTTAATTCTAGAAACTAGATTAAACTTTTCTGCTACAGATTGGCTGATTTTTCCTAAATATGAAGCTTCTAGTATTATTTTCTTAACACAACTTAGCATCCTATTGATAGTTTTAGGGGATGCTTTAGTCTCAGTAATTAAATCATCTTTCCAGTTTGCAAAAGTACTGGGGTCAAGAATCCCCTCTTTGGTAGAAGCGAAAGAAACATAAGCGCGAAAGTCATTGCGATAAATTTTCATTGATGAATCTGCTACCTTGCCTAGCAATATATCTTCATCAAATGGCAAGTCTATTTTTTCTTGTGAATACGTTTTAAGTGCTTTTGTCATAAGCCTTCCCATAGTTACAGTATTAGTAATATACTATAATTCTTTTGGCTTATCTTCCAGTCTCTTATGGCAAACGAGATAAGAAATTAAAAAAATAATTTACCTACATATAATTAATCACATAATTAGTAACCGTTTCATCTCTTCACCGCCATTACTATATTTTAATGCGCTCATTGGAGAAGAATTCATCTTTTTGTTTATGGCAAATATATTACAGTTTACTACCCCTTCAGATTCTGCATAGTACTTAAACATTCGACTATAATCGTTCATTGAGCCAAGAATACTACGATTGGTTGTTCTGGAAAATATTACTTTTTGATAATTTTCCACTAACTTACTTATAGATGAAGGCTCAATACCCTCATAGCGTAAATTAAGAGTCAAATTCTGTTGAAAAACATCTATAAATCCAAGAAAGTCTTTTTTAGTAACAGCAGGAACGACAAAGCAATAAAGCGTAGTAGAATGGCAAAATATTAAACACTTTCTTCTTTGAACCATAATTAAATTACAAAACCAAGACCCTAAATGTTGATGTTCCTCTATTGTAAGAATATCCGTTTTCTTTAGGCTAAGTTCTTCAAGTACTTTTTCTGTAATCCTAATAATAAGCATATGTTGTGGAAACTATATTAAACCTATTTTTTATTTTCAATAATTTGCAGGGCTATTTCCATGACTAAGAACGCTAGGCCGCTGGCGGTAAATCAGGAAACTCTTCTTCTTTTTGCTTACGACGTTGTTCTTCTAAAGCACGTTTGAACGGCTCTAACAAGGCTTTTAGCTTTGTAGCAGCTTCTTCATCTAAAGCTTGAATTTTAGGCGCGCTCCAAATTAGTTTTAATTTAGTTTTAGAAGATTTAGCTTGTTTTTTCATAGTTTTAGTTTGAAGTAAAATTACTACCATTCAAGAACCATCAAGAACCATTCAAAGCTATATTATTTGTCTACTCAAAAACTGGAGAATAGAACCACAATTAGCAAATTCTTGAGTAGCAATCTCATCAGAAAAATCCACGTTCTTCACCCCAAAGCTGCCAAAGGGTTCTCATTTCAGAAAGTTTTCCATAACTTTCTTTTGGCACAGGGTTTTCGCCAGTAATACGCTCCAAAGCATTAAACCAATCATCTAAACGATCATCTAAATCTTTGAGTATAAAAGGAACTACAACCATACCCATTTTGACAATTTCTTGGTAAGCAGGATGGTTAATTCTGTCTTTTACTAAAGAAGACATATTGGGTCGTTCAAATCTCCAAATTCCTGAAAGTAATAAAAACTTATCTCTTACTGTCAAATCTTCATAAGCATAAGGATTTGTTGATTCTGTGGCTAAACTACCAGCCATATTACTAGATTGTTCTGCTGCTTTCATATCTATTACTTCTGACATGTTTTCTCTCCTTTCTAAAGATTTGGCTTTTAACTAGCTAGCCAACCTTGCTAAATAAATTTTCCCTTCCAAGTCTTTAAGCAAATTGGCTGCAATAATTTCTACTTGTTTGCGGAGTAAGAATATTTGTTCTTTAGAATAATGTTTAGGTAGTTTGCAATAAATTTGGTGAAAAGCTTCTTTTCTGCTAGCAAATAGTTTATCTACCTGCATTTGAGGAAAATTTTCTGTTATTTCATCCCCTAGGCGATCAATAAAAAGGTATGGGCTCACCAAACCCAAGCGACCACTTATTGGCACTTTGTAAATGATTGTTTTACCTTTTATTTCTACCATGAGTTGATTTTAGTTATGTTTAAGTTTTTTGACTAGATAAAGCTGACAAAAGCCAAAGACTCTCATTCTATATTTCCTGACTGACTTTAAGCTCAAACTGTTGGATAGAATAGTTCAAAATACATTGCTATAGTAATCTTACCTGATCAGTAGTAGCCACAAGAACAATTGTGTTCTTTGACATTGAGTAACCAAAAACTAAACAGTATAAGTACAATAATAATCAAAGTTTTAGTAACAAGAGGTTAATTATGAGAAAATTTAAAGCTGTATTTGTAAGTGTTTTACTAGCTTTTAGCTTAGGAACCTTTGCGACTTGGGTTAGTAATAAGTTCATATCCTCTGAAAAAACATCCATTGAAAAAGACGTTGATACTTTCTCAACAAAAAATGAATCAAGCAAAAGCCCTTTGGTAACAGAAAATAAAGTTGAACAATCAACTAACCTTTCTATTAACTCACCTACAACTTCAATTGCAGATACAGTAAAAACCCTAGGTAAGATAAAAGTAGAATCATATGATACAAATTTTCCCAGCCAGGCAAAGCCTCTTTTTATAATCTTGAAACACCACTTACGAGATTTTATAACTTCAAAATTAAATTCTGACAGCTCTAAACTACAAAACCCCTCCATAGTGCAAACAGAAGTAATATCAGAACTTGAGCGAGAAGGTATAAAAATAGGTAATCCTTGGCTTGATAATACAGTAGATCTTGATGATAAATATTATACCTATGGTAGTATCTATGAAATTCGCATAGAACATCCTAAAAATCATCCAGAGTTGATTGTAGCCACCACATCGCTAGGAGTTTGTTGTGGAGAAGACACTTCTTTTTATTTGTTTAAGAAAGAAGACTCAAAATGGCAGTTAATATTGGAGCAAGAAGCAAAAGACTATGATTACGTTGATGGTGCGCATGGTAGCTTTAGCTATGCTATTTCTCCAACTAACAAGGTAAAAGATTTTTTTGTTGTAACAGCTAATGTTAATCCTTGGTGTACTTCTAACTGGCAAAGCATTCGTTACACTGTTATGCGTGAAGGTGCTTGGTCATCTCATCCTGAAATCATTTTAAATGGTTCGGAAACTATTTATTTAGGAGATGGTGATCCTGCTTATAAGCTTGATGTAAAGTCTGACTCCTTTAGTTTGAAATTTACAGGTTCCGCTAGCTCAGAAGAAATATATGATGGAATAATTTGCCGTCCTCATACCATCAAGTTTAGGATTAAAGGAATGCAAGCCCTGAGAATTCCATAACTTTGTTAACCATTATGCACAAGAGCATCAACTCCACACTTTGTAAGTTCGGTTTTAACATCGCCAAGCCAAAATTCTTGTGCATTCACTTGCCGCTTCAATACTGCATCCATATGAGAAAGAGTGAGTCCTTGAACAAATAAATGAGCTTGTTGCTCTGAACAAAGCTCTGAAATTGGCCTCATTTCTTTTGGAAGCCAAGCTAACTCATCAGGAAAAGCCATTGCTCTCACAACTTCATGCATTTGCTCAACATTGTCTATAAAGTGTAAATGATCAGCCCTACGCAAGATAATCATTTGTTTTGTTGCAGGAGCCCTTTCAAATATCTCATACATTCCTGCAAGTGGAAGCGAAACATCGTTCTCAGCTACTAAATAGAGTGTTGGAACATCTCTACCACAAGAGAAATTAAGCTTTACTGGAAGAATACCTGGTTTAGGATTGGAACTCCCTCCTGGCGCAAGTGCTACTACAGCACTAATATTTTTTTCAACATCAGTCGTAGCAAGAGCCGTCCAACCTCCTAAGCTATGTCCCACAATTCCTATTTGAGTAGGATCAAAATTAATTTCACTAACCAACCCGTTAAGCAGTTGTCTAAGCAAAAATTGTATGTCTGGCACACGGTTATCTATGATAGCTTGTTGTCTAATAAATTTTTGTTCATTAGTTTCTTTATCCTTACGTGCTAATTCTTCTGCTACTACCTCAGAATGATCCAACGCAGCAACAATATATCCATGGCTGCTTAAGTGAGTACAAAGAAAGGTTGCTGCTCTTCTATGCCCTCCACTATGGTGTGAGAAAAGAATTAGTGGGTAGATTCCAGTCATAGCTACAGAATCACGCACAGCTATTTGGCTTTGTGGTGTACTACCTAAGTAAGTAGTAAAGAAATCTTGGGTTTGAGGTGAAATATCTTGACCTACATATTGCTCAGTTGCAGGATACCAAATTTCACAAGGGAACAAGCGGTTACGCATCTCGTCAAGTGCCTGCACTGTACGTACACCAACAGGAAATTGACCTCTAACAAATGGGTTGTACTTTTTTGTATTTAGTGTAGAAGTTTTTGTTGAATTTTGTTCCATTTGATAATAGTTATTTTATCTACGTTTTTTGTTTTTCTTGCGTGATTGTTTTTGCATGTTTCTCTTACTCTTAGATTTAGTCTCAGATTTAGTCATTTTATTCTCTTTAGAACTTTTAGAACTAACTAAGATGTTATTTCCAAAGAAAGGAGAGTAAGTCTTTTTATTTTGTTTCTCTGGCTTCAATCCTAGAGATATCTCCACATCCTCAAAATCTCCAACAACAAAACAATCCACACAATCAGCAGCATAAGCCTGTTCCATTATAGATAACGATTCTACGGCTTTTAGATCAACTAAATAGCTAATTAAAAAACTATTTAACTCAGGATCATTTTCTTTGAATTTCTCTAGTTGCTTAGTCAGGGCTAGAACACATTCATCTCGCGCTTCTGGGTTTTTAGTGCCAATGCGCTCAAGGCTGTATGCAGATGTAATTCTTGGATGTCGAGAATGAGTATCATCATTTAAATACTCTGATAATACAGCAATAGCATCTCTACCTATCATTGAATAAACTTCTGGTAATTCTTCACCAGCCCAATCACTATCTTCCAATTCGTGAAAGAGCCTTGTTAATGGCCTAATGGCTTCTTTGGCTTGTAATTGTCCAAGAGTGCGCCAAGCATGCACAGGAGCCCATACTTCAGGGCTATCTGAATCAGAATTATTCAACTCTTCATCTAAAGCCATTTCAATAAGTTCAGCTATATTTGCTGATGTTATACCCATATTAAGGTAATTAGGCCAATCTTTAATCTTACGACAATCGCCTACTGTTAATAACTTATCTATAGGAGCCGAATACTGTTTACTCATACATAACCTCTATATTTGCTGTAGGCTAATTCTAGTCATGTTCAAGGTTTCTGACTAGCTACTGTATCCATAACTCTACTTTTATCAGACTTAATGTAATTTAAGACCATTTCTTTTGTTTCTGCTTCCATACGAGCAAGTTGCGACTCTGTAAAACCATAGCTGTAAAGCTCTTGGGTTATTTCATCTCTTGTCATAGTAGCCACATCAGGCATGTTTTCTATTAATTTTTCTTGCCTGCGAGTTTTGTTAAGCACTTCTAATTCAGCAGAAATAGCGTGTAAATCGGCTCTCAAATTACTATATTCTCGTGCATTTACCACCAATAACCCGTTTTCGACTAATTTATCAACCGATTGCCTGCCGAGTAAAGCGATTGCCTTGTAGGTTGATAAACCTTCTATTTTGTCACTATTCATTGTTTTTCCTTCCTCATTAAAGTTTAGTCGCAAATAAAATTGCTTAAACCTTGATAAAAATATCTGGTTTTTGTACTTTTTTGACAATGCATCTTTAAATTCTTGAATCTTTGCTACATTAGCATAAACCCTTTGATAAGTATAAATTAAAGCTAATATAGCAGCTTGTGCAAGAACCTTCCCTTCCCCAATAGCAACTCCTCCATCTTTTTCTTTTTGAATGGCTACTAGGTATTTGTTTTCTACCATAATTTCTTTGACAATGTGGCATTTTTGTAATTCCCTGTTGAGCATAGCCCAACCTTGCTCACTCCCTGTAGCTACTGAAAAACTGGGTAGGGTTACAATATTGCTCCACCCTAATACTACTCTAAAAAATTCTAGATCAAGGTCTAGCTCTGAAACCTCGGTTGTCCCTGCTGGAGTTATTTTTTCCATAGTCTCCTTTGCCTAAGCCACGTTTATCAGACTTACTCATCTACAGCATTTCCAACTATTTCACGTTTGAACAAGCCCATTTTCTTAAATATTTCCTTTATATCAGGGGGCATTGGTATTCCTTCCACCCTACTTTCATTAAGACGTTGCCTTGTCTCTTTTTCTGCCTTCCTTCTGGCACGTTGTTGCTGAAGATAAGAAACTTCTTGGTAAATCTCTGAAACAGATGGAAAATAAGTAAGCTTAGTTCTTAAATTGCGAATGGCTTCTTTAACGTCGGCCACTGGCAACCTTGAGAGGTCTGCGACATAAACACCTACAGTTAAAGGGCTTGTTTGTAAGCTTGGATAAGCAGCTACTAATTCTTTTACTGTCATATGCAATTGGTTGTATTCGTACTCAGGCATAGCAGCTATGTCACCTACCACTTCATTACTATGTGTTGAAGGTCTAGAAATATCACTAATATGTGTTAGATTACCCATTTTCTCCCTTTCTTACTGATTCTCTTATTTTGTCTAGTTCGCTAAAAACTATGTCTACATTCCTTAAATTTTGTTCTACTCGATTAAGCCTTTGAGGTTGCTGATATTGATGGGCTTGTGGCCTAACAGCAATGGCTGTTGATGGCTGAGAAATAGTAATTTCAGAAGGATCTTGCCAAGACTTCGCAATTTCCCACCTTTGCACAACTTGTGGCAAAGTTGGAGGTTCACCTTTTTGTCCTCTAAAGTCTTCGCTGTACCAATAACTAGCAAATTTATTAACATCTTGAGCAGTAATTTTTGCTTTAGAAAAAAGCTGTACCTCTTTTGCAAGCCTAGGCCAACCTCCTTTGTAAATAGCCATGTTTAAGCGTAATAAACTAGCAAATGCCTCTAAAAGTGCTTGTTGACCGTTCAATGGCTTTTTCTCTTCAACAGCATTTGTACCAGTACTAACTTGTAGTTGAAATGGTTCTTCAATCCTTGGTTCTGATAGTTTTATTTCTATTTCAACAGAATTCGTTTGCATCGGTTCTTCTGGAATAACATCGATTATGGGTGAGGTAAAAGGTGGGCGGGTGTCGAGCGAATGCGAGACCTCTTCCTCTCTCCATGACGGTTCCTCTTCATGATGGTTACATGAAGATTCGGGTGACATAGCTATGTCACCTTTTTGTGTTGAAAATGACACCTTTTCTTGTTCAGAAATGTCACCTTTTTCTGGAAAAGATGTCATATTGTCACCTTTTTTATCTTCTTTTCCTATTTTAGAAAAAGGTGTCAAGTTGTCACCTTTTCTGCTAAGAACTTTTAGAATTTCATTTTCTGGTAATTTAAACCGTTTTTTCAAAACCAAATGGATCTCTGTGTCATTAAATCCAGTCATCACAAAGTATCTATTACAGTTATGCCTACCAACTGTTTTTTCTACGTATAGTTCTCTACTTTCCACAAGCGCATCTATATTCCTTTGTGTTTGCCGTTCGCTCATTCTGGATTTTTCAGCCAACTTTTTTATAGAAGGCCAACAAACACCATCGTCATCACAATGGTCAGCAATACCTAATAATAAAAGTAGTTCGCTACCTTTTTGTTTGGATTGTTTCCAAACTTTTGTCATTACATCTATAGCCATCTCATTGGTTTAACAAGCAACACCCTTATTATCTCGCCAAGAAACACTTCTTTTGTATTTCTTGCAAGTAAACATAACTATAGTTACTCACCATTAATTATCATAGCTTAAAGGTAAATATTCTTAATATAGTTTATTGAGATAATTAGATTCCGACTATGTCACTTATATTCCTCCATTTTCTTAAAATTTATAATTTCATTAACTTGTATATGCTTTGCCCTGAAAAACTAACTAAACAACTTCGCACTGAAAGTGCGAAGGTTTGAAAAGGACTGAAAGTCCAATAGGTTGAAGAAAATTAGAAGTTTAGTTGTACTAAAACTAAAATGGCCTTTTTCAAAACCTATTTATTAGCCAGCATTTGGAAGTGTGTAGCAACTAAAGTCTTGCACTGAAAGTGCATAGTTTTGTACTAGCGTCCTGAAACAATAAAAAATGTGTTGTAAAAATTTTCACAATATTTATGAGTATTAGTGCAAGTAACTTCAAAACAATAATGAAGTTATTGCTCTAAAAATCGATTACCCCATAAAAACAATAACCATAACTAATTCTCTTTCTAGTGAGTGTAAAATCAATGTTTCTTAAAATCATTTATAAAACTTAGTAATAGTTCTTACTTCTTTTTTTAGACAAAACTCCTCTTAACCTGCCAAAATGACAAGATATAGTATTTTTTCTTCAGTTATTTCTTATATCCCGCTTTCGGTTTATTTATATATCAAGAAAACAACTTTGGGGAGTTACGGAACCGTCGTTTTTTAAAAAACCCGGAAAAACTTCTATGTTTCTCCGATGTTTTACTTATGGTAATAAAAAAAACGACGGTTTTGTAACTCCTCAGCACATTGCAAATACTTTAATCTTATGGAAATAACAAAAATACAATAGAGGCTGTGTAGAAAATGAAGACACTTTTGACAGAAGAACAAATAAAAAAAGGAGTTGAATTAGCTTACTTTATATACCCAGAAAAAGAAAAAGCATTAAAAATATCCTTAGCTGCATTAACCAAACTAGAAAGTCAAAGAACTAGGGAAAAAAGATGGTTACGGGATTATTTAAAGCTCTTTAGAGATAAAATTGAAAGTCTACCTAACTACAAAAACAATAGTTTCCCGAAAATTTATCTCAACGATTTTCAGATCTACCAACAACTTATTATGCTGTGTGCTGATAAAGATGAAAGGCAGCAAGAGTCTACTAAATTAGTTAGCCAACAACTATTATTTATACGTTATCTAAAGCATTTAGTAGTTGCTTGTCTGGATAAAAACCTTTTATTCTTAGTAGTAGCTCTTACTCGTATATTACATACGTACTCTACTAGTGAGACTAGAAAAGTTTGTCTTTATCTTTATCCAAACTACAAATATAAAAATTTGGAATTTCAGATTAAACGTGCAAAATCTACTTTAATCAAAGAACTAGCACAAAGATTTCAAGGTTTGGTAGAGATCGTAGACAATCGTTTCGCATCTAGCAATATCACTAATTTAACCACTGAAAAGCATTTTGTAGAAATGATACATAAGGCTCTGGATCTATTGGTACTGTGGGACACAGAATGCTTAGAAAACTTGGTGGTTTTCAGTGACTCAGAAGTAAACGACCCTTTATCAACAGGAAGACAAATGTGCCATGTAATAGTTCACCCTGACTGCTATGTTTCTTTAATAGATATTTTGGGGCTAGAAAATCCAAATAATAAACTGGAAATACCTAACTTTTTCACCTCTAATTCCATAAATAAAGATGATAACGACCCTTTTAACCCACCAGATTTTACAGATGATATTCCAAAATTACTTGCAGAACTTGACGATTACAAACAAAAGGTCAAAAGGAGTATCCCTTCCAAATTAGCCATTTTTGTTGATGATGAAAAAAGAGGAGTTATTGAATTAAACAAAACTAATCAGTTTTTTCTAAAGCTCGTAAATGAAGGTAAACAACTCGAAATCTACGATGAAGAAACCTGTTTACTTTTATTATCTCATCGTCTTGTTGGTGACATTTTCGGCGATGAAGAAACCCAAAGGTACACTTTTCCAATTTCAAATGGACAGTTCTTTAACCTAACAATCCAATATACCCCACCTATCTTTGATGATACTGATGAAAACAGTGAAGAAAATATATACAGAAATGGGGATGTAGGCACTTTTGAAATCAGTATTTCTTGCTATGAAAGTAGCCTTACAAGAGCGATTTTTTTGAGCTATAAACGTTTAGCTTATGAATTATCATCTTCTCCAGTAACAGCGTATCCTAGGCTAGCCATTATAGCTATTATTTTGATAATAATAGGTTTCATTGCAATTTATCCTAATAAGCTATCTACTC
Organism: Blastocatellia bacterium; assembly: GCA_039812885.1. Lineage (GTDB taxonomy): Bacteria > Acidobacteriota > Blastocatellia > Chloracidobacteriales > JADJPF01 > JADJPF01. Next base: position 45,857 of record JBDIBI010000039.1, read on the forward strand.
CAAATAGTAATCAGCAAATAATTGTTAAAGAGTCTCCCACTCCTAAACCCAACCTTAAAATGCCTAATTTAATACCTGTGCCTCAACATCAACAACTTCCTAACCCAAAACAAACTCAAACTCCTAAGCCAAAGCCAACTAAGTTCCAAACCAAGCCAAACTCGAAAGGAACAACCACAAAAAAAGCTATAGAACAAGAGGTCGTGGAAAGAGAGCGAGAAGAAGTAGCAATGGAAAGAGGCGGTCAAAGAGCCACTTTAGCAACAATAAAAACTATTTATGTTTCGGATTCGATAGAAGTCGAACTAAGAAAAGAATTAATGGAAGCACTAAAAGCTACTGGAAGGTTTACGCTAATCAAAGATTCTGAAGTAATACACACTCAGCCTGATGCAACTATTGAGTGGGCATTGTCGCAAGCAAACACTATTATTCTTTCCACAAATTATAGCCCGTTTATATGGAAAATATTTGTACCTACAGATACTTATAAACATCAAGCTGAAAATGTAGTCTCTTCTTTAATGCAAGCAATTCAAACGGCAGAAAAAGAAGAACTTGAGCAAGAAAAAAATAAGTTCAAATAGCCATAGACCTAACAAGAACGAGTGGTTTAGCTAAACACCAAACCACTTTTCGCAAGTTATTTTTTTTGCCATTCTCCAACCAGTTGAAACGCAGCCCAATAGTAAGGAGAACTCCACTTTTTATCTTTCCACATAGAGATTTGAGCCTGACGCAAAGCCGCAGATGGAGTTAGACTATCTTTTTTCATAGCAGTATAAAACTTAGTCATTAACACAGATGTAGATTGATCATTAACATTCCAAAGAGTAAATAAAACTCTTTCCGCCCCTGCATAAAGAAAGCCCCTAGTTAATCCTATAATCCCTTCTCCCTTGATTTCTCTACCAAACCCTGTTTGACAAGCTGAAAGCACTACCAAATCTGCATTTAGCTTCAAGTTAAATATGTAATTAGCTGTAAGATATCCATTCTTTTCTTGCCCATTATCATCAAAAAGCGACAAAACAAGCCCAGACATCTCTGGTTGAATATTGTTGATAAAACCATGCGTTGATAGATGAATGTTTCTATATTGGCTTATTTCTGAACTAGTTACAGCCTCAAGGTCTGCTTTTACCCCTGAAACCATTTTTGGCTTCTCATTAGCAAAAATATCTAAAATAGATTTAGCCTCTTGAAAAGAAAAATTTAACCTAGAAAGGTCAGAGCGTTCAAGAATTCCTCTAGATAAGCTAACCTCGCTTTGTTTAACCTTATTACTTACATTAACTGCCATATTTTCTATTTTTTTATTGTTGACAACCAGCCTTTGATCATCAACCGTAAAAATTGGGTCAGCTAAAACAAATATTGAATTTATAGCTTGTTTACGATTAGCAAACTCCTTTCTCAACACTGCAACCGTAGAGGCTGAAGGGGCTGTCACTATTTCATGGTCAACCACCAATGGATAAAAGGTTTCCGTAGTTTTCTCAATACCTGGTTTTGGCAATCCAGCAAATGGGGTATAAGATAAAACACCATCTGTAACCACCAACAAACGCTTATTTTCTAGTAAACTGGCTGCTGGCCCTAAAACCATACCACTAAATTTCTTTGCTAACTTAACAAATGCTTCTTCCCTAGCTAGCCTCTCTTTTTTAGACTCCTCAGACTCGTTTTCTGTGCGGTAACTCTTGGTATAGTATTTTTGCAGTTGAACGGCTAATGATTCTATTGAGTCTTTTTTAGGCAATTTATAACTACTGATAGAGGTTTTAGTGACTGCCCATAAATAACTATTGTCTTTACCTAAACTATATTCCAAAAGCAGAGTATCCTTATCTAAAACTTCTTTCTGTATTTCCTGTAAGGTCAATGGCTTAGGTTGTTTGATAGCTGAGTAACGCGGACTATTCTCTCTGATTTTTGCTTGTACTTGCTCCAACTCCGCATCTAGTTGGTGAATTTCCCTTTCTAATTTTGCCCGTTCTTCTTCTGAATAATTAGCTTTTTTGAGCAGCCTAAAAAGATTTTCCGTTTTGTTGATAATGGAGGTATTTAATTTTCGCTCTTGGTCAACCAAGTTATAATCTACACCTTCTCGAATATCAACGCTACCTTCTTTAATAACTTCTAGTAGAGTACGAGCGCGTGATAACTCGTGTACATATAAAGCTTGAGCATCATAACCCTTAGTTGGTTCTTTCTCATGCAAGTTCATTAGTAAATCAACGTAAAGTTGATAGTAGTTATTAGCTGTAGCAAAATAATAAGTTTTCAACTGTTGGCTAGAAAAGTTAGATCTTAAGTCTTCACTTAAACCTATAGCTTTTTTAATTTGCGCGATTGCTAAGTCTAAATTCCCTGCTTTCTGGTAAGTAGCGGATTGCTTGAAAAGAATATCGCACTCTAATTTTTTATCACCTATCAACTTAGCTATCTCGTAGGCTTTATCATAGTATTCTAGAGCTTTACTATCGTCATTCAATAATGAATAAACCATTCCTAGTCTATTAAGGGTTATTGATTCTCCAAACTTATACTTAGACTTTATGCATAGCTCTAAGCTTTGGTGCAAATATTCTAAACTTTTCTCCTTTTTGTCCTCTAACAAAAATACATATCCTATTTGACTAAGAGTAATACCTTTGTCTTTGCTCTGCCCTTTTTCTGAAGCTATTTCTATTACTTTGAAATAAAAATCCAATGCTTTGTCAAACTCCCTTATAACCATGTAAGTGTTGCCAATTTGGTTTAAAGTGGCAAGTTTGTTATAAAAGTCACTTACTTCATCCCAAATTGGTAAAGCTTCAGTAAAAAAAGATATTGCTTTATCCGCCTCGCCCAAAGCAGAAAATATTGACCCAATGTTGTGTAAGGAAGTAGCTTCATCTGTTCTACTTCCAGTCTCTCTACTTAGTTTAAGAGCTTGGTTATAACAAGATAGAGCTTCCTGCTTATTCCCAAAACCATCATAAAGGTTTCCCATGCCATTAAGTATGTTGGCTTCAGCTTGTTTGTCGCCGATTTCGTGGCTTAACTGCAATGCTTCTGTAAAATACTCTAACGCTTTAGTTGTTTCTCCAGTTAAGCGATACATTATGGCTAAGTTATTTACTGATTGTGCTTTACCACCACCTCTTGGGCGAATTGCTGCTGCTTCTGTAAAATATTTTATTGCCGTTGTAGTATCACCTAAATAATAAGTCACAAAAGCTTTTAGATTGAGACAAACCCCTTCCCTTTCTTTTTGTCCTGCTAGTTGCCAATGTTCAATGGCTCGATTGTAAAAGCCAATAGAATCTAATAATCCCTGCTTCGTTCCTTGACTACGTAATTTTTCAGCTTGAGCTAATTTTTGTTGTCCATCCAAAAAATGGAAATCCTCATCCTTTGCTGTTCTAAGCTCGACCAATTTAATAGTATATTTACCAGGTTTTGTACCTATTTCTGCTGGTTTGATAACTATCTTATGGTTTCCTGTTTTTTCAGCTACCCAATAGAAAGGCTCTGCTCCATAAGAAAGGTCAGGAGCGTTAGTTTCCATCAAGAGTTTCTCTTCAGAATCAAATAAACTAACAGTAACGTCTACGCCCAATTGCTGAACATCAATATAAATAAATTGGTCAGCTAACAATTCAACTGAATACTGGTGACTTTGCCCTCCTCTTATTTGCCGTTCAATTAAGTTATGCGAAAGTACTGTAGGATTTTCATTATTTGTAACCGGTGCTGAAGAGAAAGCAAAAGATGTTGTTTCCATTGGTAGTAAAGCCCCCATTGCTAATGCTATACCAAAAGAGTCAAGTTGAAAGAAAAGGAAGTAGAGGGAATTTGTAATAAGCACAAATACGTTGACGAAGTTCCTTAACAGAAAGTATATAGTTAGGTTCAAAAACAGCTT
>JBDIBI010000040.1:0-49411 GCA_039812885.1 Blastocatellia bacterium
CAATTAGCAAAAACTTCCCTAAGCCTATTAAAACCCATTTTTGATTAATTAAATTTTTGATTTTTCTATAATTTTATATAGCAAATGCTATGCCAGAAATAGCTTAAAATCGATATTTAGGGTTTCTTTTGCCCAAGCATTTTGCCACATTTTAATTTGCTCAATTTTCATAACTTACGTCAACTAATCTATATGGTACTAAAATTTTAGAGTATTTCTAGGTCGAAATTTCCTAATGAATCAATTGTTTTGTGCTTCTATAACAATTATTCGTGAAAGTGACTTTTCGGTTACAAAGTTTTTCCGGAAAATTTTCAATTTTATTCAAAATATTTCACATATACTTAAATATAAAACTATATTCCTTTTTTATAGAATAATTATATGATAGAATAAATTCACATATGACTTATAAAAATTTGATAAATTTCTTTTGTCTCAACTTATATAAGTTTTATAATCGACGGTTATGAGCGAAGACAAAAAACAAATAAACAAAAGAAAAGTTAGTATTGATTTTCCTAACATTTGCCACCAAGTTAGAAAGATTAGCGGCATGACTCATAAACAAATGGCTATCCATTTAGGGATTACAGTTGGTAACTACAAAAAATATGAAACAGGTGAAATACGACCTGGGGCGGAAGCCGCCTTTCGTCTTGCTGGATTATATCTTGCTTTTTGCCGAATTAGTGTTGATGTTGATGAGGGCGAAAAATAGCTAATTATTTTCCGGAAAAACTTTGTAACCGTTTCTCAATTTTCACGAATAATTATATGAGAGATAAAATTGATAAGGTTAGCCATGAAGAGCTTACTAAGCTCAACGATGAAGAGTTAGCTGTTGAATTTATTGAAGGAAATCGCGAAGCCGCAGGAATACTATATATGAGATACAAGAGTATAGTTGCCAGTAAAGTAGGTTTTTATATTAATAATGAAGATGACATGAATGAGATAGTCGGAGATATTTTCACAGAGTTATTAGTCTCGCTCCCGCGATTTAACCCACAAATATCAAAATTAAAGACATTTACTATATCGATTGCTAACCATAAACTAGCAGACCACTTAAGAAAAAAATATAAATCAAATGATATAGTTAGTATTAGCGATCTTATTGCTCTTGAAGAAAGCGGGAAGGTTAGTTTTGAAAATAGTAATCCAAATCCATTAGCCTTAGATGAGCAACTAGATGAAAAACAAAAAATCAATGTCGCAAAAAGAGCAATTAATGATTTACCAGAAAATGAAAGGCTATTGGCCATACTATATTATTTCTATGAATTACAGTTAGAAGAAATATCGCAAATTGTGAACAAAAAATATAGCATAGTAAAAATTGCTATTCATAGAATCAGACAACAACTAAGAAAAAAGGTAAAATTCTAATTAAGGGGCCTTTTATGAAAGACCACAATAAAGATGATTTGGAAAGTATATACCCTATTAGTAGCTTAAAATTAGAAGTGAATGAAACAGATCCAGATTATCTAGAAGCTTTAGAAGCAGAAGAGCCAAAAGTATTAGATCCAGAACTTTATAATTTACTTGGCAAGATTAAATTACCTGAACCCTCAGATAAAGTTTATGAGAGGTTCATGAAATCCTATGACAAAGTTTATCGTTATAAAATACTTAGGCGAAAAATCAAAATCAAAATACAAAAACTAAAAGATTTTATACTTGAACACTTACCAGGAAGGTTAGAATTAGCTTTTGCAAGTCTAGCGCTCTTAGCTATATTAGGTGGAATGGCATACTACCAATATGGAAATTTTAAAAGCATAAATCAAGGAAATTTAATATCTAATCAGCAAACACCTAAAACAAATATAAGAGCAATAGCAAGTCCTAGCCCTACCCCTAACATAGCTAAAGAAGTTACTCCTAAGATTCAAGAAAATAATAAAGATAATGTTGAGTCGCCTAGCGATAATATAAATGTAGCTAAAAAGCAGAAAATAGAAAACAAAATTAGAGAAAATATAAATACTTTATATAAGAAAGAAAATAACAAAAAAGATCACATTAAAGATACTACCAAAGATAATATAAAAGATGAAGCTCTAGTTTCAAAAACTTACCCAATAAATATTACGATTCCTACTACTAGAACAATTGAACTGATTAATAACAATATGGTTTACATAGGTAGTTTCAGTGAAGATGATTTTGATGAAAACAAAAAAAAATGGCTAGAAGAATTACATAACTGTTTAGTAAAAGAAATTCCTTCTGTTAAATCTGATTTAGAATGGGAAGTAGTTTCTGCTGAAAATGCAACAATTTCTTTACAAATTGATGATAAGAACGAATCTGTTGTAATAGTCAATTCAAAAGCGGAAGATATATGGAGAATGAAAATAACTGACTACATCAAAGATTCTCCTAGGGTTGTTGCGGATCGAATTATACAACAACTACAAAAAGATATAACTATTTTTAGTCAAAAGTAATTTTTTAACTTTCAAGTCATAAAATTCAAAAATCCCTAAATTTTGCAGTACCCATTAAAACTATGAAAATATCAATAGAAAATTACAGAATTTTAGTTTTTTTGTTTTTGCTTTTTTGTTTTCCAATGGACTACATGCATATATCAAAAGCATCTTCTAATGAAGTTGCATGGAATTTTCAATCTTCTAGTCCTGTATTTTTAGGAGAACCAAAAAGTGTTTCTAAAGAAATTTCTACAGGGCAGAAAGATATTTATCAGGTTGATTTACCAAGCCCTAATTTTTTTGCTTTTCTTGAAATAGAGCAAAAAGACATTGCAATTAATGTTAAAGTTTATAAAAAAGGTAAAGAATTAATAACTACACTCCCATATAATAAATTGCACGGAGATTTTAATCCTATTTATTTATCTTCTGTAGAAGCAAATAGTTACTATATAGAAATTTCATTACCAGAAGAATTAGAAAAACCAGCAAAAGGAAGCTATTCAATCAGTTTGGTTGAGTTACATGCTAAAACATTCCAAGATGAAAGAAAATTGGAAGCCTATGAAAATTCTTCAAAAGCTGATGAATTAGACTCTCTAGAGTCCTCCATAAATTTTTATACTAATGCTTTGAAAATCTACCAAAGTTTAGGATTAGAAAAAGGAAAAGGTGCAATTTTTTTTGCTATGGCAAATACTTATAAAAGTCAAGCAAATTATGAAGAAGCAACAAAATATTATCAAAATGCAATAGATTTGAGTGAAAAAAGTGGGTTTATTCGATTAGAAGGTAGATCATTATCAAGTCTTGGAGTTATCTATAAATTACAGGGAGAATACCAAAAAGCTTTAGACTTTTTCCAAAAAGCCCTTGCAAAAAATGAGATGGCACTAGATAACGATGGTATATCGCAAACACTAGGTAACATAGGTGCTACATATACAGCATTGGGCGAATATGAGAAATCGATAAATCATTTTGAAAAACAATTAAATCTATGTCAGAAAATGTTGAATTATGAACATATTGCGGGCCTATATAATAACATTGCTGTTTCAAAAGTTCGCTTGAACGATTATCCAGCAGCCTTGCAATATTTGGAAAAAGCGCTTAACTTGAGCGAAAAAATAAATTTTCTTTATGGGCAAGGCACCTACTTGTCGAATATTGGAAAAATCTATGAAAAATTGAAGGATTATAGAAAATCTATCGAGTATTATCAAAAATCTGCTGCAATACACAAAAAAACTGGTGATCATGAAACTGAAGCGATAATGCTTAGTAATATGGGAATGGCATATAAACAACTAAGCGAACCAGAGAAAGCAATAGAGTGTTATAACGAAGCGCTAAAAATGCATAGGAGTTTAAATCTACAACGAGATGCTGCTGTAACGCTACAAAGAATAGCTCAACTTCAAAAAGAACAAAATAAATTGGTAGATGCTAAAAATTCTATGGAAGCAGCATTGAATATTATTGAAATAATCCAAAAAAACATTTTAGTAGGAGATTTGCGAATATCCAATTTCTCATCAACTTATGAATTCTATAACGATTACATAGATACATTGATGTTGTTACATAGTCAAAATCCTAGTATTGGTTATAACGCGCAAGCGTTTGAGGTAAACGAGAAGGTGCATGGTCGAAGTTTGCTAGAATTATTAGCTCAAAATAGCATAAATCCAACTCTAAAAATAAACAATGATTTAATTGAACAAGAAAGAGAAATAAGAAATAAAATTAATCAGAAAGCTGAAGAATTATTTAAATCGAAACTTACTTTAGAAAAAAGTAAATTAATAGAAAAAGATATACAAGAACTAGAAATAGAAATACAAAAAGTAGAATCTAAAATCAATGAACAGAATCCGACTTACGCTTCTTTAATTAATCCTAAGACTTTAACATTAAAGGAAGTGCAAGATAAAGTTTTAGACGATAATACGGTTCTTCTAGAATATAGTCTAGGCCGTGAACGAAGCTATCTTTGGGTTATATCTAAAAATGCTATGCGTAGTTTTGAAATAGGACCATCAAATAATATTAATGAGTTATCGCAAGATATCCATAAAGGCATAAGTCAATTTTTTAGTGAAGCACGTTTTGAAAGAGATCAAAATAAAATATTAGAAATTTTGGAGCAAAACAATAAACAAATACACAACAAAATATTAGCTTTAAGTAAAAATATACTAGCTCCTGCTAGTAGTTTATTATTGCCAGGAAAAAAATTGTTGATAGTGCCGGATGGAAAATTGAATTATATTCCGTTCTCCACAATAATAAAACAAGAAGAATCAAACATAACTAATAAAGGAGAAAGGTTATTACTTGAAGATCATGAAATTACGAATATTGTTTCAGCTTCTACCTTATTCAGCCAAAGAATGTATTTAAACCAAGATAAGCAAAAACACGAAATAACGTTGATTGGAGATCCTGTTTTTAGCCTTGATGATGAACGAATAAAACCAGAGATATCTCTAATTAAAAAAAGGGAAACTTCAATTTCAAAAACTAGAAATAGTATTGACAATATAGAAGACTTGCTTTTAGACACAGGCATAGATAGGAGTGTTTCTCTATCCCGCCTACCTTTTAGTGGAAGAGAAATCCTTTCAATAAAATCATTTATTAAGGATGAGAAACCCAATGTTTTCACAGATTTTCAGGCAAATAGAAATAATATTATAAATGATACATTAAAAGAGTCTAAGTTCATTCATTTTGCGACTCATGCATTAACAGCAAAAAATCCAAAAACTAGTGGTATAATTTTTTCATTAGTAAATGAAGAAGGAAAAGAAATAGATGGTTTTTTATCCTTTGAGCAAATTTTAACTCTTAATTTAAAAGCAGACATGGTAACTCTAAGTGCTTGTCAAACTGCTCTAGGTAAAGAAGTCGAAGGAGAAGGGCTAATAAGTTTAGGACGAGCTTTTGCTTATGCTGGTGCAAAACGAACAATAATAACTCTTTGGAAAGTAGATGATGAAGCAACTTCAGAGTTTATGACCAAGTTTTATGAAAAACTCTTAAAAGAAAATATGTCTCCCTCTACTGCTTTAAGGGAGGCACAAATATATATGTTAAAAAATCCTAAATGGCGACTACCTTATTTTTGGGCTGGTTTTGTAATAGAAGGAGAACCAAACTAATGGCGGAACTGTCAAATTTAGTGCAACAAATTAAAGAAAAAATGGAAGGTCTGCAAAACACTGTTAATAAAGATGTAGAAACTATATGGTATACTTTCTATAACCCATATACTTTAGGAAGTAAGTTTGTTGTAATACGTTCTTGGCAAATAGAAGAATTAAACCAAGATTACATTAACCAAAGGAAGAGAGTTATAAAAATCGATCCTGGCGTCTCATTTGGACGTGGGCATCCAACTACAAATTTAATGGTTCAAGCTATAGAAAAATATTGGAAAGGTGGCTCACTTTTAGATGTAGGAACAGGAACGGGACTTCTATCTATTGTAGCACAATTGTTGGTAGAAGATACTAACACAGATAACATTATAGATGCCTTCGATATTTCTGAAACTATTATTCAGGAAACTAGAAGAAATCTGAAATTAAATAATGTCGCTGACAAAATCAACCTAAGATTAGGCCAAATAACTGACTATAAAGCCAACAGTTATGATATTGTTTTGGCAAATTTACTGCCTGAAATTTTTGAAAAAGTCAGCAAAGAACTTGTGAAAAAAGTTAAAAAAAATGGGCTGTTGATAATTTCAGGCTTCCCTACAGAAGCAAAAGGTGCAGGTGGGGCTTATTTTGACTTTGATCCTACTTTAACAAAGGGAGATAATCATAAAGCAATGCAAAAATTATTTAAAAATTCTGGTTTGACTCTGGTAGAACACCTTTCTTTAGAAAATAATTCTGCTTTAGTTTTTAAGAAATGATATCGAAGGATAAAATATGGCTAGAAAAATACTCCCAAAAGTGACAGATGAAGTTGAGAAATTATTTCAAAAAGCACAAAACATATTCTTTTTTGTAGGATCAGGAATTTCTGTAGGCAGTGGTATCCCATCTTTTCGAGGATTGCAAGGAATGGATTATTTTGAAGAGTATTTCCCTATGTTTCTTTCCTCACAAGAAGGACTTCAAAAAAAACCTGAAGTTTGCTGGAGATTTTTTAAACATTTGCATGAGATAATAAACAAGGCCGAACCAAATATTGCTCACAAAACAATAGCAGCGCTGCAACAAAAAGCAAAAGAAAAAGGAAAAAATGTAACGATTCTAACATTAGCTCATGATGGGCTACTTATCAAAGCAGGTGTAGAAAATCTTCTAGAACTGCATGGAAATATTAATTTAGCTGTCTGTTCAAAATGTGCTAAGTATCAAAAGATGATAGAAATAGAATTAACCCCTAATCAAATGCCAACTTGTGGATGTGGTGGATTTTTAAGACCCAACATAGTTTTGTTGGATGAATCTGTTAAAGAAGAAATCTATGATAATGGAACTATTGCAGCAAGAAAAGCAGATTTGTATTTTTCTATAGGAACTTCAGGTGTTCATAAGCATTCTAAATATTTTTTTTCAGAACTAGTTGATGGAGCTACAACTATCGAAATTAATCCTATACCTACTTATTTAAGTAGATTTTTTCAGTTTGTGTTAAGAGAAAAAGCAGAAATTGTTCTTCCACAGTTTAAATCTTAACTTGTTTATAAAACCATAAAATCGATTTTCTTAGGCTTTATTACCTGATCTATATAACGTAGTATCAATTCATAGTATAAACTGACAGGTTTGACATTAAATCTGAATATATACAGTAAGTTTACGTTAACAGTGACTATTAAAATTTATAAAAACAATGAAAATAATTTATAGGCAAAATAAAAACATTAATAGTTATATAAATAATAATAAATAATACTATATTCATAATACATATTTGAAAGTTAAATATTTTTCATTATATTAGAGATTTCTTACTGTATTATAATTCATGTATAATACTAACAATACATATTATAAAATAAAAGTCAATAGAAGTAGAATACATACTACATATTATATACTTAAAATAACGTAATGAAATTATACAATATAGTCCCTCGAAATCGGCGGAAAAGTGACCCGGAAATATTTTTCCGTAAAGAAAGTCCCTCGAAATCGGCGGATTTTTCCCTCGAAACCGGCGAAAAACGACCCGGAAGTTCAAAAAAGCCGTCGATTTCGAGGGAGTCCAAATTTTGATTTTAAACTCAGATTACGATAGAATACTATTATAAAAATACAGTCATATTATATCTATCTATAAATTGATTTAACTCTTTATTTTGAATGAATTAGATTTAATCAATAAAAAAGTACTAACAAACCTGCTTTATTTAATGTAAAATTTGCTCTTTGTGAGCAGTAAGAAAAGAGAAATTGTTGTAATCAGCAAAAGTAGAAATAATTTTTTGTTTCTTAAGCTAAAAAACTTGGGTTAAATAAAACAAAAGCGAGTTATAGTCAAAATAAATACACAAAAATCTGATAAACTAAAATCAGCATCAAAGAAACAATTATAGAAATAAGCTCATCTCCATCTATATTAGCCCATCTACTTGATATTTCCAGTTTTAAACTGAGACTGCGCTCGCAAAAAGACTGTTGAAGTATTATTTTATGAAAAAGTTTCTAGTAATAAAAGTATATAAATGGTATTATTTACAATAAATTAGTAGGAGTAGATTTTTAATATAAGGAGTAGTTTAGGGAGAAATTTTATGTCAAGCCAAGTATTAGAGCAGGTAGTAGAACAGATTAAAAGTCTTACGCTAGATGAGCAGCTTCAAGTAAGAGACTTAATCAATGAAATACTACTAACACCTGAAGAAATAGATCGCCAACTTCAAGAACGGCTGTTCAAAGCAGGGCTGGTGAGTGAAATCAAACCACCACGTAGTTCTTTACCAGAACGTAATTTTAACCCTATTGAGGTTAAAGGCAAGCCAGTTTCAGAAACGATCATAGAGGAACGCCGCTAGAATGGCTACTTACTTTCTCGACAGCAGCGCACTTGTTAAAAGGTATGTTAATGAAGTTGGCACGCCTTGGATCCAAAATCTCACAAGTACTAAGACAGGACACTTGATTTGTATTGGTCGTATTACTACGGTTGAAGTTGTGGCAGCTTTAGCAAGGCGCGTCAAAAGCGGAAGTTTAACTACTCACGATTCAACTACTGCTATTGCTCAATTTAAGACGGAAATCTCTACTGATTATCGAGTTGTTGAGTTAACTCCAATTTTAGCTAATCGTGCTATCCAAATTGCTGAAAGCTACCAATTGCGAGGTTACGATGCGGTTCAATTAGCTTTTGCTTTAGCTGTGCGTAACGAACTTTCTGCTATGGGTGCTATTACATCAAAGTTTCCTTATGTACTTATTTCAGCAGACACAGAATTAAATAATGCTGCTAGCTTAGAAGGCTTAACTGTTGATAACCCCAATAATTATCCATAAGTCCTACAGTGCTAAATCTTGCCCATTCTACTAAGGGTACTACTTACTTCATCAGGGCTAGAGGCATAAGCAAGAGCAGTATCAATAGTAATTAAATCTTTATCAACAAGCTCAATAATGTGCTGATCAAAGGTTTGCATACCGTAAGGGTGATACCCTTTAGCCATTTTAGAAGAAATAGCCTTTATTTTGTCAGGATCTCTAAGATTTTCAGATACTCCAGGAACAACCCTAAGTATTTCAACAATAGGGATTCTTTCAACATTTGCAGTAGGGCTAGCAGGTAATAATCTTTGGCTAATAATAGCGGTTAAGGCTTTACTAAGCCTACTGGTTATAATTTTAGATTCTTGTTCGGGGTAGTAGCTTATTATTCTCTCTAGTGTTGACATCACATCAGCAGTATGGATTGCGCTTATTACCAAATGACCGCTTTCAGCAGCCGTCAATACAGCCTCAAAAGTTCTACCATCTCTAATTTCTCCTACCATAATAACATCAGGGGTTTGGCGTAATGCTTCACGTATTGCTGTTGGGTAGTCTTTTACATCGCTTGCATATCTATTACCAGACATAATTTCTCTTTGGGTAAAAAGACTTTTTTTACGACGATATACAAATTCTATTGGGTCTTCTAATGTTAGGATATGGCACACACGATTTTGATTGATATTCTCTAGTATTGCTGAAATAGTTGTAGATTTGCCTTGCCCAGTTGAGCCAGTTACCAACACCAAACCTCTTGATAAGTTAGATATTTGGTTTAGTTGAGGCTCTGGTAAATTTAGCTCTACAAAGCTTCTCATTTCTGTTGGTATTAGCCTTAAGAAGATACGAAAAAGACCTTGTTCTTTACAAATACTAGCCCTGAAACGTTGTACCTTAAGCTCTTGAGCCAGTACAGTATTATTTTCATAAGCATCATAGGCACTAGGATTATTACTATTATTATGATCAAAATCAGAAATTTCTTTTTCTGAAGTAGAAGGCAAGAAGTTAGGAATATCTATTTGATGGGTTAATTCAGCAGAAAGGGAGAACTCTTCAAACTCATTTTCAGTAAAAGCTTTTCCTTGTAATAGATGATTAGCAACAATACGCAATTCATTAGGAGTCCATATAGAGCTAGTAATTTCTTTTAGTTGACCACCATAACGCCAAAAAGTTCTATAATTTGCTGCCAATATAATATCAGTTACTTCGGCCTGTACAGAGAAAGCCAATAGCTTATTAAATCGTGAAATGGTAGTTTCTCTAAAAGCTTTTTCCAGCTTGTCTAATTCTAGATCATCTTTTCTATTGTTTTGAAGGTTGCTATTGTTTGAATTGGTATTTTCCATGACTCTTTCCCCTTTTAGAAGTCTTATTGCTGTTTTCCCTGTGTTTAAGAACATTATATCTTACCTATAGTTAGTAGATGCAATTTACTGAAAAACCCTGCACTCAAAAGCTAATTTTGATTATAACTAATAACCTCTATAATTAGCCTCTAATGCCATATTTATTAAGCAACCGATAAAGTTTGCTTTCGCTAACTTGTAAATGCTTCATTGCTAATGATTTATTAAATTCACAAATTTCTAATGCCTCTAGAACAATCCTTTTACCATAACCATCCATAAGCTCATCATAAGGCTTAATTGTTTCAAGAAGTTCCTTTTTACTGAGAGTAGAATTTGTATTGGTAGAATGTGGGTTAAGTAATTCCATAGTAATTATCCTAATGTTTTGAGAAAGTGCATTTACAATAGCACGTTTAATATCTATTTCTAATCCACGAATATTAGCAGGGTGTTCTTTTTGCAATAGAAAATCTATACCAGATTTACCTAAAGTAAAAGTTTGATCTTTTCCATGCAGTTTTAGAAAAAACTCTGCTAAAGGGATTATTTCTTCTTTGCGTTTATCTAGTGGAGGTAACTCTATTTGCCAGAAACTAAGTCTGTCTAGTAAATCTCCACGAAAAGCTCCTTGTGTTACTAAGGTTTGAAGGTCTTTATTAGTAGCAGCAATGACTCGTCCCGTAAATGTACGAGATTTACTTTCTTCTCCAACTCTAGAGAAATCTCTAGTTTGAAGTACTCTTAAGAATTTAGCTTGGCACTCTAATGGGATATCCCCAACTTCATCTAGAAACAATAGGCCATTTTCAACAAGCTCAAACATTCCAGATTTATCTTCATTAGCACCAGTAAAAGCACCTTTTTTATGACCAAACATTGTGCTTTCAAATAACTCTTTGGATAGATTTGAACAATTTATAACTTGCATTTTAGACCCTGTTAAATCTTGAATAGCAGAGGCAATTCTTTCTTTACCAGAACCTTTGGGGCCTAAAATTAATACAGGATCATTAGAGCCATGTTTACTAATTACTTCCAGCGTATGTTTTATTTCTAGCATTCTAGGAGAAATAAATAGGCATTCACCTATGGCTTGGTAGTTAGAACTAATGGAGGTAGGGCTAACTTGAGCAATTTTAGTTTTTGAAAGTTCACCTAAAATGGCTTCAGCTTTAGCCAAACAGGAGAGTTTCTTAAGTGTTCTAAGAGATTTTTGTGCTGAGATAAGCAACACTTTTCTTTCAGAGAGGTCTAAAGTTTTGATTTTAGCAAGCTCAATCTGTGCAAGAGAAATGTAATAACTATCAACAGGCTCTAGAAAACTAATAGCCTGTTGAAAATACTCTATAGCTCTAGGAGTATCATTAGAGAGTCGTGCAATTAATCCAAGCAAGTAATGACCATAGCCTTTGATTAGTTGAAAAGTAGAGGTATCAGTGATTTGTTTTATTTCAGAAGAAAGAGCAAAAGCACCAGGTTTATCTAATTGGTCAATAGAAAGCCTAAGCTCAATCTCCCAAAGTTTAACTAATGCAGATAAATAAGAAGGGAACTGACTCTCTGCTTTGCCAATTTGTCTACAAGCAATACTTGAGTAATAAGAACTGTTTTCATTACTACCCCAGAAAAAATAAACCTCTGAAAGTGTAAGAGCAATCCAAGTTTTATCAATGATTTCAGATGTTTTAAGTAAACCTTCTAATAAATTCTTGGATTTTTTATCTTCTTGCCAAGCTAAAAGCATAGATTTAAGTAGAGTTTTCTTAGTAATAGTAAGCCTAGCATTTTCAAGAGTTTCATTTATTTTCAAGGAGTTATTGCAATGTAATGCTTGTTTGAAATGCCAAGCAATATGGTTTAGGTATTCTGGAGAAAGCTCGCTATCAGGTAGGGTATTTTCCATAAATCTTTCCTTAGCAATATTAAGTACGTAATCAAACCAGACAGAACTAGATAAAAACCAGATTTAGATTATTTACAATTTATACACGTAAATATTTATATCGTATATCATATTTAGAATATTTAATCAAGTAAAATATCATAATATAATATAATTAATTATTATTTAGTTTGTATAATATATAAAGATATTTATCTGACGTAAAATATTATAATACAAAAAGATAGTAGGTAATTAGCTTAAATTTTGGCTTAAAGATAAAGCTTATTTGATTTTAACTAAACCGTTGAAGCCTTTTTCTTGAGTGTCGCCTGTAGTTCTAACCGCAAAGGAAATGGTAAAAACCTTACTTTTAAACTCCAAAATTACGTTTCCTAACGACATTGGCTCTTTCCCAGTAAGATAAAGTCTTTTGTTAGAAGATGGAGAAAAGCCTACTTTTAAGGCATCATCATTACCATTAATAACACTTACTATTTCGTCTTGAAGTTCAACAACTGTTGTATTATGAACACTTAAAATAACGAGTGGATTATCTTGGGGCTTTTGTAAGTCTAACCCTACTTCATAAGGTGTTTTTTCTTCTACAGGGCTACTTTCTACAGGGGGTTCTAGTTCTGTTAGTTGTCCTTGAGAAGTTTCTGAAGATGTTTGAGAAGTAGGGTTTTGCAAGTATTTTTTAGCAGTAACATAAATAGCAGGAAAGAAAGATAATAGGGTCATTAGTACTATTACTAATACTGCCCCTATAAGCCTTATGTTATAAGAAGCAGAAGGAAACAAACGACTTCTTGTACGTCCTGTATTACGACAAATGTACTTTGGTGTATTTTCTTGAGTAGGCAAGTAGCTTGTGTTTTGATTTACATTTGTGTTTTCATCAGTTTGATTGTCCTCATTCTCATTTGTGGAGCAACCTGCCTGATTATTAAGCTCTGAATGAAACTCTGAATTAAGGTCTAAGCATCTAAGACAGTTATTAGTTTCAGGACAATATTGATCATCTTTATGACAAATCTCGCAGCGCGTGGGTAGCTTCTCAGATAGGATTTTAAGGTTTTCTGATTCTATGGTCATAGGGTTTTCCTTTCGTGATGAAGTATTTTGTTATTAAGAGATTTTTATTGATTAAAAATACTCCCACCCACAATGGAGGTGTTTGCAAGTGGGAGAAAATAGGGTTTACCTGAGGCTAGCTAAAAACCCTTTTATCTGAAAATCCCACCTAAACCAAAATCGGGAACATCAGTAATGCTAAAGGTGTTAGCAAAAGTAGGATTTTGAGTGACCATTGAACCATTGATAAAGTCATTGATTGTGACTTTACCAACAACAAACTTACTTGCTGGAAGATTTGGGTCTATTTGGCTCATCTCTACAGTAACAGTCATTACTTTAGGAAGTCTCACTTGGCCATTACCGGCTTTAGCATAATTGATTCCATAATCCTCATAGTAGCCAAGGTCAGGTGCTACTAGAGTCATTGTCATTGTAGCTTTGCCACTAGCAGTAGCATCTTTGGTTATCTCAAAACTATCTATTCCACCACCACTACGAGCCAGGGAGTTAAAGATAAATCCACCACTAGGATTGCTTTCTGTTGCAGCAACACAAGCACCCCAATAAAAGGGATTAGTATCAGGGTTATATATTTTCTCTGGATTTCTTGGAAATTGGACTAACCCATAAATAAATCTCTGTTTTTGGTCAATAGCAGTTCCATATATTCCATTTACTTCTCTTACATTTAGGGTAAATAAAGCTTTTTGATTAAATCCATCAACTTTGATTGGTAAATCGATGATGCATTGGTGCATTCCATAGAACATAACATTCCATAGGTCAGTAGTGGCATTATTAAAGTTTACGTCCTGGTGGATATTAAACATTGGAGCGAAAGATGTTCCTGGAGGGGCTGTACTTAGAAAGCTTAGTTTAGGGTTACTAGGGTCAGTGTTGCCACTTCCAGGTAAGCTATCTTTAGGATCAATAGTAAATGCACTAGGCAAGCTTGATTGGGAAGATACTGTTAATCTAATGTTGGCATTGCCTGAGATAAAATTATCAGGGATACGAATAGTTACCTTACCCATATCTAGCCCTAGAACTTGGACAGGCATATCATTAACTGTTACCAAGTTATTGCTAGGATCACAGGCTAGGTTGTCAGCTTTGATTTCAACCACATTACCAGCTTTGGCATGTTGTGGGCTTAAGCTATAGATAATAGGTGCTGATTTCTGATAACTGAAAGTAACTGTATTAGAAGATGTAGTCCCAACAATTACTCTAACCATTACCATTCCGCTACAAAGACTAGAACTTGGTATTTGAACCATTAATTTCTTATGTTTAACCTTTTCAGGTGCTAGTAATAGTCCATTGTCATTGACCATAACTTTAGCATCTTTGCTAAAGCCGGTTCCATCTATTTCAATTAGGGGATTGTCTCCTGGCTGAACAACCATTGCAGAGCTTATTTGTAGGGTTTGTTGAGATGCTGATGCTGATAGATTGCCTTGATTTGCTATTTGGGTTTGGGCTATTGCTGTAGCTTTATAACCTGCTCCCACTAATGCTAATAAGACTAGAGAAAATAAAATGTTAGTTTTTTTCATAGATTATTCATAGACCTCTTTAATTTATAAATTTAACTAGCCTCTAACGGCTATGATTTAATAGATAAAACTTACTAGACACACTTATATTGATTACTGCTTAAGTATAGATAAGCAGCAAGAATATACGTTTTTCAGTAATTATATTTAGGGAAAATACTATCTGATTAATTAAGATTTCATCAGATTAAGTTGTTCTAAAGTACCTTTAATAACAGCAAAATGTGTGCCAAAGGCCAAGATGGTATGGAATAATACCTTTGGTATAGTTTTTGCTCAGAAGCCCTACTATTAATTTCTATTTTTAATCAATAAAAGGTTTGGGTATGAATCTACTTAACTTGAGACAGATAATAATATTGTTACTATTGTTTTTTATTGGAGTTGCTGCTGTTGGTAGTAACCAAGAACTATTAGCTAAAGGTAGAAGCAAATATAAGAATAAAAGAAAAGGTGCTACTCACACAATTCCTGATAATATAACTGAACCTAAGCCCAATATTACTATTGATCAAAATAAAAATGGTTTTAACACATCAACTATACTTAGTAAATTTGGTACGAGTAAATTAGTAGCTAAATTTGATTTACTCACTACAAATGATATAAATAATCAGCCTAATCAATCAATAGGCCAACAGATTAACCAACAAATTAATTATAATTCTAATAATCAATCAAGTGATCAATTAACCAAAATCACAAATAATAGCCATGATCTTAATAATCATACTAATCAACCAAAACAAATACATTATAGACAGTATGAAGGGACAGAGGAAATATCAGTCACTTTACCCATAAAAGCAGAATTGGAACCATATAGTGGCCGATTCAGCCAAGATATGATTCAAAAAATAGACACTATTTCAAGCTATTACCATTTGGATCCTCGTTTGATAAAAGAAATCGTCCATCAGGAGAGTTCATTTAACCCAAGAGCAAGGTCTGGCAAAAGTGCGATGGGATTGATGCAAATGATTCCATCAACGGCAACGCGGTTTGGTGTTAGAGATCCTTATAATGCTGATGAATCGCTACATGGCGGATGCCGATATTTGGTTTGGTTACTAAGAAGGTTTGGTGGACGCTTGGATCTTACATTAGCTGGATATAATGCTGGTGAAGGGGCTGTTAAGAAATATTCTAATCGTGTGCCGCCTTATAAAGAAACTCAAGATTATGTTCGTGTTATCACTAATAGATACTTAACTAGGTTACAGGTTAAGCAAGCTCATTTATCTAATCAATTGGTTAAATATCAAACTTCCTACCCCTCAAGCTACCACAAGCGCACTAGAGGGAAAAGCCGTTCTTTTGATCAAAATAATAATCAATATAATAACGGTGGTAGTAGTAATAAGGGTTTTTCTCCTAAAGCTACTAAAGAAAAGCTAGATGTTTTAGATAGTTATTTTAAGAAGAAACAATAAAGAATTTTTATTGATAATTTTTATTTCAAATATTAATAGTTATTGGTACTATGATAGATAACGTGATTATCAATACTAATAGTAAGGATAAATAAGTATGTTTTGTGCCAACTGTTTTGTCACTCTAAGACGAGAAGATATTAAGTGTATGACCTGTTGTGGGGCGGCTGTTGTCAAAGGTGATGTAGGCTTGCTCAAGCAATGGAGTCAACTCGCCAAAACACCTTATTTTCAAGAACTAGCAGAAATTAAAGCTGGCGAGGATGCTGAGAATTGGCTACAGGGCTTGGTTAAAAATCATATCAATTACAAGAGTGCATATTCTTTTGCAGGAAGGCGGGTTTCTTGTGGTAGCAAGAAAATACGTAAGGAAATTGATCTAATAGTAGTTACACCAAGCAAGGTAACGGCAATAGAATCGAAGAATTTCTCAGGAAATATGCATGTATACGGAAACCAATGGATTCACACTAAGCGCAATGGACAGCAAAAACCTTATCCAAACCTAGTAGCCTATAACAATGAAAAGAAGGAAATATTAGTCAACTACTTAAGGGAAAATGGGATTACAGTATCAGAACAACAAATTTCTCAAAAAGTAATATTTCTTAATAGAAATCTAGTAGTAGACTGGGCAATAGCTAATAATCCTGATGTTATAACACCATCTAAGTTACATATGTATTTATCACAACAGAGAAGTACTAGTACAGCAGAAAATCTTATTTGTTCTGTTATAGATTACTGTTTGTCTCAGGAAACGGCACAGTTAGTTGTAGACGGGCTATTTTCTAGAATGACACAAGAGAAATTTCATCAGACCACCAAACTTATAGATGAATTACCCACATGGGATAAGTTAATGCTAAATGGAACAAGGGTTCTAAAAGGTGATTTGCTAGGGCTACAATTAGGTAGTAGATATTTAAGGAAAAAGGACATAGAGCGAGAATCAGAAATAGATGTTTCCTGGACTAGAAGCAAAATTCTTGGCTTGATAAAGGTTCTATGTAAACGACCTTCTCTTGGGAAAATAAAACTTCCAGGTGAAAAACCTATGGCACTATCAAATAAGGATTATGCACGCTTCCATATAGTAGGACAACCTGCGCCTAATTCTGTTCCATTGATGCATATTGATAAGATTGTTACTGGATAAGTGGAAGATTGGATGGATGGGTACAAAATGGATAAAAAATATAACTTAGTTGACTTTTATAAACATAAGCGAGAGATGCTTTTGTTGCTAGTAATGTGTACTAGTTGTAGCATATCGGCAAACTTAATCCCAAATCTTTTTGGCAAATTAGTAATCATTTGTTGTTTTGATATAGCAATAAGTTTATTAAGTAAAGTTTTATGGAGAGATCTAGTCAAAATGAGGATTTATTGGGATGTTAAGCTATGTACACTAGCTATTTCCTTAATTAGTAATGCTATAGTATCTTATTTAGTTGTAATAAATTGCTCCACTGAATTTTTAAATCTAGTTTTTGTTATATTTACATTTTCTATTCAGCTTAGTTGTATAAGCAGTTGTCCTTTTACGAAAGTTTTTGGAAATGACAGGACTTAATTGAGGACTGGTCATAAATCAGCCAAAAGTTATAGTAATAAAAAGAAAAGTATTACTTAGTTGCCTTGAAGCTGAGCCATCTCAATTGCTTAAACTTTGGTCAAGCAAAGCTGGTTTACATATAGCAATATCTTTGAAGAAAGACCTTTCTGCAAATGCAGTAGCAGAGTCAGCAAAACTTCTGATGCTTTTCTAGAAGGGGAAAGATTAAGAAAACTTAAATCAGCTTAAAATAGTTTATGGATATATTACCAAACAGTGTAAGAAATTTCTGCTCTGTACCCTTTGTCAAGTTTAATATACCTTCTTGGATACCAATGACCAACTTCATATGGGTTTACGAAACTAATTTCAATATTTTTTTCAAGAACTTTTTTTTGTTTACAATAAATACGCTCTACTGTTTGGTCTAATTCATCCTTAACAGCATTTGTATATAAACCTTGTAAAATCAAAAAATTATTGTCAAAAACTATATATTTTATTACGTCTTCATAAAGTCTTTGCTGTTTTATTTTATTTACTTGAAGTTCAAGACTATTAAATATACATGCTCCTTCATAAGATAAACCAATAGAACTTTCTGTATAAGGAGTGTAAGAGGAGAAATCTTGTATTTGTAGAGGGTCATCTCTCAAAAATGATTGATCAAACTCAATATCGCTTTTGTCAATGTACTTTATCCATCTTTTTGCAAAACAATGGTCAATGGCATCAATATATTGTTTTCTAGCCTGTTGGCTATACTCACACCCAATAATTAAAAAGCTTAATAAGTGATCTTTATCTTCAAAACATTGTGTATCACAAAAACGAAGTATTGAATGGTGATGGAAACTAGTAGGGTTATCTTCCAACATTCTGTTGTATTTTTCCAAATTAAGCTCTTTCTTATTCACAAACATGAAACCTTTTGCAAAAATAGCTTTTAAGCATTGATTCTATTAAATTTAGTTTTTATAAATATAGAATTTTTATTTTTTAGTTATCATTCATCAGAATTTTTACTAAAAATCTCTAGACTTAGGTGAAATAGGGTACATTGTTACTATAAATGCCAGTTTGGGTGGCGCAGCAATGTCTGAGCATTAATTCTACTTCGGCTAATGTTAGTACTCTACGTGGTATTCGTCTGCCAAGTCTTGGCCCCTCTAGTTCTATAGCTGGATTTTCTCTCTAGAAAGTGCCAATGTCATTAACTCTCTCTGGATTTGCTCTAACTTGTTGAGTAGCTTGGCCATATCATTCAATATAACCTTTTCCCTAATGCCCACAAGGGTTTCAGCATCTTTTGCAAATCTTTGGCGATGCTTGAACGATGCAAAATCTAAGTTGTCTATATGAAGTAAATCTTCATTGTTTGCAACATTTAGGCGTAGATTTATGTCTAGTTTGCCATCCAGCTTATTTTTCATCAAGTTACGAACCCGATAAGCTCTATTTTCTATAGTTGCATAGACTTCTGGCTCTTTATCTCCTTTTACCTCAACATTTAGCGTGTTTGTTAACTGGCTAAGTACAGTAATTGGAAGTGTTGGAGTAACTGGACTAGTTGGAGTAATAGAAGGTTTTTCCTTAGCCGCTTCTTTTTCTTTATTTTCTTTATTTTCTTTAATTTCACTAATTTTAGTAACTTCAGCTTGAACTTTAGGAAAGATTTTAGCGGCTAAGGGTTTGCTAACTTCTTCTGTTTCAATATCTTGGTCTATTGGTGATATTGTTTTAGGATTAGCAGCTAAGGGAATATTACTACTGTAATCTGGCAAAACATATCCTATTGGTCGTGCATTTTCTATCAATTTAGCGAATACTTCCTTTGCTTTTTCCAAGTTTTTCATTCTCATAACCTCCTTTTGTGTGAATTATTTAGCTACCTAGCATTATCTGAAAAGTAGCATTAGCGTCTTTTCTGTTGCTTGGAAAATCTATTCTTGAACAAGCTATTCCTTCTACAGTCAATCGTTTAGCCAGCTTTGTTGCAGCATTATTACCAGCTTCATCGCTATCATATGCAATCATTACTCGCTCAATGTTAAGTTGCTTAAACAAGCTCAAATGCTCACTAGTAAAGCCTTCTACTCCATAGCTACTAGTTACATTACGGTATCCCATCAGCCAAAATGTTAAAGCATCAAATAAAGCCTCACATAATATAACTTCTTTATATTCATTACTTAGCAATTCTTGAGCATTCCAAACTCCTTTGTGCGGCCCCTTCATATACAAATGTAATGGCATATCATTACGTATTGTTGTTACCACTTTTCTCCCATATATCTCGACTACTTCCCCTAATTCATTGAATATAGGCACTATTATGCAGTTGTTAAAATGTTCA
Source organism: Blastocatellia bacterium (assembly GCA_039812885.1). Classification (GTDB taxonomy): domain Bacteria; phylum Acidobacteriota; class Blastocatellia; order Chloracidobacteriales; family JADJPF01; genus JADJPF01. The sequence goes on from JBDIBI010000040.1 coordinate 20,156, forward strand.
TGTCCTGTTTCACGAAGCAACCCTACTTCTTGCCATCGTTCCCTGAGCTTATTTGTAGCTTGATTTCTTTGTGCTGGTAGCTGACTCAACAAAGAGCGATTACTATAGCCAAGCCTAAATTTATCAATCATTTCCGAGTTATTAAGCCCACGACTTTCCAAGTATCCTAAAGCAACAGGGCTTTTCTTAAGAACTTGGTGATAAAGCTCAACAGCTTGATAGAGCAAATCTGCATCGCTTTTTTCCATAGTTGTTTCTATCTCAACTCTATCTGGCATTTCTTTTTCCTCCTTTCCTTCTTTTTGGTTTTCTAGTTCAGTTAATTGAGCCAAAGAGATATTATTTTCCCTAGCCAACCATTCCACCGCTTGCCTAAAACTCATCCCTTTTGTCTGCATCGTCCAGTCAATAACCGATCCTGCCGCCCCACATCCGAAACAGTGAAACAAATTTTTCCTAGGTGTTACTACCAGAGATCCTGATTTTTCTGCGTGGAAAGGGCATACTCCTATCCAATTTGCTCCCACTCGCTTAAGGGCAACGCCGTCGGACTGGACGAGTTGGAGGAGAGAAATATAATGTTTAATATAAAATAATAAATCCATTGGAAAACTTGGCATAAGTTACCAAATATATAAAATTCTGGTTTATAAATATAACTTATATGTTGTACATATATATGTTAATTAGTTATATAACTATATTGTTAGTTTTTATTATTTATCAGCTATATATTTCCTCTAAATGTTATGTTTACTTGTTTATAACATGACATGATCTAACATTTAAAATAAATTATTGCAAGCAAAACTTCACTAATATGTGAAGTTTTTGAAATTAGTTGAATTTGTGGTATCTTATAAATGTTATATTTTTGAATAGCTAACAAAGCATAATTGGCAAGAAAAAAATATGAGTTTCCAAGAAAAACTACTTAAACTTAGAAAAGAGCATGGGTGGGGACAAAGTGAATTAGCAGAAAAAGTAGATATTCACATTGGTCATTTAAGTAGGCTAGAAAACGGTCATTCCCTTCCTTCCGTCGAGGTACTACAGAAACTTGCTAAAGTTTTTGGCGTTACTATGGATTATTTAATGAGGGAAGATGCCGAAGTAGTACAACATGTTTCTATTCAAGATAAAACATTGGCCGAAAGAATCCAATTAATTGATAGCCTTGATGATATAGACCGACAAACTATTATTAATGTCATTGATTCTATGCTTACTAAAAAGCGGATTTTGGAATTACTTACTCGCCAAATCTCTGTCGTTGACTTAGGAGATAATAAGCCTTCAATGCTGTCTAAATAATATAATTGAATTTACTTGATTAGTTGGATATTACTTATGAATAAAGAAACAATTATCCAAAAATTAGGCAATTTGCCAGAAAATCAATTGAAAGAAGTGGAAGATTTTATTGATTTTTTGCATTACCGAAATCAGCAATACTCTCTTACTCAAGAAGCAATGAAACTTTCAGAGCCTTCATTTAGAAGGGTTTGGGATAATGAGGAAGATTCTGTTTATGACCAATTACAACTTCGGTGATGTTATTTTAGTCCCTTTCCCTTTTACCGATCATAGCTCCATTAAACAACGTCCTTCTGTTGTTATTAGTAATGATGCTTATCATTTAGCTTATTTAGACATTATTGTTATGGCTATTACCAGCCAACCTAGAGCTAATAATGTTGGCGAAGTTTTTATTTCTAAATGGAAAGAAGCTGGTCTTTTGAAACCTTCTATTATTAAGCCCGTTTTTACTACTTTAGAGAAATCTCTTGTTATTGCTATACTTGGTCAGCTTGACGAGATTGCTAAACAAGAGATTAGAAAGAGTTTACCTAATATTTTAGGATAAACTAGATCTAAACTCTGATTTATGTAACTCAATAGAATGCCGTGTTTCATAAAAGTTTAGAACTTTTAGTAGCCGCTTCACTTATCTTTAAATCTACATCAATGGGAGGAATATATTTTCGAGGTGTTAAATTTGCTATATATGAGGGTTCAAATATTTCTATGCGATGGTCAGAATCCTCACAAATCGGTACACCATGTGCTATTATTGGATCTCCTATTCTAAGCTCAAGTTCATTAAAATCACATATATAATCATTATAGCTATTACTAATAAATATGTCTTCTTCCTCTGTTTCAAGTAAAATGCCATTTTCTTTAATTTCCTTGACTTTACCTTCTACACCAGTAAGCATTTATATGCGCCCTCCTAATTTTTATTAACTTATACTACGCACAGAAAATATAATTTCAGTAACTAAAAAAACTAGCTTTGTATGCTTGTTATTTCTTTAGCTTATTTAGCACAGCTAGTAAAGAGTATTATAAATTTTACTGAAACACGACCAAAATTTTCTTTGATGTGTCAAGTATTCAGCTTTTTGATAAGAGTTATCTCTAAACTCTGAATTATATCGGGAATTTAGATACTGCTTGTGCTATACGAGAAGCTCTATAGGTCCACCTTATGCAATCTGTAGTTCCTCTCCTGCAAGAAGCAGGAAATTGATACCGTATTTTTATTTCTTCGTTTATATATCTTTCTGGTCCACTATCATTTGCTTTAATTAAACTAAAAGTTGTAAGTACTTGGAAAAGTTCAAATTGCCCTTCAGTAAGCCTTACTACTTCTACGTTTGGTATTGTGGGAGGCACACTACTAGATATAAATTTCCTAAAAACTATCCCTGGTACTTCTATACTAGGATCTGCATAAGGATTTATGTCGCGAAACTTTTTATAATCTCTTGATGGGGAAGATTTTGATATCCGATCAACATCCAGAATAATAACATCATATCTGTATCCTATACCACTGCTTTGTATTGAACCCGCAAAAAGATAAAAATGATAGCCAAAATATGGATCTTTATTTAAGGAAAATGCTTCATATATTACCCAAGCTTTTGGTTTTCCATTGCTACCAGACTCTGTCTTTTGTAACTCTGTAAGTGTGTTTGCACTACGTGTATTTAGAGTTAATCTAACATCAGCCGCAGCACCCTCTTCTGCAATAGTAGTCAGCCCTGAAGGATCTATATTATTGATCGGTTCAGCCTCAACATATGAATATTTGTGCAATGAATTAGGATCTATAAGGTTTCCTTCGTAACTATCTTGGCTCCAAAACCTACCTCTGTCTACGTCTAAATACCTAGCCCTGTTGTAATACAAACCTAAATCAGGATCATACTGCTCACCAGCATATAGATAAAGATTAGGAGTAGAACCTACTTGGCTAATCAAATTACCAAAAGCATCGTAGTCGTATTGGTCAGTCAGCGTGCCAGAAGAATTAGTTAAGCCGCGAACAGAACCATGTCCATCATACAAATAAAAACTAGTAAACCTATCATTAGCAATAAGTTGACCTTGGCTAATTAAATCTAGCCCATAAGTGTATTGGCGAGTGACTACATTATTTTGAATTTCTTCAACAACTTGAGCGTAGCCAGTAAGATTATTATCATCAACAAGATATTTAGTAGTAACACCGTTGACAGTTTTCTCAACACGGTTTCCATCACCATCGTACTTAATAGAAATACTAAGGTTATTGCCAGTTACTTCAATAATCCTGTTTTCAAAATCATAAGTATAAGTTCTACCATCTGCACCTATAGTAGATCCATTATTATCGTAGTTATCACTAGTCAATCTGTCGTTATTGTCTACTGTAACATTCTGTTGAGAAGGAATGGCAGCCAAGGTTGATGTGCGAGATAAACGATTTCCTACTTGGTCATAAGTATAGGAAACAGAACCATTTAGAATAGGGTTATTTGCACCTGAGATTGTCTCATTAGTTAAGCGATAAATAGAATCATAGGTATAATTAACTACTCTACCAGATAGTTCAGATACTCTTGATTTATTCCCAGAATTACTTAATAGATAAGTGTAGCTAGAAAGTTGTGTTGTTCCTTTGTTAGAAGCTACACTAGTTAAATGGTTTAGTGAATTGTAGTTATAAGAGGTAATAACTTGATTAGGAAGAGTTACAGTACTTAAATTGCTTGCTTGATCATAAGTATGGCTAGTTTGATTTTGACCAGCAGCTAAGTTGTTATCTTGCACTGTTTGCAATCGATTTAGCTCATCATAAGAATAATCTATTGATACTCCATTTGTGCTAGAAGAACGTAGGGTTAATAGATTTCCTACTGTATCATTTGTATAAAATAAAGTGCCTTGTGGTGTTGCTTTGCTTGTTAATCTTCCAGTTAGATTGTCATAAGAGTAAGTGGTAGTACCACTTACATCAGTCATGCTCAAGCGTTGCCCTACTGTGTTGTAGGTAAATGCGATAGGCACTTGATTAAAGCTTGGATCTGGTGTTTTGCTTAATAGTCTGTTCAAATTATCATAGGTAAATGTGGTTACTTTACCTTTGAAATCAGTATGGCTTGTTAATCTTCCTCCATTGTCGTAAGAGTAAGTTTCAAATTGCCCTAATGGAAGTACCCGTTTTACTCTGTTTCCTAGTTGATCGTATTCATAGCTTGTAGTTCTACCTTTTGCGTCGACTTGACTAAGTTTTAAGCCTAATTCGTCATAAGTGTATTGAGTTTCGTTATTTAACTCGTCCTTAACTTTAATCAATCTTCCTAATGAGTCATAAAAGTTTTGCTTAGTATTTCCTTCTTGATCTGGTTGAGAAGTTATATGGTTAAGAGCATCGTAAACAATAGAAGAGGAAGTACCATCAGCAAAAGTAACTTTGGTCAGACGATTTAATTCATCATAGGTGCGTTGTATAGTATTATTGCGTGCATCTGTGGAGCTAGATTCATTTCCATTTTGGTCATAAGTAAATGTAGTAACATTTCCAAAATTATCAGTTATTTTATTCTTACGGCTAGAGCAGCCACAATTAGGATCATATTCGTATGAAGTAGTATGGCCTAGTTGATCAGTAGTACTAGAAACTCTGCCAATAGCATCATAATTACTGGCAGTAAATGAGTTATCAGCAGCAATAGTTTTCTTTAGTCTACCTAAAACATCATATTGGAAAGAAACAGCACGGCCAAGTTGGTCAACAGAAGTAATACGTCTGCCTTCAAAATCATAGGTAGCGCTAGTAGAGGTACCATCAGCAAAAGTAGTAGAAATTAACTGTCCTTGATTATCGTAGGAATAACTAGTCCTATGGCCAAGTTGGTCAATAGAGGTATCAACTTTACCTATAGCATTATACATGGTAACAGTAAAACTACCATCAGGATAAGTCACTTTAGTAGCACGGTTTAGCTTATCATATATGCTTGTAGTTGTTAGGCTTTGAAGGCTACCATTAATAGTACGAGAAACAGTGGAAGTAAGCTGATTGTTATTTTGGTCATAAGTAAATGTAGCAATATGCCCTTGAGCATCAGTTATTTGAGAAACTTGACCAGTAGGTGTGTATTGATAGCTAGTAACACCGCCTAGTGCATCTGTAGTAGTAGCTACCAAGCCTCCCACAGGAGTGTAGGTATTTGTAGTAGTGTTATTTAGAGCATCTTTCGTCGTAAGCCGATTTCCATCAAGGTCGTAAGTATTTGTAGTAACCGCACCTTTAGCATCGGTAACAGTGAGAAGTTGGCGGCGGTTGTTATAAGTGTAAGTAATGGTATTGCCAAGAGCATCAGTGTCTGTGAGCTTGTTATTCACTGCATCATAGGTAGAGCTAGAAGTCTTGCCAAGAGCATTAGTTTCAGTGAGTTGGTTATCATTTGCATCAAATGTGAAAGTAGTAACATTGCCTAGAGCATCTGTTTTCTTAACAACATTTCCATCACTATCATATTCAAAGATAGTAGGATTACCTAGACGGTCTGTTATTGTCTCAAGGCGTTGACCTATTTGGTAAGTATAATTAATGACATGACCAAAGCTGTCTGTGTGCTTAATTAAACGATTTTCTGAATCGTAGTCATTTCTTATAGGCTTAATGCCTCTAGGATCTGTAATATCAAGGAGATAGTGATTGCCAGTGTAGCTAAAGCTAGTAGTGTTATTTTCTGCATCAGTAACGCTAGTCAAATCTCCTGCTGCATTATAAGTGTAATTAGTTACGTTATTGTTAGGATCAGTAATCTTTGTAATACGACCTTGAGTATCACGAGTAAAGGTAATTGATTTACCTGATGAATGTGTTATCCCGTTAGCTGTTATGGTTAGAGTATTTCCACTTAGGTCTTTAACACTCTGTAAGCCATAACGCTCATCTATTATAAACTCTCTCCCTTCTAAGGTAGTTAGTTTAAACAAATAAGGGTTATATGGCTGTCCTGGGGTTTGTCCTGCATTGTTTACTATTTGGACAAGGCCAGAGCTAGGAGAAACTTGAGGAATATCTCCTTCTACTCTTAAATCCTGAGCATCAATAGAAACCAAAGTGCCTTGAGTTCCAGCTTCAGCAACAAATAACATACCGCTTGTTGTTGTTGTGTTATCTAGTTGAGTGATAGCAGCAATTTGATGATCCGGTTTAGGTTTAGCATCAAACTTGAATACCTGACCATCAGGGAATGTTATTGTTACTATCTTAGCTTTAGAAGGTTGTAGAGCATATTCAGTAAATGGAGGATTTCCTGATAAGGACTCTACCCAGCCTGTTCCTAGGTTGCTAGTCTTTTCTAACCTAATATTTCTGATGTCCAAATTCCAGCCAACACCAAAATCACCAACTCGCTTGTCTCTAGAGTCGTAAGTCCTGTTGACAGTCATAGGAATACCAGCAACTGGTACATTTAAATCAGCAAATGATAGAGTGAAGTTGCCTACTTTCAGGCCCTTGTCTAATACTACGGTGGTAATAATAGTAGCGGTTCTGCCCGTATCGTCAGTAGCTTGTAAACGTAACAAATAGCTACCATTTAGCATAAGAGTAGGGTCTAGAGTAGCTATCTTACTGTTTGTGACTTGCTGTGTTCCTGAGGCTAAAATACTATATGTTCTGCCACTATCAAAATCTTCATCCGCGTTTAAACTGTAACTGATTGTCCATGTTGCAGTTCCAGCAAATGTAATAGTAGCAAATATGTCAGTAGGACTAGTTATAGTTTTGCCATCTGTAGGAGAAATAATAGCAACTGTTGGAGCAGGTGTTTGAGGTGTAAATACAGTAATTGTAACGTCTGCTGTTCCAGTAAGCTGACTATCACTTACACTTAATCTTAGAACATAAGAACCTTCTACAGAGAATTGAGCTTGGGTTTGGAAGCTATTTGCATTAGAGAATGTAACAGTTCCGGGACCACTAAACTTACTCCAAGTAGGTTGTAGAGTAGAACCCGTTGGTAATCCATCATCTGTAGCTGAACCATTTAAGTTAGCAAGTGCTGTAATTGCTACAGTTTGATTAGTTCCAGCATTAACAACAGGAGCTTGGTTTTGTTGTCCTGCTGCATTTACTGTAATGGTTACATTAGCTGTAGTGCTTAACTGTGAATCACTTGCTGTTAAGCTTAGTACATAAGTTCCTGCTACTGAAAATGAAGCTGTAGTTGTTAAACTAGTTGGAGCAGAGAATGTTACTGTTCCAGCACCGCTTACTTTTGCCCAATTATAAGTTAGTGTAGCAGGTGGATTAGGTAGTCCATCATCTGTTGCTGTTCCTACTAAGCTTGCTGTTGCTGGTAGAGTTATTGTTTGATTTTGACCTGCTGAAACTACAGGAGCTTGGTTTTGTGCTGTAGCTGGATTTACAGTTATTGTAATGTCACTTGTGCTACTTAATTGAGAATCACTTACTGTCAATCTCAGAACATAAGTACCTGCCACTGAGAATGAAGCTGTTGTTATTAAGTTAGTAGGAGCAGAGAAAGTTACTGTACCACTACCACTCACTTTGCTCCAAGAATAAGTTAAAGTACTTCCTATAGGTAATCTATCATCCGTAGCTGTACCTAATAAACTAGCTGTTGCTGGTAATGTAATAGTTTGATTAGTTCCTGCATTTACTGTAGGAGGAGTATTTGCATTATTTACGGTGATAGTAACATCACTAGTAGTAGATAACTCTGAATCGCTTGCTGTTAGTCTTAGAACATAGCTACCAACTACACTAAATACGACACCTGTTGTTAGTTGATTTGGTGTTGCAAAACTTACTGTACCGGGACCACTTACTTTAGTCCAAGTTGTTGTTAGCTGAGCAGGAGGATTAGGCAATCCATCATCTGTTGCTATACCTTGAAGCGTTGTAGCTGCTGATGCTACTGGTCTAAATGATACAAAATCAAAATAAGCATCATTAGTAGCACCACTATTACGAGTAGCTATAAGTCTGATGCGAACTTTAGAAGTAGTAGCAGGAGCAAGCCTTTGATCTGTAACAGAAGTCCAATCAGTAGTTAATGGTAAATTGCCTGTGTCTAAAGTAGTGATCACATTGTTAGAAGAGTTGAGATATTCAACAACAATGCGAGGACTATCTGATGGATTTTCATTAGCAGTACGAACAAAAGCATTAAATTGGAACATTTGAGTTCCAGCAGCAATTGTAGAAGCAAAGGAAGAAAGGTCTATTTCTTGTTTAAGTTCAGCAGTTGTAGAAGTAGAAGCATAGAAATAAGTGTTTCCTTCATAAGCAGAAGGTAGACCACTGCTACCTGCTATGGCTTGAGACCAAGTACCACTTACTACTTGCCAATTAGGTATTTGTCCATTTACTAAAGCAGATTCATTTCCTGGGTTTTGAACTAAGTTATCTTCTAACTTGATAGTTTGATTAGTTCCTGCATTAGCTGTAGGAGCTTGGTTTTGAGTGGTTACTGGATTTACCATTATAGTAACATCACTAGTAGTAGTTAAAGCAGAATCCGAAACACTCAATCTTAGAATATAAGTATCAGCAATAGAGAAAATTGCTGTTGTTGTTAAACTTGTTGGGTTACTAAAGGTAACTGTTCCAGCACCACTTACTTTAGACCAGCTATAGGTTAAAGTAGCAGGTGGGTTAGGTAATCCATCATCTGTTGCAGTTCCTGTCAAACTAGCTGTTGCTGGTAAGGTTATTGTTTGATTAGTTCCTGCGCTTACAATAGGAGCTTGATTTTGTGATGCTGCTGGATTGACAGTAATAGTAACTGTGGCAGTAGCACTCAATTGAGAATCACTTGCTGTTAAACTTAGGACATAAGTTCCTGCTACTGAGAATGTTGCTGTTGTTGTTAAACTTGTTGGATTAGAGAATGTAACTGTTCCGCTACCACTTACTTTAGACCAGCTATAACTTAAAGTAGCTGGTGGGTTAGGTAATCCATCATCTGTTGCTGTACCTACTAAACTAGCTGTTGATGGTAATGTGATAGTTTGATTTGTACCTGCACTCACTACAGGAGCTTGGTTTTGTGGTGTTGTTGGGTTAACTGTAATAGTTACATCACTTGTAGAAGATAAATCTGAATCTGAAACTGTTAATCTTAGAACATAAGAACCAGCTACAGAAAAAGTTGCTGTGGTTGTTAAACTAGTAGGAGCAGAAAATGTAACAGTTCCAGCACCACTTACTTTAGACCAGCTATAGGTTAAAGTAGCAGGAGGATTTGGCAAACCGTCATCAGTTGCAGTTCCTACTAAATTAACTGTTGCTGGTAAGGTGATAGTTTGATTTGTACCTGCACTTACAACAGGGGCTTGATTATTTATTCCTAGTAAAACAAATGAATTATAAATGTTATTTGTTTCATTGCTTTCATACAAAGCATCATTGTTATCTACATATATCCATAATGGGTTTGCTACTACACTATTATCAAATGTTGCTACTATATCCTCATACTTGCTTGGTGCTATATCTATAGTTGTATTTACTGTCTTTAATAAAATACCACCTGCACTTGGATTTCCATTATAAAACCCTACACTTATGCCTGCTTTAGCTGTTACCTGTCCACCATTTCCTATTCTTACTGTTATTTGTGTTGTTGACGATTGATTTACTTTTCTTACATAAGAAGCTGCTAAATCTGGACGAACAAACTGACATCCTCCTGTAAGTTGTTGGCTTCTATATACATTATACTTTAACCAACTAGGATCTTCTTTTCTTGGAACTGTTGCATCATCGTTTATATTGGTTATATGGTAAGTATATTGATTCCATATCTTACGTGTATTTACCCAACGTCCTCTTGGGTTGCTATAGACAAATATTCCATGATTTTGGAAGTGAAAATCATTAGCTGGAGCTATTATATCTGCACTTCCATCTGCATCTACATCTGCTACAACTGGGTTTTCAATAACAGTTTGGCTACCTAATGGAAATTGAGCTAATACTGTTCCATCACTACCTTTATATATTCTTAAATAAAACTCATCACCATAAATTACTTCTGCCTTACCATCTCCATCTAAATCAAAGGCTGAAGAACCAGTAATACCAGAAGAACCATCTTGAGTAGGAGTAGTCCATTTAAGAGTTCCATCTGCATTAAGAACAATATAATACTCAGAAGTCGCTATACCTATTTCAGGAACACCATCTCCATCTAAATCAGCAACTAATGGAGGACCCGCTAAATTAACAGCAGTAGGAATTCTTACAGGACCCCAAATTATTTGACCTGTATGGGAAAGTAAGTAAACATTAAAACCTTTAACAACAACAATTTCAGGGAAAGGATCTGAATTGAAATTACCAACACCTACAAAACCAGCACTCACATTAGGATTAGACCACATAATGCTACCATCAGCACGTAAAGCAGCATTACCAGTAAGTATTTCAGGAACTCCATCTAGGTCTAAATCAGCAGCAACAAATAAACCTTGACCTGAAACAGAGAAATTAGTCCATCTTAAAGAACCATCATGGTTAAGGACACTAGTTCCAACTAGAATTTCAGGCAACCCATCACCATCAAGATCAATAAGAGCAGGAGCATCTACTCCTAGGAGAACAGGGCTAAACCACTTAAATGAACCATCATGGTTAAAAGCTATTAATTTATTTCCTGACTCATGAGCAGCAATAATTTCAGGTATTCCGTCACCATCAATGTCACCTACAGCAATACCTTGATAAGCAATTATGTTGTAAGCAGGATTGGTAACAGTAAAGAGTTCAGAGCCATCTTTACCACTAATAGCTCTAAGATGACCATCAATGCCATAGCTTATATAAAAACTTGAAAAGATAATATCAGGAATACCATCACCATTAATATCAGCTACAGCAGGAGTCATCATTACGTTAGTATACTGAGGCAAAACAGAAGAACTAGTCCAAGAAAACTTTAATGTAGGATTAAGAGACTCAGAAGTAACTACAAATTGGCATTGAGCATTGCTAACAGCATAATTATTGTTTTCATTAGCTTCATTGATAACTTGACCACTATCAATAAACCCATAAATAGGAGTATTAGCAAACTGTACTGTAGAAGAAATAGGAATAGAAATAGTAGAAGTAGAATTGGCAGCAAGACCATTGTGGTTAACAGTGGCTAGAATGTGATCAGAAGCATCCAAAAGTCCATTGTTATTAAGATCTTCAAAGAAAGTAACAACAAAAGCAGAAGTAGCAACACTGCCAACATTTGCAATATCGGCAGATAAAGTACCAGAAATGTTGAGAGATTGCCCATTAACATTAAGAGATTGAGTGTTGATAGTTTTGATTATTAAATCACTACCATTAGCTAGTACATTTACAGTTATATCATCGCTGGTAAATAAGCTTGAATCAGTAGTAGTTACTCTTAATACATAAACACCTTCTTTGGTGAAAGATGCTTGAGTAGCCAATTGATTAGGATTGGAGAAAGTAACGCTACCGGGACCACTTACTTTTGTCCAAAAGTAGGATAGTTGAGCAGGAGGATTAGGTAGTCCATCATCAGTTGCAGTGGCAACTAAATTAGCAGAAGCAGGAAAAGTAACAGTTTGGTCAACGCCTGCATTTACAATAGGAGCTTGGTTTGTAGTTGTAGTATTTATTGAGTTTACAGTTATAGTTACATCATCACTAAGAGAAAATCCAAGATCACTAGCAGTTAGTCTTATTACATAAGTACCTAAATCAGTAAAGCTAACAGAAGTTGTTAATTTATTAGGATTAGAGAAAGTAACATTACCAATACCACTGACTTTAGACCACTCAGTATAAAGACGATCACCAACAGGGTTATTTCCTTCTAATATAGAACCAGTTAAGTTAATAGAAGTTACAGGACTACCAAAAGCTCTAAGAGAAAGAGCATCAATAAAACCACCAGAGGAGTAAACTAAAACAGTTATAATTCTAGTACTAATAGGAGCAGTTCTTATATCAGTAAAAAGAATCCAGTCAGTAGATGTAACATTTCTAGTATCAAAACTAGCAATAACTTGACCAAGAGAATTTTTATATTGAACAACAACATCAGCAACTTGATTAGAATCAACCCCACGAGCATAACAGTTGAAAACAAATTTCTGATTACCAGCATCTATTGAAGATGAATAAGTTGAAACATCGATATCTTGATAAATATATGAACCATTACCAGCTTGAATAGCAGCAAAGTATGAATTACCTTCAACAGCAGAAGGAAACCCATTAGAACCAGGGGTTGGTTTTACCCAAGCTGTTTGAAAGCCTCCAACTTGAGTCCAAGATTGTGGAATATTGTTTACAAGGTTAGCTTCTCCTCCTGCATTTTTAAGTAAGTTAATACTATATTGAACAGCTACAGTTTGGTCAGCCCCAGCATTTACTGTAACATTAGCAGTGTTATTTATATTTTTAACAGTAACAGTAACATCACTAGTAGAAGTTAATACAGAATCACTAGCTGTTAGTCTTAGAACATAAGTACCTAAATCTGAAAAAGTAACATTAGTGTTAGCAAGATTAGGATTAGAAAAACTTACTTGACCTAAACCACTTACTTTAGACCAAGTTAAGGTTACTTGAGCAGGAGGATTAGGTAGTCCATCATCTGTTACAGTAGCAGAAAGAGTTGTTGATGCCAAATTTTGAGTATTTAGTAAAGCCCGTAAGGAAAGAGCATCAATATAACCACCATTAGAATAAACATAAACTTTTACATTTCTAGTACCAACAGGAACACTACGAAGATCAGTAAAAAGAGTCCAATCAGTAACAGTAAGTAAACCACTATCAAACTTAGATAAAACTAGATTGTTATTAGAACGATATTCAAGAACTAATCCAGTTCCTTGGCTAGTGACAGGAGATTTGACATAAGCATTAAAAGAAAAAGTTTGTGTCCCACTATCAATAGAAGAGGCAAGATGTGATAAATCAATAACTTGGGACATAAAGGAATTAGAACTTGGTGTAGCAACCAGAAAAGAGTTGCCTTCTATAGCTTGAGGATAAGGAGGAGTACCTGCTGTAACTTTTATCCATCCTGTTCCATAACCACCTTCTGCCATCCAGTTTTCTGGTAAAGAGTTTACTATTTGCCCTTCTCCTCCACTGTTTTTTATTAGGTTGGGGCCATAAGGGACTACTATATTTTGATTCTGACCAGCATTGACAACAGGAGCTTGGTTAACAGCAGGGTTAACAGTGATAGTAACATCACTTGTTGTAGATAAGACTGAATCAGAAACAGTTAGCCTTAAAACATAAGTACCAGCAACAGAAAAAGTAGCGGTTGTGGTTAAACTTGTTGAAGCAGAAAATGTTACTGTTCCAGTTCCAGTAACTTTAGACCAGCTATAAGTTAATGTAGCTGGAGGATTAGGAAGTCCATCATCTGTAGCTGTTCCTGTTAAATTAGCTGTTGCTGGTAGAGTAATTGTTTGGTTAGCTCCAGCACTGACAATAGGAGCAGTATTTTGAGCAGCAGCAGGATTTACAGTTATTGTAACATCACTTGTGCTAGATAATACTGAATCAGAAACAGTTAATCTTAGAACATAAGTACCAGCTACTGAGAATGTAACTGTTGTAGCTAAAGAGCTTGGATTAGAGAAAGTAACAGTTCCACTACCACTAACCATAGACCAAGTGTTAGTAACAGCACCACCAACAGGTATTCCATCATCTATATAAGAGCCAGATAATGAAGCAGTTGCAGGTAAAGTAATGGTTTGATTAGTTCCAGCATTAACAACAGGAGCAGTATTAGCATCAGTTACTGTTATTGTTACATCACTAGTAGAAGATAAAGCAGAGTCACTAACTGTTAGTCTTAGAACATAAGTTCCTATTTGATTAAAGGAAACAGATGTAGCTAGTTGGTTAGGTTGTGTAAATACAACAGTTCCAGCACCACTTACTTTGCTCCAAGCATAAGTTAATGTGGCTGGTGGATTAGGAAGCCCATCATCTGTAGCTGTTCCTGTTAAAGCTGTAGAAGCCAAAGAAGCTACTCTTAAAGATAAATTATCAAAGAAAGCATCATTAGTAGTTCCACTATTTTTAGTAGCAATAAGTCTAATTCTAACAATAGTTGTACCAACAGGAGCATTTCTTAAGTCAGAAACAAATTGCCAATTATTAATAGAAGCAATGGCTGTAGAATCAAAACTAGCTAAAACATTGTTAGCATCTCTATACTCAACAATGATTTTAGCTAGGTCAATAGGGTTCTCACTTGAAGAACGAACATAACCACGAAATTCAAATTTTTGTGTACCTGTAGAAATAGCAGAAGCAAAAGCTGATACATCAATATCTTGACTTAATTCTCCACTAGCTGAATTGCCTGCATAAAAGTAAGTATTTCCTTCTAAAGCTGAAGGAAAACCATTACTACCAGCTACAGCTTGAGTCCAAGTACCTGTTACCTCAGTCCAGTTAGGTATTTTACTATTAACTAAAGCTGACTCATTTCCTGGATTTTTTATTAAATTATCTTCTAATTTGATTGTCTGATTTGCACCAGCACTAGCTGTAGGAGCTTGGTTTTGTACTGGCTGAGGATTTACAGTAATTGTAAGATCACTACTACTAACAAGAATAGAATCACTAACTGATAATCTTAATGTATAAGTACCAGCAACAGAAAAACTAGCAGTAGTTGTTAAACTTGAAGGATTAGAAAATGTAACTGTACCAGCACCACTTACTTTTGTCCAAGAAATGGTTAGTGCAGCAGGAGGATTAGGTAGTCCATCATCTGTTGCTGTTCCTACTAGGCTAGCTGTTGCTGGTAGAGTTATTGTTTGGTTAGCTCCAGCATTGACTATAGGAGCTTGGTTTTGTGGTGGTTGAGGGTTAACTGTAATAGTAACATTACTGCTAGTGCTTAATAGAGAATCATTTGCTGTTAAACTTAGAACGTAAGTTCCTGCACTAGAAAATGTAGCTGTGGTATTAAGGCTAGTAGGAGCAGAGAAAGTAACTGTACCAGCACCACTTACTTTTGCCCAAGAGTAAGTTAGTTGAGCAGGTGGATTAGGTAATCCATCATCTGTTGCTGTTCCTATTAGGCTAGCTGTTGCTGGTAATGTTATTGTTTGGTTGCTTCCAGCACTAACTACAGGTGCTTGGTTAGCAGGAGAATTTACTGTTATTGTTACATTAGCAGTAGTGCTTAGCTGAGAATCATTTGCTGTTAAACTTAATACATATGTTCCTGCACTAGAAAACGTAGCTGTAGTTGTTAAGCTTGTAGGAGCAGAAAATGTAACTGTGCCTGCTCCACTTACTTTAGCCCAAGTATAAGTCAAAGCAGCAGGTGGATTAGGCAATCCATCATCTGTTGCTGTTCCTATTAGGCTAGCTGTTGCTGGTAATGTAATAGTTTGATTAACTCCAGCACTAACTACAGGAGCTTGGTTAGCAACAGGTGGATTAACTATAATAGTTACTGTTGAGTTAGTTGCAAGTTGGCTATCACTTACTTGTAAGTTTAATACATAAGTTCCTGCTTGTGAAAATGATGCTGATGTTGTTAGGCTTGATGGATTAGAAAAAGTAACAACACCGGGCCCACTTACCTTTGTCCATGCATAAGTTAAGGTGGCAGGAGGATTAGGTTTTCCATCATCACTAGCTGTTCCTACTAAATTAACACTAGCAGGTTGATTTATAGTTTGATTAGCTCCTGCATTAGCTGTTGGAGCTTGATTGATTCCATCTCCCCTATATACAACAATTGATGTTTGAGAACTATTTCCAAAATAATCTGTTGCTGTAACTGTTATTGTGTTAGAACCTAAGCTAAGAGGAACATTTGTTACTGTAAATCCTGTAGAAGTGATAGTTGCATTTATATTATTTGCTTTAATACTAGTAATGACACTATCATCACTATATGTTCCAAGTACTGATATTGTTGAACTTGTGACTATTGCTTGGTCATTAGGTTGAGTGATTGTTATTACTGGAGCTTGTGTATCTGTAACTAATCCCTTGATTACACCTCCACTATTCAAATTTAGATAGTTACAAATTACTAATCCTTTGATTAAAGAATTAACATTAACTGTTCCTGTAGGAGTATTTATAGTAGCGTAAATAGCACTGTTACTATTAAGGTTAAGCCCACCATTTGCTATATTTATAACTAATGCTGATGGAACAGCAGATGATCCTACTGTAACACTGCTTGATACACTTACTTGATTATTAATAGTAATTGTAACGTTTCCCTGAATCTGTAATTGGGAAGAAGTATTTAAATTTAATGACTGTAAATTATAAGTCGTGTTTTGTCCGTTAGTTCCAAATACAAAAGTACAACCACTATTAGCCGTAAAATTACCATAAGTTCCAGGAGGAATGGTCAAACTACCATAACTACTATTTAAGGTGAGATCCCTAAGAGTAGTGAAATCTCCAGGACTTTGCCCTGCATTTAATGCAACGCTTCTTGTTCCTGTAGGTTGAGCAGGAGCAGTTACAGAGCCAACAGAAATTGCATTAGTACGAGTAACTATATGGCGTATCTTAGTGCTATCATTAACGTTAATAGAATAGCTAGGAGTACTTGATCCAGTTCCTTCTATCGTTCCATTATAAACTCTATTACTTCCATTAAAATTAATATTAGGTAATCCTGGAACAATTAAGTCACCTGTTATCTCAAATCCAGAGTTAACATTAGTACCTTCACCATTTAGTAACCTTATTGAACCTTCAACTCTACCAGCGTTTAATCCTGGAGCGTGTTTTACTACAACAGTATCCCCTGGTAACTGTATTGTAGGCTTAAGTGTTGACATTAAAGGCGTAATAGGCAAATTAGGTTTTACTATAAACTTCTTGGTAGAACTACTATTTGTTTCTTTTGTTTCTTTATTTATATTAGTTGTTTTACTGTCAGAAGTTACGCTATTAGCTGGATTGGCTGATTTTTCATCTTTTGCAGGGTTATTATTTTTATTGGAACTATTGTTAGAAAGAGCTAAGAAATTAATTAAAGAAGATGGCAAAGTTGTGGCTTTAGCACTAGTAAAAGGTACTAGCATTTGCCACAGTATAAGAATTGTCATCATTTGAGCTAAGACATTTTTTATTGGAAATCTTTTTCCCAAATTTACACGATATTTATTCATTGCTCTTTCTCCGTTATTGAAGTCAGCCAATAGTTTTTAGTAGAAACAAAAATAAGGTTGTCGCTTGAAGTTCTAATATACGGAGTGAACCATTGATTTGGAATGCTAGGAATGACACTTTGCCCAAAGTCACATATAGAAATTAGATTAGTGCTAAATAATGCTAAAACAATAAGTTGTAGCAAGTATTTAGTTGACAAACGAAATGTTTTTTTCATGGGGCAATATTAAACTTAACCATCTTATCAAAGTTATACTCCATAACCTTAATAGACTCTTTTTTTATAAATTTTCCGTCACATCAAAAAAATATTTTTCCGGGTTTTTAAAACTACCTACTAAATTAATCTCAGAATAATCAATTAAGTGTTAGCCCATTGTCAAGAAATATCTTCGTAAAATTCTTAAGGTATATACTGATCATATTTATATCATGTTATTAATTATAGACTAAATATATGTAAATTGTTATATTTAATTATTATTAGTTAATTTAAAAAATTAATATAAAAATCTTGTATGTTTATGCGTAGTAAAGATAGCGGACTATTTGGTTAGTTTATTTGTTAATTTTTGTGTATCATTTTTCATAAAGAGTTTTAAAAGTTCTCACTATATTAAAAGACACTTTTTGTAGAGCAATTAATACAACTAACGGGAAATTTTCAGAATAAATTATTTCCTAGGTGAAAAACA
Source organism: Blastocatellia bacterium (assembly GCA_039812885.1). Classification (GTDB taxonomy): domain Bacteria; phylum Acidobacteriota; class Blastocatellia; order Chloracidobacteriales; family JADJPF01; genus JADJPF01. The sequence goes on from JBDIBI010000040.1 coordinate 38,333, forward strand.
GTAGTAAATTAAGCGTATTTTGATGTATATATTATACTTAATGTTATATTCAGCGCATAATCTATATAGTGTTTTTACAGTATTTTCATACAACATTATTTTAGGAGAAAATAATGGCTAGGCTATTTGTAACACTCTTATTATTACTAATAATAACAACAGAAGTATTAGGACAAGATGTAAATTTCAATGCAGTTAACAAAGACATAAGTGTTATAGGAAATCGTGCTTTAGTAGGAGCATCTCCTAAAACTAACTTTCTTAATAGCCTTGTCAATGAAGGAAAAGGTTTGCAAGTTAATGGGCTTGCTACTTTTGATGTAAAAGATGCTGTGACAGCAGATTTTAATGCTGATGGAATGCTTGATATTGCTGCCATTTCTTCTGAATCTTCTGCTAATGGTCAAGGTACTGTCACTTTACTTTTTGGAAATGGAGATGGCTCTTTTAACTTGCCTAAAACTTTTTCTACTACTAGAAAGCCTTTTGCCATTGCTTCTGCTGATGTTGATGGAGATGGTATTTCAGATATTGCCATTGCTGAAAATGGCCTAGTAGAGATTTTTAGTGGATTTCTGCTTAACACAGGTATTAAAACCTCTAGAGATAGAATAGGTGATCCCAATAATGGTAGCAATCCCGGAAATGGTCTGCTTATTTTTGGCAACATTCCTACATCTATTGCATTTGCTAGACTTGATGCTGACTCTGTTCCTGATTTAGTTGTTTTAGAATCTAATTTTTCTAATGGACAAACTGAAATCTTCCTTACAAATGCTAATAATGGAGCTTTTACCTTAACAGCAAATTTTACATTTAGCACAGTAGGACAAGTTTCTACTGCTGCCGGTTGTCAAAATGCCCTAGCTATAGCTGCTAGCAACCTACCAGACCCACAAACGGCAGCTATAGATACTAATTTTGACATAATTATTGCTACTAGTGCAGGAATAGAAATATTTGAAAATGCTCCTCCTAATTTTATATCTCAACCTATTTTATCAGTAAATAAACCTGTTACCCAGCTACAAGTAGTTGATGTAAATAGAGATATAAAACCTGACATTATTGCACTTTCTCCTGAAAGTGGAAGCATTATTGTATTTGGAACTTTAGCAAAAGGTTATGATAGTCCATTAGAATTTGCTAGTGCTCCTAATGCTATTACATTTACTGCATTAAGCAGTGGTAGTTCAACAAGTAACGCTGGACAAGCTGATTTAGCTGTTATTGCTAGTAATGCTTCTAGTAATTCATCAAGTATGTTCTTATTGCCAGGAACTCGCTTTGGCACTTTTTCTACAGCAACCCCATTAGTTACAAATTTATTGGTTAGCCCCTCTACATTGATAAACACAAGACTTGACCGTTCATCTTCAGGAGATGATTTACTTGTGATGTCAAGAGCTAATCAAGGTGTAACAGGAGGACTACTACTTTTATCTAACCGCTTAAACTACCAACCAATACCACAACAAGTTGTTAGCAATATGCAAGCAATAGATTTTGATGGTATAGGTGGAGTTAATGATTTGCTTATCATAGAACAAACTCAAGGTGTTGTATTACTTGCACTTAATAACCTATCTTCAATAAGAACCATAACAGCTAGGGATTTGTTTACCAATGGAAAGCAAATAATTACTTCTGCTACTATATTCAAAGATTCAAGCAATGGAACTAATAACCTAGCAATTAGTGTAATAACAAATCCTAGTCAAGCTAACAGTACAGGTTTGATTATTACAGGGTTTGGGGATCAAACTTCATTAGCTGCATTCCGTCAATTTGTTGCAAGTGCAGGGATTACTAACTTGATGTCAGGAGACTTTAACGGAGATTTCTTTGATGATTTAGCCTATATAGACACTCTTACAAACAGTATAGCAGTAGTAACAAATGATGGACGTAACTCCTTTGTAAATACAACAATCAGGGAAACAGGAGGCTTTATACCAGTATCAGCAGTACTACTAGATGCAAATGATGATGACCGCTTGGATATGGCCGTTGTTAATCAAGGTATTGCATCACAAGGTAATCAATCTTTGGTAACTATCCTTTATGGAGATGGACAGGGAGGATTTCAGCCTAATGGAAGCTTGTTGCAAGTACCTAATTTTGCACTCTCAATAGTAGGTGGAAATATGGCTATTTCTACTTCTACAAACGGGCTTAGGCAAGTAGTAGACTTTAACCAAGATGGCTTTCCTGATTTAGCAGTAGTAAGCACAGGTAGTTCTATACAAGCAGGAATAAACGATGCAGCCAGTATTACAGTATTGCTAAATAGGCCAGATAGCCCAGGTCAATTTACAGTTCAGCCTCCTATTCCTCTTAAAGACCTAACAGCAAGTACAAGTTTACAAACATTAGCTAAAATGGGAGGAACAGGTATTGTATCAGGACGATTTGGAGATGGAAGCAGCAAGGGAGTGGCACTTGGAGGAGCTAACAGAGCTTTTGCAGTAGGAGATTTTAATGCAGATGGAAGCCAAGACTTAGTTGTAAGTGGTACTGCTATTATGAATGGCATGAACTTACGCTCAAGCATGTACTTGTTAGGAAATGAAACAGGAAATAATTTTAGAATAGCTCGCCCTCAAAGAATTATTCCTTACTTAAATGCAGATGCTAACTCACTAGATGCAGATACATTTGTAGCAAGCAGCGCAGTAAGCTTTTCAGGAGTAAACTTGCCACCAGATGTAGTTCATATCTCAGTAAATGGACGTGTTTGGGTAGATACAAACAGAAGTCAGATAATAAACCGTGCTCCTAATGTAACAATACGCAGAGAAGACTTAAATGCACCAATAGGACAAGGACGCAAAGCTATTGTAACAGTAGGACAAAGCTTAATTATTCCAGTAACAGGATTTGATCCAGATACTGATCCATTAACATTTCGTCTAGTGCCAACTCCAACAGGAGAACAGCCTCCAGAGTTTGCTACCATCAAAACTCTAACCAATACAACAGCACAAATCATTATTGATACAAGCAGAATAAAAACACCAGCAAGCTTATCAAACAGAATAGCAGTAGAGGTAAGTGATTCAAGTAGCGGAGGACAAGGTGGTAGACAGCCACTAACAGCAAGAGCATATTTTACATTGCTAATCAGACCAAACTCAGCCCCAACAATAGCTCCTATAGCCAGTCAAACAATTATTGCAGGACAGACATCAACAATAAAACTCTCAATAGGAAATGCAGATAGCAAGCAAATAACCATAACAAGTAGTTGTGACAAAGGAAACTTTGTAAAAGTAATGGGAACAAGCTTAAGTTTGTCACCTCAAGCAAATGATGTAGGAACATCAAATTGCACAGTATCAGCAAAAGATGAATTTGGGTTATCAAGTAGCACAATATTTACAGTAATAGTAGTAGCACCTATGCCAAGCATAACACCAATCCCAGACCAGATAGTGAAGCCAGGAGAACCAAAAGTAGTAAATATAACAGCAACAGACCTTAGTGGAAGCAACGGATTAAAGCTAAGCCTAATAACATCACCAGGTTTTGTAACAATAAATGATAGTGGAAATGGACGCGCAACACTTGTAATAGCACCAGCCATTACAGATAGCCAAGGTGGTAGAGTAACAATACAAGTAACAAATACATTTGGAGTAACAGCAACTACTTCATTTAATATACAGATAACTAAAGCAGTAGTAATCACATCAGCAAACTATAGCAAGCCTAATTTGTTCATAGCAGGCTCAGGCTTTTCAGGCTCAAGCTTAATTATTCAAGTTAATGGAAAAGATGTCAGTGTTACTTTAACAAAACAATTTGACAGTTCTCTAACACTAGTTGGAACTAAGAAGAAATTAAATCTTAAAGTAGGAACCAATCAAGTTAACATTATTGTAGATGGTATTAGCTCTAATTCTTTTGTTTTTACATTTTGATGCACTCTGAAAACCTTATTTTCATAAGGGGATTAAGGATTTCACTTAGAATTTTATTAAGGATAAAAGTTGATGAACTTACAAAAAAAATATTCTCCGAAAATATTAATATCTTTAATGTTAGTTTTACTTACAGGGCTAACTTTATCAATAACAAGAAACACTAGTCTAGATAGCAAATATCCATCTTTAACGCCTAAGACCACTTTGCTTGAAGCTGACAAAAAGGCTCAATTACACATCAGCAAAAACTACGCAAAACTACCATTAAGCTTTGAAACGAATAACGGTCAAACTGACTCAAGCGTTAATTTTATATCTCGTGGTAATGGTTATGCTTTGTTTTTAACCGCTACTTCTGCTGTAATGTCTCTTAATAAGCCTCAATCAACTAATAAGCAAAATAGGAAATCACCCAAACTAGAAAATATTATTTCGCCAAAAACTGATGAACTACTAGAAGAATCTCAGATGCTAAAAGAATCTGAACAAACAGCAATACTAAGAATGGAGTTAGTAGGAGCAAATCCTAACTCTAAAATTTTTGGATTAGAAAAGTTAACAAGTAAAAGTAATTATTTTATTGGCAATAATCCAAGTAGTTGGTCTATAGATGTTGCTCAATATGCCAAAGTTCAATACCAAGAAGTCTATCCAGGAATAGATATGCTCTACTATGGCAACCAACATGACTTAGAGTATGACCTTATAGTTAAAAAAGGTGCATCTGCTAAACAAATTAAATTAAGTTTTCCTACCTCAACTAGCTTAAAACTAAATGAGCAAGGAGATTTGTTAATTAAGCTTAATGATGAGCAAGTTTGCAAACATAAGCCTGTTGCTTATCAAACAATTAATGGCACTAAACAAATAGTTGAGGCTAACTATATCTTAGAAGAAAATAATCAAGTTTCTTTTAACTTAGAAAACTATAATATCAATGAACCTCTAGTTATTGATCCTGTTTTAACTTATTCTACTTATCTTGGAGGTAGTGATAGCGATAGAGATAGAGGTTTTAGTATAGCAGTAGATAATATGGGCAATACTTATCTAACAGGTGTTACTACTTCAGCAGATTTTCCAACTAAAAATCCTATCCAAAGCTCTTTTGCTGGCAATGTTGATGTGTTTGTAGCAAAAATAAGCCCATCAGGAGACTCTTTAGTTTATTCTACTTACTTAGGTGGTAGAGATGATGATAGAGCTTTTAGTATAGCAGTAGATAACAATGGCAATGCTTATTTAACAGGTCTTACTACATCAACAAACTTTCCTACTAAAAATGCTAGAAGCTCTTTTGCTGGTAAGATTGATGCTTTCATTACAAAAATAAACCCATCAGGAGATTCTTTGGTTTATTCTACCTATCTAGGTGGAAGCGGCAATGATGAAGCCTTGAGTATAGCAGTAGATAGTGTTGGTAATGCTTATTTGGCTGGTTTTACTACATCAACAAATTTTCCAACTAAAAACCCTATTCAAGCTTCTTTTGCTGGTAAAGTAGACGCATTTGTTACAAAAATGAACCCATCAGGAGATTCACTAGTTTATTCTACTTATCTAGGCGGAAACAGTGAAGATGAAGGCTCAAGTATAGCAGTAGACAATACAGGCAATACTTACTTAACAGGTTTTACTATTTCAAAGAATTTTCCAACTAAAAACCCTATCCAAGCTTCTTTTGCTGAAGGTCAAAATTTTGGTGATGCATTTGTGGCTAAAATAAACTCATCAGGAAATGACCTAACCTACTCTACATATCTAGGAGGTAGTAATGATGATTTAGGGACTGCTGTAGCAATAGACAGTGCTGGTAATGCTTATTTGACTGGTGTAACAAGCTCAACAGATTTCCCAACTAAAGACCCTATCCAACCCTCTTTTGGTGGGGGACCATTTGATATGTTTGTAACAAAAATAAACCCATCAGGAAATACTTTTGTCTATTCTACTTACTTTGGAGGAAGTGGTGATGATGAAGGGTTAGGTATAGCAGTAGATAATACAGGCAATGCTTACTTAACAGGTAGTACTGGCTCAAAGAATTTTCCAACTAAAAATCCTATACAAGCCTCTTTTGCTGGAGGTTCATTTGATGCATTTGTTACTCAAATAACTGATATGACATCAACTCCAACAGATGGAGATTTTGCTATAACTTTTCCTCAACCTCAACTAACAGTGTCAAAGGGTAGCAAAGGCCAATTCATTGTAAATATAACTCGCTTATCAGGGTTTGATAAAATGGTTTCTATCAGCCCCGATTTAACTCAGTTACATAATTTAAAGATAAAGCTTAAAACCCCTTCTCCTCAGTCCACTAATTCAGTTCAGGTAACTTTTGACTTTAAAGTTAAACTAACAGCTCCTAGTGGAAATCAACAGATTGTTTTTACTGGACAAGATGATTTAGGACGCACAAGACAAAACACTCTTAATTTAGTTATAAAGTAGTTAATCTAAAAAATGTAAGTAATAAAACTTATACAGCAAATATGTTTCTTACTTGAGAAATAGTTAGAAAACATTATATCGATGTAGGTAAGTCTCGCAGGCTTTTCTCTGTCACGCCACCGTACGTACAAGTACATATACGGTGGTTCTGACATTTAAACATTGACAAACAAATATACTTTATTAAGAAGGTCTTCTTTATTTTCAAAATAAACATATATCGTAGCAGGTGAAACATTTGCAACTTTAGCAATTTTTGATATAGAAGTATCAGCAAAACCATTTGCAGTAATTAGTCCAATAGCTGCATCGCAGATTGCTTGATGTTTATTGTCATCTTTATGTCTCATAACTTCTAAAATAAATGAGCGTTCATTTATTGTCAAGTAAAGAATCCTACTATAAACAACAAAATATAACACTCTTGATCTGAGATCGGATAAGATCAGGTGAGATCGACGATCAAGATCAGCAGAGATCAACGATCAACTAACAATTTACTAAGATTAATACCTATTCTTCTTAGCCACTATCTCATCAAAAATATCGTTGTCGAAGTTCACGTCCTCTTTTAAGCACAAATCTTTAACTTTATGAACAAAGTCAGACATAGAGTAACTACTACCAACAAAAGAGTTTCGAACCCTCTCAACGATCTTCTCCATAACCTTTTTGCGTAATGAGCGATTTTGTTTAGGAGGATTGGCTATATTGATGATTTCCTTGACGAAATAGGCAAGGGAGTTAGGATGGGTAGCTGCACGTTGGGTTGCTAGCTTAATAGCCATTTCTATTGATTCTAGAGGTATATTTTTTATCTTTTGGTAGCTTTCTATATCTGCTTTTGTCCAAGAATTATTAGTGATTTTTTGGTAAATCATCATCACCGCTTTTTCATGCTTACTTTGATGATGATCATGGTTTTTAAGATCATCATCAATATATTTATTGGGTCTAATTATTATACTGGTATTGTTATTAGACCGGTCTAAATTTTGTACCGGTCTAATTTCTAGAGGGGCTAGGATTTGGTAAGTAGTTCCTTTTATTTCTTTAGTGTTTATTACTTCTATTTGTTTTATTAATTTAAGGTCTACTAAACGCCTTAAAGATGTTCTACAAGTTTGTTCCGAAATATTACAAGCTTTTATTAATGAAGTAATTCCGACTGTACATAAATTGCTATTAAATCCAACAGATAATCTATATAATCTAAGAAATATTACTGTTTCTGTTGGTGATAATTTTGGTAAAACGTTATCTAGTATTTCATTCGGCAATTTAAGATACCCTGCTTTTATTTCTTGTGCTGAATTTTCTTGGTTAAGGTTAATTTCTAGACCGGTATAAATTTTAGACCGGTCTAGGTTAGACGGGTCTAAATTCTGTACCGGTGTGTTTGTTAACTGATCATGTTGATCTAAATAAGTATTAGTTGGTGTTTGTTCAACTGAGTAATTTTTTATATCAATACTTTGAAATTTCAGGTCATTAGAAGTGTGGTTAGAAGTATTTACCTCATCTGATGATTTAATTAGAGCATCATGAGGTAAAGGTAATTGCAAAGCTGGCCGAATACTTAAACCCAGGGTCTTTTTAGGTTTGACTTGGCGCATTTTTATAGATTCTAATTTTGGATTTTCTTTAGCCATTTTTTATTTTTCTTTCTTAACTACAGATATTTTTTGTCTTGGCATTTTTAGTTTATCTAGCACTTCATCAGTTATTGAGCTAATTTGATCTGCTGACCTATGATTAGCAGCGTAAATAGTGACAGGTAGCTTTTGGCTAGGTGCTTCTGCTATCTTACTATAGTCATGTATATTAGTATCAAAAACATGTCCTATTAAATCTATTGCATTTTCTATAGTTTCTCTTGCTTCTGCGCTTAAGTTACGTTGTGGTTTATAAAGATTTACTATTGCTCCGAGCATATTTAAACTGCTGTTAACGTTTTTTTTGATTTGTTGGACAGTATAAGCTAAATCTGACAAACCTTGTAGTCCCATAGCATCTGCTGCACAAGGAATAATTACATGCTCAGCCGCATACATTGCAGCCGTTAGCAATTTACCTAGTTGTGGAGGGCAATCTATAAAAACTAAGTCATATTCTCTACAATGTTCTGCTATTTGGTTTTTTAACCTATGATCCATATAGTTAGGTTGTTGTTCAAAACGAGCAAGCCTAATATCGGCAGGAACAATGTCTAAGTTTGGTACTGTGGTTTCCAAGATTGCATAGTCTAAAGATATGGGCGCAGGATTTTTTACTGTTTTTGTTGGTTCTGGTTCGATTAATACATGAGCTAAGGTGTATTGGTAAGCATTAGAATCTACCCAACTACTAGTTAAGTTACCTTGGGGATCTCCATCTATTGCTAGTACTTCATAACCTCGTAAGGCACAAGTAGCTGATAGCTCACGTGTTATAGTAGTTTTACCAACGCCACCTTTTTGATTAGCAATAGCAATGACTTTCATAAAATCCTTTCAAACCAAATATAGACACTTTACTTAATAAAAAGTGATTACTAGAGGTTTTGATGCTGTTTAAACTGTAGATCCAAAAATTATAACAATTTTTTCTAATAAAGAAAGTCTTATGGGAATAATTTTTCTTATTTGATTAAATGTTCTGTTTGGAACAAATACAAGTTATTTATAGGGTATTTTTTAATAGTAGTACTTTTCTAATTAGAACAAAATCTTTTTCTTCTCGTATGTTACTGAAAATCAGCTAAAAATCAGCTTTATGAGGCAATACATAGTATGAATTATAAGGAACATTATTCTGATGAAGAAATACTAGAGCTTTGCAATGATTTTGGTATTGATCCAAACAGCATTGATAAAAAAGAAATAGAAGAAAATATGTTGGATTTTTGCAATGAAAACAACATAGACATAAGCCAAATAGATATTAATCAAGTAGAAAAAGACTTACTAGAAAGTATGCAACGTTTGGGCATGGACTTAACCCAACATAAATCTATGAGAAAATTAGCTCAATATCATGGAGTTTTGGAAACAGGCATTTCCACAAAAAATAAAGCTGGCAAGCAATAATACTTACCAGCCAAAGGCTATTTGTTTAAATACGATAGTAACCAGTATTGGAGTACTGGTTTTGGCCGTTCTGATAAAGGGCGGCCAAACTTGTTATTATTCAAAGGTGGGTAAATTATAGAAATTAGGGGGTGTTATACTGATTAGCCCGATAGGTTTAGTAGATTTTTGTAGTGTAGATTAGTTTAGTATTGAATTAGAAAACCTTTTCTCCGTTATGGTCAATGAAAAAAGCTTTACCATTTTTTTCAACCTTAGCAACGCCTTCATTAAAAGGGCAAGCTTCATCAAAAGCTTCTGAAAAAACTTCTTTACCATTACAGTCAATAAAAAAAGCCTTTCCATTACTTTCATCACAACCAAGCCCTTCTGAAAAGTTATTGGCAAAATCATAATCAATAGTGGAGATAATGTTTTCTTTGATGTCCATGTAAGAGAATTTTCCATTGTCTAAAGAAACACGACAAATCCCATCACGGATATAGCCTAAACCATCGTAAGTGTTTTTGCTTACTTGGTTGCCCTTTTTATTGATAAAGATTTGTTTGCCTTTCTCAAAACTTGCAATAGCAATATCTCCAACAAATTCTGTCACATAAAGAAATTTTTGTTTGGTTAAGATGTTACCTTGCTTATCTATGAGAATTTCGCTAGGGTAATAACGAAATGGAAAAGAACCAGTTTCGCTATTAAGGTAACTCTTAGGTAGTTCAACGGCTGCTACTTCACTAACAAAAGAGTTAACTGATCCAAAACCATGAGGGATTAGCTGATTTCCATTTTTGTCTATGAGATAGAATAAGCCTCTTTGGAATGATTTGTTATTGACAAGAACCCAAGCTACTGAATCTGAAAAGCTACAAGCATAATCGAACCAATAAGGCATAGCCAAATTTCCATTTTTGTCCAAATAAGACTTTTTGTTGTAACAATAGCAAGTCCTTCAGAGTAATGGCTATAAGCTTCTAGATCTGGGCTACTAATCCTATTTCCTTCTTCATCAATAAAATAGCTTTTGCTATTAAACTGAAGCCTTCCATCATTAACCTGCGCTCGCTCATCACAAAAAGGGTGAAGTGTTTCTAGTTCTTTGGTGAGAGGTTTGCCGTTAAAGTCCACTAATTGCCAATATCCAGACTTATTAAGAACTCTTATTGTATGTTTGCTACTAGGTAAACCAACATAAATAAATTTCCCTGCTTTGGCCACTTCTCTTCTTAGCTGGATTTGGAAATTGTTTGTAGGTTTCGTTATTGTAGACATAGATTTCTCCTTAAATAATTGAAAACAAATCACCTATAAACAAAGCTTTGCTCTTTCAAGTCTAGAGCTTGTTATAGGTGATTTTGTGGTTGTAGTAAGTGATTTATTTTTTAGAAGTTGTAGATTTAATGTAGGTTAGGATAGTGGTTAGTGGCTTTACCATTCCTCTTGGGTTAGTGTAAGAACAAGGTATTGACCTGAAGGAATAGCTTTTAGCCAGCAACTCCTATGGAAACTACTAGGTAAATTATAGATAACAAGAAAAAGAATGTCTGTTTGAAGAAGTAAAATAAAGTAAGATAATGCCCACCAATATAATAATAGTAAAAACACATAAGGAGGGCATTATGAACTTCAGGCTAAAAATT
>JBDIBI010000041.1:0-49251 GCA_039812885.1 Blastocatellia bacterium
TTTTCAAACATCGATTTCTCTTAAAATCTCTATTTAAGAAAGATCCAATTCCGTAGTATTATTTAACGTTGTTTACGTTAATTTGTTTACCGCCGGAAAGTTTTGATTATATTTATTTTTCCTTTTCAGTCAAGCTTTTTTTCCGACTTTTTTCAACTTTTTCCTGAACTTTTTTGCTTTGTTTATTTCGAGTTTTTTTGAACTTTTTTTGTTCAGAAGACTCAAAATAAAAGGTTAAAAAAGCGACAGAAAGCTAAGCTTAGTTTTGACTTACTACTAAGAGTAATAGCTTTTTAGTTGTTTAGGATTTTCAATACAAATATCTTATGAGGTTTTCTTTTTCTTAACTGCGGTGTTTGTTATACTACCACTTTTAATTTGTTGCAACCTAAGTTGCCCTAAATTATTTCCGAAAGAATTTTTCAAAAACCACTTGCGACGAAATTGGGAGTCTACAGATCGATCTTCACTTTGTCAAGCACGTTTTCTCTATTTTTCCGAAAATCGTGCCAAAATCCTTTGTCTTTCCGTTTCTCCAATTATAGTGGTAGCTATTAAATCAAACATTACAGGGTATTTTTTCTTTAAATCTTGTGTTGTTTTTATAACTAACAATGATATTTTTGATAGTTCATTCTGATCTTCTTCTGGAAAAAGACTTGCACAAGTTTCTAATTGATCAATCAAAAGACAAGAAACTAATGCTTGTTCTATTAAAATAGCAGCTTTATCAGGATCTTGATCTGACATATGTGAAAGTTGAGTTTCAGAAGCTCTCAACATCTTCTCTGTTTTTGAAAAATCTTGGATAGATTTTTTAGCTAACCAATCTGCAAGAAAAGTAATTCCCACAATATCTCCATAAACTTATCTAAAGTGTTTTTTCAGTTTAGAAAAAATGCTTACAATTAGATAAAATTTTACCACAAAATAAAAGATCATGATTGGAGATAAAATGCTAAAAAAAATAATTTCTGGAGGGCAAACAGGAGTAGATCGAGCTGCATTAGATGTAGGTCTTGCGATGGGAAAATCCTTGGGAATAACAGTTGGAGGGCATTGTCCTAAAGGTAGAATAGCAGAAGATGGAGTGATCTCCCCTTCTTACCCACTAGCTGAAACACCATCTGAAGAATATAGTGAAAGAACCTTATATAATGTAAGAAACTCTGATGGAACCTTAATTCTAGCACGAGGCATACTGACAACAGGCACAGCTTTTACACTAGAGGCGGCTAAACAAGAATCAAAGCCTTATTTTATAGTAAATTTAGCTGAGACAACCGATCAAAAGGCTCTTATAAAATGGTTAAAAGAAGAAAACATAGCTACACTAAATGTAGCAGGGCCAAGAGAAAGTTCAGCTCCTAAAATTTACCAGCAAGCTTATAACTTTCTTAAGGAACTTCTTAAAGAAAATTTAAATCAATAGAAGCGATTTGTGTTAGGATCAATAAGCTTAAAACTCTTTATAACACGGGGGAAACCATGGAAGTAGCTATTTGTACTAGGTGCCAAAGTAGTAATCCAATTTTTACCAAGTATTGTCTTACTTGTGGCCTAGTAATTACATCTGAAATGAGACATACAGTAGCAGTTGCACCTAAAGCAGCTAAATTAGCTCCAGCGGTTAGCACCGTAGAAGTTATACCTACTACTGCTACTACAAATCAAGCAATATCGGCTCAACCAGGGAATACAAATCAAGCAGAAACACAAACAACAGAACAACCTCAACCTAAAAAGGAAAGCGATGGTTGGTTAAAAGGATTTCGCTTCTTCAGTCGTTCCTAAAAGGTTAATTGTTTCTTATGTTGCCAGTTTCAGCTAAAAAAATACCCATTTTAGAAATGGCACAATGCCCTAATTGCTCTCATGCAATAGATCAAATGGGAAATCGTACTCATTGTCAAAAATGTGGGAAAAAACTAACAGTTCTTTGTATAAATTGTCAGACTAATAATTCGATCCTTTTTCAAAATTGTATGCAGTGCGGTAGTGATTTTCGTGTTTTAGGAGTTGAGCATTTTAGTAAACAAGTAGCTAAACTAGAATTTGATTTAGCAGAATTTGATCGATTGGATCTACTTTACAAAAAAGCTACTTATCTAGAAAAATTATGGAGGTTTTTTGTACCAATAACTCTTTTTGTTTTAGGTATTCCTATGTGGTATATATCTACTAATATCTGGGGATTACTTTTACCTATAGATTTGGCTTTTATTGGTTATTTATTAACAAGGGTTTATTGGCAAAATTGGGCAGCTAAAATTATAGGAATACCGCTAGAATTTCTTAGTAAATGGGAAGCTATTACATCAGCAGCCAGAAAGCAATTAGTTAAAAAAATTGATCTTGAAAAACAGTTAGACTACTATCAAAATGAGCTAACTCGTTTTAGACACAAACTTTAAGTACAATAACTCTCCATAATATTTACATAGATTTTCTTGATATTTACTTAATAAATATGAGCCATTTAGAAAATGCATTTAGAATTTTTGGTGTTAGTGCAAATACCACAAGAAAAACTATAAGAGATCTTCAACAATCCTTTCGCACTAGACTTAAAGTAGGGGCTAAACCTTCTATAAAAGATCCTTTAGCCTTTCTCTCTACAATAACCCTTACTGAATCATCCATTAGAGATGCTTCAAGTTTGTTAGACAATCCTAAAAAACGCTTAGAAGAAAGGTTACTTTGGTTTACTAATGAATCTTCAGTAGATCAAACAGCATTAAACTATCTTCAATCAAACCAATTAGAGCTAGCTATAGACAAATGGAAAGCAGAAGATCAACTTACAGCAAAAGTAAATTTAGCAAGGTTATACTTATTTTTATGTAAACAAAACAGTAATGATTTGAATCTTTGGAAAAACACAATAACTCTTTGGAAAAGTTTTTTGGATGATGAAAATTTCTGGGTGCTTTTCACAAACTGGGAAAACACTTCTGGCTTTGAGCCTCCTGCAACAAACAAAGATATGCAAGAATTTCGCAAAGAAGCTTGGATTTTGATCTTAAATCCCTTTGAAAGTTCTTTATCCAAAGCTCTTTTAGAAGAAAACGCCTTACAAGCACATTTTTTTTTAACACTTCTATCTACAATTGATCTACCTAACAACTTAAGAAGAAAAATAGAAAATGCTACACATGAAAACATCCTTGCTACTATAAAAAAATTAACTGAAAGCATTATTTCCCAGTTAAATAAAATATTAAGAAAAGAAAAAACCTTACTAGAAATTAGGCGCAAAACTTGCGATCAAGCTTATCAAAGCTACAAAGCTGAGCTATTACCTAAACTATCTTACTATAAACAAGTATTAGGTGCTGACTCGGAAATACTTAAACTTATCAAAGAAGCTATCGCAGATTGCTTAAGAAAGATTGCTATTAGTTATCTTAATGATGGAGAAAATTTTTCCATTTATGAAAAACTTTTAAAAGAAGCTTCAAATCTTGTTCCTGAAACAATTTTAGCCGAACGAATTGACCAAGAACTCTCTCAAGCAATGCAGCGTAGAGCTGAGTTTTTTCTAAAAAAAGGTCAAGAATATTACGACAAAGAGCAGTATTTAGAAGCAGCAGAAGCTTACAGACAAGCAATAGAAATAAAGCCCGATTACTCAGAAGCTTTTTTTAATTTAGGTTTGGCATATAGAAAATTAGCCCGCTATCTAGAAGCAATAGAAGCATTTAAGAAAGCAATCAAGTTTGAAGAAGGCCTTGCAGAAGCTCATTTTAACATAGCATTTCTATATGCTAAGTTAGCTCGCTTTTCAGAAGCTCTACCTTACTATCTATCAGCTATTGAACTTCAGCCAGATTATCCAGAAGCTCATTTTAACTTAGGTATTACTTATGATGCATTAGGCAAATATGAAGAAGCTGTTATTGCCTACCAACAAGCTATCAGTTTTATACCTAGTTATCCAGAAGCCCACTATCAGCTTGCAATAGCTCTCAATAAACAAGGTAATCCACAAGAAGCAATTAAAGCTTACCTAGAAGCTCTGCGTTTAAGCCCAGAAAATAGCCGTGCAAGTTACAATTTAGGGCTTATTTACACTCAACTAAAACAATATCAAGATGCAATTAAAGCCTTTCAACAAGCCATTAGGCAAAAACCAAACTTCTCAGAAGCTTATAGCCAACTTGCTTTAGCCTATGAACAGCTTGAAAAATACCAAGACGCTATTAGTGCTTATCAGCAAGCCATATGTTTTAAACCTAGTGACTCTGATATAAACTTTTCATTAGCAGAACTTTACTTTTCCTTATCCCGTTACCAAGAAGCCATTAATATATACAAACAGGTTATTTTACTTAACTCAAACTACTGGAAAGCACATTTTAAGCTAGCAATGAGTTATTTTTATCTAGAAAACTATAACTTAGCTTTAGCAGCTTATCGGCAGGCGTTAAACTATAAGGGAGAAGATCCAGAAATTAACTATTACCTTGGCTTAGTTTATGAAAAACAAGATCGTTTTGAAGATGCTATTAGTTGCTATAAACAAGCACTCACACTTAATCCAAATTACTTAATAGCAGAAGAGGCTTTAAGTCGAGTCACTCAGATCACAGCTAGTATTTCAACTCAATTTAGCCATTATCAAGAAACAACTACCAGCATTGATCTGCAAGAAATAGACGCACTTTATGAAACAGCACTTTCACAAAGCAAAGAAGGAAAATATCAAGATGCAATACAAAATTATAAGAAAATAATTTTCAACAAACCAAATAACACAAAAGCTTACTATGCTTTGGCTACAACTTATAACAAGCTAGGGCGCTATGAACAAGCTATAGAAATTTATCAAAAGCTAACACAAATTATACCCAATGAAGTTACACCTCTTTACAATTTAGGGATAGCCTATAGCAAAGCAGGGCAAAATCAAGAAGCACTCAACACTTACCGCCAAGCTATTAAGTTAGATAATTCTCATGTAGATTCGCATTTTGCTCTAGGTGTATCATTAAGTAAACTGAAGTACTATAAAGAGGCAGTAGAAACCTACAAACAAGTGCTTAGTCTAAAACCAGATCATGCAAGTGCTTATTATAATTTAGGAGTAGCTTATCGCAATTTATCCCGATATTTAGAAGCTTTAGACAATTTCAAGCAAGCTTTACGCTACAAATCAACAGCAGAAACTCATTACAATTTAGGGTTAGTTTATGAAAAACTAAATCGGCAACAATATGCTAAAGAAGAATATCAAAAAGCTCTTAAACTTGATCCCCAGCATCGTCAAGCACAAAACAATCTTAAAGCTTTAGATGAGCAATTATCTTCATATCAACAAGCTTTTGATTTTAATTTACCTCCAGTAAACATTATTTCTCCCACAAATAGGACTTCTAATAAAACAGATCAAGCTAAAAGCTCTCCTAGTAAACACTCTAGTAAAACTCTTGAAGATTTTAAGCAAATAGCTAGTGATAATATAGCAGATCCAATGGCACACTATAATTTAGGGGTGGCTTATAGCAAAGTTGCACTTTATCAAGAGGCAATAGATTCTTATCAAAAATCTGTTTTCCTAAAAAATGATTTTGCGCCTGCCTATTTTGCACTAGGAGTTGCTTACACTAAGCTAAAGCTTTATCAAGAAGCAATTGGAGCTTACAAGTTAGCAATCCACAATAATCCAAATGATTTTAATAGTTACTTCAATTTAGCAACCGTCTACCGTCAATCAGATCGCCAAGTAGAAGCTATAGAAGCATATAAAAAAGCTAAAGAACTAAAAACAGATCAAGCTAAAGTCTACTATGGATTAGGGCTAAGTTATGTGTTAATAGAAGATTGGCATGCAGCTTTAGAAGAATATAAAACTCTTAAAACCTTATCTTCTGATTTAGCAAAAGAATTATTTGAGCAAATCCAGCAATAAAGAAAAAATCAACATTCAAAAAATTTTTTGAAAATTTTTAAATTTCTGGGAACCAATTTTAAACTTAGGTGTCCAAGGATAATGAAAGCAAGAGAGTGAAACAAAAAATAACAAATCACTCAAAAATTTTACTACATCAATAAATTCAATAAATTCAATATAATACAGAAAAAGGAGATTAAACCTATGTTTAATAATTTGGTGGAATGTGCAAAAACAAAGAAAGAAAGTAAAACTTGGGCTTATTTAGCTGGAACTTCTATAGTTTGGACTTTAGCTTTAGCAGGTTCAATTGTTGGTGGTATTTTTCTTTATGATGCTAAGTTAGATGAGCAACTTGCTGTTTTAACTATGCTTGTAACTCCACCACCTCCTCCAGCAGCACCAGCTCCAATGGGTAAAACATCTCCAAAAGTAACTAATAATGCTCCAAAAGTAGCTCCTCAAAATGTAGCAATGCGTGAAACTCCTAAAGAGATTTCCAGCGATTTAACCCCTCACCCTGCTGCTAAATCTTTGGTTAAAGTTAGCGGCACACAAGATCTTGAAAACATTGGTGGCCCTGGTGATGGGCCAGGCACAGCAATAAAAACAGGTTGGGGTATTTTAGATGGTGATCCAACTTCAACTTTACCAGAACCTAAAGAACCCAAAGATACTAAAGAATTAAAAGTTGCTGAGCCTGTAGAAAAAGCTACCCCACAAATTATACGTAAAAGTGAAGGTGTAATTCGAGGAAACACAATTTATCAAGCAAAACCTGAATATCCTGCCATAGCACGCACAGCTAGTGTTTCTGGGGATGTTCAAGTTGAAATTGTAATAGGTGAAGACGGCAATGTAGTTTCAACTAAGATATTAAGCGGTCAACCATTATTACAACAAGCTGCTCTTTCAGCCGCTCGTCAATGGAAGTTTAAGCCAACCCTACTTAATAATACTCCTGTAAAAGTTCAGGGTGTTCTAACATTCAGATTTACTCTTTAACTCCTTAATTTCTCCAAATAAAATTAAAAATATTAACCCGCTAGCTTAAAAACTAGCGGGTTTTGGTTTTCATCAGATAATGTTTTGGTAAAAGCTAAGGAAAAACTAGTACATATCTTGACATCAAAATACACTCTAGAATAAGGAAACTTTAAAGGAGATTTTCAGGGTAAGAAGAAAATGTTGTCAAGATATGTACTTTTTGCGGAAATTAAAACAATCCCAAATCTATCAATTTATTGTGGGTTAGCAGCTTTATTAGCACTTTCATCAATTACAATCATGGTTTTTTCACCTTCTAAAGAAATGCTATTAAGCACTCTAACACTATTTTGTTCTTTAGAAGTTAATGTTGTATTTGAAGCCTCTTTATTTTGAGGAACAAACTTAGCAGCAGTCTTTACTAAAACTTCTTTGTTGTTAGAAAAAACTACTTCATTAGAACTTTCATCAAAAGTTATCTTGTAAGTGCCTTTCTTAAGTAAAACACCGTTGACAGATGTATCAGATATTAGTTTAACTGTTTTACTTTTTTCTTTAGCAAAAGCAGAAACAGAGAGAGTGCAAGCAAGTGCTACGACAGCAATACGATTAAATAAAGTTTTCATAATAAACTCCTTGTTTATTTGGTAGTATAGCCTTATTGCCTAACATACCATTTATTTTTTTAGTGTAATGTGTGTTCTTTCCACCTACTAACGAACCTCTAAAAAAAAGGTTTCAAGTTTTGGAAAAATTTTTGGGAAAAATTTTCCGTTTTAGTAACTCTTACAAATAACAAAATCGCTTTTTATATTAAAACGTTTGAAATTCAAAAATATTTCATTGCCCCATTTATAGTAAGCCATTAGCCCAAAAAAGCAAATGTAGTACAATATAACACCTACGTAATTATTTAGACATCCAGTCATTTATAACCTTAAAAAACTATCATCAAAAATTATCATCAAATTTGTAATATATTTTATTAAAAGAAACGACTAAGATTTTGGACAAATAAATTGAATACAGTTTTAGTAATTTAAGTTAATGGACAGCTTAGATTTGCAAACACAACTAGAAAAGCACCACTCTGCAAGTTTTGGGTGGGCAATTAGTTGTTGTCATAGAGATTTTCAGGAAGCAGAAAGTGTTTTGCAAAATGTGTATCTTAAAATTTTAGAAGGAAAAGCTCGTTATGATGGTAAATCTGAATTTAAGACTTGGCTTTTTGCAGTAATTAGAATAACAGCTCTTGATGCTAGACGATGGCATTTCCTTAATAAACTTAGATTAAGCAAATATAAAGAAAATGTTAAACATAAAATAAAAGTTTATGATTATGACGAAAAAATTTATCACTCAGAAATTCAAGTTTTGTTTCAAGATCTGCTTTCTACTTTGCCAAGTAAGCAGCGAGAAGTGCTTCAATTAGTTTTTTATCATGACCTAAGTTTGCAAGAAGCGGCTGAAGTAATGGAGGTATCATTGGGTACTGCGCGTACCCATTACGATCGAGGTAAAAAACGCTTACGTGAATGGATTGAAGAAAAAGGAATAAAAATAAATGAATCAGAATTGGGAAGACGAGAAAATCAAGCAGCTATTTAATGGCTTAAAGCAAGAAGATGAACAAAAATTGCCTTCTTTTGCTAGAGTTATGGCAAAAGCGCGTGAAGATGTTTTATCTAAAAATAATAAGTCTGCTCGAAATTGGCTCTTTCTTAAACTAGCTTTTGCTAGTCTGTTGCTGATTTTATTTGGAGGTTCATTAGCTATTACACTAAAGCATCTTATCACTAAGCCAATAACTAGTGTTAATATAGCTAAGGATATTACCTATAACAATAGCGTTATACAATCCATTTCAACCCCTTATTCTATGGCTTCCAAAGAAAGTTCAAATGATAGTAAGAGCTTAGAAGAAAATATACCTAAGCTCCCTACTAAATCTAGTAATAAAAAGCAATTGAAGGTAAGAAAAGGAAACTTACAGTCTAAAGCTTTGGAAATTCCAATATTAATTTCTGGGTGGAGAACACCAACAGATTTTCTTTTAAAAACTCCTTTGCAATCTATTGATGATCAACTATTAAAAACTACTCCCAAATTGAAAATATTATCTATAGAAGCGCAAAGTATTATCTCTGATACCAACAACTAACAATGAGAGAATGACTTATGAGATTAAAAAATTTTGTTTTATCTACTTTACTTTCACTGCTAATAAGCACATCTATTTGGGGACAACAACCTCCACAAAATGATCCTATAAGTGAAACCCTATTCCCCCCTGAGTTGATATTACAACATCAAACAGAGATAGGTATTAGTGAAAGTCAAAAAAATTTTATTAGAGAAGAAGTCAAAAAGGTGCAAAAGCAGTTTCTTGACCTGCAATTTCAAATACAAGATGAAACGGAAAAACTAGTTTCTTTACTTAAGCAAGAACGAACAGATGAAAATCAAGTTTTAGCTCAACTAGATAAACTATTAAACATTGAAAGAGAAATAAAACGAACCCATTTTATCTTGGTTGTACGAATTAAAAACATGTTAACACCTGAGCAAAAAGCTTTGCTTCAAAAAATAAAAGACAAAAATAAAAATAATTAGCTAAAACTGTCAATTTTCCTGTCATACAAACTTTCGCCTAAAAGCGACTAACAAATATAACCATTAAAACATAGATTTAAATAATGCCCTTTGTGGTATTAAGGAGAAGTATGTCTAAATACTTTTTTCAGATACTTTTTGTAAGCCTGTTTTTGTTGATCTGCATTACTACAGACGGAGTATACTCTGCCGAAAAACCGCAAGATAAAAAGATATCAAACTTGGCTTTAGTTGATTGTAGTTTTCCAATTGCTAGAAGTAGCTTTAACAACTCTACTGAGCGTATAAATAAGATATCTGAAGTAACTACAACAATATCAGCCCACACTTCATACTCAAGCTATTCTAGCAAGCCTAATAAATCTAAGGTTGTGCAGAATTATGTAGACCAAGAAATATTTGGCAAAATGCAACAAGATAATGTTTTGCCAGCTCCTTTAACTACTGATGAAGAGTTTATAAGAAGAGTTTCTTTAGACCTAACAGGTCATATTCCAACGGCTGAAAGGCTTAAGAAATTTCTCAATGACAAATCACCTAACAAACGAGATCATCTTATAAATTCACTAATAGGTTCTCCTGAATTTGTTGATAAATGGACAATGTGGTTAGGTGATATGGTACAAAATACAGCTTTTCGTACAAATGGGATTCCTAGCTTTCCACAAGGTCGAAACACTTATTATCAAATGATAAAAGAAGCCGTTGAAAAAAATACTCCTTATAATCAATTTGTAAGCTCAATTATAAATAGCAAAGGAAATAATTTTGAGGTTGGAGGTATTAACCATTATGTAGCTTCAATAACTGATATGGGTCCACACCAAGATACTCTTGACACGTTGGCAGTAAGAACAACAAAAACGTTTTTAGGTATTGAAACTCTTGATTGTTTACTTTGTCATGATGGTCAAGGGCATACTAATGCGCTAAATCTTTGGGCTACTCAAACTAAGCGTATAGATGCTTGGGGAATGTCGGCCTTTTTTTCTCAAACACTAATTAAACCTAAGATGATTAGTCAGCAACCTCTTCTTGTTAGTGTTGATGTTTCAGATACTAATCTTGGAGCTTATGAGCTTAATACTACAACAGGAAACCGTGTAGCAAGACAACCTATTAATGGCCAAAGTTTTATTACTCCAAAATATTTATTTACAGGGGAAACTCCTATATCGGGTGAAACCTACCGTCAGGCACTAGCACGTATGCTTACGAAAGATCGTCAATTTGCTCGTGCTACTGTTAATTATCTCTGGGCAGAGTTTTTTGGTTTGGGTATAGTTGATCCACCTACTAGCTTCGACTTAGCCCGTTTAGATGCTAATAATCCTCCTCCTGAGCCTTGGACACTGCAACCATCTCATCCTCAACTTTTAGAAAAGTTAACGGATGACTTCATAGCAAGTAACTACAACTTACAATATATAATGCGCCTACTAGTAAGTTCTGATGCTTATCAGCTTTCATCACGCTATAACGGAGAATGGAAAGCAGAATATACAACTTATTTTGCTAGAAAACTTGTACGACGTTTGGATGCTGAAGAAATTCATGATGCTGTTGTTTTAGCAACTGGAAGACCTGTTAGCTATCAGATCACTGGTTTTTCCAATCCTATTCATTGGGCAATGCAATTACCTGATACATCTGAGCCAGGGCCTATTTATAGTGCTAATCCTTCACCTCCTGATACTCAAACTCAATTAGCATTTCTTTTCCTTAATGCCTTTCACAGAGGGGATCGGGATCAAGTAGCTAGAAATAGTGAAGCTTCTATTGAACAAGCACTTTCTATGATGAATAACCCTTTTGTGCTACTAAGAACTTTACCAAATGATCCCAACAGTACTTTAACCCGGTTGCTAACTACAGTACAGGATGATTCCGTCTTGGTTAAAGAACTTTTCTTGATAACACTTTCGAGAAACCCTACTAAAGACGAACTAGAGTACTCACTAACTATATTAAAGCCTAACCGTTATGAGGGGGCATCAGAACTTATGTGGGCACTCTTAAACAAGGTAGATTTTCTCTATAACTATTAAAAGAAAGCAAGGAAATTAATAAGGAGACATTATGTGTAAAGGTATAATTAAGGCTCAAGGCAAAGTTTCTACTCACCAAGACATAAATAAAAGTCCAGGGGTTAGCCGTCGTGAATTTTTTAAGCTTGCAACTTTAGGTTTAACAGGCTTTTTCTTCCCTAATATTGCTCGTCCTTTAGAAGTAATGGCAAAGCCTAGCACTATAAGTTTAATTAATAAAGCTAGATTTTGTATATATATTCACTTAGATGGAGGCCCTAGCCATATTGATACTTTTGATCTTAAAGAAGGAAACTGGACACCTTCAAATTTTGAGCCTACGACTTTTGGAAACATTCGTTGGCCAAAAGGCTTAATGCCTACTCTAGCAGAGCAATTATCAAATATAGCAATTGTTCGTTCAATTAATGCTTATGCACTTGTACACCAACTAGCACAAGTGTGGAACCAGATTGGCCGAAATCCAACAACTACCCTAGCTAAAGTTGCTCCTAATATTGGTTCTGTCGTAGCTTTAGAGTATGATGGTAAAGATAACTCAAATAACATTTTACCCCCATTTATTGGATTACATGATGGAATCCATCCAGCCTATGGTCAGGGCTATTTTCCTGCACAATATGCTCCTTTTAATCTAATTCCTAATGCTGATGGAATATTTGGTACAGTTAGCTTATTAGGAGAAGATCCTTTTAAACATAGATACCAAGTCCTACAATCACTAGATAGCTCAATTAGGCAAAATTCTCCTTATGGAAAACCCATTGAATCGATGTCTTCAGCTTATAACCAGGCCAAACAAATAATGTATAACCCTCAAATAGACTCTATATTTAAGCTTGAGCATCAGGATATAGAAGCTTATGGAAACAGTTCTTTTGGTAATGCTTGCTTAGTAGCACGAAATATTGTTAAAAACGATATAGGAACACATTTTATACAAATAAACCATAGTAACTGGGATCATCACTCTAATATTTATGCTATGGGTAATCAGACAGGAGGAATTTACCAAACAGCAGGACAATTTGATAAAGGACTTGGCAAGTTAATAGCTGATCTTGCATCAACTCCATCGAAATCTTCTACAGGTAAAACACTTTTAGATGAAACTTTGATTGTTGCAATGGGTGAATTTGGACGTACAGTTGGAAATTTAACTGCTCAAGGTGGACGTGACCATCATTTACAAATGTCCGCTTTATTTGCAGGAGCAGGTATACAAGGCAACCAAACTATAGGAAAGACTGATGAAACTGGTGAAACTACTATTGAATATGGTTGGTCACGAGATCTTATTATTCGACCAGAAGATATATTTTGTACAATTTATTCAGCACTTGGAATAGATTACACCAAAGTCCTTCAAAATGACCCTTTTAAACGAGGGTTTGAATATGTTCCATATGCTAAAGATGGTGTTTATGCTCCTATTGATGTTTTATGGAGTTGACATAAATAAACTTCTTATCTATTTCTGGGCATAGTAAATTCTGAGGTTGCAGCCTCAGAATTTACTTAGAAACTGGTTATGTTTGTAGGCGATTTTTAGAAATAGTAAGGAGTTTTCTTAGTCCAAGGGTTTGAAGGAAAGTTTTTGTGCAAGACTTGAAAGGCTGATTTGGAAAACTGACTAGTTTTATCATCTGTACAACCAAACCTTGTTGATTTCACAGCTAAATGAAGCGCTTCAGGAACTCTAGGATCTGTAAGATTAGCCTTTGCCCATTTGATAACTTCATTACATAGAAAATTTGGCGCAGTGCCTAAAGCAATTAACTGCTTTTGTTCTGTATCTGCTCTACTTAGGACTTTTTTATTTAGAAAAATAGGTAACTCCTGTTTGGTTTTTGGTTTTGATTTACCATCTTCCTGAGCATCTGGAGCTTTTTCATCAAATGAACACCACCAGTTATCTCTAAAATCATCTATTTTTTCTATAGGAGTTTCGCGATCTACATTTGAATTGACAATAGGCCGAGTAGCAGGAAACTTAAGCATAGTAAAAACAGCCGCAAACTTTCTTGCATCTGGAGTTGTAGCATTAAGGTATTCCGTTAAATTATCCTTTGTAGCTGGTAATAACTTAATTAGTTCCATTGCAGCAGTTTTGCCAATTTCCTCATTATCTAACAGAACAGCTCTTACCCAAGTAGCCATAACCAGTCTTTTATGTAAATTAGCTGGTAAATTTTGGCTTAAAGCTGCATCCTTCATCATTTCTAAAGGAAACTTTTTGTTCATAATTTCTGTTGAGTCATCATCAAAAAGCTGTTTTAGAGCTTTACTTTTTTTCTTTGCAACGTCTCCATCAGGGTTAAACATATCGTCTGGAAGTTCTCTGTTATCAAAGAAATACCCTTCTGCAACAACAGTTCTTTGAGCATATTTTAAGAACTCATCTAAGTTTTGTGCAAGCATCATTCTTTGAGAAAGAAATTCATTGCGAGCAGATGGAGTTAGGTTGTTAGTTAAAATTTTATCTAGTTGTTCTGAAGCTTCTCCCTTTTTGCCTAAATCCATAAGTAATCTAACTTTGTGAAATGCTACTGAAGCAAAAGCTGGAGAAGTGGGATTTATTTGATCTGCTGCTTTTAAAAGCTCTGGAACTTCTTTATGTGTAGCTTCAATTTTAGTTATTGCTGATACCAACCAAAGTGGAGAATGTTGTTTTTGCCATTTTTGTACTGCATAATCTACTGCACTAGGATCACCTAATTGAAAATTCAAAACCCAATCTGTTAACTCTTGTTTCCCCAAAAGTTCAGGAAGTTTTTTGGTTATTTTAGCTTTTGGTAAATCATAATCAAAAGGATCATCTGCTAAATGATCTAACAAACTAGTATAGTCATCTAAATCAGCTCCAATAGTTCGACTACCTGGTTTTACTATAAGTTGAGCTAATTTATTTAATTGACTAGTTGGATCTAAGCGGAACTCAACATACCTTAATAAACGGCGTGAAGCAGGGTGATAGTCTTTCAACTCCTGGTTATTAAGCAATGCTTTTATTTCTGTTTGTGCTTGTTGCATTATTTTGCGATCAAAATAACCTTCAAAAGTAATATTTTTATCCGACGGAGGAGTAAGCATTGCTTTACGGACTAATGATCTAGCAGCTAAATAAGGAGCAACTTTGTGCCAAGGAGAAGTTTTGTCATTAGCAATAGTTTTAAATAAACTTGCTGATTGATCAAATTGTCCACTATAAAACATAGCCGCAGCAATTTGGTAAGCTCTATCAGCTTTTGCTCTTGGACTTGCATTTGGCTTTACTGGGCCAGGAATAATGGGTTGGGCACTAGAACAATTGGCAAAAACTTGATCTTGTGCTGTTACCCAATCTTGTACTTCTGGATTATTAGCACCTAAGGTTTTTATTTTTTCACTCAAAGTATCGGCTGCAACACTAAAAGCATTTTCTTTGCAATTTATATAGTTTATATAATAGCCTTCCCCATTAATATTTTTAGTAGCGTCTATAGATAGGTCTTCTTTATTTTGGACAACAGTTTTTCTAAGTTCACTCCAGTAGGAAAGACCTCTGCCTACATCAGGAGCGTCTTCTACAGGTTCAGAGCTTGGTTTAGTACTATTATCACTAGAAGGATTAGTATTTAAACGATTATTCCAAAGCTCTACTATGGATTTTTGCTCTTTAGCACTTAGTTTTTCATCTGTTAAATAACGATATGCAACTACTAAATAAGAGCGTGCATATTCTGGTTTAAGTACACCTAAATCTCCTCGAGCAAAATTTTCCAGTGGAAAATCTGGGTGTGCTGAATAAGTAAATATGGCTGTTTTACTAAATGGGCCACAACCCAATATAATTTGTGTTGTGTAAAGAGCTAGAAGCATTATAGATATTAATAAAACGGTTCTTCTAAGTGTTATCTTGTTTGACATTTCTCCACCTTATCTAAAACACTGTTCAATAGTTCTGCTGTCCAGCTTTGAGCAGCAAAAATATAAATTCTTCTTCCTTTTGGTAAAAATGGAAGTTCCTCATCTGTAGCAATACCAAAACTTTGCCTACAAATCTCTGATGTAAAATCCTTCTTTGAAGCCAAGTAATTTAACATTTCTTTTTTCTCTACCCCCATACGAAATAGCATAGGAATAGCTTCATCAACAGGTAAATCCTTAATCCAATTATCATAAATTGTCCAAGAAGCAAGTGCAGTAATGGATAACAAAAAATTTGAAGGAAGCATATTTCTTAATTTAGTTAGTAATTCTCGGTAAAACTCTCTTTCAGAAACTTTAGCATCAAAGTCTATTTGTAAACCTATTACGTTATGTAGCTTTGTTAAAGAGTTAATGGCGGCTAAAGTTTTGTCCATTTGTGAAGTAGAAAATTTTGGTAGTTGATAACGATCTGTTTCTATTCTAACAACAGCTAACTGAATTGTGTTTTCAGGTAATTCTAACGGCTGAAGTCTAGGATGAATATTAACTTCTTCTGCTTTAAGTAAAATGGTTTTTGCTAAAAAAGCAACTCCTGTAGTAGAAGGATTAATAAATTTAAGATTTTCTGGTCTCTCCCAAGCCCAAAGCATTACTCTAGGCAACTTACTTAAACGATCAAAATTCTTAGCCCTATCATCAGATTTTTCTGTAGACAGACAAGCGCATAACCACACAATAGCAATTGTTAACAAAAACACTATTAAAAACTTTTTATTGCTTAACATAAAACTTATTTAGTTGGCTCAAAATGTAGCAATAAACCATTATTTCCATAAGCCCAACCATTTTTCTCATCCAAGAATTTAACTCTAGTAATATTAGCTAGATCTGGTTCTGCAAGATCTACTTTTACATCTTCCCAACGTTGACCACCATTTTGTGTTTGCATTACTTTTCCTTTATCGCCAACAGTCCAAGCAATTTTTTCATTTACCCAAAAAACATCATTTAGATAAGAACCTTTTACTTTAATAGGTTTCCAAACTTTGCCCCCATCGTCTGTAACTCCAATATAACTATCTCCAACAATGCTTCCCTTTTTTTCATTGGCAAAAGAAATTCCATTGATTGAAGGTCTAGTTATATCATCGGGTTGTTTTTGCCAAGTTTGGCCTCCATCCTCTGTTTTATAAAGCCCTGCTTTAGTATCAGAAGCCCAACCAAATTTATCATTTAGGAAGAAAATGGTTTTTATCTCACCTACAAAAGGATATTCTATTTTTTGCCAATTTTTTCCACCATCAACAGTGCGAATAAATATTCCTTCTTGTTCAACTGAACTATCTTTTTTTCCACCACCCCAAGCCCAACCAACTTTGTCATTGATGAATTTAAGTCTAGAAATCGGGTCAGCCATTTCCGTAGGAGCACCAGGATTATTGTAATTATACTTAATCTTTACTTTGCCTGCTGGACGTATAACAGCCCAAGTTTGACCTCCATCACTTGTAGCCAAAATATCTTGAGTCAAACTAATTGCCCAACCAGATTTTTCATTCACAAAATACACATATTTGATTTTTTGCTCTGCTTGTTTAGTCATTTCAGACCAATTTTGTCCACCATCAATACTTTGTAAAATTTCCCAGCCTTCTGTTGCTTCTGGCCCTTTCTCAAACCAACCTGTTAACCAAGCTGTTTGCCCATTTACAAAACTCAATTCATAAAAAGTATTTGGTTTCTTTGTATCAACAAACTTCCAAACTCCAACAGGTTTAGTATTTTCACAACCTATTGATATAACACAACATAAGGCTATTAATAACATAATAAAATAGTTTTTCATAAAATACTCCAATATTATTTCCACAATACTATTGCATAAAGATTTACACTAATAGTCATTTGTTTTAAGTCAAGTTATATTTTGCTTAGCTATTTTAAGCTACTATCAATTTTTCAATCCTAATATATTTTTCTAAAGAAACCTAAAAATGTATCCTAACACTTTGCCTAAATTTCTATTTTTTCTTTGCCAACTCTTTATATTTCTTTTTGTTTTCACACAAAATTGTGTTTTAAGTCAAAATAGCAAAATTAGAAATAAAGAAGTAATTTTAAACTATCAAGATTTTGGCCCACAAGTGATAGCTTACAAGCTAATAGGCTATGAATATTATCAATGGAACAGTCAAGGTGCTGATGATCCTAACCAAAAAGATGATATTAAAGTAGTAATTTACCGTGGTACAACTTTAACAAAAATCAAAAACAAATACCCAGTAATTAAAGATAAACAAGACTTTCGTTATGTTGAATACCAAAAAGCGCTTAACTTTATTTCAAATAATTTAACCCTATGGAAAAAAGAGAAACTACTAGAAAAAAACTCTCAAATGGTTACAACTTATAACAACTTGATAGAACAATATAAACAAACTCAATCTAAAATAATTGCAGGATTAAACCAATAAGCTGTTTTAGTATTAAAGTTAGAAATTTTGTGGAGGGTGAATTTTCTTAGTACGAACCTCTAGTTTATCATCTGGAGTAGTAATCAGTAAGCGACGAGTATTAACTAGGTTAACACCTTTAGGAATATAGGAAAGAGTAAACCAATTTTCTTTTAATTCTTTTACCAGAGCCTTAGCATTAGCTTCTACTGTATCTAGTCTATCTATCTTAAATAAAAGTCCACCTGTTGATTCAGACAAAGCCGAAATAGCATCAATAGGCTTTGGCCCAGTACCTTTAGGGCGAATTGCTCCATAAGTACGATCTGGAGCTTCAAAAGCATAGACTATGATATTTTCATTAAGTAAAGCAGCTTGTGCTTCCTCAAACTTAGTCTTGCTATCTTTGTCATAGCCATCAGAAATTAAAACAATAGCGCGTTTAGTTGAGCCAAGTTGTTTGCGAAAACCATCTTCAACTGAAGCCACTAGTGCATCATAAAGTTTTGGCAAACCTTGTTTATGAAACTTACTAATAGAACTTACTAGAAGTTTTGTATCATTAGTAAACTCTGCAAATACTTCAGCTTGTTCAGAAAATCCTATAACCATTGCTCTATCATCTTGTTGTAGTTCTTGAAGAACAGTTTGAGCAATTTTTTGAACTAGTGCAGTTTCAGCTCTCAAAGTTTGGCTATTATCAACAAGTACAATTATTCGAGCACCTGTTGGATCATAACGAAGGTATTCTATATCTTGTTGGATTCCAGCATCAAAAAGGGCAAGGCTATCTTTATTTAAGTTAAGCTGCGAATTGGTCTTACTATGTACAATTACATTAAGTTGAGCGGTTCTTTCTGTACTGCTGCCACTATTACGGCCTGATTGAGCAATACTTACTTTAACAGTATTGCTCATAAAAAACACTAAGATAATTAACCAAAGTAAAAAACCTACTCGTTTCATGACCGACTTTGATAAAAGTTATATCCTAAAAATCCTAGGGTTAAGATAACTAAACTTCCAAAAATATACCTTAAGAGAGTTCTAATATCTGTTTTGCTTCCTTGTTCAGTATATTCACCAATATAAAAAGGTCTTACTGTATTTGTTAAAACAGCTTCTGCAACTGGAGTAGGATCTTGATTAGAAGGCAAATAAAACGTCAATTCTTTAACAGTAGGGCCGCTAACTTTTTCACCTGTAGCACCTAAGGTAAGTGAGAGTTTTTGTTGTCCTACATAATAAGTAGCTTGTTTGATATCTGCAGTGCGATCTATTTCTGTATCGCCAATTTTCTCTTTCATAATTATTGTGCGTTCTTTTAGTTGCAAGCTAACTTCACCTGCGTCTTTAGCCTTTTCTCCACTAGGCTTAAATTTCCAAAGAAAAGAAAGCACACTTGGTAAAGCTATATTTGGAGTTAATTTACTATCAGCTTTTGGACACCAATATCCATGAGTTTCAGCACCAGATTGAGTTAAAGCTTCTATTTCCTTAGCAGCTTCTCCAGCATTAATTTGCTTTTTAACAAATTGTACCGCAGTCTTATTTTTATTTTGTGTCCAATATTCTAACTCTCCACTACGATTAGAATCTGTCAATTGGCGCTTAATATTGGCAACAGGTAAACAACCATTTTGTTCTACAACATCAACTGTTGTTGGACTAAGAGTTCCCCCCATTGGAACAAATGTTCCTAGTAATATAACAACAAAAATTACTAGCGCAACTAAACTTATGTTTCGTTGCATAACCAAACTAGCAGCTTTAGCTCTATCCTCAGCAGAAACCCGTACAGGAGCATCACCACGAGATTCTTTTGTAGGACGTTTAGCCGGAGTTGTTATACCAGAATCAGAGGATTGCGCTGAACTTGTTTCACTTTTATTTGAACTAAGAGTGGAAGCTTTTTGACTTGAAGGAAGGGTGCTTGTTTTACCAGAACTACTTTCTGTACTTGAGGAACTAGCAGCTTGAGCAGCTTTAACCTCTTGAACAACTTTTCCTAATGTAGAAGAACGTAATGTACTAGTACCACGGGAGAGGTAACTACCACAAAATTTACAAGATTTGCTAGTAACAGGATTAGCTTTGTTACAACTATTGCAAACCAGTTCAGAATCAGCATCTGCTGTATCTGAGCTAGTATCACTAGTAGAGGTACTAGAGACAGAAACACCACCACTTTTTGTACTATCTGGGGTTTTACTACTAGAAGGAGAATTAGCAAAAGAAGGCAACGGTGCAGTTTTATCTCCAAAACCTCCTATTAAATTCTTTGTTGCACCAGTAACAACAGGAGTAACATTTTCATTAATAGCAGCAACTTCTTCTAAGTCCGTGTTACGATGTAATAGTACCTCAACAGCAGGACTATCTCCTCCACGAATCCAAACCACTTCAGCGCTAGCAATAGGTTTGTTATTTCCTCCACAAACATGAATGACGCTACCCAAAGCTAAAGGTTGTTCAGTATGTATTAATACTCCAAAACTACCAAAAGCTTCTAGTCTTGCAACTTCTTGAAAATTTGTACCTTTACTATCTTTGCCTGAAATTTTAACTGTTAGAGAGGTATTACCCATCTCCATAGTACTCCCGCTTTCTAGCATCAATTCTCAACACCTGCAATAAAACAAATTTGGGGCTTGATGCATTTTTCTTGTGTTTTCAACTTTAGGTAAATCCAAAACAGGGTTATTTAGCTAGTTTCCACTATTATTAACTAACAAGATAGAAGAGAAAGAAATCCTAATCACCGGCTAACTATAACACAAATTAGTAACAATGAAAAAACATATTAAAAATATGTTAATATTCTTTGACTATCCCAACAATAGTTAAAGTTCATCTAATATCCGATTACGCTTATTTTTATATTCCTCTTCACTTATCAACCCTTGTTGCTTAAGGTGGTCTAACTCTCTTAGCCTTTCTTCAGCACGACTACGAGTAGTTTGAACTTGCTGAAGTTCTTGTTGGGTTAGTGGTCGCCCCTTTTCAAAGTAAATTTGAGCCATTTTGCCCATATAAAATGTAGCAGTATAAACATAAGTAGAAACTAGTAATCCACCCATTAGCGGAATCCCAGTCTTTACAAGTGCAATAAAAATCTGTTGTAACACTATTCCTAACCCAATATTGGTAGCGACTTCTAAAGCGGTTTTCTTTGAAATTGGAACTCCATAAACTCTTCCAATTGCTTGCACTAGTAAAATCTGTATCGGTGTAAGTACTAGTACATCAGCTATAGGTATTGGTTGTAAGGCTAAAGCAGCACAAGCAGTTGCAGCAATATGGGAAAGCTGCTTAGCCGTTTCTCTTTTAGTGTCTAAACTAGCTTTTTGAGGATCTATATCAGCTAAAATAGTTTCATAAGTAGCTTTAAGGCCATCTACAAAACTTGTTATTGTTGAAGGTTCTTCTTTTTCAGAAAGTTGTGTTTCTGGAGGCATTTTTTGGCAACATTCACTACAACACTGTTCATTAGGCTTAGTTTTTGAAAACCAAGCTTCAAATTGTTGAGCTCCTGTTTGATTTGGTTTGTCATAAAACCTTTTTAACTCACGCCCACAATCACAGAAAACTACGTAGTAACTTGTACCTTCTAATCGCGGAATGTTGTAATGTCTCATTTTAAAGCCTCACTCCTAAAAACAAAGCTAACTTGTTTTATAGAGTATTTAAAAATTTATCCTAGAATCTTAATAGACATTGATTTGTATCGGCAACTAAAGAAATTACTAATTTTAGACTTACCATAGTTGGAACTAAGAAACCATTTAGGGTAAAGTATCAAAATCATGTAAATCGTCCAAGACAAAATCATTATTTTTTGGAGATACTTAGGCGTTAAGCTTGAAACTTAATATAACCGAGGAACAAAAAATGAACTGGAGAAAATCTTACCTAGCAACCTTACTACTTTTACTCTTGCCCAATATGACTTGGGCTGCTAGTGGCTTTGGTCTTAGCCCAGGAGCTAGCAATATGGAAATTATCAAATATACAGCAGTTTTTGTTGTAGGTTGTGTTGCTATTTTCTTTTTGCTAATCAGGTTAACAATAATTCCTTTCCTAGTAAAAAATTATTACTCTCTCTCAGACGCTACTAACATTGGTTTATCTCTATTTATCCTATATTCACTTAACTTATTTACCTTAATTTTCTTCCGTCTCTATACAGGTTCAGCTTGGAGAGCAATCTTTGTCGTAGTTGGTGTTTTTTGGTTTATACACCTTTTACTTAAAGTGCTACTTTCAGGAAAACGTGAAGAATAAATAGCTTAAGAATAAATAGCTAAGAAAGGACACTATCCAAATGAGTTATAGAAATATTGCTCCCGGTAAAACTACTATTGATGCTAATGCAGCTAAAGTCCGTCCCACTTTGCTTATAGGTGTAGGAGGTACAGGTGGTAATGTACTTCAACGTGTGCGCAACTGGATTGTAGATGAGTTTGGAAGTATTGACCAATTCCCTATTCTACGTTTTCTTCACTTAGACACAGATGAACGTTCTTCTAAAGATACTAGCAAAGACGCAAGTAAAGATCCTTTATTTAAGAAAAAAGAATTTGTTGACAATGAATGGATTTCTCTAAAGGTTAATGTAGCACAATTTTTAGATGTAAATAATTATCCTCGGTTAAAACCCTGGTTTCGCCCTGATCAAAGGCTTCGTGACCGTGGAGATCTTGGTCAAGGTGCTGGTCAAGTCCGTGTAGCTTCTCGCTTAGGTTTCTTCTACCATTATGGCATTAATAAAATTCGCCCTAAACTAGAGTTAATGCTAAAACAACTTAGAAGTATTGACTTAAATAAACTTAATCACCCAGATCTACGTAATTTACAACTTTATACTAATACAATAAATGTTTTTGTAATCTGCTCATCTGCTGGTGGAACTGGTTCTGGAGCATTTTTGGATATTGGAGCTTTGCTTCACACAATGCAAGGCATAGAAACTCACTTAGTTTTAGTTTTGCCAGAAGTTTTTAGAAACCAAGATCCTCGCTGTGTAGCCAATGGTTATGCAGCCCTAACAGAGCTTAACCACTATCAATATAGACATCCTTTTCCTATTTATTTTGAACAAGAAGTAAAGCATATTTCACCACCTATTTATCAAAACACCTATCTTATTGATGGACGTGGATTTAGTGGCGGAACAACAGTTGATGTTGGCCTTTATTCAATGATTGCCAATGCCTTGATAGAAGATTTTAAGAGCGGCCAGTTTAGCGATGACAAACGTAGTTTCCGCTCTAATATGGCTCAATATACTGATCGTCTAGCAGTCTATGAACACCTTGCCCGCTATGATAATCGACCACTGCTTGTAGAGACTTTCCCTTGTCGCTATTCGTCTTTTGGTATGAGCCGGATTTATTATCCTAGAGAACAAGTAGTTAAAAGTTGTGCTTATCGCCTTGCTTCTAACATTATGAACTACTGGTTAGGAGGCTCAGACCGTGCTAATGTCACCGATCAAGTCCTTTCATTCTTAAAAGACTGTAAGTTAAGCTACGAAGATATCCGAAGATATGTAGAAACTAAAGATCAAGCTTCTTTAGACCAAATTTGCCGCGTCAAAGTAGATGAAAAAATTGAAAACACTTCAGATCTTAAAGATGGTAGAGCAAAAGAGTTTAAGCAATTTACAGAAGTATTTTATCGTGATCATTTTAAGGTAGAAGACCCTAAAGACTCTGCTCGTTGGGGTGATTTTATTCGTCATATTAGAGAAACTTGTTTTGACAGAACACTAAAGTTAGCTCAAGAAGAACTCCAAAAACTCCTTAAAGAACGTCTATCCCACCCAAGTTATGGATTTGATTATGTATTGCAAATTTTAGGAACATTACCTACTGTACTTCGTGGCCCTCACTATCGTGAAAAAGCTAATACAGCCTTAACAGCAGAAGATAAACGGCTTCAACCTACTCAACGCCAATATCAAGATGCAATTCGAGAACTACAAGATTTAGAAGGCTGGTCAACATTCCAACGCCTTGCTGGTGGTTGGCAACAAGCAGTTGATGTTCAAATCAATAACTGGCGTGAAGGAGCTTATGGTTATTTTCGTGCTTTAGGCTACCGCTTTATCTATGAAACTTATTGCGATTTACTTGAAGCAATTGCTAATTTTGTAGAAAAAGAACTACGGTTAAGACTTTTACAAGTTAATACTATAATTGTAGAGAAACAACAAGAATTTTCCAAACTCGCAGACTATTATCAAAACAAAGATGAAAGCGCTAAGATGGACTTACGGCTTTATCAGCCAGAAGACATTGAGCGTTACTATCGTTATGTAGTTCTTTCAGATGTGGACAATGCCCCTGCCGCAGAACTCAATGTAAAACCACCTGCTCGCGTTGCAGACTATGCAGGAGGCTTACTTTCTTATCTACAAGAACAAGAAATACTGGAAAAACCTACAGTAAGCGCACTTACAGAAAAAATCCAAGGTGAAACTGGTTCAAATCGTGTAGTAGATAAAATCATGGAGTTTTTAGAGGCAGAAGTCTCAGATCGTGTTAAAACCAATGTTTTAGAACTACTTTTCCCAACAAACTTCAACGAAACCATAGTCCGTAAACAAGTGGAAGATGCTTTTAACTTAGCTAAAGGCTGGATTCACATCAATGAAAGTGTCCCACCTGAACTGCAAATGCCTCAAGGCGGACATAAAATGTTAATTGGTGTAGATAGTCAACATCCTTATTACAATAGGCTTAGAAGCTTAGTTGAGAGTTTCCAAAGTGGTGCAATGGCTGTAGACTTCAAGCCTATTGGAAACATCTATGAAATAGTGTTTTATGGAGAAATGGCAGGTTTTTCTTTAGCAACCATTTCCTCTCTGCCAGATATGCGCAGAGTTTTTCGTGAAAAAGAAAAAGATCCTTCTCAAATAGACCTGTTTACTACTAAAAATCGCTTTATGATGAAAGATATCACATATCGCGATGATGAAGGCCGTAATCGCTATTTACGTTCTGTTAAAGCCTTTGTTTTAGGTGTAGCAGCAGGTGTTATAAAACAAGATGAAAATAAAGATCAAAATGATCCTCGTAATCGCACCTACACAGTAATCCGCTACGATGAGCGAGATATACACAAAGTTAAACCAATGAGCATTGGTCTAGGAATGTATGAAAGGGCTGTAACTACACTCTTTGAAGAAACTAGTGCAATGCCACTAAGAGAAAAAATACTTAAAGACGTTGATAGATTTAAACAAGTCTTACAAGAATCAAAACTTTCTGAAGAAAATGATAAATTTAATGGTCACTTATTGCTTTGGTATGCTCTTTTAGATCGTTTGGTTAATGGAGATTCTCAACCATTTCCAGAAGTAGAAATAGAACTTCCTGGTGGGGCTAAAGATAAAATGGTTTCTCCAGAAAGAGAATGTATCCTAGAGGAACTCTATGAGGTAAGTTTATCTATACCAGTAATAACTAATCAAGAAGAACTACAAAAAAGTCTTCGCCTAATCCAACAATCCAATTGTTTACCATTATTTACAGAAAGTTGGTTAGATGAATTAAGAGATTCTCGCCAAGAAGGAATTCCATTTATTGGTTTTAATGAAAGTCGTTGGCAAGAAAATAAAGCAATGCTTAGTGATTTAGTGCGAGGGAAAGATCCTTCATTAGAAGCTCGTAGGATATTTTCATTAACACTAATTTATGGCAAGTTTACAACTGGGTTAGAGCCTGATATTGCAAGTCATCGCAGTGTAAAATATGGGTTTCGTCGTCCAATAGATTTAATGGAAACCAAGTTCCATCAGGAAGATTTAGGAACTTATGAAGAAAGCATTGCACGGCTTTCTCGTTCTGTTCAACTTAGACAAAACTTAGAAACCTTAGTTAAACGAGCAGAAGAGGATCTTTTCCGTTTGGCTAATGGTCGGGGTTTACTCTTTGCGTGGTTGATAATTGAAAGCTTTATGGAAAATATACCTAGTAGCGATCAAGAAGCATATCAAGAAAAAATTGATGGTCTTCAAAAACGGTTGCGAATGGCATTTCCAGGCCGCAAAGAAGAATTATTAAAGATACGTGATGGTGTTTTGGCTAATCTTAGCAATTATTGTCAAACCTACCGTGATGAAGCTGATAGAGATAGTTACCCAACCATCATTTGTCAGGTTTTAGATTGGGCAAAAATAGATAGTCATCGTGCTGAAATAGAAGCATTACTTCAAACTGGTGTGCTACCTGCTCAACCTACTGCAACGGCTCAAGTTGTGTCCAGTCCAACACCTGTTCCTGTAGCTACTCCAACACCCGTTCCAACACCTGTATCGACTCCTCTACCAACTCCAACTGTTCAAGCAACTGTACCTAATAACCAACCAATGGTAAAACCTGCTGCTAGTAGTTCTCTACCAAATGCCACTCCAAATACTACAACAACATCTAGTACTGATGCAGTAGAACGTTTCCGTAGTAGAGTTCAATTAATGTTAAAAGCAGGTAAAGGAAAAATTGGCCCTGCTCAACAAAAGGTTTTAGACAAAGAACAACGCGAACTTGGTCTAAGTAATGAAATAGCCCAAGCCATTATCAAAGAACTAGCTGGTGGAAGCTATGAAAAAGAAGCTTACGAATACACCGTATTTTTTCTTAGTTTATATAATGATGGTACAACAGATCTTACAGAAATGCGTTCAGAATTGATGGCAGAACAAGAAAGGCTTAAATTGCCCGCAACCGAAGCCACACAAGTAGAAAAAGTAGTAGTAGATTATTTTGAGTATTATCAAGCTCTTGTTACAGAAAAAGTTGTGGAAGATTGGGCTAGAACCGAACTTAAAGCCAAACAAGATGAACTTAAGATGTCAGACGAGCTTGTTAATTTAGTTGAAGAACATATTCAAGGACTTGGGTAAAGCTAAATGGGCAGAGCGTGTCTCTGCCCATAAATTAATTTACTTATTATCTTTTTCGTCTTTCTTATCATCTTCAAGCTTGTCCACACGTTTAGAAACATCTCTTAGGCCATTTGTTAGATCATCCACTTTATCAGCAAGCCTGTCTAGCTTTACATCAAAGTTGGCTTGCCAGTCTAGTAATTCTTCTAACTTGTTGTTAAATCTAGTTTCCATTTCAGCTTGTTTTTTTTCATATTCAGCTTGTTTTCTTGCAGTCTCAAATTGAATATCAAGTATTTGAGAATATTTAACCGTCATCTCAGCTTGCTGAGTAACTATAAACTCCATTGTTTTTTGTATTTCTTCATATGTCATAAACTTTTACCATTACCTTCAAAAACTAGTATAGCATAGCTACCTAGTAAAGACGTTTTTTGTTTATTATCCCTGCCCAATCAAAGCAACTTTTTTCGCAATTTCTGCACCAATTACTTCAGCCCACATGTCCAAAATTCTTTGTATTTTTCCTGAGGTTATTATGCAAAAATACTTAAGATTATATAATCTTACTTTGTTAAGTTTTTTAATTTTATTCTCACTGAACTTCCATTTTTTACCAACAAATACTTTTGCACAATCTAGGAAAATTACTAAAAAAGAGAATAATTTCACTCTAAACTTACAATCAGAAAAAACCTTACGTATTGAAAATCAAATTGGAAGTATCACAATAGCAGCAAATCCAAACAGCAGCACCACAATAGAAGCTATACATCCTAACAATTCCACTATACGAGTTAAAATAAATGAATTAGTTGTTAAACAAGAAAACAATCAAATTTACATACAAACTTTACCTATAACAAAAACTTCTCCTATTAATTTGAAAATACTTGTTCCAGAAGAAACTAATTTGCGTCTTTTTACTGAAACAGGCAATATAGATATAACACTTAATCCAGCTAGCCTAGTAGTTAACAGTAAAACTGGAAACATTAGTTTAAATTTTCCTGAAACAATTAATGCTGATCTTACACTTTCTTCT
This sequence comes from Blastocatellia bacterium, assembly GCA_039812885.1. Classification (GTDB taxonomy): domain Bacteria; phylum Acidobacteriota; class Blastocatellia; order Chloracidobacteriales; family JADJPF01; genus JADJPF01. Next base: position 27,842 of record JBDIBI010000041.1, read on the forward strand.
AACACTGGATCAGTAAAATCAACAAAGTATCTCACTGCTTCTACCAATGTTTCCCACTCCTTCTATAAGCAATTTGGCAAAGGAGGAACAATAATCTCTGCACATTCTGATCAAGGAAATATTACACTAGAAACTCGCTATATTAGCACTTCAGAAGTTGCAACTCTTACCCCTAACAAACCCAGTGATATTATTATCAGCAAAAGCAATGATATAAAAACAAATAATCTTCCATCACTTAATCCCAATAGTACTAACTCAGCACCTAATAGACCTATCTTACGTAGAAATAACGGAACTAATGAAACTAATAGTTCAGAAAATAGCTCTAATTCTAGAAATAGTTCTTCCAGAAATGATAATAACTCAAATGAAGATGGAGTAATTAAGATAGAATCACAGTTAGTAACGCTTAATGCTTCAGCGTTAAACACTTATGGTCAACCAATAACCAATTTAAGTAAATCAGATTTTACACTCTATGAAGATGGAATCCAGCAAGAAATAGTTCATTTTCAATCAGTAAACACACCATTTAACTTAGTCTTGTTAATAGATCTTAGCGGAAGTTTAAAGGAAAAAATAAGGCTGCTTCGCCGTAGTGCTTGGTCTTTTATTCAAGCTACACGTCCAGAAGATAAAGTAGCTATTGTTACATTTACTAGCACAACTCGATTAGTCTGCCCATTAACAAATGACCGTGAACTACTTAGAAGCAGATTAGAAGATATTCGAGACACAAATGGTGGAACAAATTTTTATGATGCAGTACAAGATTCTCTAACTTGGGTACTTGATAAAGCTAAAAATGAACGCAATTCTATAGTAATAATGTCAGATGGTGTAGACAATGCCCTTCCTGATGTACCTGGAAGAGGTTCAAGAATAAGCTTTAACGAACTTGTAGACAAAGTCCAAGAATCAAATACCACTATTTTTCCAATTTACCTTGATACAGAAGAAGAAGTACTTGAAGAAACAGGAATGGATCTTTCTAGAGCCTATGCAATGGCAAGAGATCAATTAAAAAGCCTAGCAGAAGTTACAGGAGGCAGTATATTTTATGCCAATCGCTTAGAAGATTTGTCAGGCTGTTATGAAAAAGTTGCTGCTGAACTTCGTACAATTTACAGCTTAGGCTATTATCCTACAAACGGCCAAAATGATGGAGGTTTTAGAAAAATTCGTTTAAGAGTTAATAAAGACAATATAAAAGTGAAAACTCGTCGTGGATATTATGCTAAAACAGCTTAGGAGAACTAATGTAGGGCAGAGATTGTCTCTGCCCCTTTTATAGAAAATTTTTACTACCCTTTAGGAATGCTCTTAGCAGCAGGAGCATCTTTCATTGGTAAGGAAAAACGGCGAATCCCATCAAACTTATAAAGCGCCCCTGCTACTGCACCTGCTGTTGGAACTAAACCTATTTCTCCAACACCTTTAGCACCAAATGGACCTTGTGGATCATGCTCTTCAACAAAAATAAGCTCGCATTCTGGCATGTCTTTAGCTCTAAGTAGCCCTAGTGAGCGAATATTTGTATTAGGTATTTTACTATCTACAACTTTAAGCTCTTCACTTAAAGCATAGCCCAACCCCATATGAATAGAGCCTTCTATTTGCCCTTCTAAGAGTTTTGGGTTAAGCACTTTACCAACATCATGTGCTGCAATAACTTTCTTTAACTTACCATTATCATCCAAAATCACTACTTGAGTAGCAAACCCATAAGAAAAATGTGTAATTGTTTTTTCAACTTTAGCATTTAGAGCTGTAGTAAAATCAACTACATGCTCACCATAGTATTCTCTTCCAACAAGTTCCTCTAAAGTGTGAGTTTGTAAGTCTTCTTTGAGTTTTTGTGCAGCTATGCGTACAGCATTTCCCCCTAATGAAGTAGCTCGTGATGCTGTTGTCATACCGCAATAAAGTGGTTTAGAAGTGTCCACAACAGCACGAACTCTACGAGGATCAATTCCTGTTTCTTCACATAAACATTGAGTTAGAATAGTGTAAAGCCCTTGTCCCATTTCAGTAAAACCCTGACGAATGGTTACTGTGGCATCTTGCTCTACAACAAGCAAAACTCGTCCATATTCAGGCATTCCATTACCTATGCCTACATTCTTGATTCCACAAGCAATTCCAGCATATTTAGCATTTTGGTAAGCATCTTTAACAGCTAGCAAAGTTTTCTTTAGTCCAACGCTATGTTCAAAGACTTGACCTGTAGCAAAGGTGTCTCCAACATCTACAGCATTGCGGTAGCGAATTTCCCAACCATCCATTCCAATCTTTTCTGCTAATAAGTCTAGAGCACCTTCAAAAGCAAAAGCTGCTTGGTTTGCACCAAAACCACGCATTGCACCACAAGGAGGATTATTAGTATAAACTGCTAGAGCTTCAACATCTACGTTATCTACTCTATAAGGACCGCAAGAGTGTCCAGCAGCACGTTCTAGCACTTTTGAACCTACAGAAGCATAAGCACCTTTATCCCCAATCATTTTAGCTTTTACGCCTAACAATCTACCTTCTTCATCACAACCAACCCAGTATTCCATCTTAATTGGATGGCGTTTAGGATGTAGTTTAATGCTTTCATCACGGGAAATAGTTATTTTTACAGGTCGTCCAGTCATCATTGCTAGCAGTGCAGTTTGACCTTGAATACTTAAATCTTCTTTACCTCCAAAAGCTCCACCATTAGAAACTAGTGTTACATTAACCTTAGCTTCTGGCAAATTAAGGAAAGATGCTATTTGACGACGATCATCAAAAACACCTTGACCTTGGCTATAAACGTCAAATGAACCATCTTCCTTAGGCATAGCAATACAGCTTTCTGGTTCAAGGAAAGCATGCTCAATCAACTGAGTTGACCAAGTATGGTTGACCACATAAGGAGCATTTTTTAAAGCTTCATCAGCATCACCGCGTTTAATTAATGATGTAGAAAGGAGATTTCCTTTTTTATGGATTTTAGGAGCATCAGGAGCTAAAGCAGCCTCAGGAGAGCTTACAGGTTCTAGAACTTCATATTTAACATCAATTAACTCTAGTGCTTTACGGGCTAGTTTTGGTGTAGTAGCCGCTACAGCCGCAATTACATCTCCAACAAAACGGGTTTCTTCACCTTCAGCAACAAATAACGGCCAATCAGGATAAATTAGACCTTGAAAGCGTTGTCCTGGAACATCCTTAGCTGTAGCTACAACCATTACTCCATCAATATCTAGCGCCCTTGCAGGATCTACTGAAAGCACTTTGGCGCGCGGGTGAGGAGAAAAAAGCAATGCTCCATAAAGCATATCTGGAAACTTCATATCATCAATATAAGGCCGAGCGCCTAACACAGCATCACAGCCTGTATAACGGGGTAGATTTGTACCAATACGACCAGAAAAATCTTCTTCTGGCAATGGCTCACCTTGTAAAGCTTTAGCAGCTAGTTGGATAGAATCAATAATTTTTGTGTAGCCAGTACATCGACAAATATGAGGGTTTAGCGCTCCAGTAATTTCTTCTCTAGTTGCATTAGGCTTTTTGTCTAACACACTTTTAGCACGAGCAACAATTCCAGGAATACAAAAACCACATTGCAATCCCCCACCTAAAACAAATGCTCTTGAAAATATGTCTCGTTCTCTTTCACTAACACCTTCTAATGTTAAGACATTTTTGCCAGCTACTTTTTCAGCATTAACAACACAAGAAACCGTTGCACGATTATCAACTATGACAGTACAACAACCACATTGGCCTTGAGGACTACAACCATTTTTAGGTGATATTAGCCCAAAATTTTCTCTTAAAAGCTCTAAGAGGTTAGTATCATCATCTATTTGGGCACTTACTGGATTGCCATTAAGCGTAAATTCAATAGTTTTACTCATTATATTTTTCCTCCTAGTTGTTTTCGCGCAACTTTTCCAGGGAAATTACCCTGTTCTTTATTATCTTTTATAACGGCTACACCTTGCACAATAACGTGCTGAATGCCTATTGGATATTGGCGTGGATCACTAAATGTAGCAGTGTCAATTACTGTGTTTGGATCAAAAGCTACTACATTGGCAATGTAATTTTCTTTAATTAAACCATACCCTACTAAACCAAGATTTTTAGCAGCTAAATAACTTAATTTGTAGATGGTTTGTTCTAAGTTCAAAATACCTAACTCACGGCTGTAGCGGCCTAATATTCTAGGATATGAGCCAAATGCTCTTGGATGTGGACGTGAACCAAGTAATCCATCAGTGCAGGCATTTACATAAGGAAGTTTCCAAATCTTTTGAACTACATCTTCAGATTGACTAAAAGAAACCATAGAAACGCCCATTCTTTCTTCTAATAACAAGTCAAAGGCAAATTCTATAGGCTCTTTACCTCTTAGTTTAGCTGCATCAGCCACACTTAAACCAACTACATCTTGATTTTTGCCTGAAGGAATATCAGAAATTATGATGCCTTCAGGGCCTGACCATTTCCAAAAATTATCCCACTCTGCTCTCTCATTTGTTAGGATCTGCTCACGCATTTTTTTGCGATCTTCGGCATTAGCTAGCCTTGTTAAAGTAGCTTCAATCCCACCAGCATGCGTCCAAGGAGGTAAAATTGCCCCCATCATTGTAGAGCCTGCAATATAAGGATACTGATCAGCAGTTATTGTTAGACCTGAATTTTGTGCTTCACTTATCCGACGTAAAACCTCATCAACTTGGTTCCAGTTTTCTTTTCCAGCAGCCTTAAAATGAGAAATATGGACATGAACACCACTTGCACGAGCAATATCAATCATCTCCTGAACGCCTTCGATAAGATAATCGCTTTCGCTGCGCATATGAACAACAAGACGGCCATCTAGTTTAGCCAGTGTATGAGAAAGCTCAATAAGTTCTTCAGTATTGCTATAACAACAAGGTGGATAAATTAGCCCTGTAGACATTCCAAACGCACCTTCTTGCATTCCTTGTTCTAGTAACTTACACATTTCTTGGCGTTCTTGAGAAGTTGAAGGGCGATCTTCCATGCCCATAACCCATAACCTTAAAGCACCGTGAGGAACCAGGTAAGAACAATCTACACCAGGTTTTACATCTTCAAGAGCTTTTAGGTATTCTGCTACAGATTGCCAAGGCCAATGACGACCTAAAGTACCTAACAATCCAGCAAGCTGTTTACCTGACTGTTCTTTATCCTGTTCCTTTACAGGAGCAACTGAAATTCCATCTTGTCCAAAGACTTCTAAAGTAATGCCCTGACGTACTTTCATAAACAAAGATGGATCATTAAGCACTTTTAAGTCAGAATGGCTATGAGTATCAATAAAGCCTGGTGCAACTATTAAACCTTGGCAATCTATTTCTTGACTAGCCTTTAGTTGACCAACTGGAGCAATTGCAGCTATTAAATTCCCTGAAATCCCAACATCAGCTATAACTCGCTCTTTACTAGAGCCATCAATTAGAGTGCCACCTCTTAACACCAACATCTCTTTATTCATTACTCTTCCTTTCATTTCTTGTCCCGGGGTTACGCTCATTTCATTCGCTAAAACCCCGGGCTAATATGGGTTGAGCGATTATAATTTTGGCTTATTTTTATAAAGGCAACTCACATTAACTAATTTCTGTTGTGTTCTTTGCAACAAATTAATAATTGAAAATAGATCAACTCTATAATCGCTCAACCCATATTAGCCCCAGGTTTTAGCAAGCCGCAGGCTTGCGCAACCTGGGGATCAAAATATGATTAATAACACAACATAAATTTATTAATGCAACCCACGATATCATCAATGCAGAACAAACTAATAACGCAATTTGGGATGTGCTTATTGCATTATCTCACGTTAAAAATGCATCTCCAAAAGTCTTTAGCCTTTTACCTTGGAAATATCCCCATAGAGTTCTGGGCGGCGATCACGGTAGAATTGCCATTGTGTACGGACTTCTTGAATCATATTTAAATCTAAATCAGCAACTACTAATTCATCTTTATCACGGCTAGCTTGAGCAATAATTTTACCTCTTGGGTTACAGAAATAGCTTTTACCATAAAATTCACCAATGTTCCAAGGAGCTTCATTGCCTACACGATTGATGGTTCCAACAAAATAGCCATTAGCAACAGCATGTGAAGGTTGTTCTAATTCCCAAAGATATTCTGAATGTCCTGCCACTGTTGCAGAGGGAATAAAAACTATTTCTGCTCCATTTAGACCTAATGCACGAGCGCCTTCTGGAAAATGACGATCATAACAAATATAAACACCTACTTTGGCATAAGCTGTATCAAAAACAGGATAACCAAGATTTCCAGGAGTAAAATAGAATTTTTCCCAAAACCCAGGTAAACAATGAGGTATATGAGTTTTGCGATATTTTCCTAAATATTTTCCATCAGCATCAATAACAGCCGCAGTGTTATAATAAACCCCTGTCATTTCTTCTTCATAAATAGGAACGACCATCACCATATGGTGTTTTTTAGCGATTTCCATCATAAGCTGAGTAGTTGGGCCATCTGGAATGCGTTCTACAGAACCATACCAACGAGGATTTTGTTCAGCGCAAAAATATGGACCATAAAAAATCTCTTGTAAACAAAGAATTTGGACACCTTGCTCGGCAGCTTGCTCAATCATTGTTAGGTGTTTATCAATCATTGTTTTCTTTATTGTTGCTAAATCTTGATCAGGTGAAGCAGGGTTACTAGCTTGAATTAGACCACATTTGACGATTCGAGGCATTATTTTCTCCTTAGATCCTTAAGTTAATATTTTTGTTAGTTCACACATTTAGTTCTTGAAACTTTTCCCATAATTTTGTTGCAGCTTGACGAGCTTTTTGCATTGCTGTGTTAGGGTCAATAGTTTGATATTTACCATCACGAAGCAAAAATTTCCCTGCAACCATAAGGCTATCAACTGCATTAGATGACATGCCAAACATAAAATGCCAAGCAAAATTTTCTTTAGTTAAAGGTGTTGGCGATAAATAGTTATATAAAATTAAATCAGCAGTTGAACCAACGCTTAAAGTTTTTAAGTCTTCTTTAAAAATTTCACTAGCAAGTTGTTGTCCTCCTGCTAACAGTCCTAAGACGGTTTCAGCAGACAAACTAGCTTTAGCATCACGAGATTTGTAGAAAGCAAATTTTGCTTCTTCAAACATATCAGAGCCAATTCCATCTGTTCCTAGAGCAGAACGCTGGCCAAAAGCCTTAACCTGAGCATAGCCTACACTATTGTTCATATTTGAGCGAGGATTATGAATTAACCAACAACCAGCATCTTTAGCTATTTCTAGTGCTGATGGGTCAAAGTGTGTACAATGAGCCAAAATTGAGCCTGGGCGCAAGATTTCGCTTTCTTTTAGCCTATTTACTAGTGCAGTTTGATAACGTTCTAATGAATCTGTTTGATCTAGCATATCTTCTGCAACATGAATATGGACACCACAATTAAATTCTTTTGCTAAATCTGAAAGCATTTTTAACGATTTTGTATCTAAAGTAAAAGCGGCATGTGCGCCAACCAAAGCACGATAAAGCCCACTACTGGTAGTTAGAGCATCTTTGTTTTCTTTTACTCCTAAATCTCTTTCTAACTCACCACCTCGGTCAGTAACTTCATAACAAAGTACTGCACGCAACCCTAATTCTGAAAGAGCTTGTTTAACTATAGAAAGTGAGTTAGTAATATAACCAGGTGAAGCATGATGATCAATCAAGGTTGTAGTACCACTAGCAATAGCATCCAGCCCACCAGCAATAGCACTCCAATAAATTGTCTCTTCATCTAAAGCGCGATCCAATCGCCACCAAAGATATTTTAGAATTTCATAAAAATTGGTTGGAGTATGTTTAGGTGCTGGCATACCTCGCGCTAGTGCTGAATAAAGATGTGTATGGGCGCAAACTATACCAGGAAAAACTAATTTATTTGCACAATCTATTACTTGATCGCCTTCTTGAATAGAAAGATTTTCACTACGAGCAGCAATTTTTCCTGCTTCAATTCTAATGTCGGCAACTTCAATATTTATCGGGTCAAAAGACACTACACTAGCATTCTTTAGTAAAATAGCACACATAAATTTTAAGGTTTTGTATTAATGAAAGTTTAGAATATAACAAATTTTGACTGATCCATTTTGGTTCAATTGTACCACTCGATAATTTATCTGCAACAGTGTTTGGATCAAGAACTTTAGTTTAGAACTCTATGAGATTTTCATAACAAAGTTATAGCAAACCTAGTTAAACAAAATTGCAAAGATTTTTAGAAACTTTGTTATACTGCCTAGTTTATTGACTTGTGCAAATAAAAGCTTTGTTAGTTTTATATCAAATAATGGAGATAGCTGCGCTAATTCCTTAAATGTCTAATTCAAATAATGAAAACTTATCTCTATTTAACCATTTTAAGTATGACTTATTATTAATTTTCGTCACTTTTATTTGGGGCAGCACTTTTTTTATAGCTAAAGAGCTTGTTAGTCAAACACCTCCAATAAACTACTTAAGCACTCGTTTTTTAATTGCAAGTTTAGTATTGATTTTAATGTCATACAATCAAAGACCTAATTCAACCGCTATAAAAGGCGGAGTTTTTTTAGGTTGTATGTTATATGGTGGATTTCTATTTCAAGCTCTAGGTTTAGTGTATACAACTGCAGCTAAATCTGGTTTTGTCACTGGGGTAACTGTAATTATTGTGCCGTTTCTCAGCTATGTAGTCACCAAAAGCCTGATTAGCAAAGAACATTTGCTGGCAGTGATTTTAGCTAGTTTAGGATTTGGGTTAATTACTGTACCAACAAAAAATGAAGCTATAAATGTTGGAGATCTGTCAACTCTTGTTGGAACTATGTTTTGGGCTTGTCATATTGTATTTACTGGAGTTTGGATTCAACGGGTTAAGTCACAACATTTAATGCTAGTGCAAATTACTACAGCAGCAATTCTTTTTAATTCTTCAAAATTTATCTTTCCAGCCTTATCTTTATTTCCAACTTTAGCTAATACAACTTGGCCTATTACTAGCGTTAAGATTGGTTTACAAATACTTTATTTAGGAACAGTAGCGACAATACTTACAATATTTGCTCAAACCTATGCTCAACGCTATGTTTCTGCAACTCGTGCTGCAATTATTTTTAGTTTAGAGCCTGCATTTGCTGCATTAATGGCAAATATCTTTGCAGGAGAAAAATTAACTTGGCGTATAGTCACTGGTGGAGCTTTGATAATTGGAGCAATTATTATTTCTGAAATAAAAATTTTCTCTGCTAAAAAGTCATAAAAATGACTCTGTTTTGTAATAAAATTCTTAAAATCAAAATTGTGAGGAAAATACTGTGGATCTGAATTTAAGGATACTAGAGCTTAGTTTAGATGCTAAGACATGGGTTGAATATATTTTGCAACAAACTCATCAATGCATGCAAAAAGATGCTGATACAGAGCTAACAGATGTAGCTAGTGGAGTACTCCGCTTAAGTGAAAAAGTTGAAGAAATGAAAAAACTTTTAGCTGAATATATGCCTCAACCTAAAGTTGTTGGAAATAGACAATATCCAACACTTTCACTTGCACAACAATCTTTTCAAAATGATGATGGATACCCTAGTGAAACTCTGCTAGGTAAATACTATGCAGTTGGAAACTCTATCTCTGGTTATGATATTCAGTTTTTTACTCGTGATTTGTATGAACGTACATTGAGGGATCAACCTGATTTAGAAATCCTTGAGCTAAAAAAATAATAGAATTTGTGTTCTATGTGATCCCCAGCTAGCACAAGCCTACAGCTTGCTAAAACCTGGGGCTAATATGGGTCTCCATTATAAAAACAAACTACATATTTTCATATTGGTTTGTTGGAAACGAATTTATTTATTGAAATGGATCTAACTTAATAAGCTCAATCTATATTAGCCTCAGGTTTTAGCGAGTGTAACGAGCGCTACCACCTGGGGAATCAAAAAAATGAGTGCAACCTGGGTGGGGTTTAATGGTTAGAGATCAGGGCTAGGTGTATTGTCTAAGTATGTTTCTTCAGTGGATTGTTCTGGTAAAGCTATTTTTCTACGACCGGTTAATCTCATTGCATGACTAGTAGTACGTGCGGCATGAGCTAAAGATCGGCCTGATAGCCATTTAGGAAAGGCTTTTAGCAATTCTTTAGGATTTTCACTAGCAAATACCATTACTTCTGTAGAACCATCTATACCATCCTCATAATGCACCATTCTTTTCCAATCTAGCTGAGGATTGGTAATAAGAAACTTCTTAAAATCTTCTGTAACAGTAAGAGTTCTTTTTAGTTTTTGGCTAAGCTCTGAAAGCATTTCATCTACATCAGGAGCCCAATATTCATTATTATTAAAGCGTAAAAATTGATGAGAACAAATTTCTTTGTCTACTCCAAAAAGTAAAGCTTGGCAATAAGGACATTGTAAAAAGCTGAGGGCAGTTTCTTCTATAGGCCAAATAGTAAAGGATATGGTTTCAAAAAGATGATAAATTCCTGGCCTAACCTCACGATAAACACCACCAGCATTTATCACCCACTTTCCTTCTTTTTGTTCAACATTATGTACTAGTAAAGTTTCGCTAATAGGTTCACTGCCTGATGTTATGCTTAGAAGTGTTAGTAAAGAAGCAGGCTTTCGGATTTGAGTTTCAGCATTAGGCTGACCGGACTTTTTAGTAATTACATTTACAATAGATTGTTTACTCATCCAACTAGTAAAAACTTTGTAAGTCCGAATCAGCGTTGTCATATTACAAAAGAAGTTTTTAAGCGTTAAAGTCCCAAGAAAAACCTTGTGGCATTTCTGGCATTGGTTCTTCTTCTAATGTTGGGTATGGAGATATTTTGTTGTCTTTATTAGATTTATCAACAACAAATTTTAATACTGTTCTAAGTACAGCTACATGTTGAGTTTCTACAGGTAAAATAGTAATTATAAGACTACGACCTTCTGGAGTTCGTAATTTATCTTTGAAGGCGTCAAAATAAATTTTTGATGCAATTAGTTCTAGAGCCATTCCATAACGAACAGCTTCAGCTTCTTTCTTTAGAATTTTAGCTGGAATTGGGAAAGTGCCTAAACCTTTAGTAGTAGTTGGTTCACCTCCTAATGCCTTAACTGCTTTTACTAAAGCATCTCGATGAGCAGCATGATCATCAGCAAATTGACCTGCAACCGTAAGAACTTGTGGGTTAACAATGACTTTTTCTTTTTTCAAGCCAAAATAAGTGTTAATGGCTTTTTGCTCTATTTGGATAGCTGTATTAGCAATGCCAATATCATTAGTAGCTGGATCAACTTTACCACCACCTGCGGCACCTGCTGGAGCGCCACTTTTTTTTCTTTGAGGCAAATTAGCTACAGCTGCCAAAGTAGGATTTAATGCTTCTCCTAAAGCAGTAATGACACTTGCAGTACCTGTCATTGCTGCCATTTTAAGCAGATCTCTACGTGCTATATCAAATAAACTAGTTTTGTTACGCATCTATTAACTCCACTAAGCCGAAGCCTTATATTTTTGTTTGATTTTTCTGTTACAGTACGCACTATAATCATATATTCTTTATTTACAAGCAAGCGGATTTTTACATTATTTGCAGATTCTAGTTACCAAACTTCTTGCACACAAAGCAATAAAAATAGATAATGTTGCTTTAAGTCATTCCTAGCAAATTCAAAAGCTTTCAAGGAGTATTCTTCATGGCTAAAGATCCTGAAAATGTAGATCTTTCAAAAAGAAATTTCTTTCATCAGTTTACTGGGGTAAGTGCCTTAGCAGCTTTAACACAGTTACTTGGCCCTGTCGCTAATCCACATCTAGCAATAATTGCAGCTCAAAAACCTTCTCCAGGTGGAGATGTAGCGTTGCTTAATGAAGCAATTAAGCTAGAACAAAAAGCAATTAATACCTATCAAGCAGCACTCCAAGCGGATTTAATTAAAAGCCCAGTTTTAGTTGATGCAGCTTTTGCTTTTGCCAGTGATCATCAATATCATCGTGAAACTATTTCCCGATTTGTTAGAGGAAAACTTAAAGGCTTACCTCCTATAATATCAGATGATGCTAAAATTGGTACTTTTCCTATACCAGAAGCAGTATTAAAAGGTAAAGATAACGATGTTTTACGTTATGCTCTTACCTTAGAGGTAATTGCCTCAAAAACTTACCTAGAGTTTGTTAATGGTAAGCTAAATACTCCTGAAGCTAAAGGGTTGGTTGCTTCTATATTAGCTGTTGAAGTACAACATGCAGCTACTATTCGCACAGCTTTAATGTTGGTCTTAAAAGATAAAGGATTAGCTGAAGATAAACAACTTGTACCATTCCCATTTTTTGATCAACAACCAACTCCAGAAATACCTGCTTAATATTTTTAAAATATTTATTTTATCTTATTTCCCCAACGTTTCCCCAGGAAAAATCAAGCCTGAGCTTGATTTCCCCTGGGGCTAATATGGGTTGAGCGAAAATAAACAAGATTTATTTCAAATCATGCTCTGTTGGAAACAGTTTTATTTATTGCAATAACACAAACTCCTATTAGCTCAACCCATATTAGCCCGGGGTTTTAGCTTGCCAAAGGCAAGCGCAACCCCGGGAAACAAGCGCAACCCACGAAACAATCACAACCCGCGAAACAAGCGTAACTCCACGAAACAAGTGCAACCCGCGAAACAATCACAACCCGCGAAACAAGCGTAACTCCACGAAACAAGCGTAACCCGCGAAACAAGCGCAACCCGCGAAACAATCACAACCCACGAAACAAGCGTAACTCCACGAAACAAGCGCAACCCGCGAAACAAGCGTAACTCCAGATTAAAGCAATCCCCAGGTTAAACGCCAGAAATGGCAGTCTTTGCCATAATTGACTTGCTCATCGTCTGCCAAAAGTGGCAGACGATCTCGACAACATTGCTAAGCATTATCAATGCATTAATCAAGCATCTTTTATTATTTACCAATAACTCATTTATTTAGTTATATTAGCTTTCTTGACTTCAGATTTTCCACCCACAGCCAATTAAGGCACATTACTTGCCCTTAGTACTAATACAAGTCAAAAAAGAATATATTACTTTTCCTAAGTGAAAGTACAGGTTATAATACTTGTTTTCATTCTATATGCTTAAACTATAAAACGTAATAGATTCTTGCTCATTTTAATACACATAGGGTTTTTGATTTTATGAGAAAAACTAAAGGATATAGCCTAGTAGAAATCTTAGTTGTAGTTATCATAATTACAATTGCTTCAACCGTTGCTGTAATAAACTTTGGCCCTGCTATTGTAGGTTTGAATGTTGATAATGTTGCTGCTGATATGGCTGTTGCAACATTTTTGGTCAAACGTGAAGCTAGACGAGGAGTAAGCGATTCTTCAAAACGTACTTTCTCACTAAAAAAAGCTGATATTAAACCACATAATGGTATTTTAATTACAACTCAGGCCGTTAACGACAGTCGTGGCGGCTGTCAGTCAAATTGTGGTCAACAATCTGTAATTTGCATATCAGGTCAACCCTTTTGTTATAACCCAACTGACACTTTTACCTTTGAGCAATATTCTGGAAGATTAACAGAAAACCATATTATTTTTATCTTAAGTAATAAACGTAGACTAGCGTTATTACTTAATCAAAATGGTGATTATGATATAGCAGAGCTTATAAATGGACAATGGCGTTCTAGAACAGACTTACAACAACTTTTCAAAAAAATTCAAACTAATGGCTAATGATTTTATCAGGAGAAAACTATGGTTCAAAGACTTATAGAAAAAGGGAAAAAACTTATCAAAGGGTTTTCAGCAATCGAATGGATCATTGCAGCAGTATTACTAGGCATAGTTTTTGCCAGTGTAGGCAAATTAATGGTTACAGCCATTAAAAATGGTGTTTTTGTGCAAAAGCTTACTGACACAAACACTTTGATCACACTAAAAACCAATGAGCTTTTTAACGACAGTAAAAACCAAGTGGCTAAAATCCCTAAAGGCCAAACTCAAGTTGGGTCAATTGATCCTGATAAACCCGTAGCAGGTTATTTTGATCTTTTTAATGAATCTGGCTGTTTAATTACTTCTGGAACATCTAAAGGCGAAACTGGTTCAGGAACTGTTGGTGGAACTAAAGGAGGGATTGGCTCAGGAGCTATTGGTGGAACTATTGATACAGGCTCAACACTAGATTGTTCAACATCAAGTTTTACCAATCCAAGCCGATCTACTTTTCCCAGATTTCGCCGTCAATGGTCAATCGTAAAAGATTTTCCTAATCCAAATGATGTAACAGCTTGTGTAATTGTGGTTTATCAAGATAACAATTCAATTGCTAGAATGAATTTTGTTACTAAATCTGATGGTATTAGCAGCAAATAAGTCCAACTTATTACAATGAGGCTATTTATGAAAAATCTAATTAAACAATTTATAAAAAACCAAAAAGGCTTAACATTACTAGAATGCGCAATGCTTTTAATCATTGGTAGCATAATTTTAGTAACTGCCGTAGGGAGTTATATACAATTTCTAAAAGTAAGCACCCGCCAACAACGTGTTATGGCTGTCGAGCGTTCTTTAACAGCCCTTCAAGTCTCCCTACAACAATCTTTGATTACCTTACCAGGCCGAGGATTAGGCACTTCTAGTGGTATTACTTTTGGCAATCCTCTTTTACCTGCCGCAGGCTCAATGCCAGATTCTAAAGGCAAAACAACCCCAATTAGATTAAGTGTAGTTACTCCATATAAATACAATGGGCAAGATGCTTTTACAGTCGCATATGCTGATTCTAAAGCACCTTGCTTAGTACTATCAGACCCATCCGTTTCATCAAATGGTACAGGAACAGCTAAAGTTGCATTACCTTTACTTGTTCCTATTAAACCTCCAATAACACCGCATGGAGGTGGTGGAATTGGGATCAATCCTGGCGATATTGTACCAAATATTAATGCGACGGCTGGCAATGAAACCAATATAGTAACCAAACCAACATCAACCCCTACACCTAACCCTAGTCCAACAGTTACACCTGATCCAACTCCTGTACCACCAAATGTTAATTTCAACACAACTTTATTAGGGCTTCCTTGGATACCATCAGTAGATTCATTCAAGGTTGGAGACTTAATGCTAATAGTTGTTCCACCTATTTATGATGATACTGATAGCAAAGTAACTGTCACAACCGAATCTAGACTAGTCAGAATACTGAGTGTAACGCCTCCGTCAAATCCAACTCCAGGAACCAGACAATTTATACAAATCACCTATGATTTATGTTTGAGCGGTGAATGTGGTCAGCAATTACCTGGTTTGACAAATGTTCCAACATCGCCAATAAAATTCACAACAGGAGCAATTATAGTTCCTCTACGACTTTCTAGTTTTTATTTCAAACAAGATCAAATGAGTCATCGCTTAGTTAGAAATGATGGTGGAGTATTTTTACCTGATGGTAATGGTGGTTTCAATATTCAAGGTGGTCAAGAAACTATTTTAGGTGAAACTGATAATTTTACAGTAACTTATCACTTAAAAGATGGAACAATACAACCTACTCCTGTTAGTCCTCTAGTACCTTGGCTTACTGATATTACCTCAGTAGATGTTTCTATACTTCGTGAAATCCCTTCAACAAGAAACAATGAGTTGCTAAGCCGCAAATTAACCTTAAACTTCCCCATCACTATACGTAATTTTGACTAGGAGCAGCCATATGAAGACTACACAAAAATCACTAAAGAAGATCACCTCACCAATTAGAAAATGGCTCAAGAGCCGAAGAGGATGGGCATTAATAATGATAGCCTATTTCTTATTTTTAATAAGCGTAGTAGCCCTAGCAGGGCCAATAGGCTCAACAACCAAGCAACTCTATGATGTATCATTTGAGCAAGCAGTATCCAGAGCAGAGAACATGGCAATAGCAGCCTCAAGCCCAATAAGAAAACAAATAGTTGATGCAACATACAAGAAAATACAAGAGCAACTCATACAGCATTTACAACAAGATCAAGGAAGCATCAACTATGTATGTGGAGACACAATAGCAGTACCAAAATCATCAGGAGGCAGCATGGAAAATCAATATGGGTTATGTCTTCCTGAGAATTTTTACTTTGATTTGTTAGGCGACACTAATAAATCCATTGATTTTATTGGGACATTTTACCCTAATTACAAGACACCTTTAGCTGACCCTGTCAATGAGAATGCCCGCAAGTCTTTTATTTTACAATTACAGAACAAGTATGATTACACTATTAGAGGCTATTTCGTAGGCAAATATGTCTTATCTCAAGGAGTAACTAGTGGAACAGATGCAACCAGAGTTGAAGAATACCGTTGGAAAGTCCGGGCTGACATTATTCTTACAACTGGCTCTGTTTATGGTGATTTGAATAAAGATTTAGTTGTTTATTATGATGTTGTTGTTACCAATAGTTATTTTCCTGGCAATTTTTTAGGCGCTGGGTCTGCTTGTGATCAACAATCGACAGTTCAAGCTCTTTGTGGTACTGATACCGCAACAGGTGAAGCTATCCCTTGCACTGCTACTGTTTATATCTCCCCTGATGGTAATCATGGTCCTGTTTCTGCTGGGGGTGATTCTTCTTCTAGCTTTGACATTATTGGTAATTGTGTAGAAACAGGAATCAGAACTAAAAGGTGTCAGACAGCAAATGGTGGATTTGTAGAAGTAAGTCCTCTCAGATCTGCGAGAAGACAACAAGGTTGTGCTTCTATAAGAAGTGGAGTTCCTGGAGCAACAGGGCCAGATCCTGGTGGCTATTCTTTCTCAATAATTGTAAGAATTTCAAGTATTGGCAATAGCTATAATTAAAAACCAAAGGAGAAACCTCATGCTAAAAACTATTTTCTCTTTACTCCTTATAGCTTTTGCAAGCTCAATTGCATTAGCACAAGAACCTTCTTCTCCTCTTATTTATAGAGTATTTGACAACGACCCACAATTTTCTTTTCAAGGAGGTTATATTTCTTTAATAAACCCTCTCAACCAACAAGAAATTAAGCAAATTAAAACAAATCAAGCAATAAATTCCATAGTAGTTACTCCTGATAATAAACGTGCTTTTGTTACACCAAGAGCATTTCCTCCAATCAATTTAGGTTTATTGGTAATTGATATACCTACACAAACTATTAAATCTTTATTTGAAACCTCTGCGGTGTATCAAATATCTTTAGATCCTAATGGAATGCTTTGGATAGTATTGGGAAGTGAAAACCAAATCATAGTTGTAAACCCACAAACCTTGACAGTAACTGCAAGAATAACAGATCTGGATAGTCCTAGAGATATAGCCTTTAGCCCTGACAACAAGAGATTTTATGTCTCTTTAGAAAATAGTGATATTGTGGTTTTTGATTCTAAAAGTAAAACTCCCATTAAAACCATAAAAAACTTACCTCCTAGTAATATTTCTCTAGCAAGACCTATGGAGCTAGCTGTTTCTCCTGATAGTAAAAGGCTTTGCATAGGAGGCAAAAATACTATTACTATAATTGATACTACTACTTTCCAAATCATTGATAGTTTTTCTTTTAATAATCGATCTTTTTTCAACACCACCGCATTGTTATTCAACAATACCAGCAATACTATTTATGTAATAGAGCCTAATGGTTTTAATCTATATCAATATTCTATAGATTCCAAACAACTTACTACAATTTTTACTTCAGACCGGTTTTCCATACAAGAAGCCAAACTATCTCAAGATGGCAGATTATTGTATATTAGTTTGTTTGGCTCAAAAGCGATAATTGATGCCCAATCCAATGAAGTTATTTTCAATTTGTTAGAAAGAACAAGTATATCTAATCCCGTTTCTGAAGGTATTTATTTAACAGGAGACTTCTCCATAGGCCAAGCACCCTCTCTCCAAACCACAGCACCAGCAGCAAATCAGCAAATAGCAGCAAATCAAGCTTTCTCAATAAAATGGCAAACTACGGTGATGCCTCAAAGTTACTCAATTGCAAGCCATAAAATAGAGCTTTCTACTGATGGTGGAATGACTTTTAATGTAATTCCTGGAGCAGAACAACTTAAGCCTGAGGCTCAAGATTTTACTTGGCAAGTTCCTGATATTGAAACTAGCAAGGCTCAAATTAGAGTTTCTACTGTTGATCTTGGAGCTAGACGTGCTAGTTCTACTACCATGAATTTTACTATATCTAGAAATGGTGGCGGTGGTGGTGATACTCAAGCACCTATGGTTAGCTTCCTTTCTCCAAAGGGAGGTGAGACGTTTAACAGCGGTGATTCTCTTCAAATAAGCTGGTCATCAAGTGATAATGTTGGGGTAACTTCGCAAGACTTGTCTCTATCAACTGATGGTGGTTCTACTTTCCCCATAACTCTAGCAAACGGATTGTCAGGCAGTGCTCAGCAATTTACTTATCAAATCCCTATGTCTTTGCAGTCTAATCAAACTAGATTAAAGCTTGTAGTGCGTGACGGCGCAGGCAATATGGCTCAAGCTACAACTCCAAGCAACTTTAGCATTATGTTAGGTGCTGACAATATTCCTCCAACAGTTACCATTTCTCAACCAACTCAATCACAATCAATAATAGCAGGTCAAGCAATCCAAGTTAAATGGCAAAGCACTGATAACAGAGCAGTTGTTAGTCAAGCTCTACTACTTTCATTTGACAATGGTAAAACCTTTAGTCAAATAGCAAGTTTTGGAGCTACAGACTCTAGCTTTACCTTAAGCAATATTGATAGGCTCAGTTTCACTACACCACAAGCAATAGTCAAGATAACAGCCGTTGATTCAACAGGTAACAAAGGAGAAGCTAATGCTACTTTTACAATTTCCCCGGCAATAACCAATGCAAATTATCAGACTAAAGTACTCACAATTACAGGAATAGGATTTATGTCCAATGTTAACAACAACATAAA
Organism: Blastocatellia bacterium; assembly: GCA_039812885.1. GTDB lineage: Bacteria > Acidobacteriota > Blastocatellia > Chloracidobacteriales > JADJPF01 > JADJPF01. The sequence continues at coordinate 46,831 of JBDIBI010000041.1, forward strand.
GCTAATAGTAAATGATAAGGAAGTTACATTAACTCCAAGCAATGTTTCCAATAGTAGTTTCATTATAAAAGGCAACAAGAAAAAGCTAAACGTTGTAAAAGGCAGCAACACGATTAGACTTGTTGTTGATGGGATTATGAGCAATTCTATCCAATTCACTTTCTAGCAAAAACTGCTTGTTCTTCAAGCTGATTTAAGCTTAAGCTTGATGAACAAGCAATCTCACCTAACTAGTCTAACCAATAGCAACATATGAGTAAAATAGGCCAAGTTGATAAACCTAAAACTCTTTCTGTAGCAGTACCAAAATCATCAGGAGGCACAATGGAAAATCAATATGGGTTATGTCTTCCTGAGAATTTTTACTTTGATTTGTTAGGCGACACTAATAAATCCATTGATTTTATTGGGACATTTTACCCTAATTACAAGACACCTTTAGCTGACCCTGTCAATGAGAATGCCCGCAAGTCTTTTATTTTACAATTACAGAACAAGTATGATTACACTATTAGAGGCTATTTCGTAGGCAAATATGTCTTATCTCAAGGAGTAACTAGTGGAACAGATGCAACCAGAGTTGAAGAATACCGTTGGAAAGTCCGGGCTGACATTATTCTTACAACTGGCTCTGTTTATGGTGATTTGAATAAAGATTTAGTTGTTTATTATGATGTTGTTGTTACTAATAGTTACTTTCCTGGCAGTTTCAATGGTGCTGGTTCTAGTTGTGATCAGCAATCGACAATTCAAACACTTTGTCCACAAGACGAAACAACTGGGAATTTCTCTCCTTGTACTACTACAATTTACACTGCTCCTGATGGTAGTAAATCTCCTCTTTTTATTGATCTGGAAACCAATCCTGATTTCAAAATTATTGATAATTGCATACCAACAGGAATTAGAACTCAAAGATGCCCTGTAGCAAAAGGAGGTTACATAGAAACAAAACCTCTTAAATCAGCAAGAAGACAAAATGGCTGTGCTTCTTTAAGAAGTGGAGTTTCTGGAGCAACTGGCCCCGATCTTGGTGGTTATGTTTTTTCCATAATTGTGAGAATCTCAAGCATTGGTAATAGCTATAATTAGGAGAAAATGAAGTGTTAAAAAAATCAACTATTTCTTTGTTTCTTGTTTTCTTCTTAAATATTTTAACAGTTTTTGCTCAACAAACTTCTCTTCCACCTCGTATTTATAGATTGGTTGGTGGGTTATTTGGAACTCCAACAAGTGGAGCAATTTCTGTAATAGATCCTCTTACTCAGAATGAAATTGATACAATTAGCTTGGGACAAACTCCCTGTGCATTTTTAGAAGTAAGTAAAGATGGAAGACAGGCATTTGCCATACCATTTTTTGAAAAAGGTTTGTTAGTTATAGATTTATTTTCTGGTTCTACAAGGAAAATTCTTTCTTCATTACGAGTATATGGAGAGAAACAATCTCCTGATGGAACTATTTGGGTAACAGTGGTACTACCAGAAAGCCAACTAGTATTAATTAATCCACAAAACTTAACAACTATTGCGACTATCTCAAATGTACTCCAACCAAGAGATATTATATTTAGCCCAAATGGTACAAAAGCATATGTTTCTACTGAAAATAACAGTATTCTTGTTTTTGATACTCAAAAGCCCTCTCTTTTGGCTACTATTTCCAGTTTACCTCCTGGCGTAATCAATTTACTTCGCTATATGGAGTTAGCTATTTCTTCTGATGGCAGAACTTTGTGTTTGGGAAGTAAAAATAATCTCTTTTTTATAGATACTTCATCTTTACAAATTATAGATCAAGTAAATTTTAATAACACTTCCAGATCTAACCTTACATTAATTTTATTTAGCAAAAACAATAACTCCCTTTACATTTGTGAAGAAGATGGGCTACATCTTTATAAGTACAATGTTATTGACAAACAAATTACAACAATATTTACCTCTAAAAAATTTGAACTAGAAGACATAAAATTATCTTCTGATGGAAACTTACTTTATGTAAGTGATTTTGGAGGTAAATCAATAATTGACACTCAAACTGATTCTGTTATTTTTTCTGTTACTGATCTTCCTAATGTTACCGGTAAAGCTTCTTTAGGCTTAGCCCTAGCAGGAGACTTCACCATTGGTCAGCCTCCCTCTCTCCAAACAACCTCGCCAGCAGCTAATCAACAAGTAGCGGCAAATCAAGCGTTCTCAATAAAATGGCAAACTACAGTGATGCCACAAAGTTACTCCATTGCAAGCCATAAAATAGAGCTTTCTACTGATGGAGGAATGACTTTTAATGTAATTCCCGGAGCAGAACAACTTAAGCCTGAGGCTCAAGATTTTACTTGGCAAGTTCCTGATATTGAAACTACTAAAGCTCAAATTAGAGTCTCTACTGTTGATCTTGGGGCTAGACGTGCTAGTTCTA